>NZ_JAVCAP010000002.1 GCF_030769565.1 Methylophilus aquaticus | reverse complement strand
GTTGCTCTAAAACCATGCGCACTGCGCGCGCCTTGACTTCCGGGGAAAATTTGTTTGTGCTCTTCATCTCGATATTCTCTCATCTTAAAGAGCCTCCTCAAATTACGGGGCGGTTCACTTGCATTAGATACCTACGTAGCCACTTAAGAACTGCATATGTTTCTAATGCAAGATAAAGAGATTTACGCAGTAATTAGTCTGCGGTTGCTTTTAAACTGGCGGCTTCCTTCTTGACCGAGCTACCCTCAAATTTAAGTATGTCTTTGGTTCTTCTGTCCTCAGACCCTTGCTATAGGTTTTCACTAATCTACGTCCTTTTTCATCAAAACTGATACTCCCAAGTAATACGGAATCAGCGATATCTGAGTTAATCTTCCGTAACTGAAGATAGTTTTTATTTGTCCAATTTTGAACAGCCTTTGCTAAAGGATAATCAGCTCGGTCATAATAATTCTGATTTGTAGGCTTATTCGCATCAATCAAAATATTCAAACAAAATCCAAGAACTCTTGAGCTCTTATAATTTGGTAGATTATTTAATTTAACTATCGAATCGTAAAGTTGCCTACGCACTTTATAACGAACGATACTCCATGTTGCACCTCTTTCTGAACCGAAAAAACTTTCCCAAACAATATTGAATTGAAGCTCCCAGGATGTATGACGCGGTGATTTAACAGTAGCCGCTTGAAAGCAAAATTCAAAAATTAGATTGGCTAAAAGGTCATATATATCTGTTGTATATCTACCTTTGTCGACTTTAGGTATGGGCCAGGGTGGGTTTGGTTGTTTATTAATTAACTCAATAATTTGTTTTACAAACTCAACAAGAACGGAAAATGTTTTTGCTATTTCACTTTCATAGGTCGAATCCATTCCATCTAATTTACGCAAATCGATACACGCATGCTTAACATTTTCACACACTCTTCTTATCGACGAGAACTGAGGCGTGTCATTACCGTCCACCAAATAACTATTTATTGTCATTAAAGCAGCCCGGCAGTATGCCTTCCATTGATTACTGTCCCAACTTCTAAGCTCGTCGTAATCCACGTCAAATGGACTAAACCCATTTAAAGCGAGAGTTTCAATTAAGGTAAAATTTCCATAAAGTGAATTGCTGACGGGCTTTAGATAGCCAAGAAGGCCAGAATAAATCCCATCCTCTCCCTCCGAATATAGGAATGACTCTTTTTGAGAAATAGCTTCAGTTAAGATATTTCGAGCAAACTGTATAATAGGGATGTTGTACTTTTTGCCTTTAACCATTTCATCAAAAAAAGCTTGAGCAGTAACCTGTGAGGTTGCCACGATATATTTGCAAAGTCTACGATTCCCCATAAGAAGTAAAATATCGTGAGCAAAATCTTTGTAGTCCGCTTTATTTTTTTGTGTTGGATGCCTAGGCAGACTCTCAACATATTTAATCAGCGTGGATGCAGACCTTGCAAGTTCATCGGCGATTACTTTCAACTCCTCGTTAGAACTTTTTACAATCACTTTATAAAGAGCTACTGCATATTTGTGTGCGTTCCGTTTCCCAAAGATAGGTGGGTTTATAAATGCATAGTATATCCATGTGAGAAATGTGACGAGAAATAATAGCCCAAGCATCATCTGCCAAATATGGTAATCAAGGCCGACAGTGACGGGTACAAACCATTCTTCAGCAATCCAAACTTCT
Source organism: Methylophilus aquaticus (assembly GCF_030769565.1). GTDB lineage: Bacteria > Pseudomonadota > Gammaproteobacteria > Burkholderiales > Methylophilaceae > Methylophilus > Methylophilus aquaticus. The sequence continues at coordinate 213,484 of NZ_JAVCAP010000002.1, read as the reverse complement.
GTCAACAAGCTCAATATGCCTATCAAAGCTAAGACCACATAAGAATTTCGATACAAATGACTAGGAGTTACTGCAAGGCGAAATTTGAACCTGAAATCGGTAATGGTGAATAACACGGCAAGCAATGCAACTGCCGTTAAATATTCAGAGAACCCAAATATTCGCTCAGAAATATTGGGTATAGAGATAGGTGTAAAACAAAAATACCAATAGCACGTTTTTGCAAACATTCCATTACCTGCTTTTCTTATCGAAACTTTATTTAAATCTTTTATTTTCTTTCGCTAACTTGACCTCGACTGTAACTTTTGTAATTCGCACAGCAAGTGCGAAAGCTAGCAACCCAGGTCCAAGAAGAATCTTAATGAAATCATAGCCATTTGAATGTCTTGCGGCCAATCTGAATTTTTCATACCGAGCTTGCTGTTCTCTATAGCGCTCTGCAAACCACATAGTTTCTTTAATATATGACTGGTTAGCCTCACCTTTAACATCAAAAAGAAATTCAGAGTCATTAAACCCTAATGCCTCTATTATCGGATATGGCTCAGATATTGAATCAGGCATTTTTTTGTATACCCTTCGAGAAGCATTACAGAGCATCTTGCTATCTTCATTAATCTCCTCAAAATTGGAAGGTGAGAACTCACCCCTAAATCGAGGGATACACACAGGAAGAGCAGTCTCTAAATGTCTTCTGAATAAACTATATGCGCCTTGTGTCTTAGGGCCTTCAGCATTATTAATATATGCTTGAGAAACCTCTTCATTTAAATCATTGCTCAGACTGATTAATCCGACTACTGCCGCAAGTAGCCAAAAGTAATCCACCTGTTTGAGAAAAACCATGTCAACTTTTTTTATATTTCCAAACCATACATAGAAAGCGTGAAAGACTAGCGTCAATAACAATAAGGCCAAGCAAAAATAGACTGGCGTAAGAATTATTTCTAGTAAGTAAGAATCGAACCGCATGCTAATTTGCCTATTTAAATTTATGCATGCTTAAAAGGTAATACTTTCCCACCAGCTTTAATCTCATCAAGATAATCCGCCCATTTTTGCATCATACTTTTTCTTGCTTGTAAGAATTGTGCCCGTTCATAAGCTGTGCCTAAAGGGTTTACAACTGAATGGGCCAGTTGTCGCTCAATATGTTTAGGGTCAAAACCCAGCTCTTGCTCTCCCAATGTTTGTGCTACAGCTCTAAAACCATGCCCAGTAATATCATTTTGCGTGTCATAGCCTAAGTTACGAAGTGCTCCGTTAATTGCATTTTCACTCATTGGGCGCTCATGTGTCCGTCCACCCGGAAAAACAAATAGCCCATGTCCTGAGAAAGACTGCATCTGATTAATGATGTCCACAGCCTGTGTCGATAGAGGGACAATATGTTCAGTCTTTGTCTTAGTGACTGTATAACGCCATTCGTTACGCTCAAAATCTAAGTCCTCCCATTTCATACGTCGCAATTCACCAATGCGTTGAAAAAGTAATGGAGCGAGCTTTAGGGCACAACGTACCGTGAGCGTGCCTTGATAACCGTCTATGCTTCTCAGCAAGCCGGCAAAATCTTTAGGTTCAAGAATAGCCGCCATGTTTTTAACTACAGGTGGGGGCAAGGCGCCCTTTAAATCAGGTGCCGGGTTATTAGTGGCGAAGCCTTTTTGTATTGCATAGCGAAAAACTTGGCCCGCTGTTTGAATAATGCGGTGTGCGGTTTCAAGTTTGCCTTGTTTCTGCAATATGTTGGTAGTTTCCAACACCAGAGGCGCGGTTATACTTGAAATTACCCTCTTACCTAAGGTTGGGTATAGATAAAACTCTAACCAGCGCTTAACACGCTGCTGGTGACGCTCTGACTTGTTTTTATTGTGCAATGCATGCCATTCATTCGCCACGGCTTCAAAAGTGTTTGTGGCGTCCAGTATGGCCTTTTGTTTTTGCTCTTTCCTATCCCGCCCCGGGTCTATATTCTTTGCCACCAGCGCACGCGCTTCATCGCGTTTTGCTCTGGCTTGCTGTAATGACACTTCCGGATAAGTGCCCATCGACATGAGTTTTGGTTTGCCCAAATGACGATAACGAAAGCGCCACCATTTACCCCCAGAACTAGTAATGAGAATTGAAAGCCCTAACCCATCAGTAACTGAATAATCTTTGTCTTGAGGCTTGGCATTGCGTAACTGTGTATCGGTGAGGGCCATATGTATAACTTTGTATATGTATAAGTTAGGTTATACGCAAAGTTATACGTGGAATGTGTATATGTCAAGCGACGTTATGATATGAAAAAAGGCCTAGATTCTCATCTAAGCCTTTGATTTTAATTCGTTTTGAGTCTTTTTTATACTTCTTGATACTATTTCTTGGTGCCGGGAGCCGGAATCGAACCGGCACGTTGTCGCCAACGCTGGATTTTGAGTCCAGTGCGTCTACCAGTTCCGCCATCCCGGCATGAGGTATAATGTACAACAGACCGCTATTATAACAACATTTTTTAATAATGAGAATACAAGATTTCGATTTTGACCTGCCTCCGCACTTAATTGCACAACACCCTGCTGCTCACCGGACTGATAGTCGATTGCTTCGCGTCGAAGCCTCAAACAACGCGCTCTCGGATGCGATGTTTAAGGACATCGTAGACGCTTTCGAAGCTGGCGATGTTCTGGTGCTTAATGATACCAAGGTGATTAAAGCCAGACTGTTCGGGACAAAGGAGACCGGTGGGCAGATTGAGGTGATGATAGACCGTGTGTTGGATAGCCATCAGGCTTATGCACAAATCAAAGCCTCGCGCTCACCTAAAGCAGGCAGCATACTTTTGCTGACAGAGGGATTGAGGGCAGAAGTGCTGGGCCGACATGCCAATATGTTTCATCTCAAGTTACTGAATGAGATCGACTGGTTCACGTTACTTGAGCGGCATGGGCAGTTGCCATTACCTCCGTACATTGAACATCAGGCAGATACAGAGGATGACAGCCGCTATCAAACCGTGTTTGCCAAACACGCGGGGGCAGTGGCCGCCCCGACGGCAGGCCTGCACTTTGATCAAGCGATCATGCAAATGCTTGCCGATAAAGGTGTACAGATTGTGTATGTGACATTGCATGTGGGTGCGGGGACTTTTCAGCCGGTCAAGGTCGACAACATTGCCGACCACCATATGCACAGCGAGGTGTATCACTTGCCTGAACACACCATTCAAACCATCCTAGAGGCGAGATCAAGCGGCAAACGCATCACTGCAGTGGGTACGACCAGCCTGCGCACCCTGGAAAGTGCAGCACACGCAAACAAACTGTTTGCACATCACGGCGAAACGGATATTTTTATCACCCCTGGCTTTGAGTTCAAGCTGGTAGACCGCCTGATCACCAATTTCCACCTGCCAAAAAGTACGTTGATGATGCTGGTCTCTGCGTTTGGTGGCTATGCCCTGCTGCGGCAGGCTTATGCACATGCGGTTGCACAGTCCTATCGCTTTTTCAGCTATGGCGATGCCATGCTGATTACCCGTGCAAGCCATCAAGACGCTCAATGATAAAACCCAACAACAATTAAACAAAGTGACACGCAGACGGTCACACACAGGCAAAACCAACTATTAAGAACAATGAGGAAATTATGCAATTATCTTTCGGGCAAACACCTTTAAGTACACTCGCAGCACTCAGCGTGTCTATGGGCCTGGCATTTCAGGCACAGGCCGAAATTCTGCCACAGGCCGAAGTCGGTATTAAAATTCCATTGGTGAAAAAACCAAGCACACGACCAATGACGGTTGCTTACTTGCCAGCCAACCAGCATTATTACATTGCTGACGGCGGCCTGGCTCCTTTGGGCAGCGAGTTTGAGGCACCTATTTCAAAATCGGAAGTCCATGCTTATACCGCTGATGGCACTTACGTAAACTCGGCCAAACCTGGCTTCGACAATCGCTCACTGTATTACAACGCCAACAGCGGCAAACTGGAAACCGTGACTTACAACATCTCGAGCGCAGTCGGCTTTTTGCCCAATACGGGCATTTTTAGCCTGGAGGTGAATGAAAAGGGCGAAGTACTGACCAGTTCGGGCGACGTTGCGCAGTTCAATCCGGCTTTTGGCGATGCGGGCACCATGCCCAGCTACGACCCTGTCAGCAATCGCTACTTTGCAAAACAGGAGCGTGGTAATCTGGTGTATGTGGTTGACCTCAAAAGCCGTGAAAAAGTACAGGAGATCAAGCTCGATCTGAACACGCCACAAGTGGCGCATGATGACATCAGCGATCATTTTGTAGGATTCAGCGGAGTCGCTGGCAATGAACTGGTGTTGCTGGATGTGGATCACAAAGCCGTATTGATCTATGACCTGAATGGCCAATATGTGGGCAAAAGTGAATTACCCAAAACCATGAAACTGCGTGCGCAAAACCATTACAACGGCTTGGGTTACAGCAATGGCATGCTGTTTGTGTACCATGAAAATGAAGGCGAATTCGGCACTTACTACGGATTCAGGGTCGTCAAATAACAAACCGCGCTCCGGCGCGGTTTGTTCACTACTGACTGGCAACAGCGAGCGATGCCGAAGCAGGTGGCTCATAATGCCAGTGGTTACGCCATGCGCCTACCACCAGATTGGGATAATCCGGCTTGCCCAGACTGCCGTTATACCTGCCAAGTGCGCGAAAGTAATCGCCCCGCTCAATATCCAGATAATGTCTCAGGATGGTACAGCCATAGCGCAGATTCAAGCGCATGTCGAACAGGTTATGTTCGTTGGCACCGATGGACCGCACCCAAAAGGGCATGACTTGCATATAGCCGCGTGCACCTACTTCAGACACTGCATATTTCTTAAAGCCACTTTCAACCTGAATCAAACCAAGCACCAGCTGTGGATCAAGACCGGCACGCGTGGCTTCATAATGCACTGACTTGAGAAAATCCTCACGATACTGCGCATCAGGCATGCGTTTGGCCAGTCTGGCCGACATCATCTGCATCCAGTGCTGTGCAGATTGATCAGTATCAAACAGCAAACGGGGCGCTGCCACATCACTGACCGACTTCTGCATCAGTGCTTTCACACTGTTAGCGAGAGGCTCTTCTTTCTGGTTACCGGCAATAGCCGCCACAGGCCCTAGCAATTGGCCAGTGAACACTACCGAGAAATAGAAAAGTTTTACCCAGTTCATCCTGTCATCTTACCGCTTGCAATCGCACATCAACGTGCAAACAGAGGGGCAAAACACCCCTGTTTATTGCGTAAAAATCACTTCGTCAGCCTGTCACGCAAAAATGCCTCACATTCAGCCAATAGCAGGTTTTGTGCTTCAGTGTCAGTACGGCCTTTATACTCCACTTTGCCTTCAGCCAGGCCGCGGTCGCCAATCACCAGACGATGCGGAATCCCCATCAGGTCACTTTCGGCAAACATCACACCAGGGCGCTCACCGCGGTCATCCAGCAAGACATCCACGCCCGCCAGTTGCAACTGACGATACAGATCAAAGGCAGCCTGCTTGACGGCGTCACTCTTGTCGAGCCCAATCGGGCAAATCACCACGTCAAACGGCGCCATGCTGCGCGGGAAGATAATGCCTTTATCATCATTGCCCTGCTCAATCGCCGCCCCGACAATACGCGAAACCCCAATGCCGTAACAACCCATTTCCATCACTTGCGACTGCCCGTTTTCATCGAGGTAAGTCGCCTGCATGGCTTCAGAATATTTGCTGCGCAGTTGAAAAATATGGCCAACCTCAATCCCGCGACACAAGCTTAATGTGCCCTTGCCATCGGGGCTGGCATCGCCCTCCACCACATTGCGGATATCGGCAACCACGGCTGGCTCAGCTACGTCACGACCAAAGTTCACGCCAGCCAAATGGAACTTGGGCTTATTGGCTCCGCAGACAAAATCACCCATCACAGCCACCGTTTTATCGGCCACGATACGCACATTGCCACTCACGCCAACGGGTCCAATAAACCCAGGCGGGCAGTTCAAATGGGCACGAATTTCTTCTTCGGTCGCCAGCCTGAACTGCTGCACGCCTTCAATCTTGCCAAACTTCACCTCATTCAACTGGTGGTCGCCGCGCAACAAGGCCAGTGTAAAGATATCATCCACCATCAGTGCCACAGACTTGACCGTTTTGCTCACGGGCACCCCCAGCAAGGCCGCCACATCCTGGCAAGAGGTCTGCTTGGGGGTATCTACTTCGTGCATCGCTTCGGTGGCCGCTTGACGCGTGGTGGTCACAACCGCTTCAGCCAGCTCGACGTTGGCCGCGTAGTCGGACTGCTCACAATAGGCCAGCGCATCTTCGCCACTATCTGCCAGTACATGAAACTCCTGCGAGCCATCGCCACCAATCGCACCGGAGTCAGCCTTGACCGCACGAAACTTCAATCCTAACCGGGTGAAGATATTGCTGTAAGCGGCATGCATCGCGCTATAGGTTTCCACCAGGCTGTCGTAGCTGCTATGAAAAGAGTATGCATCTTTCATTAGAAACTCGCGTGCGCGCATCACCCCGAAACGTGGGCGAATCTCGTCACGAAACTTGGTCTGGATCTGGTACAAATTGAGCGGCAACTGCTTGTAGCTACTGATTTCCTTGCGCGCAATGTCAGTAATCACTTCCTCATGGGTCGGGCCAAAACAAAAGTCGCGCGCATGGCGGTCCTGAATTTTAAGCATTTGCGGGCCAAACACCGCCCAGCGGCCGGTTTCTTCCCACAATTCTTTAGGCTGCACGGCAGGCATCAGTAACTCCAGCGCGCCCGCTTTGTTCATCTCGTCACGCACAATGTTTTCCACCTTGCGCAACACGCGCAAGCCCAGCGGCATCCAGGTGTAAAGGCCACTGCCCAGCTTTTTGATCAGCCCGGCTCGCACCATCAGCTTGTGACTGATCAGCTCGGCGTCGGAAGGAGCTTCTTTTTGGGTGGCAATAAAAAATTGTGAGGCGCGCATAAAAATGGGTTTCTATCAAAAAATCTTAAAGAAAGGAATTTTAGCGTTAATTGCAGGGATAGTCATGCAATTGCTTGCAACGCACATCGCCATTTGCGCCAAAAGAAGGCTTGCAGGCAACAAGGTCAAACTGATTAGCGATGTTTGATCGGGCTATCGTCAGGAATATAGCCGCTTTTCCATTGCGCCATCGGGACGATAGTCGCTGGATAGCCATTATCGTAAAACCAGCTGTCCACGGCATATTCCGCTTTGGTTTCGTTCTCCTGAATCACCGCAGCGGTATGCGGCCAGCCGCCAACAAAGAACTTGCGGGTACGGGTATCAAGAATCGTGTGAAAGCGAATGAGGCCACTCTGCTGCATCAAACGCATATAGGTTGTGCTGTTGATCGCTTCATCATTGCAATCCTGCTGATGCGGATAGTCGCTGTTTCCGAAAGTACCGGCACGGTCAGAAGTGGTGCCAATTTTGGTGCCGACCATGTCTTCCAGCATGCCGATAGCGTTGGCAATCTGCGCCCGCTCTTGTGCCGGATTCTCAGCCAAGGGCGTAAATATTTGCAGCACGTTATCCCACTCCGGCGGCGTTAATTGCAATACATCCGAGTGTACACAACCACCGCCCTGACAGATTTCAAATGAGTCCAAAGCGGGCAGAGTATGGTAAATACGATAAATATCATTTAAATCTGCCTGTGCTGGCGCAGACCATACACACAACAGGCTACAACACCAGAACGCGATTACACAACTCGTTGCGCGGAGTGGCTTCAGGCGGAAAATGCGCAGCCAGATGCTGGCCAATGGCAGTGATCCCGTGAGTAATGCCTTGTTCAAAATGCCCACTTCTAAACATCCCTTCCATCTGCTGGCAAATGTGCTGCCAGCCTTGTTCACGCACATGGCGATGGATGCCGCGGTCAGCCACGATTTCGACATCCCTGTCAGCCAGCATTAAGTACACCAGCACGCCGTTGTTATGCTCGGTATCCCAGATATTCAATTGCCCAAACAGCTGAATTGCGCGCTGCCGGGGCGAAACGCCTTGCAAAACGGCAGCCACAGGCAGACCCGACTCAATCACCACGCGTATTTCACCGGCATGCTGATGTTCACTGTCGGCAATGGCTTGTTCGATACGCTGCAAGGCAGCAGCAGAGAAATAACGCCTGACCTGCCACGGGTGACTGGATAGATGGCGCACAAAGCGCTGGATAGGATGTACAGGTTTCATGTTACCAATCTCCTGACGCGCCACCGCCACCAAAACCACCGCCGCCACCGCTGAAAATATCGGGGCCGCTGCGTCCGCCGCCATAGCCCCCGGGGAAACCGCCCATCGGCATGCCGCCCTGGCCACCACTACCCATCGCCAGGGTAAAAATGAACGCTGCCAACCCCACCAGCCCCATGACCAACAAGGTCGCGCCCAGCCATCCGGCGAGCACTGCCAACACGCCCCCCGTCACCGCGCTGCCGAAAAAAGCGCCCAACATACCGCGCAGTATGGCGCCGGCAAAAATAGCCACAAACATGAGAATAGGCAGCCAGTGCATCACGCCGCCCGCCTGTGCTGCCTCTTGCCGGCCTGGTGCAGGCAACTGCTCACCCTGAATAAGCCTGATCAGGGAATCGGTGGCGAGGTTCAGGCCCTGATAAAACTGACCCTGTTTAAATGCAGGCGTCAATTGCTCGGCAATAATGCGTTTGGCCACGGCATCCGGAACCGCCCCTTCCAACCCATAGCCTACCTCAATCCGCATTTTGCGATCCTGCTTGGCCACAATCACAATCACGCCATCGTCCTGCTTTTCACGGCCAATTTTCCAGGCTTCTGCCAGCCGGATACCAAACTGGCTGATCTCTTCAGGTTGCGTGGTCGGCAGAATAAGGATGGCGATTTGAGAGCCAGCCTGTTGTGAAAACTGCGTGAGTTTTTGATTGAGTGCTGTCTGCTCCTCGGCCGACAAGGTCTGCGTTAGGTCGGTCACCGCGCTGTTTAAGGCGGGCATCGCCACCAGCCCGTCAGCGGCATGGCTGCCGATGCTCACAATACCAAGCAGGCAGCATAGCCACAGCCTGTGAAGCCAAGTAAGACACATCATCATGAAAACGGCTTATTTATCGCCAAAATCCACTTTGGGCGCAGATGAAATTTCTTTTTCGTTTTCAACAGTGAATGACGGTTTGGGCTGGTAACCAAACATCATTGCAGTCAGGTTATTCGGGAAGCTGCGCACGGCCACGTTGTATTGCTTGACCGCCTCGATATAGCGGTTACGCGCCACGGTCACCCGATTTTCAGTGCCTTCCAGTTGCGCCTGCAAATCCCTGAAACTGGCATCCGCCTTCAGGTTAGGGTAGTTTTCTGACACGACCATCAAACGAGACAACGCGCTGGTTAACTGACCTTGTGCCGCCTGAAATTTGGCAAAAGCCTCCGGGTCATTCAGCAGTTCGGGCGTGACCTGCATGCTGCCGACCTTGGCGCGTGCTGCGGTCACTTCGGTCAACACTTTTTCTTCATGGCTGGCATAGCCTTTGACCGTAGACACCAGATTGGGCACCAGATCAGCGCGGCGCTGGTACTGATTTAACACCTCAGCCCAATTGGCCTTGGTTTCCTCATCCAGAGACTGGAACTGGTTGTACCCACATCCGGACAAAGTCAATGTTGCAGCCAGCAACCACACCTTTAACAATCGACGCATTTCAGACTCCTGTCTAAAAAATTTAAAACAACATTCTTGGTCATCAGACAAACAAGCAGACAGGTCACCATTAAAAACCAGAGTCGCTGCTTGGGAGCTTATACCACTGTATAGAAGATGCGGGTGATTGGCGCGTCTTCAAGGGGACATCAGGCTTTTCTCGCCAGTAGCAGACACAGATCAAACCATACTTCTTTTTTGAGGGCCGGTTGCGCCAGCATGTCGCGCGGATGATGGGTGATCACTACCTGCGTCTCACCATGCGGGTGTAGCTGACCACGGACTTCCGCCAGTTGCGCATAATGCGTCCCTAAAAACGTATTGGCTGCCTGCAATCCAAATAATACGGCATACTGCACCCGGGTGTGTACAAGCAACGTGGGTTGCTGCACCACTGCATACTGCCCCTCAGGCAGTTGCATGGCTTTGAGCATATTTTGTAACAGCTGCTGGCTGTCGGCATCGTCTGCCTGCGGGCAATAGAGCAGCCAAGGGCTGATAATGGCGGGAGGAGCTTCGGCAAGAACTTCGGCAACTACCTCAGGCACCTCCTGAGTGGCATATCCCTCCGCAACCTTCGGCAGATCAAGCTGAGCAGCCTCTGCCGCTGATGGCACAGCTGGCGATGCAGGCACAGCTTGCTCAGCCAACATGCGTGACATGTCATCAGACGGAGTGCTGGCACTGGTTAATGTCGCGTCAACCACAGGGTCAGTCGACTGTACGGACTGCGGCGCTGGCCCAGCCGCTCTCGTCGCAGCGGGCACGGTAGATGGCTGTCGCAAGTGCCACATTGGCACCAGTTCCAGCTCACGTAACATATCTTCACGGCTTAATTGCATCGTATTCACTTTATCAACAGTGCGCATACCTTATCACAATGCCAGCCCCATCAACACTGCATCTTCACGACCGTGGTGGGCGGGGTAATAATTGCGACGGATGCCCATCTCGCAAAACCCCATTGCCTCATACAAACCGATGGCCTGACGGTTGCTGGCACGCACCTCCAGAAACAGATTGGTGGCACCGTGCTGGCGGGAAACCGCAATCATATGCGCCAGCAAAAACCGTCCAAAACCCTGTCCATGATACGCTTTGGCCACGCTGATATTGAGCAAATGGGCTTCATCCAGCACCAGCATCACCAGCGCATAGCCCAACACCTCACCCGCACTTTCCATCACCCAGGCGCTGTAGCCGGAATCGAGCGAGTCCTTGAAATTACCGCGTGTCCACGGATGGCTGTAAATCGTCGGCTCAATGCGCATCACTGCATCCAGATCAGCTTGCGTCATCGGGCGAAATTGCGGGTGGTGGTTGGGTAAAGCACTCATATTAAAATATCTACAATGTTTGCCCTTGCGCACGCTCGGCCGCAGTCAGGGCCACGCGGTTGCGCACATACAAAGGGGCGGCTTCATGTGCGGCCTGTGTTTGCCCTGAAGCGAATTGTGGCAAAGCCAAAGTCAGCATGGCAGCTGCTTGCGGCATCATGTCCGCGTATATCCGGGTCACCTGCGCGGGATATTGCGCAGCCAATACGTCGGCAAATACCGCCCAACCCGAGCCCGCTGCCAACCAGTCTCCACCCTCCAGCCTGGGCACTTCAAATGGCTTGCATACCACGGGAGCCGAAACTTCCAGCCAGCCAGCCGCCTGCTTGATAAACGCCGCATGGTAAACCTCGCCCATCCGCGCATCCAGACACACGACTATTTTCTCAGCCTGTGTTTCCTGCCAGGCCATCTGCGCGACCGCCAGCAAGGAGCTCACCCCCACGACGGGCAACCCAGCGCCAAAGGCCAGTCCCTGAGCCACACCAACAGACACCCGCACCCCGGTAAATGCGCCGGGCCCCATGCCATAAACGATGCCGTCCAGATCTTTTAATGCGACGACCGCCTCTGTCAGCAACCGTTCAATCTCTGGCAGAATGCGCTGTGAAGCGGCAGGGCCAGTGGCTTCATGGCAGGTAAACAAGCCGTGGTCTGTTTGCACAGCCAGCGATAAAAATTCGGTGGAAGTATCGAGCGCGAGCAGTTTCATGATGGGATTGTTCTTAGACGTTATTGAGCCACAAGGCCGAATAAGCATTAGTAACTATGCTGTTCTTCAGGAAAACATCCGGCCTTCACCGCCGAGACATAAGTCGCTATTGCCTGCTGCACACTCCCCGTCTGATGCAAAAAATTTTGTGCAAAGCGCGGCGCTTTATAGTCTTCTGGCGCTTTATCCGCCGGGCCGGTATAAATCCCGAGTAAATCCTGTAATACCAGTACCTGACCGCTGCAACCGGCACCGGCACCTATGCCGATGGTGGGCACGGCAATCTGCTGTGTGATGTGCGCTGCCAGCGCGGCAGGCACCATTTCAAACAGCACCATGCTGACTCCCGCATGCGCCATCGCTTGAGCATCGGCGAGCATGGTGTGGGCACTTTCAGCCGTTTTACCCTGGATTTTGTAGCCGCCCAGTTTTTCTACCGATTGCGGGGTAAAGCCCAGATGGGCACACACTGGAACGCCATGCATGATCAGATAGGCAGCAGTATCGACCATATTGCCACCGCCTTCTATTTTGACAATGTGTGCGCCGGCTTCGATCAAAGCTTGCGCATTAGCGAGCGCAAGCGCTTTATCGTGTTCATAACTTCCTGCTGGCATGTCACTCATGATAACGCTATTGGTGCCACTGGGATTATCGGCACGGGGCCTGGCGCCGTTGCTCACGCAACGCGTATGGTAAACCATGTCTTGCATGCTAACGTGCAAGGTATTGCCGTCGCCTTGTATGACCATACCCAGCGAATCGCCCACCAGCAATACGTCGACACCGGCCAGCGCCATGAGTTTGGCAAAGGTGGCGTCATAGCAGGTGAGCATGGCGATTTTTTCGCCAGTCTGTGTGCGTTTCAGAAGAGCTTCTAACATTGTGAAGGCGTGCTTGATGATGTCAATGGACTAAAGTTTAACGCAGCCAATGACCGGACGTGCCATTTTTTAAAAGTTGGGGTTAAAGTACTCGCGGCTGCTTTTGATCTGGCGGATACGGTCTATCAACAGATTAAATGCTTCCGGGTCTTTGATGATATTGAGTTTTTCGTTGTTAACGATGAGTAAAGGTGACGCATCATAGGCATGAAAAAACTCGCTGTACGCTTCAGACAGCCGCGCGATATATTCACGTGGCATGCCTTGCTCGTAGCTGATATTGCGTTCTTCAATACGGTCCATCAGCGCATCAACAGGAGTTTGCAGGTAAACCACCAGATCAGGCTTGGGCGCCTTGAGTTGTAAGTGATGATAAATCTGGTGATAGAGCGAATACTCTTCATCGTCCAGATTTAGTTTGGCAAACAAAGGGTCTTTTTCCAGAAAAAAATCCGACACGGTGGGCTGGCCAAACATGTCGCGCTGCGCCATGTCTTCGATCTGGCGCGAGCGCTGGAACAAAAAGAATAACTGTGTAGGCAGTGCGTAACGTTGTGCATCCTGATAAAAGCGGGTGAGGAAAGGGTTGGCCTCGGCTTTTTCGGAGAGCAGTTCGACCGAGAACTTTTCTGCCAGCATACGTGCCAGCGTGGTCTTGCCACTGCCAATCGGACCTTCAATCACAACATAGGGAAACTGGGTAAACATAATAAGCGTTCGTTAGTTTATGCCAGCTTGCGCACGGCATCGTGTTCAAATCTTGTTGCCCATTCTACCGCAGTCTGACCGTTTGCCAAGGCATGATGTAACACATAATCAGGCACAATTTCAGCCAATGGCAGCATGACAAAACCGCGTTCATGCATGCGTGGATGGGGTAATTTGAGCAGTTGGGTATCCAGTTGCATGTGGTCGTAATCTAGCAAGTCCAGATCCAGAATGCGTGGCGCGTTGGGGAATGGACGCTCGCGGCCAAAGGCCTGCTCAGTATCGAGCAGCCACTGCATCAGCTGCGGCGCAGCAAGCTCAGTCTCAACCTGCACCACTGCATTGATAAAGTCAGGCTGATTATCGTAGCCAACCGGCGCCGTCGCATACAGGCTGGAGGCGCGTATTAACTGCAAGCCCGGTGTCGAGGCCAGCGTCTGGATGGCTTTTTCCACCTGACTTTGGGGCTGTTGCAAATTACTGCCCAGCGCAATCAAGGCCAGGGCCATTTATGCAGCGCCTTCAGTCGCCGGTTTTTTCTTGCGCGGACGGCGGCGACGTTTTTTGACTTCGCTGTCAGGCAGCAACATCTGTGTACGTTCGTCGGTGCCGGCATCGGCAAACCGCGTCCACCAGTCACCCAACGCTTGCGGCAACTCGCCGGAAGCACAGCGCAGCAGCAAAAAGTCATATCCCGCACGATAACGAGGGTGGGTCAGCAAGGCATAAGGCCGCTTGCCAGCGCGTTGCTCAAAGCGTGGCTGCATGGCCCAGATTTCTTTCATGGTAGCGGTATAGCGATTATGAATCGCCATTTTCTCGGCCTGCTTGTCGATCACTTCGTTCATCGCCATGTGCAGCGCCGGAATCATATGTTCACCACGCTTCTGGTTTTCTTGCCAGGCCAACAGCACTTCGTGCCACAGCAGGGTAGCAAACAAAAAGCTGGGGTTGGACGATTTACCGGACAAAATGCGCTCATCTGTATTTTTAAGAGCAAGCATCACAAACTTTTCACCCAGCGGTTGCTCCAGCACCACATCCAGCAGCGGCAGCAAGCCGTGATGCAAATGCTGGGCACGCAAGGCGCTAATGCTCTCTATCGCATGGCCAGACAAAAACAGTTTGAGCATTTCATCAAACAGCCGACTGGGCGGCACATCCTCCAGCAGATCGGCCAGTTTGCGAATCGGCCCCTGTGTTTTAGCTTCAATTTTCAGGCCCAGCTTGGCTGACAGACGCACCGCGCGCAACATGCGGACCGGGTCTTCCTGGTAGCGGGTCGTCGGATCTCCGATCATGCGCAGGGTTTTGCTGCGGATATCGGCGACACCATCATGAAAATCCAGCACTTCTTGCCGTTTGGGGTCGTAATACAAGGCATTGGCCGTAAAGTCGCGACGCACCGAATCTTCTTCTATGCTGCCAAACACGTTGTCGCGGATAATGCGGCCACTGTCATTGGTTTCAGCATCGCCTTCACTCTGGTGATGGCCGCGGAAAGTGGAGACCTCTATGGTTTCGCTGCCCCATAGCACATGTACCAGCCGAAAACGTCGGCCAATAATGCGTGAACGACGAAACACCTTGTGCACCTGCTCCGGTGTCGCATCGGTGGCCACGTCAAAATCCTTGGGCGGATGATCCAGTAACAAATCACGCACTGCACCACCGACAATATAAGCCTGAAAGCCAGCCTTTTGCAGACCATCACACGTTTTAAGCGCCGCCTGTGTGATCAGTTTATGGTTAATTTTATGTTTACTGGCAGTAATTACCTTGGCCGCGGCCAGTTTGCCATGCGTCGCCACCTGGCTACGCTTGCGAAATATTTTTTGCAGAAATTGTTTAATCATTGGCAGTCATCATCTACGCACCTGCGTGCGCACTACAGTTTATGTTGATTATTCCACAGTACATCCGACACACCGGCATACTGATTGAGAGCCCGGCATAACACGAATAATACATCCGAGAGACGGTTGAGATATTGCAATGCAGTAGGCGTCACCGCAGACTGCGCATGCAACTGATGCAAAGCCCGTTCGGCACGACGGCATACCGTACGCGCCAAATGGCAGACTGCCGCGGCACGGCTACCGCCCGGCAAAATAAATTCTTTAAGCGGTTTCAATTCGGCATTCCAGCCATCCAGCGTCGTTTCGAGCGCGCTGACGCGGGCGGCCTGCACAAAATTGTGCCCCGGCATACACAGCTCGCCCCCCAGATCAAACAAGTCGTGCTGAATAGTCAGTAAGGCGGCGCGCACATCGTCAGGCAACGCTTCAACCAGCAACATGCCCAGTACCGCATTCAACTCATCCACTTCGCCCATGGCATGTACACGCAGGTCAAACTTGGGTACACGCGAGCCATCTCCCAACCCCGTGGTGCCGCTATCTCCGGTACGTGTGTAAATCTTGCTCAGCCGATTGGCCATAATCACCTGCATAATATGCTATATAATCCAGCCATTATAAATCATCCCGTGCCATTCCTGATGTCTTCTGCCACGCACAGCCAAACAAGCGCGCACGCAGCCATTGGTGTGATGGATTCTGGCGTGGGGGGTATTTCTGTGCTCAGGCATGTGCACGCTCTGCTCCCGCATGAACACATCCACTATTTTGCCGATAGCGCCCACGCCCCATATGGCAACAAAAGTGCTGATGAGATCAAAGCGCGTTGCTTTGCAGTGGCAGACTTTTTAATCGAAAAACAAGTCAAGGCATTAGTGGTAGCCTGCAACACCGCCACCGCCGCCGCCATCGCAGACATGCGCACACGCTATGCGCTTCCCATTATCGGCATGGAGCCCGCCGTTAAACCAGCCGCAGCCGCCACTCACAACGGTGTGATAGGCGTGCTCGCCACAGTGGGCACCCTGCAAAGCGCACAATTTGCCGCCTTGCTAGAAAGCTATGGCCGCCATGTCAAAGTCGTCACGCAAGGCTGTGTGGGCTTGGTGGAATGCATAGAACGTGGTGAGTTAGACACCCCCCAAACTAAAGCACTGATTCGCAAATATACTGCACCCTTACTGGCAGAAGGCGCGGACACCATCGTGCTAGGCTGCACACACTACCCCTTTGTTAAACAAGCCATTCAAGACATTGTTGGCAGCCAGGTTACCTTGATTGACACAGGCGCAGCAGTGGCAAAACAACTCAAACGCCAACTGGAAGAAAAAAACTTGTTAAACCCGGGCACCGCAATAGCAGAAGTGCAGTTTTGGACGAATAGTACAGCTGAAAACGCAGCGCACGTGACTGAACAGTTGTGGGGTGAGCAGGTTGAGGAACATCGGTTGTAAAAATAACCGAACTCACAAAGCAATCTGCAGGGCGGTCAACGCGTTGACCACGCGAAAACAATGCTTATTCGCTATATTTTTTCAACTCTTTCGCCAACACAGCCAACGCCCTCGCCTCTAATTTAAGTATTTTTCGTGTTAACTCTGGGTTATCCAGCGGTAAAAAGGACGCACCGCCCAAGTCACTTAACGCCACTTTATCAGCCCCCCACAAAATATTATGTGCATATAAATCGCCATGCATCAAGCCGTTTGCATGCAGGTGTTCTGCGGCTTGAGTGATGCCATTAAAAATAAATCCGGCTTGTTCTGGCGTTAAGCTGAAGTCGTTGGCATATACGTCACGCGAGCAGCTTTCGAAGCTGGGTGGGTTGGCCAGCACCTTTAAATCGGCGTCTAGCAGGGGCATCACCAAGCCCGACGCGCCTTGCGGATGGTTGTGGATGATGCCTTTGATGCCGATTAAGTTGGGGTGCTCGCCTGCCAATAGATTGGCGTGCATTTCACATCTTGGCAGGCCGTCGCTGGTGAGGTCGCTTTTAAACAGTTTAACTGCCACGGGTTCTTGCGCGCCTTTATTTTTCAACAACGCTTGGTAAGTGATGCCTGAAGCGCCTTCACCCAGTGCCTGCTGAAGGGTGAGCGCTTGCCAATCAATGTGGTGGATGGGCTGTTGGCTGACTAAGGTTTGCTCGATGGCGTTGCAAAAAGGGTTGCCCGCGTAGGCGAGCCAAGTGAGCTTGGGGAGGTCGAATAAAAAATCCGGCAAGGTCTCAAATTGGTTGGCGGAAATTCTGAGCAACTCCAGTGCGTGGCAACGGGCCAGACTGTTGGGCAAGGTGGTCAACTGATTACCCGCCAGCATGAGTTTTTGCAGCTTGGCGCATTCGCCCAGGGTGTTAGGCACAGAGGTCAGTGCGTTATCGGTGACGATAAACCAGCGCAAGGTGCGGGTAGGGATGGCGCTTTCCGGGATGTGCTTGATTCGATTGGCTTTAAAACCAATCATGCTTAAATGTGCGCATTGCCCCAGCACTTCTGGCAAGTGCGTAAATTGGTTGTTGGAACAGAATAAAATGCGCAGTTTTTTTAAGCGGTTTAAATCCCTCGGCAAATCACTCAGTGCATTGCCGGATAAGTCCAGAACTTCAAGGCTATCGGCTAAATCGAAAATTTGCGGAGGAAACTGCGTTAAATTGCAGCTGAGTTTGAGGTGTTTGACCGCTGCAAGCTTGCCCGCCTGGAGTTGGGCAAGTGTGTCATCTTGCACTTGGGATGTCACAGCTGGATGGATAAAGCTTAATGATGCGCGACTTTTTCGCCTGCTTTCAGTTTGTATCTGGTACCGCAATAAGGACAAGCCACTTCGCCCGTTTTTGCCACATCTAAAAACACGCGTGGATGCGAGGCCCACAAGGCCACTTCTTTGGTGGGGCAATGCAGCGGCAAGTCTTTTGCGGATACTTCAAATTCTTTGACATCAGACATCTCTAAAACTCCCTATTGCGTCATTCCCGCATTAAGCGGGAATCCATTTTTAAATTTTCAACCTCACGGGATCCTCGCTTGCGCGAGGATGACGGCTGAAAATTTTAAACCGTTGAAAATTAAACCGTTGGCGCCTTAAACCAAGGTCAACCAATCCATATGTTTGGTTGATTTACCTTTGACTACATCAAAGTACAAGCTTTGCAGTTTTTCGGTAATCGGACCACGCGTACCTTCGCCAATGGCGCGGTTATCCAGCTCACGAATCGGAGTCACTTCAGCAGCCGTACCGGTGAAAAATGCTTCATCCGCACTGTATACTTCGTCACGGGTAATGCGTTTTTCAATCACTTCCAGACCCAACTCTTCTTTGGCAAGAGTGATAATCGTGTCACGGGTGATGCCTTCCAGCGCCGAAGTCAAGTCCGGGGTGTACAGCTTGCCATTACGGATAATAAAAATGTTTTCACCAGAACCCTCAGCCACAAAACCGTCCACATCCAGCAACAGTGCTTCCTGATAACCATCTTGCGCAGCTTCCTGATGCGCCAGAATACTGTTCATGTAATTGCCATTGGCTTTGGCCTTACACATGGTGATGTTGACATGGTGACGTGAAAATGAGGAAGTCTTGACGCGAATCCCTTTGGTAATGGCCTCTTCACCCATATAGGCGCCCCAGCTCCAGGCACCGACAATCAGGTGGGTCGACAGGGTTTTGGCTGAAATGCCCATGGCTTCAGCACCGTAAAATGCCATGGGCCGGATATAAGCAGACTCCAGATTGTTTTCACGCACGGCGGCTTTTTGCGCTTCGGCAACCGTCGCTTTGTCATAAGGCATTTTCATGCCGAGAATATGCGCACTGCGGAACAACCGGTCAGTATGCTCTTTCAGACGAAAAATCGCAGTGCCTTTGTCCGTTTTATAGGCACGCACCCCTTCAAACACGCCCATGCCGTAATGCAGGGTGTGGGTTAACACATGGGTAGTGGCGTCACGCCAATTGACCATTTTGCCGTCGTACCAGATTACGCCGTCACGGTCTGCCATCGAACTTGGTATTGCCATTTAAACTCGCCTTTAATCCGTCAGTCATTAAAACCGATATTGTAAACCAATCCCGCGCGTTTTCGCCTATGTTAGAATCCATTTGGATCATGATTGATAAGGATTTTTGTATGCGTGTGCGTTTTATGTTGCATTCTCTGCTGACAGCGGCTCTGCTCTTGTTGCTCACCGCCTGCCAGCCACAAAATGCCACCAGCTTTATCGGTACGGACTTGACGGGTACGCAATTTGGCAAACCCTTATCACTGACTGATCACACAGGTAAGTTACGCAATATGGCAGACTTTAAAGGTAAAGTGGTGGTGCTGTTTTTTGGCTATACCCATTGCCCTGACGTCTGCCCGACTACCATGAGCGACCTCAAGCAAACTATGAAGCTGCTTGGAAGCAAGGCAGACGATGTGCAGGTATTATTTGTCACAGTAGACCCGGAGCGGGACACCCAGACGGTACTGGCGCAATTTGTCCCCAGCTTTGATCCGCGCTTTATCGGCTTGCGTGGCACCGAGGCGGAGGTGGCCGCCAATATGGCGGAATACAAAGTGTATGCCGCCAAAGTCAGCGAACCCGGTAAAACAGGCTACAGCATGGACCACAGCGCAGGCATCTATGTATTTGATAAAAGTGGAGCGCCACGGATTTACCTGAGTTATGGGCAGAAACCAGCGGAGATTGCACACGACTTGCAACAATTACTGTAAATGCAGCTGCACTTGGTGAATGATTCACACACCATGCAGCAAGAACGATTTTCATTTAGATTTTTATTTAAAATTCCATTAAAAATCAAATACTTAAATTAATATTTTTATTGCATAATCCCTTCCCTGCTGTATCATTGACATCAATGACAACCGTTAGAAAAGGAGCCAGGGATGAAGGGCGATAAAAAAATCATAGATATTCTGAATGACCTGCTGGCGGGTGAACTCACGGCCACAGACCAGTACCTGATTCATGGCGAAATGTATGCCGACATGGGGCTGGCAGGCTTGGCGGAACACAGCTTGCACGAG
This sequence comes from Methylophilus aquaticus, assembly GCF_030769565.1. Taxonomy (GTDB): domain Bacteria; phylum Pseudomonadota; class Gammaproteobacteria; order Burkholderiales; family Methylophilaceae; genus Methylophilus; species Methylophilus aquaticus. The sequence continues at coordinate 193,264 of NZ_JAVCAP010000002.1, read as the reverse complement.
TCATTGCATGAGCGCGAACATGCCCGCGCACTGATCCAGCGGATTCTGTTTCTCGAAGGTAAACCCAGCCTGGCAAAGCGCGACCCGCTCAATATCGGCAAAGATGTGAAATCCATGCTGGAGTCCGATCTGGCACTGGAGTATACGGTGGTCAAACACCTGAGGAAAGCCATGGAAGCCTGCGAACATGCACAGGATTACGTCACCCGTGATATGTTGCTAGTGCAGTTGGAAGACACTGAAATGGACCATGCCTACTGGCTGGAAAAACAACTTAACCTGATCAAGCTGGTCGGCATTGCAAACTACTGCCAGAGCCAGATGAACGGCAAAGCAGTCTAAGGAGCAGGCATGAAAGGCGATAAACAAATCATTGGCACCCTCAACAAGGTGCTCAAAAACCAGCTCACGTCCATTAACCAGTATTTTCTGCATGCGCGCATGTTTAAAAAATGGGGTCTGGAAAGACTCAATGGCTACCAGTACAAACAATCGATTCGCGTGATGAAAGAAGCCGACGAAGTCATCGAGCGCATCCTGTTTCTGGACGGCCTGCCCAATTTGCAGAACCTGGGTAAATTGCTGATTGGGGAAGAGGTTGTCGAATGCCTGCAAGGCGACCTGAGCTTTGAAAAAGAAGTGCAACGTCCGCAGTTGATTGAAGCCATTGCCGAAGCTGAAAAACTCCAGGACTATGTCAGCCGCGACCTGCTGACCGAACTGCTGGAATCGTGTGAAGAAGCGATTGACTGGCTGGAAACACAACAACGCTTGATTGAAGATGTCACACTGCCCAATTACCTGCAATCGCAGATTACGGAATAGCCCCGATCCTCGCTGCAAGGCACTGGGCACTACTTATTTAAGTACTCAGACAAGCAAAAAATAACGAACTAAGCCGCGAAAGCGGCTTTTTTCATGGCCTGCCGGAACCATTTTCACCTTGACAAAGTCAACGTTAATGATAATAATTATCATTAGTGATCTTATCAAGAGGCTATATGTACGTTTGTGTGTGCAATGCAGTGACCGAGCGCCAGATTCACCATGCCGTGAAAAAGGGTGCCAAGACAGTCAAACATTTGAAGGAAGAACTGGGCGTAGGCGCCGAGTGTGGCAAATGTGTGAGCTGTGCCAAAGCCTGCATGAAAGAAGCACAAGCCGAACAGCACCCGAGCATGATCAAAAAACTGATTCAAATTGCGCCAGTGCAATTGGGCGCGGCTTAACACCACACTGCTTAAATCTTCAAAAGACTTGCAAAGGGACATAGAGCCCCTTTTTTCATTTTGGGCCTCGCTTTGGCTCTCTGGGAGTCTAAAAATAAATACGTTACTCACCGTTTCCTGACCTAGCATACAACCGCTCCTGACAGCTTGAAAGACCCTGCTTTTCAATTGCGCGCATTGAGTTAAGGCGATCTGCTACAAAGGTCAGCACACCAACCAAATCAAGTAGTAACAAGCACAAAAACTATCGATTGGAATCACTTGAAAAAGCTGCTTTTAATGCCATTACACCCTTTTCCAGTTCCGCTGAGGTTAAGCTGCCGAATCCCAAACGAATCGCATGAACGCTTCGTTGTGATTCTGAAAACAAACTGCCAGGTAAAATTCGAATATGATGCTTCAAGGCTTGTTGCGCAAGCCCTTCAACATCGTACCCCTCTTTAAGCCGTAACCAGACAGCTAGCCCGCCATCAGGTGCATCGTACTCGATATATTGATGAAGCTCTTTTTCAATCAGTGAAATTAACAGATTTCTACGCTCGTGATAGATTTTAAAAGTCTTTCGAATATGGCGTTTGATTTCGCCAGAATTCATCAATTCGGCCACCGCCAGCTCAGTGATCGAATTACCTTGCCGGTCAATCAGCATCACTTCTTTTGCACAACGATCAATCAGACCGGGAGTAGCCACCAGGTAACCCACGCGCAAACCGGGTGCGAGCACCTTGGAAAGGGAGCCAACGTATATGACGCGGCCTCCATGGTTAGAGCTTGCCAGCGGAAACACCGGATGATGCGAGAAGTGAAACTCGTGGTCGTAATCATCTTCCACAATCGTAAAATCGTATTGTTCGGCCAGCATTAGCAGCTTTAATCGCCGTTCGGCAGTCATCATCACCGTGGTAGGAAACTGGTGATGGGGCGTGACATAAATGGCGCGAATCGGATGTTGCTTGCAAAGCTTTTCCAAAGCGGCCACATCGATACCGTGTTTATCCTGGCCGACGGTTAAGATGTTTGCGCCGCAAGACCTGAACGCTTCTTTGGCGGCCGGATAGCTCAGTTGTTCAACCACAATAGCGTCATTCGGCCTGGTCAATACGCGGGCGGCCAGGAAGATGCCCATCTGGCTGCCGCGCGCAATGCAAATCTGGTCGATAGCGACACTCAGACCTCTTTCCATATTCAGCATGGTAGCTATCGATTGCCGTAAAGCCAGCGTGCCGCGCGGGTCACCGTAACCCAGATTTTTGCTGGAGCCGATGAGCGCATGGCGGAATGCGCGCGACAGGATATTGAAGGGAATTAGGCGCGAATCGGGGATACCATCATTAAAATCAATCACGCCAGCTTCCGGTGACTGGTAATTCAACAGTGGATGCGTGGGCCCTTCAACGACATTGGCGGGTTGTTTGCTGGTTTTGGAGGTTTGCGGCAGCACATTAAAGTTGGGCAGGTTGGCCGAGACAAACGAGCCTCTTCTTTGTTCGGTCACTAGCCAGCCTTGCGCGATCAATTCATCGTAGGCCAGGATCACCGTTTTGCGGTTCACTTTAAGTTTTTCGGCGAGCTCACGCGTACCGGGCATAGCGGTGGAAGGTGCCAGCCTGCCTCTTTGAATCTCTTCCATGATTTGCTGGGCAATTTGCAGATAGACCGGCAACCCCGAGGTCTCGGTAATCGTTAATTTAAGGCTCCATGAACGCAGCATTTTCATCTCCCTGTCGCTAACTGTCCATTCCGCACATCGGGAAAAACTCCCTTCCTTTTACTGCAAATCTGGACTATGTAACTTGCACTATATCTCATATCTAACTGGACCAGCAAAGTTCTCAAAACTGGAGGATTGTGGACTAGTTACCTTCTGTTACATTTTTGAAACACTCTATTAAAGGAAAGATTCATGTCGCATCCCTCAGATATTCAGTTGGCAGATTGGCGCAGCCATGCACTAAACCTGGAAAACCAGGTGAATCAGGTGATTGTGGGCCAAAGCAAAGCCATTCGTTTGATGAACATTGCGATTTTTGCCCGCGGCCATGTATTGCTGGATGGCGGCGTGGGTGTGGGTAAAACCACTTTGCTGCAATCGATTGCGCGCGGGATCGGTGGCGCTTACGAGCGGATTGAAGGCACCGTGGATTTGATGCCGAATGACCTGATTTACCATACCTTTTTGGGGCCTGATGGACGTCCGCAAATCGATGAAGGCCCGTTGTTGCGCGCCGGTGAACAACTCTCTGTCTTCTTTTTCAACGAGATCAACCGCGCCAGGCCGCAGGTGCATGCCCTGATGTTGCGCGTGATGGCGGAGCGTCATCTGAGTGCGTTCAAGAAAGAATACCGCATGCCACACATGATTGTGTTTGCCGACCGCAACCAGGTGGAAAAGAACGAGACCTTTGAAATCCCTTCTGCCGCACGTGACCGCTTCATGATGGAAATCCCGATTGAAATTCCGTCAGACCGCGAGTTGAAAAAATCGCTGGTATTCAATACCAAATTCCAGCATGCCGAAAAACTGACGCAACAGGTCGAGAGCGGTATTTTGCAATTCGACCAGTTGAATGCTTTTTCTGACCAGTTGCAAGACCATATTAAATCCAGTGATGTGCTCGAGGAATACACCATGGATTTATGGGATGCGACGCAGCATCCGGAAAAATTCGGCGTGACTATGGACAGTGTCGATGTTGGCCGTGTGATCCAGACCGGTGCCAGCCCGCGCGGCATGGGCATGCTGATGAAAGCGGCGCGTGTGAATGCCTGGCTGAATGGGCGCGATAGTTTGTATCCGGAAGATATCCACGCCGTGTTCCACGAAGTGATTTCGCACCGTCTGGTGTTTAACGCGGCGTATGAAAACCGCAGGACGGCGCTGGCACGCGAGTTGACGACCAATATCATCCGCACGATTGCCGTGCCCAGCCTGACGTTCAGCAAAGCGGCTTAACCCTGCAAATGATACGTTCATTCATTAAAAAAGCCGACAAAGCCTCTGAGCAACAGGATGAGGCGAATTATGCACGGCCATTTGAGTATGTGATTGGCTGGAAGTCCGACAGCATCCAACTGGGGGATCACTCTGGTACACAGCGTGGCTTAGGCTCTGATTACCGTGGCATTGTGAACCTGGTGGATTACCCGGATGCCAGGCGCATGGATATACGGCAGACCATACGTGACCCGTTTGAGCAGGTGCAGGTGCGGCAATTTAACCAGGACAGCACCACACCCATTTATGCCGTGTGTGATTTGTCCAGCTCCATGCAATTTCGGGGACGTAAACGCAAACTGGATACCGCGGTAGAAATCGCCACTGCGGTGGCGCATTCGGCGTACAACGCGGGTGATTTGTTCGGGTTTATTGGTTACAACCAGCAGGTGATCGAAGATTTCACCTTGCCGTTAAGCCGCAACTTGCACCAGAGTAAAGCTGCCATTGCCTTGTTACACGATTACCAGCAACTGCGGATAGGGGTGGAAGGTGTGACGGATGTGCCTAACTTTCTCGGCCAAACACGCGCGCTGGTGTTCTGGATTTCAGACTTCCATATGCCACTTAGCATGATTGAAAAGACCTTGCTGGCGATGTCTACACATAAAGTAATCCCCATCGTGCTGTGGGACGATGAAGAATACAAAAAGCTGCCCAAGTTTGGCTTTGGCACCATGATAGACCTCGAAACCGGCTTGAACCGCACGCTGTTTTTCCGCAGTGAAGTGAAAGCCAAGTTCCTGGATGCGTTTAATGCGCGTAGGCTTGCGCTGGAGGCCTTGTTTTTGAGGTTTGATAGCCCGGCACTGTTTATGCAAGACGACTACAGGCCCGAGCTGATGACGCATTATTTTGAACAAGCCATGTGACCAAACAAGTGTGATAACCAGTTAAATAAGCGAAATAGACAACCATGCCAAAACAGATTTATAACATGACGAACCGCAAGGCGATGCAAGGCCTGCTGCTAGTTGCGAGCATATTATCCACGGCCAATGTCGTGATGGCAGAGCATACAGTATCATCTGCGCAAGCTATGGCTCCAAAGTTAATCGTGACTAATCCGCCATCTAGCAATGGTGTGCATATAGGCGATGTGCTGAGCAGGACGGTGGTGGTCGATGCGCCAACAGCGTATACACTGGCCGACAATGCCTTGCCTAAAAAAGGCAGCAAGCATGACGGCATTGAGTTGGTCGACGTGGCGTTACAAACCAAGTCACAATCCGGCCACACTCAATACACCTTGCAACTCAGCTACCAGGTCTTTGCTGTCAGCACTTACCCGAGTGTGATGCATTTGCCCGTTGAAAAACTCACATTCACCAGCACGACTGCAGCGACTATAGAGGTGCCCGCCTGGGGATTCTGGTTTTCACCGCTGGTGACTGGCGGCACCGCCACGGCCAAGAAGAATTTGCTGCCAGAATTTAAAACGCCGCTGATTGACAGCCGCGCAGATCAGCAACGATTGGGGCTATTTTTGACCCTGTTGATTGCTAGCCTCGCCGCGCTGCTTTACATCAATGCGGATGGTCACTGGCTACCTTTTATGGGCGGCGCGTTTGCCCGTGCCCATCGGCAACTCAAGCGGTTGGCAAAGTCATCCAAACCGAAAACAGCGGTAGAAGAAAAGCAGGCTTTGGTCTACTTGCACCAGGCATTTAACCAGCATTATGGTGCGAATATTTTTGCGCATGATGTGGAAGCGTTTGTCAGTTTGCGTCCGAGCTTTAAAGGCATGCAAAGCGAGATCACACAATTCTTTGAAGCGTCTAACCAATCGCTGTATGACGTTAAAACCCGTGACAGCCGCCAGGTGATTGCGCAACTGCTACAACTCAGCAAGCAACTGCGTGATTGCGAGCGGGGCGTGGCATGATTATTTTATATCCGTGGGCATTTGCGCTATTGCCGATTGCGTTACTGCCTTTCTGGTTAAAAGGCCATCAAGGCCAGCATTACAGCTGGCTGGACATCGTGCCCGAAGACCTGTTTTCTGACCGGCTGAACCTGGCAGTCAAAGTCATTATGTCTTTGCTGTTGCTGAGCATCATCATTGCGCTGGCATCTCCGCGCGGTTCTGATGAGCTGGTACCACGTGTAGGCAAAGGTGCGCAGACGGTGATGGTGATAGATCGCAGTGTCAGTATGGACCACCCGTTTGCCGGGGATTCATCCGGCCATGTGGCGGAGATCAAATCCGCCACCGCGCGCCGGATTATTACCCAGTTTATTGATTCACGTCCGAATGACATGATGGGGGTGGTCGGTTTTACCAATTCGGCCTTGTATGGCATCAAAATTACCACCAACCGCGATGCGATTCATGCGGCGATTGTGGCGGCCACCAGCCCGTCGTTAAACCAGACCAATATCGGTGCCGGGTTAACTGAAGCGGTCGGCCTGTTCGATAACATCCAGAGCTCCGGCTCACGCGCCGTGATTCTATTGTCGGATGGCGCGGGCAAGCTGAGTCCACGCGTGAAATTTTTACTAAGTGAGCGCCTGAAGAGCCGCAAGCTAAGTATCTACTGGATCATGTTACGTGAACCGGGCGAAGCCAGTATTTTTTCCAAGGACGAATACGGCGAAGGCCGCACGCCCAACTCGATAGTGCTGCATAAATACTTCCAGTCCTTAGGGCTGAAATATAAGGCTTACGAAGCAGACAATCCGGAAACCTTGCAATCGGCGATTAATGACATCGATTCACGCGAAAAAAAGGTCATTAAATATACCGAAACCATCGCCGGGTTTGATTATTCAAAAATATTCGTGATCACTGCGCTGGTGTTAGTGTTGTTAATTCTCGGTATTAAAAATTTGAAGGTGTATGAATGAAAAACCATTTAACGCGCAAAAACCAGGTGTTGGGACTGCTGCTGTTCGTGGGGCTGGTTGGCAGTGTCTACGAAGGTTTCCAGGTAAATCACATTGCAAAGGCCAATAGCTTATTGCAGCGTGGTGAGGTGCTGGAGGGTGACCCGTTCCCGTTTCACCAGAAGTTTTCCGACGCCTACCAGCAGGGTAAAACCGGCAATTTCAAGCATGCCAGCCAGAACTTTGGCCAGTTGCTGGAAGCGCCCAAAAAGCAGGATGAGCCTATGTTCGCGCCAAGCCAGGCGTTGAAATCGCAGATTCATTTTAATATCGGCAACCACTTGTTCCGCTCCGGCTTGCAACGTCTGGTGGAGGCTGATGGCGCCATCCAGGAACAGGCCAAGTTTGATTATTTACAGGCACGTGCTTCTTATGAGCAGGCCCTGAGGCTGGACCCGGCTAACCAGGCAGCCAAGTTTAACCTCAGCCTGCTGCACGGCGTGATTCCCAAACATATTAAAACCGTGCCACAGGATCCGTCCGGCCTAGAAATCAGTAACCTGCCACAGGGGTTGCCATGAAACACTTTTTTCGTCTGCTAAAAGAAAACTACGAAACTGCTTTTCTGGTGTGTGCCATGATTTTTCTGGTGCTGGCTTTGGTCAAGCCGGAAATCCAGCTCAAGCAGGAAGTACATAACTATTTGTTGCTGGCTGATATTTCGCAGAGCATGAATGCGGAAGATACCAAGATAGACAATAAACCGGCGACGCGCCTGGCTTATACCCAGCATTTGATGAAGCAAGTGGTGAAAACCTCGCCTTGCGGCACCTATGTCAGCGTGGGTGTATTTGCGGCGGAGAATGTGGCGCTACTCTTTATGCCACTGGAAGTGTGCGCTAACTTTGACATCATTACTGATAGCATCAATCACCTGGAATGGCGTATGGCCTGGAGCGGCAATAGCCGTATGACCTTTGGCGTGAAAGCTGCGGAAGCGACGTTTGATTACCTGAATATTCCGGCGCAGATGTTGTTTTTTACCGATGGTGATGAAGCACCAAAAGCTAACGGCATTAACAAGCTGGATATCAGTGATGTGCGCATCGGCAAAAACGTGATTTTTGTCGGCGTGGGCGGCTCCGAGCCTGCGCCTATCAAACGCTTTAATGCCAACAACAAGTTTATTGGCTATTGGGGCACCGACGCAGCTGCTGAAAGTGCCGGTGGCGGCGTGAATTACAACGATGCCAGTAAAGACGATCCGGACCCGCCGGTGGCCTACGCAGAATTTGACCGTTATTTATCCAGCCAGGATGTGGACCATTTGAAAGCGCTGGCATCGGATATCAAGGGACAATATATCGAAGGTGTGGACCAACCGGCATTTTATGACTTTGTGCAATCACAAACTCCGGCAGCCAAATTTGTGACCGCCTATTCAGTGAAATGGCTATTTCTGACATTAGCAGGGCTGCTTATTATTGCAACTTACCTGCCTGACTTGGTTAAATCTCGTTTAGGTTGGCAGAAAACAGTGTGAACGATTAAATGCATGCATCAAATAAAAAGAGTGCCTAATTCAGGGCGTGACACAAACCATTTGTCTGATGTATAGCTACGCAGCCTCATTTTTTAGCCGTTATCATCAGTCCATGGCCCTAACCGTTTAAGCCATGCGATGCAAAATTGACGAGAGCGCTTTCATTTCTTTCTCTGCAGACAAGTGTTTGGCAAACAGACTTTCCAGTACCGCATAAAATCTGCCTGAGTGGTTCATTTCCCTGAGATGGGCCATTTCATGACAGACCACATATTGAATGATATGCGGCGGCGCCTGAATCAGGCGCCAGTTGAGACGGATTTGTTTGCGGCTGTTGCAGCTCCCCCAGCGTGACCTGGCATTGGACAAGGCGACAGAAGTCACCTTTTCCCCCATCTGTGCGGCCACCAATTGTACGCGGCGGCTAAAATCCGGCAAGGCTTGCTGCGTATACCAGTGCAGCACTTTGCGCGCCACCCATGCCTGATTGCCAATATGGGGACTGCGCACGACCAGTTGACTTCCCTCCAGCGCCACGGCTTTGCTGGTCGGATGCCTGATCAGTGACAAGGTGATATCCTGCCCCATAAATAGCAATGGTTCGCCATCTACCCACTGCATGGGGGCGACCTGGTTTGCTGCGCGCAGTGCCAGTTTTTGTTGTATCCAGCCAGCTTTCTGCAGCAACACCTGTTGCAACTGCTTGGACGAGATACGTTTGGGGGCGTGTACAACCAGCCCTTGTGCGGTGATTTTAAGGCCGATGGTTTTGCGCACGCGCAGATCGAGCAGATAGGCAATAGTTTGCCCATCCGGCAGTTGTAACTGCTGTGCCATCACAGCTGCAACATCTCCGCTTCAATCCAGTCTTCAACCAGCTTGTTCACGGCATCTGCCTTAAGCCCTGACGTTTCAATCGGCTTGCCAATCACCACCTGAATCACTCCAGGGTATTTGAGAATAGAGTTTTTACGCCAGTAACGCCCCGCATTATGGGCCACGGGCACTACAACAGACTGGGTGTGCGAGGCCAGCCACGCACCGCCGATATGATATTTGGCACGCGTATCTGGTGCTGTCCGGGTGCCTTCAGGAAAAATCACTACGCACAAGCCGCGCTTGAGCCGTTCTTTGCCATTGATCACCAATTTTTTCAGTGCCTCGCGGCCAGAGCTACGGTCAATCGGGATGGCATCCAGTGCCCAAAATGCCCAGCCTAAAAAAGGAATCATCATCAGTTCCTTTTTCATCACCCATATTTGCGGCGGAAAAATGCATTGCAAGCAAATGGTCTCCCAGGCTGACTGGTGTTTGGAAAGAATAACATACGAGCCTGCAGGCAGATGTTCACGGCCGCGGACCGTATAGCGCAGGTTACAGGTGACTTTCAGCCACCAGATCACGCCAAATGCCCAGCCACTAACCATGCGCGAGCGGGTGACTGCTGGTAGCGGGATTAAAAGAATGGCCAACAAGGAGAACGGAACAGACAGCGCAAACATGCCGATATAAAACAATATGGCACGCACAGTCAATATTGCCATTTGCATTACTTTTCACCCTTGACGATATATTGCACCGCTGCTGCAAGGTCTGACATGATTTGTGTATTTGCTGGCAAGTTACCTTGCGCCAGTGTTTCTTCACCCTTGCCAGTACGCACCAGCACTGGCTGACAACCGGCATCGGCAAAGGCCTGCAAATCGCGCAAAGCATCACCTACCCCCGCAACACGCGCAAGTTCGACATTAAAACGGCGACCGATTTCTTCAATCATGCCGGTTTTTGGCTTGCGACAATCGCAATCGTCTTCTGCCGCATGCGGGCAATAGAACAACGCATCAATGCGTCCGCCCACCTGAGAAAGCGCTTTGTGCATTTTGTCGTGAATCGCATTCAGCGTCGCCATATCAAAATACCCTCGCGCAATGCCGGACTGGTTGGTGGCCACGGCCACGCGATACCCATGCTGGTTTAGCAAGGCAATCGCTTCCAGACTGCCGGGGATCGGAATCCACTCGTTGGGATTTTTGATAAAAGTGACGCTGTCTTGGTTAATCACACCATCGCGGTCAAGGATAACTAATTTCATAGGTGTACGAGCTTCATTTGTTCACTCCGTCATTCCCGCGAAAGCGGGAATCCAATTTGAATGTATAAAACCTAAAATGGATTCCCGCTTTCGCAGGAATGGCGAAATTAGGAAGCATGCTGATTTAACTCGCTAATTTGGACAAATCGGCCACGCGATTCATTGCCTGATGCAAGGTTGCCAGCAAGCCCAGACGGTTGGCCTTGAGTGCCGGGTCATCTGCATTGACCATCACTGCATCAAAGAAAGTGTCTACCGGTGCCTTAAGCACCGCCAGTGCTTGCAATGACCCTGCATAGTCACCCGCATCAAATAGCTGGTCCGCTTTTGGGGTGACTTCGGCCAAGGCCTGATGGAGTGCTTTTTCGGCCGACTCCTGCAACAGGCTGGCATTGACCTCGGCACGCACTTCGCCGTCTACCTTTTTCAGAATATTGCTCACCCGTTTGTTCGCCGCGGCCAATGCCGGGGCTTCCGGCAGATTGGCAAAGGCCTGCACGGCAGCCAGACGGCGTGAAATTTCACTGAGCAAGCTGGGCGTGAGTGCCAATACGGCATCGACTTCCTGCGCACTCGCCCCCTGGTCACGTAAATTCACGGCCAACCGGTCAAAGCAGAAAGCCTGAATCGCCTCCGCCACTTCAGGATTACCATGAAACACTGACAATGTTTGCGCCACCAACGTATCAAAAGCCAAAGGCAAATCGGTTTCTATCAGCATCCGCAAGATACCCAGGGCCTGACGGCGCAAGGCAAACGGATCTTTATCACCTGTTGGCTTTTCACCAATACTAAACAGGCCCACCAGAGTTTCCAGTTTGTCCGCCAGCGCCACCACCACACCAACCTGGCTGCGTGGCAAGGCATCTCCGGCAAACCTGGGGCGATAATGATCTTCAATCGCGTACGCCACATCATCAGCCAACCCCTCATGCTGGGCATAGTAGCGGCCCATAATGCCTTGCAACTCGGGGAACTCACCTACCATGTCTGTAATCAAGTCGGCTTTGGACAGACGCGCTGCTTGCGCCACCTTGGCGACAAACCCGGCCTCGCCCAACTGCTGGGCGATCAGGGTTGCAATGGCCACTACACGCTCGTTGCGCTCACTCTGTGAACCCAGCTTGTTGTGATAGACCACTTTACCCAGACCCGCCAGACGGCTTTCCAGCGTTTTCTTGCGGTCCTGATCAAAGAAAAACTTGGCATCGGCCAGACGCGGACGCACCACACGTTCGTTACCGCCAATGACCTTACCTGGATCCGCGGGATTGATGTTGGAGACGATCAGAAACTTGTTGGTCAGCTTCCCGCTTGCATCGAGCAGCGGGAAGTATTTCTGGTTGGCCTTCATGGTCAAAATCAGGCACTCTTGCGGTACCGTCAGAAATTCTTGCTCGAACTGACCCAGTAATACATTCGGACGCTCGACCAGCGCGGTCACTTCGTCGAGCAAGGCTTCATCCTCAATCGGGGTTAATCCTTGTTTGTCAGCCGCAACCTTGATCTGGCGCGCAATTTCGGCCTTGCGCTCGGCAAAACTGGCAATCACGGCGCCTTCGTCACGCAGTTGTGCTGCGTAACTGTCTGCATCTTTCAAGGTAATGACTGGCTGGCTGGCTTCAAAACGATGTCCATGGGTGGTGTTGCCTGCATTCAAGCCCAGCACAGATACTGGCACCACGACGCTGCCATGCAGCGCTACCAGGCCATGCGCCGGACGCACAAAATTGACACTTTCCCAGCCATCATTGATCTGGTAAGTCATCACTTTGGGAATGGGCAGTTTGGTCAGCGCTTCATCCAGAGCTTTCTTCAAGCCTTCAGCAAGTGTTGCACCTGCCTGAATTGCGTCAAAAAACAAAATATCGGCTTTGCCATCATGCTCTTTGCGCAGGCCCGAAACTGCAGAGGCCTCGGCGCCCAGGGCTTGCAGTTTTTTGAGCAAAGCAGGCGTGGCTTGACCATTAGCATCCAGGCCCACACTGGCAGGCATCAACTTCTGCGCCACCTGCTTGTCAGCGGCCTTGTCGGCCACTGCCGTCACATGCGCAGCCAGGCGGCGTGGTGAGGCAAAGCTGGTCACTACAGAAGCGGCGTCCAGCAACCCTTGTGACTTCAATGACTCGGACAGCACAGTACTGAACGCCTCACCCAACTTATTCAAGGCTTTAGGTGGCAGTTCTTCTACAAACAATTCAACTAACAGATTACGGGATGTCATGCGGCGGCTTTCTTGTTTTGTTCGGCTTTTTCACTCTCAAGCTTGGTCAGGACTTCTTCGGCCCAGGCTTTGGGCGCCATCGGGAAGCCCAGACGCGCGCGGCTGTCAAGGTAGCTGGCAGCAACACTGCGGGCAAGATTACGGATGCGGCCAATATAGGCCGCACGCTCGGTAACCGAGATCGCACCACGTGCATCCAGCAGGTTAAAGGTGTGCGCAGCCTTGAGCACTTGCTCATAGCCTGGCAATGCCAGCTGATTTTCCATCAGATGTTTAGCCTGTTTTTCATGCGCATTAAAGGCCGTGAACAGAAAGTCGACATCAGAATGCTCGAAGTTATAAGTCGATTGCTCCACCTCGTTCTGGTGGAATACGTCGCCATACTTCACACCGGGCGAATATTCGAGGTCATAGACGTTTTCCACGCCTTGCAGATACATGGCCAGACGTTCCAGGCCATAGGTAATTTCGCCGGTAATCGGTTTACAGTTGATACCGCCGACTTGCTGGAAATAGGTAAACTGCGTGACTTCCATGCCGTTGAGCCAGACTTCCCAGCCCAACCCCCAGGCGCCCAGTGTGGGGTTTTCCCAGTCATCCTCCACAAAACGGATGTCATTTTCCTTTAGGTCAAAGCCCAGCGCTTCGAGCGACCCCAGATAGAGCTCAAGAATATTGGCAGGGGCTGGTTTGAGCACTACCTGGAACTGATAGTAATGCTGCAAACGGTTGGGGTTCTCGCCATAACGGCCATCTTTGGGGCGGCGACTTGGCTGTACATAGGCCGCTTTCCATGGCTCCGGGCCCAAGGCACGCAGAAAAGTTGCGGTATGGCTGGTGCCGGCACCGACTTCCATGTCATACGGTTGCAACAAGGTGCAGCCTTGTTTATCCCAGTACTCTTGCAGTTTTAAAATAATTTGTTGAAAGGTCAGCACCATGTTGCCGGATCCGATGATAAGCAAAAGAAGCCATTTTACCTGATTCGCACAGGGTTACGAAATGCTAAAACCACCGCGTCAAATGACTTAAGCAGGTTTTTACCCCTTGTTTTGCGATTGTGATGTCTGCACAAGTTTGGTAGATTAGCAGCATGAAATTTTATCGTCCATGGATAGCGCTGCTGACGTTATGGTTTGCTTTACTGCAAACCGTAGCGCCATTGATGCATGCGCATGCTGCGGGCGAGAATCCTGCCGATGACGGTCCGCACATGCATATGATGGAGGTCCCCGCATTGCAGGAAGCCTCCGTAGAGCGCAAACACCCGTTTCACTGGCATGTGCATGCCAGCAAATCGCATGGCCAGATCATCGGCCTGTCGCAAGCCATCAGTGAAAAAGACTGGTTGCAGATATGGTCAGAGATCGACAGTCAACTGTTGCTGTTTGCCATCTTGCCAGCACTGATTGCGCTGGTTTTCTCCACATCGATTTTCCACCCGTCGGGACAACCGCCGTCCGCAAGGCGGCGAAGCCTCACCAGCAGTTCACCACACGCGCCTCGCGCACCTCCATTCGCCTGATTTCACAAGGTTGCAACGGCGCACGTCCGCGTGAACCGTTGCGTGTGACACTCAGGAGAATCTATGTTTTATTGTTTGAAGACACCCCGTGGTTGTCGTTATTCTTCGCGCATCATCCGGCCGCGTATCGCCTGGCTAGCCGCCTTGCTGGGCATGGCTTTGAGCCAGAGCTTTCCTGCACTGGCTGATGGCATCGCCATTAAAAATAGTCAGCATGCGCAAGGGACGTTCGACACACGCTTGAAGGACGCAGACGTTTACGAACAGGACCATGAGGATACAATCACCCTCAACAGCAGGCTGCAATTGCATGAAGTACTGCAGCAGGTCGTTGCGCTCCATCCCCAACAGGCGTTACTGACGGCGCACCAGCACATGGTGCAGGCGCGCCGCACCATGGCCAACAGCTGGGTGCCACAAGCGCCTTCTGTCGGGTTTTCACATCAAAATGACGCCCTGCTCAGCAATCGTGATGAGCGTGAATGGCAAGCCCAGGTGCAAATTCCAATCTGGTTGCCCGGTCAGAAAAATGCACGTAGCCAGGTGTCATCGCTGGCAGATGACAGCCTGATGCAGGATAGGGCCGGGTTACAGCAACTGGCCGCAGACCTGTTACGCAATGCGGTGTGGGAGATTGCCCTCAGGCGCAATGACCTTGAACTGTATACGCGCAGATATGAAACCTTTCAGGGCATTAGCGATGATGTGAAAAAACGCTATCGCGCAGGAGAAGTCGCACGGCTGGAAGTCATGCAGGCAGAACAGGAAATGCTGCTGGTTGAACGCCAGGGCGTGACGGCCAGGGCTGAGCTGATGCATGCACAATTTCGCTATCAGCAACTCACCGGACTGCAAGAAATGCCGGCCCGTATTGAAGAGCCATTGTCAAACCGCCAGGACTACCTGGAGGCGCCCTTCTGGCTGGCCGCACAGGCCCGCCTGAAACTGGCAGAGGGACAACGCAGCCTGACCATGATAGAGCAGCGACAAAACCCGCAACTGACTTTGAGCGCACGTACCATACAGGGTGGTTTTGACTATGCGTTCAACGCCAGCATGGGGGTCGCCATCAATATCCCGCTGCAAAGCGAAGTCCACCGCGCCCCGCTGCTGGCCAATGCAGAGCAAAATATCGGCGACGCCACCAGCCAGCTCGAAACATTGCGGCGACAGCTGGATAACACCCTGCATGAAGCCGAGCACACTCTGCATGTCAGCCGTCAGGAGCTCACACTGATCAACCGTCAGCATGCCATCGCCCAGGAAAATGCAGCCCTTGCCCGCAAAGCCTACCGGCTGGGTGAGCTGGATTTAAACCAGTTATTACGGTTGCAGCTGCTGGCCTTTGAAGCCGAGCGCAGCTTGAGCAGCCAGCAGTTACAAGTGCAATGGAATATTGCCAAATACAATCAGGCAGTCGGAGTCTTACCATGAAAAAAATGCTTTTAGCACTCTTTACCGTGTGCCTGTCATTCACAACCCAGGCCGCCAACGTTTTACCACTCACCATCTTGCCTCTCACGGCGGCGCAACTCAAGCAGATGCAGGTGCAATGGGGACTTCTGCAGGTGCAAACCAGTGGACGCTCTGCCAGCTACCCAGCCGAAGTAGTATTGCCCCCTGCGCAAATGCGGGTAGTGACGGTCGCACAGGCCGGGCTGATTACACAACTTAATGTGAGTGTGGGCGATACGGTCAGGCAGGGACAAATCATCGGCCAGTTGAACAGCCCGGACCTCGTCACGTTGCAAAGCGGCTATCTGCAAAGTGAAACCCAGGCCAGACTGCATGCACAAGCCCTGAAGCGTGATGAAGAACTGTTCCGTGACGGCATTATTTCGCAGCGCCGCATGCAGGAGACACAAAGTGCCTATGAGACCAGCCAGGCCTTGCTAAACGAGCACAGGCAAACACTGAAGCTGGCAGGATTAAGCGAAAGCCAGGTACGGCAACTTGCACAGAAACGCAGCATGCACAACGGCATACCCATTATTGCACCCATGGCTGGTCAGGTCATGGCACAGCACCAGCAAGTGGGCGCACGTGTCGATATGGCCATGCCGATTGTCACCATCAGCAACCCCAAACCCTTATGGCTGATGATACAGGTGCCGATAGATCAAGCTCTGGCACTTAAACCCGGCACAGCCGTCGCGCTCCCCAAGCAGGGCTTGCAGGCAAAAGTCGATACCATCCTGCGGCAGTTAAACAAAAATAGCCAGACCACCCAGGTGCGTGCCAGCATCACGCAAGGGGCTGAACAGCTGTCTGTGGGCCAACTGGTGGATGTGGCACTGGTAGAAAACACAACACAAGGCACAAATGCCAGCTTTGCAGTGCCAAGGAATGCAGTGGCACGACAGGGAGAAAAGGCAGTGATCTTTACCAGGCAAGCCAGAGGCATTGCCGTGGTACCCGTCAAGATCATTCTGGAGCAG
Organism: Methylophilus aquaticus; assembly: GCF_030769565.1. Classification (GTDB taxonomy): domain Bacteria; phylum Pseudomonadota; class Gammaproteobacteria; order Burkholderiales; family Methylophilaceae; genus Methylophilus; species Methylophilus aquaticus. Next base: position 176,392 of record NZ_JAVCAP010000002.1, on the reverse strand, counting down.
GCCCAGCAGCTCACCATCCAAGCAGATGTGCGTGGCGATGAACCAATTGCCGTGCATGGCGTGGCCGCGCTCAAAGGGCATTGGCTAGGCATGGGCGGCGAATAAGGCGGACACAAGACATGTTAAATTGGCTGATAGAAATTTCACTCAAACAACGCCTGCTGGTATGCGCATTCGCGCTGGGCGTATTGCTGGCCGGCTGGCAGGCTTACCAGATGATCCCGATTGACGCCTTTCCGGATGTCTCCTCGACGCAGGTCAAAATCATTATCAAATCCCCGGGCATGACGCCTGAAGAAGTCGAGGCGCGCATCACGGCGCCAGTTGAAGTTGAAATGCTGGGCATCCCCAAACAGACCAATCTGCGTTCGGTGGCCAAATATGCACTGACGGATATCACGGTGGACTTTGAAGATGGCACCGATATTTACTGGGCGCGCCAGCAAGTGGCTGAACGACTCAATAATGTCTGGGCCAATTTGCCTGCAGAGATCTCCGGCGGCATGGCCCCGATGACCACCCCGCTTGGCGAAATGTTCATGTTTACCATCGAATCTGACCGCCTGAGTTTGCAGGAAAAGCGCAGCCTGCTAGACTGGGTCATTCGCCCGCAACTGCGCACCGTAGCAGGCGTCGCAGATGTCAACGCACTGGGCGGTCTGGTACGCAGCTTCGAAATTGTGCCGGACAACGCCAAACTGCAAGCACGCGGCATTGCGCTGGGCGACCTGCAAGCCGCCATTCGCGACAATAACCGCAATGACGGCGCTGGGCGCCTGAAGGATGGCGAGGCATCACTGCTGGTCCGCGCAGAAGGCGCTTTTAAAACGCTGGAAGATGTGCGCAATACAATAGTAAAAGGCCAGCAGGGAAGTCCGGTCAGAATTGGCGATATTGCCGAAGTCCGACTGGGCGCTCTCACCCGCTATGGCGCAGTGTCAAGGGATGGCAAGGGTGAAGTGGTGGAAGGACTGGTACTCGGGCTGCGTGGCGCCAATGCCCGCCAGGTGGTTGAAGGTGTACGTGCCAAGCTCAACGAAATTGCACCCCACTTGCCCCAAGGCGTCACCACGCATGTCTTTTACAGCCGAGGCAACCTCGTCGATCGTGCCGTGCACACCGTGAACAAGGCCCTGCTCGAAGCCGTAGGGCTGGTGCTGATTTTGCTGGTGCTGTTTCTGGGCAACCTGCGCGCTGCATTGACTGTTGCGTGCGCCCTGCCCATGGCCATGCTGGCCACCTTCTGGCTCATGCATCAAACTGGCATGTCTGCCAATTTGATGTCGCTTGGCGGTCTGGCAATTGCCATTGGCATGCTGGTTGATTCAGCAGTGGTGGTGGTAGAAAACATTGTCGAACACCTGGCCCACATGCCGCAGAAATCCGTACCAGACAAATTAACCGTGGTACTCGCAGCCATGCGTGAAGTCAGTGTCCCGGTCAGCGCCGGCATTGTCATCATCATTACTGTATTTTTGCCATTACTGACCCTGCAAGGCCTGGAAGGCAAATTGTTTGCGCCAGTGGCTCTCAGCATCATGTTCGCGCTGGGCAGCTCCCTGCTGCTTTCACTGACCATTATCCCGGTACTTGCCTCCTTCCTGATTAAAGCTCCGCCAGCGGAAGACGCACCCTATCAGGACCCATGGCTGATTCGACATCTCAATCGCTGGTATGCACGCAGCCTGACCCTGGCAATGCAGTATCCGCGACACGTACTTTTCACCGCAGGGCTACTGCTTTTGCTCACCCTGCTGGTTTATCCGAAGATGGGCAAGACTTTTATGCCCGGCATGGACGAGGGGGATGTAATCATTGGCACCGAAAAACTGCCATCCATCTCCTTACAGCAGAGCGTGGAAACAGACGGTCAGATCCAGCAAGCCCTGCTCCGGCAAGTACCGGAAATTCAGCAAATCGTCTCGCGCACGGGCTCGGATGAACTGGGTCTGGATCCGATGGGCCTGAACCAGTCCGACAATTTTCTGGTGCTGAAACCTCGTGAAGAATGGCAGGTCGCAGACAAACCGGCGTTGATCGAAAAGCTGCGCGGCGTCATGCGCAGCATTCCCGGTCTCGACTACAACTTTACACAACCGATTGAAATGCGCGTGAATGAAATGATTTTGGGCGTGCGGGGCGATTTGGCGATCAAACTGTTTGGCCCTGACCTGCCTACACTCAATCAAAAAGCCCAGGAAATCATCAGGATACTGGAGTCCATCCCCGGCAACCAGGACGTTTACACGCCCCAAAACAGTGGTGTGCAATATCTGCAAATCAAGATAGACAGAGTGGCTGCCGGACGCCTTGGGCTCAACATCAGCGAGATCAACAACCTGTTGCAAAGCCAGCTTGAAGGCAAAGTGCTCGGCATCGTGCAGGAAGGCAATCGCCGCACCCCGATTCTCTTGCGCGGTAGCCAGATTATCCGTGAATCGTCTGCCGACTATAGCCAGTTACAAATCGCCCTGCCACAAGGCGGATTTGTGCCGCTGGCCAGCGTGACCACCCTGGTACGCATGGAAGGCCCAGTCAAGATAGACCGCGAACGTGGCAATCGCATGGTCGTCATCACTGCCAATGTGAAAGACCGCGATCTGGTGAGTTTTGTCGAGGAAGCAAGACAAAAAGTCACCCCAAAAGTGCTGCTGCCTGAAGGCTACTGGCTGAAATGGGGTGGCCAGTTTGAAAACCAGCAGCGCGCAGCAGCGCGACTGAGTGTGGTCATCCCCATTGCGATTGTGCTGATTAGCCTGCTGCTGTTTATGACATTTGGCTCCTTGCCCAAAGCGCTTTTAATTCTGGTCAACATTCCGTTTGCCATGATAGGGGGCGTCTTTGCACTCTGGCTGTCGGGGGAGTATTTATCCGTGCCTGCCTCGGTCGGCTTTATCGCCCTGCTCGGTATTGCCGTGCTGAATGGCGTGGTGATGGTGAGCCATTTCCAGCATCTGGCGGAGAGCGGCATGGATGCAGGCAAGATTGCCTTTGAAGGGGCCAAGCGCCGACTGCGCCCGGTATTGATGACCGCCAGCATTACGGGCTTTGGCTTGATTCCACTGTTATTTGCCACAGGGCCCGGCGCCGAGGTGCAACGGCCATTGGCGATTGTAGTAATTGGCGGACTGATCACTGCCACATTTTTGACTTTGTTTGTATTGCCGATTTTGTACCAGCATTTTTTTGGCAAGAAATAACAGCCACATGGCAGTGCAGTAAACATAGAAGAAAGGGTACCTCCAATAGTCCATACTCAGTCGCGATATTGTGTTGCTCATAAAAAATTTTTTCTTACATATCCACTATCTGCGGTGTCCAAATTTTTTAATCGCGCCAAGGCTGGCTTAGCAATTTGAATTATTAAAGGCACCCGAAAGGTATTCTTCTGATTTTTGATGGTTTTGTCCTAGTCGCGGGCATTCATACCCGCGCCGGCACGATAGCAAGGCGTGGCGATTTCTATCAGCGGTATTTTTCGCCCTTGGGCGAAAAGGAATATATCAACATGTACCATGTGAGCCATACATTCCATAAGGCGTACTTTACAAAAGCGGCGCTTTACAAAAATCCACACAAACATCCGGGCAATGCATTTTTGTATGGAGCAAGACAGCTAATGACTATCTGCGCCGCAGCCATCCCCACCATAACCCCAGGCCGCTCAAACAGAGAAATGCCCAGTTTCCCCACCGCACATAGAGTGTCATACCTTGATAACTCTGCGCCTCCCCCTCCAGTATCGCCGTCTGATCATGCGGTACATGACTGAGCACTTGTCCATTTTTATCAATGATGGCGGTCGCGCCGGTGTTGGTGCTGCGCAGTACCATGCGACCGGTCTCGATGGCCCGTACCTGGCTGAATTGCATGTGCTGGTCGGCGGCGAAGGACTGGCCGTACCAAGCGTCGTTGCTGAGGTTTACCAGCAGTTCTGCTTGCGGCAGTTGCAGGGCGATTTCTTCACCAAACACATCTTCGTAGCAAATATTGACGCCAACTTTTTGGCCTGCGATTTGCAAGGGTTGTTTCGAGGTGCCGCGAGACAAGTCGCTAAGTGGCATATGCAACCAATCGCGGTAGATCCAGCCAAACATGCTTTTGAGCGGGATATATTCACCAAATGGCACCAGATGACTTTTTGAATAAGCTTGCATGGGCGAAACGCCCAGACTCAATGCGCTGTTGAAGTATTCACCCTGCGCAGAGGCAACCACGCCCACCAGTAAATCGCCCTGCTGTTGCGTTGCGTGTCGCTTGAGTGCTTCCAGATAGGCGGAGTCGATCTGTTCTGCCAGCATGGGCAGGGCCGTTTCGGGCAACACGATCAGTCTGGCCTGTGTCTGATTGACCATCCGCATATATTGCTGCAAGGTGTGTTGCGCATGCTCGGGAGACCACTTGATGGCTTGGCTGATATTGCCTTGCAACAAGGCAACAGTGACAGGCTGTCCAACCGGGTGACTCCATACCACCAATGTCAGCAATCCACCGGCCAGAAACAACCCAAAAATCGATAACAGCGCATGGATTTTGTGTTGGTGATAGAGCATGGCGGTGGCCAGCAAGGCAGCGACGCTGGCGGTCAGCGCCGAGACACCATACACACCGATCACTGGAAAATAGGCTGCCAGCGGACTGGCAGGTGCTTGCGAGTAACCTAAGGTGAGCCATGGAAACCCGGTAAAAATCCAGCTACGCACCCAGTCTGACAGTGCCCAGAACACCGGGGCGAGCCAGAGCAGACTGCCAACACGTTTGGCCAGGTAGCCAGCCAACGCTGGAAACAACGCCATAAATGCGCACAGGCATCCTGTGCAAAACCCGGCAAACCACCAGGGCATGCCACCAAAATTATGCAGGCTGATATAAATCCAGTAAATCCCGACACAGTACAAACCCAGACCAAAAGCAAATCCCAACATAAATACTTGTTTGGGGTGCGCGGCCTGATGCCAGAGTACGAATAACACGGCCAGACTGAGCCACGGCAACCACGTCAGATAATATGGCGCAAACCCCAACACGGTGAGCGCACCCAATAAGGCAGCCAGTCCCGCCCGCTGCCAGGAAGGGGCTGCCTGTAAGCAATCAAGCCAAGACTTCACATGTGTTCCTTCATCAATATAGTTTGTTGCATGGAGCCTTTCACCGGTTGAATATCAATGTTCACCAGCCAGGACTGAAATGCGGCGGATTGCATGAGCTGCCATTCAACAATACGGGCAGCTGCGATCGGGTCATCGCTATCTGCTGGCGCAGCAGGGTGCGCCGGATGGCACATCAACACAGGAGGCAAGCCTGGGATAGCGTGATCTGCATACCTTTGGCACTGCGCTATCCATTGCTGCCAATGTGCCTGGTAATCGGTAGCATCGCCATGAAAATCATAGACGCCCAGCAGTACAGGCGATGACGCAAACCCGCATGCGGCGGCTTGCTGCTGCAGGGCGCGCGCGCCCAGGCAGTGAATCAGGCGCGCTTTAAATCCGCTGCCAGCCGGTGGGCTGGAAATACGCAACCATGGCCGCTGCGCCGCTGGCAAGTGCGCATAGCGGTGAGACAGTTCTGCCAGCAATGCCACGCGAATCTGCGGTAGCTGATGTACATGCAAGTGCCCATCCACATAATCCGGAGGGGTGCCCATGGCTAACTCAAACGCATCCAGTTGCTGCCGGATATTATGGAGAATCGCTTGCGTATCGAGCAAGCGCAGCAGGCTGCGCAGCACCAGTTGCGCATGTGGCAGGCGCAAGGCATGCGAAAACTGGGTGAAATCGAGATGCAATCCAACATCGGCTTGCTGCCGGATAGCCGTGGTTAATTGCTTCGCGCTGCTTGCCCAGTGCGGACTGAGGGTCATGCATGAAGTGGCCGTCAACAGGCCTTTCACAATTAAATCGCATATCGCAGCATCAATCGCCGTGGATTGGGCGTAGTCATCTGCACAAACAATCAGTTTAGCCATGAGCAAATGCCCAAAAACGACTCAGTACATAAGTGCTGGCCGCGACCAGCACCATCACCAGCGCCAATACCAGCCAAAAAGGCCAGGCGGTCCAGTGCAGCCCACACCAGAGCAGGGCCTGATTACCAAAAAAACCCAGCAGGGCCACGGTTAAGAATTTAGGAAAAGCCTGCCGATGGCTGGACCGTGCCCCACGAAACGTCCAGTGGCGGTGGCCAATATAGCTTACGGGAAAAGCACAGGCAAAGCCTAGCCAGTTTGCTGTGGCGGGAGTGAGGCCGAGCGCATGGCTGATAATCGCCACCACATAATGCATTCCGGCCGCCAGTGCGCCTACACTCAAAAAAGCAAGGACTGACGCTTTCATTACAAGAGTGATGATTGATCAATATTTTGCACAGGCGTTTTACGGCGGCGCACAGGTTTATCTTTATCAGTGAATACTGATTGTGGCGCAACCACATCGGACACAATATAGGGAGGGCGACCTTTGACTTCATCGTAAACGCGAGCCAGATACTCACCCAGTACACCAATGAATAACAGCTGCACGCCAGCAAAAAACATCATACTCGCAACAACGGTTGGCCAGCCGGGGATAGATTCATGAAAAAATAGCGTATCGATGATAACAATGGTGCCGTAAGTAAAAGCCAGCAGTGCCAGAATCACTCCGGTAAAACTCGCCAGCCGCAAAGGCAATACCGAAAAACTGGTGATGCCAGTCCACGCCAGTGCGATCAGCTTGAGTTTTGAGTAGGCGCTTTCACCATGCAACCGGGGTAGAGGGGTATAGGGAATGCCAATCGATTTGTATCCTACCCAGGCATAAATGCCTTTCATGAAACGGTTACGCTCAGGTAAGGCACACAATGCATCCACCACTTTTCTGTCCATCAGGCGAAAATCACCGGCATCCCGCGGGATACTCACATGCGTACTCGCGCTCATCATGCGGTAAAACGCGCGTGAACCCCATAGTTTAAACGAGGACTCCTGTGCCCTGTCCTGACGCACCGCGTACACCATCTCATAGCCTTCGCGCCATTTTTCCAGCATGGTCAACATCAGTTCAGACGCATGCTGACCATCGGCATCCATGCAAATGACCATGTCGCCACTGGCATAGTTCAACCCAGCACAGATGGCGTTTTCTTTACCAAAATTACGGGAAAAACGCACCAGTGTCACCCGGTAGGTTTCAACGAGAGCCTGCACGACATGTGCCGTTTGATCGCGGCTGCCATCGTCCACCACCACAATATTCCAGTGCGGAGACATTTGCTGCAGAACACGGGCAATATTATCCAGCGTCTTCGCAATGTTTTTTGCCTCATTGTAGGCAGGCACCATGACAGTAATGTGCGGCTGTACTGTTTGACGGGTGGTATCAAGAGTTGTCATGGTGTCCCACAAGAAAATAAACTGTCAGTATTGTAGCGGATTGCCGCTAGTTTTTGGCAGGCGTGCCCATCCTGGCATTGCCCTCAAGTTTGCGTCTGTCCTTAAGCACGGATAACCACATACCCTGACGTTTCGCACCCCCGATTAATTGGCCCTGCATCACCTCGTGACAATGCATATTCGTCGTCGACAGGAAGAAGTCTGCTTCTTCCCAGCGGCGGGTCACGCTGAAACGTTTATCCAGATACGGTTCAATTTGCGGGGTATCCACGCAAGCGGCCACCCAGTAAGGATGTGACTGAGGCGGCAGCTTTTTCGCATTCAGCTGCCCGGCGGCCTCGCGCAAGGCGCTCGACCAGTAATCGCCCTCCCATTTGTATTGGGCCGCTTGCTGCTCACCCACCAGACGATTCAGCCTAACGTATTGGTATGGATGCAACTGCACAATATCAAACAAGGTCACCAGCATTAATCCGACCATGACACCGCCCCAGATTGCCTGACCCCAGAGTGAGTGACAGGTGTTGCCGCTTTGCCATTGGCCGCGCCCGATGGCCTGCCAGACCGCTACAATTGCCCAGGCTGATAAAATTGCCAGCAAAGGCGCCAGAAAAGTAAAGTGACGCACCCCGTTGTAGAGCGCAGGTCTGTCATCCATGACAAACACCAATGGAAATAAAATACCCGTGAGCAAAGTATGCATGGTCAAGCGTGTCGTCGTATCGGCCACGTCTAAGTGCTGACGGCCAAACAGGCACACTACAGTGGCCGCGAACAAGCTGAGTAGACTGGCTTCGGGCAGTTTGACAGCCAGATACTGGAACAAATAACTGCGAGGCACTCCGCTGATGTTGTAGACCACGCCGTTAACGATGGTTTGCATGTTGAAATCGAAATGCGAGAATGCTCTGGCTGCTTCCAGCAGATTGTCAGCCTCAATCACACTCCATGGCCAGCAGATCGCCATAAATACAAAAGCCAGTACAGCGGCTGGCAGCAGTACCAGCACCATGCGCCATAAGCGCGAAAAAACAGGCGTGTGCTGATGTTTGTGGTCAAGCCAGACGCGCCAGATCACCAGGAGTATCAGGTAAATAACAGCAAACGCGCCACCCACGCGCAAGCCGAGCGCGCCGCCGACAGCAAGCCCCAGTAACACAATGATCTTCCCACTGACATTTTCCATGTCGCGCACCACCAGTGCGGTCGCATACAAAGCCCAAAGCATGCAGGTGGCAAAGGGAACATCTTTGGTATGGGTGAACATGGTGCCAGACCATGAGACCGTGAGAAACAGCAGCAGCATGGAGAGTACGGCCAAGCGCAAGCCTCCCAGCAAATGTGCAAAACGGGAGACACCATAGAAACCGAGCAAGCCAAATCCGGCAGACAACAGATGGCGTAAATCCCACACCCAAAGGCTGGTATGCGGTTCGAGCCACGCAGCCACAATGTCAAACAAGCCACCATATAGGTAAAGATTGCGGTAATGAAAGGCATCGTCATCCCGGAACCCGGTGCGATACCAGTCGAGCAACATTTGTCCATAGGTATGCTGGACATACTCATCGTTGCTGATGCCATGCTGACGGAAGGACAATCCAACCCAAACAAACAAACCCAACCAAATCAGGCGATTAACCCATGTGATTGGTAAGACAGAGTACGTTGCTGGGCCAGGCTTCATAAGCATTACAATCACTGAATTTTGACAGGCGCAAGCGTATCATGACTGCCATGCATTAGATAGTAGGCGAGGCCGTGCCACCCGGCATATTTATTGGCACGACCAGACAAGCGGGCGTTGTTTATTGACCGACTTCAGTATGCACCGAAAAACGATACCCCGATCCACGCACGGTCTGAATCATGTCCTGGTGATTGGAAGCTACCAGCGCATTGCGCAGACGACGGATATGGACATCTACCGTACGGTCCTCTACAAACACGCGATCCCCCCAGACCTTGTCCAGCAGTTGCGTGCGGCTGTGTACGCGCTCCGGGTTGGTCATGAAAAAATGGAGCAGTTTAAATTCGGTAGGACCCAAAGGAATGTGCACATTGTGCCCGGTCACCCTGTGCGTGGTAGGGTCGAGATGCAAACCGGCAATTTCAATCGGGTCATCGGTCATTTGCGGCGCACGGCGACGCAACACGGCTTTAATCCGCGCATTCAGCTCACGCGGGCTAAATGGCTTGGTGACATAATCATCTGCGCCGACTTCCAAGCCACGCACCTTGTCAAACTCATCGCCTCGGGCGGTCAGCATGATAATCGGCACCTCTTTGGTCAGACTGTCAGATTTGAGGCGACGTGCAAACTCGATGCCGCTCATGCCTGGCAACATCCAGTCCAGCAGAATCAAGTCCGGCATCGTTTCACGCAACAGCATCTGCGCATGCTCGACACTGGTGGCGCGAATCGCATGATGCCCGGCCTGTTTGATGTTTAAGGCCAATAATTCCTGAATCGCCGGCTCGTCTTCTACTACCAATATATTTGCTGCCGCCATGACACTCCCTTTAAGCAATTTTTCAACAGAATTTATTTCTGTGAATGCTCGCCAGTTTATGAATGAATTATGACATTTTAATGACAACCTCACATAAATTTAATTTTGCTGTTATTGCCTTTTACTGCAAAGTGTAACAATATGTAACAGGGAAGAATCAAGGGGGTTTAGATGTTGCTTAATCTGTCCAAAGAACATATCACGGCAGGCAAAAAATTTAATCGATGGCTGGTTCCACCAGCTGCATTGGCAGTACACCTTTCTATTGGCATGGCCTATGGCTTCAGCGTGTTCTGGAAGCCGCTGGGCGCTGCGCTCACAGGCGCTGATGGTAAACCGGTTGCAGCATGCGCGGCAGGCGCGACGACCTTTGCAGAAAAAATTGTCGGCACCGGGCATGCGTTATTTGCCACGGATTGCAACTGGACGCAATTTGACCTCGGCTGGATGTATACACTGTTTTTTGTTTTACTGGGGTGTTCGGCGGCGGCATGGGGGGGATGGCTTGAAAGAGCTGGCCCGCGCAAGGCCGGCTTGGTTGCCATGCTGTGCTGGTGTGGTGGCTTGCTCATTTCGGCACTCGGCGTCCATCAGCATCAGTTATGGATGATGTGGCTAGGCAGCGGCGTCATAGGCGGCGTTGGCTTAGGCCTGGGCTACATCTCGCCGGTTTCGACCCTGATCAAATGGTTTCCTGACCGGCGTGGCATGGCCACCGGTTTGGCCATTATGGGGTTTGGCGGTGGCGCCATGATAGGCTCGCCTTTGGCGACCAAATTAATGAGCCTGTTTGCCACTCATACCGACCCTGGTGTCTGGCAAACTTTTGTGGTACTTGCACTCATTTATGCTGTTTTCATGACCTTCGGCTCTCTTGGCTATCGCGTACCGGCAGCCAACTGGAAACCCGAGGGCTGGACACCGCCAGACCAGCAACATAACCGCATGGTTGCCACCCGCCATGTGCATTTGAAAAATGCACATAAGACACCGCAATTCTGGTTATTGTGGCTTATTCTGTGTATGAATGTTTCCGCAGCAATCGGTATCATTGGTGCGGCGGCCCCCATGCTGCAAGAAACTTTCGGCGGGGGCTTGATCGGCAATCCAGCCCTGACTTTCGCTGACATCAAGGCGGATGAAGCATTGACGGCTTCCGCCGCTGCGGTAGGCGCAGGATTCGTGGGCCTGATTTCGCTGTTTAATATTTTTGGCCGCATCGGCTGGGCAACTTCCTCAGACAAGCTGGGGCGCCGTAACACGTATTTTATATTTTTCGTGCTAGGTGCCATGCTGTATGTCTGTGGTACTTATGCAGCCAACCACCACCAACTGGCCTTATTCCTGCTGGTGTTCTGCGTCATTGCTTCGATGTATGGCGGCGGCTTTGCCACCATTCCTGCCTATCTGGCCGATTTGTTTGGCACGCAGTTTGTGGGTGCCATTCATGGCAGACTATTAACAGCATGGTCAACAGCAGGGATTCTTGGTCCGGTGATCGTCAATTACATGCATGATGTGCGATTAGAGGCGCAGATTCCCTATGCTGAAATCTATGCCCCCATCTTTATGACTCTCGCGGCATTGCTGGGCGTGGGCTTTGTTGCCAATCTGCTGGTCAGGCCGGTGGCTGACAAATACTTTATGTCAGACAGCGAGCTGGCAGTAGAACAGCAAGCAGGCATAAAATCGAAGAATGAAAGTGGGCAGCTTGCTCTCAATGACGCCAGAACGCCAGGAGTCATGGTGAAACTGGCATGGTTGGCCGTATTGATCCCGATTAGCTATGGCATATGGATGACGGTACAGAAAGCATGGTCTCTATTTGCCTGAGATTACACTGATTGCTGCAACGGCCTGACATGAACAGCACCGTTTCGGTTAAAATGGTGGTCTTTAGCCTACGGAAGTTCTGCAATTGAAAACCATCACACAAAATCTGGACGGTACTGGCAAGAAAATCGGTATCGTCCTTTCCCGCTTTAACGAAAACATTGGCGCAGGCTTGCTTAAAGCCTGTGAGCAGGAACTGCTCAAACTCGGCGTCAAGGCGGACGACATTACGCTTGCAAGTGTACCGGGCGCGTTGGAAACGCCCCTCATCTTGCAGCATATGGCATTGAGCGAGTCATATGATGCGCTGATTGCACTGGGCGCGATTATTCGCGGTGAAACCTATCATTTTGAAGTGGTTTCCAATGAATCTGCGCGCGGAATTTCCGAGGTACAGCGTGATACCGGCGTTCCTGTTGCTAATGCTATTCTCACAACAGAAAATGATGCGCAGGCAGAAGCGCGCATCGCAGTCAAAGGGGCTGAAGCGGCACAAGTTGCAATCGAAATGGCTAACCTGGTGAATGCGCTATGAGTACTGAACAAGCTGCACCGCAAAAAGCAAAAGGCAGCAAAAACCGCCGAAAATCACGCGAACTGGCATTAAAAGCACTTTATTGTAACCGGATGAATGCAAGCGATGTCAAGCAGTTGCGATTGGATAGCCTCGACGATCCAGAATACCATAAAGCTGACGAAGCCTATTTTAAACAATTGCTGACTGGGGTATTGGAAAATACGGAAGCAATCGACGGCATGATCAGCCAGTTTGTTGATCGCAAAATAGAGGAGCTCAGCCCGATTGAGCATGCCGTTTTGCGCATTTCAGGCTATGAACTGATGTTTGATATGAGCATTCCATATCGCGTTGCCATTAACGAAGGCGTAGAGCTCGCCAAAACCTATGGCGGCATTGACGGTCACAAATACATCAATGGCGTGCTAGATAAAATTGCCGCACAGGTGCGTCCGCAAGAGTTTGGCCAGCAATCGAAAAAATAACCGCTACCGGCTTTCATACATGCAAAAACAGCGCCTAGATGGCGCTGTTTTTGATAGGCCTGGTTAGATCCAGTATCCGCGCTTTCAATCCGCTTTTATCGAGACTGCACACCGTGGCTGTGTCATGCCAATCTCCCAGCACCCAGCGCTGGCAAGCATGCCCATCAATATAAAGTGCATGGATAGCTGGCCTGTGTGTGTGCCCATGCAGCAAAATGTCTGGATAGCGATACTGCCGGATGATGCCGGCAACAGCTTCTGCATTCACATCCATGATTTGCATGCTCTGTACGGCTTTGCTTTGTCGGCTTTGGTCTCTGGCCTGATCGGCAAATGCGATACGGGCACCTAGTGGCTGACTCAGAAAAGTATGCTGCCATTGTGGATTGCGTACTTGTGTACGAAAAGCCTGATAAGCGACATCGTCCGTGCACAGCGCATCACCATGCGTCAACAGAATACGTTTATCGCCAGCTTCGAGCAAGGCGGGATCCTCCAGTAATTGCATACCGCATGCTTGTGCAAATCGCTGACCGATTAAAAAATCCCGATTGCCATGCATGCCGTAAAGCCTGACGCCGCGCGCTGACAACTGACTTAAAGTCTGCACCACCGGCAAAAACTCAGCCCCATGCTCTGGATCATCCAGCACATCATCACCAACCCATACCTCAAAAAAGTCTCCGAGAATATACAGCGCTTTGGCCTCAGCGACGGTTGTTTGTAACCAATGCAAAAAAGCCTGCGTTACCGCAGGCCTTTGCGCACTCAGGTGCAGATCGGAAATGATCCAGCTGGTCATGTCTTAGGCAACAACAACCGCTTTTTCAATAATCACCGGTTCAACTGGCACATCCTGATGGCCACCGCGGCTGGTCGTTGCAACAGCTTCGATTTTATCTACGACATCCATACCTGCAATCACTTTACCAAACACACAGTAGCCCCAGCCTTGCGTGGTGGGAGATGAGAAGTTCAAAAAACTGTTATCTTTTGCGTTGATGAAGAATTGCGCTGAGGCAGAGTCTGGCACCATGGTACGGGCCATCGCCAGAGTGTATTTATCATTCGACAGGCCATTGTCTGCTTCATTCTTGATGGGCGCATCGGTGGCTTTCTGCTTCATATTGACGTCAAAACCACCGCCTTGAATCATGAACTCTTTAATCACACGGTGAAAAATCATGCCATCGTAAAAGCCTTTTTCCACATAGCTTAAAAAGTTAGCAACAGTAACCGGTGCTTTTTCCGCATTAAGTTCAATGGTGATATCACCGAAGTTGGTGGTCAATTTAACCAAAATATTCTCCGTTTAAAAAGGGGTGGGACTATTTGGCGCTGATAATTGCAGCGCGTTTGATGATCACTGCACGGATAGGAACATCAGAAAAACCTCGCTGATTGCCTGTCGGTAAATTACTGATTTTAAAAACCACATCCATGCCAGAGATCACTTTTCCAAATACACAATAGCCAATAAGACTTGGCTCTGGACTGGTGTAATTTAAAAACTGATTATCTGCCACGTTAATAAAAAACTGTGCGGTGGCAGAGTTAGGGTCCTGTGTACGTGCCATGGCAATGGTGCCCACCTGATTGAGCAAACCATTACTCGACTCATTCACAATCGGTGCACGCGTTGGCTTTTCATTCAGTTCGCGGTCAAAGCCGCCACCTTGAATCATAAAACGACCAATAACACGATGAAATACAGTATTTGTATAAAAGCCATCTTTCACATACTGTAAAAAATTTTCAACGGTTTTAGGCGCTTTACTGGCCTCCACTTCCACCACGAAATTACCCTGACTGGTCTCGAATTGCACTTGTGTTGCGGCTTGCGCAAAAGAAACACTGCACAGCAGTACCATCGATATTAGCCATGACTGCAAATAACTCATGCCGACCCTTCGTATAAAATTTTCCATTGCCCGCTTTCCTGCACCCAGTACTGACGTTTTTTCATCACGTTACGCAGTGCAGGGCCGATAAACTCTTGCTCAAAATCCACAACGACCATTTGTCGGTTGGCATTCGGATAAGTGAACATGCTCACATCGTTCAAGTTGACTGCTACCTTGGGTTTTGCTGCCTGAATTTGACGCTTATAGCTGGACCATTTAGATAAGCTGCCATCCGAGTAAAAGAAATCAGAGGCGTAATGCGACAAATAAGCATCAGTATCCTGAGAGACCCAATCTTTGCGCCATTGTTCAATTTCTGACTTAAGATCAGCCTTAAGCGATTGTTGCGTTTTAAGCGACTGCGGATTGACCCACTGAAAATTAACACCGATGACCACCGGCGTATTTCCAATTTGCAGAATCTCCTGCAAGGCCTTCACATCGGGGTTAGACAATACGACACAACCATCACTGGCTCTCGGTGGCCGACTATACGTATCATGCGGCGTACCGTGGATCCAGATACCTGAGCCGGTTTTACGCTCAAAGCTGTCAATTTCATTCGGGTAGTTAAGCGGATACGCTGCATCCCCGTATAAATCCGGCAATGGGCGGTTCAGCTTTTTGGAGGCAAAGTAAACACCTATCGGGGTGCGTTTGTCGCCCTGGTCTTTTTTGCCAATACCGTTTTTACCTATCGTGACATAGTAGTCAGCAATATACTTCAGGTTATCATCAGCATTTTTTTCATATACGTACAGACGGGATTTCGCCGTATCGACAAACAACACGTGACTTTGTTTGCCAGACAACTGCACCAGCATATTAGGCTGAGTTAATCCACGACTCCGGTCAAAGTAGTTGCGAATCCGGATTTCTGCTTCTTCTTTAAAATCCTGAATTCGACCATTATCCGCCACACTGGCATCGCCAAAGCCATTTAATATGCGTGCTTTGGCAGAGAGCAAGTCTCCGTGAATCAGGTGAGCCAATGCAAAGTTGGGGGAGATAGTGAGCAACTGATCCACATAGTCAAGTGCCTGTTGCAGGCGACCCTCTTTAATCGATTGTAAAGTTTGTACCAACATGCGCTCAACAATATTGGTGTTTTTATTTTGCACAAACAAACGTGCCGTCAACTCGTCTTGATTGACAGCAGTCGCATTCCACGGCAACAACGCAGAAGCTACAAATGCAACCCAGCAGTATTTTCTCAAACCCCTCATACCGACATTATACATTCGTTTGCCACAATTCACCGCACCAAGCCTGCCAAATCAACGCCCGCAGACCATCTAGTTACTGAACGATCAGTCCGCTTAGAAACGACCAACCCGCTCTTGCTTGATGACCCAGCGCGAACCTTCTTTTACCATATTCAGCGTTTTATTCGAGTTAGCATCCAAGCCCGTTGCTTTGTACACTTGCCTGAAATAAACCGTCGCAGCACTATCGCCATTCATTTTAACTTCAACGTTGTTCAGCTTGACTGAAATTTTTGAAGGGCGGCTGACACGATCACGACGCACCGACTCCCACTGCTGACGAGACTCACCGCCCGGCGTTTTAAAGCTTTTGGCATAACTATCCAGATAACGATCCACATGTTGTGATGACCAGGCTTCAGCCCAGGCATGCACCGCATCCAGCACAGCTTGTTCGCTATTGTCTACAGATTTTAACTCTTGTTGCGGCTTCTTAGCCTCGGCCACCACGGGTGGTGGTACGACTACGGGCGCCGTGGTTGAAGCAGGCGGTGAATTCGAAGCCGGCGCAGTGGCTGCCGGAGGGGTGACTGCTGCTGGCGGGTTCACAGCAGCAGGTGCGGTACGCGCAACACTGCGCTTCCCACCAAACAAATCGGTAATCATAGACAACTTGCTTTGCGCGCGGGTGTTGGACGTATCAAGCTTCAGTGCTTTGTCATATGCTTCCGAAGCCAGACGCGCGTAAATATCCCCGAGATTTTCGTGAGCAGTGGCATAACTTGGATGTGTTTTAATTGCGGATTCCAACGCTTTTCTGGCTTTATCATACTGACCTTGATCAGCATACAAGACTGCCAGATTATTATACGGTTCCGGCAAATTAGGATACTTGTCGGTTAAATCGGTAAACGCCTTGATAGCCTCATCGCGCTTGCCCAACTCAACCATAATCACACCACGCATAAACATGGCCTCGGCATTTTTAGGATTGGCCGCCAGATAACTGTTCACTCGATCCAAGGCTGCAACTTGATTACCCTGTTCTGACAGTTGGTTAATTTCACGCAGTTCAACATTGGTGGCCTGCCCGGCCCAACCGCTATTAAAAACCGCACCTTGGCCCACACCCACAGCTATCGCCAGCAGATACTTGATTAATGTTGCATTCATGAGTTAATTACCTGAACAATCGTTGAATTTTAGCAATATGTTATACTTGGATTGTAATAGAGACGGATCATATCCGGTCAATTAACGCTGTCAAAAGCTTTCGACAACGATATGTGGTGCGATGTGCCAGTTTAATAGTACTGACAACCAGACCAGATGGCACTGACTGATTATACCGAAACATTACATGGCAACGCTTACATAGTTACAACTATCTTAACACCATCACAAGCACTTAAAACCGCCTCAAGTGTATCACGTATTCAACCCTTTTAGACGCTCATCCGCATGTTAAAAATATACAATTCTCTCAGCCGCCAAAAGCAGGATTTCATACCGATAGACCCGCATAAAATTCGTATGTACGTCTGCGGCATGACGGTTTACGACTTTTGCCACTTGGGGCATGCGCGCGTCATGGTGGTGTTTGATATGGTGGCACGCTGGTTTCGTGCCAGCGATTATGAAGTCACCTATGTGCGCAACATTACCGACATCGATGACAAAATCATCAAGCGTGCTAATGAAAACAACGAGACCATTCAAAGCCTGACTCAGCGCTTTATCACCGCGATGGATGAAGACTCGGCAAAGCTGGGCATCATCCGCCCGGATCTCGAGCCACGGGCTACCGAGCACGTACAGGGCATGCTGGACATGATAGGCAAACTGATTGAAAAAGGCTTTGCCTATCAGGCTGACAATGGGGATGTTTTTTACAAAGTGCGTAGCTTTAACGACTATGGCAAATTGTCTGGTAAAAGCCTGGAGGATTTACGCGCGGGCGAACGGGTGGATGTGGATGGTGCCAAGCAAGACCCGCTGGACTTTGTCTTGTGGAAATCAGTTAAACTTGGCGAGCCTTACTGGGAATCCCCCTGGGGTAATGGTCGCCCTGGCTGGCATATTGAATGTTCCGTCATGAGCGCAGTGCATCTCGGCGCTCA
Organism: Methylophilus aquaticus; assembly: GCF_030769565.1. Lineage (GTDB taxonomy): Bacteria > Pseudomonadota > Gammaproteobacteria > Burkholderiales > Methylophilaceae > Methylophilus > Methylophilus aquaticus. The sequence goes on along the minus strand of NZ_JAVCAP010000002.1, from coordinate 158,443 downwards.
TTTTGATATTCATGGCGGTGGTCAGGACCTGCAATTTCCGCATCATGAAAACGAAATTGCACAAAGTGAAGCCACACACGGTTGTACCATGGCCAATTACTGGGTACATAACGGTTTTGTCCGCGTGGATGATGAAAAGATGTCCAAATCACTCGGCAACTTTTTCACAATTCGCGAAGTGCTGGAGAAATATGATGCCGAAGTGGTGCGCTTCTTTATTCTGCGTGCGCACTATCGCAGCCCGCTCAACTATTCAGACAAACACCTGGATGACGCCAAGCAGGCGCTCACCCGCTTGTATACCGCACTGCGCGGGATAGATGTTGTCGAAAGCCCCATCGACTGGCAACTGCCACACGCGGCCAAATTCAAAGCTGCCATGGATGATGACTTCAATACGCCGGAAGCCCTCGCCGTGTTGTTTGAACTGGCCAACGATCTGAATAAAGGCAAATCAGGGGCAACCGCCGCATTGCTGAAACAACTGGCTGCTATTCTTGGCTTGCTGCAGCGCGGTCCAGAGGAATTCCTGCAAGGTGGGACTGAGCACAACGAAGTGGATGTTGAAAGCATGATTGCCGCCCGTATCGCCGCTAAAAAAGCCAAAGACTACGCAGAAGCTGATCGCATTCGCAAAACCCTTGCCGAGGCCGGCATTGTGCTTGAAGATACGGCGCAAGGGACGACCTGGCGCCGCGCCTAAACGGTATACATCATGTCATCTCTATCATTCTCCAAATCACTGATCGTCTTTTTTCTGCTGCTTGCGACTAATATCCGTGCTGAAGAAGCCGCTTATTTGCACTCGGTTGTCATGGACATTGAAGGCTTTAAGGATAAAGCGGATGCTATGCACATCATGACGCATACCAGCAAATTCAGCATTTTTCCGCTATCACATCACAATGCAACTTTTATCCAGACGCCGCAAGTGCAAGGCGGGGATGCGGTGTCTTCACTGATAGGCGCCTTGATTGCTGTCAGCTTGATCAATAGCCATCAATCAAAGGAAAGCGACGCTGCCGCAAAATTTAATGCTGACTTGAGCAGTATTCTGCAAACGATGGATATCAGCGAGGAGTTTAATGCAGTCTTACAGCAAAAACTCGCAGAGCATTTTGCACATACCCAGTTTGAAGTCGAAAATGCCTTGTCCAGAAATACACTTAATCAAGCGGGTCTTTTGGTCAGAATAAAGCAAAACTATATTTTGACCTTTGAGAACCGCCTTTATTTTGACAGCAAGTTGCAATCCCTGTGCTTTGAGACCAGCCCCAGGTTATGGCTCAAAGACAAGGTAAAGCCGGCCTACCTCTCCGAGGTCAAGTATGTGTCCAATCCCATCATGAGCGAGGATAAGGGCTTATTAAAAACCAACTGGACACAAAACAATGGAGAGCGGCTAAAACAATCCATCAGGGATGGCCTGCAAGCCTCTGTAGAAATGTTCATCAATGATTTTTTAGATCCTGCATGGAAAACAGGACCCGAAACAGCGGTCAGGGAAATGGCAATGATAAATACAAATACCGGTAAAATTGATAAACATCCATTGCTTGTACTGTCTGAAACACCCGACCGTATTGCCGGCCGGATGTTTGCTTATGATGCTGCCCAGTTGATCTCCGCTCCAAAGTCGCAGATCGCCCACTGAGCCAGCGACGTTGAGGCGTCGCGTACTACTTTAACTGACCACCGAAAAAGGCATTTCCCAAGCTATCGATACCGCGATCAACATTGATATTGACCGCTGTTGTGACGTTTGCAAAATCTGGCACCTGATCCCATGGCTCAGCAACCGGCATATTGCTGACATCGTCCACGTACCACTTGAGTTCGTTTGTATTTAAATCAACCAAAAAACCTTTGTACTTAAAATCAGCCATCGGGGCGCCGGTGGGCATGAATCCGTAATAATTTCTAACCGTGCCAACGCGTTCGACAGCCAGCAGCAATAAATAATCGACATTGTTCGATTTCAGGCTGCGGAAGTCGTACTCTGCATATTGCACAGTCTCTGATTTACCTGAAAACTTTTGCATTTTTTGCAAATCGATGGCCTGATCAATTTTTTTAACCTGAAATCCTCTTTCCTGTAATTGCGCAGAAAATTCTTTATCAATTGTCTGCACCTTGGTGTAATCCATCTTTTCCAGATGCGTGATCAGCGATTTTGCATTGCCACGATTAATCGCGATATCAAGTAAACCCATATTGCCAGTCATAAATGCATCAGGCTTGGGCACTACCGACTTGGCCAAGCCAATCACAGGCTTACGGTTTTCCCAAAAATGATCATCCAGCGCTACAGGTTTTTGCACAGTCGCGCAGCCAACAAGGCCAAGCATCAACACCATCAAAACTATTTTTTTCATTTTTCTTCCATAGAGTAAGTTGTAGTCATTGTTAAGACTCGCTTTCCTATCAAGTTTTAACAATTAAAAGATTACCACATCGGCATGAATCAATTAGAAGCAAACAGCACAAATTGTGCGTGCGCTTAAAAGGAAATTTTCTTTCACAATTCTCTTGTAAAATATAAGCCTGATTGATGATGAAACCGATGAGAGAACCAGAATGCCCGTAAAACTCACTGCCCCAGCGGCAGATACCTTGCTGCCTGTTAAAGGCGTAGATCTGGGCTATGCCCAAGCGCACATCCGTAAACCCAACCGTAAAGATGTGCTGGCGATCACCGTGCCCGAGGGCAGCAGCGTTTCCGGTGTGTTTACCCTCAACCGCTTCTGTGCCGCCCCCGTGACGGTATGTAAAGCGCATTTGCAATCGAACAAAGGTATCCGTGCGTTACTGGTGAATACGGGGTGCGCCAATGCAGGGACTGGCCAGCAAGGGATGGATGACGCGCTCGCCAGTTGTATTGGTGTCGCACAGGCATTGAATATCAGCCCTGAGCAAGTGCTGCCGTTTTCTACCGGCGTAATTCTTGAAACGCTGCCTATGGACAGGTTGCTGGCAGGTATTCCGCCAGCGGTGGCCAATCTGCAGGCAGATAACTGGCTCAATGCCGCCGAAGCCATCATGACGACCGACATTGTGGCCAAAGGCACTTCGCGTCAGCTCACACTCGATGGCAAAACCGTGACCATTACCGGCATCAGCAAGGGTTCTGGCATGATTCACCCGAATATGGCGACCATGCTGGGCTATATCGCGACCGATGCCGCCATTTCGCAGTCCGCTTTGGATGCCATTATTCAATATGCCGTCAACAAATCCTTTAACTGCATCACTGTCGATGGCGATACCAGCACTAACGACAGCCTGATATTGATGGCCACTGGCCAGGCAGGCAATGCGCAAATCACCGAACAAAGTGCTGACTTCTCAGTATTGCGCGACGCACTGACCGACGTGGCGATTGAGCTGGCACAAGCGATTGTGCGTGATGGCGAAGGCGCGACCAAGTTTATGACGATTCAGGTAGAAGCCGGTAGAGATGTGGAAGAGTGTCGCAAAGTAGCTTATGCCATTGCGCATTCACCACTGATTAAAACTGCATTCTTTGCTTCTGACCCGAATCTCGGTCGGATTCTGGCGGCCATTGGCTACGCAGGTATTGACGATCTGGACGTCAATACCATGCAATTGTATCTGGGCGATGTGCTAGTGGCCGAGAAAGGTGGCCGTGCCGCAAGTTACAGGGAGGAGCAAGGCGCGGCAGTGATGAAAGAAAGTGACATCCTGGTGCGCGTGGTACTCAACCGTGGCAGCGCCAATGCCATGGTTTGGACTTGCGACTTTTCTTACGACTACGTGAAGATTAATGCAGATTATCGCTCGTAATCTTGTGCGAGCTTAAATGGCGTTTCCTTTTACCAGCACGTCGTTAAGGAACGCCATATCCGCCTACATACATTTCCATGGTATCCGCGCCTCTAAATATCATCCACCACCCTGCCTCGCTTTTGCTTAATGACCCCACGCTGTATCTTGCCTGCCACCCGCCGCTTTTGCGAAGCGCGCGTTGGCCGCGTCGCAAAGCGTGTGGCATGCACATGATTGGCGGCATTCACCACCGCATGCAAGCGATTGACTGCATCTTTTCGGTTGGCCTCCTGCGTACGGTATTGCTGCGCCTTGATCACCAACACACCGTCGGCGGTAATCCGGTGATCTTTACTCTCAAGCAGCCGATTTTTTAGCCAGACACTCAGTGATGAAGCAGCAATATCAAAGCGTAAATGTATCGCGGATGAAACCTTGTTCACGTTTTGCCCACCTGCACCTTGCGCGCGAATAGCGGTCAGTGTGTACTCCGTTTCCGCGATCTGAATCATGTGTCAATAGTGGCTGCTTCACGGGCAAAAAAGGCCTCAACTTCGTCTAGTTTGCGCGTACGCTTAAACGGCGGCAAGCTTTGCCAGATCCTTCGCCCGTAATGCTTATCAACCAGGCGCGGGTCACAAATCACCAGCACACCGGAATCACTTTCGTCACGAATCAAGCGTCCAGCGCCCTGCTTCAGCGTAATCACAGCATACGGCAGTTGGTATTCCATAAAAGCATTTTTACCTTCGGCATTCATCTTGTCGATGCGGGCAGACAACACCGGATCATCAGGTGGCGCAAACGGCAGTTTGTCGATAATCACACAGGAAAGTGCTTCACCACGTACGTCAACCCCTTCCCAAAAACTTTGCGAGCCAACCAGCACGGCATTCCCGTGGGTGCGGAAACGTTCCAGCAGCTCGGTGCGGTTGCTTTCGCCCTGCATCAGCAAGGGAAAGGCCACGCCTTGCTCTTCAAAGGCCTGCCTGAGCAAGGCGTGCACTTCACGCATGGCTTTGAGTGAAGTGCACAGGACGAATGCGCGCCCTTGGCTGGCTTGAATCACTGGCAGGCTGATGGCAGCGACGGCTGCGGCATAGGCACTGCTATTCGGTTCCGGCATGCCTTCCGGCACATAGAGCAGGGCTTGCTGATCGTAATCAAACGGGCTTTGCCAGTAGCGGGTTTGCGCCGACAATAAGCCCATTTGCCCTTGGTAGTGACTAAAATCACTTTTGACAGCCAGCGTGGCGGAAGTAAATATCCAGGCCCTGGGCTGGGCATTGAGCTGTTTGCCAAAGCCATCGGCAACACTCAGCGGGGTCGCATGCAACTGCACGCTTTGGCTAAATACTTCCACCCAGCGCACTAGGTTTGCATGGTCGCCTTTGAGCCATGCGGCCAGCAATACCAACAAGGCTTCTCCGCGCTGCCAGCATTTTTCCAGCAGCGGATCGCGTCCGGCCTGCGTTTCCAGCACTTTGGTCAAGTCTGCCAAGGTTTCAAGCATACGCTGATAACATTCGGTAAAGTTTTTCAGCGCCAATGCTTTTTGCGCGGGCATGCGCGCGCCTTCAAACTGAAACGCCAGGCGAAAATCGCGGCAGGCTTTTTCCAGGGGTGGCACGGCTTCACTCAGGGCGACACAATCTTTTGCCAGCGTAAGATAGGCCATCTGGCTGTCACGCGCCAAGTCCATCAATTGCGAGGTGGAAATATCCTCACCAAAAAATAGCCCGGCCACTTCTGGCAGCTGGTGGGCCTCGTCAAACACCACCGTATTGGCACTCGGCAACAACTCGGCCACGCCCTCATCGCGCAGCATGACATCGGCAAAAAACAAATGGTGATTGACCACCACCACATCTGCGGCCAGCGCCTGCTTACGCGCCTCCATGACAAAGCATTGCTTGTAAAACTGGCAATCCTGACCAACACAGTTATCACGCGTTGAGGTCACCTGTTGCCAGACAGTAGCCTGTTCCGGCACTTCGACCAGCTCGGCCTTGTCGCCACTCTGGCTATGTTCGGCAAAACTTTGTAAAATGGGAATATATTGCGCATCTTCGCGTGACTGAAAGCGCCCTTCCTGGCTGGCACGCTGTAAATGGTAATGACAGATATAGTTGGCACGCCCTTTAAGCATGGCCACAGTTACCGGCACTTTCAGCGCTTCGCGCACTGCGGGCAAATCGCGTTGATACAACTGGTCTTGCAGTGTTTTGGTGCCGGTTGACACAATCACCTTGCCGCCTGACAACAATGCCGGGACCAAGTAGGCATAGGTTTTGCCAGTACCAGTGCCGGCCTCCGCCACCAGTTGCTGCTGCTGCTCTATAGCCTCAGCAATGGCCTGGGCCATTTCTTGCTGTTGTGGACGACTTCTGAAATCTGGCATGGCCTGTGCCAGAGCACCATTTTCAGAAAAGACAGTGATCACTTGTTGTGAAAGAGACATGACATAATTATCCCACGTTACATCCTCATCAGCTTGGGCTTTTATCACCAAAAACTTATTTGAATCGCACCATTGCCCTGACATCGTAACGGGCCATGCTTGCATACAAAGCACATTTATGGCAATGTTAAGTGGGCTAGCTTTTTAATGGTGCGTTTTACCATATGACGGATTCCTGTTAACCTTGTGCTATTAACTCACCTATCACTCTATATAATGAGCGCCATCAAAAAACCTGTGATTCGCTGCATTGCCCTGCTTGTGAGCATATTGCTATGCCAGTGCAAAAGCATTGCCGCGCCAGGGGGCTCTCCCTCAGGCGCTTCTGTGCTGGGCGATGACAAACGCTGGCAGACGGCTTACAGCTACAAGCAGGAAGACGTGCTGGACAGTATGGATGGCGTGAGCAGTTCATGGTCAGAAAAAGTAGAAGAGATCATGATTCGCGCGCTGAGCCTGACTGGTGTTGACTATAAATACGGGGGCCGCAGCCCTGAAACCGGCTTTGATTGCAGTGGCTTTGTACAATACGTGTTCAAGCATGCCGCACAAATTTCCCTGCCGCCTTCCGCACGCACCATCAGTGACATGGGAAAGGCTGTCAAACGTGAAGAGCTGCAGCCAGGGGACCTGGTGTTTTTTAACACACTTAGACACGCCTTTTCGCATGTAGGTATTTATGTCGGCAACAACCAGTTTATTCACGCCCCCCGCGCCGGTGCGCAAGTACGTATCGAAAGCATGGACGAACGTTATTGGCGTACACGCTACAACGGTGCAAAGCGATTGGAAGCTGAAGCGTCCGGTCAGTAGCGACCCGCGCCAGCAGGCAGCTACTCCAGCATTGGCTTTACTGCTGTATCACTGTGGCCGAGTGGCCTGTCAGGATCTATCAAATCCCTCACCATCTGCTTGAGCTCTTTGGACTCAGGAAAACGCCCGGCTGCTTTACGTGAAAAAATCAACTGCCCGTCGCAACGCACATCCAGCACCCCTCCGGTCCCGGGGATCAGGTTAACCGATCCAAGATCAGATTCAAAAGTGGTCAGCAGTTCTTGCGCCAGCCATGCTGCACGCAATAACCATCTGCACTGTGTACAAAATTCAATTTCTACGATAGGCTTTTGCATGGTTTTAACCGGCTCATTAATTTTCTACTTAAGTATAGTCAATTTTATTGAAATAGCGGAAAATGAACTTAACTCTAATTTCCTCACTCTGTAAAACGAGCTGATAGCATTTACATGCAAGCAGACCCTAAACAAAGTAACATTCTTCGCTTACTCGATCACACAAGGCACTTTATGCGTTCCAAATTTGAAAAATTCGGCTTAATCGGCGCTGGCGTATTTATTGGCATCCTGGTAAGCCTCAACATCTCTGCCTGGGCAGATAAAACCTCCGTAGCTCAACTCCCTATAGATGAGCTAAGAGTGTTTGCTGAAGTATTTGCCAAGGTAAAATCTGACTATGTTGAGACAGTTGAAGATAAAAAACTGATTAATGAGGCTCTGTCAGGCATGCTGCAAGGTCTGGACCCACACTCCACGTTCATGGATGCCGATGCTTATAAAGAGCTGCAAGCTGGTACACAAGGCGAGTTTGGCGGCCTTGGCATTGAAGTCGCCATGGAAGATGGACTGGTGAAAGTGGTCACCCCGATTGAAGACAGCCCTGCTTACAAAGCGGGGCTGAAATCAGGTGACCTCATCATAAAACTTGATGATGCCCAAGTGCGTGGCATGAGCCTCAATGATGCCGTTAAACGCATGCGTGGCGTCCCTGAGACAAAGATAGTACTGACTGTCGTCCGCAAAGGCGAAGACAAGCCGCTGACATTCACACTGACCCGTGCGATCATCAAGGCACAAAGCGTTAAAAACAAATGGATTGAACAGGACTACGGTTATGTACGTATTACCCAGTTCCAGGAGCGTACTGGTGAGGACCTTGCCAAAGCGCTGAAAACACTGAGTGCAGAGAATAAGACGCCGCTAAAAGGGTTGGTACTCGATTTGCGTAATAACCCAGGTGGCTTGCTGGATGCCGCAGTCGGCGTGTCTGCTGCCTTCCTGCCTAAAGATGATTTGGTTGTGTATACAGAAGGCCGTGTTGCAGATTCCAAAATGCGCTTGACAGCCACACCAATGGATTATGCGCGTCGTGGCAAGTCAGACTACCTGAAAGATTTACCGGAAGAGTTCAAATCCGTGCCCATTGTGGTATTGATTAACGCAGGCTCGGCTTCTGCTTCTGAAATTGTGGCTGGCGCTTTGCAGGATCACAAGCGTGCCACCATCATGGGCATCCAGAGTTTTGGTAAAGGCTCGGTACAAACCATTCTGCCAATGAACAATGGCAGTGCCATCAAACTGACAACGGCACGTTATTTCACGCCAAATGGCCGCTCGATTCAAGCCAAGGGCATCGTGCCAGACATGAATGTTGACGATGGCTCCGACCCTAGCCTGAGTTTGCACGAGGCCGATCTGAAGCGCCACCTGTCAAACCCGAACGAAGGCAAAGCCAATGCTGACAAATCTGCCGATGATGCCAAAGCAAAAGCCGCTGCAGACAAACTGAAAGAAGAAAAACATGCCGAAACACGCGGCCCGATTGAACCGGCCAGCAAGGATGACTTCCAGTTTATGCAAGCTCTCAACCTGCTCAAAGGCCAGCCTGTATTGAAGGCCCCTGAACCAGCCAAGGTCAGCGCCGCAAAACCGTAATACATCAGCGGCAATGCAGGTCTGCATTGCCGCTTTATGCAGCATTTGTCATATTGCACGAATAACGGGTGCAGTTTCATTTGGAGTCATTCATGTCAGCCTTGCCACCGTTAACATTGGATAAAGTCATTTCTGTACTGGACATGGGATTGCGCACCGTATTTAGCTCCGCAATCGCTAGCCGTCCTTGCCCGCAAGCGACTGAATCCAGCACGCTGTCTGATAGCGAACGCCAGCATGCGGCTGCCCTGATGCGGATAAACCATGTCGGAGAAGTCTGTGCACAGGCTTTGTACAGTGGCCAGGCACTGCTCTCTCGTAATCCATCTCATGTCGAAGCACTCAAACAAGCCTCGCGTGAAGAAGTCGATCATCTGGCCTGGTGTGAGCAACGGATTGCCGAGCTCGGCGGACGCAAAAGCCTGTTGAATCCGTTGTGGTATGGCGCAAGCTTTGGCATGGGCATCACCGCTGGCTTGCTGGGCGACAAATGGAACCTCGGCTTTCTGGCCGAAACAGAACATCAGGTGTCTGCCCACCTTGACAGCCACCTGCACACGTTGCCACCGCAGGACCATGCTTCAAGAGCGATTGTGGCGCAAATGAAAGCAGACGAAGAGCAGCATGCAGATACCGCGGAACAATTAGGCGGTGCTGCACTGCCAGGCCCTTTAAAACGGGTCATGCGCTTGGCTTCAAAGGTCATGACACACACGGCTTATCGCCTGTAATATTTCAGTATCAACCAGAGTTAACCATGCAAAAATTTAGTGACAATTTACTGACCCTCGACGCTGCAGACCATGTTAAACGCATTGAGCTGTATGATGCAGCAAACCAGCCAGCTGGGGCGATTGAAAACAAACCTGGCACCCAAGGCTCGATCAAGGTGTATCACCATCTGTTTAAACTGTATGGCGAGATCAACACCGATGCAGCGGTAGAGGGCTTGGCCCTGTATGCCGAGCATACCGAAGATGCCGAAAATCATCCTGGCAAACACCCCAATATTGACCGCTTGTTGATGGTACTGGATAAAGAACAGACACTGTCGATGACAGTGATTACAGAATAAAAAAACGCAGGTTTGAAACCTGCGTTTTTTGTTTTACTGGCTGGCTTTATTCCCCGCAGACATCAGGTCTGCAACTGGCCGTGGCGGACAATGGGGGGATGGTAAATAAACTCCAGCAAATGGCCAACGCTATCCAGACAGTAAAACCCGCGCGAACCGTCCCGGTGGCTTTTAGGTGCTTCGGTAATACGCACGCCTTGCGCCACCATATGGGCATGCCACGCATCCACAGACGGTGCATCACTGAGCACAAAGCCAATATGGTCGAGTCGTTGTAAGGGGTCTGCCTTATACTCCACCCGGTGCAGGGCAAACACATCGCCCTGATTGGTCAAATACACATTATCCGGATCAGGCTGCCATTCAATCTGCATGCCGACGATGCGGGTATAAAAATCTACCGCAGCTTCCAGATCCTTTATAAACAAGGCCACATGGCGTATACCTATCATGCCTGCTGGAATAGTCATCGCTTACTCAAAACTGGGTGCTTGAATCACAAAATCATGCGTAATTTCGCATGCCTTCTGCAGCATAATGCTGGCCGAGCAGTACTTCTCGGCTGACAGTTTCACTGCCCGCTCAACTTGCGTTTCGTTGAGCCCTTCACCCGTCACAACAAAATGCACATGGATTTTGGTGAATACTTTCGGAATCGTATCTGCGCGTTCAGCAGAAATTTCTGCGACACAGTCGACAATCGGTTGCCGGGCTTTTTTCAGAATAGTCACCACATCAAACGAAGTGCAGGCCCCCATCCCAATCAGCAGCATTTCCATTGGCCGCATGCCAATATTGCGCCCGCCATTTTCAGGCGCGCCGTCCAGCACAACTGCATGGCCGGTTTCCGACTCCCCGACAAAGCTGACACCATCGATCCATTTCACTTTGACTTGCATCGCGACTTCCTATCGTTTCGTTTTCGACTTAACAACCTTCAGGGGCAGCATCCCGCTGCCCCAAAGCATTCATTTTTTATTTGACACCCAGCAATTCAACATCAAACACCAATGTGGCATTAGGCGGAATCACGCCGCCAGCACCACGTGCGCCGTACCCCATCTCAGAAGGAATAATCAAGGTACGCTTGCCGCCCACTTTCATACCCTGCACACCCTCATCCCAGCCTTGAATGACCTGGCCACCGCCTAAAAAGAAATTGAACGGGGAATTGCGGTCGAGGCTGCTGTCAAACTTTTTGCCTTTATGGTCTTCCTTGCTGGCGTCATACAGCCAGCCGGTGTAGTGCACGGTCACATTAAAGCCAATTTCAGCTTCACGGCCGTCTCCGATCAGGGTATCAATTTTCTTTAATTCGGTAACGTTTGCAGTCATTTGTGCGGCTTCCTTTGCATTAGAGGAGTTGGATTGGGCCTGGCAACCAGCGATAGCCAGCAGCAGCAGCAGTCCCAGACTTGTTTTTTTAATAGCAGATTTCAATGTTTCGCTCCTTGAAAATTGACCGACATGATACGCGCTTTTTAATCAAAACGCCCTCTTCCGGCGCATATACGCGCACATGCACGGCGTCTCATTCGTTGCATGCATCACGGCCCTTCAATCAGGCGCTTGAGCAACAAGTCCTGTACTGGCCTGATGGCCGAAGCCCGTGGGTGATTCACCAGCATCACCAGCGCGTAACGCCTGCCCAGACTGTCTTGCACGTAACCGGCAATACCGCTCACGCCTTCTAATGAGCCGGTTTTCAGGTAGGCCATGCCTTGACTGCCCGGCGCTGCCAGACGCTTTTTGGTAGTGCCATCCAGTCCGAGAATTGGCAGCGATGCCATAAATACCGGCATCACCGGGCGCTGATAGGCTGTGACGAGTAATTGTGCCAAATGTTCCGCGCTGATACGTTCATTGCGTGACAGCCCAGAGCCATTTTCAAGCACCAGCTCGGGGAACTGCAAGCCACGCCTGCGTAAGGTTTCTTTCACAGCCAACGCGGCGCTGGCCTCCTCCACAGGCACCAGTCCGGCCTCTAGTCCGACAGTGAGCATCAGCTGCCGCGCCATGACATTATTGCTCCATTTATTGATATCGCGCACGACAATATCGAGTGGCGGTGACCACCAGCTTGTCACCAATGACGTATTGGGCGGGGTGGCAGCGATGACCAGTCCACCTAAAAACTGCCCGCCCAGTTGCTGCCATATTTTTTTGAATGTAAAAAACGCATACTGTGTATCGCTCATCACACTCAACTCCAGGTATCGCTCATCACACTGGTCTGGCAGCGACCCGCTAAAGGTGACGGTTACCGCGCCATCTGGCTGAGGATGCACGTCATAGCGCAAATCGGCGCGCCAATCAGTACAGACGCCTTTGCGTGGCTGTACAAGATTGACGATGCTGATTTGCGGCAACTCAAACTCCTGCGCAATCATAACCCTGGGGCTGGCATTTTCCTGTCGGAGGCTAAACCTGAAGCTGGTATTGCGCCCATTGACCAGCAAGGCACTTGGGCTGGCGTTGTAAGCGCGCAGTGGCTCGTCATCCAGCACCGGACGCTGGCTGACTTCAGACATATATACCGTATTATCCAGCACCAGATTGCCTTTAATCTGGCGGATGCCCTGCTGCTGTACCTGCTGCAACAGACGCCAGAACTCGGTGACATTGAGCGCAGGGTCACCATAGCCCTTGAGGATTAAATCGCCTTCCAGAACGCCCTGATTGACCGATCCATTGCGGTACACCTCGGTTTTCCAGCGATAGGCGGGGGTCAGCGCTTCCAATGCAGCATAGGTGGTGACCAGCTTCATGACACTGGCCGGGTTCATGGCTTTGCCGGCATGATGCTGAATCAGTGGCGCACTGCCATCCAGCGGCTGCACCACAATCGCCACACTGTCAGCAGGCAGTTGCGCTTTAGTCAGGGCATCTTGCACATAGCCGGGCAACGCAGCATGGGCGAGCGTTGCGCACAGCCAGACACACAGACCTATCCAGTGCATCATAAACTCTCCACAATGGCAGCCCGTGTCGCCCGCACCAGATGCGCCTGATCTTCGGCAGTCAGGCAATAGGGTGGCATCCAGTACACAGTATTGCCAATAGGCCTTAATAACAGCCCATTTTCGAGTGCCGCCGCATAGCAGTCGTGGGCAAACTGCGGGTTGCTTGTGTCGATATCAAACGCCGTAATCATGCCGCGCTGACGCACCTGTTGTAGCGGCAAGTCATAGCTTTGCACAGCTTGCCATAACTGTTGCGCGGTCTGCCGGTTCTCGCTCAGCACATCGCGCCCTGCAAACAGTTGCAGGGTTGCCAGCGCCGCGCTGCACGCCAGCGGATTACCGGTGTAGCTGTGGCTGTGCAAAAAGCCTTTCACCGCCTGGTCATGGTAAAACGCCTGATACACCGTGTCGGTCGTCAGCACCACCGACAACGGCAAATAGCCGCCGGTAATCCCTTTAGACAGGCAAATAAAATCCGCAATGTCACTGACGCGTTCCCCTGCCTGCTCACAGGCAAACAGGGTGCCGGTACGGCCAAAGCCGACGGCGATCTCATCAGCAATCAGATGCAACTGGTAGCGCTGGCAAATCTCGCGCGCCCGCTGCAAATACACTGGATGGTACATGGCCATACCCGCCGCACCTTGCACCAGCGGTTCCACAATCAGCGCCGCCAGCGTGGCATGGTGTTGGGCGACATGGCTTTCCAGCGCCTGCGCGCAGCGCAGTGCATAGGCGTGGTCTGACTCGCCATCCGCGGCTAAACGACTATCGGGGCTAGGCATATGCGCCGATTGTTGCAGCAAGGGCGCATAAGTGTCGGTAAAAATCGCCACATCGGTCACGGCAAGCGCGCCCAGCGTTTCGCCGTGATAACTGTTCTGCAAACTCAGGAATTTTGTTTTGTGCGGTTGGCCGGTGTTGCGCCAGTAATGAAAGCTCATCTTGAGTGCGATTTCGGTGGCACTGGCGCCATCCGAGCCGTAAAAGGCATGCCCCAGCCCGGTCAGTGCTGCTAACTGTTCGGATAACTCGACCACCGGTGCATGGGTAAACCCGGCCAGCATCACATGCTCCAGCTGATCCAGTTGGGCCCTGATGGCCGCTTTAATCTGCGGCTGGTTATGCCCAAACAGATTCACCCACCAGCTGCTCACGGCATCCAGGTAGCCTTTGCCATCTGCGTCAAACAGCCAGGCGCCTTCACCTCGGCTAATCGGCACAAGCGGATAACGCTCGTGGTGTTTCATCTGCGTGCAAGGGTGCCACACGGATTGCAGGGAGCGTTGTAACAGGGATGAAGAACGACTCAATGATAACCACTTTCTCGCTGATGACGGATGGCCACTATCGTGACAATTTCAGTCAATTGTTGATATTGATACAAGGCAATATAGCCCGTATTTCCATGAGAAATGACCAGTTCTCGAAAATCAGACTGCATAGATTTTCTACCGATTTCAGGATGATGGACCAATATCTGTATGCCACTGACAATCAAATCATACGTGTGCAAGGCTTGTCCCCTATCGGCTACCGTCGAGAGAAAGTCGGTGATACGCACCATGTGTTCCCAAAATTGGGGCGTGTAGTTAAGACTGGCCACAATAACGTGTTATTTGTATTTTTTGAGTGCTGGCTTGGGTAGCTCAACACCTTGCAGCTTGGCACGAAAATAGGCATTCACCTCGTCAGCATCATAGGCCAAACCTGTTGCTTGATACGCTTGCCACGAGGCCTCAGCTTCCGCCAAAAATGCCTGATACTTTTCACTACGACTGGCTTCCTGCTCAATCGCATCGACCATATAGGCATGGGGTGTCTTGCCAGCAGCTTCTGCCAATTTTGCGATGCGCTCTTTCAAGCTGTCTGGTAACTTTAAACTGGTGGTGGCCATCATGCCCTCCATTGCATCCAAAAAAGTGTTACCAAAGTAACACCTCAAGCTTTCCCTGTCAAACCAAGCAGCAATATGGCGCTTTGTGCTATAGTGCGCATCTTGTTGATTTATATGCATTATCCATGCAAAAAACACGTAAACACCTCGAACTGCTGGCGCCGGCCAAAAATGCAGATTTTGGCATCGAAGCCATCAACCATGGTGCTGATGCCGTGTATATCGGCGGCCCTGCCTTTGGCGCACGCGCCAAGGCACCGAATACGGTGCAAGATATTGCGCGCCTGGTGCGCCATGCGCATCGCTTTCATGCCGAGGTGTTTGTCGCACTGAATACCATTTTCCACGATAACGAGCTTGAAGGTGTGCGCCAGTTAGTGCATCAACTGTATGAGAGTGGCGTCGATGCCCTAATTGTGCAGGATATGGGCTTGCTGGAATTGGATTTACCGCCTATTCAGCTACATGCCAGCACACAAACGGATATTCGTACTGTTGAAAAAGCGCAGTTTTTAGACCAGGTAGGATTTAGCCAGATTGTGCTGGCACGCGAACTGGATATTGCCACCGTCAAAAAAATCGCCAACGCAACGACTGCCAATCTAGAATACTTTATCCACGGTGCGTTGTGCGTGGCCTTTAGCGGCCAGTGCTTTATCAGCCACGCCCACACGGGTCGCAGCGCCAACCGTGGCGAATGCTCGCAAGAATGCCGTTTGCCTTATACGCTGGAAGACCAGAAAGGCCGCATTATCGGCAAGGACAAACATTACCTGTCGATGAAAGATAATGACCAGAGCGCCAACCTGCGCGCCCTCATTGCAGCAGGGGTGAGCAGCTTTAAAATCGAAGGCCGCTACAAAGACTTGCCGTATGTGAAAAATGCCACTGCGCATTACCGCCAGTTACTGGATGAGATTCTGGAAGAGATGCCCGAATACAACAAATCCTCAGCCGGGCATGCGAGCTACACGTTTACACCGCAACCGGAAAAGACCTTTAACCGCAGTGCGACCGATTATTTTGCCAATGGTCGCCAGGCGGATATTGGCGCTTTTGATACGCCAAAATTCGCTGGCGAAGAACTCGGCAAGGTACGCAAAGTGGGCAAAGATTTTATTGATGTGGCCACCGACGTGGTGTTGCATAACGGCGACGGCGTATGCTTTTTTGATGTGCATAAAGAACTGGTGGGCCTGCGCGTCAATACGGCGCAAGCACTGGATAAATACACCCAGCGCCTGTTCCCCAACGAAATGCCTGCCGATATCCGCAACAACACCCAACTCTACCGCAACCGCGACCACGCCTTTATGCGCCTGCTGGAAAAAGACTCGGCCAGCCGCAAAATCGCCGTGGATGCGGTGCTATATGAAACCCGCGATGGCTTTGCCCTGACCCTGACCGATGCACAAGGCTTTAGCGCCACGGCGCAATGCGATGCGGGGAAACAAACCGCCAATGACGTACACAAAGCCGAAGCCTCACTCAAGGAAAATCTGGCCAAACTAGGCAATACCGATTTTGTGGCCAGAGAAACCAGCCTCGAACTCACCCAGCTCTGGTTTATCCCGGCCTCGGTTGTCAATCAACTGCGCCGCGATGCAGTTGAGCAACTGCTTGAAATCAGAACGCTGGGCTACGAACGTCCGGCCTTGCGCCTGGCAATGGAGCCCCCCGCCATTTACCCTGAAGACAGTTTGAGCTACCTGGCCAATGTCTACAACCAGAAAGCGCGCGACTTTTACCACAAGCACGGCGTCAAACTGATAGACAGTGCCTACGAGGCTAACGAAAAGCTGGACGAAGTGCCGGTCATGATCACCAAACATTGTTTGCGCTTTAGCCACGGCCTGTGCCCGAAAGAAGCCAAAGGGGTAATAGGCGTGCAAGGTACGGTCACGGCCGAACCGATGACACTCATCAGCGGCAATGATAGATATACCCTCAAGTTCGACTGCAAACCCTGCGAAATGCATGTGATGGGCAAAGTGCGCAAAAACATTCTTAACCTGCCACCCCCGCAACCGATTACTTTTTTTGATAAACGGCCTGCCTAAGTGAATTAGGCAAGACTGGGAGCCTGAGACCGCATGACCGAATACGCCTACCTGCTTAAAGTCGCAATCGCACTCATCGCCATCGTCAACCCCATTGGCTGCCTGCCTATCTTCATCAGCGCCACCAGTAGCTGGAGCAAGGCCGAGCGTTCACGTACTGCAAGGACTGTGGCGATTACGGTGATGATCGTGCTTGGCGTCTCTGCGTTTATTGGCGACCTCATACTGGACTTTTTTGGCATCACCATCCCCTCGTTTCAGGTCGGTGGCGGCATTTTACTCTTACTGATCTCTATCTCCATGATGCACGGCAAACAAAGCGCCACGCGCCAAACCCCTGAAGAAGCGCAAGATTTAAGCGAGCGCGAAGTCATCGCGATTGTGCCGCTCAGCATTCCGCTACTGGCTGGCCCGGGCGCGATTTCCAGCATGATCCTCACCGCACAACAACATCCTGGTTTTTGGGGACACCTCAGCCTGATGTTACCGATTGCGCTGATTTCACTGTTTATCTGGGGCCTGCTATTACTGGCTGATGGCATTACCCACTATCTGGGCAAGATTGGGATTAATATCGTGACCCGATTAATGGGTTTGATTTTGGCCGCGATGTCGGTGGAGTTTATTGCGCATGGACTGGAGGGGCTGTTTCCTAAATTATTCGGATAAAAAGGCAATGCATAGCCGACTATCCATCCCAACCTAACTTCATATGTTAAGTTGCACCATTTCAAACGCTTGATTTTCCCATGTGCTTATTGCATCTTTTAGAACAACTAGCGCATCAAACTCTTTTCCTTGGTTAGTCCGGACGGTGGCTCGGATTTGTATTAATTTTGTCTCCTCCACATGAAGAACCACTTCTGGACCAGCAAAAGAAATCCGAGCGATTGACTCCTGTGGAATATTGAAACCAACACCTACTAGTTCCGCGAACTCTCCCGAACGACTTTCGCGCAAAGTGCCATGCTTTGCACGATTTGCGATATCAGCCACGTATTGCAACGATTTAGATTTATTCGCAACATCCTCGATCTTTTGCATAGATAGCCCTTTTACTTTGCAGTACTCCTTTATGTAGTCCTTTAAACTCCAAGTCCAAACAAAGAGATTAAGAAAATCATCCTGCAGTTGCTCAGGCGCTTTCACACCAATCGCACGGAAGTGAGTCAAAAAGTCAGTCCCTATAGCCTTATATGAAGTTTCGTAGCTATCGCCTGCCGCATGTTGCACAGCTTGTAATAAGCGGCCGATTCGGTTACGAACTTCATCTAGGTCAGTTGGGCTCATTGTTTAAACAACCTTAAGCAAATTGTCATTCTAAATAGCCCGCGCAAATGCTGACTGGTTTATAGCTCATATGGCATACCGAAACGGATGCCTTACACTCGCTAACCTCCGAAAAATCGTCATGGCTTTAGGTATAGCCTCAATCGCGCTCAGCAAAGCCAGCCTCATTTTGGCTTCTAATGGCTAGAATAAAAACGGTATCAATCTCTGAAATATAGCGATAAAGTGCGACGTATCCATATGAACGCCGACCTATAACAAGCTCACGAAGTCCAGAATCGGCAGGACGACCAATCAGTGGGCTGTGGGTGAGGATGTCGATCGCATGGATGATTTGCTCAATGCGTTGCTGTGGTTTTTCAACCTGAAACGCATTTAAGTGTTCCAGTATCCGCTGAAAGTCCTGGCCCACTTCGGGCGCGAGTTCTATCGCTGGCATGACTAGCGCACAAGCTTGCGGCTTTTAGGTAAAGGCGCTTACTGATTGGCGATGTTGGCTTTGAGATAGTTTTTCATGTCATCCCAAGCGACGGATTCTCCTGATGCAATCATTTTCGCATAGCGCTGTTCAGCCTCTGCTTTAAAGTCTGCTCGCTTTTCGTCAAGGGCGGTCTTTTCAGCAATCGCTTCCAGAATAAATCCGTGTGCCGTTGTCCCTGCGCGCTTCGCTGCTTCTGACACGCGCGCTTTCAGCGCTTCAGGTAATCGAATCGTAGTGGTTGTCATGATGCACCCCAAACTTAAAACCAAACTCAACTGTAGCACAGGCGTGCTACAAAATAAAACAATCCATTTAGTTTGGTGAATAAGGGCTACGCGGGCTTTTAGCTGCTCCGCATCAAAAACTATCCCTCGCCCAATCAATCACATAGCGGTAAAATAATGTTTTTGATTAAGTCCTCACATTTTGAATTCACCTTCTCCAAGCCCTTCAAAATCTTCCCTGCAATGGAAACCAAATGTCACCGTGGCTGCGATTATCGAGCAGGATGGCAAGTTTTTGCTGGTGGAAGAAACCACGGATCGCGGCATGCGATTTAACCAGCCCGCCGGACACCTCGAAGAAAACGAGACGATTATTGAGGCGGTAATCCGCGAGACGCTGGAAGAAACGGCGTATGACTTTACGCCGGCAGCACTGGTGGGTATTTACCACTGGCAGCATCCAGTCAATGGCATTACTTACCTGCGATTTGCATTTAGTGGCAGGCTGGGGGCGCACCACCCTGAGCGCGCACTGGACGATGGCATTATTGGTACTTTGTGGCGTGATGAAGCTGAAATTGCAGCGCATGGCACACTGATGCGCAGTCCGCAGGTGCTGTTGTGCGTGCAGGATTACCTCGCTGGCAAACGCTATCCTTTAGAATTACTTACCCATTTAGGTCAGGCATTATGAGTACACCCCACGTCATTGTCGGTTTGTCCGGCGGCGTTGATTCATCCGTCACCGCATTATTGCTCAAGCAGCAGGGCTACCGCGTCACCGGTTTATTCATGAAAAACTGGGAGGATGACGATACCGATGAGTATTGCTCTTCCAAGCAGGATTTGATTGACGCGGTTTCAGCCGCCGACAAGATTGGCATTGATATTGAAGCGGTGAATTTCAGTGCCGAGTACAAAGAGCGCGTGTTCGCTAACTTTTTACAGGAATACCAGGCTGGCCGCACGCCTAACCCGGATATTCTGTGCAATGCCGAAATCAAGTTCAAGGCGTTTTTGGATCATGCCATGGGCATGGGTGCCAACCTGATCGCGACCGGCCACTATGCGCAGGTGCGTGAAAACCCGATTCAAGCGGGCAATTTTCAATTGCTCAAGGCAGATGATGGCAGCAAGGACCAGAGTTATTTTTTATCGCGCCTGAATCAGGCGCAACTCTCTAAAACCCTGTTCCCGCTAGGCAAATATCTTAAACGCGAGGTGCGCGAGATTGCGCGTGAATATGGGCTGGCCAATGCCGAGAAGAAAGATTCTACCGGCATTTGCTTTATCGGCGAGCGACCGTTTCAGGAGTTTTTGCAACGTTATTTGCCACGGCAGCCCGGCGTCATGCGCACGCCTGAGGGCAAAGTGGTGGGGCAGCACGAAGGCTTGATGTATTACACGTTGGGTCAGCGTCAGGGCCTGAAAATTGGGGGGAGCCGCGAAAGCAATGGCGAACCCTGGTTTGTTGCGGGTAAAGATATGGAAGCCAATGAATTGATTGTGGTGCAAGGCCATGAGCATCCACTGCTCAAAAGCGACGGCCTAAAAGCCGGGCAACTGCACTGGATCAGCGGTGAACAGCCGCGTACCAACTGGGTGTATGCCGCCAAAACACGCTATCGCCAGCCGGATGCACCTTGTGAAATCGATGCGGTGAATGCGGAAGAGGCGACGATCCGTTTTGGCCAGCACCAATGGGCGATCACACCCGGGCAGAGCGTGGTGGTGTATGAGAGCAATGTGTGTCTCGGTGGTGGCATCATTAATGGCGCCTTGTAATAGACAAGGCATGGTTATTGCTGTGACTTGTTTGATATAAGAACGGGCACCCTCCAACTGACAAGGAATGACACTTCATGGCTTATGTTTTAAAAAATGCGCAAGGTCAAATCATTGCCGCAAGTCCGGACACACAAGTGTCGGCGGAGTGGGTGCAAGTGGATAATGTCAATATGGACTATCTGCATTTTCTGGAAGATGAGTTGAAAAAGCACAATACATTCCGTGAAAGTGACATTCAGCTGGCACGGGTGCTGGAAGACCTCATCAGCATTTTGATTGAGCGTAGCCTGATCAGCTTTACTGACTTCCCAAGCCCGGCACAGAAACGCTTGAATGAGCGCCAGACTTTACGCCACAGAAACAATTTGAACAGTTTGCTGGGTGATGACGACATCACGCCGATTTAAGCAGCGCATATGACAAAAAACGGCAAGTGATCCTTGCCGTTTTGTTTGGGGTCGCCGCTAGATTTAAGGTTGCGGCATGGTTTGCTTGAAACTGGGGCGCTTCACCAGCACGGCATAATGCTTGGCCAAATTGGGGAATTTCTCTTGCCAGTATTTGCCTTCCCAGCATATCTGCTTGAAACGCAAATCAACATAGCCCAAAGCAGTCCCCAGGGCAATGTCTGCCAGGCTAAAGGTTTCATTCACACACCATTTTTTCTTGAGCAGGTCATTATCCAGCGCAGCCAGTCCAGCAGTCACTTTTGCCATTTGCTTATCAATCCAGGCAGCAGATTGCTGAGACTCCGGCTTGCGCTGCTCCAATATCACGGCCACCGCTGCATCACACACGCCATCAGCCAATGCCTCCCAGCGACGCACCTTGATTTTTGCCGAGTGGTCTTGCGGAATCAGATGTGCCACTGGCGTACGGTGATCGAGATACTCTACAATGACACGCGAATCATACAAAGCATCGCCATCATCCAGCACCAGCACAGGCACTTTACCTAGCGGATTGTGTTGATTCACGGGACAGTCCGGCGCAGACAATACGACTTCGGTCAGCGTGAGATCGATGTGTTTTTCCATCGCGACAATACGTACTTTACGTGCATAAGGACTATTAACCGTATATAAAAGCTGCATAGGATGCTCTGTAAGATTGAGGAGGTGTTGTGCTTTCCGGTAAAACACCTCGCCATGAAAAGCTGCTGTTCCGGAGTGCTTTTATTATAATAGCTTTTGGCATGGGCTTAGAACGGTCACATGCAGAATTTTTCAATCACAGGCGCAATTCATGACCCCGACTGCTGTTTATCACTCTTTACCCACATACCTCACACCTGCCATGGTGGCCGCACAAGTGCGGTTGGCACTGGCTGAAGATATGGGAGACGGCGACCTGACGGCAGCCCTGATTCCGGCAGGGACCCAAGCCAGTGCCATCATCATCAGCCGTGAAGCGGCCGTGCTCTGTGGCTGCGCTTGGTTACAGCAGTGCTTTGAACAGCTGGACCCGGCAATACAGTTGCATTGGTATGCCCAAGAGGGTGACCGCCTTGCGGAAAATAGCAAGATTGTAGACATCCAGGGCGATGCCCGCGCCATGCTCACAGCCGAGCGCCCTGCCCTCAACTTTGTACAAACACTCTCGGCAGTGGCAACGCATACCCGCCGCTATGTCGACGCCATTGCGGGGCTACCCAGCAAAATACTGGATACACGCAAAACTCTGCCTGGGCTGCGGCTGGCGCAAAAATATGCCGTACTCACTGGCGGTGGCGACAACCAGCGACTGGCGCTGTATGACGGGATTTTGATCAAGGAAAATCATATCGCCTCTGCCGGCTCGATTGCGGCAGTGATGCAGGCAGCCATGGCCCTGAATAAAACAAGCAATATTCAGATTGAAGTAGAGAATCTGGATGAACTGCAACAGGCACTGGATTCGGGGGCGACCAGTATTCTGCTAGACAACTTTACGCTGGACAACTTGCGCAAAGCAGTCACAATCAACCAGCAACGTGCCCTGCTCGAAGCCTCGGGCAATGTGGATTTAACCACGGTGCGTGCCATTGCCGAGACTGGTGTGGACCGGATTTCGATTGGCGCACTGACCAAGCATATTCAGGCCGTGGACTTGAGCATGCGGATTCAACTGTAATCCCGGATATTACTGGCCGCGCTTAAGCGGCCCAATGTGACCATTGTTGCCACTTTTTAGTGGCATGAGTTTTGCATCAATCGCTGGTACACATGCTGGCCGCGTGAGATGAATAGCCCAACCCGTTTTTTACTGCCCAAAACCATCCATACCCTGAAGTTATCAGACTTGCTGCGTCTGCTGGTCACGCACGGCCGTATTGACAAAACGCTGGCTGAGAAACTGCACAAAGACCGCAAGCTGGATAGCTCCAACCTGCATCCGATTATTATCGTGGCCGAACAAAAATGGGCTGACCTGCAAGCGCCTTCGCAAACACTGACCGTGGAGTGTTTAAGCCGTTTTGTGGCTGAAAAGGCAGAAGTCCCCTACCTGCAGATTGATCCGCTGAAACTGGATTTTAGTGCGGCGGCACAAATCGTTTCGCAAGCCTATGCCGAACGCCTGCGCATCATGCCAGTTACGGTGAAAGACGGCGTTGCGACGATTGCTACGGCGGATCCGTTTCATCAGGAATGGCTGCATGATCTGGAGCGTATGCTCAAATTGCGCATCCAGGTGGTGATGGTCAACCCGCTGGATTTGCAACGCTATCTGCCCGAGGTTTACCAGCTCTCAGCAGCCATTCAGTCAGCCAATGCCGCCAAAGCCGGTCAAATTGTCGGCGTACAAAATTTTGAACAGCTGATCGAACTTGGCAAAGACCGCCAGCTCGATGCTAACGAACAGCATGTAGTCAATATCGTCGACTGGCTGTTTAAATACGCTTTTGAGCAACGGGCGAGCGATATTCACTTGGAGCCGCGCCGCAATCTTGGCTTGATGCGCTTTCGCATTGATGGCGTGTTGCATCAGGTGTATCAACTGCCCAGCAACATTATGAACGCCATTACCAGCCGCATTAAATTGCTCGGGCGCATGGACATGGTGGAAAAACGCCGTCCGCAGGATGGCCGGATTAAAACTGTCAGCAATGATGGCAATGAAATTGAACTGCGCTTATCGACCATGCCCACCGCCTTTGGCGAAAAGCTGGTGATGCGGATTTTTAAGCCCGAACTGCTGGTGCAGGACTTTCAGTTGCTGGGCTTTTCCAAACGCCAGAGCGAAACCTGGTCGCAATGGACGCGTCAGCCCAATGGCATTATTCTAGTTACAGGGCCCACGGGTTCCGGTAAAACCACCACGCTGTATACCACGCTCAAGCAACTGGCGACCAGCGAAGTCAACGTGTGCTCGGTAGAAGATCCGATTGAAATGATTGAGCCTGCTTTTAACCAGATGCAGGTCACGCAAAATATAGGATTGGGCTTTGCCGAAGGCATACGCACCCTGATGCGACAAGACCCGGACATTATCATGGTGGGCGAGATTCGCGATCAGGAAACCGCAGACATGGCGATTCAGGCGGCACTGACCGGACATCTGGTGCTTTCAACCTTGCACACCAACGATGCACCTTCAGCCGTGACACGCTTGCTCGATTTGGGCATTCCTGCCTACCTGATCCACTCAAGCTTGCTAGGCATTATGGCGCAAAGACTGGTGCGCACCCTGTGCCCGCATTGCAAAACCGAAAGCGAAATTTCAGACGAAGAATGGGCCAGCGTCACACGTCCGTTTAAAGCCAAAAAACCGGCCAGCATCATGAAAGCCGTCGGTTGCCAGGCATGTCGGCAAACAGGTTACCGGGGACGCACCGGCATTTATGAAATGCTGACGCTCACACCCGCTTTGCGTAAATTGATCACCCCTGAAACAGACTTGCTCGAATTACGTCAGGCAGCGACGCAGGCTGGCATGCAGCCACTGATGCTCAATGGTGCTGAAAAAATAGCAGCTGGCCAGACCACAGTCGAGGAGTTGCTCAAGGTTGCACCGCCCATAGAGGTCGATTAGCAACGCTGGTTGCACGTTTGAGCATGGTTTTAATCATTTTTCAAACCGGCCATGCCACATTTGACGCACCAGATGCTGGCGCGACCATTGGCCGACGCAAATGACTGCGGCAACATGCACCACAATCACGGCAAGAAGGGTCCAGCTCAGCAGGCCATGCACCTCCACGGGCCAATCCTCACCCCATAATGCATCGGTACGGCTCAGCCAGCCCGTCAGTGCCAGCGCTGCAATCAGCAGCCAGATCAGGTAGACCGCCCACTGGCCCACTGGATTATGCCCTTGATGGGGGGTGATTTTTCTTTGCTGCATCTCGGCAATATGTGCGCGTATGGCATGCCAGCGAGGCAGAGAAAAACGTGCGCTACTGACTTTAGTCAGGCAACCAAGCAGAATGCGTGCTGCAACAAGGGCCAATACGGCATAACCGACCAATCGATGCAGCCAGTCGGTTTCATACCAGACATAGCTCATCAGCCACAGCGCAATCACACCCGACGCCACCAGCCAATGACTGAGACGCACCCACCAGGGCCACAACATTTCAGAAGCTTGCGGCATGCGGCGGATTAATCTTTGAGTCCAATCGCCTTCACAATGGCCAGGGTTTTCATATCAAAGTAAATTTCAACTTTTTTACCGTCTTTGCTACGGCCATAAATTTCGTAGCAATTGCCATCCACTTTAAACTTCTTGATGGTATAGCCTTCGGCTTCCAGCGCTTCCTTCAGCGTATCTTCCGATGCCCATTCTTCTTTTGGATAGACTTTGCAATCGGCTGCTGCAAAGACGCTCGTACTTAATAGCGCCAGTGTGGTCGCCAGCAAATAGTGTGGAAATTTTTTATACATGGAACATCCTTAATTTACAGTTAGAGACTTTTGTACGATCTAAAAAGAGACCGTTTTTAACAAAAGAAGCAATTATCCGTCATCCCGCGAACGCGGGATCCATTTTAATCAATCACTTGCATGGATCCCCGCGTTTGCGAGGATGACGAAGTGATGCATTTTTAGAGTTTATTTTGATTCGTGCAAAAGCCTCAGTTAAAACAATGCGGTCTTGCGTATCGCTTTCAAGTTGGCAACGCCGGTCAATGCCATGGTCATTTCAAGCTCATCGCGCAAGGTGCGAATCACTTTGGCCACGCCCATTGCGCCTTCGGCAGCCAGCCCCCAGAGATAAGGTCGGCCGACGCAGACAGCATCCGCGCCCAAAGCTAGGGCCTTGAATACATCTTGCCCGCTGCGAATACCGCTATCGACAATCAGTTTGCATTGTCCGCCCACAGCCTCTGCAATGGCAGGCAACACCTGTACGACCGTCGGTGTAGTATCCAGCACCCGGCCACCATGGTTGGAAATAATGAGTCCATCACACCCCAGGCCTGCGGCCTGCCTGGCATCTTCCACATGCATCAGCCCTTTCAGCAAGAAAGGCACGGGACACTGATCTCGTAACCAGGCCACATCCTCCCAATCGGGCGCTTGCGACATCCAGCCATCAAATACCTGGCTTTGCCCGGCAGTGATAGCCTTTGGCGCAAGGGGCTGTGACAAATTAACCGCAGAGATGCCTGCTGGCAAATCCATCACCGCCTGCTTGACTGGCGCATCTACGGTAAACACCACGGCGCTGTACCCGGCCGCCAGGGCTTTTTGTAGCAAGGCGAGCGTACGCGGGCGGTCACCTTGCCAGTACAACTGAAACCACAAGGGTTGCTGCGCCTGCGAAATAATCTCTTCAAGCGGTTGGCTGGCCAGGCTACTCACCAGCATTTGTCCCTGCTGGGCATTGCAGGCGACCGCCGAACCCACCTCGCCATCCGCATGAAACAGCTTTTGATAAGCCACAGGCGCCAGCATGATCGGATGTTCCCAGCGCTCGCCAAACAGCTCGCAGCGTGTATTGGGATACTTTAAAGTTGCCAGTGGGCGCGGGCAAAGTTTCACAGATTGCCAGCTTTGCACATTAGCCAGGCTCTGCTGCCCGCACCCGGCATCCGATTGCAGATAATGCCAAGTATCGGCAGGCAAGAGTGATTGCGCTTGTTGCGCATAGTGTTGTAATAAGGAAAGTGCTTGCATGCGTATTTATAAAGCCCACTGGCGCAAAAGGTTATGGTAAACACCTGTCAGTTGCACCACCTCCGCGGTTTCACCGTGCTGCTGACGCAACCTGACCAAGGCCATATCCATATCAAACAGCATGCGCCTGTGCCCTGCATCACGCACCATGCTCTGGATAAACATAAAGCTGGCCAGTCGCTCCCCACGAGTCACAGGGGTCACCGCATGCACTGAGCTGGAAGGGTAAATGACGATTGAACCCGCCTTGAGCTTGATGCGCTGGTCACCAAATACGTCCTGCACCACCAGCTCACCGCCCTCATACTCATCAGGATCATTAAAAAAGAGTGTGGCGGAAACATCGGCGCGTACGCGCGCACTGCCATCCGGCATGCTGCGCATGGCACTATCGACATGAAAGCCATAATGGTTGGTTTCGCCGGAATAACGGTTCACAAACGGCGGCAAAATTTTGTCTGGCAAAGCCGCAGAAAAAAATAAAGGATCGCGATGCAATGCCTGCAACACGATCCTGCGAATTTGCTCCAGCAACGGGTCTTGTTCGGCCAGTTGCTGGTTATTTTTAACGGTTGCTGCCTGAATACCGGCGGTGGTGCGTCCATCCACCCATTGTGCCTGCTGCAACAGGCCGCGAATGGTCTTCAACTCATCTGGATGCAACACATCCGGCAAGGTTAGCAGCAAGTTAACTCCTAGAATTTATACTCGGTAGTGATGATCGCCTGGCGACGGTTGCCAGGCACGACCAAGCCACCATTGTCATACACTGCGTCATAATACACTTTATCCATCAGGTTTTTTACATTGAGCCTAACCGC
Source organism: Methylophilus aquaticus (assembly GCF_030769565.1). GTDB lineage: Bacteria > Pseudomonadota > Gammaproteobacteria > Burkholderiales > Methylophilaceae > Methylophilus > Methylophilus aquaticus. The sequence goes on along the minus strand of NZ_JAVCAP010000002.1, from coordinate 130,770 downwards.
CCATTTTGGCTGCTCGTAAGCTGCCATCAGGTCGACGCGTGCATAACCTGGTGCTGCGTTAGGGTTAAAATGGCCATTCGTAAAGCTTGCACTTGCATCAACTGCTGTGGGTACATACGCATAACGCTCGCCTTTGGCTTCTACGCCACCGCCAACTTTCCAGGCATCTGTGAGCTTATAGGTCGTCCACAAATTAAATGTGCCAATGGGCGTATTTCTGGCGCGTTCGCCCGCGAAACGAGCATCGGCGACGTTAATTTGACCAACGACTGGGCATCCATTGGCGATTTGGGCACAAACGTTCACAGCAGGATTAATAATTCGAGCATCCAGGAAAGCAACCCCCGCAAAAACATCCCAACGATCGGTAACTTTACCTGTCACCTCAAACTCAACACCATTAGTGCGCCGGCGTTTTGTCAGAATTGGGTTATTAGCAGCCGTTGACAGGTCTGTATTACGCTCCCAGTCTTTAGTAGTGGTAAACAAAGCTGTTCTAACAGCCAAATCCCCATCCATAAATAACCATTTAGAGCCTAACTCAAGCGTTCTGGCTCGCTCAGCGGGCTGTCTCACGGTGGTAAATTGATACAAGTCGGCCGTTGGACTAAACGAGTCACTAAAAGTCACGTAATAGTGACGGTCAGAATTTGGCTGCCATGACAACCCGGTTCGATAACTGTTTTCGCCAAAATCAAGCTTAGGTGAAGTGGCGGCAGAGTAATTAGCCTTCATTTCATCTCTGCGAATACCCGCCAGCGCTGTCCAGTTTGGAATAAATTCAACGCTATCCTGCACGTATACAGCATAATTATCTGCATCGTACTTGGTTGGATTGCTTCGATCATACGTGTGTCGTTTAAAATTGAAACCGGAGGAACTATCTAAGTCCACCAGGTTTGCACGGTAGGAGTTCTCGTTTAAATACTCAATACCCGTCAACAGACTATGCTTCATACCCGCCAATTCAAGCTTGGTGCTGAAATCCGACTGCAAGTTGATTGTTTCATAGTCAAGATAACGCGCCTGATTTGAACCTACACTACTATTTACCGTCGGCAATGCTGGCGTTGCCGTATTCCCAGGAGGTAATTTCGCCCAATAAGCACGCTGATAACTCGCATGACGCAACTGAGTTCTAAGCTGTGTATTATCATCAAATTTGTGGGTAAAAATACCCGTGGTTATCCGTGTATCACTATCATCGAAGTTATTGCTAGCCCCCCAGAAAGTTTTATCGCTTGCGCCATTTGCAGTATTGCTTTGTGGTCGTTTATTAAAGAAACGAATACCAAAGTCAGGCACATCACGAGTCTGTGTATATACATGGTTCAGGAAAAACTCATTCTCTGTTCCAATGCCTGCGCCAAAACTAATCGCAATCCCTTGACGGTCAAACTCTGGTCTATCGCCTGTGGTTGGATTCTTACGATAGGTTTCTTCGTGCCTGTCCATCACATTGACGCGAATTGCAGAAGTTTCAGTCAGTTTCTTATTAAAGTCCCCTGTCACCTGATGATAATCATAATTACCCAGACTACCCGTTAACGTGTTCTTATCCTGCAACTCAGCCATCTTGGTCACTTGGTTAATTACACCACCTGCCTGACCGCGCCCAAACAGCATCGCAGCAGAGCCGCGCAGCACATCCACTTGTTCCAGGTTAAATGTCTCACGGTTGTACTGTGCGGTATCACGCATGTTATCCAGGTAGATATCACCAAATGTATAAAAGCCTCGCAGATTAAAGTTATCCCCCGCACGGCCGCCTTCTGCGGCATTCACTGACAAGCCAACCACGTTACGCAAGGCTTCACGCAATGAACCCACTTGCTGATCATGCAGCAACTCTCTGGTCAATGTGGTGACGGCTTGTGGCACATCTTGTGGGTCCTGATAGGTTTTGCCAACGCGCGTTTTAGTCGCCTGATAACCCTTGTTCGGGGCATCCTGTATGCGCTGTGACTTCACTTTTACTTCAGTCATCGTTTGCGAACTCTCAGCGATTTGCTCTTCAGCAACTGCAAGTGCCGGCAATGCCAACATCAGCGCAATCGTCATTGCCTTTTTATTAAAGCCCTTAGGCATGGTTTCTCCCGTTTATATGAATTGCTGGCTACTTGAGACAATCACTCGTTGGCTTGCGATAAAAATCCTAATGATAACAATTCTCATTAAGTTAAACAACAAAACATACTGCGAAAGTATATTTATACTCAATGATACTTTTGCGTTAACTAAAAAAAGACAACTTTTAACAAAAAATCAAGCGCCCGTTATTCCCGCGTGGTGGTTTTAGCAGGCAACTCGCGTAGCGAATGCTCGCAAAGCGGAAGTCCATTTGAATCAATTACTTACACGGATCCCCGCGTTCGCGAGGATGAAAAAGTGATGCATTTTTTAGTATTTACTTTGATTCGTACAAAAGTCTCTCAATAAAAAACGCCCTGCTGGCTGGCAGGGCGTTTAATTTTTAAAAATGAAACTTCATGATTCAACGCACCGCAATCGAGATCAACCTCATGGCTAATACTTCCATGTGAGGGTGGCCAACGCACTTGCAGGCGCCGCGTAATAGGCTTGACCGGCGAAAGCATACCTTAAGCTTGACAAGTATTTTTCGTTTGTCACGTTATACAGGTTAATAGCGGCATCCCAGTGATGATCAATTTTATAATTAGCCATCAAATTTAAAACAGCGTAACTTTCCTGTTCATACCGCACACTGCCAATATCTACATGCACATCACTCTGCCAGTTGAGGCTTGCCCCCACTTTTAAGTCCTGAACAAATGGCATTTTGTAGACCGTGCTCACATGCACCATGTGTCTAGGTAAAAATGGATTCACATTCTGGTCCTGGTCATCTTTGACACTCATTAAGCGGGTATAACCAGCACTCATGCTTAAGTGATCATTCACTTCACCAGACATATCAACTTCATAGCCTTTGGTTGTCGCTTGAATACCTTGATAAATATTGACCGTTCCGCCCGAAGTATTGGCCGTTTCAATCTGCTGCGCCTGATTTTCCTGCTCGGTTTTAAAGAGTGCAAAAGAGGTATTTAACTTTTTATCAAACCATTCGCTTTTAACGCCTGTCTCGTAATTCTTGCCTTTTAGCGGGGCGAGTGTTTTTAAGTTGGCACCGCGCTCCACTTGTGGTCTGTAAATACCCGCATAACTCACATACAAGGAGTGAAGGTCATTCAAGTCATACACGGCACCGATATACGGTGTGAACTTATTGTCTTCTTTTGCGCTTTGGTCGACACCATAGCTCACGCCGTCCAACTTGTATCTCAGCAAGCTGCCGCCCACCGTCACTTTTAAGTCATCCGCAGGGTTGAGTTTAGCTGCGGTATATACATTGGTGGTTGTAGCCCTGTAGTCTGAGGATTTACTCTCGGCACCGAACGTTGGCAGCGGAAAATCGCCTATATCATCAAAGCTACTTACGAAAGTGTTGCCAAGCGTGCTGCCTGTTCGTGAATACTCTTTCATATAGGTCTTACTCATCGTTGCACCCACAACCAGCTCGTGCTTGCGCCCTGCGAACTCAAAAGGTCCGTTGGCGTACACATCCGCGACATGGTCTTTGGTTGCAAAGTCGTAAATGTAAGGATAGCTTGTGTATGTAATCAACCCCGTGGAACGGTTTTCAGTGCCATCAATATAATGATGACGTCCTTTAGAGCTGACTTCTTTATGGGTCAACTGCCCCTTAAGCTTCCAGTCGTTATTAAACTCATGTGTAAGTTCGATAAAGCTAATATTGGTCCCTACATTCCTGTAACTCCAGTCTGGCGCAGTTGAATCAGACACTTTGTAGTGACGTTTACTGCCGTCAGAGTAAAGTAAAGGCAAGCTACCAAAGTTATTGCCACTCGCGTCGTTTTGCTGATAAGTGTGTCCAATAGCCAGATTGGTGCTGTCAGTTAAGTCAGCTTCAACCACGCCGTAAACAACGTTTCTTTCTGTGCTGTAGCGGTCAAGGTATGAGTTTCTATGTTGATTGGCGACTACCAACCGCCCACGCACATTCCCCTCATCATTAAGACTGCCTGATACATCGGCATCGAGACGGCGATTATCCCAAGAACCCAAAGAGAAATTTGCTTTTGCCTGAAAATCTTTGGTCGGACGTTTGCGAATAAAATTGATGGTGGCAGAGGGGTTACCGGTGCCCGTTAATAAACCATTGGCACCGCGCAGTACTTCAATACGGTCATACAATGCCACATCCAGATCACCATAGTTCGTACCGCTAAAGCTGATTGGCGTACTGAGGCCATCTATCTGAAAATTAGTAATATTAAGGCCGCGCGCCATATATTCGGTGCGGTCTGTTTCAAACTGTTCGACCTTAATACCTGTTGCATAAGACAGCGCATCATTCACACTGAATACGCGAAAGTCGTCCAGCTGCTCACGGGTAATCACCGAAATAGATTGCGGCGTTTCGCGGAGGCTGGTGTTCAAACGTGTCGCCGTTGCAGTAGATTTAACCGTATATGACTTTGTTTTCTCAGAAGGCTGGTCTTTCGCAGCGGTTGAAACCACCCTTACTTCCGGCAGTGATTCAAGCTCTTTGCTGGATTCTGTCGTTTCAGCGAACACGACATACGGTAAAGCCAGCATTGTGGCGGCGACCAGGACGCGATAACGAAACTGCTTATATTGCAAGTGCATCATAAAACTCCCTTTGTAACGTAACGGCTGGCTACAGGAGTGATGACTCGTTGGCTTGCTATATGAATTTCAGATCACAGCCATGCAATCGCATGACTATGCTTGTGAATGACTCAAAAAACATCCACCCGATCGGGCCGGTATGCATGCAGCTGTGTGCTGCCTTGCGCAATCATGACGGATACTTTTCTCGCCTTGCGTTTTTTCCACCATAAATACACGCCAGTGACAGAAAGCATGGCCACCACGACACCCATGACAGAAATCAGAATTCTGCCCGGCAAGCCTAATATGCGTCCTGAGTGTAAGGGGAACTGCGCTTGCAAAATGAGGTCTCCTGCCGTCCCTTGCCATGGAATGCGCTGCCCCAATGGCCGGGCGTCGATCGCATCGTAGTACAAGCGCTTGTGCCCTGCGCCGGCCACGCCGTGATCAGCGTCAGGGGAGTAAAAATCTACGCTAAACAGCTGATAAGGCAGACTATAGGAAATGCGCCCGGCAGGCTCGTGCCAGCCATTTGCCCTTGCGTCACGGATTGCCAGCGCCAGCACCTGTTCAAAACCAACGTTAGGCGGCACTTGTTCCAATTTTGGCAGTGGCTTGCGTAAATCAAAGGGGGTGGGCGTCAATGTAAAAGCTGATTGCATCAACGGCATAAACACTTCACGCCGTAAATTGAGTGCGAACGCAGAAAAAGCCAGAATAATCAGCAGCAGCCATGTCCACAAACCAAACGCACGATGCAGATCAAAGTAGCGCTTATGCTCGCTACTGTTCCAGCGGATCTTCCACGCAGGCAACCAGCGTTTGCCAAATGACGTATGGGACATCGTTGCGGATACACCCGGCTTGCGTCTGGCCACTTTTGCCGACTTTGGCAAGGTGAGGTAAACCCCGACAAAGCTGTCTATCAGCCAAATGATCGCGACGATTCCCATCAGCCAGATACCCCAGCGGTCAATCCCCCACATTTCGGGCAAATGCAGGCTGTAATGCAGTTTATACAAGAACGAGACAAAGTTGGTACGGTCCAACGGCCACACTGCACCCCACTCCCGCTTACCCAGTTCCTGCCCGGTGACCGGGTCCATAAACACCTGGTTAAACCCGAGGTCATACAGCTGGCCGCTGCTAGGATCAACCTGCGACTTCACGCCAATTGACAGGGTATGCCCGGCTTCCACGGCAAGCGGAATCGAGGTCACCTGTGCTTGCGGATAGCGATGGGCCACCTGTTGTGCCAGTGCAAGTGAAGGCAAGTGTGCGCCCGTTGCGCTGCTATGCATCCACGCCGGATTGAGCCATTCATCGAGCTCGTGGTCCCACGAAATGAGCGCCCCGGTCAGCCCGGTCAGCAGCAAAAACAGCGCGCTGGCCAGGCCTAACCAGCGGTGCACTTTAAGAAAGAATGGACGCATAAATAGATTCAAACATTAAAAATCGAGTTGCGCACTGACGGTGACCATGCGTGGCGCACCCAATACCAGATAGCCATTATTAGGGAACCCGCCACTGGAGGCCCAGTAGTCACGGTCAGTCACATTATCTACACGGCCTCGTACAGTGACTAATTTACCTTTGATATCGGTGACATAGCGTGCGCCAATATCCAGCCTTGTCCAACCGGGTACTTCAAGTGTATTGGCAGCATTGGCATAAACACTGTCTGTTACAATCACGCGTGCATCCAAGGTCAATCCTGATGCCCCTCGCACATCCCACTCAACGCCCAAATTAGCTTGTTTATCAGGGACGCCTATCGTGCGCTTGCCTTCAGTAGCAGCATTATTGGTGTTCTTTTGTTTGGTATCCAGCCATGTCACACCGCCCAGCAATCGCAGGCCAGCCATAACCTCTCCATAAGTCATCAGCTCTACGCCTTGATGATCTTCGCTGCCTTCTTGTTTAAAAATATTGGATGTGTTGGTCACTCCTCTGGGCTTCTCAGTGGTGAAATAAGCAGTTGTCAGTCGCACTTTACCAAAATCAAATTTGGCACCCACCTCTTTTTGCTTGGAAACAAATGGTGCCAGCACCTGACCGGCATTCACAACCGGACTCCCATTTGCAGTTGCAGGTGCGGTATCACCCTGTGACAACGCCTCGATATAGTTTGCATAAAGCGAGATCCCTTGCCATGGCTTAACTACCATACCTAATGCTGGGCTTAACTTGCTTTCGTCGTATTGACTGGTCGTGGCACCTGTCGCGTTTTTATTTATATACTTCAAATTCTGCTGACGTGCGCCTAATGTCAGCAATAAACGCTTATCAAACAATGACAAGGTATCACCCAGCGCCACGCTTTGCAGATTTGCCTCATAGTTGACGTAGAGATCAAATGGAGCCGCATTAGCACCAGTGAAAGCGGGTTGCGCATAATAAACTGGTGTATAAAGATTAGTGTTTAAACTATGCTGAAATGCAAAGTCAATCTTGCGCACTGCTGAATACGCACTGGTAGAAAGCACCCAGTCGTGCTCAATGGAGGCCGTATTAAACGTCCCCTTCAAGCCAGCTTCTCCAGTAATGACTGATTCATCACGAATATTATCGAATCTCGACATCGTCCCGGCACCCGTACTTGAATTGCTTAACGTGAGATTTGCCAGGGAATTCGCCTCTTTGGTATGGCGAGCGCCTGCTGCGGCATAGGCTGTTAACTGGGCGCTTACATCCCACTCTGCGCGCAAAGTACCAAACACATCGCGCTCATTCGAATATGACCATGGTTGAGCCCAGTTCTTATCACTGGCAGGTGCGCTTGGCACGCCAGTAATTGCTGGACTGCTGGCACTTAAAGTGACGTTGGTTCTGGTTTCATTCAGCTTATTGTCCTGATAGCCAGCATCCGCGGATACACGTATATTTTCGCCTCGCCAGTCAAACCCCAGCGAGATCAAATCAAGCTCAACATGCTCTCGGTCAACAGCAGTTCCCCCTTTACGCTTGGAAACATTCAGCCGCAAACCGGCACTGTCATCAGGTCCAAAACGTCGTGCAATATCAGCTGAAACAAACTGCTGGTTGCCAGAGCTCCACCCTGTTGTCACCAGATTTAAAGGGTCATTAGGGGCACGTTTGGGCAATAAAGAAATAGAGCCTCCAATTCCGTCACCATTAGGGCTAGCGCCATTCAAGAAAGCAGAAGCGCCACGCAGCACCTCTACCCGCTCAAACAATTCAGCAGAGATATATTGACGTGGCAACAATCCATACAAGCCGTTGTAGGCCACACTGTCCGAGTTCAAAATATAACCACGTATAAAGTATGATTCCTGAAAGTTACCGAAACCGCGGGCAACACGTACAGAAGGATCATTCAGCAACACATCGCCCACACTGCGCGCCTGCTGATTCTGTATGAGCGCGTTGGTATAGGCGTTGATGGAAAACGGCGTATCCATTGCATCCTGGTTTCCCATCACCCCCACGCGGCCGCCTTTGGCAACCTGACCACCGGCATAGGGTTTCATCAGTCCTTTGGCATTGGCATCCGCGGAGGCGTTGACCTTTACTTCATCCAAGGTATCAACCTGAGCATCATTTGTTTTGCTTTCTGCTGCAACCGCTTGGTTTAGACAAATAGCATAAAGCACGGCAAATGACAGTTTTTGAGGGGTGCATTTCATGGTGAGTCCTGGATTAAATGTTCTATTAGAACTTGTAATTCGCAGAAAGCACTGCGTTTTTTCGTTCACCATAACCGCAATCTTGATTCAATCCTCGACACCAAGAAACATACTCTTTGTCTGCGATATTTCTCACAGTTGCACGAATGTCCCAAGGGCCATAAGTAAATCCAACCATGGCATCAAATAGCGTCACCGAGGGCACTTCGAGCAGATTCGCTGTTCCACCAACCACATCCCCAATATATCGCGTACCAACGCCTGCGCGCCAATGATCGTTAAATCGATATTGTGCCCATGCTGAACCAATTTTTTCAGCTATTGAACTTAAACGGAATTTTGTGACGTCGTTAATAGCGCTCATATGCGTATAGTTTGCGAGCAAATCAAGCTTGCCAAAACGTTGGCGCGCATCTACTTCCCACCCTTGCGTAATAGCCCCCGTTTGCGCGACTCCACCAGGCGTGCTCCCCTGCACAACGCGATTGATTTGCTCGATGTCAAACCAGGCAAAATTCACTGAAGTATCGCCACTATGCGACAAATATTTGATGCCTGCCTCTCGTTGCTCACCTTCAGTAGCCTTGAGTACGCCTCCTGCACCATCCGTTCCCAGATTTGGAACAAACGCTTCGGAGTAATTAATGTATGGTGAAATACCGTTGTCAAAACGGTACATCAGACCCAAGCGTCCCGTGGTTGCCGAATTTCTCGAATCCACATCAGCCAGCGCTTGATTGAATCGCAACAAGGTATTAGTTGCATGATCGCGTCGAATGGCCCCTGAAGCTACCCAAGGTCCCCATTCAATGTGGTCTGACAGGTAAAAACCAGTCTGCACGATTTTGTTGTTATCGCGCTCAGCGCCAACCAGCTTTGAGTAATCAACATTGCCATAGACTGGGTTATATAAGTTGATACCAAAAGCAGAGGTGGTAGACGCGTAATTGCTTTCTGTCCATAGCGCATCTTGATAATCCATGCCAAGCGAAACCAAATGTTTCGTTTCACCCAGCTTAAAATCACCCTGCAGGCGCGTATCTGTCGCAAACACATGCGTGCTACGGTCTGCAGTATGTATTGTTCTAGTGATGTTTCCCGCATTATCAGGAATTGCACCGACGCTTGCCCAATGCTCGCGAGTTTCACTACTTGAGTTGGTTTTTCTGATATTGGCAATCAGTTTAATTTGGCTGGTCAACGCCTGATCTACAAACAACGAAAGCTCATCTCTTTTCATGTCATAACGATCCCACCCAGGCTCACCAACGAAAGTGCTGCTTGATATTCTGCCGAGCGGAGCGGATTGTATTGTCCCCTTGGAAGGCAAAAACTGAGAAGAAACAACAGTATCGACCTCATGATGGAGGTATTGCAGCGTAATGCTGGTTTTGTCGCTGGGTTGCCAAGTAATCGATGGCATAAACAAGACAGCATCATCATTGACATGGTCAACTTGTGTACCACTGTCACGCTTTAATGCAACAAAACGATATAGCCATTCGCCATCCTCAGTCACCGGCCCAGTGAAGTCAACAGCCAACTGTTTTCGGTCGTACATGCCATATTGCATGTTAACTTCGCGAGCAGCTTCTTTTTTCGGGCGCTTGGTCACTGCGTTCACGATCCCGCCCAAATCAGATTGACCAAACAAAGAGGATGATGGCCCCTTAAGAACCTCTATGCTCTCAAGCGTATAGATATCCATGCGCGTGTTGTTGTAAGAGCCATACAAAGTACGAATACCATCTAGAAAAATAGAGGGTGTAAAACCACGCACTGAAACCCAGTCACCTCTGGTATCAAAACCATAACGGCCGGAATATGCACCTGCGGCATAAGTTAAAGCATCCTGAATGTTCAGTGCGCCCATTTCACGCGCCTGCTCAACATCAACGACGGTGATAGACTGCGGGGAATCTTGCACGCTGACCGGACTTTTACCGACACTGGTGGTTCGGTCCTGCGTGATAAACCGATCTTTTTTGCGGTCTTTTTGTGCCTTCACAGACACTTCTGACAATGTTGCTTGCTCTTCTACACGGCCATCTTCCGCCAATAGTGGGGTTGCAGGCATCGCCAGCATTAAGGCAAGGGAAAGCGTTTTCTTTCGAAAAATGGACATATCTACTCCAGTAAACAAACAGCTGGCTACTGGAGTGAGACTCGTTGGCTTGCGAAAGTCTTAAATGATAATAATTATCATTAACTAATGCAAGCTATTTTTATACCGACAAACTATTGATCCAATCAGTCGCTAGGCATTTCACTGCGCTGGACAGGCCGCCACCCAAGTCGAGAATGCCAAGTCCAATGCGGCTTGCTCTGCCTGACGACCTTGAATGCGCTGTTCCGCTTGCTCAAACACGACATTCATCAGCTGCGTATCATTTAGATCAAACTTGAGTTTCAAGCACTTATTTTGCTGCAAAATCGATTCCCAGCGTTGACGGATGCCCGCCCAGTAACTGGATGTTTTTTGCCAGTACTCATCTGCTGCTTTGAAATTGATGACCTTAACCTTTTGATAATCATTAAATCCAATCTCACGTACAAGCAATGCTTCTGTGGCTTCGCCTTTGCGCGCGACTTTGGTGTTGTCTTGTTCATGTGTCCAGCCAGATGGAGTGATGGTGTGACGATTTTCGACATTGAGCGCATTGTAGTCGTTGCGGGTGGTATATTCGCGACGGGGTAACGGGCGCCAGGTACGGTCCGATGTCCAGGTAGGATGACCGTAATGGTGGTTCCATTTGCCCGTTCCGCAGTAGCGTGGCGCATCAGTCACTTCATAGACACACTGCGTCCAGTAGCCTGTTATTTTGTCGTCGGCGATCTTTCTCACTCGCCAGACCTGGTCTTCAGTAAACTCTAGTCGTGTGGTAGCCTCATATAACCAATCCTGCCGCCAGTGCTTGATCACATCGCCATTATCAGAAATAAGCAAATGCTGAAGCACAATTTTTGTCGGTGTATCCTCAACGACATAGACTTTCTCAAACGCTCCGGAAAACTTTTCACCTTTGCGGTGGTAGTTTGGCTTGAGGGTTACCGTTTCAATAAATTTAAACTCTACTTCGTACTCGCCTTGCATGGACAAAATGGCTTGCCTGTCCCGGGTTGCCGCATCCTCCTGATTGGCAGCAGAGGCCAACACAGTCATCGGCGCCATGCTCACAGCCCATGTCAACCAGGCAGCGTGCTGGGGACGAACCATAAAATCTGACAGATTCATTTAATTTAATGCTCCAAGGTGACTTTTGGATAAGGCGCTAATTAAGCATGAGCCTTACGCTCTGTTGAAAGATGCATTGCTGAGAACGTGGAACACGCCGTCGCCGCACTCTCAACTTGTGGAACGGATTAAATTAATTTGATCGCACCCTTCATTACTGAAGCATGCCCAGGAAAAGAACAGAAAAAGACATAGTTCGCTGTGACCTCAAGTTTTGCCGGACTAAATGTCGTGCTGGCCTGCTCTCCACCACCAATGAGCGCGGTAAAGGCAAGCACACGGACATCCTGCGGCTTAACAAACGATTGGCTGGCACCTGCCTTCATGCCGTCTTGCAGAACTGGCTGCTGATCCGTCTGCTTGCTGACCACCAAGTTATGGCCCATGATATTTTTGCTCATCGTGCCGGTATGTTTGAGGTGAATTGAAAATGCCTTACAACTTTTGGGGACTGCAATTTCCTTGGTCGTGAAGGTCATGGAATCGGTCGCTTCTACCGTCACTTCGCAGGAGTCTGCGGCCAGTGCGTATTGATGGAGTCCAAAAAAGGCGGATGCCAGAATAGAAAGAGTATGCCAATGCAAGTGTGTGTATTTGTTCATGTGTGCTCCGTTTCATCCATCTAGAAAGATTGGCTGGCTAAAGGAGTACAACACTCGTTGGCTGGCTGGTTAAGTACCTTGCCTGTACAGGATGCACAGGCAAGCAATCAGGGCAATTAAGCTTATGGCTGGGGTTTTAGCCAGTAGTAATACAGCGCGAATAATACCGGTGTAGCCACTGCTGCATTCGATAGCCACTCGCGTGAATCATCAAATAGCAATGCAGTGACCAAACCAGCGCTGGTCAATATGGCAATGATTGTCGGCCATAGAAAAATATGTTTTAAGCTTTTGTTTGCCATAAATAAATGCGTCACCATTATTTTTTCACATTCGCCAATGTATGCGGTTAATAAGCCTCGCTCAATGCAATACGTGTGCTGACATCAGGGACATATTGGTGGCGTTTTTTCCACCATAACTTCAAGCCAGTCCACAAGACTACAATCGTCAACACATCCAATACTGCCCAAATCCATTTCAATGCCATGCCACCATAATCACCAAAATGCAAAGGCTGCGAAACCAGCAAAGCCACCAGATACCAAGGCAAGTCACGACTATCAGTCAGCTGCGCAGTTTGTGCATCCACCAGTACAGGCTTGAACAGCCGCTTGGTGAGTGGTGTATCACCCCGCATGAAAATACCGTAATGGTGTTCACTGGTGTAAGGCGTACCTGGGAATGCAATAAAGCCTAATTGCATGGCGGGCTCTGTGCGCTCTGCCACTTGCAATGATTGCTGTAGAGAAGCGAATTGCGTGGGCGGCGGCAAGTGCTTGTAAGGCGCGACCATTTGCGTCATCTGGTCAAATTGCCAGTATTTCACCAGCAGTTCTGACCAGGTATTAATCACCCCGGTTAACCCCACCACCAGCGCCCAGCTCAAGGTTACGATCCCGATAAAATTATGAATATCCAATCGTTTGAGTTTTTCACCGCGTGTATGGCGGATTTCACCAAAGGCTAGCTTGCGCATGAAAGGCGCATAAAGCACGATGCCGGAGATAATGGCCAGTACCAGCAGCAAGCCCATCAGCCCCAGAAATAGCATGCCCGGCAGGCCCGCAAACAAGTCGACATGCAACTTGAACATCACGTATAAAAAGCCTTCGTTGGCGGGTGGCTGCCCCAATACCTGTGCCGTACGTGCGTCCAGCACTACATTTTGCAACTGTGTCTGGTCTGTAGGCGTGGCGCCTAAACGGACAGTCCACTGCAGCGGCTCATCCTCATCGCGAAACATATACTGCGGCACCAGTTTGGGATACAAACTCTGCGCAGCGCCGAGCAAGTCATCCATCGAGGCATTGGGGCCCTGATGTGCAATATTGGGCGTTTCAATTTCGCCACCCAGCAAGTGGTGAATTTCATGGCTGAATATCAAAGGCAGGCCAGTCAGGCATAACAACAGCATAAATGCTGTGCACACCAGACTGGACCATTTGTGAATCCATACCCAGGTTCGAAGTCGCTGTGGCGTCATGTCGCTTACCCTTGTGACTTATACAGTGATAGTTATGGCACAGTTACGGCTGCGGCTGGCTGACAAAGCCAACCTTCTTCATGCCTACCGTTTGTGCCTGCGCCAGCACTTCGGCCAATACCTGATAACGCGTGTTTTTATCCGCACGAATCTGCAACTCAGGCTGCTGCTGTTTGGCACTGGCTTCTCTCAAACGTGCGGCCAGATCGACTTTATCGATCTCGGCGTCATTCCAATACAGCTTGCCGTCAGTATCCACGGCCAGATCAATCACTTCCGGCTTTTCTTCCAGAGGTTGTGAAGTGGCCTGCGGCAAATCAATTTTGACCGCATGTGTGAGCAAAGGGGCCGTGATAATAAAAATCACCAGCAGCACCAGCATGACGTCCACCAACGGTGTGGTGTTGATCTCACTCATCGGCTGCGTATGCTCTCCGCTGCTGAAAGGGTTATTGCCAATCATACATTACCGCCTTTATTGGCCACTTTCGTATGAATCGCCGTCACATTGGCAGGCTTGCTACCTGGCTTTATCATCAGTGGCGCCCCCGTCGTCAGCAACGTGTGCAGGTCTTGCGCAAAGCCCTCAAGCTCTGCCATCACGCCGCGGTTAGCCTTGATAAAGGCGTTATAAGCCAATACCGCCGGAATCGCCACTGCCAAACCAATCGCGGTCATGATCAGCGCCTCACCTACCGGGCCAGCCACTTTATCGATGGTCGCCACACCGGATTGACCAATCGCAGTCAACGCGTGGTAAATGCCCCAGACCGTCCCAAACAAACCAACAAAAGGCGCCACACTACCGACCGAGGCCAACACAGATAGTCCACTTTCCATGGTGGCCTGCTCTTGCGACAAAGTGCGGCGAAGCTGGCGCACAATAAACTCATCCTGACTACATACGGCTGCCAGTGACTGGCTGGCATATTGCTGGTGATGCTGTGCAGACTCGGTGGCCGTCAATGCCAAACGAAATGCGGGAGAATGCAACTGCACATCTTGCAAGGCCTCCTGCAAGGTTGATTTTTGCCAGAACTGGCGAATATAGCCACTCACCGCACTGCGATGCTTGAATGCCTGCCACGTCTTGACCACAATAAAATACCAGCTTGACACTGACATGGTGGCTAAAATCAGCGCAACAATAATTGAAACCGCGCCCCCCTGACTGATAAATGCCAGCCCGTTCATAGACTCCATAACAACACCCTTTCCAGATAAAATTTAGTTAATTCAATGTAAAAGACAGCGGCACAATGACATAAGCACTAATGGCCTTGCCACCCTTGCGGGCAGGTTCAAAACGCCATTGCTTGACCGCTTCCAAAGCTGCATTATCCAGCCGCTCAAAACCACTGCCTTTTGAAACTTCTACCGAACCTGGCAGGCCATCCGCGTTTACCAGTACTTTTAACAACACACGCCCTTGCTCACCTGCGCGCTTCGCCAGCCGCGGATATTCCGGTGCCGGATTGTTGAGATAAGCCACCCCAAACTTTGGCGGCTCCTCTTTCTCCTCAACCTCATGCTTGGGAGGAGCCACCGGTGTAGCCGCCACTTTGGCTGGTGCCGCCGCCTCAGGCGCAGCCAGTGGTGGCGGTGCTGCTTGTGCACTGGCCTCAAAACGCGGCGTATCGGCAGCAGGCTCCACAATACGCTCGACTACCGGAGCAGGCCGCTCAACCACTTTTTGTACAGGCGTTTCTTTTGGCTTGATCACAGGTTTTTCAACCGGCTTTTGTTTGATAATAGGTACAATTTCCGGCTCGGGTGCAGTCTTCTCGGCGGGCAAGGTGATCAATGAGACCGTCATCGGCGGCGGCTCCACTTTGGAGAGTGGTGGCTCAATCTCATATAACGCCCACCAGATCAATGCGATGTGCGCAGCCACCACCGCCAACATGCCAAAACAAGGCCATGATTGCTGGCGACGGTGCGCGCTCCAGATATCCTCTACCGCCAGTACAGACCAGCGAAATACGCCCGCCAACTCGCCCAGCTGGCGACGACGCAAGCTAAGTTCAGGCAGCTCAGAAGGCACATCTTGAGAGGGCGACAACGACAACTGCCCCCACGTTTTGCGCTGTGTCATTAATTCAACTCCTTTGCTGACGTAGGACGCATCTGCTCGATGCCGGCCTGCGCCAGTTGATAATACTGCAACCGGGCATCCGCATCCCGTAACAGCGTAGACAGCACAGCCAGATCTTCCATATAAAAACGCAAGCTGGTAGCGCCTACATTCAACTCAACTACTTCACAACTATCACAAAATTCAACCGTACCTGCTGTATTTTTTGCCAGTAATATACGCTGATGTGCTTCATCCGTCATGCCATTACTCCTTGTATGCTGACCGCATGGTGGCCGACAACCCGCCCTGCTTGGTCAGTAACAGCTTGTTTAACTTGGTACGCGTGAGCAGATACACCTCACCCGCATGCATGATTGCCACGGTATTGGATGCGCCAAATAGCTGGTCCGCATTAATTTCCGGCAAGCCATGTCGCCTGTCACTCACATATCCGGCATTCGCGAGCTCGACAGTCCGCGCCAGTGGCCTTACATGTTCCGTCATCCTTACCCCTGTCATTAATAAAAAAAGCCGACTTACATGCGCGAACAATGCGGCACAGATTTCAAGGAACACCCTTACCAGGGGTGATTGCGGCGTCGCAAGCAACACCGTATTTGAGCAATGGACATGTGTCGGGGGATTAGGGACATTGCTCAAATTCTGCAACACAAAAGCGTTGTTACACGCGATTTGCGTAATATTCGACCACCTGCTGCACATCTATCGGAAAAGGCACATCCGCGATGGATGGTAAATGCCCAAGCTTCACCGATGCAGCCGTTGTATCCACTGACAGCCACTCTGGCCGATCGAGTGCAGGGGCCTTCAGCGACTCCACCACCATAGGAATCTTGCGGCTATTTTCCTTCACCACCACCTCATCGCCTACACGTAACCGGATGGATGGAATGTTGGCAGCCCTGCCATTCAGCAGCACATGGCCATGGGTGACCAATTGGCGCGCAGCCACACCCGTGGGTGCAAACCCAGCTCTGAACACCACATTATCCAGCCTGCGCTCCAGCAGAGACATCAACTTTTCACCAGTAGGCTCAGTGCCTTTACGCGCTTCCAGCATCAGGCGGCGCATTTGCTTTTCGCTGACGCCATAGTTAAAGCGGATTTTCTGCTTTTCAACCAACTTCACCGCAAAATCGGAGCGACGACGGCGCGAAGCCTGCTGGCCATGCTGACCAGGTGGATTAGGACGATTTTCTATGGATTTGCGCGACAACCCAGGCAATTCCACGCCCAATGCACGCATAATCTTTAATCTTGGTCCCGTTGTTCTTGCCATTTACATACCCTTAACTCATTCAATATTAATCATCCCCGGGTAGCCATGACTGCCCGGCATTTCGCAAACCTGCCGCTCACCTCCCAATCACTCACTGCATAGTGGCTGATTGCGGAATAAACTCTGTAACGACCTGCTGCATGGCAAACTCGCGATGCGCATCCAGCAAGTTGCGCCATTCCTGCATCAACTGTCTTGCCGCCGACACCACCAACCCGCTCTCGGCATACTCTGGTGCAGTCAGCGTTTGCGCCAGACTCCACCCAAGCAAAGCAAGATCCTCAGAAGGATTACAGGCATAGCGGGTGGCAACACAACTCAGCGACACCAGCACTGCACTCGCGTTAGGTAAATCAGGATCAAACACGCCTGTCTGTTCAGCTTCGTGATTGCATTGCATCAGTCATTCCTCGCATTTTTTGTAAATGATAATACTTCTCATTTGTATTGTCAAAACATTTGTGCGCGTTTTTAATCAGACTGCATAAAGTTAACTTTCGCTTGAATCTTGACCAAATACCCAAACCAAGTTAATGTTTAGGGTTCAACATTAATTAGCCAATAAATCAAGGTTTTATGGATTCTTCAACCCACCCCGCGACCGACACTCCCGCCAAATCGATGACGGGAGCGGACATTGTTGTTAATTGTCTGAACGAGGAAAAAGTCAAATTTGTTTTTGGCTATCCCGGCGGCGCGGTCTTGCATATTTATGATGCTCTGTACAAACAGAATGGCTTCAAGCACATTCTGGTGCGTCATGAACAGGCCGCAGTGCATGCAGCCGATGCTTACTCACGCGCCACAGGCGACGTAGGCGTGGCATTAGTGACCAGCGGCCCAGGGGCGACGAACGCCATTACCGGCATTGCCACCGCTTATATGGATTCAGTGCCGCTGGTCGTGATCAGCGGCCAGGTGCCTGTTCCGGCGATTGGCATGGATGCTTTTCAGGAAGTGGATATGGTGGGCGTCACCCGCCCATGTGTAAAACATAACTTCCTGGTGAAGCATGTTAAAGACATTGCACCGACCATCAAAAAAGCATTTTTTATTGCCAAAACCGGCCGACCAGGCCCAGTGGTTGTAGATATTCCTAAAGACATCACCGCACATGTCGCGGATTTCATTTACCCAAAAACGGTAGAAATGCGCTCATACAATCCGATTTTGAAAGGGCATAACGGCCAGATCAAAAAAGCGGTCAAACTATTGCTGAGCGCAAAACGTCCGATGATTTATACCGGCGGGGGCTTGGTATTGGGCAACGGTGCAGCAGAACTGGTGAAATTGGCCAAAGCACTCAACTTTCCGGTCACCAACACACTGATGGGGTTGGGCGGCTACCCTGCAACCGACAAACAGTTTGTCGGCATGCTAGGTATGCACGGCACTTACGAAGCCAATATGGCCATGCAGCACTGTGATGTGTTGCTTGCGGTAGGTGCACGCTTTGATGACCGTGTGATTGGTAACCCAAAGCACTTCACCAGCCAGAAACGCACGATCATTCATATCGATGTGGATCCTTCCAGCATTTCCAAACGCGTGAAGGTCGACGTGCCGATTGTCGGTGACGTGCATTCCGTGCTGACGGACATGAATGAAATTCTGGCGCAGGAAGAAAACCAGCACACTGAAATCGCCGACTGGTGGAAACAGATCAACGAATGGCGTGGCGTAGAATCCATGGATTACGCCACCTCCGATAGCGTGATCAAGCCACAATACGTGATCCAGAAGCTGTGGGAAGTAACCAAGGGCGATGCCTATATCACCTCGGATGTGGGTCAGCACCAGATGTGGGCGGCGCAATACTACAAATTCGACAAGCCTCGACGCTGGATCAACTCGGGCGGCCTCGGCACTATGGGGGTTGGCCTGCCTTATGCTATGGGTTGCCAGTTTGCTGACAAACATGCGCAAGTGGCCTGCGTGACCGGTGAAGGCAGCATCCAGATGAACATCCAGGAGCTTTCAACCTGTGCGCAGTATGGCCTGCCGATCAAGGTTATTCTGCTCAATAACCGCTACCTGGGCATGGTACGCCAGTGGCAGGAGTTCTTCTACGAGAACCGTTATTCAGAATCCTACATGGACAGCCTGCCTGACTTTGTCAAACTGGCAGAATCCTATGGGCACGTGGGTATGCGCATTACCAATCCGGCCGACGTTGAAGGCGCGCTGAAAGAAGCATTCGATAAAAAAGATAAATTTGTATTTATGGATTTTGTCACCGATCAAAGCGAAAACGTATTCCCCATGGTTGAAAACGGCAAGGGCCTATCCGAAATGGTATTGAGCCCAATGACACAAAGCCGTCTGAAAGGGGACCAATAATGCGCCATATTATTTCCTTGCTGATGGAGAACGAAGCAGGCGCACTGTCACGTGTTGCCGGCCTGTTTTCGGCGCGTGGTTACAATATTGAATCACTGACGGTGGCAGTCACCGAAGACCCAACTCTGTCACGCATGACCATTGTGACATCGGGTTCTGACGATGTGATTGAACAGATTATCAAGCAACTCAACAAGTTGATTGACGTGGTCAAAGTGCTGGACCTCAACGATGGCAAGCACATTGAGCGCGAATTGATGCTGGTCAAGGTCAAAGCGACCGGCGTTTATAAAGACGAAATGAAGCGCATGTGCGACATTTTTCGCGGCCGTATTATCGATGTGGCCGACAATAGCTACACCATAGAGCTTACCGGCTCTTGCAGCAAACTGGATGCATTTATCGAAGCCATAGATCGCAGCGCGATTCTGGAAACCGTGCGTACCGGCGCGTCCGGCATTGGTCGTGGCGACCGCATCCTCAAAGTTTAATCGACATTATTTTATATATACCTACGCATTTGTATTGAAAGGCAAAAGCAGACATGAACGTTTATTACGACAAAGACGCCGACTTAAGCATCATTAAAGGCAAAAAAGTGACTATCGTGGGCTACGGCTCCCAGGGCCATGCACACGCAGCCAACTTGCGTGACAGCGGCGTCAACGTCACTATCGGTTTGCGTAAAGGCGGCGGCTCATGGGCGAAAGCTGAAGGCGCTGGTCACACGACGCTGGAAATCGCAGCAGCAGTGAAAGATGCTGACGTGGTGATGGTGTTGTTGCCAGATGAAACCATGGCAGAAATTTTCCATGCCGAAATCGCACCCAACCTGAAAAAAGGCGCTGCGCTGGCATTTGCCCACGGCTTCAACATTCACTACAACCAGATCGTGCCACGCGCTGACCTGGATGTGATCATGATCGCGCCTAAAGGTCCTGGCCACACCGTGCGTTCCGAATACCTCAAAGGTGGCGGCGTGCCTTCATTGATCGCCGTTTACCAGAACACTTCTGGCAAAGCGAAAGAGATTGCATTGTCTTACGCAGCAGCCAACGGCGGCACCAAGGGTGGCGTGATTGAAACTGACTTCCGTGAAGAAACAGAAACTGACTTGTTCGGCGAACAAGCGGTGCTGTGTGGTGGCGCGGTTGAACTGGTTAAAGCCGGTTTCGAAACATTGGTTGAAGCAGGTTATGCCCCAGAAATGGCCTACTTCGAGTGCTTGCACGAGTTGAAACTGATTGTTGACCTGATGTACGAAGGCGGTATCGCCAACATGAACTACTCCATTTCCAACAATGCGGAATATGGTGAGTACGTGACTGGCCCACGCGTGATCAACAGCCAGTCTAAAGATGCGATGCGTGAATGCCTGGCCAACATCCAAAACGGTAACTACGCTAAACAGTTCATCCTGGAAGGCCGTACTAACTATCCTGAAATGACTGCACGCCGTCGTTTGAACGCTGCGCACCCAATCGAACAAGTGGGTAACAAACTGCGCGCCATGATGCCTTGGATTGCGAAAAACAAATTAGTAGATCAATCTAAAAATTAATTTTTAGAAAATTGATCGATAACTAAAGATCAATCCAAAAACTAGTTTCCTGGCACATTGATCGAGATTAAACAGATCACTATTAACCCTGTTTTTCCGGTTATTTGATAGAAGTTTAACGATCAAGACAAAAACTAATTCACTACATGCATGTAAAATCTGAAGCACAGGATAGTTTACTATTCTGTGCTTTGTTTTTTTACACATGCAGCTGTGCAAGTCATAAGGATTTCCACTTGAAACTCTCGATATTATTGCAATACATCGCCCCCAAACAATTACTGACAGTCGTCGCCGGCACACTGGCACACTGGCAAGGCGGCAGCCTCACCACCGCTTTTATTGGCTGGTTTGTACGTAAATACCATGTGAACATGGATGAAGCGGCCAATAGTGACATTGCCAGTTATGCAAGCTTTAACCAGTTTTTTACCCGCCCCCTGCGATCAGGTGTCAGACCGCTGGCAAAATCCGCATTGATTTGCCCGGTAGATGGCGCCATCAGCCAATTTGGGCAAATAGAACAAGGCCAAATCTTCCAGGCCAAAGGACACCATTACACTGCCCAGGCACTGGTAGGGGGTGACGCCGCGCTTGCTGCCAGATTTAATGCCGGGAGCTTTGCCTGCCTGTATTTAAGTCCGAGGGATTACCACCGCATCCATATGCCTTGCGATGGCAAACTGCTGGAAATGACCTATGTGCCAGGAGACCTGTTTTCGGTAAATCCGAATACTGCGGCTAACGTACCCGGTCTGTTTGCACGCAATGAGCGCGTCGTCTGTGTGTTCGAATCCGAAGCATACGGCAAATTCGTCATGGTACTGGTAGGCGCCACGATTGTAGGCAGCATGGCGACCATCTGGCACGAGTCTAAAGATCAGATTATCAATCCTCCCCGCTTTGGCAGAACCGTGAAATGGGATTACAGCGATCAAGCCATTACACTAAAACAAGGCAATGAAATGGGCCGTTTTTTACTGGGGTCCACCGTGGTCATGCTGTTTGAAAAAAACGTCTGCACATTTCACCCAAGCTGGCATCCAGGCAAAGTCATTCGCCTGGGTGAAGCAATGAGCACTGAAGTTTAACCCTTATTAGGCGTAGACAAAAAAGCAGAAGGATCTCCTTCTGCTTTTTTGTCTACGCCTACCTACCCTTGCCAAACTAATCATCCTTCACAGCAGGCGCCAGCTTTTCCTTGTGTACTGGTTTGCGAGATTGCGTACCATAGCGCTTGGCCGGATGATGCAGAAAATTAACCAGTTCATTGAGCGCAAGCTGGTAGACTTCGCGCTTGAACTCAATGACATCCGCCAAGGGCACCCAGTACTCGCTCCAGCGCCATGCATCAAATTCCGGGTGATCACTGGCACGCAAAGAAACATCACTGTCTCGGCCAACCAGACGCAACAAAAACCATATCTGCTTTTGGCCTTTGTAACTGCCTCGCCATTCACGCTTGATCCAGCTGGTAGGCACTTCATAACGCAACCAGTCACGCGTGCGACCGAGAATTTTGACATGCTCAGGCTTGAGCCCCACTTCCTCCATCAACTCACGATACATGGCCTGCTCAGGAGTTTCGCCATACTTAATGCCGCCTTGCGGAAACTGCCAGGCATGCTCTCTGATACGCTTGCCCCAAAACACCTGATTGTGGGTATTACATAAAATAATTCCCACATTTGGACGGTATCCATCACGATCTAACATAAAAACTGCCTTAAATAGTTAATGCAATTTTTTCACACTTTACAGTTTAATGAAAGAACATCCATCACGGCCTCTATAAAATTCACCTACAGAAACAAAAAAGCTCACGAACCGTGAGCTTTTTTATCATCAATGTGAAAAATCAAAGTGCGCTTTTGCGGGCAGCAATACCACCAAACATAAACAACGCTACCGTGAACATTGCCAAAGAATTAACTTCAGGGACTGGAGTCACCGTCATGCTGACAAAGGTATAGTCAGACTGGTTATTACAGGAAGAACACGAAGATTTTGCAACACCAGTCGCAGCAGTGAATTGAATATTGGTTACAGAGCGAAAGCCAAATGGATTCGTTAACTCCCACGCACCCGTACCCCCGTCAACGGCACCACTTCCAAGTGGCGACACTGAACCAGGCCCTGTCCAGGTAGCTGAATGCGCGCCAGTAGCAGTCAAGTAAAAAATGTCAGAGCCGCCATCAGCAAAGTTGACCAGCAACTTGGCAACCTCTTGTACATCCGAGTACTCTGGACCATCAAACAATAGTCCCAATGTTAATGAAGAAACAATCACTTCTTTGGAAAAGCTAGCTGTTATTGTTTCATCAATATCAATCTCACCCGCGGTTCTACCGGCGGCAACACCTACGCCAGTCATTGAATCTTGTGTTTTCTGTTTAAATGCACGGCTGCCTGTGAAAGTGGCCGTCAAGTTATCAGCAAAAGTAATGGTGTAAACCGTTTGCCCATCTACGAAATTTGAACCTGTGACCGTATCAGAAGTGATGGCAAGAGCGGCATTTGACGCGGTCATTAATGAAAAGACAAACAATGTTCTTAAGCAGTAATACACTAATTTACTCATTTTAATCTCCCTGATATTAATATTGTCTTTGATTCTACGTTAGCCACCAGTAGAGTCGCAATACAGAATCATCTTAAGTAACTGAATTTATTATTAATTTACATGTACAAAGAGCCACCATTGCATTGGTTGAATACTGTCACCACATCTACACTTGTCAACGCAATCCAATTCAAGACGTTCTGCTGCATATATCATGCTAGTTTACTCACGCTCAACTAACACCTATTGACTATGCGAGATTACATATCCTGGAATCTATTCACATACCTGCTATCACTGATGCTCTGGGCAAACAACGCTGCGGCTGGCAACTTTGCCTACATAACCAATCAGGGTAGCAATACGGTTTCTGTGCTCGACATTGATAGCCGCAAAGTGACACATACCATTGCTGTCGGCAAAGCGCCGGTAGGCGTCGCCATTGCCGACAAACAGCAACGCATTTATATCTCCAACGCGAACAGCCAGACCATCTCTGTTATTGACCACCGCAGCAAACAGCAACTTCAGGAAATCCGCGTAAACATTCAACCAGTTGGCATTGCGCTTAGTCGTGATGAAAAAACTCTGTATGCCGCAGACTGGGAAGGTGCGCAGGTAATCGCGATCGAGACAGCACATCCGGAAAAGCAAACGGCATTCAAAGCGGGAAAAACGCCTTCAGGCATGGTGGTCAGCGCCGACAACAAAAAACTCTTTATTGCCAACCGTGACAGCGACGACATTACCGTCATAGACACCCGCACACTCAAACAAATCACGCGCGTTCCAGTCGGCATCCATCCTTTTGCACTCACCCTGAGCCCCGATGGCAAAACAGTTTACGTAGTGAATGTAGTCAGCAATAGTCTGAGTCTGCTCAATGTTGAAACCTATCAGACGCAGACCATGAAAACCGGCCAGCATCCTTACGGTGCGGCTGCCACTCCAGATGGCCGCTGGATCTACGTGACCAATAACCACGCTGAGAGCGTGTCGGTGATTGAGTCTGCCACCGGAAAAATCGTGAAAACCATCGCCGTCGGCGAGTTTCCCGAAGGCATAGACTACGATCCAGTCAGTCAGTTGGTGATCGTCGCCAACTGGGGGACAGACAACCTGTCGCTGATAGACACCCGCACCAACGAAGTCACCAGCATAGTGCCCTGCGAAAAGCTTTGCCGCGCATTTGGCCGGTTTATTTTTAACACCGGCGCCTCGAAGTAAGCATTTTTATCTGATATCACGCAGATTATTGGTTTTTTTCAAGAAATATTCAGGAGAGTGTCGCAAAATCACAATTTTTTAGGTAAAGTCACGTGTTCTTTTTACATGCAAGCTTGTGCTGCCTGATGGCTAAAACAAGCAACGATGCAATGATGATATTTAGTCCGTACAGGAGAAACTCAATGAAAAAACTACTCGGCATGATTGCCATCACTTTATTGCCGCTGGCGCCCTTAACGGCAGCAGCCCACGGCGCCGCCGCATTGCGTTTTGAAAAAAGCGTCACCATCAAAGCCCCCGCTGCTAAAGTGTGGGCTCTGCTCAAAGACTTTAGTAACGAACAAGCTTGGCATTCAGGCGTTGAATCTACCAAAGTAGAAACCAAAAAAGATGAGAACGGTGACGATGCCACTTACCGTACCGTCAAATTGAAAAATGGCGGCACCATGTATGAAAAACTGCGCTCAGCTGATGATGCCGGCATGCGCCTTAAATATGAATACGTGCTGGAAAAAAGCACCCTGCAATTCTCCAACTTCTACCCAACCATCAGCGTGACCGCTAATGGCGGTGACACTGTAGTGACTGTCAAAGGCAGCTACACGCGCGCTGACTCCTCCAACATTCCGAAACCGGAACAAAACGATGATGCCGCGACCAAAGCGATTAACGAATTTTTTGATACTGGCTTTGCCAGTTTGAAATCGGTGGCCGAATCGGGAAAGTAATTCGCCAGGCAACTGGCGCAAACTCAAATAGCGGTAAAAAACCCTGGTGGAAGTTTTGGTAATAGCCCCACAAGTCGTTTAGCAGTTTTTTGTTTTTGCAAATTCAGCGCCACACCAAAAGTTGGGCGCTGACAACAATGAAGGGATTGTGTACAACACAATCCCTTTTTTGCATGTCCACCTAGCCCTGACAAAAAATATCACTTGCCTTTACGTTCGCTGACTAATCCTGTCACATATGCCCAAAGTCGTCTAGACACCATACGCATTAGCATCTACGATTCAAATCAACGAACTAAGGGGAAAAACCATTTTAATTCATATTTATCAGCAAGTTACATAGCCATTAAAAATTTGGCATGCCTATTGCTAATGCTTATCCGAACACTGTTGGAAAAGCAGTGAATGAACCATAAAGTAGTGACATTCAACTTTAAGACTAAAAGGAAATGACAATGAAAAAACAAATGCAAAAAGGTTTTACCCTGATTGAATTGATGATTGTAGTGGCCATTATTGGTATTTTGGCTTCTGTGGCGATTCCGGCGTATCAGGATTACACAAAAGATGCGGCTGATAATGCATGTATGGCGGAGGCAAGTGCTTACGCTAAGAAGTCATTTGCGGACATCCAGCTTGGAAAAACACCAGCAGCACCTGTTAATAAAGCGTGCACTTCAATTGGATCCGCTGCAGCAATGACAGCTACAACTTTGGCTGCAATTGCTGCTACGCCAAAATCACCAGGTACATCATCGATTTCTTGTGACTTGGCCGCCGGTGCCACTTGCACCAAAACTGCAGCAGTAACGCCATAATTTTGATTAGGATTTAAAACAAAAAACTCCGCCAAAGCGGGGTTTTTTTGTTTTAATATGTCCAAATTTCCTATTGAATTCGTATTGCGCTTTTACGCAGAGGCTCCTAAAGTCAAAATACCTATGCTGAATAACATCACCATTAATAACAAAAGCAATGAATCAGCAGCAATCATATGGATGCATGGCCTAGGCGCAGACGGTCACGACTTCGAGCCTGTCGTGCATATGCTCAATTTGCCGCATATTCGCTTTATTTTGCCACACGCCCCCTATCGCCCCGTCACATTAAATAACGGTTACGAAATGCGTGCATGGTATGACATTTTTGGTCTGCAACCTGAGAGTCAGCAAGATGAAACTGGCATTCGCGCCATGGCGTCCGAAATTGAGGCCATGATTGCTGCTGAACTTGTGCGCGGGATTCCTGCGCATCGCATTTTACTGGCCGGATTTTCGCAAGGCGGGGCGATAGCTTTACATACTGCGGTGCGCTACCCGGAGACACTTGCAGGCGTATTGGCACTTTCAACCTATTTGCCATTACGTACCCAACTTGCGACTGAGAAACACCCGGCAAATAAGCATATGCCTATCTGGATGGCGCATGGTCTCGTTGACAGCGTCATCACTATACAAACCGCGCTGATAGCGCGAGACTCATTGCTTGAAGCAGGCTTTAATGTCATTTGGCAAGAATATGAGATGCCACACAGCGTATGTGCGCAAGAAATTGATGACATCAGAAAATTTCTGAGCAGTGTATTACCTGTCTGACACTTAGCTGCAAGCATAGAATAATCCCTCAAGAGCAGGGACTTTTGTTAAAATAGTGTGGATTTTACAGGCCCTATTTTGATGAGCATCCAGAAGCCCCCTCCATCCAATACACTTGACGCTGGCACGTTTGCCGAACGCATGGCGACCATCGAAAGCATTGTCAAAAAAATGGAGTCTGGCGAATTGCCTCTGGAAGAGGCTCTCAGCGCCTATGCGCAAGGCACACAATTACTGCAAGCTTGCCAAGTTGCACTGCAGCAGGCAGAGCAGTCTGTCATGATCCTTAACCAGCAGCAACAACTCACCCCCTTTGACTCACAAGAGTAATCTGCCAACATCCATCTCCAAAAACCAGCACAACCAGATTTCACGACTTCATGACAGCTTCATCCTTTGCATTCGAGCCTTGGGCAAACACACACCAGCAGCGTATTGAGCAGGTATTGTCTGGCGTGCTTCCAACGGATGAACTGTTACCAGAACGTTTGCACTCAGCGATGCGCTATGCCGTTCTGGGTGGAGGTAAGCGGGTGCGTGCCTTGCTTTGTTATGCAGCTGCCAAACTCGTTGGCACAGACATCATTGCGGCTGACACCCCTGCGGCGGCGGTGGAATTGATTCATGCCTTTTCGCTAGTACATGATGACATGCCATGCATGGATAATGATGATTTACGCCGTGGAAAACCCAGCTGCCACAAACAGTTTGATGATGCCACTGCGCTGCTGGTCGGTGACGCGCTGCAAAGCCTGGCGTTTGAGCAAATAGCGGCATCGCAGGCACCGCAAGCGCTGATACAAGTGCAGGTATTGGCGCAAGCCACTGGCTCGCGTGGCATGTGTGGTGGACAAAGCATCGATTTGCAAAGTACCGGGCAGCATCTGTCACTGGCAGCGTTGGAAACCATGCACCAATATAAAACAGGAGCATTGATTCGCGCAGCCACCATGCTTGGCGCCTATAGTGCCGCAAGTACTGACCATGCGCTGCTGATGACACTCGACCAGTACAGTCGCAATATGGGGCTGGCTTTTCAGGTGGTGGATGATATTCTGGATGCCACTGCCGATACCCAAACGCTTGGCAAAACGGCGGGCAAAGATCAGGCACAAGACAAATCGACGTATGTCAGCCTGCTCGGCATTACGGAAGCCCGGACGCTGGTCAGAAAACTGCACGATGACACCATGCAATTATTATCCTCTTACGACCAGGCAGCGGATCCATTACGCGGGATTGCCAGCTTTATCTGTGAACGGTCGTTTTAAACCATGACTTCATTACTCCATCAGATTGATTCGCCACTGGACTTGCGCCAGCTGGATAAAATGCAATTGAAAGTGCTGGCGGCCGAGTTGCGCGAATTTCTGGTGCAAAGCGTTGCGCAAACTGGTGGGCATCTTGCCTCCAATCTGGGCGTGGTTGAGCTGACCATTGCCCTGCACTACGTGTACAACACCCCGGATGACCGGCTGGTATGGGACGTTGGCCACCAGACCTATCCACACAAAATTCTGACTGGCCGCCGTGCAGCCATGGCCAGCCTGCGTAAACCGGGCGGCATCGCCGGTTTTCCAAAACGCGACGAAAGCGAATACGACACGTTTGGTACCGGACATTCCAGTACCTCAATTTCGGCAGCACTCGGTATGGCGGTTGCAGCCAAAGCGGCCGGACTCCACCGCAGAAGCGTGGCCATTATCGGCGATGGCGCCATGACGGCGGGCATGGCGTTTGAAGCATTGAATAATGCCGGGGATATGGATACCAACATTCTAGTGATACTCAATGACAACGACATGAGTATTTCCAACAATGTGGGCGCACTGAACAATTATCTGGCGCGCCTGATGTCGGGCAAATTGTATGACAGCGTGCGCCGCAGCGGTAAAAAAGTGCTGGATATCATGCCGCCAGTGAAAGAATTTGCACGCAGGGCAGAAGAGCATGCAAAAGGCATGGTCACCCCGGGCACCCTGTTTGAAGAATTTGGCTTTAACTACATCGGCCCGATTGATGGCCATGATATCGATACACTGGTAGACACCTTGGGCAATATCCGCCAGTTGCAGGGACCACAATTCTTGCATGTGGTCACACAAAAAGGCAAAGGCTATAGCCCGGCTGAAGACAACCCGAACAAATACCACGGTGTCAGCAAGTTTGACCCGCAAAATGGCCATAGTGTCAGTCACGCTGGCAAACCCAGCTACACCGAGATTTTCGGCGACTGGCTGGTCGACATGGCCACTGCCGATGACAAACTGGTCGGCATTACCCCGGCCATGTGTGATGGCTCCGGCTTGAATCGTTTTGCCGAGGCTTTCCCACAACGCTATTTCGATGTTGGCATTGCCGAACAGCATGCGCTGACCTTTGCAGCAGGCATGGCCTGTGATGGCTTGAAACCGGTAGTTGCAATTTACTCTACGTTTTTGCAACGGGCTTACGACCAGTTAATTCATGATATTGCGCTGCAAGATCTCGATGTGCTGCTGGCAATCGACCGTGCTGGTCTGGTCGGGGCCGACGGGCCGACCCATGCTGGCAGCTTTGATTTGAGTTTCCTGCGCTGCATTCCCAATATAGTGCTCATGGCACCCAGCGATGAAAACGAATGCCGCCAAATGCTCAGCACCGGCTACCTGCACCGGGGTACGGCAGCAGTGCGCTACCCGCGAGGCAGTGGAGTGGGCGCCCCCGTGCAAAAGTCGCTGGCGCCATTGGAAATCGGTAAGTCTGAATGCAGAAGACAGGGCAAGCACATTGCCATTCTTGCATTTGGCAGCATGCTACTGCCTGCCCTGCAAGCAGCAGAAACACTAAATGCGAGCGTGGTCAACATGCGCTTTATCAAGCCGCTGGATGAAACCATGGTGCTCAAAATGGCTGAATCTCACGACTATTTAATCACAGTTGAAGAAAATGCGCTTATGGGAGGCGCTGGCGCTGCTGTGCTGGAGTGCCTACAGAAAAACCGTGTAGTCATGTCAACATTATGCTTGGGCTTGCCTGACCAATTTATTGAGCATGGCAATCATGAAACTATGCTGGCAGAATGCGGTCTAGATGCGTATGGCATACGGTCGGCTATTGAGAATTTAATATCCGAGTAGTATACTCAACTATTAACCAACAGGCGGCTTTGCATCGCCATGGAACCCTGATGAATCAACCAGTTATCCCCACAGCGATCGAAGATGTACAAAACACCCCGGATGTACGTCGTCTCGATATCAACAAAGTCGGCATCAAGTCCATTCGTCACCCGGTGATCGTCAAAGACAAAACCGGCGGTGAGCAACATACAGTGGCGATGTTTGATATGTTCGTGCACTTGCCGCACAACTTCAAAGGCACCCACATGTCACGTTTTGTTGAAATTCTCAACATGAACGAGCGTGCGATTTCGATTGATTCGTTTGAAACCATATTGCGTGAAATGGTGGGGCGTCTGGAAGCAGAATCAGGCTATGTTGAAATGCGGTTTCCGTATTTTATTAACAAAGCTGCGCCGGTTTCAGGGGTAAAGAGCCTGCTGGATTATGAAGTTACCTTTATTGGTGAAATTAAAAACGGCACATTTGAAATCACAGTTAAGGTGATGGTTCCGGTCACCAGCCTGTGTCCATGTAGCAAAAAAATCTCTGATTACGGCGCGCACAACCAACGCTCCCATGTCACAGTAACGGCCTTGCTCAATGAATTTATGTGGCTGGAAGACTTGGTCACTCTGATCGAGGAACAAGCCTCTTGCCAGTTATATGGACTGCTCAAGCGTCCTGATGAAAAATTCGTGACTGAACGCGCTTACGACAACCCAAAATTTGTCGAAGACATGGTGCGCGATGTCGCAGCGCAGCTCAACAATGAAAAACGTATCATCAAATACGTCGTCGAATCTGAAAATTTCGAGTCTATCCATAATCATTCAGCTTATGCATTGATTGAGAAGGATAAAAGAGACAACGCATAGCATTAGACTCGAAACTTCAGTGTAGGCTCACATCGATTTCGATGTTAAGCGTAGCGGCCGAAACTAAAACTTTGAAAGTACTCACAACCATAGTGCCTATGCTTTAATTGAGAAAGACAAACGCATTCAATAATAAACTTGCAGTCACTCTTCACTAAAAAGCCCGGCTTCCGGGCTTTTTGATTTTTGCGGTACTGATAAAAACCTCCCACTAATGGCTAAACATGCCTCTGGCAGCATAAGGTTGCGCAAGTTTGAGTCCAAGCGCGATGACAATCGCACCAAGCAACGGAAACAGCGCCGCCAGTGTAAACGTGAGCTGCCCACCCAGGGTTTGCAACGCGAATCCACCTAACAAACCGCCCAATGCCCCGCCCACACCATAAGCCACACTATTATAAATGGCCTGCCCCTTGGCCTGATGACGTCCATTGAAATACTGAGTGATCACTTCTATCGAGGCCGCGTGAAAACTGCCAAAGGTGAAAGCGTGCAGGGTCTGCGCAATGATCAGCAAGCCCCAATGATCTGGCACCAGGCCCATCATTGCAAATCTGACCACGGCCAGACCGAGGCTGACCAGCAAAATTGTTTTTAATTTAAAGCGCGCCATCAACCAGGGCATTTTCATAAAGATGCCGATCTCGCAAATCACGCCGATTGACCACAGCCAGCCGATGGTCCCTTTGCTATAACCATGCTCTACAAGGTAAATGGAATAAAAGTTGTACATCAGGCCATGCGCGGTCACCATCATGGCACACCCGACGAGCAAGGTAATCACTGTACGTTGCTTTAAAATCTGCCACACTGAAAAAGTATCGTGCGCATGCGGTGGCACATGCGCCTCAGGCAGTTTAAAGGTGAGTCCAAACAAGACACACTGCACCATCAAAATAAACCAGAGCAGGCTTTGAATACCAAAGCGGTCAGTCAAGTAACCGACTACAACAGAAGCCACAATAAACCCCCACGACCCCCACAAGCGGATGTTGCTGTAATGGCCATTAGTGCTTGCCAAATGTGCGAGCAAAAGGGATTCTGACAGTGGCAAGGTGGAACTGGTAAACAAGCTGAGTGCGACCATCACCACAAACATGGCGACAAAGCCGTGTGCCCAGAAAATAGCGACAAAGCCCAGCAAGCCGAGAAACGCCGTGAGGCGTATCCAGCGTACACGCTGCCTGGTATGGTCCGCCAGCCACCCCCACAGGTTAGGTGCTACGATACGGCTCAGTTGAAACAACGACATCAAAATGCCGATATCGGCCGGACTGAAGGATTCGGAAGTCAGGTACAGGCCCCAATAGGGGACAAAAGCACCGACAAAGAAATAATAAATAAAATAAAAACGGGAAAGGTTGAAATGCAGGGCACGGCTCATCAATTCAACCCGGTCATGACACGAAGATGAAGCGCTGCACTTACGCTGACCGCTGGACGAGACCGGAGAGCATGACGCATCGATAATGCAGCATCATTACTTCAACACAGGCACAGTGGTGCGCACATCGGCATTTTGCCCACGATGGCGCAGGGCGTGATCCATCAGCACCAATGCCAGCATCGCTTCGACAATCGGTGTGGCCCGAATACCCACACATGGGTCATGACGCCCTGTGGTCTGCATCATGACTGCTTCGCCATCCATATTGATCGAGCGGCGTTCCTGCGGAATGCTCGAGGTCGGTTTAAAAGCCACATGGACGATAATCTCCTGTCCGGTCGAGATGCCGCCCAAAATACCGCCTGCGTGATTACCCACAAAGCCTTCTGGCGTCAGCTCATCACAATGCTCGCTGCCGCGCTGGGCAATCGAATCAAATCCTGCGCCAATCTCGACGCCCTTGACCGCATTGATCCCCATCATAGCGTGCGCGATGTCGGCATCCAGCCGGTCAAAAATAGGCTCACCCAAGCCCACAGGAACCTGCTCAGCCACTACCGTAATTTGCGCGCCTACCGAGTCGCGTTCCCCCCGGACCTGGTCCATATAGGCTTCAAGTTCCGGCAACATTTCGACATTTGGGGAGAAAAACACATTATCAGGGTGGGCCAATGCATCCCAGCCGACAAATGGCACCGGAATCTCGCCCAACTGGCTCAGGTAGCCACGAATCTGTATGCCATATTGTTGCTTCAGCCACTTTTTGGCAATGGCCCCTGCAGCCACACGCACGGCGGTCTCACGAGCGCTGGAACGGCCACCGCCACGATAGTCACGGATGCCGTATTTTTGGGTGTAGGTATAGTCGGCATGTCCCGGACGGAACGTGTGCATAATTTTGCTGTAATCCTGGCTACGCTGGTCTGTGTTGCGGATTAACAATCCGATAGGCGCGCCAGTGGTCTTCCCCTCGAACAGGCCGGACAAAATCTCCACCTGATCAGCTTCATTGCGTTGCGTGACATGACGGGAAGTGCCAGGCTTGCGCCTGTCCAGATCTACTTGCAAGTCCTCTGCAGACAGTTCAAGACCTGGCGGGCAACCATCCACAATACCACCGATGGCAGGGCCATGAGATTCACCAAAGGACGTCAAAGTAAACAAGGTACCCAAGGTATTGCCAGACATGCGATTTTCTCACTGAAAAATTTTGTTTTATTTTATCATAGACTGCTTGCACACCTGTCCGGGCTTTTCCGACATGCATACATTCCTACTGTGATAGATACTTAACATGTCCAAACGCAAACACATGCACCGCAAGCACCGCTTGCTCGGCACTGACAACAAGGTAATCACCTCGCCCGCCAGCGCTGAAGCCACAGCCTGCATCCATAAAATGTGCTACAACGCTGAAGAGCTGGTTTCACAGCAACTCACCATGCAGGAGATTACCCACTGGCAAGCCCCGCCTGCACACGTGGCTTGGATCAATGTGCATGGTGTACTGGACATTGCCTTGCTGCAAGCGGTTGCCAAGCGGTTTAGCCTGCATCCACTGGTGCTGGATGATATCCTGAATACGGAACAACGCGCCAAGCTGGATAGCTATCCGGAATATCTATTTCTTGAAACACGCCTGTTCTACTACGATGCAGAAAGCTTGAGCGTCAGTTCCGAACAAATCAGCATGGCATTAGGCCGAGAATGGTTACTGACCTTTCAGGAGCGTCCATCAGGAAGCTTTGAGCCCGTTAGGGAGCGTTTGCGTCAGGGACAGGCATTACTGCGCAAAAGCGGCGTGGATTATCTTTGTTATGCGCTACTGGACAGCCTGATGGAACGTTACTTCCAGGTACTGGAAGCGATCAACGAGGATGCTGAGCGCCTGGAGGCCCACTTATTGGACAATCCCAGCCCTGAAGACCTGCAAAATATTCATCGCTTAAAACATGTGAGTATTGAATTACGCCGGGCAGTGTGGCCTTTACGCGAAGTCCTGAACAGCCTGATACGTAATGAGCACGGTTTTTTCAGCCCGCAAACGGTGCCCTATCTGCGCGACCTGTATGATCATACGGTGCACTTTACCGAGTCACTGGAAGCGATTCGCGATACGCTGAGCGGGTTGATGGATATCTACATGACCAGCCTCAGCCAGCGCGTCAATCTTGAGGTCAGGGCACTCACCGTGGTGGCCATGCTGTTTATGCCTGCCACCCTCATCGCTGGTATTTTTGGCATGAATTTCAGCAAAATGCCCTGGATAGATGACACCTATGGTTTCTGGTGGGCGATTCTGATCATGCTGACCATCGCCATCGCGATGCTGCTGGTATTCTGGCGGCGACAATGGCTAAGCAGCCGTCATCAGCAATGATTATGCAACAGCCACAGCTTTCTCGGGTAGCTGCTTGCTGACATCCTGCAACTCAAAATACAAGGCCATGTAGTCACGGGCACCGGGGCTGCCTGCATCATAATCAAATACATTTTTGCCAATGCGCGGACTCTCGGCCAAGGCAATATTTTCAGAGATCTTGGTGACCAACACCTCGCGCCCAAACAGGCGCCGCATTTCCTGCTCGACTTCCACGGTCATTTTCTTGCGCTTGTCTGCCCGTGTCAGCAAATAACGTCGTTCAATGCGCCGCTTTAAGACAGGCTCCAGTGCACGCAATGCTTTTTCGACCTTCACCGCAGAGTTGATAGAAAAATAATCTGATGAAACTGGAATAATAATTAAATCACTGGCAAATACCGCATTCAGTGAAATCACACCGACATACGGACAGCAATCAATAAAAATATCCGTGTCAGGGTGTGTTTCAGACAATACATTCAAACCGTGATTAAGTTTTTTGAGAATGATGGGACCACGCCCAAAGTGGGAGTCAACTTTCATCAATTCTGCATTCGCAGACAACAGCATCATCTCTGCGCGTACAGGCTGCATTAACTGAGCAAGGGGCACATCTGACTGATAAAAATGAAATAAATGCTTGTGGTGATCGAGACCGATGTGTTTATAGATACTGGTCAAATGTGCTTGCGGATCAAAATCCAGCAATGCAACCTGATGTTGTTGGCGATGAAAAGCACCTGCCAGATTAAGCGTAGTCGTGGTTTTCCCCACGCCTCCTTTTTGATTAAAAATGGCTATTCTTGTCATAGTAAACGTTCATACAAACCATCTCTGCGCCTTAGAGCTGTCAATAGCGCCCCCAATCGCTTCAAGCATAAACCAATTCAAATACTTAGGCTATCTTTGATAGCCAGTCAGCCCTTAAAATCAGCATAAAATGTATTAACGGACAAAAAAATGCCCGCTATTGCGGGCAAAAGGGGGTTTGGATCAGGAGGAAATCAATGCTAGTGTTGACAAAATCAACTAAATCTAGCCATCAAACGAAGCATTGTGTGTTTCGTTTAAAGATGAGTTCATTTTAAGAGGGAGTTATTGCAGCAATTTGACGAAGCTGTAACTGAATTGTAAAAGTTAAAATTCAATTGTTATCAAATTGTAACTTTAATAAAAACAATTACTTATCTCCATGCAAGTGATTGGAACAGGGTACGATAACCAGACTGGCCACCATACCCTGAATCAACGAATGCGACCAAAACTGGTTAGAAAATCAGCGGCTAGCTAAAAAAATCACGGGCCTTGTCTACCCAGCTTTTGTTTTTCGGACTGTGTTTTCCAGCATCGGCCTGCGTACTGCTCTCAAACTCGCGCAACAAGTCTTTCTGCTTTTCAGTCAGTTTAACCGGTGTTTCTACCACTACATGCACCATCAAGTCGCCGTACTCGTTTGAGCGCAATGGCTTGATGCCTTTACCACGCAACCGGAATACGCCACCAGTTTGGGTCTCGGCAGGAATTTTCATTTTCGCAGCACCATCCAGCGTTGGTACTTCTATTTCCCCCCCCAATGCCGCAGTACTAAAACTGATTGGCATTTCGCAATGCAAATTGGCTCCATCTCGCTGAAAAATTGAATGCTCTTTTAAATGCACAACTACGTAGAGGTCACCTGTAGGACCGCCATTCACACCGGCTTCACCCTCACCACTCAGACGAATACGATCACCCTCATCTACCCCTGCAGGAATTTTAACGTTAAGCGTTTTGTTTTGTTTGACACGACCATTACCATGGCAGGTTGGACAAGGGTCTTTGACCATTTTCCCGGTGCCATGGCACTTTGGACACGTTTGCTGTACCGAGAAGAACCCCTGCTGCATACGCACCTGACCGTGTCCGTTACAGGTGGTACACGTAACAGGCGAAGTGCCAGGACGTGCACCAGAGCCATGACAGGTTTCGCATGCCGTTTGTACCGGAATCCGAATCTTGGTCTCGGCGCCTCGGGCAGCTTCTTCCAGCGTAATTTCAAGGTTGTAGCGCAAGTCAGCACCACGATAGACATTTGAACGTTGACCTCCTCGGCTACCGCCGAAAATATCACCGAAAATATCACCAAAAGCATCACTAAAGCCGCCACCATTAAAGCCGCCAAAACCATTACCGCCGCCCATGCTTGGATCCACGCCAGCATGACCATACTGGTCATACGCTGCACGCTTTTCCTCGTCACTCAATATTTCATAAGCTTCTTTAGCCTCTTTAAAACTTTCTTCGGCTTTGGGGTTAT
This sequence comes from Methylophilus aquaticus, assembly GCF_030769565.1. GTDB lineage: Bacteria > Pseudomonadota > Gammaproteobacteria > Burkholderiales > Methylophilaceae > Methylophilus > Methylophilus aquaticus. The sequence goes on along the minus strand of NZ_JAVCAP010000002.1, from coordinate 93,708 downwards.
CAGGGTTACGGTCCGGGTGAAACTTCATCGCCAGCTTTTTAAAGGACTTTTTAATTTCCTCATCACTGGCATCGCGATTCACACCCAACACTTCATAGTAATCTTTTTTTGCAGCTGCCATAATTCTTCCGTTTAAGCGCATGCGCCATATAGACAAACACACCCGTTATCAGCGAGGTGTGTTTGCCAGCATCAAGAATCAGTGTAGGCGCACAGCACCCACACCCTGTCACGATTAGTCTTTTTTCACTTCTTCAAACTCGGCATCCACTACATCGCCTTCAACCGTCTTTTCACCTTCAGGCTGCTGTGCGCTCTCAGTGTTAGCCTGCGCCTGTTGTTCAGCGTAAACCTTCTCACCCAATTTTTGTGAAGCTTCCATCAAGGCATTGGTTTTGGCTTCGATGACTTCTTTATCATCGCCATCCTTGGCTACCGCCTCCAGCTCTTTAATCGCGTCTTCAATCTTGGCTTTTTCCTCAGCCTCAATCTTGTCGCCATGTTCAGCCAGCGACTTCTTCACACTGTGCAACACGCTGTCAGCCTGGTTGCGGGCATCCACCAGTTCACGCAGTTTTTTGTCTTCGTCAGCATATTTAGCCGCATCTTCTTCCATGCGCTGAATTTCTTCTTCAGACAAACCGGAGTTGGCCTTGATGGTGATTTTGTTCTCTTTGCCGGTGGCTTTATCTTTGGCAGACACGTGCAAAATACCGTTGGCATCGATATCGAATGTCACTTCAATTTGCGGCATGCCACGTGGGGATGGTGGAATGTCGCTCAGGTTAAACTGCCCCAGGCTCTTGTTGCCAGACGCCATTTCACGCTCACCTTGCAACACGTGAATGGTCACCGCATTCTGGTTGTCTTCGGCTGTTGAAAACACTTGCGATGCCTTGGTCGGAATCGTGGTGTTTTTCTTGATCAGCTTGGTCATCACGCTGCCCAGGGTCTCAATCCCCAGCGACAACGGTGTCACGTCCAGCAGCAAGACGTCTTTCACGTCGCCCTTCAACACACCACCCTGAATCGCAGCACCCACGGCCACGGCTTCATCCGGGTTCACGTCTTTACGTGGTTCCTTGCCAAAAATCTCTTTCACTTTTTCTTGCACTTTTGGCATGCGGCTTTGACCACCGACCAGAATCACATCAGAAATGTCTGAAGGAGACACTCCGGCATCTTTCAATGCAGTTTTGCAAGGCGCAATGGTGCGCTCGATCAACTCTTCAACCAGAGATTCCAGTTTAGCGCGAGTGATTTTCACCACCAAGTGTTTAGGTCCGGTGGCATCTGCCGTAATGTAAGGCAGGTTCACTTCGGTTTGTTGCGCACCTGACAACTCAATTTTGGCTTTCTCAGCGGCTTCTTTCAGACGCTGTTTAGCCAGCAAGTCGTTGCGCAGGTCCAGACCGTTTTCTTTCTTGAACTCATCAGCCAAGAAGTCGATGATACGGTTATCGAAGTCTTCACCACCGAGGAAAGTATCACCGTTGGTAGACAATACTTCAAACTGGTGCTCGCCATCAATTTCGGTAATTTCGATAATCGAAATATCAAAGGTACCGCCACCCAAGTCGTAGACAGCAATCTTGCGATCACCTTCCTGCTTGTCCATCCCAAAGGCCAGCGCCGCTGCGGTAGGTTCGTTGATGATACGTTTTACATCCAGACCAGCAATACGGCCTGCATCTTTGGTTGCCTGACGTTGGCTGTCGTTAAAGTAAGCCGGTACTGTGATCACGGCCTCGGTCACTTCTTCGCCCAGATAGTCTTCGGCGGTTTTTTTCATTTTGCGCAAGACTTCGGCAGAAATCTGTGGTGGCGCCTGTTTATTGCCACGCACCTCTACCCAGGCATCGCCGTTATCGGCTTTGGCAATGGTATAAGGCATCAGATCGATGTCTTTTTGCACTTCTTTTTCATCAAAGCGACGGCCAATTAAACGCTTGACCGCAAACAAAGTATTCTTGGGGTTAGTCACTGCCTGACGTTTTGCAGGCGCGCCAACCAGAATTTCACCATCTTCCTGATAAGCGATAATGGATGGGGTGGTGCGCGCACCTTCAGCGTTTTCAATCACGCGAGGTTTGCCGCCTTCCATCACTGCGACGCAGGAGTTGGTCGTCCCCAAATCAATGCCAATAATTTTAGCCATGTTGTTATTTCCTTAAATTCGTTAATCTCAATACCGATGTTCTAATAATTGGGATGCCTGAGCAGATTTCAAGTCCCTGATCTTAATATGGGTTTATTGGGCTTGAATCACGGTTACCAGTGCCGGACGCAATACACGCTCATTCAAGGCGTACCCTTTTTGCAATACACTTAAGACCGTATTGGGTTCACCTTCAGCAGGCACCATACTGATCGCCTGATGTTTGTTTGGATCAAACTTCTCGCCAACAGGATTGATTTCAGCAATATTGAATTTTTCAAACACGCTGAGCAATTGTTTTGAGGTCAGTTCGACACCACTTTTATAGCTGTTTACATCGGCACTCTCTACCACCAGTGCCGCATCCAGACTATCCTTGACTGCCAGCAACTCGCCGCTGAATTTCTCCAGCGCAAACTTGCGCGCTTTATCGATATCATCCATGGCGCGGCGGCGGATGTTCTCCCCCTCGGCCTTCACATACAGGACTTGTGCTTTGGCTTCTTCCAGCGCGGCCTCCAGTTCGGCTATGCGTGCTTCGTTTGCACCAACACCAGTGGCTTCTGTACCATCATTCACTTTACCGTCGTTCACTGCGGTCTCGTTTGCTGTCACCTCGGAAGGTGTATTTGGTTCTTGCATGGGGCTCCCCTTTAATTCAACACTGTTCTACCTGAGAAGGTTTAATAAAAAATTTCATCTCAATATTTCACAATGTTGGGGATATCCCTGTTTATTTCAAGGGTAACACTTGATTAACTATGGATTTTTATTTAACGACAGGGGCAACTCGACTGGAAATCTTTAGAAGGCACCTCTAATCATTCAAATTCCGTTGCGATACTTCGTTACGCATAAAAAATTTCTCCTTACATATCCTCTATATGCGGCATCTAAATTTTTTAATCGCGCCAAGGCTTGCTGGGCAACATGAATGAGTAGAGGCGCCCTAAAGTCACTTTTTAAACGCTAGCATCGGCGGTGCAACTCAAATTGCGCGGAGTTGTGTCAGCACCGTGGTGACCGCAGGCACCTGCCCTTTGCCACCAATATTGACTGCAACTGCAACACGACCACCTGCCACCCCGGTAAATGCGGGATCAGTATCCGTATAAATCGCCACCACTGGCACATCCAATGCAGCAGCCAGATGAGAGAGGCCGGTGTCCACGCCTACGGCAAAACAGACTTGCGGGATTTCATTGGCCAGTTGTTGCAATGATAGTTTAGGTAACACAACAGCATGCGGCACCTGAACAGCGATACGATGCGCCCTGACCTGTTCACTGGCACTAGCCCATGGCAACCACATCTGCAGACCTTGTGCCGCATAGTGCTGACCAAGCGCAACCCAATGGTTTTCTGGCCATAACTTGCTGTCACGGCTGGTGGCGTGAAACGCGAGAAAGGCAGTTCTTTTAGAGCACTCATGTTGTTTGGAAAGACCATAATTCGGGCGATCCTGCGGCACTGCATACCCTAGCGCCATGGCGGCAAGCGTGCGCATCCTTGTTACGGCATGCTGATGATAGGCAATTGGGTAAGCATGCTGATAACAGCGACTAGCCAGAGGTTCACGGATAGACCGTGCGTCATAGCCATGGCGCGGACCACGCGCCCAACAAGCCATGACTGCACTTTTGAGCAATCCTTGCAAATCAAGCACCGCGTCATAGGACTGGGCAGAGACAGCTTGCCTCACTGTAGCAATTTCACGCCAGGTCTGGCAGCGCCACCAGTGTTTGCGCCAGCGCCTTACCGCTACTGTAAACACTTGTTTAACCTGCGGATGCAAACGCGGAATATCTGCAAAACTCTCCTCAACCAGCCAGTCAATCTGCGCATCGGGAAAATATTGCAGGATATCCTCAACAACAGGCAGCGCATGGATGACATCCCCCATAGAGGTGGTTTTAACCAGAAGAATACGTTTCATGGGCGCTATTTTCGCATACAAAACCTGCTTGTCACCGGCTTCTTTGCGTTCTTCTGCGCGCTCGGAGTGGATAAACATATTGGAAAAGTTTGCGGTCACTGACCTGCTCCCCGTTTGCCCTACCAATTAAAAGTTAGTAAAGTCCACTCAATGGAGTGGATGTAATGAAGAAGAGCAGATTTACCGAAGAGCAAATTATTGGTTTTTTGAAGGAAGCAGAAGCTGGCGCACCAGTGACTGACATTTGTCGTCGAGGTGGCTTCAGTGATGCTACGTTCTATAAGTGGCGTGCCAAGTTTGGCGGCATGGAGGCGACTGAGGCGCAACGGCTCAGAGCACTTGAGCGAGAGAACTCGGAGCTTAAGAAATTGCTGGCAGAAGCACATCTGGATATGGCAGCACTCAAGGTTGCTTTTGGGGTAAAGCGCTAACCCCACAAGCGAAACGTGACGGCATACAGCGCATTCTGGATGCTCAGATGCTGTCAGAACGGCGTGCTTGTCGTTTAGTGGGGTTATCCAGATCCAGCTGGCGTGAAACGCCACAGGATTCGCATCAAACAGCTGAGTTACGTGAGCGTATCAAGGTAATTGCTCATCAGCGTCGCCGCTTTGGTTATCGACGTATTCACGACCTACTGCGATTCCAAGGCGTTACAGTCAATCACAAGCGTATTTATCGCTTGTATACAGAGCAAAAACTCAGGGTTAAGCGCCGTAAGAAAGCAAAGCGTCCTGTCACTGAACGTGCTGAATTGCTGGTGCCTGATGCCCCTAATCAGGTATGGAGTATTGACTTTGTCATGGACAGTCTGGCCAATGGCAGAAAGCTTAAATGTCTAACAATTGCAGATGACAAGACACATGAGTGTGTTGATATTGCAGTAGACCACGGCATTGGCGGACTGTACGTGACCAGAGTATTGGAACAGGCGGCCAGGTTCAGAGGATTTCCCAAAGCGATTAGAACAGATGGTGGACCGGAATTCACCAGTCGGGCATTCATGGCTTGGATGCATACCCATGGGATTGAGCATTTATTGATTCAGCCAGGTAAACCCACGCAGAATGCCTACATTGAATCGTTCAATGGTAAATTCCGTGATGAGTGTTTAAACGAGCAATGGTTTGAGACACTCGCACAAGCGAGAAAGACAATTGCGCTGTGGCGACAGGACTACAATGAAGTTCGACCTCACAGTAGTTGTGGCAGGATTCCGCCAGCAATTTACGCCCAGAAATTAAGGCATGCAAAATGATTTTTAACGGACTTTGCTAACTTAAAAATGGTATGGTTTTTGGGGGCAGGTCATCACCTCCCTACAAAGTGCTCAACAACTGTGGAGACAGCCCAAACCATCTGACGACAAAGCCTCTTCGCAACTTAGATGCAAACAGACTACAATGCGCATTTATTTTAAGCTTTCATTCAAGATCCATTTATCAAGTAGACGCAAGGTGCCAGCTTTGAAATTCGCATTCCTTATTTTTAAATACTTTCCTTTCGGCGGCATGCAGCGTGATATGTTGCGTACGGCGCAACATTTGGTAAAACAGGGGCACCAAGTAGAGATATTTACCATGCGCTGGCAAGGTGACTCTCCTGTTGACATAGCGGTACATGTCATGCCGCAAACAGGATGGCTCAACTATCAGCGCTATCAAAAATTCATTCATGCTGCTTTTGAGCATATCACCCAAAACAATTTCGATTACATTTTTGGCTACAACCGCATGCAAGGATTGGATGCTCACTTTGCGGCCGATCCATGTTTTATTGAAAGAGCACATACACAGCGCAGCTTCTGGTATCGCCTTCTGCCGCGCTACCGCTGGTTTACTGCATGTGAGAAAGCTGTTTTCGATGCCAACTCTGCGACTGAAATTCTGGCTGTATCATTGACTGAAAAACCGCACTTCCAGCACTGGTATGCAACCCAAGATGGGCGCTTCCACTATATTCCACCATTCCTTTCTTCAGAGCGCTTGCAACTGCATGACAAGACCGAGATGCGAGCACATCTGCGCCAGTCATTTCATTTCGACGCGGAAGATTTCGTATTTCTGCTCACAGGTTCAGGGTTTCATATGAAAGGCTTGGACCGTGCCATCATAGCGCTTGCAGCCCTTCCTTATGAGCAACGACGCAACACACGCCTGATTGCGGTCGGACAAGATAATCCGCGCGACTTTGAACGGCTGTCCAAACAACTAGGGGTAACAGAGCATGTGGTAATCTCTAAAGGACGTCCAGATATTCCACAGTTGATGCAAGGTGCGGATGTTTGCATTCATCCAGCAAGGCGCGAAAACACTGGGCTGGTGATTCTGGAAGGAATGGCCAGCGATACGCCCATGTTGGTCACAGAGACCTGTGGATATGCGCATTACGTCCAAGAAGCCAACGCGGGCATTGTATGTAGCGCTCCGTATCAACAAGCTGATTTCAACGCGCTATTTGCAGAAATGCGTATGAGTAGTGCAAAAACCAGATCACAATGGGGACAAAACGGACACGCCAAAGCCATGACGTTGATGCAGGAAAATGATGGCAGTGCAGAAGCAAATATATTGATACGCCTAGCCCAGAGAAAGAAACTATCTAACACTTAATACATGAGCGATCTCACACCCAAGCGCTGTAAAATACCATCACGTATAAAATCAACGCATCCACAATCGCACATTACCCCACATCATGAGCCTGGCTTTTCAGGCATAAAAGGAATATTGCGCAACCGTTCTGCGGCAGCCTTGCTTGCCTCACTACGTTTTAGGGCATAGGCTTTGGCTTGTTCCAGCAAAGCGGCAGAAGGTAGTTTCGGGTCATCAGACAAAGAGGACAGCTTTTCAAAACTTTCTTCATAAGGGGTTGCCACCTGTGCGTCAATTTGCGAAGCCATGTCATCAAAGCTCACATTCCCTTCCTGGCCTTCGAGCACTATTCTTTGCCACTTACGCTGGGCCTGCTGATCAACCAAACTGAGTTTTTGTACTTGTTTTTGAATGGCAAGCTCCTGTTGCCATCGATATTTAGGGGTTGGTAAATGGGCCAGCATCCAAAAAGTTGCGATCACCCATGCCGCGCCTGCTATCCATTGCACCCAGTGCAATTCATGGCGTAACGCTTGATGCGACGTAACCGTCGCAGGAAGAAGCATTACGGCCACGACAATACCGGTAGCAAAGCCTCCAATATGCGCAGAGTTATCAATCCCGGGGACGATATACCCCATGGCAATTGTCAGTGCCGAGAACGCTAGTGCTCCCAAAAATAACCAGCGAAACTCAACTTGTTGCATCTGGTGCCTGGCAAACCAGACATACACCATCAGCGCACCATAAATACCAAAAACAGCCCCAGAAGCGCCGCCTGAAACCGCATCATTTCCTTGTATCACCAGCGAGAGCAAGTTGCCAACCACCCCACTGATCAAATAAATAACGAGAAAACGGTAGGCGCCAAACATACGTTCAACCAGTTTTCCACCATCCCACAAGGCCAGCATGTTCATGCCCAGATGCAATGCCCCAAAATGCAAAAACATAGCTGAGCCCAAACGCCACCACTGACCGTCTGCGGTGGCTGGCGCAAAATTCGCACCCCAAACAAGTTGTACTGTATTGGGAGAATGCCAAAAACCTGCCCCGCCCAGTAACATAAGCACAAACACCAGCATATTCAGGAAAATCAAGATGCGGGTGACCAACGGCACTGATGCATGTAATGCTATCCGGGTGAATAATGACTGTTCCATTTAGGCAAGCGATTCTTGAAAAGGCACTTCCAACAAGGGCGGTTGTTGCAAATAAGTGATCAGTGTCTGCAAGTTTTCTTGTGGCATAGACATCTGCGGATCGATGTAATTAGCCACCCAGCCGCATAAAGGAATTCCTCGTTGCTTGAGCATGTGAGCCGTGAGCAGTGCATGGTTAATACAGCCGAGGCGCATGCCTACCACCATCAGGGCAGGCATGCGCAAGCTCTGGATTAAATCAACCATTGTGTGTTGCGCGGGGCTCAGCGGAACCAGCAGCCCACCCGCACCTTCTACAATCACCACGTCCGCCAATGTTTTCAACTGCACGTAGGCATTTTGAATCACTTTAAACTCAATTTCGACCCCTGCTTGCGCAGCTGCAATATGCGGTGCAATATGCGGTGCAAAGCAATAAGGGTTGATGATCTCTGGTGGAGCGGCAACATTGGCGGCTGCAGTTAAATGCCTCACATCTTCATTTTGCCAAACACCGTCTATCCATTCGCAGCCGGAAGCCACTGGTTTCATCCCAATCACAGACAAGCCTTGTGCAACCAGCCTCTGCATTAAATGTACCGTCACCGTGGTTTTACCAACACCGGTATCCGTGCCTGTAACAAAAAAGTGACGTGGCAAATCGGTCATCTCTTCTTACACCGTAGAAGCTGACTTTCGTGGTACAAATTGTACTGAACTGCTGCCAGGGGCAGCGTAAGGCTGATTGCCCACCCAAGCATGCACAAATACAACCTCATAAGTGGCTGGCAGTTTGCCTTGCTGGCGAAAGACTTCATAGCCCTCTCGTAATTGTTGTAAAAAACCCTTGCCGAGCAGACCGCGTGCACGCCCGGCAGTCGCATTGTGCGCACCGATGGTCTTTAGGTCGCGCATCACTGACTCCACCGAGTCGTAAGTCAGCGTGTAATGCATGACATCAAGCACAGGCGCAGTAAATCCTGCGCGGGTCAGTGCATCACCGATATCATGCATATCAATAAAACGACTGACATGGGTGTGTTGTTGACCACCCGCAGCACGCAATTCCCTGAGCGTATCTGGTCCAAAAGTAGCAAACATCAATAATCCGTTAGGGCGCAATACACGGCGAAACTCTTGCAAGGCGGCATCCAGATCATTGCACCACTGCACCGCTAGGTTAGACCACACCATATCAACACTGGCAGTCGCCAGTGGCAATGCTTCAATATCTCCACACAGAAATTGTGGACGCGTTTGCCAGAAGCGATAACGTGGGAACAAGGTTTGAGCCCGCTCCAGCATGCCTTCAGCAATATCCAGCGCGACGCCATGCGCCCCTTTAAATTTTTGCAATAAAGCCTGCAAGCCATGGCCTGTGCCACATCCGGCATCCAGTATGCGATCAGGTTGTAACTTGACCACTTCCAAACGTGCCAGCATTTCCTCTCGCACCTGACGCTGCAAAATGGCAGCTGCATCATACGATTTGGATGCACGGTGAAATGATTGCCGCACACGTGCCTTGTCTATCCAGTATGCATCGTGCATTAACGGTCACCCGTGCGTAGCGGGGCATTTTCAGCCATAAACTCTTCTACGCTGTCACAAAACGCATCTGCATGCGAGAGAAAAGGTGCATGGGCGGCACCCGCCATGACGCGTAAACGCGCTCGATGCAAATGCATGACCAACCAGTGTGCAGCCCCCAGAGGGGCCAAAGTGTCTCGGTCACCATGTACAATCAGCGTCGGCTGAAGCACGCGAGCAACTTCTTCGCGCAAATCCGTTTGCAATAAGATCTGTAGTGCCTGATTCAGCGCATCCTGAGAGGGTGTGTGTTTAGCGGCAAATGCAGCACGTAGTTGCCGCACTGTACTACGGGTATCTTTGGCATGCATGCACTGTAGCGTTAGAAAGTTAAGCAGTGTCGCGTTAAAATCTTGGGCAAACCGCTCATTAAACTGCTCAAAATACTTGGCTGGAATGCCATGTGCCCAACCAGGTTTTGTCACAAAACAAGGATTGGTGCCAACCAGAATCAGCTTTTCAACGCGGTCTGGCTGGTTAAGGGCAATCTGCTGTGCCACCAGCCCCCCCATTGACCAGCCCATAATGGTAGAGACACCAGGAATGACTTCAGCAACGGCATCCGCCAAGCTATGCAAGTGATAAGGGTAAACTGGTTTGCTTTGACCCATGCCAGGCAAATCCACCAGATACAATCGATAATTTGCAGCCAAGCGTTTGGTAACACATTGCCAGACAGCGCTGTTCATGCCCCAACCATGCAGCAATACCAACGGCTGACCCTGACCCATGATTTCTACATAGCAATTCATTGCGCTATCCCGGCTGGCACTGCGGCTTCTGCCGCATGCAACACACTAACCAGTTTACGCACATCATCCATGCTATGCGCAGCAGAAAGTGAAATACGTAACCGTGAAGTGCCCACAGGCACCGTCGGTGGGCGAATGGCAGGCACCAGAATGCCCTGCGCCTGCAGATACTGACTCAGCGCCAGCGCTTCATGGTTATCACCGACTATCAGGGGTTGGATGGCTGTTTCAGACGGCCATAACTGCCAGCGTGTCAGTTTCAGCTCAGCCTTGAGCAAAGCAATCATGGCAAACAATTGCGCTCTACGCGCATCGCCATACTCAATTTCATGCAGTGAAGCAAGCAAGGCTGCTGACAGCGGCGGTGGCGCTGGTGTGGTATAGATATAACTGTTGGCCGATTGAATCAGGTAATCAATCACGATTCTTTCACCGGCAACAAAGGCCCCGGCCACACCCGCCGCTTTACCCAGCGTGCCCATCATGATCAGGCGCGGTGACTGCAAGTCCAGATGTTGCAAGGAACCACGTCCCTGTGGCCCCAACACGCCAAAACCATGGGCATCATCCACATACAGGTAGGCATCATAACGCTCGCACAAGGCCAGATAGGCAGCCAGCGGCGCGATGTCGCCATCCATGCTGAACACGGCATCCGCCGCAATCAGTTTATGGCGTGCGGTACTGGCTTGTAACAATTTTTCCAGTGCGACTACATCGTTATGTGGAAAGCGATGATGGCTGGCGCGCGATAAAAACGCCCCATCATTCAAACAGGCATGATTAAGCTTATCCGAAAACACCGCATCGTCACGGCCCATCAAGGCACTGATGACGCCAATATTCGCCATATACCCGGTTGAAAACAGCAGGGCCGCCGGCTTGCCTACAAAGGCCGCCAGCGCCTGCTCCAACTGGTCATGGTAACGGTGGTGACCGGTAATCAGATTAGAGGCACCGCTGCCCACACCTGCCTCAGCAGCCGCATGCTGCAAAGCACGCACCAGCGCAGGGTCATTGGCCAGCCCCAGGTAGTCATTGCTGCAAAAAGACAAAAATGGCTGGCCATTGGCAGTGATATGTTCAGCTTGTGGTGAATCCAGCAAGCGGCGCTGGCGCATCAGCCCCTGCGTTTGGCGCTTGTCGAGATCGGCCTGTAAATAATCCAGCATGATGGCTTGTCCTAGATCTTTTTTAATCCCAGCTTGGCAAACAAGGCATTATCCGCCTCGGCTTCCGGGTTGCCGGTGGTCAGCAACTTTTCACCGTAGAAGATACTGTTGGCACCTGCCAGAAAACACAAGGCCTGTATCGCGTCACCCATGCTTTGACGGCCAGCTGACAAGCGGACAAAACTCTGCGGCATGGTAATGCGCGCCGCTGCGATGGTACGCACAAACTCCAGCGGATCCAGTGCTTCAGTGCCATGCAGCGGCGTACCCTCGACTTGCGTTAGCAGGTTGATGGGAACGCTCTCGGGCGGCTGTTCCATATTGGCCAGTTGCGCCAGCAATCCGGCGCGCTGGGCACGGCTTTCGCCCATGCCGATAATGCCGCCGCAACAGACATTGATATCGACACTGCGCACGCGATCCAGTGTATCCAGCCTGTCCTGATAGGTACGGGTAGAAATCACATCGCCATAAAATTCCGGGGCGGTATCCAGATTGTGGTTGTAATAATCCAGACCAGCTTCTTTCAGTTGTTCGGCCTGACCATCCTTGAGCATCCCCAGAGTGGCACAGGTTTCAAGCCCCATGGCTTTCACTTCCGAAATCATTTTCAGCACCGGCTCCAGATCTCTTTGTTTAGGTCCACGCCAGGCCGCACCCATGCAAAAACGGCTGGCACCACTTTCCTTGGCAGCTTTGGCGGCGGCCAAAACCTCATCCAACTGCATCAAGGGCTCGTTTTCAACCTCGGTATGATAACGCGCCGCTTGCGGGCAGTAGCCACAGTCTTCCGAACATCCACCGGTTTTAATTGAGAGCAGGGTGCTGACCTGTACGGCATTCGGATCAAAGTACTCGCGATGTACGCTTTGCGCACGGTGCATCAAATCATTGAAAGGTAAGGCAAACAGTGCCATGATGTCCTCTACCTGCCAGCGCTCAACCGTCGCGTGGCAGCTTGCAGACGCCTTCAAGCCATCAACATTAATCACCGAAGTGTGGATTTCGTTGCCGGAGGCCTGTGTAGAATTGTGTTGTTCCATAATGGTTTCTATCAAGTGAAAATTGCGTAATCGACGGATGGCATTATAAGTTGTTTAAAAACTATCGTGAATAAATTTTACAACTGCTTATTTCTTAATCAATGCATGCACTTTAGTAGTTTGAAGCGGGTTTGGCAGGCGGCGCTGCCCTGTATGCTATGTGGCGGCCGGTCGTCCACACACACGCAGACAGCACATATATCAATATCACTGTGCCATGCCTGCCACGCTGACCTGCCCTGGTATCGATCCGCACGTTGTCCGCAATGCGCGCTCCCCACAGGCAACAATGCCTACTGCGGCATATGCCTGCAACATGCCCCGGCTTTTGACCATACACTTGCCAGCTTGCGTTATGCGTTTCCGCTCAATCGATTGTTGCATCAGTTTAAATACCAGCAAGATCTGGCAGCTGGGGCGCTGTTATCCGGATTATTGCTGCAGGCAACAGAGCCTCCAGCAGTCTTGCCGGACAGCATGATTGCGATGCCCATGCATGCGCATCGACTACAGCAACGTGGATTTAATCACGCACTGGAAATCGCCAAAGTCATTCAGTCAGAATGGAAGATCCCGCTGATCACTGATGGCTGCAGCAGACTGACAGACACCCCCACCCAAGCCAGGCTGGACCTGAAGACCCGTATCCTTAGTTTGCGCAGCGCGTTTGCGACGGAAAAAAACTGGCAGGGCAAACATGTATTGATTGTGGATGATGTGATGACCACCGGCGCCAGCATGCATGCCTTGGCGAAAACCATTAAACGTGCAGGCGCACGACAGGTGACCGCGCTGGTACTGGCGCGTACATTAAAAGAGGCGATTGATTAAGCAATCAAGGTTAATTGAGCGCGTTATTGCATTTCAGCACGACCGCCACTGAGCTGCCTGATCTGTTGAGTCACAAACTCTGACATGCGCTCACTGAGCGGCAAGTTCTGCGCCATTTGCAGTTGCTGCAAGGCCTGATTTGCCTGGCCTGCGGCGCGTAATGAGAGCGCATAGGCCACATACCATTGTGCGTGGCCAGGTTGCAAAGTAATTGCACGCTCAAAATAGGGCAATGCCTGCCCATGCTGGCCGCTTTGCTGGTTTGCCATCGCCAGCATCCAGTTCAATTCTGCATCTGGGGCAGCCTCTTGCAGCATGGGCTTGAGGGTTTCAAGCACAGCCTCAGGCTGACCATGTGACAACTGCCATTTGGCCAGGGATTTTCGCAAGCTACGTTGCTCCGGATAGCTTTTGAGGCCGACGCGCAATAAAGCAACGGCCTCGGCATCCTGTTTTGCTTCAAACAAATAGCTGGCAAGTAGCTGCCGCGCATCTTCAGACTGCGGATAGGCCGCCACGGCCTGCCGCAACAAAGCCAGCGCTTCACTGCTGCGCCCTTTCTGCTCTTGATCTACCGCCTGCTGAATCAGTACATTCACTTCCTGATCGGGCTTGACTTGTTTATTCACTGAACCTTTATCCACTTGACCGCCAGTTTGGCCGGTCACTTTGGACGCAACCATGGTGATGGCCTCGGGTTTGACGCCTTTAAGCACTGGTTCGCTAGCCGCTGGCACTTCGGCAGCATCCCCTGCGGATGAAACATCTTGTGTGTTCTGGGATATTTTTTTAGGCGAGAGCAACGCATCTGCCGTAGCGGTGGCAACCTTAGGCAACGTCTTCGCTAACGGCTGCGACTCGCTTTGCCAGTTGCCGGATAAGCTTCTGGCCAAACCGTCCCACAGATGGACGGACTGCGCGGGCGGATTGACAGCGCCTGCAGGCGCTGCCTGGGGAGATGCACCCTTCATATTGACGCCAGGCAACGCAGCGATTGGCGACGAGCGTTGCTCAGGAGCATTCCAGCGGATAAGCCACTGCAACCAGTCAGTACGGGTATGCACGATTAAATAGCCCATGCCTACCAGCAATAATAGCCAGAGCGAGTACTTCAACCAGTTTCGTCCCGTATCGGCTGCCGACACCTGCAACACAGGACGCACCTGTCCCGCCCAGCTTGCGTGCGCATCGCCCGCCTGGCGCTTTTCAACATCCTGTAGCACCTGATTAATTAAACTCACACCATCGCTCCGCAATAAAAGGCCCACATACTCAGCGCCCGATGGCGGCCATGGCAGCATGCACACCCAGCCACCAGCGGAAACCATGACGCAAACTGCGATGTTGCGCTTTGACGCTGGCTTGCGTATCCAAAATCGCTGCTTTGGCATCCACCACAGTCACGGCATGCTGGCCGCGGCCATACGCAGACAATAAGGATTTATGTGAGAGAATATTCAGCAGTCTGGGAATACCGTTGGCATACCGATAAAGCAAACGCATGCTGGCGGCAGTAAACACCATCCCCCCCTGATAGCCTGCGACATGCATACGGTGGTTGAGGTAAAATCCCAGCTCCGACCATTGCAAACCTTTTAAACGATATTCAAAACTGATGCGCTGCCTCAACTGTCGAATGGAAGAGTGGTTGAGTCGCTCCTCAAGCTCGGGCTGACCAAAAATTACCACCTGCAACAATTTGCGTTTTTCGGTCTCGAGATTGCCCAGCAAACGCAAGGCCTCCAGCGTTTCCAACGGCATCGCCTGCACTTCGTCCAGACACACAATGACACGCTGCCCCTGCTCGGCATAGGTCAGCAATTTGCGATTGAGTGCATCCAGCATGTCATGATGCGTGTAATCGGGCTTGAAAGCGACGCCAAAATCGGTCGCCAGCGTCATCAGCAACGCATGTGGATCCAGATAAGGATTAGGGATATAAGCTACCTTGCACACAGGCTCAAGCGCCCTGAGCAAGCGGCGACACAATAAAGTTTTACCGGTACCCACTTCGCCAGTGATTTTCACAAACCCTTCGCCAGAATCAATGGCCACCAGCAAAGTATTCAATGCCTCTTGCAGGCTACGTGTTGCATAATAAAAGCTGGTATCCGGCGTGATAGAGAACGGATATTCTTTCAAGCCGAAATGTTGCAAATACATGCGAATAAACCCTAAAATTCCCGACTATTGATACTTTCGAGGTGTTGCTGAGTATTCAGCATATCCTCAGCCCAGTTATCGCCGCCTTTAACCACGGTTGATTTCAGCAAAATAACCAACTCCGACTTCACAGAACCTTCTTCTTTTTGACGGAAGAGATTGCCCAGGAATTTGACATCGCCCAGCAGCGGCACTTTGGAGCGGGCGTTTGAAACAGATTCTGTCATCAAACCACCAATCGCAATCACATTGCCATCCCGTGTACGCACAATACTGTCCGTTTCATTAATGGTTGAAGAGGGCACCGGGATATTAAAGTTTGAAGTTGCGCCCAGGCTGATTTGCTTGTTCACACTCACTACGCTACTCACAAGTGGGTGGATATGCAAGATGATATTGTCATCACGGTCAATTTGCGGGGTAACATCTAGTGAAATTCCGGAAAAATAAGGTTGCAATGTCACTTGCGGGAAGGAAGTCGTCCCCGCTGTGGTCGCAGTGGTGTTGTTGCTCACATTGGTCACAAACAACTCGTCCGTACCCACCTTGAGCACCGCTTTTTGATTGTTCAAGGTGGAAATGCGTGGACTGGATAACACCTCAACATTGCCTTGCGTTTCAAGAAAGTTAAGCAATGCAGAAAACTTGGACCCTTGCACGGCCAATGCGAACATAGAGCTGCCAATAGCAGTGGCACCTGTGTATGCCAAACTGCTGTTAGATAAGTTAGTGTTTGCCAGAGAATTGGGCGTGGCACTCAATACACCATTGGTATTCGTACCTGTCGTGCCAAGGCTAGTATTGCCCGATACATTACCAAAAGTAAAATCGGTGTTGCCAAATGTGCGGAACGCCGCCCAATTCACACCTTGCTGTGAGCCTTTATTCAGTTGCACGCGCAGGATTTTTGCTTCAAGAATCACTTGTCGATCAATCGTCACCTGCATCAGACTCAAATACTTTTCAACTTGCCTAATTTCTTTAGGCAGCGCTTTTACCATAATCAGCCCGGACTGTTTATTTACAATCACACTGCGTCCGGTTGCGTTGCCCACAATACTACCAAGTGAAATTTCCATCTCGGCCCAAAAATCGGTATCTGTTGACGTGCTTACCGTTGAGGCGAAGCTCTGCTGTGTATTATTGCCCGTACTGCCCGCAAGGGGGGTGCCACCTGTGGCTGATGAGGCACTGGAACCACTTGCGTTATTGGGCATACTCAGGCTACCAGAAGAAACTTTAGTACCAGACTCACCTTTACGATGGCCAGCAATATAATTCACCTGAAACACGCGCGTTTGTAATGTTTGCGGCTCTACATAAATCTGCCTGCCCTGCATACGATATTCCAGTCCATACAGTTCCCGCAGCGCATTCAAGGCTTCAAACAAGGTCACATCTTTTAGATTGACTGTGATTTCGCCCGTCAACTCTGGACTGAGCACCATGCTATAAGGCGTACCGCTGACAATACCCACCAATACCTGACTGGTAGAGGCTTTGGTCACCACCAGATCAAAACGAGGCTCCATTTTTTTGGTGATCGATTTGGGCGCTTCAATCTTTAATGGCTGTAACATTTCATCCGTGACCTCTTTAGGCACCGGCAATGTTTTACCTTTCATATTGTCCATACTCTCGCGCAAAGCCTCATGCATTTTTGGCTTCACAGTGGGATAAGCAGGCTTGGTGACCATCTCGGAACAGCTTGTTAAGCATGCCATCAGGCCTGCGACTACTAACAGATAAGTGTTATTTTTCATGGACTTGCTCTCTTTTATTTTAAGGTCTCACTGCCAGGCAGTTGACCGCATTACAGCTGTAGTTACAAGCAGAAATTTTATCCCGCAATCCTGCCTCACATTCAACAACATTACTTCTTCACCGGCTTTATCGTGGCATTTTTATAATCAACCACATCGAGGGTTAACTTTAATTTATTGCGCTCTTTATTCACCAACACAGCCTGCTTACCATTTACAGCGACTAGGGTGTAGTTATCGAGTTTTTCGCCCAAACGCACCAGCTTTCCATTGATAATGGCAAAACTGCGCTTACCATCCACTTTAACGGCCGAAAGCGTAAGTGTAGTGTCTTGCTCACTCATCGCCTCCGGCAGCATCTTGATAATACTTTCAGGCGGTCTGGTCGGATCATTCAGTATTTCTGAAAACGCCGACGCCATGGGTGCGATGAAGACGCACACCGTCAAAAACGCTTTTATGTAACAACGTGATGTCAAATGTGGCATGGATTAAATCCCCAACCAGGCTTTTTGCATACTCAAGGTATACAGGTGGATTGTCAGCTCAACCACAGGAAAGTCTGCTTTCAATTCCGCGGTTTCCCAAGCCACTTTCTCGTGCTGGGATTTTAGATCTTCAGCGTAATTCAAGACCGCAAGATAACTACCCTTGATGGTTAATGAAATCGTGTGCTGATAAATATCATCCAGACCTGACATGTCAGAAGCACTCTGAGCCGCCTCAGCCACTGCCTCAGCCTGCTGAAGATGATTTTTGACAAAACTCTGAGGCGGCAGTGATTCAAACTTCACCAGTTGAATATTGTCATGCTTTTTCAACATATTTTTCAACAGCGGCAACATCTCGCCAGCACCCACCATGATGTTGGCGACATCAACCAAACCATTTCTTTGCTCTATGATCGCCTGAGTTAAACGTTCAATCTCCAACTGGACGGGAGACTTGACCACTGAGGCTTGCGTTGAGGCTGTTGCAATCAGCACTTTTGTTTTTGCAATATCTTCCTGCATTTTTACCTGGTCATTCGTCATCACAGCGCTCTGCTGGCGAAGAGGTTCCAAGATAAAAGTATCATAAAGCCCTATGATTCCAAGCAAGCCGGTCCCAAATAGCATCCAGCGCTCACGTTTGGACATCACGGACCATTTGTTCTGATAGTCTTGCAACACACTCATTTTGCCCCCCCTTGATTGACTGCATGATCAACGGTTGTGGCGCCCATTTTTTCTGTTTCGTGTCGGGGTTCAGAGTTCGCATCAAACCCCGTCATTTCAAACTCAATCAATTTATTGTGAGCATTCCCTGCCACTTTGGACGCAGGCTCAGTTGCCGGCGGACGCTTGTTTGCTTCTGTTGTCGAGGCAGAAGGCGTCGCCAGCGAAGGACTCACTGGCACATCTACCTCTTTCAGCTTAAGGCCATCAAAGAGCTGACCGCTGAAAACAGGCTCTTTACCAAGAGCTTGCATATACGCAGGGACAAGATCGGCACTTAAACTATTGCCTCGCAAGGTGACGTTTTTCTTGAAAGGTTCCAGCTTCATCCCTGTCAGCCACACATTCTCAACGGGACGATGCGCAAGACCACGCAAATAATCTGCAACATGTGCTTGCTCACCGGATTGCGTCAGTTTAAATATTTCAATAATATTGGATTGATTCTTGTAGCTCTGCTGCAGCTTACTGAGCAATTTTTCATCCTCTTGCGAGTTAGCGGGCGGTTTAAATGTGTCAGATAACTGATCAAGCGTTTTCTGTGTAGCAGTCAGCTCTGTATGCACTTTCTCATACTCGGCATTGGCCTCGGCAAGGCCTGACTCCAGGTGAGATTGATAAAGACTCAATAGTGTAAAAATAGTCACATAAATCAGTCCGACATTGCGTAGCGAAAGCTGATCCTTGACCTTCACTAGGCCGGGATTAAATAAATTAATCTGCTGGCTCATAAGACACTTTCAATACGCAAAGCTGCACCAAGCGCTGGCATCAGCATACTTTGAAGTTCCAAGCCACTGAAGTCCTGCCCTTCCGGAAAATCGACAATGTCGGTCAAGTTAAAACTGTCGACCGGCACATAGAGACTTTTCTTCAGCCCCTCCACCAGTCTCAGGGCACCGGAATCAGGCGTGACTAATAATTTGTTGATAGACAAAAATGGAAACTGCCGATCAAAGCTATCCAAAGACCGCTGCAGCTCCAGCACAAGCCGATCAAAGTTATTTGAAAACAACTCGTCATCCAGATTTCTCAGAAAGCTTTTGTCGAGCTCAATAAACCGGGTATGGTAAAGCTCGCCTTTGGCTGAAAAGGTAATTAAAAAGCCACGCTCAAGAATACTGACCATGGCGATTGCACGTTGCTCGTGCTCAAGCAATGCTGCAACGTTGCGTTGCGCCATCGCATAGACATCAATTGACTTCAGGTTTAAGCCTGCGTCAAGCACCGCATTGCTCACCTCTGCCAAGTGATTATTGCGCGCGCAAATGGCAAACATCAGCGGCAAACGATTAGGGCTCTCGGGGTCGCCAGGGATATCAATGCCATCGACAGACGCATGCTCAACCTGATACTCAATCAACTCTTTGACTTTCCATTTGAGAGAGGACTTAATCTCATTTTCGGGCATATTGGGTTTATCAACCTGCAGTATCTGGTACTGCTCGGCACTCAGTACAACATTGCATGGCAAGGATTTCAACGCAGCCTGTGTGACTAATTGCTTTAACTCCGCGCCTTTGAGTAAACTGGTTTGTAACACTTTGGCCAACGTCACTCTCGGCTTGCTTTGGGCGGCTGCAGAGATTACGACCACACTCACAAACTTATCAGTAAAGCCAAGCCCAATCCGGCCTTTGTTATTGTTTTTCTTTAACCATTTCATGCAATGACGGCCTTCCTTCGAGAGGTAATATGACGCACTCGTATACACTTAATACAACCACCTATTAAACCACCACAGGCCCTATCGTCCCGCGACAAACGGCCATTAATGACCCATCTTCAAAATACACTGATTTAATATGAATTTTAATCCGCGTCATTGAGATTCATATCCATAAAAAAATAGGCTTGTGAGGTCTTGTTTACTATATTGATGCGATTATTTAATCATCAGCAACACTAAAACGCTTCACGCATGTAAATGACCGGCATCCGGCTTCGTCCAAAAGTGGCACGCCCGGCAGGTTCGGCACTGCCATCGATTAACCATGGCATACCAGCACTGGTTGCGTTCGCTTCGGCAGTCGGCAAACACACTTTTTCACCTGCGATAGCCGCGTTCAGATTCACCTCCAGATCAACACTGCCGGTGTTTGGAATCCCACCTGTGACGCCTGGCGCACTCAGTCGCAACGTTTGAATGCCATTGATCAAACTTGCTGAACCCGACAACCCTGTCTCGCAGGCATTTAAATTGCCATGATAATTTTTCATAGCGATACTCGACAAGGGCACTGTCGAACAACTATCGGCCGCATTTCTGATATACCCATTGCCATCCCAATATTGTGCTTCAAGCAACATTGGTAAGTTTAGCAGTTCAGAGCCATGCTGACTTTGCAGGAACATCCGCCCATAACGGAAAGGACTGCCCGCTGCAATGGTGACTGGTGAAGTCGTTGTCACACCATCATCATCCAAAGGCTGTGTAAAGAAAGTAATGTTGGTGGGTGCAGCTTTCGCCGATGCTGGTGGCTTTCTGACAATATGTTTGGCACTTATCGAGCCGACACCACCGGTCCAACTGCCGGAAGCCGGCGTTGCACTGGGGTCCAGCGTAAAGGCTGAGCTAGTGGTGAAACGATAACTGTCACGTACACTTGTATTGAACTTCATAAAACTATTAGCCGCATAATTACCCGCGTAATTCTGGGTCGTGCCATTTGTTTTATTTTTGGCTGTGATTGTAAAAGCGGTGTACAAACCATCTTGACCAAAATAAGTGAACTGGTTGCTGCATCCTAAGGTATTACTGCCTGCAGTAATATTGAAATGATCAGGATAAAAACGGCCAATATTTCCAGACGCACCAACCCCAACAACTTTACCAGCGCCCATATAATCATCGTCAGCCATCACAGGAATGAGCCTGAGAATGCCAACCTCACTCCAGCTTAACGTATCTATGGTCGCAGAACCATTATTGAAGCTCACAGAAGCAGTTGTATTATTGCTCAGCACCCCTTCTGCCCCCCCCGCTGGCGCCTCAAGATATGCATTTAATCTGATGGCCTCAGGGATGATTTCCTTACCAAAATTGGCGGTAGGGTCCCCGTTTGCAGCAAAGGCGGTAACTGTCGCTTTAAACAACTCGCCCGACTTGATAAACTTTGGTCCCGCCGCGTTAGCAGCAGCAGGATTGGCAATATTGCCAACACTGCTAAAAATAGAATTACTATTAACAATCAAAGAAAATGGTTTGGTGACGAATGCATTACTATTTCCAGCCAACCGTGCCCCGTTAGGTAAAGTTTTTTGCATAAACAATGTTGTCTGACCAACATCATAATAATTCAGCCAAAATGGAGCATTGCCATTATCATCAAAATTAAGCGTGATAGGTAATGTACTGGCAAAACCACTGGCATTGTTGTTTGCTGCAAAAAAATTGCTGCTCTCAATAATTGCGCCTTGCTGTGAGACTATGCCTATCTTCATCCGATTCCCTGCCGAACAAGTTGTAGGGTTGTTACATACATAGCCAAAATTGATATCCTGACTCCCCTTCAACGCGGCTTCGCAAGCACGGGTTGTTGTGTTTTTCTTTACTGCCCGCAAAACATACACGCTAGAATTCACACCCGCTTCCTGATTGGCTATATTCACTGACGGTCCATTCGCTACATTGGAGATGATGAACCCGGCGTCGCTGGTGGTATATTGGCAACTGGCGGTATTGGTTGAGGAATCCCAGCACGTGGTTTGCGGGTTGCCATAGGGCGGAATACTGTAATTCACCACATCTAACGTCAAGGTTTGCGGGTTTGCCACATCGAGTTCAACCAATGCTGAGCTTGATCCGGCAGGCACCACAAAAGCCGCAGTGGCGACTGTCACACCATTGCTTTGTGCAACCACCGTTCCTGCAAACGAGACAAAGCTTGACGAACAGGTGCCATTTGAGTCGTCCCCGATACAGCCCTGAACGGTGACTTGCGTGGGCGCGCAGGTTAACCCGTTTCCGCTATGATTCAGGCGAGCATGGTGCAATAACAAGCACTGATGCGTCTCCGCATAATCTGCATTCACTTGCGCCTGCGTGACTGCGCCGTTATAGACTTTAACCTCATCAATATTGCCAGTAAAACGACTACTGTTATCTACCGATGTCCCGCCGACCACCAATGAAGAACTGGCAACGGCGCGATTGCGGAAAATCTGGATATTGGTAATCAAACCACCATAGCTATTTTTATCCACCGATCGAAACTCAAGCTTAATAGGGCTCCCTGTTGCAAAGCCAAGCGGAAAAGTAAAGTTTCGGAACGCTGCGGAGCGTGTATTTAGACGACTTAACAATGCATTGTTAATGTATATATCGATGGCTGAATCCGTACCGCTCATATAGCCTGATCGGCCAGCATAATCGACACTGAGTGTCAGCTTCTCACCTGCGTTAGGGGTAAAGTTCGTATACAAATTGTAGTCGCCAGGACTCCCTTCAATCTCAATCACATTGAGTGAGGTAGAGCCAGTGGCGCCATATACCGAAGGGGGGTTCACTTCAATCACTCTGCTTGGGTTATCAGTAAACCAGCCGTCAGGGGGCGCTCCCGTGCCCCACGTATTTGGCGGCGTCACATTGGTAGAAATGGCATCCGGATTAAAAAAGGAAACCAGTTTTTGCGAGCCAGAAAGTGAAAGAGTTTGCAACACGCCATCGATATATAATTTATTCGAAGTGACATCAATATTGGTAAATACCGCCGAGATATGATGCCAGCCATTGGCCAATCCATTGGTAGAAACGCCATACACCAGACCGTCGGCGTCAAACCCGAAAATATTATTTTTGATCGCAAGGTTATAGCCGTTCCACCCGGCAGGGACAACCCCACTTGTGCCATTCCAGTACATCCAGAAGGTAATGCTGTTTTGTGTAGAGGCAAAAGTAGTGACGGGTAAATTATTGATTTGAAATGCCCCGCCGTTGTTAGATGGGCCGTTGAGTTGGGCGTAAGCACATGTACCATTGGCAGCGCCGGTGCGTGCTGGTGTCAGCAACCCTCGAACAGGGACCGAGCTACCAACCGCCCGGCCATTAAAGGGGCCCCCAGTGAAGCCAGCACTGTCTTTAAGTTCGCCGCTTAAACCACTCCAGGCAATAGGCTCCTCTAAAGTATATTTGGCAATCAGATCTGCTTGCGCATCCAAGGTAACGCCTGCCAAAAACGGAATCCCTATAACCGCACTGCCTGTAGTGGTAAACCTGATGCCAGTTAATCGTTTCGTTGCAAAACTCGCTGGCAAATCAAAACGTTGCATATCGAGGTGGGCGCCAAGATTCGAGCCAAGTACGTTGGTTGTGACGTAATTGGCAGACGGCTCAATGCCATAGTAGTGATTTCTGACATTGTTGCCGATCACCAGATTGACGGAATAACTAGTACCGTCATTAGCCAAAAAGGTAATAGACCCTACATTGGCACCAGCAAAACTATAAGCCGTATTAATCAATGTGTAGACAGATCGCGTGCCATAACTGTTGGTATTCAGAGTGACTGTTTTGCTGTAGGTACTCAGCCCAAGCGCATTCACACCGTTTGAAGTGGCCCAAATGACATTGTTTCCAGACGCGTTCGTGCGCATTTCAAAAGGCACGCCCTCGTAGTTCACAGGCCCAGACATTTTCCCCTCATAAACGTCTCCATCTCCAAATGTACGAATGTCAGCATTAAGCTGGTCCGTCGGCAAAGGCACAGGCACAAAGGTTCCCTGAGCCGTAGCAGAATTGGCAGTGTTAACAGCACTTGTGAGTACAATCAGCAATAGCGCCGCTTGCACTAAAAAACAATCAGAAAGAGGCCGATGCAAGACATCAAGTTTTAGAAAGGCTTTTTTTACCCGGTGCAGAATGTATGTTGGAAAATACATTACCATGCTTTCCAGCGCTTGCAGAAGCGACGAGATCAAGCAATTCATCATGCTGCTGGACCGGAGACGCAATGTAACCATTTGAGAGTGAACCGAAAGAGATCGCATGTTTGTTGGTTTCATCATCTTTTGCTTACCTTATACTTGGCATACCCATTTAAAGGGCTCTCATGACCACAACCAATCATTGCCAGCATATGATTTTGCCATTAACAGCCCTTACTTTAAGGGGCGCCACTTTAAAACAAGGACTCTTGATATTACTACTTTATTCTAATTCTATTATTTAATTACAATTCACTGAGTAAGAATAGAAAAACCACGTATTTTTTTCAATAAAATCAATGTCTAGTATCAACTACACTCACCGCCGGTGGCAAACAGACAACGGCTCAATGACACCTGCACCTGCCGCTCGACATAATCTTGTGCGCCTTGCGCACCTTGAGAGGCTGTCGCAATCAGTTGATAGATTGTCACATTTTCTGTACCGGAGGTATCACTGTAATTATACGACTGGCAAGATAGTACCACTGCAAAACCGTTAATCGTAAGTGTTTGACTGGCAGGGCAGGCTTGCATCGTGGTTGAGCCAGGGAGTAACACCTGATAGGCAGCCCACTCAACCCCTGCCCTGGCTGCAAAATAAGCGCGGGTAGCCAATATTTCCTGCGTAGCCGTCACATTGGCAAGTAAAAACATGCGCATTAAATAGCCGACCATGGCAGACAGCACCACCAGCACAAAAATCGCCATAGGCAAGGCAATGCCTCTGTTGAAATAGGCTCTCATGCTGAATTCACCAAATCAATCATATGAAACAGTCTGATCATCGCGCCATTTCTGAGCAGCCTGAGGTTCACGCTCAGCACACCACTATGCTCCATCACGCCATTATCCAGACTAAATCTGCATTCACTGACGAACTCGGAAATCACATGGGGCGTATAAGCAGCTAGGTCTGCCACACTCGCGGGCAAGCCTGCAACCACAGGGTACCCGGTATACATCAGCAAGCGTCCGGTTGCAAGGTCACACACATACAGTGCAGCAGTACTCACCACATAAAAGCGCCTGCCAGGTGAGACATACGGAAAAGGTAGGCCACTAAAAGTTAGCTGAGACTGGTTAGGGCCTAAGCTGGTCAAGCTGCGGTAATCGTCACCATTATAGACATCGGCCCCGGCAATGCCCATGTTATAAATAACCAGGCCATCACCAGCACTCACATTTGGTACCGGCGGGCCCAATACATCAAATGTATCGTTGCTGGTAGCAAAGTCCAGAGGATTCCCAGCACCTGTGCTGGTCGTGCCATTACGATAACGCCCACCATGTGTAATGGGCAGAAACTCGATGATTTGGCCGTTGGCTGAAATTCTGACACTATTTGGCACCGCATTTCGGATATCGCGCTTGATTCGTCGCAAGGCATTGTCAGACATATCCACCAACTGAAAATACGTTTCGGAGTTGGCATAGCCTTGCACGACACGCTGAATAAAAATCATGGACATGCCGCCAAGAATGCCCATGACAGCAATCACGACCACCAGCTCCACCAAGGTGAAGCCGGGCTGTGTGCCTGGCAATACTGACTTATACGCGCGGCGCATATCTGAACCTGACGCCTGTGAGCGTAACGCGCGCGTTGGCCGGGCCGGTTACAGTCACGGTAATTTGCAAGGCATCATTGGCAGGTACGCCTGCAAAACTGCCCGCGCCCCCCACATTTGCCATTGAAACTGAAACTTGATACCCCGTCAGCCCGGTGATGGGTGTGACATCTCCCACACGGCAAATCCCTGCACATTGCGCATCAGGCATGCTGAAACCGGCATAATCTGCCACATTGTCCAACGGCTCGGTGGCGCTGTAACGACTTTCGGTATTGGGCACTGGGCCGGTCACACTGTTCTGTGCAACGGTACAATCCGCCGCACTATTGGCCGTCGGGGCATTGACATCGTCGGGATCACAATAGGTAAAAGGCATTTGCATGGCCTCTTGCAAAATGGACTCGGCAATCGCCAAAGTCTGTTTGCGCGCCAATGGGTCCGCGCTGTGGCCGACCATATAACTTAAAGCACCGATCACACCAGCCAATGTCACGGACACAATGGTAATGAACACCACCAACTCAACCAATGAGAATCCACTGGCATTTTTGGACTGGCAATAATGCTGTTTTTTTATGAAATTGCCCATGTTTGATGATTAACCCGGCCAGCCGGTAAAGGATTAACGTATGTACCCTGTATCAGCCTCAACATTAATTGTCACCAACTGACTGTTGTTGTTTTTATTTGTCACCACAAAAGCGGCATTGGCATTAGGCACAGGCCGACCTAATGAGTCGAAACCTATCGTTGCGGCATCGACCTGTACATTGCGCGAAAACACAAAAGCATACGGATTGCCGTTCTCGGGGTTTGTCACAGTCTGGCTGCAATCCAGAGTAAAGCAGACTCTTAGACTGGGCGGCACGGTCGCGCTATACACTGTATACACTACCCGGCGCTGGGCAATGGCAGTCTTCTGTGCATAGCGCAGCGTTGAGGACAACAAACCCGCATCGCCGCGGGTTTCGAAAACATCGCTACTGACATATCTTGATCCAGAAACCGCGGCTAAAATACTTACAGTTGCAATGATTGCCACCAATTCGACCAAAGTGAAGCCACAAGAACGCTTCATAAAAAACGGAGATTAACCACCGCAATTTGCAGCGTTTAAAGTAGGCGTAGTCACGACACCTGTTGCCGCAGTATAAACGACTGTACAGTTGGCAAAACCACCTACCGTGAATGTCGTTACACCAGCATTGTGAGCTGGAACAAATTGACCATCAACTGCTTGAAGAGCAGCGACAATTCCAGCTGCATCAGCAGTTGGATAACCGTTGGCAGTCACTGTCACGTTATTACCATCCATTGGTACAGATAATACCGCTGCATTGCTACCAGCCGCTATCCAAGCAGCGCGTGCAAGATTTGCCGAAGACCTGAGTGACGCGGCAAGGCCATTACCTGCTGCGACGCGTGCATTAGACTGCACATTCACAAATCTTGGTAATGCAGTTGCCGCCAAAATACCCAACACTGCAATTACTACCACCAACTCAACCAATGTAAAACCAGCCTGCTTTTTCATTTAACACTCCTAATCAAAATATCCTGCCTTTATTAACACAGCGACAGGTCTAAACTGCGTTATTTTCCAATAAGCAAAAGTTGTACCAGCCACTTTTGGTCGTATCTGGTAAAAATCATTAACATCTCACACCAATACATTCATAAAATGCTACAGCCCAGGAGAGGTTTCCAATCATTTAGAAACCGCATTAAGCCATTCCATCAACACACCAGCAAAAATCGTCACCTTTAGCCTCCCCCTTTCAACATTACTGAACTCATATCCCACATTGGCAAGAAAACGCCCAATGCCAATATCAGGACCAGCACACCCAAAAAGATAATTAAAATCGGCTCAATTTGCGCACCCAGTGTTTTGACGTCGTACTCCACATCCGACTGATACATGTCGGCGATTTCCTGCATTAATTCGTCAAGAGAGCCAGACTCCTCCCCCACGGCGATCATTTGCAAGACCAACGGATTGAATACGCCGGTTTGCGTGGCGGTACGCAAAATGGTTTCGCCACGCTCAATGCCAGCCGACATGCTCATAATGCGCGCGGAAATATATTCATTTTCGACCGTTTGCGATACCAGCTTCAAAGATGAAAGAATGGGCAAGCCACTGCGGGTAGAAAGGGCGAAGCTACGTGCAAATCTGGCCATCGTGCCTTTAAATATAATTTTTCCTGCAATCGGGATGCGCATTTTAAACTGATCCCAATTTGAACGGCCAAGTTTGCTTGAAATATAACTTTTAAACGCCCAGAATGCCCCAAAAATAAGCGCAATCAGCACAAACCAGTAGTTACGCATAAAGCTCGAAAACGCAATCAGCATTTTGGTAATTAATGGCAATTCGGCGTGCATGCTGGCAAATACTTTTTCAAATTGTGGAATCACCATCACATTAATTACCACAATCGCGATGGCCATTGCAGTAATCACAAACGTTGGATAACGCAATGCAGATTTAATTTGGCCGCGCATGAAGCGATCAAACTCGATATGATCCGAAAGCCTTAAAAAAATATTATCCAGGTTGCCTGTGGTTTCTCCCACCCTGATCATGTTGATATAAAAGCCATCAAATACTTTGGGATGCTCATTCATCGCCACCGACAATTCCCGCCCGGAATCCAGGCTGGTCCTGAGTTGGCCAACCACACGGGCAAGTTGCGCATTCCCAACCGTATTTTGAATACCATTCAAGGCACGCATGATAGGGATACCGGCTTTGAGCAGGGTATACATCTGACGACTGAATAGCATCACGTCAAGACTGGTGACTTTTTCTTGAAACAAATTAAATGCAACCGCTGCACCTGCATTTCTCTGTTTAATTTCAATTGGCGTAATGCGGGAGAGCATCAGGGCCGAACCCAGTGCGTCAAGATCAGCGGCCTCTTGCACCCCGCTAACAATCATACCGTCTTCACTACGGCCTTTATATTCAAAAGTTGGCATACTGATTACTCTTCAAACTGGTTATCTGCACGCATAATTTCATCAAGCGTGGTTTTGCCCTGCAAGGCCAGTTGCAATGATTGATCACGCAGCGTTTTACCCTGCAAACGCTCACGTGCTTTTTGAATAAAGATGTTGGTGTCCTGCATGTTTGCAGCCATGGCAAGATCGTTAGTCATTTCAAGAAACTCATACAGACCGACGCGCCCCAAATATCCAGTACGATTACAATGCTGACAGCCGCGACCATGCCTAAAAGTACCCTGTACATCTCCCGATTGCACGACCTGGCGCAACCATGTGGCCTCCGACTCGGTTGGTGTATGTTCGACCGCACAGTGCGGACAGACCAGCCTCAACAATCGCTGCGCCAGCACGCCCAGTAAAGACATGGCCACCATAAATCGTGGCACACCCATATCAATCAAGCGTACTGGTGCGGTAGAGGCATCGTTGGTATGCAACGTAGACAACACCAGGTGCCCCGTCATCGCAGCGCGTAAACCGGTTTGTGCAGTTTCTTCATCGCGCATCTCCCCCACCAGCACAATATCCGGATCCTGACGCAAAATGGAACGCAATAGTCGGGGGAAGTCGAGCTCGATTTTTTCATTCACTTGCGTTTGTATAATGCCCGGCAAGCGATATTCTACCGGATCTTCAACCGTAATGACCTTGGTCTCTGGCGTGTTGAGTTCATTCAACGCGGAATACAGTGTGGTCGTTTTACCACTACCCGTTGGGCCGGTCACCAGCACCATACCACTCGGTCGCTGAATCATTCTGCGAAAGCTTGCCAGCAATGGTGCCGGCATACCCAGATTATCCAGTTGAAAGTGAGCAGTATTTTGAATCAGCAAGCGCATCACGACCGTTTCGCCATATTGGGTAGGCATGGTGGAGATACGCATATCCACTGACTTGCCTTTGACCGTAAAGCCAAAACGACCATCCTGTGGCAGCCGTTTTTCCGAAATATCCAGGCCCGCCATAATTTTGAGACGCATAATCAGGGCAGACACAATTTTAATGTCGGACTGCGTCTGAAAATGCATGACACCATCAATCCGGAACCGGATCAGCAGCTTATTTTCTTGAGGCTCAATGTGAATATCCGAAGCGCGAACCTGCACTGCATCCTCGAAGATTGTTTGCAGCAACTTAACCACTGGCGCATCATCAATCCCGAGATCCACGCCCATCAGGCTGGCCAGATCGACATTGCTGGCCGCCAGATCCTCTTGTAGCTCCAGTGCCAGTGAGGATATTTCCTCAGTCAAGCGATAGGACCGGTCTATCGTCTGCATCAGCAGGCTTTCCTGCACAACGACAATTTCAATGTCACGCTTAAGCAGTCTGACCAGCTCGTCATACGCATAGACATCCGAAGGATCCACCATGCCGATTACGAAACTGTTTATTTTTTCTTCAAGTAAAATGGCGCGAAACCGTCTAGCCTGTACCTCTGGCAGCTTATGGACTTGTTTGACATCGAGCTCGTACTGACCCAGGTCAAGAAATGGAATATTTAACTGGTGCGCAACGGCTTCTGCAATTTGACGCTCGCTGGCATAGCCTTTTTCGGCGATCACCCGCCCAAGTCGCCGCCCCGTTTTTCGCTGTTCTTCTAGCGCCTGCTCAAGCTGCGCAGGGTTCATGAAATTCTGTCTGACCAGAATTTCACCTAATCTGATTTTTTCGGGACGTGCCATGGCGTTGTAATTGTTCTCTTAAAACAGACTTTTATGGTCTATCATATCACCTACATTCTAACTTGACGTTCACAAACAAGCTGCAAAAAATGTTTCATATCGTGCTTTTCGAACCAGAAATTCCCCCAAATACCGGAAATATCATCCGGCTGTGTGCGAATGCAGGGGCAAAACTGCACCTGGTCAAGCCACTGGGCTTTGAACTCACGGACAAACACCTCAAGCGCGCAGGCCTCGATTACCATGAGTATGCCGACCTGCAAGTCTATGAACACTGGCCTGCCTGCCAGCAGGCACTGGCAGGAAAACGCATGTTTGCACTGACCACCAAAGGCAGTACACGCCACACTGACTTGCAATTTAAGGATGAAGATGTGTTTGTATTTGGCCCCGAGTCGCGGGGTCTGCCAGAAGATATTCGCGCCGAGTTTTTACCAGAATACCGAATACGTCTGCCAATGATGCCGCATAGCCGCAGTTTAAACCTGTCAAACTCAGCAGCCATTTTACTATACGAAGCCTGGCGGCAAGTTGGATTTACCGGCGGTATCTGATACACAATCGATAGACAAAAAAAGCCCCGATTAAGGGGTAAATCGGGGCAACAGGCCTCATCGTAAAGGCTTCCGCTCAGGGAGGAAAGAAGCGGAAAGATGACTCATCATCATCGTGCAAGTATGAGTGCATCGCGTTTTGAAAAGTTCCGAAGAAATCTAAACGAATCAATTGAGTCTCAAACAACTCCGCACGAGTCATGATAGTCAACGTCCCTGCACCGCACCCTCTGCATCATGCGATAATAGCGACATGTATTCTGAAAATAATTTATTACAGGGCTTAAATGATAAACAGTTGCAAGCGGTCACCCTGCCGCATGTCTCTGCACTGATACTGGCAGGAGCTGGCAGTGGCAAAACCCGCGTGCTGACCACCCGCATTGCCTGGCTGATTCAAACCGGGCAAACCTCGCCCATGGGCCTGATGGCGGTGACGTTTACCAACAAAGCCGCCAAAGAAATGCTCACCCGCTTGACCAGTATGCTGCCGATCAACACGCGTGGCATGTGGGCCGGCACTTTCCATGGCTTGTGTAACCGCATGTTGCGCGCCCATTACCGCGAAGCTGGCTTGCCCAACACCTTTCAGATCCTGGATACGGCTGACCAGCTTTCCGCGATCAAGCGCGTGATGAAAGTAATGAATGTGGATGACGAAAAATACCCACCCAAGCAGGTCATGGGTTATATCAATAGCTGCAAGGAAGAAGGCCTGCGTGCGCATACGGTAGATGCTTATGACGGCCATAGCCAGAAACTGCGCGAAATTTATGACGCCTATGACCAGCAATGCAATCGCGAAGGCGTTGCAGATTTTGCTGAACTGTTATTGCGCTGCTATGAACTGCTGGAGCGCGAGCCGCACATCCGCGCCCATTACCAGCAGCGTTTTCAGTACATTCTGGTGGATGAGTTTCAGGATACCAACCGCCTGCAATATCTGTGGCTGAAACTGCTGGGCGGGGCACACAACAGCATTTTTGCCGTGGGCGACGATGATCAGAGCATTTACGCTTTTCGTGGGGCACGCGTTGGCAATATGAGCGATTTCCAGCGTGACTTCCAGGTACAAAACATCGTCAAGCTGGAAGAAAACTACCGTTCGCACAGCAATATTCTTGATGCAGCCAACGCCATTATCAGCAACAACCAAAACCGTCTTGGCAAAAACCTGTGGACCTCGGCAGGTAAAGGCGAGCCCATCCGCATTTATGACGCCTACAACGACACGGACGAAGCACAGTTTATTGTCGATGAAGTGAACATGCTGCAAAACGAAGGGGTGGCACTGGGCGATATCGCCCTGCTTTACCGCAGCAATGCGCAATCTCGCATTTTGGAACACACCCTGTTCTCATCCAACATTCCTTACCGCGTGTATGGCGGCTTGCGCTTTTTTGAGCGGGCTGAGGTCAAACATGCGCTGGCGTATATGCGCCTGATTGGCAATGCCAACGACGATACCGCACTCTTGCGCATCATTAACTTCCCCCCGCGTGGCATCGGTGCCCGCAGCCTGGAACAGCTACAGGAAGCCGCGCGCCAAAATGAATGCAGCCTGTGGCAAGCGGCCACCAACAAAGTGGGCGAAGGCAAGCTGGGCAGCAAAGGGCTGGACGGTTTTGTTGCCCTCATCCGCCACATGGTGGACCAGGCCTATGGCATCGCGCTGGGCGAAGTAGCTGAAATGGTGACGACGGTGAGTGGCCTGATGGCGCACTACCAAAACGACAAGGAAGGCGAAGACCGCATCGAAAACCTGAAGGAACTGGTCACGGCGGCGGTTGCCTTCAGCAAGCAGGATCTGGGCAATCACCATAATATGGAAGAAGATGCAGACCTGATGACCCAGTTTTTAAACCATGCCAGCCTGGAAGCCGGTGACCATCAGGCCGATGTTGGCCATGAAGCGCTGCAACTGATGACGGTGCATGCCGCCAAGGGGCTGGAGTTTCATACCGTATTTATCAGCGGAGTGGAAGAAGGCCTGTTTCCGCACGAGCAAGCCGCCTACGAAAACGGCGGCCTGGAAGAAGAACGCCGCTTGATGTATGTGGCCGTCACCCGCGCCCGTCAACGCTTGTATTTAAGCTATGCACAGAGCCGTATGCTGCATGGACAGGTGCGTTACGGCATTGCCTCGCGCTTTCTGGATGAAATTCCGGCGGAACTGACCAAACGCCTGAATAGCAAACCCGTGGCCAAATCCTATGCCGCAGGTGGGCAATATACCGCAAAACCCGGCGTGCCCCCGGTTGCACATTCCAGCTACCCGTTTAAAATCGGGCAGTCCGTGCGCCACGGCAAGTTTGGCGAAGGCGTGGTGGTCAGCTATGAAGGCAACGCCAGCGATCTGGCGGTGAAAATCAACTTTGGCAGTGCGGGCCTGAAAACACTGATGCTGGAATATGCCAAGCTGGAAAAAATATAAGGCTTGATGAGTGCACTGATGGCGCAAAAAACCATGCCTGCTTGACGAGCAGGGCAGCCTGACATGACTGCCTTGTTTCAGTCATCAGTGACCGTAAAAGATGTCATAAATAATTCATCAAAATTCGTGCCTGTTGCAATCAAGAAACTCGTCTGAAGGTCGATACTGCTTGCATGACTTACGACTCCCCTCAGCTAGAAGTTGAAGCAATACTAGCGCAAAAAAATTTGCTTCCACTGTTTCAGCCCATCGTCGACATCAAGCATGCCCGCATCGTTGCACACGAGGCCCTGATCCGCGGCCCGGTCGAATCCAAACTGCACTCACCCATCGCATTGTTTAATGCAGCCAGCCTGTTTGGTCTGAATCTCGAGATGGAATATGCAGCGCGAGAGGCTATTTTCAATGAATATGGCCGCACTGACCAATCGCACCTGCTTTTTGTTAACTTTAGTCCCGACTGCTTGTTAGTGAGTAACAGCCATTTGTCTTTTGGGCTGGCGCAGCTTGCACGCAGTGGATTGCAAGCGTCCAACATTGTCATTGAGATCACAGAAAGTTCGACGATACGGGACTATGCAGCACTCAAAGAAGCTGTGATTCGTTTTAAGGCACAGGGTTTTAAAATCGCACTGGATGACCTCGGTGAAGGCACCTCAGGTTTGCGTTTGTGGTCAGAACTATCGCCAGACTATGTCAAAATAGACAAGCACTTTATTGCCAATATCCACCATGACCCGATCAAGATGGAGTTTGTGCGCGGTATACAAAAAATAGCGCTGGAATCAAACACGCTGACCATTGCCGAAGGCGTGGAAACCAAAGAAGAATTAGCGGTCATCAAAGACTTAAAAGTTGATTTCGCGCAAGGCTTTCTGCTGGGTCGGCCTTTTCCAAAATTCCAGCATATATTGACCGAAGAGGTCAATATGCTGTTGAGTAAAAACCTTGTCCGCCTGTTTGCTGACCAGCACAACGCCAGCGCAAAACAAGCCACCGTGATTGGCATGACCAGTTATCAAATTGCCGCTTTTCCTGAAATGACCAATGAAGAGGTCTATCACTGGTTTAATCGCGAAAATACGCTCAACTCAATTCCAGTGGTCAACCACAAGGGCAAGCCTCTCGGATTGATCAGTCGTTATGACACCATAGACCGATTTGCACGACGTTACCAAAAGGAGTTACACGGCAAGAAGTCCTGCACCACATTTATGGATATCAATTGCCTGATTGTACAAAAGGACATGACCATCCTCGCACTGAGCGAGATGATTCTGGAAGCGGATCCCAAATACTTGTTGAACGGTTTTATCATTGTGGATGGTGAACGTTATGTAGGCATGGGCAGTGGACATGCCTTACTGAGAGAAGTGACCACGATGCAGATTCATGCAGCACGCTATGCCAACCCGCTCACACTGCTACCGGGCAATGTGCCGATCAACGCCCATATCGACAAGCTACTTGAACGGCGTATTCCATTCGTAGCCTGCTATTGTGACCTGGACCACTTCAAACCTTTCAATGATGCCTATGGTTACCGGCGAGGCGATGAAGTTATTCAGTTTGTTGGCCGCTTGTTAAGCAGCATGGTCAACAGTGACCTCGACTTCGTGGGGCATATCGGCGGTGACGATTTTGTGTTGATTTTTCAAACCGAGAGATGGGAGGCAGTCTGCCATGACATTCTCGACACCGTTGCCAAAGTGATGCCTGATTTTTATGACTTGAAAGATGTGCAGTTAGGCGGCATACGTATTGAAGACCGCCTGGGAAATGAACACTTTTATCCGTTTGGCAGTTTATCGATCGGCGCAGTACGGGCACATCCCGAGGCATTTGCCAGCCATCATGAAGTTGCTGGCGCCATGAGCAACGCCAAGAAACAGGCAAAAAAAACCATAGGTAACAGCCTGTTTATTGAGCGAAGAAAGTTAAGCGCGATGGCTCAAACACTTGATATGAACGCACCTGTCACCATCAAGTGACAGACTGTCAGGGCTAGGATTGAGGCTCAAGAACTGAAGGCGCTGCCCTGAATACATCTTTGTAGCTGATATATTGAAAGGCAAACATCAGGGCATTAATCACCAGTAAGGCAGCAAACACCAATAACGGCATCAGCAATTGCGCCAGCATGGGAATCAAAGCGCCCAATATACCGATGATTAATCCCAAACCCAGCATTAATACCAGAATCACCAAGGTCATTACCAACCACGAAACCCCCATGGCCAGCGTATATTGCAACATTCCGGCAATACTGGATTTAATCGCTTTCACCAATGGATAACTGTTTAATGTAATCAGCATTGGTGAAAACCAAGTGGCGATAAACAGAGGCAACAACAGCAACATCACTTTGACAATAAACGACAAGGAATTTTCGAGAAACTGTGTCATCTGCGATTCTGACATGCCAGCTTTGGTCGGTGCATGTGCCACCAGCGCAGCCAATTCACTGCTCAACAAATAAGTCGCCAGCACGGCATATACCAGACAACTGAGACCTAACAACATCAACATTCTGAGATGTGGTTGTAATTGCACCCACACTGCCCGCGGTGACATGACCTGTTTTAAATCGGCTTGCCGATATAGCAACACCACAAACGCCATACAGATCGGCCAGATAATCACCGTAAGCAAACCCAGAAACCCCATGCCGGGCAAAGAAGGCAACACCATAAAAATCACAATATAAGCCAGTGACCATAACATCCATAAATGCGGCTGCATTTTAAATAGAGCCACACTCTCACGCACCCAGCGCAATCCTTGTTGGGTTCCAGTTTCAGTCATGAGCATCCCTTGTCTTTTGTTTGTATCGTGTATTTATTAAATGGTATTTCTAAACCAGTGCTTTGCGATTGAGCAACACCCGCTCAAAATGCGCAGGGTCTTTGGCATGGGTGAGTTCACCCGCCACCGGATAATGAAAATCATACAAGCGAGAGAGCCAGAAGCGCAAGGCAGCCCGGCGCAACAAGGCAGGCCAATAGGCCTTTTCATCAGCAGTAAACGGGCGCACAGCCTGATAGGCATTCATGAACACTGCCAGTTTTTCATCCACAAACGTCCCGGCAGTATCCACACACCACTCGTTGACAGCAATCGCTACATCATAGGCGAGCACATCATGGCAGGCGTAGTAAAAATCGATAAAGCCACCCAGCGCATCACCATCAAACAACACATTGTCACGGAACAAATCGCCGTGAATCACGCCATGTGGCAAAGCAGAAAGGTCCAGCCCATGCTGAAACTCCAGCTCCTCCTGCAACAAATGCTGCTGGGTTGGCAGAAGCTTTGGAAGTACCTGTTGTGCAGTCATCACGCGCCAGCCCTGTCCGCGCTGATTATGAGACTGTTCATGAAATTGCATGCCAGCCACATGCATATGCGCCAGTGTCGTAGCAACGGCTTCTATTTGTGCCAGATTAGGTGCACTGACATCGCGACCTTTAAGGCAGCTGACCATGAGGGCCGGCTTGCCATGAATCCGGCGCAGCGCTACCCCCTGGGCATCTGCAATCGGGGTCGGGCATAAAATGTCATGTTTGGACAAATGCGCCATCAAGTGTACAAAGTATGGCAGCTCATCAAAGTCGTTCTTCTCAAACACCGTCAAGACAAAACGGGCCTGCGAGGTTTCAACAAAATAATTGGTATTGGTGATGCCAGCCGCGATACCACGCAAGGTGTGTAACTCGCCGACATTAAATGGCCCCAGCCACTGGCGCACTTCTTCTATACTCAGAGTGGTAAAAACAGACATGTTGATTTTCTGGCCTGCCCACAGGCAGGCCACTTAAATTAGAAACGGAATAAAATCCACTTGGGAACGGAGAGCGGGCGAGTCGGGCCATCGTGCACCCAGTCTCCATTACGGTCTTCACGATGCAGATAATAGGACTTGCCACCAGGCGGGGTGACTTTGACCATATATACCTCGCCATTCAGGCTGTACTCCTCAACATCGTTGTCACCATCCTTGCGTTTGGTAATGGTAGGCTTATCCATAGGCTGCCCCTCAATCACCTTCGGCGGCGAAGGCACCTCTTCCAGCAACTCGGCATCACTGGGCGTAGCCGCCCATGCTTGCACAGCAATACCGCCTATCGCGAACATCGCACTGGTGATCAATAAACGGGCAATTTTATGCATGGACAACTCCTTATGAGACAACGCTATTCTAGCAAAAGACCGGCTTGCGCGCCGAGGCCGCAGCCATCAAACTACAAATAAAGTTGCATTTTGCGTTCAGCCGGGCTGAGTTCGAAACCAGTGGTTTCATAATGTTTGAAAATAGCCGCGACAATTTGTTTCGGTTCATCGATGATTTGCACCAGATCAAGATCTTTTTCACCCGCCATGCCTTCTGCGACCAGGGTGTGACGCAACCAGTCCATAAGGCCTTCCCAATAATGGCTACCCACCAGAATGATTGGAATTTTGCGTGTCTTGCCCGTTTGCACCAGGGTAATGGCTTCCATCAACTCATCCAACGTACCAAATCCACCTGGCATCACTACACAGGCACTGGCATATTTAACAAACATCACCTTACGCATGAAAAAATATTTAAAACTGATGCCGATATCCTGGTAAGGATTGCCATGCTGTTCAAACGGCAATTTGATATTCAACCCCACGCTGGCCCCTTTACCGGGAAATGCGCCTTTATTCGCGGCTTCCATAATGCCGGGGCCTCCACCGGAAATCACGCTGAATCCAGAGTCGGATAATAACCTGGCGATTTCCTCGGTTTGTTTATAGTAAGGATGGTCAGGTTTGGTGCGCGCACTGCCAAAAATGGAGACTGCAGGTGTGATCGCCTTCAGGTTTTCAGTCGCACCCACAAATTCGGCCATGATCTCGAACGCACGCCAGGATTCGTGGCTGTCTGAGTCGCCATTCAGCAATTCCGGCTCAATCATGGTGGGTAGTTTGCGGCTGGTCATAAGGGGTTCCTTCAAAATTCAAACCAAATTAGTGTACATGAAGTCGGTTTGAAATGCGTAAAATACGCATTGAATTGACTCTAGAGAACTTTGTATGAAAACCCTGCTTTTGGTAGACGGCTCCAGTTACCTTTATCGCGCCTTTCACGCCATGCCCGATTTACGCAACTCGGCCAACGAGCCAGTAGGCGCGATTCAAGGCGTACTCAATATGCTGCGCCGATTGCATAAAGACTACCCCGCCGAATACAGCGCGTGTGTCTTCGATGCCAAAGGCAAAACCTTCAGGGATGATTTGTACCCCGAATACAAGGCCAACCGCGCCAGCATGCCAGACGATTTGCGCGTGCAAATCGAGCCGCTGTTTGAAACCATCCGCGCCATGGGCTGGCCGCTGATTATTGAAGAAGGCGTGGAAGCCGATGATGTCATTGGCGCACTGGCCAAACAAGCCGAAAGCCAGGGTATTAAAACGATTATTTCCACCGGCGATAAAGACATCTCACAGTTGGTCAACGAGCACATTACCGTGGTCAACACCATGCGCGATGCCTTTCGCAAAACCGATGACGTACTGGACATTGCAGGGGTCACCGCTAAATTTGGCATCCCGCCTAGCCTGATGATTGATTACCTGGTGCTAGTGGGCGACACTTCGGACAACGTGCCGGGCGTAGAAAAAGTGGGCCCCAAAACCGCGGTTAAATGGTTGCAGGAACATGGCTCGCTAGACAACATTGTGGCGAATGCCCAGAGCATTTCAGGCAAAGTCGGGGAAAACCTGCGCGCCGCACTCGACTGGCTCCCCACCGCGCGTGAACTGATTACCATCCGTTGCGACGTGGGCATTAGAGAACATTTTGATGAGCTGGTGCAACAGGCCCCCGACAAAACAAAACTGGCAGCACTGTTTGACCGCTTTGAATTCAGGAGTTGGCAACGTGAACTGAACAACATGCCGGACGGCGGCAAGACACCTGCGGGCATTGCCTCTGCACCGGTGTCCAATGCCACCAGACAACTGGCGGACCAGGGCACTGCGGATATGTTTGCAGCCGCTGCCAACCACAACCGTCATTACAGCACCATTTTAAGCGAGGCGGATCTGGAAGCCTGGCTGACAAAAATGCAGGCCTCCGCATTGCTGTGTTTTGATACGGAAACCACCAGTCTGGACCCGATGACAGCCAACATCGTGGGCTTGTCATTTTCCACGCAAGCGGGCGAAGCTGGATATATCCCGCTCACCCATGACTATTTTGATGCTCCGGTACAGCTTTCACTCAACGAAACGCTGGCCAAATTCAAACCTATTTTAGAAAACCCCGCCATTAAAAAAGTGGGGCAAAACCTGAAATACGATATGCACGTACTGGCGAATCATGGCATCCATTTGCAAGGCATTGCGCACGACACTTTATTGCAATCCTATGTACTCGAAAGCCATCGCACCCACGGCATGGATGACCTCGCCATGCGGCATCTGGGCGTGCAAACCATCTCGTTTGAACAAGTGGCCGGCAAAGGGGCAAAGCAGGTAGGCTTTAATCAGGTGACCGTAGAAGTCGCCAGCGAATACGCGGCAGAAGACGCCGACATCACCCTGCAACTGCACCAGGCCCTGTACCCGCATGTACAAAAAGACAGCAAACTGGAGTTTATTTACAGCCAGATTGAAATGCCTTCGATGGCATGTTTGTTTACCATGGAACGCAACGGCGTGCTGATCGACAGCGACATGCTCAACCGCCAAAGCAACGAAATTGGCATGAAACTGATGGCGCTGGAAAGTCAGGCCTACGCACTCGCTGGCCAACCATTTAATTTAGGCTCGCCCAAACAACTGCAAGAAATCCTCTTCGGCAAACTGGGCATCAAACCCACAAAAAAAACGCCTTCTGGCGCGCCGAGTACCGATGAAGATGTGTTGCAGGAACTCGCGCTCGATCACCCCTTGCCCAAAGTGTTGCTGGAATATCGCGGTCTGGCCAAACTCAAGTCCACCTATACAGACAAACTGCCCAAAATGATTAACCCGCAGACGGGGCGCGTACACACCAGCTACAACCAGGCCGTCGCCATTACCGGTCGTCTGGCGAGCAGCGACCCCAACCTGCAAAACATCCCCGTACGCACCGCAGAAGGTCGCCGTATCCGTGAAGCATTTATTGCACCCGCTGGTGCCCATATTGTCTCAGCCGACTACTCGCAGATTGAACTGCGCATCATGGCGCACTTGTCGCAGGATGCGGGCATGCTCAATGCCTTTGCCAATAACGAAGATATTCACCGCGCCACCGCCGCCGAGATTTTTGGCGTAGATAAAGCAAACGTGGATAACGAACAACGCCGCTACGCCAAAGTCATCAACTTCGGCCTCATCTACGGCATGAGCGCCTTTGGCCTCGCGCAAAACCTCAACATCGAACGCGGTGCCGCCGCCAACTATATCGAGCGCTATTTCGCCCGCTACCCAGGCGTGCGCGACTACATGGACAACACCCGTGCACTCGCCAAACAGCAAGGCTACGTCGAAACCTATTTTGGCCGCAGATTATGGGTGCCAGAAATCAACAGTGCCAACGTGCAAAGAAGAAACGGCGCCGAACGCGCCGCCATCAATGCACCCATGCAGGGCACTGCCGCTGACTTGATTAAACTGGCGATGATCGCCGTGCAAAACTGGCTGGTGAGTGAACGCTTGCAATCAAAAATGATTATGCAGGTACACGATGAACTGGTGCTGGAGGTAGTAGATGCTGAGCTGGAACTGGTGAAACAAACGCTGCCAAAATTGATGCAAGGGGTAGCGCAATTGTCAGTGCCGTTGTTGGCGGAAGTAGGTGTGGGGGGGAATTGGGAAGGGGCACATTAGGCTTATGAGTAGACCTTTAGTAGTTTACCTCGACAGTAGTGACTATTCCATTTTTAGTGATGCCTCTAGGAGAACTCCTGAGTTAAATAGAATAGAGAGTAAGCTCCTACAGCTCCGTGATGAAAATAAAATTGAGTTCAGATTCAGTCATATCAACATAATCGAGGCCGCCCCAATAAAAACAGAAGATAGATTGTCATCATCACAACGGCTAGAAACTATTAAGAGATTTTGTGGATGCAAATGTTTGGTTTCGTATGTTTTTGTAATTGAAAATGAAATTGAATCTCTTAGTAACATGCGGCCAATACCAACTCAATTAAACCATCTTAATGATGATGGTATTTGGTTTCCAAGCCTTGCTGATATAAAAGAATTCAGTTATTTGGCCGATGATATTAGAGAAAATATCTCTAAAATACCAGATAGAAAAAAGAGACGACAAGCTCAAAGAAAATCTTTTAACCCAGATGGCAGTGTTAAAAATGCCGCAGGATATTTAAAAGGCACTGTAGACTCATTTGCCAAAGAGATTTGTAGCAAATATCCTTTGACGGAGGAAAGTGCAAAACTTGCTGCGCAATCATATTTTAATAATGGGTCAACAGCTAATTTTGTCAGACTGCTTTCAGACTCACTTTCAAAGCTTGAAAACATTAGTAAATGGTATGAACTCTCATGGGATGAAGCAACTCAGCTATCATCTTTTCTTCGAGAAATAGGAGGAAACTTATTGAAGTCATTAGAGCAACTTAAGAACGAATCGACTGTGTTAGCAAATGACTACAAACTAGAGGGGCTCAGCGACAGCCAGATTAAGAGTAGGATGAATGAAAGTTTCAGTGGTTTATTAAATTCTTTACCAATTAGCATGCTCAAAAGTCTAAATGTAAGCCATGCTTCAACATCTAATCAAGAAATCAGCTGGGAACTGTGCCCTTCTCTGCTAACTCTTACGACATTATCAGTGAATTTAGTGAAGCTAAACTCACTGACTTCGCGCAAAGCAAAAAACAGTGATTTTGGTGACATACTTCATGCCACTTATTTGCCTCATGTTGATATTTTTAGATGTGACGGAAACACAGCTTCAATTATAGAGCAAGCAAAGCTACCAATCAAAACTAGAGTCGTTTCAAAGCTTACTGATTTGCCAAAAGAAATAGAAAACTTACTAATGCGAAATTAAACAATTGCACAAATAACGAACGAATTAATAAGACAACTATATTCCGCACTTACATCATCTGCGATGTAAGTCTTACTGACAAATGTCAAGACGCACTGTTGAACGCCAACTCAAATTATTTGCTAGACCAACTCCATGAACAAACAACATGCCATCCAAGCACTCACCAATAGCAACGCTGAGCTTGTCCAACGATACTGCGTGGGTCGTTTGGCTCAAAGCAGTTAATGCCTGAAGTCATAAAGTCAACATGGATCCCCACTTTCGCGAGAATGCCATTGCGCGTGAAAAACAGCTAAAAAATGGAATCGCGTTTGGAAAATTGAGTTGATTGAGAATATGAATGCCGATTGGCGAGATTTACATTTAGACTTAGTGCCTTAAAAACTACAATTAACTTGGACTCCCGCGTGCGCGGGAATTCCGGTGATTTTTGTAACTTCACCCTGAAAATTCGCTGAACTGGCACTCGCGATCACAACTAGCGTAAAGCATGTGAAGTGGTCTATATTAGCCAAACCATCACATAAAAACACCAAAAGGAGAAGCGATGAAATCGTTAGTTGCAGGCATTATTTTAGTGGCACTGGGCGCAGCAGGCCTGATTTACAAAGGGTTTAGCTACGAGAGTAAGGAAACCGTTGCAAAAATTGGCTCACTGGAAGCCACTGCTGAAGTGACCCATGATGTCGCCATCCCAACACCCATCAGCATTATTCTGATGATGGCAGGTGCCGGGCTTGTGTTAGTGGGGTTAAAGAAATAAGCGCATGCGAGAACAGCC
The DNA here is from genome assembly GCF_030769565.1 of Methylophilus aquaticus. GTDB lineage: Bacteria > Pseudomonadota > Gammaproteobacteria > Burkholderiales > Methylophilaceae > Methylophilus > Methylophilus aquaticus. Next base: position 50,348 of record NZ_JAVCAP010000002.1, on the reverse strand, counting down.
TTCTCGCTATCAGCGCAATCTGACAGGCAATGACTGAAAGCACTGACAGCCTGATAACACAGACTTGCTTATCATTGCTGTACGAAAAACTATGATTGGGGAGCACACAAAATGATTTGGACAATTGTTGTAGGGATTATTGCTGGTTGGCTGGCAGGCTTGATTATGAAGGGCGATGGCTATGGTCTGGTGTGGGACTTGATTCTTGGCATTGCAGGCGCGGTGGTGGGCGGCTGGCTGTTTGGCGTGTTGGGGCTCAGCGCTTCAGGCGGCACAGTAGGTGCCATTGTTGTCGCCACCATTGGCGCGGTGTTCCTGATTTTTATTTCGCGCCTGCTACGATCAGCCTGATGCCTTCCCAGACAAAAGGCGATGACAGTGTGTCATCGCCTTTTTTATTTTTCGCTATTTAAAACCTATGCTTGGGGACTATGATCTACTGAGGTAATATTTCGTAACTTTCGTATTCCTTCAACCCATGCAATCATTCGGTGTCTACATTATTGGTGATGAAATCCTGTCTGGCAAACGGCAGGATGCACATCTGGGAAAAGTCATTTCACTGCTTTCGTCACGGGGCCTGCAACTAAGCTGGGCACATTTTTTGGGTGATATTCCAGAGCAAATTACCAGCCACCTGCGGGCCAGCATGGCGCGTGGCGATATTGTGTTCAGTTTTGGGGGCATTGGTGCCACGCCGGACGATCACACGCGTCAATGCGCCGCAGACGCGGCTGGAGTGCCGATTGCACGGCATGCCGGTGCGGTTGCCAATATCGAAGCGCAATACGGCGAAGCTGCTTACCCCAAGCGGGTACGGATGGCCGACTTTCCACAAGGATGTGACTTGATTCCGAACCCGATCAACCGGGTGGCCGGATTCAGTCTGCATGAACATTACTTTGTGCCTGGATTTCCGGAAATGGCGCACCCGATGGTGGAGTGGGTGCTGGAGACATACTATCGCCACCTGTTCCATGCAGCGGATTATCTGGAAGCGTCGATTGTGGTTACTGAAGCAGGCGAAAGCGATCTGATTGATTTGATGCATGCCATGTTAGCGCGTTACCCGATGTTGAAGCTGTTCAGCCTGCCGCGCACCAATCAGCGCCGGACAACCGAGGTCGGCATGAAAGGCGAAAGTGCGCTGGTAAAACAAGCCATACTGGATCTGAAAGCAGGCATTTCTGCTTTGGGGTTTCCGTGGGTGGATGTCCAGATGAGTGAGTAAGTGATGCAATGTAAACCGCTCTGTGGTGCCTGCTGTATCGCGCCTAGCATACACAGCCCCATCCCTGGCATGCCTGACGGCAAACCGGCCGGGGTGCCTTGTGTGCAACTGGATGCAGAGTTCAGATGCAAGTTGTTTGGGTTGCCAGAACGGCCGCTATTTTGTGCTGGCCTGCAACCGGCAGTTGACATGTGTGGCGACGCAACACAACCGCGCGAACATGCTATCCAATGGCTGACGGCACTGGAACAGGCAACCAGCCCGAGCCAGTGACGGCCGCATTACGCAGGCTTGCGATAAGCCCAGCGTAACATAAGCAAGCCAGCCAACAACATGGGCAGGCACAACCATTGCCCCATGCTAAACCCAAGTGACAACAAGCCAAGAAAGCTGTCTGGTTCACGGGTAAACTCTACCAGAAAGCGGAAGCTGCCGTAACCCAGTAAAAACAAGGCTGACACTGCACCTATCGGGCGTTTTCTGCCTGCAAATATCCATAAAATAACAAATAGCGCAACGCCTTCCAGCGCGAACTCATACAGTTGCGACGGATGGCGTGCCAGCATATCCACTTTTGGAAACACCATGCCCCAGTCTGCCTGTGTGGGACGTCCCCATAACTCACCATTGATAAAATTACCCAAGCGCCCGGCGCCGAGGCCAATCGGCACCAGAGGCGCAACAAAATCCATCAATTGTAACCAGACATAACCGCGTTTGCGGGCAAACACCGCCATGCCAACCATCACACCGATAAAGCCACCATGAAAAGACATCCCGCCCTGCCATAAGGCCAGAATTTCCAGCGGGTGCTGAATAAAATAGAGCGGTTGATAAAACAGCACATAGCCCAGGCGGCCACCAAAAACCACCCCCAAGGCGATATAAAACAGCATGTCGTCCGGATCTTGCGCCTGCCAGGGCGAAGCCGGGTCCAGACGCTTCAATCGTTTGACCTGATATTGTCCCAACCACAAACCACCAAAAAAGCCGATCAGGTACATCAAACCATACCAATGAATACCAAAGCTGCCGATTTGCAAGGCGATAGGGTCAAACCCCGGATGCATAAACATAAGCGCTACCATCAAAAAAATTGCATTATACCTGCTGCGGCTGTGGTCGTTGTGACCGCATCAGCCAGACTGCACCCACACTGAGTAGTGCCATGCCTGACATATAACCGCCAACCCATGACAAACCACCCTGAATACTTAAATACTGTGCAACTGGTGGTGCAAATGAAGCCCCCAGAATGCCGCCCAGTTGATAACTGAGTCCAGCACCACTATAGCGGACAGCCACTGGAAACTGTTCTGGTAAAAATGCGCCCATAGGGGAAAAAGTCACGCCCATGAGAAACAAGGATAAAAATAAAAACAGGGTAATACGAAACACACTTTCGCTCCCCATCATATCGTCCATGAAAAAGCCGAGGCCTGCCGCCAGCAGGCCACCGACCAACAATACCGGGGTGCGGCCGTGGCGATCAGAAAGCCAGGCAGACCATGGCGTTGCAATGGCCATGCCAATAACGGCCACACACAACATGCCAAGAAACTGCGGCCTGGCGATATGCAAGGCATGCGTGCCGTAATTGAGGCAAAATACCGTGGCAGTGTAAAACAGGTGATAGCAGACCCCCATTGCCAATGCGCCCAGCACAATGCTGCGCCCATGTTGCGAGAGCAATGCCTGTAGCGGCCAGCGATGAATATGCTGCTGATGCACGGCTGCCGAAAATGCGGGCGTTTCTGCCAGCTTAAAACGCACATACCAGCCGATCATCACTAGGCCGGCACTGGCAATAAACGGCACTCGCCATCCCCAGTGTCTAAACTGTGCATCCGTCAGCCCCAGGGTCAACCCAAGAAACGTCAGCGTGGCCAGTAAAAACCCGACTGAAGGCCCCAGTTGTGGAAACATGCCATACCAGCCGCGCTTGCCCGCTGGCGCATATTCTGTGGCCAGCAAGGCGGCACCCCCCCATTCACCGCCCAGACCCAGGCCTTGGGCAAAGCGCAGTACGCACAGCAATACAGGGGCCCACACACCCATTGTGTGATAGCCCGGCAACATGCCAATCAACAGGGTAGAAACGCCCATGACCAGCAAAGAGGTCGCAAGGGTTGATTTGCGCCCTACCTTGTCGCCAAAGTGGCCAAACAGAATAGCCCCCAGCGGCCTGGCGATAAATGCCAGTCCAAAAGTGAGTAAAGCGTTGAGCGATTGTGCTGCCGGATCACCAGGCGGGAAGAACACTTCGCCAATGACCAGCGCAGCCGCCATGGCATAAATATAAAAATCGTAAAATTCAATCGCTGTGCCAATAAAGCTGGCAAAAGCGATGCGACTAAGAGATGGCGTTGACATCGCAGCATGTTATCTGCGTACAAGCGTTTTTGCAAAACGTAAATAAAAAGGCCGGAAAACGCATGACGTCTTCCGGCCACCTCTGGCAATGATTAGTTTAAAGAGACTTTTGCACAAACTAAACAAGAGACAATTTTAACAAAAGAATTAATCGCTTTCAGGATCTACTTTGATGCATGCAAAAGTCTCTTCTAAACTTATTTTGCCGCAGCCGATTTTTCTTTCAGTGCCTCAGGGTTCCAGCCGCCACCCAATGCTTTAAAGAGAGAGATGGTGGCTGTGAGTGTGTTTTGGCGGCTCTGTACAAAGGCTTGTGTCGCCTCGTTGTGGTTGCGCTGCGCATCCAGCACTTCCAGATAGCCAGAGTATCCAGCCTGATAGCGGTTTTGAGAAATCTGCAGAATATTGGCGGTGATCTGTTGCTTGGATTCCGCCACTGTTTCCTGCGCGCGATACTGACGTGTACCCACCAGCGCATCATTGACTTCGGTAAACGCAGTTTGCAAGGCGCTCTGATAACTGACCACGGCCTGTTTCTGTTTGGCATTTGCTTGTGCCACTCTGGCTTTCAAGCGGCCTCCGTCAAAAATTGGCAAGGTCAGCGCCGTGCCCAGCGACCAGACACGCGCAGGTGCTTTCAGCAGGTTATTCAGCGCAATACTTTCACCACCATAGGCTGCCGTCAACGAAATGCTCGGATACAGATTAGCTTTGGCTACCCCGATATTGGCATTTGCCGCCACCAACGTCTGCTCGGCCTGACGCACATCTGGTCGTGCTTCCATCAGTTCGGAAGGCAGTCCGGCTGGAACGGTCGGTGCAACTGGCAAAAACGCACGGTCAACCTTGGCGATCTGCAAGCCCAGATCATTGGTCAGGAAGCCCAACTGATGCTCACTCAACGCACGTAAACGTTCCAGGTCCAGCTTTTGCGATTGTAATGTGGTCACCACCAACTCGGCCTGATGCGCATCCAGAACCGTGGCAACGCCGCCTTCTACACGACGTCTTGCCAAGTCCAGACTATCCTGTGCTGTTCTCAGATTTTCTGTATTCACATCCAACTGCGCATCAAGACTGCGGATCATCACATAGTGATTAACCACCAGACTGGAAGTGGACCAGTACACAGCTTCTTTGGCGTAATTTGTCGCCAGCAAGCTGGCGCGAGCACTTTCATTTGCACGCCGTAACTTGCCCCAGAAGTCGAGCTCTACGCTACTGTTCAAGCCAATTTTATAAGTTTTGCGTGGATTCTCCCCAAATACGGGAAAAATACCAGATTCAGTGACGCGATTGCGGACACCAGAACCATCCAGCGTGACTGACGGCAGGATATTGGCACCAATTTCCTGTGCTTGTGCATCGGCCTCTTCAATTCTGGCCACCGCTAGCTGTATATTGGTATTCTTTTCCAGCGCAGTTTCAATCAGGCTATTGAGCGTACTGTCATTAAACAATGTCCACCACTTTTGTAGTGCCTGTTGCTGCTCTGCACTCGTTGCCACACCGGGATGGCTATCGAATTGCGCTGGCAACGTAGATTCCGGACGTGAATACATCGGGCCAAGTAACTGACAACCAGCCAGCATGGTTGTTAGCAAACCCAGCATCAGCGCCTGGCGCATCGGTTTTAATAGTGTCGGTTTCATACCGCTTCCTCTTCTTCAACATGTCCGTGGTGACGCACTTTTTTCTCGTTGGTCAACCAGGTAAAGAATAATGGGATAAAGATAGTGGCAACAAAAGTGGCCAGCAACATACCGCCAAACACACCCGTACCCATGGATTGGCGTGCTGCCGCACCGGCCCCAGTGGCAAATACCAGCGGAATAATCCCTAATACAAATGCCATTGAGGTCATCACGATCGGCCTGAAACGCAAGCGTGCTGCTTCGAGTGCAGCTTCGGCCAATGGCATGCCTTCTTCCATTTTCTGCGAGGCAAATTCCACAATCAGAATGGCGTTTTTAGCCGCCAGGCCAATCAGCGTGATCAAGCCAATCTGGAAGTAAATATCGTTGTTCATACCGCGTGTCAGCACTGCAATCAAGGCACCGGTCATCGCAAATGGAATCGCCATAATCACTGCCAATGGCAATGCCCAGGTTTCAAACTGCGCGGCCAGGATCAGGAACACCATAATCGTGGCGAAACCAAATGCCACCAGCGCAGCAGAGCCTGTCCGCTTTTCCTGATAAGCCTGACCGGTCCAGGCAATCTGGTAGCCATCCGGCAGGTTTTCTTTGGCAATTTTTTCCACCAGCTTGATGGCATCACCCGAGCTTACGCCCTGCGCGCCACTGCCAAACACCTTGGCGGAGAGCAAACCGTTGTAACGCTCCAGCTGCTCGGCGCCCACGATATTGCTCACCTTGGCCAGCGCTGACATCGGGATCATGTTGCCATTAGGGTTATCCTCCGTCGGCTGGCTACGCACGTAAACTTTACCCAGATCCTCCGGATTCATACGGTATGCGGCTTCAGCCTGCAATTGCACGCGATAGGTGCGGCCGTTGCGGTTAAAGTCATTGACATACAAGGAACCCATGGTGCTTTGCAAGGTGGCGTAAATATCAGCAATACGCACGTTCTGCGTCAAGGCCTTGGCCTCATCCACCTCGATAAATAACTGCGGCACCGTGGGACGGAAGAAGCTGTTAATGCCAGTCAGCTTGGGATCTGCCCGCATGGCATCCATAAAGTTATTCATGACTTGTGCAAGCTTGATCGGATCAGTATCACCGTGGCTTTGTACGTACACCTCAAAACCACCGGCAGAACCAAGGCCGCGGATGGCCGGCGGGTTCACCGCAAAGCCCATGCCGTCTGGCTGGCTCATGCCGATGCCAATCAACTTGCCCACCATCTGGTCGGCATTGGTGGTCCGCGCGTCCCAGTCCTTCATCCGCACAAACATGGTTGCAGCATTGGTTTTATTGGCCCCTGTCAGCAACTCAAAGCCATTCACCGCAAATTCGTGCGCAGTCGCTGGATCTTGCGCCACAGCAGCACGAATATTTTCTGTGGTTTGCGATGTCCGTTTCAGTGTGGCCCCATCAGGCATCACGACAATACTAATCACATACCCCTGGTCTTCTGGTGGTACAAAGCCCCCAGGCACAGTGCGGAACAGGAAAATCATCACCACCAGCATGCTGGCAAAGACCACGGCACCAATGATTTTATGACGCAGGGTGAGCTTGACCGTACCGGTATACAGGTTGGTCAAACGACTAAAGCCCTGGTTAAATTTTCTGAAAAAAGCATTTTCATGATGACTGCTTTTCAAAATCATCGAACACAATGCTGGAGTGAGCGTGAGTGCTACTACCCCTGAAATTACGACAGAAATGGCCACAGTCACCGCAAACTGACGATATAACTCACCGGCAATCCCGCCCTGGAAAGCCACCGGCACAAATACCGCGCACAATACCAGCACAATCGCCACCACCGCGGCCTGCACCTGCGCAATAGACTTGATGGCAGCATGTAGCGGACTCAGGCCTTCTTCTTTCATCAACCGTTCGGTGTTTTCCAACACGACAATCGCATCGTCCACCACAATCCCGATGGCCAGAATCATGGCAAACAGGGTCAGCAGATTAATTGAAAAACCAAACAGGTATAGCCCGGCAAAGGTACCGATAATCGAGATCGGCACTGCAATCATAGGAATCAGGGTTGCGCGCCAGCTTTGCAGGAACAGGAAAACCACCAGCACCACCAGAATCAGCGCTTCACCAAAGGTATGAAACACCTCCTTGATCGTCGCTTTCACAAAATCACTGGTATCGTAAGGAATGTTGTACTCCATGCCCTCGGGAAACTTGGCTTTCAACTCCTCTACCCTGGCCTTGATGGCCTCTGCGGTATCCAGTGCATTGGCGCCGGTCTGCAAGAAGATGGGCATCGCCACACCCGCCTGACCATCCAGCGCTGAAGCCACGTTATAACTTTGCGCACCCAACTCAATACGGGCCACATCTTTTAAACGCAACACACCATTTGGGCCCTGTGCACGCAGAATGATATTACCGAACTCTTCAGGATCAATCAGACGCCCTTTGGCAGTGACAGTAAATGCAAGTTGCTGACTGGCGGGGGCTGGCTCTGCACCAATTTTACCCGCCGCATATTGCGCATTTTGCGCGCTGATGGCAGCAGAAACATCACTGGTTGAGATGCCCAATTGCGCCATACGATCTGGACGCAACCAGACGCGCATCGAGTAATCCTGGCCGCCAAAAATAGTGACATCACCCACGCCTTTAATGCGTTTGAATTCATCGAGCAGGTTCAAAGTTGCATAGTTGCTTAAAAACAAGCGGTTATGGTCTTTGTTTTTTGAAGTCAGCATGACCACCAGCAAAATGTCATTTGAGCGCTTTTGCACCACCACGCCGGTACGGCGTACATCTTCCGGCAAGCGCGGCAATGCAATATTGACACGGTTGCTGACGTTGAATGTTGCCTGGTTAACATCGGTGCCCACGTCAAACGTGGCGGTGATGGTCAAGGTGCCGCTACTGTCAGAACTGGAGTTAAAGTACAGCAGGTTTTCGACGCCGCTTAACTGCTCTTCAATCGGTGCGGCCACAGTTTTAGACAACGTGTCGGCACTGGCGCCAGGATAGCTGGCGGTAATCAAAACCGTAGGCGGTGCAATTTGCGGGTATTGCGCAATCGGCAACTTAAATGCCGCCGCTAACCCCGCCAAGACGATGATGATAGACAGCACGCTGGCAAAAATCGGGCGTGTGATAAAAAATCGGGTCATATCGTTTTCCCTGAGACGGGCCTGATTTCTGACATCAGGCCCCTGATAATATAGTTAAATAGAAAACTCATTTAAGCGCTTGCCAATAGCATCAGGCTTTGGTTTTTTGCTGCGCCGGCGCGACGACAGGGGCAGCATCAGCTGCATGCGGGGCCACTGGCGCACCCGGGCGCACCTTGATCAGATTATCTATAATCACCTGGTCACCCGCCTTCAAACCATCAAGCACAATCCAGCGGTCATTGAACCAGCCACCGGCCTGAATAGGTCTTACCGATGCAATGGTTTTGCCGTCTTTGTCTTTTTCAGCCACAAACACAAACTTGCCCTGCTGACCAGTCAATACTGCTGTTTGCGGAATCAGAAAGACTCCATCACGCTTGCCAGTCGTTAGACGTACACGCACAAACTGACCGGGCAACAAGGTGTTGTCGCTGTTTTTAAACTCTGCCCGCAGTTGCTGTGTGCCCAGTGCAGGGTCAATCTGGCTGGCAGAAAAATTGATTCTGCCTGACTGCGGATATTCAACCCCGTCAGCCAAAATCAGCCTGACATCCTGCACGTGACCGGGACGCAAATGCCCGCCGAGTGTCATCAAGTCGGATTCAGACAGGCTAAAACGTACCCAAATCGGAGACACCTGCACAATAGTACTCAGCAAAGTGGTATTTGCACTTGCCAACGCCCCTTCCGAGAGCACGAAACGCCCGGCAATACCGTTTTCGGGCGCTTTTACATGGGTGTAAGACAAATTCAGTTCGGCTTCACGCAACTGCGCCTGATACTGCAACATGGTCGCAGTGGCAACAGAGCTGTCTGAGGTCGCATTATCATACTCACGCTGACTGATGGAACGCGTTTCGAGCAAACCTTTCAAACGCAAAGCTTCACGCGCTGTTTGATCAATCCGCGCTTTTTGTTGCGCAATCAATGCTTTCGCCTGCTCCACCTGTAACTGGAAAGGCACAGGATCAATCAAAAACATATCCTTACCCGCTTTCACAGGCTCACCTTCTTCATACAAGCGCTTGAGGATAATGCCTCCCACGCGCGGGCGAACCTCAATCTGCTTTGCACCTTCGGTTTGTGCGACAACTTCGGTCTGTACAGGCACAGTTTCTGCAGTCACAGCTTGCACTGTCACGGGCATGGCTGGCATAGCCGCCCCTGCTTGCTGCTCATTTGAAGACTTGCCACATGCACTCAACATCACACCCAAAGTGAGCAGCAAAAACGCCTGACGGCGCTGTATAGTCCGTGAAATCAACATGTTATCCTCTTTGCATTGATAAATTAAGCTTGCATTACATACACTCTTGGATGTATATTATATACAAACATGTATGTATGTAAATGACTTTTTCAAGAAATTTATATGAACCTCCATCAAACATACATCAATTCAATGATCAACCAATGACTTTTGAAAGAAATATCCAACGCTATGGTACGTAAGACGAAAGAAGATGCAGCAGTGACCCGCAAACGCCTGATTAATGCAGCGCGCGAAATGTTCCTGCTTAAAGGCGTGAGCCGCACGAGTCTGGAGCAAATCGCATCACATGCCGGCGTCACCCGCGGCGCGGTGTACTGGCACTTTCAAAACAAAGCCGATCTGTTTCATGCCATGCGTGAGGAGGTCTACCTGCCTTTGATTGACCGCATGGACGACACATTACTTGGATCACTGGAAGACAACAGTACCGACCCACTGGGGAGAATCCGCAAACACCTTGAAAACACCATTCAAATACTCGACCAGGACCAAACCACACGCGAAACCTACGAAGTGATGATGGCAAAGTGTGAGTACGTGGATGAATTTGCCGAAGTACTCAAATCCATCCTGAGCAATTGCAGCGGACTGGTCCACAAAATGGAACTCACCTACACCAAAGCCCAGAAAATCGGACAGGTCAGCACCCAGGTCACCGCAGCGGAACTGGCGATGGACACCCACCTGTTCTTCTCTGGATTACTGCACATGTGGGTCAAGGATACGGAAGGCACACTGTTTCGTGACCGCGCCATGCAACTGATAGACACCCACATCCGTCTGCGTAAAAAATAAGCAAGAAACACAGCCAGACATTCCCAGCGTCCCGATTTGCAGGTAAAATAGTCAGTCTTTTCACCGACTTATAGCCCCCACAATTCACACCATGCACATCGGACCACATCAACTGAAAAACAATCTGGTGGTTGCCCCTATGGCAGGCGTCACTGACCGCCCGTTCCGCATGCTATGCAAAAAGATGGGGGCCGGCTTGGCCGTGTCTGAAATGGTCACCTCCAACTCATTGCTATATGGTAGCGAGAAAACCAAACGCCGTGCCAACCACGAGGGTGAAGTCAGTCCTATTTCGGTGCAAATTGCAGGCGCAGAACCCGCCATGATGGCTGAAGCCGCCCGCCATAATGTGGACAACGGCGCACAGATCATCGACATCAACATGGGCTGCCCGGCCAAAAAAATATGTAATGTGATGGCCGGCTCAGCGTTATTGCGTGACGAGCCACTGGTTTCACAAATCCTCAAAGCCGTCGTCAATGCCGTGGATGTCCCCGTCACTTTGAAAATCCGCACCGGCTGGGACAGGCAAAACCGCAACGCTATCCAGATTGCCAGAATGGCGGAAGACATTGGCATCCAGGCACTGACCATCCATGGACGTACCCGTAACGACCTGTACCACGGGGATGCCGAATACGACACGATTGCCGCAGTCAAGCAAGCCATCCGGATTCCACTGATAGCGAATGGCGATATTACCACCCCGGAAAAAGCCAAGTTTGTACTCGATTACACCAAGGCCGATGCCGTCATGATCGGCCGTGCCGCGCAAGGCCGCCCCTGGATTTTCCGTGAAACAGAACACTTCCTGAAGACCGGCGAACACATGTTGCCGCCTACCGTGGATGAAATTCATCAGGTCATGCTGGAACACCTGCATGATTTATATGCATTTTATGGCGACCTGACCGGCATGCGCGTCGCGCGCAAGCATATTTCCTGGTACACCAAAGGGCTGGCAGGCTCTGCCGCTTTCCGTCACAACATGAATACCTTGCAAACGATTGAGCTGCAACTCCACGCGATCAACGACTTCTTTGCCGAACTCAAAGCCAAAAACGATCGTCTGGTGTATGCAGACCACGAAGACACAATCGACGAGGAGTTAGCAGCATAATGGAAAATGATTGCAAACTCAGTGTCGCCATCCGTGAATCGCTTGACGAGTATTTCACCCATCTCGATGGTCAGCCACCCCATGCCATTTATGACATGGTATTGGGCTGCATTGAAAAGCCCATGGTTGAATATGTGCTCACCAAGGTAGGTGGAAACCAGAGCAAAGCGGCGGATATGCTAGGCATCAATCGGAATACCCTGCGCAAAAAAATGGCGCAATACGGTCTTGAATAACCTTTTTCTTCACCACAGCGCCGCTGAGGCTCAGAGCAAGTCAGAATCCACTTGTTTCACCTCTGTGCCCCAGTGTCTCTGTGGTCAATATTCTTTTGATTTTTAACGACATCACCATGACCTCACACATTAAACGCGCGCTGATCAGTGTTTCTGATAAAACCAGTGTGCTTGAACTTGCACAATCCCTCAACCAGCTGGGCGTAGAACTTCTCTCTACCGGCGGCACAGCCAAGCTCTTCCGCGACAACAATATCCCGGTGAAAGAAGTCAGTGACTTCACCGGCTTTCCTGAAATGCTGGATGGCCGCGTCAAAACCCTGCACCCGAAAGTCCATGGCGGCTTGCTTGGTCGACGTGATTTACCTGAGCACGTGGCTGCCATGCAGCAATACGGCATTGAGAATATTGATTTGCTGGTGGTCAACCTGTATCCATTTGAAGCGACCGTCGCCAAAGCTGACTGTACGCTGGAAGATGCGATTGAAAATATCGACATTGGTGGCCCCGCCATGGTGCGCTCCGCCGCCAAAAACTGGAACGATGTCGCCGTGTTGACCGATGCAGCCCAATATGCAGAAGTGATGGCTGAATTAAAAACCAATCAAGGTGCAGTTTCCAAAGCCACCCGTTTTAAACTGTCGGTAGCCGCCTTTAACCGCATTGCACAATATGATGCAGCGATCAGCAACTACCTTTCAGCAATCGATTTTGAAGCCACAGAAGCTGCTGCCAACCCTGTCATCAGCCAGTTCCCGGCACAAATGAACAGCAGCTTTGTCAAGGTACAAGACCTGCGTTACGGTGAAAACAGCCACCAGCAAGCCGCCTTCTATCGAGACCTGTACCCGGCCCCCGGCAGCCTGGCCACCGCGCAACAACTCCAGGGCAAAGAATTAAGTTATAACAACATCGCTGATGCGGATGCCGCTTGGGAAGCAGTGAAATCCTTTACCGGCCCGGCTTGCGTCATCGTCAAGCACGCCAACCCCTGCGGCGTAGCCTTGGGTGCCAATGCGCTGGAAGCTTACAGCAAAGCCTTTAAAACCGACCCGACTTCAGCCTTTGGCGGCATTATCGCCTTCAACACCACATTGGATGCCGCAGGCGCAGAAGCCGTCAGCAAACAGTTTGTTGAAGTGCTGATTGCACCGGACTACACCCCGGAAGCACTGGCCATTTTTAGCGCAAAAGCCAATGTGCGCGTGCTGAAAATTGCACTGCCTCAAGGCGGTAGCAGCCCGTGGCAACAAGGCCGCAATGCGGTGGACTCCAAACGTGTGGGTTCCGGCATTTTGCTGCAATCTGCCGACAACCACGCATTACAACTGGCCGACATCAAAGTGGTGACCAAACGGCAACCCACGCCACAACAAATGCAAGATCTGCTGTTTGCCTGGAACGTGGCCAAATATGTCAAATCCAATGCCATCGTATTTTGTGGCAACGGCATGACGCTGGGCGTAGGCGCAGGCCAGATGAGCCGTGTCGACAGCACCAAGATCGCTGCCATCAAAGCACAGAATGCGAACTTAAGCCTGCAAGGTGCAGTGGTCGCTTCGGATGCGTTCTTCCCGTTCCGTGACGGCGTGGATGTATTGGCAGACGCCGGTGCCAGCTGTGTGATACATCCGGGTGGCAGCATGCGCGACGAAGAAGTGATTGCCGCCGCTGATGAGCGTGGTCTGGCGATGGTGGTGACGGGCATTCGTCACTTCAGACATTAATTTTATTTGTCACAGAAGGCGCAGAGACCACAAAGAAAAACGTAATTGTTTGATGCTTTAAGAAATTCTCTGTGCCCTCAGTGGCTCTAACTCAATTAGGTAATAAAAAATGAAAATTTTAGTGATTGGTTCGGGCGGTCGTGAGCACGCACTGGCATGGAAAGTGGCGCAAAACAAAGCGGTGAGCCGCGTGTATGTGGCGCCAGGCAACGCCGGCACGGCCACCAACCCGGACATGGTCAACGTGCCGATTACCAAAATTGACGAGCTGGTGAAGTTTGCAGAAGACGAGCAAATCGCGCTGACCATCGTCGGCCCGGAAGCTCCGCTCTCGCAGGGGGTGGTCGATGCCTTTCGTGCACATGATTTAAAAATATTTGGTCCGAGCAAGGCAGCCGCGCAGCTGGAAAGTTCTAAAGACTTTGCCAAAGCCTTTATGTTCCGCCATGGCATCCCTACCGCCAAATATCAAACCTTCAGCGATGCAACCCTTGCGCATGCCTATATTGATGCAGAAGGTGCGCCCATTGTGATCAAGGCAGATGGCCTGGCTGCAGGTAAAGGCGTTGTGGTCGCCATGACACTTGAGGAAGCACATGCTGCAGTGGACGCCATGTTGTCAGACAACAAACTGGGTGATGCAGGTGCGCGCGTGGTGATTGAAGAGTTTTTAAGCGGTGAAGAAGCCAGTTTTATGGTGATGGTGGATGGCAAACACATTCTACCTTTGGCAACCAGTCAGGACCACAAGCGACTACAGGATGGTGATCAGGGGCCGAACACCGGCGGCATGGGGGCTTATTCTCCAGCACCGGTGGTCACGCCTGAAATTCATAACAAGGCCATGCGTGAGATTATTATCCCGACCGTGGAAGGCATGGCCAAGGACGGCATTCCCTACACCGGATTTTTATATGCCGGCTTGATGATCTCGCCCGCAGGCGATGTGAAAACACTGGAATTCAATTGCCGCATGGGTGACCCTGAAACGCAACCGATTATGATGCGGCTGAAATCAGATCTGGTAGCATTAGCCGAGCATGCCGTGAACGGCACACTCAACGAGGCCCAGGCTGAATGGGACAGACGCTTTGCCCTCGGCGTCGTCATGGCCAGTGCCAATTACCCTGAGACGCCAAGACTTGGCGATACCATTACCGGACTGCCTGGCGATGTACAGGATGGCCATGTATTCCATGCAGGCACTACACTGAAAGATGGCAACATCGTGACCAGCGGTGGTCGCGTATTATGCGTCACAGCCCTTGGCGAAACCGTCAAGTTTGCCCAGCAGCAGGCTTATAAAATGGTTGAATCCATCCAATTCGAAGGTGCGCAATACCGTACCGATATTGGCTACCGCGCCATTAAAAACTAACGCTCATCTCCTTATGCAAACACAAGCCGTTTACGATTTCCTGCAAGGATTGCAATCACGTATTGTAGAGGCTGTCGAACTGGTCGATGGCAAAAATTTTCTGCAAGATAGCTGGCAACGTCCGGAAGGTGGAGGTGGCAATTCGTGCATGCTGGAAAACGGTAATGTGTTTGAACGTGCCGGCGTCGGCTTTTCGCATGTGCTGGGCAACAAACTGCCACCAGCAGCCAGTGTCGCCCACCCTGAGGCGGCTGGCCGCCCTTGGGAGGCCATGGGCGTTTCTCTGGTCTTTCACCCACACAATCCGTTTGTACCGACGGTACATATGAATGTACGCTTTTTTCATGCCAAAGCGCAGCAAGCAGGCGAGCAGGACATCTGGTGGTTTGGTGGCGGCATGGATTTGACGCCTTATTATGGTTTTGAAGACGATTGCATCCACTTTCACCGTGTGAACAAGGAAGCACTGGCGCCCTTTGGTGCGCAGTATTACCCGCAATTCAAAAAAGACTGCGACGAGTACTTTTTCTTGAAGCATCGCAAAGAGCCGCGCGGCATTGGTGGTGTGTTTTTTGATGACTTCAGCGAACTGGGATTTGAACAATGCTTCGCCCTGCAGCGTGCGGTAGGCGATGCTTTTTTGCAGGCTTACTTGCCGATTGTACAACGCCGTAAAGACACGCCTTATGGCGAACGTGAGCGTGATTTTCAGGCCTATAGACGCGGCCGTTATGTCGAGTTCAACCTGATTTTTGACCGCGGGACGATCTTCGGGCTGCAATCCAATGGCCGCACCGAGTCTATTCTGCTGTCGATGCCGCCAATGGTGAAATGGCGCTATGACTGGAAACCGGAAACCGGCAGTCCTGAGGCCAAGCTGTACACCGACTTTTTGATCGAGAAAGACTGGGTTTAGCATGCACATTTCAATAGAAGCCAGACAACAGGCGCAAGCACTTTTGGATTTTATTGATAGCAGCCCCAGTCCTTGGCATGCCGTAGAGTCGGTAGCCAGTCGCCTCAAGGCGCAAGGCTTTAAAAATCTGCGCGAAAACGAGCCATGGCAATTCAAACAAGGCGGCAAATATTTTGTGGTACGCGATGGCGGCTCAGTGATTGCCTTTGTCTTGGGGCAACAGCCCGTCGCCGACACTGGCTTCAGGCTGGTTGGTGCGCATACTGATTCGCCAGGCTTACGCCTGAAACCCAAAGCCGCTTACGCCACTCAAGGCTTGGCACAACTCGGTGTCGAGGTCTACGGCGGTCCTATTTTAGCCACGTTTACTGACCGGGATCTCAGCATCGCAGGACGGGTGACCGTCAACTCTGAACAAGGCTTTAACACGCACCTGGTTAAGCTTGAACAGCCTGTGGCCCGCCTGCCTAACCTGGCCATCCACATGAACCGCGAGGTGAATGAAAAAGGGCTGCTGCTCAACAAGCAAACCGGCTTACCACTGATTTTTGGCAATGCTGCCAACACCGAGGCGGCACACAGTCTGCTGACCAACTTACTGGCGCAAACACTTGCGCTTCCAGCTGAAAAAATAGTAGGTTGGGATGTCGCCTTGTATGATACGCAACGGGGCAGTTTCTGGGGCATTGAACAAGAATTTATTGCCAACAGCCAACTCGATAACCTTGCCTCATGCCATGCGGCGCTCGAAGCACTGCTGCACTCCGAAAAACCGCAATCAACAACCATCTGTGCCCTGTTTGACCATGAAGAGGTTGGCTCGGAGAGTACAACCGGCGCTGGCGGCAGTTTTTTACTCGATGTCATCAACCGCATTTGCAGCGCTACCAGCACCAGCGAAGAAGAAAAACTGCGCGCATTTGCCAACAGTTTCTTTATCAGTGCAGATATGGCACATGCCTTTCACCCGAATCATGCTGGCAGCTACGAGCCCTGTCACCACGTATTGGTCAACCACGGCCCAGTGATTAAAACCAATGCCAACCAGCGCTACAGCACCAATGCAGTGACTGCTACGCGGTTTATACAGTTATGCGAAGCTGCCGGAGTGCCTTATCAGCAGTATGCGCACCGCACCGACCTGGGCTGCGGCAGCACTATAGGCCCCATCATGGCAGCTCAGTTGGGCATCCCGACAGTCGATGTAGGCAACCCCATGTGGGCCATGCACAGCATACGCGAGAGCGCTGGCGTGCTGGATCATGCCGCGATGATCGCTGTGCTCAAACAACACTTTCGTGCATAACTGGCGCATGCCGTCATAACATCGCTATAATCCCTGCATGACAAAGGGATAACTATGCAAGTATTGGAAAAACTCGTCGCCACACTCTCCGCCTGGGTATGGGGCCCCCTGATGCTAACCTTACTGGTGGGCACTGGCTTATACCTCACCATTCTCCTCAAGGGCCTGCAATTTCGCGCCTTACCTCACGCCTTCAAACTTATCTGGACTAAAGATCAAGACCATGAAGGGGATATCAGTCACTTTGCAGCGTTGATGACCGCGCTGGCTGCAACAGTTGGCATAGGTAATATTGTCGGCGTGGCGACTGCGATTAGCCTGGGTGGACCTGGCGCCGTGTTCTGGATGTGGATCACCGGACTGGTAGGCATGGCTACCAAATACAGTGAAGCAGTTTTGGCTGTTAAATACCGCGAAAAAGGGCCACATGGCATGCGAGGCGGGCCAATGTATTATTTGAGCAATGGCGCAGGGCTACCCTGGCTGGGCACTTTGTTCGCACTCTTCACGGCTTGCGCTGCATTTGGCATTGGCAATATGACGCAAGCAAATGCTGCAGCCAAAATTTTTGAAGCGACTTTTAATGTCCCGCTCATGACCAGCGGCATTATTTTAAGCCTGTTAACGGGTTTGGTCATTTTGGGTGGCATACGCTCGATTGGTAGATTTACTTCTTTTCTGGTGCCATTAATGATCGTCGCTTATGTCGGCGCCAGTCTTTGGGTACTGACCATGCACTTTCAGCAAATTCCACACGCATTTGGCCTTATTTTTTACCATGCGTTTAACCCTAGTGCAGCAACCGGTGGCTTTGCCGGCGCTACAGTGGCGGCTGCGATGCGATTCGGGATTGCCCGAGGCGTATTTTCAAATGAATCAGGGTTAGGCTCCGCACCCATTGCCGCAGCCGCAGCGCGCACCAATGATCCGGTAAAACAGGCATTGGTCAGCATGACGCAAACATTTATCGACACCCTCGTGGTATGTACAATGACAGCATTGGTGATTTTGACTGCCAACAGTTGGACGCAGGGGGTCAGCCCAGCCCAGTTAACCAGCAGCAGCATGGCAGAAACACTGGGGCACAGTGGCCGCATCATCGTCGCAGTTGCAACAGCGTTATTTGCATACTCCACACTCATAGGCTGGCATTATTATGGCGAAAAAGCCATCGAGTATTTATTAGGGGCTCGGTGGATTAATGCTTATCGTGTCACGTTTACCATTGCAGTGATGATAGGCGCCATCACTAGCCTGGAGTTTGTATGGAACTTCTCAGACTTGGCCAATGGCTTAATGGCTATTCCCAATCTGATTGGTTTGTTACTGCTATCACAGATCATTAAAAAAGAAACCACTCGCTACTTTTCCAGTAAAAATAACGCTTAGGAAACCTTATGTCACAGCATCGTGGCACTTGGAAAAACCGTTGGACCTTTATGCTCGCCACGGCAGGCTCTGCCATCGGCTTGGGCAACATATGGAAACTGCCCTACATGATAGGGGTCAACGGTGGCAGCGCTTTTGTACTGGTATTTATCGCATGTATTTTCTTTGTTGGCATCCCCCTGATGATGACTGAAATCATGCTTGGACGGCGTGCGCAACAAAACCCGCTCGATGCCATTCACTCTCTGGCAATAGAAGCCAGGGTATCAACGCATTGGCGCTGGCTGGGTGCAATGGGCATGCTGGCTGGCGTGTTGATATTAAGTTTTTACAGTGTGATTGCAGGCTGGGTGTTAAGTTACATCGTGGCGGCCATGCAAAATACATTTAGTCATATTTCAGCCGCACAGTCACAATCCAGCTTCAACGCATTACTGGCCAACCCAATACAACTCACCATATGGCACAGCCTGTTTATGGTCATGGTGATGGGCGTAGTGGCCCGTGGCGTTAATTCCGGACTGGAAAAAGCCAATAATGTGCTGATGCCAGCGTTGTTTGTGATTTTATTTATCCTGCTTGGTTACAGCATGTCGGTTGGGGATATGCGCGCTGCTGCAAACTTCATGTTCACCCCGGATTTTTCAAAGATCACACCCATGGCCGTTTTGTCCGCATTAGGCCACGCCTTTTTCTCCCTAAGCCTGGGCATGGGTTCTGTGATGGTCTACGGCTCTTATTTAAGTCGTGATGTTTCAATTGCGCGTACTACCGTTTGGATTGCATTGATAGACACCATGCTGGGGTTATTAGTCGGCTTGGCTATTTACTCTCTGGTATTTGCCAATCACCTGGCACCCAATGCCGGGCCTGGGCTACTATTTCAAACATTGCCAATCGCGTTTGGCGCCATGCCCGCAGGCAATATTATTGCCACATTATTTTTTCTGCTAGTTGCTTTCGCCGCCTGGACCAGCGCTATTTCGCTGGTAGAACCCACTATTGCCTGGGTGGTTGAAAATACAACATTCAAACGTAATATGGTGAGTACCCTATTGGGGCTCATCATCTGGCTCACGGGACTGAGTGTTGTGTTGTCATTTAATATATGGGCCGAGGTGAAAGTGCTTTTCGGTTTAAATATTTTTGAGACGCTAGATAAACTCACATCCACCCTCATGCTCCCCCTTGGCGGACTATTAATGGCTGTATTTGCTGGTTACTTTATGAAAAAAAACCACACGCAAAACGAATTTGGCTTACATCCATTCACTTATAAATGCTGGCGATCTGCTAACAACATTATTGCTCCTGTCGCGATCATTGCGGTGTTTATTTACTTATTGGGACTTGTGAAATAAGAGATTTTTTGGGTGACACGCAAAAGGCTTGAAAAATTTCTCACAAAAAAAGCCAGCAGATAACGCTGGCTTTTTTATTACTTACAACCTCTAAATGAGGATTAGAGTGACAAAATCCACTGAACGATGGTTTTGATATCTTCGTCTTTCACTTGAGGACTGTTAGCTGGCATAGGGATGTTGCCCCAAACGCCACTACCACCTGCTTTTACTTTAGCAACCAATTTAGCTTCTGCTGTTTTGTCACCTTTGTATTTTGCAGCGACATCTTTGTAAGCTGGGCCTAACACTTTAGCGTCCACGCTATGGCAAGCCAAACAACCACTTTTTTGTGCCATGGCTTTTGCAGCAGCAGCATCAACTGCGTGCGCTTGACCAGCGATCAACAAAGTAGCAGCAGCGATTGCGGATAATAAGACTTTCATGCGATCTCCTTGAATACTTTCCTAAATTAATACATCCCCGAAATGCAACTTTTGTGCATGTGGCATATTACCTGACCAAGTGAAATCCACAATACCAGCACACAATATTTGTGAGAAAAATCAACCAATTTCACAGGCATTTGGTGTTTTGCCAACAGCACTAAAACGTATCTGCACAGCTTTGGTTGACAGCGTCACAATCAAGTTACAGAGTCTCGATAGAGTATTCGGCGCTTACTGTATGCTTGCGACCGGGATTGATCACCACCATGTTATCCAATGCATTAGTGGTCTCCACGCAAATGGTTTTGCGCCATTCATCCCCAACCCCCATATCGCCCATCTGGGCAGCTTTATCCGCGCCTGGATTCCATACTACGGTAGTATCACTGCCAGATTTGGAAACGTGAATAATACGGTTATATCCACTATCGTGAATAGCGCAATCAGAACTATGATGTACATAGACACGATCATACTCGTCGCCGCTAAAACTAAGTGCTTCATGCTCTACATTACGCTCATACTTCAACAATTTGTCCAGATAGACTAGATCCTGCATGCCTGTGATCTGGATATTAGACAAATCACTCACGTTGAAATAGGTGTGGAATGCTTCACTGATTACAAATGGATGCTCGGCCAGATTGGTCGTTGCCAGATCAATCCGCAAGCGGCGACCAATGGTAATCGTCAGTGTTAACTCATAAGGGTATGAAAGCTGGCGTTGCGCTTCTGGCGTTTGCTGCATTTCAAGAATAATTCTGGTTGCGCCTGTCTGCGTCGCATCAATATCTAAAACACGCCATGGAATCACTCTGGCAAAGCCATGTGGACACAAGGTACTATCTGTGGGATGCGCACCAAACCATGGCCAGCAAATGGGAACACCGCCACGAATTGAGCGTCCCTTTAGATAACGTGCATTGCTTGACAGCCACAACACTGGATTTGCCAGAAATTTGGGTTGCCAATGCATGACATGGGCACCCTGCAAAGCAATCTTTCCTGTCGCCAATGGATTATCAATTTCCAAGTATTGCAGGCCATTCTCATCCTGCCATTGATTGACATGCGCATGCAGTTTCAAGCGTTTGGTCATTTCCATGCTTTTCGCCAGGATTTCACATTCCGAACTCATTTGCTTCCCCTTTCTATCTGGGCAACATCACGAACCGCACCTCTGGCTGCACTGGTACTCATGGCGGCGTAGGCACGCAAAGCAGGCGAAACTACACGCGTACGGTTGAGTGGCTTCCATGCATCCCTGCCTTTGGCCTCCATTGTAATACGCCGATGCGCCAGTACTTCGTCTGTCACACTCAAATGAATGATCCGGTTCGGGATATCAATTTCAATGGTATCGCCTTCTTCAACCAAACCGATCGCGCCGCCTTCTGCCGCCTCTGGCGAGGCATGGCCTATACTCAGGCCGGATGTCCCGCCTGAAAAGCGACCATCGGTCAATAGCGCACAAGCCTTGCCCAGACCTTTGGATTTCAGATAGGAAGTCGGGTATAGCATTTCCTGCATGCCAGGCCCACCGCGTGGACCTTCATAACGAATCACGACCACATCCCCTGCCACTACCTGATCAGCAAGAATCGCTTCAACGGCAGTATCCTGACTCTCAAAAATGCGTGCACGGCCGGTAAACTTCAAAATACTGTCATCTACGCCTGCGGTTTTCACAATACACCCATCGAGTGCGATATTGCCATACAGCACTGCCAAGCCGCCATCCTGCGAATAAGCATGCGCTTTGTCGCGAATACAGCCTTCGGCACGATTAGTATCCAGTGCAGGCCACAACATGTTTTGGCTAAACGCAATGGTCGTTCGCACACCGCCGGGAGCGGCTGAAAACAGCTTGTGTGCTTCCTCATCTTGCGAGGTTGCAATATCCCATTTTTCCAATGCGGCTTGCATGCTAGGGCTATGCACCGTTGGCACATCCCCATGAATCACGCCCGCACGGTGTAACTCACCTAAAATCCCCATCACGCCACCCGCACGGTGTACGTCTTCCATGTGGTATTTAGCCGTGGCAGGAGCTACTTTACACACGCATGGCACACGGCGTGAGATGCGGTCGATGTCTTTCATCGTAAAATCCACACCCGCCTCATGTGCCGCCGCCAGCAAATGCAACACCGTATTGGTTGAACCACCCATCGCGACATCCAGCGCCATGGCATTTTCAAAAGCCTTAAAGCTGGCAATATTGCGTGGCAGCACACTGTAATCGTCCTGCTCATAGTGACGCTTGGCCAAATCCACAATAGTGCGCCCCGCCTGCAAAAACAATTGCTTGCGCGCCGCATGAGTGGCCAGCGTTGAACCATTGCCTGGCAAGCTCAAGCCAAGTGCCTCGGTCAGACAGTTCATTGAATTTGCCGTAAACATGCCTGAACAAGAGCCACACGTTGGACAGGCTTCGCGCTCGATCGCTTCACTTTCGGCATCACTCACTTTGTCGTCTGCCGCCGCGACCATGGCATCCACCAAGTCGAGTTTATGCGCATTGCCTTGCCAGTTCACCTTACCGGCTTCCATCGGACCACCGGAGACAAAGATGACAGGGATATTCAGGCGCAAGGCGGCCATCAACATACCGGGCGTAATTTTGTCACAATTAGAAATGCAGACGAGCGCATCGGCACAATGCGCATTGACCATGTATTCCACGCTATCCGCAATCAGGTCACGGCTGGGCAGGCTGTACAACATACCGCTGTGACCCATGGCGATACCGTCATCCACCGCGATGGTATTGAACTCTTTGGCAACGCCCCCTGCTTTTTCAATTTCACGGGCCACCAGTTGACCGAGGTCCTTCAAGTGGACATGACCAGGTACAAACTGAGTAAACGAGTTAGCAATCGCAATAATTGGCTTGGAAAAATCTTCATCTTTCATACCGGTGGCACGCCACAAAGCACGTGCACCAGCCATATTACGACCTTGAGTTGTCGTGTGAGAACGGTATTTAGGCATGGAGAAACACTAGGATTGTCATTAAAACCTTATTTTAACTGAATAAGGCATGCGCATGTGCAGTCAAGATTTGTTTGTTACATTCCACTCACAATATCTTGGGCAAGCAGCAGATCCAAGACAGCCTTTCAAAACAATGCAGCGCGTTAAGGTCTGTTTTGCTTGTGCTGATAGTGCGAACAATGTCGACTGATGTTCTGATTGCGCAGCATGGCATGCTTGGTCAACTGCCCACGGGTACGCTTACGCCAGGACTTGAAACTGGCCGCATTCAAATGGCCACGCATCAATTTGAGGACGCCGGCCTGATTAAGTCCGAACTGGTGTTCAATCGCCTCAAACGGTGTACGATCTTCCCAGGCCATTTCGATCACCCGCGAAATATCCGCATCGCTTAACAACACCGTTTAATCCCTTTCCACTTTTGATCCTGCCATTGCCTGAAAAAGGCGGCGCGAGACAAGGGAGGACCGGCTTCGGGCAGGTCGGCGTGCTGCTCGGCATAGTGCGCCAGATAGCGGTCATAGGCATCATCACCGGATAACTGGCGGATACGCTCCCAACATTGCTTTAACCATTGCATACTTGCCCTCTCAATCTGCGTTATTTAGCTTTGAGCCAATCACATCACAGTGGTTCACCTGTGATGTTTATTCATCTCATGTTACAGCCGGGTTGCCACATAGGCTGTCTCGCTGCTGGGTAACACTGCCTTGCCCCGCACACTCCGCCAGCACATCAGCAACATATCCATCACCACGATCCATAGCATCGCCACAAAAAACAGGGTGAGCCAGGCATCCAGTTGCTGGTTAAAAATCAGTTGCGGCGCAACAGCCGCTTTTTCCGGGGGCAGCAGCCCAGCAGACAGCTTGTGTGCCAGATCATTGGCCGCAGCAAAAAAACCGACACGGATATCATCGCTGAAGGTTTTTTCATAAGCAGCGGCACTGGTAATTGCCAGCAGCCAGGTCAGCGGAAGCGCGGTAATCCAGGCAAACTGAAGCCTGCCGGATTTGACCAGAATGCCCGTCGCCACCGATAGCGCAATCGCAGCCAGCATCTGGTTCGCAATACCAAACAAGGGCCACAATATATTCACGCCTCCATTCGGGTCGATGACGCCGATATAAAGAAAATAACCCCAACCCGCCACCACCAGTGCACTGGTGAGAATCACTGAAGGCGTATAAGAGGTTGCGCCTAATTTGGGGTGCAGATTACCCAGCATATCCTGCAGCATAAAACGCCCCACCCTTGTACCGGCATCCAGTGTGGTTAAAATAAAAATAGCCTCAAACATAATGGCAAAGTGATACCACAACGCCAGCAAATGCTCGCCAAACACACTGCCAAAAATACTCGCCATCCCGACTGCCAGACTGGGGGCGCCACCGGTGCGGGCAAACAGGGTACTTTCACCCATGGCATCTGCCAGATGCTGCATTTGCGCTACGGTCACCTCATAGCCCCAGCCACTGATGGTATTCACTGCATCTAGCGCTTCTTTACCTACCACACCCGCCGGGCTGTTAATGGCAAAATAAACACCAGGCTCAAGCACCGTGGCGGCGATCATGGCCATAATGGCAACAAAACTCTCCAGCAACATGGCGCCGTAGCCGATCATGCGAATATCCCCCTCGCTGGAGATCAGCTTGGGCGTCGTGCCACTGGCGATCAGGGCATGAAAGCCGGAAATTGCGCCGCAGGCTATCGTGATAAACACAAACGGAAACAGCTTGCCGCCAAAAATCGGTCCCGTGCCATCAATAAACGGCGTGACCGCAGGCATGTGAATTTGGGGGCGCAACAGTAAAATCGCAATCGCCAGCAGTAATACAGTCCCCAGCTTCATAAATGTAGACAGATAATCTCGCGGGGCCAATAGCAACCACACCGGGAGTACCGCGGCTGCAAAACCATAGCCAATAATGCAAAAAGCCAGTGGCAGCCCTTCATGATCAAACAGGGGTGCGAGCACGGGATGATGGTCGACCCAGCCACCTAGCCCCACAGAGGCGAGCAATAGCAGCACACCCAGCACGGAAGCCTCCAATACGCGACCAGGGCGCAGATAGCGCATATACACGCCAACCAGCATGGCGATGGGAATCGTAGCGGCCACTGTCGCCGTCCCCCATGGACTATGCTTCATGGCATTCACAACCACCAATCCCAATACGGCGATCAGGATGATCATGATCATGAAGGTGCCAATCAGTGCCGCCGTCCCGCCAATCGCACCAATTTCATCACGCGCCATTTGCCCCAGGCTGCGGCCATTACGACGTGTGGAGAAAAACAGGGTGACCATGTCTTGTACAGCCCCACCAAGCACGGCACCGATCAGTATCCACAAAGTGCCGGGCAAATAGCCAAACTGGGCAGCCAGCATCGGTCCCACCAAAGGGCCGGGGCCCGCAATTGCCGCAAAATGGTGACCAAATACCACCCAGCGATTGGTCGGCATAAAATCGCGCCCATTGTTTAAGCGCTCGCCAGGCGTTGCGCGGGTGGCATCAATTGTTAATACCCTGGCAGCAATCCAGGCCGCATAAAAGCGGTATGCAATCAAATAAATGCAAACAGCCGCCGTAATTAGCCACAGTGCATTCAAAGTCTCGCCCCGTGCCCAAGCCACCTGCGCCAGCGCACAAGCCCCCAACAACGCCAAGCCCCCCCAACCAGCACGCCCCCACACTCTTTTTACCACTGATCACTCCCCGTTTTATTTTCTAACTGCGACTAAAGTCTGGTGCGTGTCCCTGTTTACAGATAGCCAACGGCTTTCGCCCGACTGGTGCAACAGCACTGCAATGGTGCGGCAGCATGCAAGGCCGCCACATTGACAGCCCCTGCATTTTATCCAAAAACATATTTAAAATCATCATGTTAAAATACATTTTCAAACTGGCATGCTGATTGCTAAACCAAAGTCAGTCTAATGATACATTGATGTCTTAAATGAGAACCACACCGTTACCCATGTCCACTGCAGCAAACGCAACCTTATATGGCCATTTGCAATCCCTGAGTGAGGAAGAGCAAAAGCTGGTTGATCATGCCAGAGACATTCTGATGAGGCAACGCAATTTGAGTACGGATGACGCTTATCACCTGCTTTCCGAAATGGCGGAGAAACGTAAAATCAGCGTCGCAGAAATTTCACAACAACTGGTGGCACTTACCCAAAAACTGACTGTCTGATCTCACACAGCCTTAACCCGGCTAAAACTTGCCAAATATAAACACCCTTGCTTAAAAATATTGAGACGAACGCTTGCGGTCGAAAATGGTTTTATGTATCATGCGCGCTTCGTTTGAAGGCACGGGTGCTTAGCTCAGTTGGTAGAGCGTCGCCCTTACAAGGCGAATGTCAGCGGTTCGACCCCGTTAGCACCCACCAATCCCTTGCCTTATCTTGCTATATCATCGTTTTTTTGCTACAACATTCCTTGCTCGCTGAAAGAATACGTGTGCTGACCAGCCACGATAATATGATCAAGCACACGCACGTCAATCAAATGCAAGGCATCCTTAAGCGTTTGCGTTAATTGCTGATCTGGCCGGCTCGGTTGTGCCACACCTGTCGGATGATTATGGCTGAGAATGACTGCTGCTGCATTGTGCGCCAGCGCCCGCTTCACCACTTCGCGCGGATGCACACTGGTTTGCATCAATCCACCTTCGAACAAAGTTTCATAGGCCAGCAGGCGATTCTGAGTATCCAGAAACATCACCCCAAATACCTCGCGATCCAGCTGTGACAAACTTAACTGCAGATATTGTTTGACCTGTTGAGGTGCCGTGAAGCTGTCAGTTTCATGCAACTGTTCCCCCAGTGCGCGCTTACTCATCTCCATCACTGCCTGCAACTGGCAGTATTTGCTAAACCCCATACCATGCACTTGACGCATACTGACCATGCTGGCAGCAAAAATACCATTTAAAGTGTGAAAATGCTGCAGCAGGTCTCTGGCCAAATCGACGGCAGTCTTTCCGGTCACTCCGACTCGGAGAAAAATAGCCAGTAACTCAGCATCAGACAACGCGTGCACACCGAGACGCAATAACTTTTCTCGCGGACGCTCTTGTTCAGGCCAATCAGTAATTGCCACAGCAAGCCTCCTTAATTTGTGATTACTTTAACCAGCCTATTTCTCTTGCAGTTTTTCTACCGATAACCGTTTCATTCAAATGCCGCGCCATGCGCGAACTGTGCTCAGTCTGTGGAATTTTTCCAGCCATAATCTCTGCCATGCTTTGTGGATAGATTGGTTGAGCATACGGCTCCACATAGCCTTGCGGAAATATCGGTTCATTATCAGCAAGGCTATATTTATCCGTTGCTTTTAACGTGTGTAACAACTCATGCGCAACCACCACCATATTCACGTCATGATGGTGCACATCAGCAAATAAATTTACGCGCCCGATACGCCCTTTATTAAGCGCAGTCGAATGTAGCAAATGCGTATGCTTGCCTGTGTTATAAAACAGCAAATAAAGCTTGATATCTGCGGGCACGCCAACATCGGGGTGATGCTGCCAACCAAAAACTCGAAACTTGAGACTCCAACGCATGATATCAAGCAGATGCCCATTAACTGCAGGGGGCGCAGGAGGTATTTCTTTGACCACCGGGCCTAGCCTCACCATCACAGGCCTGCGTATATTGAGCTGATATCGCAGTGCCTCTGCCGAAAAATACTCTTCCAGCATGACAAAATCGCTTTGTGTCAGGCTATTAATATAGCTTTCAACCTCCGTATCACCATCGGCATTGACTGGATACAGAGCCACATACAAAGGCTTGCGCCATTGTAAAATCTGGTACTCCTCCCATAACGGCAATAACACTGCCAACACCACAATTACCCAGAAAGAAATTCTGATTGTTTTTAACATGCCATTCCAATCTCGCGCCTCAGTAATATTAACATGTTTAAAGATTTCGTTACATGTGGCCAGATTACAAACCGTGCCACCTCAGTTAGAATGTCTTTCATGCAAAAATTTCCCCATCGTATGCCACATATTTTGCTTGGAATTACCGGCGGGATCGCAGCCTACAAAACTGCAGAACTGGTACGCCTGCTAATTAAACAAGGTGTCAGTGTGCAAGTAGCCATGACTGAAGCAGCCACGCACTTTATCACTCCGACCACGATGCAGGCGCTATCAGGCCTGCCGGTATTTGTCGATAGCTGGGATCAACGTATACACAACGGCATGCCCCACATTGAACTCAGCAGACAGGCTGATCTGATTTTAATTGCCCCGGGAAGTGCCGACTTCATTGCCAAGTTAGCACACGGCACAGCAAATGATCTGCTTTCAACACTTTGCCTTGCACGTGAGTGCCCACTACTGGTTGCCCCCGCTATGAATAAACAAATGTGGGAGAATCCGGCAACGCAGCGCAACATTGCACAGCTTGAGCTTGATGACATTACCCTGCTTGGACCAGAAAGTGGCGAACAAGCATGTGGCGAAATTGGTGCAGGTAGGGTGCTAGAACCAGAAACTCTACTAGAAGGCGTGCTTGCTTGCCTCACCCCTAAACTACTGGCTGGCAGAAAAATCCTGATAACGGCTGGTGCAACCATCGAAATGCTGGACCCTATTCGCGGCATTACTAATCAGAGCAGCGGAAAAATGGGGTTTTCGCTGGCGGCGATGGCCACTCGGATGGGTGCAGAGGTGACACTGGTGTACGGACAAACCACCACCTCGCTGCCTCCAGTCCAGCATGCCGTGCATGCACCCTCGGCAGAAAGTATGTATCTGGCAGTCATGCAGCAAGTGGCGCATCAAGAAATATTCATTGCCGTTGCAGCAGTTGCCGACTATAGCCCGAAGCAAACCTCCTCTCAAAAAATAAAAAAAAGTGAGCCTACACTTACGATAGAGCTTAAAAGAAACAGAGACATTCTTGCCGAAGTTGCCTCACTACCGAACCCTCCTTACTGTGTAGGATTTGCAGCGGAAACCGAACAGGTGATTGCATATGCATCACAAAAAAGAATAGCCAAGAATATCCCAATGATCATTGCTAACCATGCTGTCTCAGCCATTGGGAATGATGAAAACACGGTGACCATTATTGACGATAGCGGCCACACAACCCTGCCGCAATCAAATAAAATTGAGATTGCACATCAAATATTGACTTACCTCAGCCAGCAGTTAAATACATCCGCATAATCCAGACCCAAGCAGTATTTTCATGAAAATACTGAGAAGTTTTACCCTCCACTCAGCTTACAATCGCGCGATTAATTTTTTTGGAAACACCCATGCGCTATCCAGTACTGACATTGACTCCTTTATGCCTGGCTATTTCGGCTATCTGTGGCGACATCGCTTTTGCTGAAACAGAAGACGAAAAAACATTAACCCTCTCTCCTGTTGTAATAACAGCTACGCGACAGGCGCAAAATAGCTTTGATTTACCAGTGGCGATTGATGTGGTCGAACAAAAAGATATTCAAAATGGGCAACAGCAAATGCTCTTATCTGAAAGTTTGATTCGCGTCCCTGGCATCACTGCGCAAAATCGCAACAATCAGGCGCAAGACCCACAAATTTCATCAAGAGGATTTGGCGCCCGCTCTGCCTTTGGTGTCCGCGGAGTACGCGTCTATGTGGATGGCATCCCCCTGACAATGCCAGACGGCCAAGGCCAGCCAGGCGTGGTGGATTTATCATCCATTAAAAGCATAGAAGTCATGCGCGGCCCGTTCTCATCACTCTACGGAAACTCTTCTGGCGGCGTAATCCAGATGTTTACAAAAGCAGCGCCACAAACACCAGAAATTGGTGGCACAGTCATGTTCGGCAGCTATGATACAAAACGCCAAATATTAGAAGCAGCCGGGCAAAGCGAGGGGGTTGAGTATTTACTCAACATCTCCAACTTTGAAACCGACAGCTTTAGAAACCATGGCAGCGGTAAAAAACAAATGGCCACTGCCAAATTCAAGTTCAACGTGTCAGAAGACACCCATCTCACAGCATTGGTGAACTGGTTCGACCAGGACGCGCAAGATCCTTTGGGTCTCGATCGTGCCAGAGCTTTTTCAAGCGCAACGAGAAATCAGTCTATCGCGGCGGCAACATTTGCCAACACCAGCGTAAAACGCGACCATACACAGGTTGGTTTTAATCTTGAACATGCTTTTAATGAAAGCAACAAGATAAGCTTTATTCCGTATGTGGGTACACGTGGTAATGCGCAAACTTTAA
Organism: Methylophilus aquaticus; assembly: GCF_030769565.1. GTDB lineage: Bacteria > Pseudomonadota > Gammaproteobacteria > Burkholderiales > Methylophilaceae > Methylophilus > Methylophilus aquaticus. The sequence continues at coordinate 19,784 of NZ_JAVCAP010000002.1, read as the reverse complement.
CAACCACGCCTTTAGCAACAGTTTTGACTGGGCCAGGTGGAACTGGCACTAACGCACGCCTTAGTGAAATTGATCGTGAGTTTTATGGCATGGATTTGCGCTGGGATAATGCAGGTGCAATATACGGCTTACCTTATACTGTTTCAGCAGGCTTAACATACGGCAAGTCCAATGATGACCGCAAAGATACAAATATTCTAAGTAATGGCGCAGTTATAAGCACAGCGAACAGAAACGAGCAAAATATATCAACGAATTTTGACCAGTACCTTCAGGGGAAATTAAGCCTGACACCCACTGTAGATGTGCACGCTGGAGCACGCCATACAAAAGTTAGACTCCAGGTAAAAGACAACTTACTCACTGTAAACGGCGACAACAGCGGCAATGTTGAATACCAAAAAACCACTCCTGTCATTGGGGCAGTTTGGAAAGTGACAGAAACTTTAAACCTTTATGCCAACTTTGGTAAGGGTTTTGAAACCCCTACTTTTATCGAGGCTGCATTCGACAGCGTAGCCTCTGGCGTCGCCAGCAAACCCAATCTTTCATTAAAGCCTTCGGAAAGTAATAATTTTGAAGTCGGCGCAAAAGCTTTTCTGAACGACAACACTCGACTCAACATGACTTTATTTAAAATAATGACTGATGATGAAATTGTGACTTCGTTTACCAACGCGGGACGTTCCTCATTTACTAACGCAGGTAAAACTGAGCGCAAAGGTTTAGAGTTATCGCTGGACTCCAAGTTTGAAAATAATCTGAGTACTTATATTGCATATACGCTGCTAGATGCCGAGTTTAAAGACGCCTTCACAAGCTCGTCGCAAGCGGGTGCTGTCGTTACAACCAAAACCGTGTTGGCAGGCAATAAAATCCCGGGCACATATTCAAGTCAAATCTACGGCGAGATTGCATGGAGATATGCCCCCATGGGATTCTATACGGCGCTCGAAGGAAGATATAACAGCAAAGTCTATGTAGATGACGTCAACAGTGATTCTGCGCCCTCTTACACCATTTTCAACGTACGTGCAGGTTTTGAGCAAAACCTAACAAACTGGCGCTTTAAAGAATATATTCGTGTAGAAAATATGTTCGATAAAGAATATATCGGTTCTGTCAGAATTAATGATGGTAACAGTTTGTTTTACGAAACTGGTGCGGATCGCAATTATTTGCTGGGCCTCAGTGCGCAATACAAATTCTAATTGCCCGAATGATAAAAAAGCCAGCAACTGCTGGCTTTTTTATCACCTTTATCGCGTGTAATGATTTTTAGGTATGTTTCATGTTTTAATAGCGCAATATTTACTGGAGCCTCCGCATGTCCATTACCGTAGACCTCAAGATCCTTGACCCTCGTTTGCATCATATGATGCCAAACTACGCCACACCAGGTTCGGCCGGGTTGGATTTACGTGCCTGTATTGAGCATACGCAAACCATACAGCCGGGCGAAACCATCATGATCCCAACCGGGATGGCGATTCATATAGACAATACTTATTATGCCGCCATGATTCTCCCGCGCTCCGGACTGGGTCACAAACATGGGATTGTATTAGGCAATCTGGTGGGCCTGATTGACTCGGACTATCAGGGTCAATTACTGGTTTCATGCTGGAACCGTAGCAAAGAAGCGTTTCTTTTGAATCCGATGGAGCGCATTGCACAGATGGTGATTGTGCCAGTGGTACAGGCTGATTTTCATATCGTTGATGAGTTTACGACCAGCGAACGTGGTGAAGGCGGCTTTGGCAGTACCGGCAAACACTAATTGCTTGAAAAACTGCATTATTTGCTTGATTTAATGATTCATTTCAATCTATAATCTCGCTCTTTCTGAAAAAGATAAAGTATTTGGAGACAACCATGGCACGTGTATGTCAGGTAACCGGTAAAAAGCCGATGGTGGGTAACAATGTTTCTCACGCACAAAACAAAACAAGACGTCGTTTCTTGCCTAACTTGCAAAACCGTAAGTTTTGGGTTGAGAGCGAAAACCGCTGGGTAAGCCTGCGCATTACTAACGCTGCTTTACGTACCATTGACAAAAATGGTATCGATGCTGTGTTGGCTGATCTGCGTGCTGCTGGCGAAAAAATCTAACCAGCAACTGAGTCTGCAAAGGAACTATCATGCGCGAAAAAATTAAATTGGAATCCAGTGCTGGTACAGGTCATTTCTACACCACCACTAAAAACAAACGTACTATGCCTGAGAAAATGGAAATCAAAAAATTTGATCCAGTTGTTCGCAAGCATGTGATGTACAAAGAAACTAAATTGAAATAATTAAGTTTTGAAATTAATAAAAAAGCCTGCATATGCAGGCTTTTTTATTATGTGTAATGCGTTAATTAATTTACATATCCATTGCAGGCATTACGTTTGGCGTGGAAATAATACGCACATCTCGCTGAGGGTATGGAATTTGGATATTGCTCTGCTTGAAGCGCTGCCATATCGCATAGTAAATCTCGCTTTGCAGCTTGGCCGAGCCTTCTTCAGGATCTGCCACCCAGACTGATAACTGCAAATCGATGCCGCTTTCGCCAAACGCTTTAATAATGACATCCACTGCAGTCTCATCCTTAATCGTACGCTGATGAGCAACCCCTACCTCCTTTAAAATTTGCATCGCCTGATCCAGATCGCTTTCGTAGGATATCTGGATTGGAATAGGCACCTTGGCTTTGTGGGCAGCCGAGGTATGGTTAATCACTACGTCTGTAATCATTGTTTCGTTCGGGATAATGACTTCAGTCCCATCCAGCTTGCGCAGAATCATATAGCGCGAACGTAACTCTTTCACAATGCCATAATGGCTGCTAATGGTGACAACATCTCCCATATGCAATGACTTATCCATCAGGATAATGAAACCGCTGACATAATTACTGGCAATTTTCTGCAAGCCAAAACCCAACCCGACGCCCAGTGCGCCACCAAATACTGACAACATGGTGACATCAATACCAACCGCAGCCAGGGAAACCAGCAATGCAATCACAATGGCAACCATACGTACCAGCTTGACCATAATGACGCGCCAGTTGCTGTTCATATTGGCCGAAGCCATTAAACGCAGCTCGATCATGCGGCTTAACCATAATGCGACCAGCATCGTCACCACGATGGTTAACATGCCTTGCATCAGCAACAGCAAATTGAGTTTTTGCTTGCCTACACTAAACTGTACATCTTCGAACACCTGTAACACTTGATCAAGAAAGCCGCTCAAATGCAATGCCACTACAACCCAGATGCTCCAGGTGATTGCTCGTTCAAAACTATGCAACCAAGCACTGGGGGAAAAAACATAGCGTAAAATGTAAACAATAGAGCGGATAATCACCATCGCCATCAGCATGCGCGAAACGAGGCGCAGAACGCCAACATGCATCCAGCCATCAAGTGCATAACGCGCAATCACAAGCAGCAGAAATGCGGTGAAAGGAAAGAATAATCGCTCAACGCCTCCCAGTAACATTTTGTAGACTGTATTGACTCTGCCTTCGGCGATTTGTCGCTGCAGGTGAAGATTCAGTAAGGCACTGATAGCAAAAACAACTGCAATCACGGCCAACTGCCAAAGTACAGAAATGGTACTAAAATCCTGTACGATTTCCCGCCAAATAAAATTAATCTCGTTATTCATGTCTATTATTACAATAAGAAAATTGTCGCCAAGCCAAGGAAAATAAGAAAACCACCACTATCCGTCAAAGCAGTAATCAAGACACTGGAACCAACAGCCGGATCGCGGTCCAATTTATTCATCACCAGGGGGATAATGACGCCAATAATAGCGGCCAATAGCAAATTAAGGGCCATAGCCGCCGTCATCACCAACCCTAAAGGGGCACTGCCATAAAGCCAGTATGCAATCAGCCCTAGCACGCCACCCCACAACAAGCCATTCAGTAACGCAACCCCCATTTCCTTTTGCAACAAGGACTTCATGTGATAGCCGGATATCTGCCCTAGTGCCAGGCCACGTACAATCATCGTGGTTGTTTGATTGCCCGAATTTCCGCCTATACCAGCCACAATCGGCATCAGTGCGGCCAACGCCACAATCTTTTCAATGCTGCCTTCAAACAGCCCAATTACCCGCGAAGCCACCAATGCAGTCACCAGATTGATTGCCAGCCATGCCCAGCGGTTTTGAACAGACTTCCATACTGAAGCAAAAAAGTCCTCCTCTTCGCGCAAGCCAGCCATGGACAACATATCGGCCTCTGCTTCCTCCCTAATGATGTCCATGACCGTATCGACCGTAATTCTGCCGATGAGCTTGCGGTTATTATCGACCACCGGTGCCGTCACCAGGTCATATCGTTCAAAAGCCATCGCAGCCTGATCAGCCATGTCCTCTGGATGGAACATCACAGCATCGGTCGCCATGATGTCACTGACTCGGGTTTCAGGATCATTCAGGATAATACGCTTGAGTGGCAACACACCTTGCAAAGTATCATCACGGCTGATCACAAACAATTTATCGGTATGGTCAGGAAACTTGGGCAAGCGCCGCAAATAGCGCAATACCACTTCGAGCGTAATATCATCGCGGATGGTGACAATATCAAAATCCATAATGGCGCCGACGGTATCCTCAGGATAGGACAGTGCCGATTGCAAGCGCTCACGATGCTGTGCATCGAGGCTATACATCAGATCTTGCAACACATCTTTGGGAAGGTCAGGCGCAAGGTCAGCCAGCTCGTCGGTATCTAACTGTTCGGCCGCAGCGAGCAACTCGTCGCTATCCATGTCTGCAATCAGTGTTTGTCGAACAGCGTCCGATACTTCCAGCAGGATTTCCCCGTCACGGTCAGCTTTTACCAGCTCCCAGACGCGCAAACGATCATCTAATGGCAAGGCCTCAAGAATATAGGCTACGTCAGCAGGGTGCAGCTGTTCCAGCTTATGTTGCAAGCTGTTCAGATTCTGCTTATGGACAAGATGCTCTACCAGTTCATGATTGGGCATCTCTTGTTTGTGAACAACATGCTCTACCAGCTTGTGCTTATCCAACAAGTGAATGACTTGCTGCAGTGTTTCGCCCAAAGTTTCCTTGTTTTCAATCACATCTTCGTTATGTTCACGAGTTTCTGCCATGCCATATCCAATTTTAATCGGGTGATTTAATATAGATGTTATTGTACAAAGCGTTGATGACACTACCTAGCGAATTATGCGGAGCGAACTGATTTTATATGGCACAGTCGGTTGTCATTTATGTGACGATGCAGAGCGTCTTTTAATTAGCTTGGAACTGGCATACCAATATGCAGATATTATTGATGACGACAGCCTCTTTGAGCAATTTGCCACCAGCATTCCTGTATTGTGTGATGCCGCAAAGAGAGAACCTCTATACTGGCCGTTTACCACATTAGAAATTACGGACTGGTTATTGCAAAGATGACAACACTTTTAAAAGCAAAAGAGCCAGCAAAGCTGGCTCTTTTGATATTGCAATACTTCAATTACTCAGCACTTGGTGCTTCAGCAACTTCTGGACGATCCACCAACTCAACAAATGCCATCGGTGCATTATCACCATTACGGAAACCACATTTGAGGATGCGCAGGTAACCACCATTACGTGCATTGTAACGAGGACCAAGTTCACCGAACAGTTTACCTACGATGTCACGATCACGCAGACGACTAAACGCCAGACGACGGTTGGCCAAAGTAGGCGTTTTGCCCAAAGTGATCAAAGGCTCTGCATATTTACGCAGCTCTTTTGCTTTTGGCAAAGTAGTTTTAATCACTTCGTGACGCAGCAGTGAGGTGACCATGTTACGAAACATGGCAGCACGGTGGCTGCTGGTTCTGTTCAATTTACGATTGCTATTACCGTGACGCATAGTAATTTCCTTAAGTATTTATCTTATCGGTAATTAAGCTTTTTCCAAGCCAACAGGTGGCCAGTTTTCAAGCTTCATACCCAGAGTCAACCCTTTTGAGGCCAACACATCTTTAATTTCATTCAATGATTTTCTACCAAGGTTAGGTGCTTTCAGCAGCTCGTTTTCAGTGCGCTGAATCAAATCACCAATGTAGAAAATGTTTTCCGCTTTCAAGCAGTTGGCAGAACGTACTGTCAATTCCAGATCATCCACCGGGCGTAACAGAATTGGATCAACCTGTGGAGCAGCCTTAACTTCAACATCCGCAGAAGCGCCTTCCAAGTTTGCAAATACAGAAAGTTGACCAATGAGGATGCGGGCGGCATCACGAATGGCTTGCTCAGGTTCGATAATGCCGTTAGTTTCAACGTCCATAATCAATTTATCAAGGTCTGTACGCTGTTCAACACGCGCGCTTTCGACATGGTAACTGACTTTATTGATTGGACTGAAAGAAGCATCCACCATCATAAAACCAAGCACACGGTCTTCGTCGTTTGCTTTTTGGCGTGCTGGAACTGGCTGGTAGCCGCGACCCATTTCAACTTTGACTTCCAGATTCAGCTTGCCGCCTTTGGTAATGTGTGCAATGACATGATTCGGGTTAACGATTTCAGCATCATGGCCAACATCAAAATCAGCCGCAGTGACAACACCTTCACCGGATTTGCTTAATACCAAAATGGTTTCGGTTTTGCTGTGCAGTTTTAATGCAACACCTTTAAGGTTCAACAAGATATCAACAACATCTTCTTGTACGCCTTCGATAGTGGAGTACTCATGCACAACACCATCGATTTTAACTTCGGTAATGGCATAACCCGGGATCGAGGACAGCAATACTCTTCTCAGTGCATTACCAAGCGTGTAACCAAATCCACGCTCCATCGGCTCCAAAGTAACACGTGCACGCAGTGGAGTAATAACTTCCACGTCCACAACACGTGGCTTCAAATATTCAGTAGGGTTATTTTGCATATATTTCCTTGAAGTAATTGGGTATAAACAAATAAACCTTAGCCTAGACTAAGTGATTACTTAGAATACAATTCAACGATCAATGACTCATTAATGGTAGCAGGCAACTCATCACGCTGAGGTTTCGCCTTGAATTTACCAGTTAATGCCTTGACGTCGACTTCCAACCACTCAGGGAAACCGCGTTGTTCAGCCGCCACAGAAGCAGCTTTAATGCGCAATTGTGCTTTAGATTTTTCTGCTACAGAAACTACATCACCAGCCTTCACTTGATATGAAGGAATATTGACACGTTTGCCGTTAACTAAAATACTGTTATGACGAACAACTTGGCGCGCCTCTGAACGAGAGCCAGCCAAACCCATACGGTAGGTAACGTTGTCCAAGCGTGATTCAAGTAACTGCAACAGGTTTTCACCAGTAATACCTTTTTGACGATCAGCTTCAGCGTAGTAAGTACGGAACTGACCTTCTAAAACGCCGTAAATACGACGCACTTTTTGCTTTTCACGCAGTTGAACACCGTAGTCAGACAACCGTGAGTTACGGCGCTGACCATGCTGACCAGGTGCAAAGTTGCGCTTTTCAATTGCGCATTTATCTGTAAAGCATTTCTCTGCTTTCAGAAACAACTTTTCACCTTCACGACGGCATTGACGGCATTTAGGGTCTAAATTTCTAGCCAAAATAGTTCTCCAGTATCGATTCGCTATGATTCAAGCGAAATGAATTAAATTCTGCGTTTTTTCGGTGGGCGGCAGCCATTGTGTGGCACCGGAGTCACGTCAGTAATGCTTGTGATTTTAAAACCGGCAGCATTCAACGCACGCACAGCAGATTCACGACCTGGACCTGGACCCTTGATGCGAACTTCAAGGTTTTTAACACCAGACTCTTGAGCACTTTTACCAGCAACTTCAGCCGCAACTTGAGCCGCAAATGGGGTACTTTTACGTGAACCCTTAAAACCCTGACCACCGGAGGTAGCCCATGACAATGCATTGCCTTGACGGTCGGTGATCGTAATAATCGTATTGTTAAAAGACGCATGCACGTGGGCGATGCCCTCGGCAATATTCTTTTTTACTTTTTTTCTAACGCGTACATTAGCTTTTGCCATGTTGTACTGTCCTTAATATCTACTAATGTTCAATAAAAGATTATTTAGCTTGCTTGATGGCCTTAACAGGACCTTTGCGAGTACGTGCATTAGTCTTGGTACGCTGACCACGTACAGGTAAACCACGACGATGGCGGATGCCACGATAACAACCCAGATCCATCAACCGCTTGATGTTCATGGTCACTTCACGACGCAAATCACCTTCAACAGTGAACTTGGCAACTTCATCACGCAACTTTTCCACGTCTGCGTCACTCAAGTCTTTCACCTTGACGGTTGTCAGCACGCCAGCAGCTGCACATATTTTTTGTGCAGTTGTACGACCAATACCGTAAATAGAGGTCAAAGCGATTTCTGTATGTTTGTGGTTTGGGATATTTACCCCGGCAATACGTGCCATACTTAAACTCCAATAATCAATCGTGTATCACGATCAAGCTTGTGCGTAGAAAAGAAAAGCCGCATATTATATCAGCACTCTTCACTTATCACAAGCAACTGTTATCTATTAACCTTGACGTTGTTTATGACGTGGGTCGGTACAAATAATACGAACAACACCGCGACGTCTAACCACTTTACAGTTACGGCATAATGCTTTAACGGATGCGCGAACTCTCATCTTGCTTTCCTTTATCAAATTCAATTACTTTGCGCGGAATGTAATTCGCGCACGGGTTAAATCATATGGGGTCATTTCCACAGTAACTCTATCACCTGGCAAAATACGAATGTAGTGCATACGCATTTTTCCAGAGATGTAGCCTAATACAGTATGACCATTCTCAAGTTTTACTTTAAAAGTCGCATTTGGCAGATTCTCAAGGATCTCGCCTTGCATTTCGATACGATCTTCCTTAGCCATGTCACCGCCCCGAGCCTTTGAAGTTAGCTTTCTTCAGCAGTCCTTCATATTGCTGAGACATTAAGTGTGATTGCACCTGGGTCATGAAATCCATGGTCACAACGACAATAATTAACAAAGACGTACCACCAAAGTAGAACGGAGTATTAAATTTCAAAATCAAAAATTCTGGTAACAAACACACCAATGTAATGTACAAGGCGCCAATCAAAGTCAAACGCCCCATAATACGGTCAATATATTTGGCAGTTTGCTCACCGGGACGAATACCAGGTACAAACGCACCACTTTTCTTCAAATTATCTGCAGTTTCTTTCGGGTTGAAAACCAGGGCCGTATAGAAGAAAGCAAAAAACAAAATTGCAATTGTGAATAACAAAATATACAGCGGCTGACCAGGAGAGAGTTTTGCACTCACATCCTTCAACCAGTACATATGCTCACTACTACCAAACCAGCCCGCTAGAGTGGCTGGAAATAAAATAATGCTTGAAGCAAAAATCGGCGGAATTACACCAGCCATATTTAACTTCAATGGCAAGTGTGTGGATTGGCCGCCATAAATACGATTACCAACCTGACGCTTTGCATAGTTGACAGTAATTTTGCGCTGACCACGCTCAACAAATACAACCAAAGCAGTGACCATCAAAACTGCCACAAACAAGAACATGACCAGCGGGACCGAAAAAGCCCCTGTCTTAGCCAGATCTAGCGTACTGCCAATCGCATGCGGCAAGCCAGCGACAATACCAGCAAAAATGATAATAGAAATACCATTACCAATCCCTCGCTCTGTAATCTGTTCGCCCAGCCACATCAAAAACATGGTGCCTGCGACCAAGGTCGTTACAGCTGTAATTCGGAAAGCGAAGCCGGGATCGAGTACCAAACCTGCCTGGCCCTCGAGCGCAATCGCAATACCAAGGGCTTGAAACGTTGCCAGAAGCACCGTGCCATAGCGTGTGTATTTGGTAATCTGGCGACGACCAGCTTCACCTTCTTTTTTTAGTTGCTCTAACTGTGGAGAAACCACCGTGAGCAACTGCATAATAATAGAAGCAGAGATGTAAGGCATGATGCCCAGGGCAAACACGGTGAAGCGCGATAGCGCTCCGCCGGAGAACATGTTGAACATACCCAGAATGCCGTCCTTCTGCGTGTCAAACAACTGCTTTAACACGGTGGGATCAATGCCCGGCACCGGAATATGTGCACCTAATCGATATACGATAAGCGCACCCAACAAGAACCACAAACGGCTTTTTAATTCACCAAGTTTGCTGACGGAACTTAAGATATTATCCTGTGCCAAGCTGATACTCTCTTACTACAACAATTAAACTTCGAGCACTTTGCCGCCAGCAGATTCGATAGCAGCTTTAGCACCTTTAGTTAACAACAGACCTTGTACTTGTACTTTGGCTGTCACTTCACCAGACAGATAAACCTTCACTGCTTTAGCAGTTGCAGGCACCAGTTTGGCGGCTTTCAATGCCAAAATATCAACAACCTCAGCATCGACCAATATTAACTCACTGGTACGAATGCGCGCTGTATCTTTTTGCGTCAAAGAATTGAACCCACGTTTTGGCAAGCGGCGTTGCAAAGGCATTTGACCACCTTCGAAACCTACTTTATGGAAACCGCCAGCACGTGATTTCTGGCCTTTATGACCACGACCACTGGTTTTACCCAAACCAGAGCCAATACCACGACCCAAACGACGACGTTCCTTTTTTGCGCCTTCTGCAGGCTTAATCGTGTTCAATTGCATTATGCTTCAACCTTTACAAGATAGCTCACAGCATTGATCATGCCGCGAATTTCTGGTGTGTCTTGCACTTCAACAGTATGGTGCATACGACGCAAACCCAAGCCGCGAACTGTTGCTTTATGAGCTTCAATACGACCAATCAAACTTCTTACCAACGTTACTTTTAAAGTAGCGTTTTCTTTTTTTGCCTTAGCCATGATTAACCTCTGATTTCTTCTACGGTTTTGCCACGTTTTGCAGCAATCTCGGCGGGTGTATTCATCGCAGCGAGACCGTTCAAGGTTGCACGTACCAGGTTGTAAGGATTGGTAGAGCCAATACTTTTTGCAACCACGTTAGTGATCCCCATTACTTCAAAAATCGCACGCATTGCTCCACCTGCAATAATACCAGTACCTTCAGATGCCGGTTGTATCAGGACTTTGGCTGCACCGTGTACACCTGTTACTGCATGATACAAAGTACCATTATTCAGGTTTACTTTAACCATGCTGCGACGTGCTTCGTCCATTGCTTTTTGTACAGCAACAGGCACTTCACGCGCTTTACCTTTACCCATGCCGACAGCACCATCACCGTCACCCACCACGGTCAACGCAGCGAAGCTCATGATACGACCGCCCTTAACCGTTTTACTGACACGGTTAACAGTAATCATTTTTTCGCGCAAACCATCGGTTTGCTGCTGTTGTTCAATATCTTTAGCCATTCTTTATCTCACCCATTAGAATTTGAGACCATGTTCACGGGCAGCGTCAGCCAAAGCCTTGATACGACCGTGATACTTGTAGCCCGAACGATCAAAAGCAACGTCTGTGATACCGGCTTTAACAGCCTTTTCAGCAATGCGTTTGCCAATCAATGTTGCAGCTTCGATGTTGCCACCATTTTTGAGTTGTTGACGCACTTCAGCCTCAACTGTGGATGCACTCGCCAATACGCGATCGCCAGTTTCAGCAATGATCTGTGCGTAGATATTGGTATTGGTGCGATGTACACTCAAACGTGTAACTTTTAACTCGGCGATTTTGGCACGGGTTTTACGTGCTCTGCGCAAGCGGTTATTTACGTTTTTCATTGAATTTACCTTTAATGTTGATTCACTGTTCAGGCCAGCGTCTAATAAATAGCTTCTAACCTACAAGTGCCTTACTTATTTCTTCTTGGTCTCTTTAATAGCAACCACTTCATCAGCATAACGAACGCCTTTACCTTTATAAGGCTCGGGAGCACGATATGAGCGAATCTGCGCCGCCACTTGACCAACCACTTGCTTGTTAGCACCAGTCAGAATCACTTCTGTTGGTGTAGGCGTTTGAACAGTCACACCTTCAGGCATTTTGTGGTTAATCGGATGAGAATAACCCAGCTCAAGATTCAGTGTTGAACCCTGCGCATTGGCTTTATAACCCACACCAATCAATGTCAGTTTACGGGTGAATCCAGCAGAAACGCCTTGTACCATATTTGCGACCAGCGCACGTGTAGTGCCTGACATCGCTCGCGCATGTTGCGTTTCTTTATTTGCCTTAACCAGCAACTGCTCACCCTCACGGGAGACAGAAATGTCGGCAGACAATACTTGACTCAATTTACCCATAGGACCGCTTACAGCGATCTCAGTTGGAGAGATTACGACTTCTACCTTAGCAGGAATCGCAACCGGATTTTTAGCTACACGTGACATATTGACTCCTTTTAGGCCACGATGCACAGAACTTCACCACCGATACCGGCAGCTTGTGCTTTACGATCTGTCATCACGCCTCTGGATGTGGAGACGATGGTCACGCCTAATCCATTCATCACTTTTGGCAAATGCTGACTACCTTTATAAATACGCAAACCAGGCTTTGATACGCGCTCAATCTTCTCAATCACTGGACGACCTGCGTAGTATTTAAGACTGATGTTCAAAACAGGCTTACCCTCATTATCCTGAACATTAAAATCGTCAATGTAACCTTCGTCTTTCAACACGCTTGCAATAGCACCCTTCACTTTGGAAGCAGGCATTGAAACTGATGGCTTATTCGTACGCTGCGCGTTACGAATACGGGTCAACATATCGGCAATCGGATCACTCATACTCATGTTTTATTCCTCCGTTACCAGCTGGCCTTGGTGATACCTGGTACATGACCAGCCATCATCAATTTACGCAACTCGTTACGTGCGATACCAAATTTACTAAACACACCACGTGGACGACCAGTCAAGGCACAACGATTACGTGTGCGAACAGGACTGGAGTTACGTGGCAAACTTTGCAGCTTTAAACGGGCTGCCATACGCACTTCGGCGCTGACAGACTGATCATTGGTAATCGCTACCAACTCAGCACGTTTGGCTGCGTATTTTTTTACGGTTTCGCGACGCTTTTGTTCGCGCTCTGTCATACATACTTTTGCCATGACTTAACCTCTGAAAGGAAAACTAAATGCAGCCAAAAGAGCTTTCGCTTCTTCGTCTGATTTTGCAGTTGTGGTAATGGTGATGTTCATGCCGCGCAGCGCATCAATTTTATCGTACTCAATTTCCGGGAAAATGATTTGCTCTTTAACACCCATATTGTAGTTACCACGACCATCAAAAGACTTGCCGGAAATACCACGGAAGTCACGAATACGCGGAATAGCTACAGTGATCAAACGATCAAGAAATTCATACATGCGCTCACGACGCAATGTCACCTTACAACCAACAGGATAATCATCACGAATTTTAAATGCCGCAACAGATTTCTTTGCTTTGGTCACAATAGGCTTTTGGCCAGCAATTTTTTCCATATCAGAAACGGCATGCTCCATGACTTTCTTGTCAGCAACAGCTTCACCAACACCCATGTTAAGAGTGATTTTTTCGATACGCGGCACCTGCATTGACGAGGTATAGCCGAACTGCTCAGTCAATTTGGCGATGACTGTATCGTTATAATATTGTTTTAAACGTGCCATTTTTAATCCTATGCGTCGATAGATTCGCCGCTAGATCTGTAAACACGAATCTTGCGACCATCTTCCAATACTTTAAAACCAACACGATCAGCTTTTTGCGTTGCAGCATTGAAAAGTGCAACGTTAGAAATGTCGATAGGCATTTCTTTGCTGATGATGCCACCAGTAACACCACGCATAGGGTTAGGACGAGTGTGTTTTTTAACCACATTCAAACCCTCAACCACCACATGGCCGGTCGGTAAAACATTCAAAACAGCACCTGTTTTGCCTGCATCTTTACCTGTATTCAGAATGACTTGGTCACCTTTGCGAATTTTGCTCATTTTGATTGTCTCCAAGCCGATTACAACACTTCAGGCGCCAGTGAAACAATCTTCATGAAGCGCTCACTACGCAATTCACGAGTCACAGGGCCAAAAATACGGGTGCCAATTGGCTCAAGCTTGTTGTTCAACAGGACAGCAGCATTGGCATCAAACTTCACCAATGAACCATCTGGACGACGCACACCTTTGGCAGTACGCACAACAACAGCACTATAAACTTCGCCTTTTTTGACGCGACCACGCGGCGCAGCATCTTTAATGCTCACCTTTATGATGTCGCCAATGCTGGCGTAACGACGCTTGGAACCACCCAAAACCTTGATGCACTGTACAGAGCGCGCACCAGTGTTGTCGGCCACTTCAAGCCGAGATTGCATTTGAATCATGAGAATAATCTCCAACTTAATCCGTTATAACCACTACCGGCCGTTTGTTTGCACAATTTACGGCCAATAGACCACGGTCAGTATTGGGGTGCCAGCTACATGCCATCTAAGGCGGGCACCGAAAAGTCCAACATTATACAACCAAAAAAACGCTTATGACAAGCGTTTTCCGGTTTTATATTTGAAGCCTTATTTAGCTTCGATTTTGCTTACAACCCAGGTTTTAGTCTTGGAGTAAGGACGTGCTTCAGTAATTGTCACTACATCACCTTCGTTACATGCATTGTTTTCATCGTGCGCATGAAACTTGTTTGATTTAGATACCACTTTACCAATCAGTGGGTGCTTAACTTTACGCTCGACAAGCACAGTCACGGTTTTATCCATCTTGTTACTTACGACGCGACCAGTCAATGTACGCACCACTTTTGTTTTTTCGGTCATCATACTTGTTTCGCTTTCTCAGCTGCAACGGTCTTCAAGCGAGCAATATCCTTGCGAACTTTGACCAGCTGATCTACTTTGTTCAATTGCTGCGTGGCCAACTGCATACGCAGTGAGAATTGCGCACGGCGCAATTCCACCAATTCGTTATTCAGTTCATCCGCAGATTTTGCTCTCAATTCAGAAGCTTTCATTTAACTACTCCTTAACTGCCAATTTGACGTGTCATGAATGTAGTTTCAATTGGCAACTTAGCAGCTGCCAATCTGAACGCCTCACGTGCCAGCTCTTCGCTCACGCCATCCATCTCATAAAGCATTTTACCTGGCTGAATCTGGGCGATGTAGTAATCCACGCTACCTTTACCGTTACCCATACGAACTTCTGCAGGCTTTTTAGAAATTGGCTGATCTGGAAACACACGTATCCAAACACGGCCACCACGTTTAATGTGACGAGTCATCACACGACGCGCCGCTTCAATCTGACGTGCTGTCAAACGACCACGGCCAATCGCCTTCAAACCAAACTCACCAAAACTCACTTTGTTACCAGTGGTCGCAATACCTTTATTGCGACCTTTTTGCATTTTGCGGTATTTCTGTCTAGATGGTTGCAGCATCTTTAGCCCTCGGCTTTCTTACTTTTTTCTCAGGCTCGGCATCCGCAGCTACAGCAGTATTGCCTGTAGCATTGTCACCAAAAATCTCGCCCTTGAATACCCAAACTTTAATTCCGATAATACCGTAAGTGGTTGAAGCCTCAGCCACACCATAATCGATATCAGCGCGTAATGTATGAAGAGGCACGCGGCCTTCGCGATACCATTCGGTACGTGCGATTTCGATACCATTCAAACGTCCGGAACTCATGATCTTGATGCCTTGTGCACCCAAACGCATTGCGTTCTGCATCGCACGCTTCATGGCACGACGGAACATCACACGCTTCTCCAGTTGCTGAGCAATGGATTGTGCAATCAAGGTAGCATCCAGCTCTGGCTTGCGCACTTCTTCGATATTGAGGTGCACAGGAACACCCATCAAACCTTGCAAGGTGGAACGCAAGGATTCAATATCCTCACCTTTTTTACCAATCACAACGCCTGGACGGGCACTGTGAATAGTGATTTTTGCGTTTTTGGCAGGGCGCTCAATGATAATTTTGCTCACAGCAGCGTTTGCCAATTTCTTGTTCAGAAACTCACGCACCTTGATGTCACCTTGCAACATCGCAGGGAAGTTCTGGCTATTTGAGTACCAACGTGACGCCCAGTTTTTCTGAACGCTCAAACGGAACCCAATTGGATGAATTTTCTGTCCCATATTATTCCTTTGAGTCTCCGACTGTCACATGAATATGACAGGTTGGTTTCGTGATACGACCAGCGCGACCTTTTGCACGAGCACGGATACGCTTCATGACGACACCTTTATCTACGTAGATTGAAGTCACCTTCAAACTATCGATATCAGCCCCATTATTATGTTCCGCGTTGGCAATTGCAGACTCAACCACTTTTTTGATAATCTCAGCACCACGCTTTGGCGTGAACGCTAAAATATTCAAAGCTTGGTCTACTTTTTTACCACGCACGAGATCCGCCACCAAACGCGCTTTTTGCGGAGAAAGGTGTACGCCTCTTAAAATTGCAGTCACTTGCATTTAAAGCCCCTTATCTCTTCGCTTTTTTATCAGCCGCGTGCCCTTTGAAAGTGCGCGTTAACGCAAATTCACCGAGCTTGTGACCAACCATGTTTTCAGAAATCAACACAGGCACATGCTGTCTTCCGTTGTGCACTGCGATGGTTAAACCAATAAAGTTTGGCAAGACAGTCGAACGACGAGACCAAGTTTTGATTGGTTTTCTGTCGCGGTTCGCTGACGCAGTTTCGACTTTTTTAGCCAAGTGAGCGTCCACAAATGGACCTTTTTTAATAGAACGTGCCATAGCGATTACCTTACATTTCTCGGACGACGACTTACACGCATGTTATCAGTACGCTTATTCTTACGTGTACGATAACCCTTAGTTTTCTGACCCCATGGTGAAACAGGGTTCATACCAGCTGCTGTACGACCTTCACCACCACCGTGCGGGTGATCGATTGGGTTCATCACCACACCGCGAACGGTTGGACGTACACCACGCCAGCGCATTGCACCGGCTTTACCGATAGAACGCAGTGAGTGCTCTTCATTACCCACTTCACCCAGTGTCGCTTTACAATCAACATGTACGCGACGCACTTCACCAGAACGCAAACGCAACTGAGCATAAGTGCCTTCACGCGCCAGCAATTGTACGGATGTACCTGCTGAACGTGCAATTTGTGCACCTTTACCCGGCTGAATCTCGATGCAGTGAATCGTGCTACCGACTGGTATGTTGCGCAAAGGCAAAGCATTACCAGCACGAATTGGCGCCTCAGAACCGCTAATTAACTGCGCACCGGCAGCAATCCCGCGTGGCGCAATAATGTAACGGCGCTCACCATCTGCGTAGCATAACAATGCAATGTTCGCAGTACGGTTTGGATCGTATTCAATACGTTCAACAGTCGCAGGGATACCATCCTTGTTGCGACGGAAATCGATAATACGATAATGCTGCTTATGACCACCACCCTGGTGACGGGTTGTAATACGACCGTTGTTGTTACGGCCTGCATTTTTACTTTGACTTTCCAACAGCGGCGCGTAAGGTTTGCCTTTATGCAAATCTGGTGTAACTACTTTCAATACACCGCGACGACCGGGGGAAGTTGGTTTGACTTTAACTAATGCCATGTCTTCTCTCCTTATTCGCCAGCTGCAAAGTTAATTTCTTGACCTGGTTTCAAGCTCACATAAGCCTTTTTCCAGTCACTACGCTTACCTGCACGACGACCAGCGCGCTTGACCTTACCTGCGACATTAATCACAGATACGGAAGCCACTTCGACCTTGAACACCAGTTCAACAGCCGCTTTAATTTCAGGCTTGGTCGCATCAGTACGCACTTTAAAAGCAATTTGCTGATGCTTGTCAGCGATATAGGTTGCTTTTTCAGTAATTTGTGGTGCCAAAATTACTTGCAATAAACGATCTTGTGTTTTAGTTGCTGCGGTAATCATGCCAAGATCTCCTCAAGTTTCTTCACAGCACTGGCTGTGACCAAAACGTTCGGGAAACGCACCAGACTCACTGGATCAGCATACTGCGCTTCAACCACCAATACGTTTGGCAGGTTACGGGAAGACAAGTACAAGTTTTCATCAAAACCGTCGGTCAACAGCAACACACCGCCGTCGATACCCAGAGCATTGATTTTTTGTACAAATTGTTTAGTTTTAGGCGTGTCAATAGTAAAGCTGTCCACCACCTTCAAACGGTCCTGACGCACCAACTCAGACAAGATAGTCTGCATGCCAGCACGATAAGCCTTACGGTTAACCTTGTGGCTGTAGTTTTCATTAGGACTATTTGGGAATGCACGACCGCCTCCGCGCCAGATCGGGCTGGATGTCATACCGGCACGGGCATTACCAGTACCTTTTTGCGCATATGGCTTGTGAGTCGTGTGAGCAACGGTAGCACGCGTTTTCTGAGCGCGAGTTGCAGTACGGGCATTTGCCATATAAGCAACAACCACTTCATGCACCAGTGACTCGTTGAATTCACGACCGAAAGTCACATCTGAGGCATCTACACCTTTTTTAGCAACTTTGCCGTTTTGATCGATGAGTTTCAATTCCATTATTTAGCCCCTTTCGCCTTGATGGCTGGACGAACAACAACATTGCCACCTTTGGAACCGGGTACGGAACCTTTGATCAACAGAAGATTACGCTCAGCATCCACACGTACGATTTCCAGATTCTGGGTAGTGACTTTAACATCACCCAAATGACCAGGCATACGCTTACCAGGGAACACGCGACCTGGATCTTGCGCCATACCGATAGAGCCCGGTACGTTATGAGAACGAGAGTTACCGTGAGAAGCGCGGTTAGAGGAGAAGTTGTGACGCTTGATCGCACCGGCAAAACCTTTACCGATCGAAGTTGCTGTCACATCAACCAACTGGCCAGGCGTAAAAATATCAACAGTGACATTTGCACCCACCTGAAAATTGGCCAATACATCTTCAGCCACGTTGAATTCTTTTAGACCAGCTCCAGCGATTACACCCGCTTTAGCAAAATGGCCGGTTTGCGCCTTGTTGACACGGCTAGCGCGACGCTCACCGTATGCAACCTGCATGCCTGTATAGCCATCAGTTGCGACTGTCTTTACTTGTGTCACACGGTTTGGCACCACTTCCAGCACTGTTACCGGAATGCTTGCGCCTTCATCGGTAAAAATGCGGGTCATGCCCACCTTGCGACCAATAAGCCCTAAGCTCATGATCAGTTCCTTAATATTATAGTTAAAGCGGACGATTACAATTGACCGTCCACCGAAAAGCGCGGATTATACCGAACTATTCTTGATTTGACAATACCCTCTTCGGTTGAAAAGGGTATTTGCAATTACAGTTTAATTTCTACATCCACACCAGCTGGCAGATCCAGCTTCATCAGGGCATCAACAGTTTTATCTGTTGGATCCACAATGTCCATCAGGCGCTGATGCGTACGAATTTCAAACTGGTCACGGGATGTTTTGTTCACGTGCGGTGAACGCAAAATATCAAAGCGCTCAATACGTGTTGGCAAAGGCACTGGACCTTTAACAACTGCACCGGTACGTTTTGCAGTATCCACAATTTCCAGAGCAGACTGGTCGATCAAACGATAGTCAAAGGCTTTGAGACGGATACGAATTTTTTGAGCTGCCATTTTTTTTCCTTTAAAGAGCAAAAGCGGCAGGGATCGCCTGCCGCACG
This sequence comes from Methylophilus aquaticus, assembly GCF_030769565.1. Lineage (GTDB taxonomy): Bacteria > Pseudomonadota > Gammaproteobacteria > Burkholderiales > Methylophilaceae > Methylophilus > Methylophilus aquaticus. Next base: position 126 of record NZ_JAVCAP010000002.1, on the reverse strand, counting down.
TAAATTTAATTACTCGATGATTTTGGCAACAACGCCAGCACCAACGGTACGACCACCTTCACGAATCGCGAAACGCAGACCATCTTCCATCGCGATTGGTGCAATCAGTTGCACAGTGATAGATAC
>NZ_JAVCAP010000019.1 GCF_030769565.1 Methylophilus aquaticus | reverse complement strand
TGCGTGGGTTCTTCGGGTACGTTTCATTGCTTTCTTTCTCTGCTTTCTGCCGCCTATCGGCTGCAAGGTTAAGCAAGAATATCACTTAAAACACTGTCCAGTTTTCCGGGTCCACCTCTGCTAGACCGTAGATTTGTCTTCGTATTTGTTTTTTATGAAGTATAAAATAGTAATGAAAGAGACACTTAATTTACTGATACACCCTATGCAATTCTTTCTTTCAGTGGCGTTCTTGTACGCCATTTGAAGCTAATGTATATATTCTTTGGGGTTGAATTGAAATGGATGTCCTGAATGGCAGAGAGTAAGAAAAAAGAGCAAGCCAAACCATCTGAATTCATGAGGCAATTACGCCCGGAGTATTATTCAGATACCTCAGAGAAAACTTCATATGTGCTTGATGCACCAACTTTTGAATATCATCTTGAAACCATTACATCTCGAAATCAGACTCACGACTTCGAGATTTTTTGCAGAAAGCTATGTGAACGTGTCATTTGCCCAAACCTAAGACCGGCAACCGGACCTGAAGGTGGTGGTGACAGCAAGGCCGATACGGAAACATATTCCGTTGCGGAAGAAATTACGACGCTCAGGTATATTGGATACCCCAATGCAGGGAAGGAACGCTGGGCGTTTGCATTTAGTGCAAAGAAAACTTGGGCGGATAAAGTTAGAAAAGATGTAGCAGGAATATTTGAAACAAAGAGAGATTATAAAAAAATAATCTGTGTAACTTCTCAATTTGCTCGGGCTAAAACGCGATCTGAGTTAGAGGCCGAGCTTTCTGCTCAATACGGTATAGAGATTATCATCCACGACCGAACTTGGATTGTTGATGAGATTATTGCCAAAGACCGCAAGGATCTCGCCTATTACTATCTAGGTGTTGGCCAACACGTAGTTAATGCTATTCGGCTAGGGCCTACTGATTACTCACGAACCCAGCAACTTGAAGACATAGAAAACTCATTTGATGATCCGGAGGCGTACGCTGGGATGGAAATGCAGCGTGCTACAGAAGCACTCATAGCTGCCAAATTATCTCGGAATTTAGAGCGTCCAAGGCATGAAACTGAAGGCAGATTTTCCCGGGCAATTCGCTTGGCCAATCAGGATGGTACTTCCAGGCAACAATTTTTGGCCCTTTATGAATCGATATGGACCGCCTTTTGGTGGTTTGAGGATATTCGTTATCTGAATCACAATTATGATGAACTTGAAAAACTTGTCATTGATTCACCACATGCAAAAAATCTCGAACTACTTTGCAATCTAGCTCATCTGCTTTTCAATTTGGTATCTCAAAATCATTTATCTATAGATGAAGCCAAACTTTATCAAAGAGTTGGGCCGTTAGTAGACAAGTTAACTGTGCTATCAGAGGATGATGAACGACCAAATAATGCTTTGGAAGCCCAAACTTCTCTACTGGTTATAAAACTTAATCAAGCTCTTGTAGCGCAAAACCCTAACGATTTCAGTTCTATCTGGCCTCAATTTTCTGAAATAGTTAAAAAGGCAGGACATCTCGGAGAGTACGATGTTGAAAAGCTGATAGAACTAATAGAAGTATTCGGGAACGCTGCAGGCAATGATCCCGCTTATGCCAATCTAGTGGACGATGTAGCTGAATTGGTTACTAATCGCACTGGTGAAGCTCAAGGTGCATTGGTGCTTTTAAAAAGAGCTCAACAATTAGACTTTGACAGTAATTTTGAAATTATTAGGCTCCTTGGAAAAGCTGTTCGTCAGCTAACTAAAAAAGAGTATATAGATTCACTCATCGAAGCACTTCAATTGCTTTCTTTAGCTTATCGGAATGCAGGGATGCTTTGGGCTTCACGTTCTTGTTGTTATTTTTTGGTGGCTTCAATTTTCATTGATGCCGAATAAAATAACCATCTTCCCGCAGCAATTGTCCCTAATCTAATGTTATTAGGTTGGGTTACGCTTGAACTGCGACATCTGCCAGATATTCTTGACGCGATCATATTAGTAAGAGGCTGCTCATCCAGCTTGCCATTAGATGATCCCTCCATAGAACGTTCTACTAAACGTTTAAATGAATTCGACCTCGTACTGGCAAGCTATATATTAAATTTCGAATTAGAGCAGCTTCAAATTGTTACAAGCATGCCTGACATATTTGAATCCCTAGGACTGATTTACTCTCGTAATGCATTACTTTATTCGCTCGGCCATGAGCAATTGTTGCGGAGTGACGGATTTATACCTAAAGAAGAAACATCTGAAGGGGTTGTCGAGTTATTTACTACCCTTGCCAACCAACCCTCTGCCCTAGAGTTGCCAAGGTCTCCTATATTTAATGAGCCTAATAGAGAACAGTGCTTAGCAACGAAAGTTCAAGGAATGGCAGTTGAGGTCGTTCATCAGACATCGGACGTTTCAATACTTGTCGCTGAAGTAATCATAGGCTCAATCGAGGCCTTGTTTGCAACGATGTTGGATCTCAATGTAGCAGCACATACAGAGAAATTTACTGTTGTAATAATTGAGAAATCAGACTTAAAAAAACCAGATTTCAAGATCGATCTAGATCAAATGATTGCCGAGGTTGAATGGCCAGAAGGCTCAATGCCAAATTCATATAATCAGCAGCCAGAGGTTATAAATTTTCTAATCACACTGGCTGCTGAGATTTTCACTTCTACATGTTATGGAGAAAACCTTGGTGAAACAGTGATTCAGCTTTTCGAAAATGAGTCCCTCATGGATCGGATTGCGATGATTGTGTTTTCAGTGAACAGCCGGCAAAGGATTTTTGAAACAGCTGTTTCTAGGTTAGAAGCTTGGAATACCCGTAACCCAGTCAAATATACACTTCAAGCTGATCGTCCGGAAATTGAGCAAAAAGAACTACATTCTGATGATGATAGAAAAAATAAATCAGAAAAATTTGAGCTTCCAAAGGATCATCGGGATATACAAGTTCGCTCTGTAATTGATATGCATCTCTGGGATCGTGCTAGATGGTCTGGTACTGGTTTCTCTTATTTTCCTAATCAGCCTCCAATAATCGGTTTGCTTTTTAGAGATGAAGAAGCTGCGAGAAAAATATTCTCAAGATGGAAAGAACGATTTGGTAATGATGATAAGAAAGAAGAAATCCATATTGCAATCATTCGGGGAATTTCAGAATCACATCCAAGCCACTATATAGTCTTAATTACTTCTGGGAAATCCGATATATCTGATTCTAACAATCAGGTGTTTATGCAAACTAACCGCATGAACACGATGGAACCTAAAACAGATGAAAATTTATCAAAATTTATTGCCCAATATCAACTCTTTAAGTGCTTTTACTTGATGCCAGCAATTCTAGGTCAGAATAACTCGGCTGAGTATTTAGGTGAAATTTCCATTTTCAAAACAAAGCTAATAATAAAAACTGTAGATGAAATAGGAAAAAATGATCTTGAGATCATGGCATTAGGCAGGGAGGGCTATGCCAAGAAATTTGGACCAAATTAATAATAACAGCCTAGTTTAGAGTGACAATTAAATATCACATTCCGTTGATGCTAAGTCGATCCTGGGCGGGCGCGAAAACCAAGTGCAACATTTTATGGAAGAACATTACAAGCTAGGTACCAGGTCTTGCAATCCAACATTTTTAATCGGTTACTCTATCTGTTCCAACAGCTACTGGTGTGTTTGGTACAGCGTCTAAAAAAGCTTCAAAGTCAGCACGCTTGGCTTGCGCCGCTTCAGATTTTAAATAGTTTAAGGTAAGTACACTGGCCATTTTTTCGGCTACTGCACTGGCAATAAATTGGTTTGCTGAGACACCCTCACGCTCGGCTAGTGCTTTAAGGTTTTGGTGGAGCGACTCGGGTATTCGTATAGTCAAAGCGCTCATTCTTTTCTCCTTAATTGGGTTAAAAATTCACCAGGGCTAATCGCTTGAATATCAAATTTTAGATTTTGAAAATCGCGTACATTATGAGTAACAATATATTCAGCCTGTGATGCAACCGCTAGCTCTAGCACCATGTCATCATTTGGGTCTCGTAGTTGAGGGCGCCATAAATAATAAATGTCTTGCAGATGAGAAATCGAGGCTAAATAACGCAAAAATGCTAATGCGTTTTCAGGCTGCTGTCCGGGTGGTAAATGTTCTACACGTGTTAATACTGCTTGCCATTCAACATAGAGTGCAACAGATAAACATATTTCAAACTGCGGATTAGGCAATGATGATATCAATGCATAACTTGCACCTTGTTTGGAGCGGATGGCAGCAACCAATAATGATGTATCAAATACGACCCTCATGGTTGCATCAGTATAACCATAATTCTCTTAATTTCAAGTGGTGCCAGAGAATCGATGGGGTCAGTATCAATAGATTTTCAATACCGATTAGTCGCTCTTGTTATGCATTTAACCTAAGAAGCAGGGGTTAGCCTAGGTGATGATTCCTCTGAGTTTTAGCTTTGGTTGAGATTGTCATTCACCTTTAGCGGTATTCTGCTCAAACTTCTCATACGCATTAATAATCTTCTGCACCAACGGATGCCTTACCACGTCCTGCGACATAAACTGGGTAAAGGCGATGCCTTTGACTTCTTTGAGGATTTTCTGTGCCTCAACCAAGCCGCTTTTCTGGTGACGCTGCAAGTCAATCTGTGTGACGTCGCCGGTAATCACCGCCTTGGTGCCAAAGCCAATCCGGGTTAAGAACATTTTCATTTGTTCCGGCGTGGTGTTTTGCGCTTCATCCAGAATGATAAAACTTTGGTTGAGCGTGCGGCCACGCATATAGGCGAGCGGGGCGACTTCAATGGCGCCGCGTTCAAACATTTTGTTTACGGTGTCGTAACCTGCCAGGTCATACAAGGCGTCATATAACGGACGCAGGTAGGGGTCGACTTTCTGATTGAGGTCGCCAGGCAAGAATCCAAGTCTTTCACCGGCCTCTACGGCAGGGCGAACTAACACAATTCGTTTCACGCGGTCACGCGTCATGGCATCCACTGCACTGGCAACCGCTAAGTAGGTTTTACCAGTGCCTGCCGGGCCGATACCAAATGTGATGTCATGGTCCTGAATCTGCTGGAGGTAGCTGACCTGGCGTGGCGTGCGGCCATGCAGGTCGCCGCGGCGGGTCATGAGTACCGGCATGGCGCTGCTGGCGACTTCTTCTGGTTTGAGTTTGTCGATTTCTACCAGGCCGAGCTGAATGTCTTCCAGCTCAATGGGTTTTTTGGAGCGCGCGTAGAAGTTTTCCAGCATTTGCGCACCGAGGCGCATATTGGTCTGTGTGCCGCTCAAGTAAAAAGTACTGCCACGGCGGTTGATGTCGATATCCAGGCCATTCGCCAGCTGGCGTATGTTTTCATCGAGCGGGCCACACAAGTTGGCCAGCATCAGGTTGTCTTCGGGGCTTAAAGTAATTTCCATGCTTAATTCACAATTTCGCCAACCAGGCGTTTGGGGTTGTAGACGTCGGTGATTTTGACTTGCACCATTTGATGGATAAACCGGGCATCCGCAGCGATATCCACCACGCGTCCGTTATCGGTTTTGCCTGCCAGCAGGGCAGGGTCCTTCCACGACGGGCCGTCGATGAGCACGCGTTGTACGGTCCCCAGCATTGCGCGGCTGATGGCGTCACCACTGGTTTCATTTTCGGTTTGCAGTTGCTTGAGCCAGTCGGCTTTGTCGGCTTGCGGCGTTTCGTCTGGCAGGTAGCTGGCCGGTGTGCCGGGGCGCGGGCTGTATAAAAAGCTGAAGCTGTAATCAAAGCCAACATCGCGTTGCAGTTTGAGCGTGGCCTGAAAGTCTTTTTCGGTTTCACCCGGAAAGCCGACAATGATGTCGGTGGTGATGGTCAGTGCCGGGTTGGCCGCTTTCAGTTTGCGGATCAGGCCCTTGTATTGCAGCGTGGTGTAGTTGCGTTTCATCGCCATTAAAATGCGGTCGCTGCCGGCCTGTACCGGCAGGTGTAACTGGTTGGCCAGTTTGGGCACGTTGGCATGGCAGGCAATCAGCCGTTCATTCATTTCATTGGGGTGGCTGGTGGTATAACGCAGGCGTTCGATCTGGGGAATTTCGGCAATGGTTTCGATCAGCATGGCCAGATCGGCCTCCATGCCCTGATACTGCACGCGGTAGGCATTCACGTTCTGGCCGAGCAGGGTGATTTCTTTCACGCCTTGTTCGGCCAGTTGAATTGCCTCGGTCAAGATATCTTCAAACGGGCGCGAAAACTCTTCCCCGCGGGTATAAGGCACCACACAAAAGCTGCAATATTTGCTGCAGCCTTCCATGATGCTTAAAAAGGCGGTGGCCCCTTCCACACGCGGGGGGGGCAGGTGGTCAAACTTTTCAATTTCAGGAAAGGTGATGTCGACTTGCGGTTTGTTTTCAAGGCGTTTGGTTTTGATGAGTTCCGGCAATCGATGCAGGGTTTGCGGGCCAAATACCACATCCACATAGGGCGCGCGCTTGATAATGGCGTCGCCTTCCTGACTGGCGACACAGCCGCCCACGCCAATCACCAGGTTGGGATTTTTTTCTTTGAGCGGGATCATGCGACCGAGGTGGCTGAAGACTTTTTCTTCGGCTTTTTCGCGTACCGAGCAGGTGTTCAGCAGGATGACATCGGCTTCTTCCATATTGTCAGTTTGGGTCATGCCTTCATGCTCGTGCATCAGGTCTGCCATGCGCGATGCATCGTATTCGTTCATCTGGCAGCCGAACGATTTAATGAATATTTTTTTACCGCTGTCCTGCTTCATCCAAGCCTTCTCAAACAGTTTTTTTAAACTAAAACAGTATTTTAGCGTATTTGCCAGTCGCAGGCATGAGAATCAACTGCCGGTCAGAGTTGACTGTTGTAAAATAGAATTCTTTTTCATTGGGCCCACGTTGCATGCAAGCATTACCGATTTTTTTTAATATCGCGCAACGACGTTGTATTGTGATTGGCGGCGGCGAAGTGGCCACGCGTAAAGTGATCATGTTGCGCAAGGCGCAGGGCGATGTGACGGTGATTTCCCCCGAGCTGAATGCCGAGCTTGGCCAGATGCTGGCGCAAGGCGAGATCCAGTATGTGGCTGCCAGCTTCGCGCCCGAGCAGTTAACCAGTGCTTGCCTGGTGATTGCCGCCACGGATGATGAAGCGGTGAATGAAGCGGTTTCGGTGGCCGCCAAGCGCTTGAATATTCCGGTGAATGTGGTCGATGCGCCTGCCTTGTGTACGTTTACCATGGGGTCGGTGATAGACCGCAGTCCGGTGGTGATTGCGGTATCCAGCGAGGGCAATGCGCCGGTGTTGGCAAGGCATATCCGCAGCAAGATCGAAACCATGCTGCCGGCTGCCTATGGACGGATTGCTGCGATTGCCGGGGAGTTTCGTGATCAGGTCAAAGCCAAGTTTGCCACCACCCAGGCGCGGCGCCAGTTTTGGGAAAACGTATTGAACGGCCCGCTGGTCGAGCGTGTGTTGTCGGGACAGGAGCAGGCAGCACGCGACCTGTTGGGCGAGTTGCTAACAAAGGCGGAGGATAGTCCGCTACGCGGCGAAGTGTATCTTGTGGGCGGTGGGCCGGGTGATCCTGATCTGCTGACCTTCAGGGCGTTGCGTCTGATGCAGCAATGCGACGTGTGTGTGTATGACAAATTGGTCAGTGCCGAAGTGATGGAGTTGGTGCGACGAGATGCCGAGTTGATTTATGTCGGCAAGTCACGCGATCAGCACACCTTGCCACAAGAGGAAATCAATGCACTGCTGGCCAGACTGGCGCTGGAAGGCAAGCGCGTATTACGCCTGAAAGGCGGTGATCCGTTTATTTTTGGCCGCGGCGGCGAGGAAATCGAAACCCTGATGCAGCATGGCGTGCCTTTTCAAGTGGTGCCGGGGATTACCGCGGCCAATGGCGTTTCCAGTTATGCAGGCATACCGTTGACGCATCGTGATTATGCACAGGCCTGTTTGTTTATCACCGGACACTTGAAAGATGGGTCGCTGGATCTGGATTGGCAGGCGATGGCACGGCCGCAGCAGACTGTGGTCATTTATATGGGCCTGGTAGGCTTGGCACAGATTTGTGAGCGGCTGATGGTGGAGGGGGTTTCGCCACAGATGCCAGTTGCAGTGATACAGCAAGGTACAACACATAAACAGAAAGTGGTGGTTTCAACGCTAGAACATTTGGCCGCAGATGTGGAAAAGGCCGGATTAAAACCACCTAGCCTGACCATTATCGGTGAAGTGGTGAATTTACGTGCCCGTTTAAACTGGTTTAACCCAGATGGTGGCGCTGGGGTGTAGGTTGCTCAAAGGCATGTTTTAGGTATTTGAGATGACTCAGGTGTAAGCCAGGATCGGCAGTGAAAGTCTGGCTTCAAGCCCGCCTTCTGGCCGATTAAGCAGCATTAATTGGCCACCATGCAGCTTGGCAATCCGGTTGCAAATTGCCAAGCCTAGTCCGCTGCCTCCCTCATGTTTGGTGCGGGCGCTGTCCATTCGCTCGAAAGGACGCAGCAGACGATCAGCGTGTTCTTGTGGAATGCCGGGGCCATTGTCCATGACGCTGATCACGATTTTATCGGCCATCACTTGGCTGCGGACCTCTACTTTGCCCTTGCCGTAGTTATAGGCATTGCCCACCAGATTATCCAGCAGCCGTTGCATGGCGAGCGGGCGTATGGGGATAAAATACTTGGGGCCGAGCGACAATATTAATTCCCGGCCTGCGCGCAACTGACGTTCGGCTAAGGCATTGAGCAAGTCGTTGATATCCATCATGCGGCTGTGCTCACCCTCAACGCCGCGCACAAAATCCAGAAACTGGTGAATGATATTATCCATGTCGGAAATATCCTCGATCATGCCTTGCTTCATGTAGTCGGCTTCAGTCGGCAGCATCTCTACCGCCAGGCGTAATCTCGCCAGCGGCGTGCGGATGTCGTGTGAAACGCCGGCCAGCAGCAAGGTGCGCTCTGCATCCAGACGCGCCAGCGATTCGGCCATTTCGTTAAAGGTATGTGTGACCTCCCTTAACTCTTCGACGCTGTCTTCCGGCAGTTTTGGTGCAGGCTCTCCATTGCGCAATCGTTCGGCGGCGTGGACCAGCATGGTCAACGGGCGGTTAATGCGTGCAGCCAGCAAGTAGGCCCCAATCAGTGAAAGCAGGCCGACAACGGCGCCCCAGCCCAGCCAGTGCCAGGGGAAAGGCCGGTCTACCTGAATTCTGGGAATGACCACCCAGAAATCATCCTGACCAACGTTAAAGCTGATCCAGAGTCCGGGAATGTCATAGTGATTGACGGTGATAATGGTTTCCTCACCCAGGCGCTCTCTGATTTTGAAGGCTACCAGATTGATGAAAGGATCGGCCGGTAGCGCTTCGATGTCCTCCAGAAAGTCGGCGGCATACACACGGACGCCTTCACGACCAGACAGTTCTGAAAGCAGTGCCAGACGACGATTTTCGTGCGAGGCAATCAGCGATGCACGGGTGTAATTGACGATGGTCACTGCTTGCAACGCAGCTGCTGTAGCGCGCGGTTCACGATCAAAGTAGTCAAAAATCTTGAGAGAGGCATAAATGCTGACCGCCAGTAAAATGGCGATCAGCAGCATGATGCGGGACAGCAGTCTTCGTGGCAATAAACGCACAGGCGTCTCTAGTGATTAGCAGAGGGGATTATTGAGGGGCGTCGCCATCAGGAATAAACACATAACCAAAGCCCCACATGGTTTGAAGATAACGTGGATGCGCCGGATCCGGCTCAATGATTCTGCGCAAACGGGAGACTTGCACATCAATACTGCGGTCAAACACATCCAGTTCGCGGCCACGTGCCAGTTGCATCAGCCGGTCACGGGACAAAGGTTGGCGCGGGTGCTCGGTAAATACCTTAAGCAAGGTGAATTCGCCGCTGGTAATGGTAATCGGGCTGCCGTTTTTAGACAGGCTGCGCGTATTCACATCAAATACAAAGTCACCAAACTGAAAGGCTTCAGTTTTTGTTTGGGTGGTATTTTTAGGGGTGATTTCGTGTCGACGCAATACAGCATTAATTCTGGCCAGTAACTCACGCGGGTTGAAAGGTTTTGGCAAATAGTCATCCGCCCCCATCTCCAAACCGACAATACGGTCAACCTCATCCCCTCGCGCAGTGAGCATGATGATGGGCGTCATTATATTTGCGCCGCGTAAACGCCTGCAAATGGCCAAGCCGTCTTCACCTGGAAGCATCAGATCCAAAATGAGCAGATCAAAAGTGTCTGCCACCATTGCTTTATCCATTTCCTTGCCATCAGACACAGACTGAATGTGAAAGCCCTGATCCGTCAAATAGCGCTGTAGTAGCTCTCGCATACGCAAGTCATCATCGACCATCAGGATTTTTTTTAGCTGCTCTGACATGTATAAACCTTTACAAACCGGAATGGATACCGCTATTAATATCAGCCTTTGATATGGAGGCTTTTTTGATGATTACAAGCAAAACGGCTTTGCGCCGCCATAAAACTTATTGCTGATTATTATACTCCAAGCAGAAGCAGGCATGAAATGGCACCGTTACAATCAGTTACAAATGGCGCAGGTGATGAAACATTGCATTAACAATCCTGATGCATGATTATGCTCGATTGTAGGAAAAATTTTCTGCAAAATTGCACATTTTGTGTTAAATGGGTTGATGTTTTCCGCTTACTTGCGTTAAGGTATTCGGCTATTTAAATGATCTCTTGCCATGACTTTGCGCAGTTGGTTTGTGTGCGATTGGGTGTCCAGTGTTTTGTGAGTGCTGCATGGTTTACCGTCTGATAAAAGTTATGTTGAATTTGGATGTTGATGTCTAGAGCGATGACACATTTGAAAAGTATCTTGCTGGTAACGGCTATGCTGATGGCGATGCCCGCGTGTGCTGACTGGAAATTGCCCTTGCATGTGAGTGATAGTCGGGGTCTGGACAATGATGACGTCGGACTGTCCAAAACGCTGGAGCGTAATTTCAGCCCGGAAGACCGCGCTCGCTTACGCAAGGCGCTCACCGATTATGCACGCAATACCGATCCGGATCACCAGCTGATGTTACAAAAGCGGAAAGCAATGCATGAAAGCATTACGCAGCGTTTTAATGAGTGTAATCGAGATAATGATGACTCTCTGGATCGGGAGGAAACCACCTTGTGCTTGCCACAGGTCGCGCGCCACTTTTCTTACGTTGATGTGGATGGTGACGGAGTGATTACACTGGATGAACTCGAGTTGGCCCATACAAAAATGACTGAAAAGCAGCGTGCTGCAGAAGCCCAGTTCGAAGTGCAGCAAACGCCTTCAGGCGATATTGATCCCGATTTAAAAACCAAAAACAAGCAAAAAAATTCCTCTGTTGTTCCAGCCTCAAGCTCTGCTAACTCCTCTGGTAAAGAGCTGTCTGCGGCCCGCAAGCACCCTAGCTAAGTCACCCGTACTCCTCTCCCGATGTATCGGGTTCAAGTGTATATTAAAGGTTGTTTGTTGATTGAGCTGAGATCGTGAATGATAAACAATACTTCATATGTGTCTGGCATCGAGAGATCCATGATTTTGATGCCACTGCGTGGCAGTCTTTGGCTGGAACACATCCCTTTTTAAGCTTTTTCATGCTCCAGGCCTTTGAGTCGTCTGGGGCTGTGGGGGGCAATAGCGGCTGGTATCCTCATCATCTGGCAGTTTACCGGCAGCAGCAACTGGTTGCGGCAATGCCGATGTATCTGAAAACCCACTCCTATGGGGAGTATGTTTTTGACTGGGCATGGGCCGAGGCTTTTGAAGGTGCTGGCGGTCAATATTATCCCAAGTTGATTTCGGCGATTCCGTTTTCACCTGTGACCGGCCCCAGAGTACTGGTGCGCGAAGATTGCGTACACCAACCCGATCTGCTTGCGTGTATGCTTGATTCGGTGCAAACGCTTTGTGTACAGCACAGCTTGTCAGGGGTACATATATTATTTCCTGATCAGCAAAGTGCAGCATGGTGTGCCGATCACGGCTGGTTACGTCGTGAGGGTGTACAGTTCCGCTGGGAAAATCACGCCTATACAGACTGGGAACAGTTTCTGGCAACACTCAGCCATGACAAGCGCAAAAAAATACGGCAGGAGCGCAAAAAAGTGGCGCAACAAGGCGTGGTGTGCCGGGTGCTGGATGGCCATCAGGCCACAGAGAACGATTGGGACTTGTTCTACCGCTGCTATTGCAATACCTATGCGATGCACAACAGTCAGCCCTATTTGAATGCCGATTTTTTTAAAGTACTTGTGCAGACCATGCCCGAGCATCTGGCATTGTTTATCGCTACGCATGAAGGGCAGGATGTGGCGGCCAGCTTGTGTGTGCATGGGGGCGGAACCTTGTATGGACGCTATTGGGGTGCACTCAAGGATTTCTCATGCTTGCACTTTGAGTTATGTTATTACCTGCCCCAACAGTTTTGCATTACGCATGGTATTCAATATTTTGAGGGCGGTGCGCAGGGCGTACACAAGTTGGCCAGAGGGTTTATGCCCTATACCACCTGCTCATACCACTGGCTTGAAAATGCAGACTTTCAAGCCAGTGTTGCAAGGTTTCTCAGCCGTGAAGCTGGCAATATGCAAGCGTATGTCACTGAACTGGAAGAGCGTAGCCCTTATAAAACTGCCGCGCCTTCTGCCCTCGGACTTCAAGATGGTTACCACGGGACTTCTTGACCGTCATAGGCGATAAATTGGCCGGACTGTGGCAGATCCAGTTGTGCAATGACGCGACGTAAGCCGTGCACGCTGGTATCGGTATCGATCAGGCCATGTGGGCCACCCATGTCCGTACGTACCCAACCGGGATGCAGCGCAGCCACTGTAATGTTGTGCTGGCGCAAGTCGATGGCCAGACTCTTGATCACCATATTGAGTGCGGTTTTCGTTGAGCGGTAAATATATTCCCCACCACTGCCGTTATCATCGATACTGCCCATTTTGCTGGTCATTGCAATCAGTTTGGCATGCCCTGAGCGGGCTAAGTGCGGCAGAAAAGCTTCTGCCAGATAGTATGTGGTGAGCGTGTTGATCTGGAATGCCTGCAGCCAGACTGCAGGGTCCGCCTGACCAAAACTACTTTCAGGATAAATGCCGGCATTGCTCACCAGAATATCCAGTCTCAGCGATTCTAGCCTGGCTGCGAGCGCGCCTATGGCTCGAATATCTGCAACATTCAGGGTATGTATTTCAATATTGGGATATTGCCGGGAAAGTGATTTGAGTAATGTTGCCTGGGCTGGGTTGCGAACGGTGGCGTACAGTTGATGTCCCGCCTGTGCATATTGCCTGACGTATTCTAGCCCGATACCACGATTGGCCCCAGTGATCATCACATTTAGCTGCGTTTGTACGTGCATTTTTGCTCTTTTGCGGTAAAAAGTTTGATATAAGATTGAATTTTAAGTGTAGATGCTTGCCTCAAAATAGACAATGTGAGTCCATTGTCTGGCGAATCTGGAGTGTTCATTTTCATGCTGTTCAAAAAAATAAAAAATTTACTGTTTTTATGCTCTTTGTTAGTTGCCAATGTTTTTTTGTCTGCGCTAGCCAGCGATCTCGATATCAGCCGCCAGATAAGGGAGCATCATTCCTTGCTCAAGCCTGAGGATGTGGCTGTCATTTACAATCTGGGTGACTCTCGCAGTGAAGAGGTTGCCCGGTATTATTTACAAGCGCGACAGATTCCGATTGAAAACCTGATTGGCGTGACATTGCCGAAACCTGGCAAAGAAGTGCTGAGTGTGCCTGAATTCGAGTCTCTCAAGAGCCAAATAGATGCCAAACTGGGTAAGCAGCAGGTGCTGCTGCTGGTTTGGCGAGCGCCATTTGCAGTGCAGTGTAACAGTTTAACCAGTGCACTCAGTCTGGGGCTCGACCTCGACCAGTGCAAAAATAGTTGCGCTCCGGGCAGAGACAATCCATATTTTAACAGCGCCTCGCGACGTCCATGGGCAGATCACCAGATACGGCTGTCGATGCTGCTGCCAGTGACAACTGTTGATTCGGCGAGGGCCTTGATTGATCGCGGTGTGTTGAGTGAGTTTAGCCTCAATGATGCCCAGGCGTTTTTTCTGAAAACGCGAGATGCTGCGCGCTCAAAACCGCGTGAACCTTTTTTTCCCCTCGATGGGGCAACGGTCAAATCCAAAAAACTGGTATGCCATACGCTGATGTCAGAGGCGCTGGAACGTGAGTCTGCAGTGATGTTTTATTTTACCGGACAAAAGCGGGTACCTTCTTTGGCCACTAATGGCTACTTGCCTGGGGCGATTGCCGATCATTTGACCTCGAGTGGCGGGGTATTGCGCGATACCCAGGATCAAATGCCAGTGACACAGTGGCTGGAGGCTGGTGTGACCGGCAGTTATGGGACGGTCTCAGAACCTTGTAACTACTGGCAGAAGTTTCCCAACCCGCAGGTGGTGATGGCGCATTATCTGGCTGGCGAAACCCTCATAGAAGCTTACTGGAAGAGCGTGAAATGGCCCATGCAGGGTGTGTTTGTTGGCGAGCCGCTGGCCAAGCCATATGCCAGAAGTATGCCTATGTTTGCCGATTAGCAAATTTCAAATGGCTGTCATAGAACACCGACAGTTGTCGCGTATAATCGCATCACCCCCCTTTGTTAGAGTGCTGTTGTGCAAGATATTCGTTGGAAAGCGTTTTGGCTGCATTTCTGTTGGTGTTTTTGCTGCCTGATTGTCGGCTGGATATTTAACCAGGAGACCGCTTGGCTGGTTTATGCCGCAGGTATCTTGGCTTATATTGCCGGACATCTCTACTGGATACATCGCCTGTATCTTTGGGCGCTCAAGCCTAGCTTGAACTTTATCCCCAATGGCAAAGGGATCTGGGAATATATTTTTGCCAACTTGTATCAGGAGATGAGGCGACACTCGCGCAGCCAAAGCCAGTTGAGCAGCACGCTGGAACGCTTGCGTCATGCCACCAGTGCCTTGCCTGATGGTGTGGTGGTGCTTAACAATCGCAATGAAATCGAGTGGTTTAACGAGCCTGCAATCCAGCGTCTTGGCCTCAAGCGCCACCACGATGAAGGTCAGCCGATTTACTATTTATTACGTCAAGCCGAGTTTGTTGAATACTTACAGGCAGAAGACTACAGTGAGCCTCTCAAGCTGAAGTCATGGCGCAGCCCCGATATCACGCTTGAATTGCAGATTATTCCCTTTGCCAGCAAGCAGCGCTTGCTGATTTGTCGTGATGTTTCAGCGCTCGAAAAAACCGAAGTCATGCGGCGCGACTTTATTGCCAATGTCTCGCATGAGTTACGCACTCCACTAACGGTCATCGGCGGCTTTCTCGAAACCATTTCAGATATGCAGGGCGAGATTTCTCCTGACATCCAGCCTTATTTTGACATGATGCAGGCGCAGACCACACGTATGCGCCGAATTATTGAAGACTTATTGACGCTTTCAACTATCGAAAATAATGCAACGCTCAAGGACGAGAGTGATTTGCAGATGCTGCCGTTACTGAATCAGTTGGTCAATGATGCGCGTGCCTTAAGTCAAGGTCAGCATACGATTACACTGCATGCCGAAACGACGGTGAACCTGCGTGGCAGTTACAATGAATTATTAAGTGCGATGAGCAACCTGACCAGCAATGCCGTCCGCTACACCCCGGCCCAAGGTCATATTGATATTGACTGGCAAATGCGTGGTGAACATGTCGTATTCAGCGTAAGGGATACCGGAATCGGGATTGATGCACATCACTTGCCGCGCCTGACCGAGCGTTTTTATCGGGTAGATAGCGGGCGCAGTCGAGATACTGGGGGCACAGGGCTTGGCCTGTCTATCGTTAAACATATTTTGCATCACCATCAGGCGCAATTGCAGATTGAGAGTGAAGCAGGGCAGGGCAGTTGTTTTAGCATTGTGTTTCCACCGCAAAGGATACTCTCGGCATGAATAACGTTTCCCGTGGAGTGTTGCTGACTCTGTGGCTGCTTTCAGGCTGTAGCACAACACCTTCGGGTGGATATATCGACTCACCAAATAGCAAGCCTGTGCCAACCCGTAATGACCGGAATGCCCTGCAGCAGTTTGTAAAAACAGATATGGACAGGTTGGCTGATATTGAATATGCAGAAAATGCCGAGACCTTACGCACGCTGATGATTAAGCTGTATCGGCGCAACCCGGCGGAGGCGGCTAAGTCTGGGCCTGGCGATCCCGAGCAGATTGCCGCTAAAGTGTTTGAACAAATGACTGCACATCAGTGGCATTTTTCTGCCTTAGCCGGTGCACAAGATACGACTGCCATCAAGCTAGCTTTGAATCCCCAGTATAGCGGTGACCGCGTGCTGGCATTGGTTGTGGGAATACAATCAATGTTGTTCCGGGCGCATGGTAATCGCATGCAGTTTTTTATTACAGATAGCCTGGAACCACAAAATTTGTATAACGCTGCGCGTAATATCGAAATTGCTGTCTGGAAACTCAGCCACGCCAAAGGATCCTCAGGTGAGTTTTTGCTGATGACTAACAGTATGCAGGGCGAAAGCCAGAATCTCAGTTTTGAGCGGGAATTCAGCAAAATGATTGCGCGCACGGATTTGCTGGCATATGCATTAGCCGAGAAGTCCCAGCGCTTTGTTTCCCGATTAACGCAAAGCCTCAGCACCGCCACCTTTCTTCCATTTAGATAACACCTATGATGCAAGCACTGACTTTATTGAATGGGCTCAGCCCGCAACAGTTTATGGCCGAATACTGGCAAAAAAAACCGTTGTTGATACGCAATGCCATGCCGGGCTTTAAAGGCTTGCTGGATGCCAATGCGCTGGCAGGTCTCGCTTGTGATACGGATGTGCCTTCGCGGCTGATCAGTTTCGACCCGGACAACCCATGGTCTGGAAATGGGTGGCAGGTGCGTCAGGGGCCTTTCGATGATGCGGTATTTGCCAGCCTGCCTGAGAGCCACTGGACCTTGCTGGTGCAGGGCGTGAATCATGTGTTGCCCGAGGCCCAGGCATTGCTGCGCCAGTTCAATTTTATTCCACAGGCCAGGCTGGATGACCTGATGGTGAGTTACGCCCCCAGCGGTGGCGGTGTCGGGCCACATGTAGATAGTTATGACGTGTTTCTGTTGCAAGGGGCTGGTAAGCGCCGCTGGCGGATTAGTCAGCAAAATGGTCGGCAATTGATTCCGGATGCACCCCTGCGCATACTTTCCAATTTCGTCTGCGAAGAGGAGTGGGTGCTGGAAGCAGGCGATATGTTGTACCTGCCACCGAATGTTGCACATTGGGGCATTGCGGAAGATGACGATTGCATGACTTATTCTATCGGGTTTCGGGCGCCGGCCGCCCGTGAGCTGGCCATAGAGTTTCTGGACGAGTGTCGGCAAGCGGGGATGCATGATCAGCTGTATGCCGATCCAGATTTGCAGCCGGTGGAAGATGCTGCCGCGATTGATGATCCTATGGTTGCCAAGGTCAAGACCATGTTGCAACAGCTCTCTTGGTCCGAAACGGAGCTTGGCCCCTTTCTGGCGCGCTATTTTACAGAGCCAAAAGCTTATGTCGTGTTTACCCCGCATCGAAAACTGAGTCTGGAGAAATTTAGTCAACGCGCAGTACAGTCGGGTGTTGAGCTTGATTTGCAAACGCAATTATTGCACTGGCAGCAGCGTTACTTTATGAATGGTGAGGCCGTGAATGTCGGTGCGAGTGCGCTTCGACAACTCAACAGACTGGCGAATACGCGAATGTTGACTGCACAAGAGTGTCAGCGATCAGAGACGAGTGCCATGATGCCCTGGCTGCATGAAATTTTTTTGGCTGGGTACCTACATTTTTCTGAAAATAGCGCTTAAATTGCATGTGTATCAATGCATTCGTCTGCGATATTCATCAAAAAAGGCAGATATCCCACTGTGTCTGAAAAAATCATGCATTTTTCATGCATTTTTATGGTGCAGTAAGTTCTTTTTTTAATTAATTGCTGATACAATTTGTTCACTCGGTGGGTTTCAGCGTGGAATTTGCCGTACAAAATTTTTTGCTCATAAATACTAAGGAAATAAAGATGACACGTTCTGCATTGTTGGCTGCATTGTTGGCTCTGGCTTTGACTGCTTGTGGTGAAAAACCTGCTGAAGAGGCTCCTGCCGCTGAAGCTCCTGCTGCTGAAGCGCCAGCTGAAGCTGCTCCTGCCGAAGCTGCACCAGCTGAAGCGCCTGCTGAAGCTGCACCAGCTGAAGCTGCTCCTGCTGAAGCTCCTGCTGAAGAAGCTAAGTAATCTGGTTTACCTAGGTATAAAAAAGCCGACGCAAGTCGGCTTTTTTATTGCCTGAACTTGACTGCTGGGTGAGTCAGTGGCTACTGGATGGGGCAGTTCCCGTTCAGGCTGCCAGTTTTGTCTCGGTCAGTTGATTGGCGATTTTACATATCTGGATAAAGTCTTCAGCAATCAGTGATGCCCCACCGATCAAGCCGCCATCAATGTCGGGCATGCTGAGTAGCTGTGCGGCATTGGATGGGTTGACACTGCCGCCATAAAGCAAGGTAGTTACCTCTGCCACCGCTTCGTTGAGCAGGCCGATGTGCCCACGAATAAACGACAGGATCGCTTGTGCATGTTGCGGTGTCGCGGCCTTGCCGGTGCCGATGGCCCAGACAGGCTCATAAGCAATCACGCCTTTGGCAATGGCTTCAATCCCTACATGCGAGATGACGGGGTTCAGTTGCCTGACAACGACAA
The DNA here is from genome assembly GCF_030769565.1 of Methylophilus aquaticus. Lineage (GTDB taxonomy): Bacteria > Pseudomonadota > Gammaproteobacteria > Burkholderiales > Methylophilaceae > Methylophilus > Methylophilus aquaticus. The sequence continues at coordinate 58,778 of NZ_JAVCAP010000019.1, read as the reverse complement.
GGTCAGTTTCCCCTTGTTCATATTCATCCAGTGTTTCGCCAATACATAAAATAGGAGTCAGCCCTGCGTTTAAGGCGGCTTCAAAACGTTCTCCGCAACTTTCATCATTGTCATGGCCGCGCTGTCTTCTTTCCGAGTGCCCGATAATCACGTATTGGCAGCCAAACTCTCTCAACATCAGCGGTGAAACAGAACCGGTGTAAGCGCCACGTTCAAAGCGGCTCATGTTTTGTCCGCCCCAGGCAATATGGCTGCCCTGCAGTAATTGTTGCGCTTGATACAGGTAAGGGTGTGGCGGGCATATGGCGTAATGCGCGGCATGTTGCTGGGTATGCCGTAACAGGCTTTCCATGAATTGGCGGTTGTCTGACAAATTGCCATGCATTTTTCGGTTGGCAACAACCAGTTTTGGCCTGCTTATCATGATGGAGTTTCCTAAAAACGATTTCTTCTTATAATGACGGATATTTTTCGAAAAACTTGACCCTATGCCTCAACTTGATTTTAGTCTGCAGATCGCATCGAATGATACACAATTGCCAAACCGGCACCTATTCAGGCGCTGGATACGGGCAGCGCTGCGGGTAGATACGGCATTGACCATCCGCATTGTGGATGCTGAGGAAGGGCGTTTGTTGAATGCCACCTATCGTGGCAAAGACTATGCTACCAATGTGCTGACTTTTCCATTGACCGAAGAACCCCATTTAATGGGCGATATTGTCATCTGTGCCCCAGTCGTGGTAAAAGAAGCTGCCGAACAGGGTAAGTCAATATTGGCACATTACGCACATATGACCGTGCATGGCGTATTGCACCTGCATGGTTACGACCACGAGATTGAGGCGCAGGCTGAATTAATGGAAGCAATCGAAAAAACGGTGTTATCCAAACTTGGCTTTGCCAATCCTTATGCGGAATAAGCTTTAATCTTTAAGCCAGTCTCGTTACAATCCCTGTCATGAAAACCATAGACCTGCATATCAAGATCAACGGAGAGATGCTCTCTGCGTTGCCGCAGGACTTGTATATTCCGCCGGATGCTCTGGAGGTATATCTGGAGACCTTTGAAGGTCCGCTGGACTTGCTGCTTTATCTGATCCGCAAGCACAATCTGGATATCCTGGATATTCCGATGGCTGACTTGACCGTGCAGTACATGGCCTATGTCGAAAAAATGAAAGCCATCAAGCTGGAGCTGGCGGCAGATTATTTGCTCATGTCGGCGATGCTGATTGAAATCAAGTCCCGCATGTTGCTGCCCAAGCCAACTGAAATGGACGATGAAGATGATCCGCGTGCAGAGCTGGTGCGCCGCTTGATGGAATATGAGGCGATTAAACTGGCAGCACAGCGTCTGGATGCCATGCCTAAAGTCGACGAAGAGATTTCGGTGGCGGCGGCCTGTTATCAGCATGTCAGCCAGGTCAAGCCACCGGAGGTCAGTTTGGAAGACCTGGTCGAAGCCTGGCGCAATGTACTCAAACGTGCCAGACTTAATCAGCACCACAAACTGGGGCGTGCCGAGCTTTCGGTACGCGAGCATATGAGCTTATTGTTGCGACGCCTGAGCGGTGTGCAGGTGTTACGATTTGATGAGCTGTTTGACCTTGAACATGATGGCGTTGCCAAGCTGGTGGTCAATTTTCTGGCCATGCTGGAGTTGACGAAAGAGGGCTTGGTTCGACTCACCCAGCAAGAAGCCTTTGGTACCATTTATTTGCAGGCGGCTTCTGCTGCTTGATTGACGATTCTATGCGTGAACCAGACAATATTCAGGAAATGAAACGTATTCTGGAGGCAGCCTTGCTGACTTTGCCACAACCTTTGTCGCTAGACGACTTGCTCAGGTTGTTTGCCGGTCGTATGGAGCGAGCCACCTTGCGGATGCTGCTGGACGAATTGAAAACAGACTGGGCGGACAGAACGCTGGAACTGGTGCAGGTGGCCAGTGGCTATCGCTTCCAGGCCAAGCCAGAGTTCAGCGAGTTTATTTCCCGCCTAAATCCTGAGCGGCAACCAAAATATTCGCGTGCGGTGATGGAAACACTGGCGATTATTGCATACCGGCAGCCTGTCACGCGTGGTGATATCGAGCAAATTCGCGGGGTGGCGGTGAACCCGAATGTGATTCGCCAATTGCAGGAGCGTGACTGGATTGATGTGGTTGGGCAGCGCGAAGTGCCAGGCAGGCCTTCATTGTATGCAACCACCAAACATTTTTTGGATGACCTGAATCTGCGTTCTTTGGCAGAATTGCCTCCTTTTGAGGATTTTGCGCAAACTGAAATTCCGCTGGAATAAGTGCTTATGTCAGAACCCTTATTAAGACTGCGTATCAGCCACCAGGGCCAAACGGCGCTGGGGCCAGGCAAGATCGAGCTATTGGAGGCGATTGCACAGCAGGGCTCTATTTCTGCGGCCGCCAAACAGATGAAAATGTCCTATCGCCGTGCTTGGGAACTGGTCGATGTGATGAATCGCTGTTTTGACCAGCCTGTGGTCGTGAGTATGGCGGGCGGTCAGCATGGCGGCGGTGCGCAAGTCACGGATTTCGGACAGGCGCTGATTGCGGCCTATCAGCAGATCGTGCATAAAACAACACAGGCCGCCGCACTGGAGCTTGATTTGATCAGGCAGCACCTGAAGTAATCAATATTTTTTTGCGCGACGTAATGCATAAATGGGTATAACGATGGTAGCATGCAGTGGCTTAAGGGCGCTTCTAACCATCCAAATTGCTAAGCTAGCCTTGGCGTGATTAAAAAATTTAGACGCCGCATATAGTGGATATGTAAGGAGGAAATTTTTATGCGTAACGAAGTATCGCAACGGAATTTGAATGATTAGAGGTGCCCTTAAGCGGGATAGAGCGTGATCAGCATATTGAGGATATGTTCAATGAAAAAATGGCTATGGCTGGTACTGTGTACCTGCAGTTTTTTTGCGCATGCCGAGGAAGGCAAGGTGAAGGTGTTTGCTGCTGCCAGTTTGACTGATGTCATGAACCGGTTAGGCAAGCAATATACCCAGCAAACCGGGGTCGCTGTGGTGACTGTCTATGGCGGGTCTGGCATGCTGGCCAAGCAGCTTGAGCAGGGTGCGCCCGCTGATGTGTTTATTTCGGCGGACGAGAAGTGGATGCAGTACCTGGGAGACCGTCAACAATTACAAAATAATACGATCAAGTCCTGGCTGGGTAACCGTCTGGTGATGGTGACGCCGTTGACCAGGCCGTTGACGATTCAAGCCAGCGCGATGACCGATATTCAAAAGCAGGCGCCTGGCTACTGGTGTACCGGGGACACCTTGTCCGTGCCGGTCGGTATCTATGCAAAGCAGGCCCTGACCAGTCTTGGCTGGTGGGATAAACTCAAGGCCAGACTGGTAAGTGCGCAAGATGTGCGTGCTGCACTCAATCTGGTCGAGCGTGAAGAATGTGATGTGGGCATTGTCTATGCCAGCGATGTGCAGGCCTCCGGCAAGGTGAAACTGGCAGGCGAGTTTCCGGCCAGCAGTCATGTGCCGATTATCTATCCGGTCGCCATGTTGCCGCAGGCATCCTCCGCCACCGCTGCTTTTTACCGCTACCTGTTCTCTGCAGATGCCATCAAGGTACTTGTTGAATATGGTTTTCAACCCTTGCTTACTGAGTAGCAGGATTGGTTAACGCGATGTGGACTTTGACCCCGGCAGAACTGGCGATTGTGCAGCTTTCCTTGAAAGTGGCCGTATGCTGTGTGATGCTGCTTATCGTTCCGGCCATGCTGTCTGCATGGCTACTGGCCAGAGGACACTTCTGGGGAAAGTCGCTACTGGATGCGCTGGTGCACCTGCCGATGGTGTTGCCGCCTGTGGTGTTGGGCTATGCCTTACTGGTATTGCTGGGCCGTAAAGGCGTGCTTGGCGGCTGGTTATATACGCATTTTCATGTGCAGTTTACTTTTCACTGGTGGGGGGCGGTCATTGCCTCTGCCGTCATGGCGTTTCCGTTGATGGTGCGTGCGCTGCGACAGGCGCTGTTGCAGGTGGATCCTCTGCTGGAACAGGCAGCCCAGACCCTGGGTGCGTCGCCGTTAAAAGTATTCTTCACCATCACACTGCCCCTGTCTTATCATGGATTGCTCACTGGCGGTATTCTGGCCTTTAGTCGCAGCCTGGGCGAGTTTGGTGCCACCATTACCTTTGCCGGTAATCTGGAGGGTGAAACGCGCACCCTGCCGCTGGCGATTTACAGTTTGACGCAAACGCCTGAGGGGGATGCGGCGGCCTTGCGTCTGGTGGTCTTAAGCGTGCTGGTGTCATTGGCGGCGTTATTGATCAGCCAATGGCTGGAGCGCGGTTTGCAACGGAGTCAGCGCTAATATGTTATCTGTCGATATAGGCTTGCAGCAGCCTTACGCTGAACCTGGACGCGCATCGCCTCCCTTTGCCGTGCATGCAAAGTTTCAGGTGTCTGCCGGACAATGCCTGGGAGTGATGGGCGCATCTGGCTCAGGCAAAACCACCTTGTTGCATGCGATCGCCGGATTGCTGACCCCGGCGCAAGGTGCAGTGCGCTTTGGTGATCAGCCGTGGTTTGATGCTGGTCAGGGGATCAATATGGCAGCCAATAAACGGCGTGTCGGGCTGGTATTTCAGGAAGGGCGGCTATTCCCGCACCTGAATGTGATGCAAAACCTGCGCTATGGCTTGCCAACGGCTTTACCCGTGCATATTCAGTTTGATGAGGTCGTGAATACGCTGGCGATTGGCCATTTGTTGTCACGCAAGCCTGCACAACTGTCTGGCGGGGAACGGCAACGCGTCGCCATGGGGCGTGCATTGCTGTGCCAACCATCTGTATTGCTGATGGATGAGCCGCTGAGTGGTCTGGATGAGGCCTTAAAGCAACAGGTATTGCCCTATATACAGCGTGTAATTCAGGGGTTTGGCTTGCCCACTGTCTATGTCAGCCATGCGCCGGATGAGGTCAACAGCGTGGCAAATGCAGTCATGCTACTGACGCAGGGCGTGCTGCGTCAGCCTGATGCGTGTGCTGCTTAGTGTTAGTGATGGTGGCCGCCAGCCCCATGGACGTGCTGGTGTTCAACTTCTTCCTTGTTTGCAGCCCGCACGTCTTTAATGGTGGCTGTGAACAGCAGACGCTGACCTGCCCAGGGATGATTGCCATCGACCACCACTTTGCCATCGGCAATATCGGTAATCGTGTATAAAATCACATCGCCGGTGTCGTCTTCGCCTTCAAATTGCATGCCGACCTTGAGATCTTTGCTCGGGAAGGCACTTGCTGGTTCAATCTGTACTAGCGTGTCATCATACTCACCAAAAGCATCTTCCGGGTCCAGGCTGATTTCAACCAGGTCACCTACGTTCTTGCCATGCATGGCCTCTTCCACTTTCGGGAAGATATTGTCGTAACCACCATGCAGGTAAGCAACGGGTTGCTGGCTTTCTTCAAGTGTTTCGCCATCGCTGTTTTGCAGTTTGTAGGTCATGCTGACCACGGTGTTCATTGCTACTTGCATGTGTCGGAATCCTAATATTCGATTTTAAAATGCTATTTTAAAGGATATTTGCATGCCAGTGTCATTCTTGCCTGCGATAATGTGCGCCATACAATTTTCGCCAAACCCATGGTTGCACAGGGTTTTCTTGCTGCCACAGGCCGATACGGCTTTGTTGCACCTGTACTTGCAAGTCTGCAAGGGCGTTGTTTTGCGAGAATTTGCTGTTAAACCATGCCATGCCTTGCGTGATCTGATGGGTGCTGCTGTTCTGCCCATCACAATATAAATTTCCCAGCGTGCGGCCATAGCGGTCTGTGCCGTCGGCTTCAACGACAATGCGCGCCTTTTGACAGAATGTACGCAGGCTGCGTTGCGACTGCTTGCCATAAGACTGGTGCAGTTCTGGCGCGTCTATGTCGAGTAAACGCAGGTGGTAGTGTTGTGTGCCTTCACGAATAATGACAGTATCGCCATCCAGCACTTTTTCCAGTGTGGCGGCTGAGACGGTTGTTGCAAACACAGGCGCCAATGCTAATAGCCAAGCCAGTTGCACGATTTAATCCAGCAGGCTGGTGTAGTTTTCCGGCGTCAGCACGGTGGGGATCGCTTCTGGCAACAGGTCCGGATAGTCTTTGCTAAAGTGCAGTCCTCGGCTTTCCTGCCGTTCAATTGCACAACGTACGATCAATTCGGCGACTTGCAGCAAATTCCGTAATTCAATCAGGTCGTGGCTGACTTTAAAGTTACTGTAAAATTCATCCACTTCGTCCCGCAGCATATGGATGCGGTGTAGCGCACGGCTCAGGCGTTTGGTCGTACGCACAATGCCCACATAGTTCCACATAAAGCGGCGTAGCTCATCCCATGTGTGCGTAATCAATACCTCTTCGTCGGCATCGGTGACGCGACTTTCATCCCAGTCTGGCAGGGAGATGGTCGGCTGTTGACCATTGGCACGAATGTCTGCGGCACAACACTGGCTGAAGGCCAGGCATTCCAGCAAGGAGTTGCTGGCCAGCCGGTTGGCGCCATGCAAGCCCGTGCATGCAGTTTCACCAATGGCGTAGAGGCAGTCAATGTCGGTGCGGCCATGCATGTCTGTCATCACGCCGCCACAGGTGTAATGTGCAGCCGGGACCACCGGGATCGCCTGCCGGGTAATGTCTATGCCTAATTCCAGGCAGCGTTGATAAATATTGGGGAAATGTGTGCGGATAAAGTCGGCGGGTTTATGGCTGATATCCAGATACACGCAGTCCAGGCCCCGTTTTTTCATCTCAAAGTCAATAGCTCGCGCAACCACATCACGTGGTGCAAGTTCTTCGCGCGCATCATGCCAAGGCATAAAGCGTGTGCCATCCGGTAATTTCAGTAAGCCACCTTCACCCCGTAATACTTCCGAAATCAGAAATGACTTTGCGTGCGGGTGGTACAGGCAGGTGGGGTGAAACTGTACAAACTCCATATTGGCAACACGACATCCCGCGCGCCAGGCCATGGCCATCCCGTCACCGGTGCTCACATCCGGGTTTGTGGTGTACAGATAGACTTTGCCGGCGCCGCCGGTTGCCAACACGGTATATTGAGCAGACAGCGTGACCACTTTGCCTGACTGGTTGTTCAGTACGTAGGCGCCCAGGCAGCGATTCGGTCCGTCATTTGCGGTCAGTTTGAACAGTTTGTGGGTGGTAATCAGATCCACCGCAATGTGGTGCTCAAGCACGGTAATATTGGGATGTTCGCTCACGCGGTCAGACAGCGTAGTTTGCACGGCCTGTCCCGTGGCATCTGCCACATGCGCCACCCGGCGATGGCTATGCCCGCCTTCGCGCGTGAGATGCAAGCGGTCATTTTCGGCATCTTTAGTAAAGTTGACGCCCTGCTGCATAAGCCAGTCAATGCTGCTGCTGCCGCTGTTAACCACCATGCGGGTGACTTCGGTATCGCACAGGCCAGCACCCGCTATCAGGGTGTCTTGAATATGCGCTTCAATCGAATCTTCATTGTTGAGCACTGCAGCAATGCCCCCCTGCGCCCAGTTGCTGGCGCTTATAGGCAACTCACGTTTGCTGAGCACGCAGACCTGATAGTCCTCGGCCAGTCGCAGCGCCAGTGACTGGCCAGCCAACCCGCTGCCAATGATTAATACATCATAGACTTTATGCATATTTTTGCCGTGAATGGAACTTCGAGGATGCGCAGAAGTCATAAATATGCCAGCAGTGCATGTTGCACGGACTGGCAAAAAAAAGGGAAGAGACGATGTTACACACAGCTAATTTAGAGGCGCTGACGCGCACCGGGTTCGTCGAAAATAATACAAAAGCGTATACTACTCCCAATAGCAAAATAACCCAAGGGAGTCACGGTCATATGACTGTTCAGGCGGCAAGCGCCAAGCAGCAGGAAAACAGAGAACTTGATCAGATGCTTGTTGAGCGCGCACAGCAAGGCGATAAACATGCATTTGGATTGTTGGTAGAGAAGTATAATCGCAAGCTGGGGCGATTGTTGTCGCGTATGATTCGTGATCAGGCCGAAGTGGAAGATGTCGTGCAGGAGTCCTTTATCAAGGCCTATCGTGCGTTACACAGCTTTCGCGGTGATAGCGCTTTTTACACTTGGCTATATCGTATTGGCATTAATACAGCCAAGAATTATCTGGTGTCTATGGGGCGTAAGCCGCAGGTGATGCAGGATGTCGAAATTGAAGATGTTGAAAATTTCGATGAAGCCAATGATATGCGTACTATGGAGACCCCTGAAACCTCGTTAATGACTAAGGAAATTGCTCAAACCGTGAATGATGCCATTGCCGCATTGCCAGATGAGTTGAGAACCGCGATTACGTTGCGTGAGCTTGAGGGGTTGAGTTATGAGGATATTGCGACTGTGATGCAATGCCCGATTGGCACTGTGCGATCAAGAATTTTCCGCGCCCGCGAAACCATTGCGGCTAAGTTAAGGCCGCTTCTGGACACGCCGCAAGACAAGCGCTGGTAGTTTTTCAGCTTATTAAGACTTTGTATTGATGGGTGTTATGACAAACGTACGCTTAAATGCTAACATAAAAACATTGGTTGAATTGGGGTTATTATGAAGCAGCAACTTTCCGCTTTAATTGATGGCGAGGCTGATATTGAGCGCTGTGAGCATGTGTTTCTTGCGGCCAAGTCTACGGGCGAAGTGGCTGAAGCCTGGCGACATTATCATGTGATTCGTGATGTGATGCGTGACGAATTGTTTGTACAGTCATCTGACATGAGCCGTCGTATCATGGCTGCAATTGATGATGAGCCAACGGTGCTTGCTCCAGCTGCAACAATGGTTGCTTCCAAGGTAACGCATATTCGACCTCAATTCGGCAAGTATACCTGGTCGATTGCTGCTTCAGTTGCAGCTGCCTTTTTTGTAGGCTTGTTTGTGGTTAGTCAGTCAGGCGTGTCCGAGCCTGTTCAGATTGCTGATAATGATGCAGACCAGTATGTGATGGCGCATCACAATTACGCACCTAATAGTGCTACCTATTACATTCATAATGTTGCTTATTCAGCAGGTGAATAATTTTATTTTGTCGTCGTGCTCGATATGCCATTGCGGTTAGTTCTAAGTCTAGTTCTCGGTATATATCTTCATCAGCCAGTGTTCGCGGATGAAGATTTATGGCTTGTTTTGCAAAAAACGGCCTCAGCAGCCAGAGAGCTGAATTATCAAGGTTTATTTGTCTATCAAAACGGCGCTACCATTCGGTCTGTACAAATTACGCATATGTACGAAGCAGGCCGTGAATTTACCCGCAATGTTGTACTTGATGGCCGTCCTCGCGAAGTGTTTAGTGAGGGCGATGATATTGTCATTTTTAATGCTAAAAATGACAAAATAGTCATTGAAAAGCGCCGTGGTCAAAATTTGTTTCCAGCCATGTTACCTACCCAGCTGCAGCAACTCAGGCATAGTTATAAATTGAAGCTGGTTGGCACTGAAAGAGTGGCCGGTAGGATGGCAAGTGTCATCGACCTTGTTCCGAATGACAATCTGCGCTATCAGTATCGCATCTGGTCTGATACCGAGTACGGGTTGCTTCTTAAAATGAGCATGATGGATATGCAGCACCACACTCTGGAGCAAATAGGATTTAATCAGGTGGCAATGTTGCAGACCAAAGATTTGGACTGGTTTCAGCCTAAAATTGACGCCACCAAGCCATATGTGATGGATGACACCACTGAATTGAATCATATTCAGGATAATCTGGTTGTTCCTAACTTGCCAGCAGGCTATCGGAAAATAGACCAGATTCAGTTGCAGGTGCCCGGCAAAGCCCCCGTTCAACAACTGATTTTTTCTGATGGTCTGGCGTCGGTGTCCTTGTTTGTAGAGCCGATTGTCAAAGGTATGCAACCCCGCATTGGCAAGAAAAACATGGGTTCAACCAACGTCTGTGCACATGTACTCAATGGCTACCAGCTGGTCGTCGTGGGTGAGGTGCCAGCGCAAACTGTTGAGCAAATTGCCCAGCAGGTCACTTTCAAAAAATAAAACTCCGGTACGGCTATGATCGAAGAACGTGCGCTGGTTGTGGCTACCGACAATCAAAATCCCGAACAACCGTTGGCATATCTGGAAATTGAGCGTAAAACTGCCTGTGGGTTGTGTGGCAAAACCCGTGGTTGCGGTAATCAGATATGGGGCAAGTTGCTCGCCCACCAGCAGGCAAGGTTCTCTGCTAACAATTCCATTCATGCGCAAATCGGCCAAAGTGTGATTATTGCAATCGATGAACAGGCCGTGATGCATGCGGCATTGCTCTTGTATTTGCTGCCCTTGATCACCATGTTAGTGTTTGCGGCTCTCTTTTCTTCACTATTCGGCGGGGATCTGTATGCGGTGTGTGGTGCTGTGCTTGGATTGGCTTTGGCCTGGTTATGGGTCAAAGGGTTTCTCGCGGTACGTCCACATGGGTTTGCCCGGCCTGAAGTGGTCAGGCTGGCCACAGAGAGTTGCGTCACTTTTCACAATGGTTAAATAATAGGAATAATCATGATAAGAACTTGGATTTCAAGCCTGATGCTGGCTTGTGCGGTGGTTGTGAGTAGCCCGGTGTTGACGGCACAAGCCAAAGACTTGCCGGATTTTACTGAGTTGGCCGAAAAGCAGGGGCCGGCAGTGGTCAATATCAGCATTACATCGGTGGTGCATGGTGCGGGTACGATTGGCTTCCCGGGCATGCCTAATGATGAAGCGTTGCAGGAGTTTCTGCGCAGATTCGGTATTCCCGGGATGCCAGGCGCACCCGGGCAGGAAGGCGGACAGGACTACAAGTCTCAGTCGCTGGGGTCCGGATTTATCATCAGTAGCGACGGCTTTATTCTGACCAATGCGCACGTGGTAAGTGAAGCGGATGAAGTGCTGGTAAAGCTGTATGACAAGCGTGAGTTCAAGGCGAAAATTATTGGCGCCGACAAACGCACGGATGTCGCGTTGATCAAAATTGAGGCAACGGGGTTGCCCAAGGTCACCATTGGGGATCCCAACGCACTCAAGGTGGGTGAGTGGGTGGCTGCAATTGGCTCCCCGTTTGGCTTGGAAAACACCATGACTGCCGGGATAGTCAGCGCCAAAGGGCGCGCCTTGCCTCAAGAAAACTATGTACCATTTATTCAAACCGATGTGGCAATTAATCCTGGTAACTCAGGCGGGCCATTGTTTAATCTGCGTGGTGAGGTGGTTGGTGTGAACTCGCAAATTTACAGCAAGAGTGGTGGCTCGATGGGGCTGTCATTCAGTATACCGATTGATGTCGCGATTGATATTTCCAATCAACTCAAGGCGACTGGAAAGATTTCTCGGGGCTGGCTGGGGATAGCCATTCAGGAAATCACCAAAGAGCTGGCAGAGTCTTTCGGTATGAAAAACACCAATGGTGCGCTGGTGGCTGGCGTTGAGAAAAACAGCCCTGCCGATAAAGGTGGGTTGGAAGCCGGTGATGTGATTTTGAAGTTTGATAGCAAGCCAATCAACACCTCCAGTGATTTACCTCGTGCCGTGGCCGCAACCAAGCCTGGCAAAGTTGTTCCGGTTGATGTCTTGCGGAAAAATGCAGTTAAAACTCTGCAAATTGGTGTTGGCGAGATCCCAACTGAGCAAAATGAAGCGCCCGTAGCCAGCAAGGAGACTGCCAAGCCGGAAGCGAACAAGGTAGGCCTGACCTTGCGTGAGCTCACGCCACAGCAGAAGAAAAAACTGAATGGCAAGAACGGTCTTCTGGTCATTGAGAGTACAGGAGCAGCAGCGCAGGCGGGCATCCGTCGTGGTGATGTGATTCTGGGCTTGAACAACAGTGAGAGTCAGAGTGTGGAGCTGTTTAATAAGCAAATAAACGCGGTGAGTGCTGGTAAAACAGTTGCCGTGCTCGTGCAGCGAGGTGAAAATACTTTATATGTCCCGATTAAAGTGGGCAAATAGGCCATTAGCTACAGCTAATGAAGGCGGGAAATTCCCGCCTTTTTGATGTGCTGACTGCCGATACATAATCAATATGATCCATTTATGCAGTCCTTTTGTATGCCCGGGTTACACGTTGCAATCACTTTTTCATCCGGTCTTGAATCACCCGAAAAGTTGTGGGCTCCATTGGGTGTGTGCGGGTGTCTGGCGAGGGCTGATCAGTATGCCTGGCGTCTCTGACTCTCAAAATAAATCACTGATATTCATGCATTTGCTGTAAAATATCTCAAATTGAAAAGGCGCGTCAAAGCGCCTTTCTTGCTTGTAAATAACCCGTATTCATCAATGAAAAACATTCGTAATTTTTCGATTATTGCCCATATTGACCATGGCAAGTCGACACTGGCAGACCGTATTATTCAGTTATGCGGTGGCTTGGCTGACCGCGAAATGGAAGCGCAGGTGCTCGATAGTATGGATATTGAGCGCGAGCGCGGGATTACCATCAAAGCGCAAACGGCCGCCTTGCAATACAAAGCCAATAATGGCGAAATCTATCAGCTCAATTTGATTGACACCCCAGGACATGTTGACTTCAGTTACGAGGTCAGCCGCTCGCTTTCCGCTTGCGAAGGGGCCTTGCTGGTGGTGGATGCTTCGCAAGGAGTTGAAGCGCAAAGTGTGGCCAATTGCTATACCGCGATTGATTTGGGTGTGGAAGTCACCCCGGTGCTCAACAAGATAGACTTGCCTTCGGCGGACCCCGAGCGCGTCATGCAGGAAATTGAAGATGTGATTGGGGTGGACGCGACGGATGCTGTGCGTTGCTCGGCGAAAACCGGTGTGGGCGTGCGTGATGTACTTGAGGAGGTCGTTGCCAAGGTTCCACCACCCAAGGGTGATATCAATGCACCACTCAAGGCGTTGGTGATTGATGCCTGGTTTGATAATTATGTCGGTGTGGTCATGCTGGTGCGTGTGGTGGATGGTGTACTGCGTGCCAAGGAAAAAATTCGCCTGATGGCGACCGGTGCCGAGTATTTGTGCGAACAGGTGGGGGTGTTTACGCCCAAGTCTTTGCAACGTGCCCAGCTCAGCGCCGGTGAAGTGGGGTTTATTATTGCCGGTATTAAAGAGCTGGCTGCTGCCAAAGTGGGCGATACCGTCACCTTGGCAGGCAAGCCTGCAGCAGCAGCTTTGCCCGGCTTTAAAGAGGTCAAGCCGCAGGTGTTTGCTGGCTTGTATCCTGTTGAGTCCAACCAGTTTGAGTCATTGCGCACCGCGCTGGAAAAGTTAAGTTTGAACGATTCCAGCTTGCAGTTCGAGCCGGAAAATTCAACGGCCCTGGGCTTCGGTTTCCGTTGCGGCTTCCTCGGTTTATTACATATGGAAATCGTGCAGGAACGCCTCGAGCGCGAGTACGATATGGATTTGATTACCACTGCGCCGACTGTGATTTACGAGCTCTTGCTCAGAAGTGGCGAAGTGGTGCAAATCGAAAATCCATCACGGTTGCCAGAGCCTTCACGGGTAGAGGAAATTCGCGAGCCGATGATTGTGGTGAATCTGCTGATGCCGCAAGACTATGTCGGACCAGTGATGACACTCTGTAACAATAAGCGTGGTATCCAGCGCAATATGCAGTACATGGGCCGTCAGGTGATGTTGAGCTACGAAATGCCGCTCAATGAGGTGGTACTCGATTTCTTTGATAAGTTGAAATCAGTCTCACGCGGCTATGCTTCGATGGATTACGAGTTTCTCGAGTTCCGTGCGGCGGATCTGGTCAAATTGGATATTATGGTCAATGGTGAGCGCGTGGATGCCTTGAGCCTGATTGTACACCGTGCCAATAGTCTGTATCGCGGCCGTGAACTGGTATCCAAAATGCGTGAGTTAATTCCACGTCAGATGTTTGATATTGCTATCCAGGCCTCGATTGGCGCGAATATTATTGCGCGCGAAACGGTAAAAGCCATGCGTAAAAACGTGATTGCCAAATGTTATGGTGGCGATATTACGCGTAAACGCAAGTTGCTGGAAAAACAAAAAGAAGGTAAAAAGCGTATGAAGCAGGTGGGGAACGTGGAAATTCCGCAAGAAGCCTTCCTTGCCATTCTGCGTGTAGAAGATAAATAAATCGGGTGTTCCCGTAAAGTCCATTACAGGAAGTCAGTATGTATTTTGCAATGTTTATGTTGGTGATTTTGCTGGTGTCTGGTGCCATTTGGTTGCTGGATATTGTGGTCTTGCGTAAAAAGCGTCAGGCCTCTGCCTTGGGTGAAGTGGCAGATCCATGGTATGTCGAATACAGCAAAAGTTTCTTCCCGGTGATTTTGCTGGTGTTTACGGTGCGCTCTTTTATCGTTGAACCGTTTAAAATTCCGTCAGGCTCGATGATGCCAACCCTGCTGGCTGGTGACTATATTCTGGTCAACAAGTTTACTTATGGTCTGCGTGTGCCTATTCTCAATAAGGTGTTTTATCCGATTGGCCAGCCGCAACGCGGCGATGTCTTTGTATTTCATTATCCGCCAGACCCTTCCATCGACTATATCAAGCGCGTAGTTGGCTTGCCTGGTGACAAAATTGAATACCATGACAAGCAATTGACGATCAATGGACAAGTGGTCAGCCTGGACTTTATCAAACCGTATCAATATGCATTAAACGTGAATGACGAAACCGGTGATGCCCGTGCCGTCGATGTGACCGCCTCGCGTCTGAGCGAGCAACTGGGCGCAGTTAAACACGAGGTGTTGGTGCACGACATCATGAATCAATATGCGCCAGGTAGTCCGGGTGACCGCCTGATGCAAGGCGAGACGATTACAGTGCCTGAGGGCCAGTATTTTGCCATGGGTGACAATCGGGATAACAGTTCGGATAGCCGGGTGTGGGGATTTGTCTCTGAACAATATTTGGTTGGTCGGGCCTTTTTTATCTGGTTTAACTTTGACCAATGGCACCGTATCGGGCAAAGTATAGGGTAATCACAGCGTTGTGCTGATGGATGATACGGGTCTTCTTGCTTAAGGATATGTGCTTATGAAACAGAACACTGGCAACATTCGATCACAATCAGGTATCGGGCTGCTTGGTATATTATTAGTTCTGACAGCGTTTGGTATTCTGGGTGGCGTAGCTCTCAAGGCGTTGCCTTCTTATATTGAGTTTTACACTATCCAGAGCACAGTCAAGCGTATTGCCAACGACCCTTTGCTACAATCTGATGCGCAACGTCGTGAAGCCTTTGATCACCAGATGCATGTGGAAATGATCAATGACATCAAGGGCCGTGATCTTGTGATTGGTAGCGGCGGGGTAGCGGTGCAGTATCAGAAAAAAATTCCGCTGACAGACACCATTGGCCTGGTCATAGACTTTAATGCGACCAGTGAGGAGTAGTGTCTGCCGACATGAACGCACTTCCGGTTTTACAAACACGCATCAGTTACACCTTTACGCAGCCTCAACTACTGCAACAAGCACTGACACACCGCAGTTTTTCGGCTGCCAACAATGAACGCCTGGAGTTTTTGGGTGACAGTGTGTTGAACTTTATTATTGCCCATCAACTGTTTAAACGCTTTCCAGATTTGCCAGAGGGTGACTTGAGCCGTTTGCGTGCCAAACTGGTCAAAGAATCGAGTTTGGCTGAAATAGCTTCGACCTTGCATTTGGGAGATGCGCTCAAGCTGGGCGAAGGGGAGTTGAAAAGTGCTGGTTGGCGGCGCCCTTCTATCCTGGCCGATGCATTGGAAGCGATTGTCGGTGCCGTGTATCTCGATGGCGGATTTTTCGCAGCTGAACAAGTGGTAACTTTGCTCTATGCCGAAAAACTTACCATCATTGATCCCAAGGTCATTGATAAAGATGCCAAATCACAATTGCAAGAGTATTTGCAAAGTAAAAAAATGGAACTGCCGGAATATGAAGTAGTGTCGATAGAGGGCGAGGCGCATGCGCAAAGCTTTACTGTCAGATGCACCTTGCACAAGTTAAAAATGACCACCACCGGGGTCGGCACCAGCCGTCGGGTGGCCGAACAACAGGCGGCAAAACTCGCCATGGAAAAAATTCAATCATGACAGAACATACCTCTGCCGCAGAAGTATTTAGATGCGGAACCGTGGCCATCGTTGGCCGTCCCAATGTCGGAAAATCTACATTGTTAAACCATATTCTAGGTATGAAATTGGCGATCACTTCGCGTAAAGCGCAAACCACGCGGCACCGTTTGCTCGGCATACACACCACTGAAGATACTCAGTTTTTGTTTGTAGACACGCCCGGTTTTCAGCAAAAACACATCAATGCTCTAAACAAAACACTGAATAAAACAGTCACACAAGTACTCACAGAGGTCGATGTTGTACTGTTTGTGATCGAGCCGATGAAGCTTGGCGAAGCGGATGAACTGGTACTCAAGTTGTTGCCAAAAAACAAGCCGGTGTTGCTGGTGGTGAACAAAGCCGACCTGATGGGAGACAAAGGTAACCTGTTGCCATTAATTCAGGACTTTGACCTGCTGTTTGATTTTGCCGGGATTATTCCAGTCAGTGCCAAAAAGAACCAGCACCTGGACGAGCTATTGGAGGCTGTGCGCGAGCACTTGCCAGAGCAGCCCGCCATGTATGGCGAAGATGAACTCACCGATAAAAACGAGCGCTTTTTGGCAGCAGAGCTGATTCGTGAAAAAATATTCAGGCTGGTTGGCGATGAGTTGCCTTATTCAATGACGGTCGAAATTGAAAAGTTTGAAACCGTGAAAAAACTGCGCCGGATTTTTGCCGTCATTATTGTCGATAAAGACAGCCAGAAGCCGATGATTATTGGCAAAGGTGGCGAAAAGCTCAAGCAAATCTCTACCGAAGCGCGACAAGACATGGAAAAGCTGTTTGGATCCAAAGTCTATCTCGAAACCTGGGTCAAGGTTAAAGGTGGCTGGGCTGACGATGAGCGCGCCTTGAAGAGCCTGGGCTTCTAGTTTAAACGCAAGTCAGCAGCATGGCAGTGAGCAAGCCAGATTCCGGGTCTCACAAACAATCGCAGCAGCCGGTCTTTATTCTGCACACCTACCCTTTTAAAGAAACCAGCTTGGTGGTGGAGATGTTCAGCCAGGAGTTTGGCCGTATTGCCGCTGTCGCCAAAGGGGCGCGCAGGCCACTCTCAGCCATGCGCGGCATGCTGCAATCGTTTCAGCAATTGGCCGGCACCTGGTCAGGTAAAAATGAACTCAAAACCCTGCATGATCTTGAGTGGATGACAGGCCTCACCTTGCTCAGGGGGGATGCGCTGATGTGCGGTTTTTACATGAACGAACTGCTGTTACGGCTACTTCCCCGCGACGACGCCCATGCCCAACTGTTTGAGTATTATGCGCAAACTGTACAAACGCTTTCTACCTTACAACAAATGCCAGACTCGCAACAATTGGCGCAAATCATGCGGCGCTTTGAGTTGAAAATGTTACAGGAACTTGGTTACGCAGTGCCACTCACCTACGATGAGCATGGCGAAGTGATTCATGCCAATGAGTCCTATCGTTTTGAAGCAGACTATGGTGCATGTGCACCTTCAGCCACCAGGCATGGCGTCTTGATGCAAGGTAGTACTTTGCTGGACATGGCGCGAGGTGATTACAGTAATGTGGTCACGCAAGCGCAAAGCAAGCAGCTGATGCGTTACTTGCTGCAACACTATCTCGGTGAAAAGCCGTTACATACGCGCCAGTTGCTGGTGGATTTGCAAGGCTTCTGATGTAGCCTGCAAACAAATAGTGTTATATGTTATCAATCGTTTTCATGAGTGTCTGGCGATGATGTGCTCATCCCGTGCCCAAAAAAGTTTAAAATTCGAATTGCTGCAATTGATAAAAAAACTGAGAATCTAACCATGTTAAAACTAGGCGTCAATATCGATCACGTTGCCACTATCCGTCAGGCGCGTGGCACCAAATACCCCAGCGTGGTGCAGGCAGCACTGCGTGCCGAACAGTCTGGTGCAGACAGTATTACCCTGCATTTGCGTGAAGACCGCCGCCACATGCAGGATGCCGATATTTTCGCGCTGCGTCCCTTGCTGCAAACCAAAATGAACCTCGAATGTGCGGTGACCAGCGAAATGATCGACATTGCCATTCAGGTCAATCCGCAAGATGTCTGCCTGGTGCCTGAGCGTCGCGAAGAGCGTACTACCGAAGGCGGCCTGGATGTGCTCACCCATTACGCCAAGGTGGAGCATGCGGTGAAAAAACTGTCCGCACAGGGGATCCGTGTATCCCTGTTTATTGCGCCGGATTTAGCGCAAATTGATGCCGCAGTTAAAATGGGGGCGCCGGTGATTGAGCTACATACTGGCACTTTTGCCGATGCCGAAACGGAGAAGGCGCAGCTTGAAGAGTTGGAAAGAATTGAAGCCGCGCTGCAGCATGCCAAAGCCGCCGGGCTGGTCGTGAATGCCGGACATGGCTTACACTATCATAATGTGCATCACATTGCCCGCTTGTCGGGGTTTGAAGAGCTTAATATCGGCCATGCGATCGTGGCACATGCTCTGTTTGTTGGCTGGGATCATGCTGTGCGGGAAATGAAAGCGCTGATGAAAGAGTTTTCACCACGATGAATGTAGAAGAAGGTTGCCCACTTTGTGGCAATGCTTTGTTCATTACAAAAAAAATGACACTGAACTGGTTTCAGGTACTTCTTGCATTGATACCAACTATTGCAATAGTTTATCTACTTAAGCTTTTCTTAGAAGATGGTTATCGGTATGGAAAGTTTAGTGTATACGTCTTGTTGGGTGCTATTGGTTTGGTGGGCCTGATTTTTGCCAAGATAGTGAGTAAACGCAGGTTTACGGTTAAGTCTTGCATACGTTGCGATTATGTAAATACTCAAGAACAAGTAGATACATAGGAAATATAAAGATGATATTTGGCATCGGTACCGATATTGTAGAAGTCGAACGGATTCAGTCTTCACTCGACCAGTTCGGCGAGGCTTTTGCCAAGCGCATTCTGGCTGAGTCGGAGTGGCCGGACTTCCAGTCCAGCCAGCTCAAGGCGCGCTTCCTGGCCAAGCGATTTGCCGCCAAAGAGGCTTTTGCCAAAGCGATTGGGACCGGGATACGCGGTGAGGTCAGTTTTCAAAATATCGCAGTCACGCATGATGCCCTTGGTCGTCCTTTGTTACAGCTTTCGGCCACGTTGCAGGCCTTTCTCAAACAGCACCATATTCACCAGTCACATATCAGCATCAGTGATGAAAAAAACCTGGCGCTTGCTTATGTCATACTCGAAATGCAACAAGATTGAATGTCTTTAGAGATATGCTGTAGTGAATCCATGATTGTCTCGCGGCTGACTTCTAAAGGTTGACATGGCATGTAGACATTGACGCTAAAATTCACCTATATGATAATGGTTCTTATTTATCAATCCGGTTGAATTTAGTTTCATGCCTCTTCAGTATGTCGAAAAATATTGTTCATCACCTTTATCTTGATCATCACCGCTGGCTTTTCAATTGGTTGAACCGGAAATTGGGCGATTCAGCAGATGCTGCAGATATCGCGCAAGATACTTTTATTCGCATTATCCATACATCCACAAATGAAGATGTGGTGTGTGATGCGATCAATGAGCCCCGTGCTTACCTTACTGTTGTGGCTAAGCGCTTAGTTGCGAATTTGTATCGCAGGCGTGTATTAGAAAAAGCCTATCTGGATTCACTGGCTCAGTTCCCAATGACAGCTACGCCTTCACTAGAACATCAACAATTGATCCTGGAAACCTTGCAGCAAATTGATAGCCTGTTAGACCAACTACCCTCTAAAGTCAGGGATGCTTTTCTACTCTCCCAGCTTGATGGGCTGACCTATGCGCAGATCGCAATGCAGTTAAAAGTCAGTGAGCGCTCTGTAAAACGCTATATGGTGCAAGCCATGGCAAAATGTATTTTGTTAATGCCATGAAGGTTTCTGAAAAAACTGCCTTGCAGGCCGCAGAATGGTATTTCAGGCTGCAAGTACCCTCTGTCTCACAAACAGATCAATTTGCCTGCCAGGCCTGGCGGGATGCTGATCCATCGCATGAATATGCATGGCAACGCGCGGTTGCTGTGAGTCAAAAATTACAGGCCTTGCCCAAAGGCCTAGCCTACACCACGTTACGATCAAATGAGCAATCCGGTCGCCGACGGGCCATTAAAACACTGGCAGTATTGATGGCTGTGAGTGGTGTGAGTTGGGAGGCCTCGCAAAGTGAGGCTGCGCGACGCTATTTTACTGAGTACTCGACCGACATAGGGGAGCAACAAAGAATCACGCTGGACGAGGGCACCGAGATCCACCTCAATACCGCATCGGCGATCAATACCAAATTGACTGAGGATCTGCGCCTCATTGAAGTTGAAGCGGGCGAAGTGTTAATTCAAACCGGAAAGTTGGATCCCCTTAACCGGCCCATGCTTGTCAGCACTCGTTTTGGGCGTCTGCAACCGCTGGGTACCCGATTTCTGGTGAAATACATGGACCAGCATGCCACACTGGCTGTTATAGAGGGTTCGGTAAAAATCACTACGAAAGATCATCAACAATCCGTGATACTGGCCAATCAAGAAGCCATATTTGATCAACACGCCATTGGCAAGGTATTGCCAATAAGTGCTAATTTGGACAGTTGGGTGCGTGGCCTGCTGGTAGTGCGCGATATGCGCCTGGCAGATTTTGCCAGCGAATTGGCGCGTTATCGCACTGGCATGATTCGTTGTTCGCCAGAGGTCGCCGATCTCAAGATATCAGGCGCATTCCAGCTTCATGATACACAAGCATTACTTTCAAGTTTGCCCACGCTCTTGCCTGTGAAGGTCGATTATCACACCAGCTACTGGGTGATGTTAAGTGCGATAAAGTCTTGAACCTATAAGCGCTAGAAAAATTATTCATTTTTTTGTCCCTTTTTTTAATCCTGGCGTGTCATGTCATTAAAGAGGAGAAATTCTCACGTCAGTGACATTTAAAAAGGGAAATTCATGCAGAAAAAGCAAGGCCAACACTTGCGTCAAGTGGTACACACAGCGCTGTTATTGATGGCAACAAGTCAAACAATCATCCTGCCATTTTCAGATGTGCAGGCCGCTGAGCAAACGGTCACAAGTACTTATCGAATCAAGGCAGGCCCCCTCGCACAATCGCTTAACGAATTTGCGGCTGTGGCCGGGGTGAGTGTCAGCCAGCCGCCTGCATTGGCCGATGGCGTGACCAGCCCGGCAATTAACGGCACTTACACCACACGCCAGGCGCTGGATGCGCTTCTGAATGGCACCGGTCTGGAAGCAGTTGAAACCGCTCAAGGCGTATTTAAGCTGCAAAAGAAAGCCATCACGGTAGGCGCTGACTCAAAAGAGGCACAAAACCTGCCCGAGGTAAATGTCAGTGCAAAAGTAGACACTGAAACCGCTTGGAGCCCTGTGCAGGGATACCTTGCCAGACAAAGTGCCACCGGGACTAAAACTGACAGCAGCATTCTCGAAACGCCAGTGTCGGTGCAAGTGGTCACGCGTGAGGTGATGGATGACCAGATCTCTTTAAACATGAAAGATGTTTACGAAAATGTCAGCGGCGTGCAGCAGGCCGGGAATACCCTGAATGCACAAACAGAAGTCCTGCCTATCATTCGTGGTTTCGAATCGCCTAACCTGATGCGTAATGGATTGCGTGCCACCAATGCCGGTGCCGTCGATTTGGTAAATGTGGAGCGTGTTGAGGTGCTCAAAGGGCCAGCTTCGATTATGTATGGGGCACTAGAGCCGGGTGGGATCGTCAACTATGTCACTAAACGTCCGCAAGCGGATGCCAGCCATAAGGTTGAGCAACAATTCGGTAGTTATGATTTCCGTCGCACCACAGCAGATTCTACCGGTGCCTTAAACAATGATGGCACACTGCTTTACCGCGTGAATGTGGCACATACGGACAGCAACTCTTTCCGCGATGCAATGGACCTTGAACGCCTCGTCGTGGCCCCCAGCTTGCTTTGGAAGCCGAGTGAGCAGACCGAATTGCTGGTTGATTTTTCTTACCTGAAAGAAAAGCAGCCTTACGACACAGGCATCCCGCTATTCACGAACGGCAAATCCAGGGTGTCCAGAAGTACGACGTTCCTGGAGAGTGATCTGGATGGTCGGAGCAATGAGGACTATTACGCCGGATATCGGTTTTCCCATATTTTTAACTCGATGTGGAGTATCCGTAACCAGTTGCAATACCATCGCGCTAATAACAAGAACGAGTCACTGCGCTCACGTGGCATCCAGGGTAACAACTTACAGATGCGCTACCAGAATGAAGACAGGGTCGATGACGAAGTCCAGTTTGTGCTTGATGGGACAGCCAAGTTTAAGACCGGCGCCATTGATCATGTGTTTGTCTTGGGCACCGAGTTGATTGAACAGGAAACCGATTGGCACCGCTTCCGTGCCAATGCGCCAAATGTGGCTATTTCCAATGACCCGGTAGTGAATTATGTGCCCCCAGCAAACCAGACACTCAGTGATGAATATGCCAAAACCAAATGGGCCAGCCTGTACTTTCAGGATCAGTTGTCGCTACTTGAGGATGGCAGGTTAAAACTCTTGTTGGGTGGCCGGTTTGACGATGTCGTCACTTCTGGCAGGGATGGCAGCGTGGCTACGCAAAAAGTGAAGGACCAAGCTTTTACTAGCCGGGCGGGTGCGTTGTTCATGCTGACTGAAGATCATTCTATTTACCTCAGTGCCAGTCAGTCTTTCCGTCCCCAGACGCCGACTACAATTGATGCCGCAGGCAATCCGCTGGACCCAACCACGGGCAGGCAATACGAAGTCGGCCTGAAGAGTGCTTTTCTAAACCAAAGGCTCCTGACTACGGTTGCTGTTTACGATATTGAAAAGAAGAATGTGGCAGTATTTAACCAGGCTTTATTCAATGCGACCGGCCAAAATGCTTATTTTCCGGGGATCAAGCAGCGCAGTCGCGGGGTGGAGTTGGATACCAGTGGTCAACTGACAGATCAGCTTAAGCTCATTGCAAGTTACGCTTACACAGACACCGAAGTGCTGGAAAACAAAGGAGATCCTAACCAGGTGGGTAATCCTTTAGGCGGTGTCTCCCCACATGTTTCAAGAATCTGGCTTAGCTATGATTTTTTCACTGGCGGTCGTTTTTCTGGCTTGGGAATGGGCATTGGCGCACGCTATGTGGGCGAGAGCACAGCTCAGTATGACACCAACATTAAACTGGACGCCTATACAGTGGCTGATTTCAGTCTGTGGTATCGCTGGCAGAATGTGAGAGCAAGCCTGAATATCAAAAATCTCTTCAATGAAGATTATATTGCGCGGGCAAGTGATGCGAATATTGCCCATCCAGGCATCCCTCGGTCAGTGTTTGCCTCTGCCTCCATGCAATTTTAGCGCAGAAGGTGTCATTCAATGGATGGACGCTGTAGCTAGTCGTCCATCCATGCTTAAGTAGTCGCCTTGGTCTTGCGTTCAGGCAACGCGCTGGTCGGTTTTGGGTTTTTTGATGCTAATGAATATTCGTCACTATGGTGTCCGCCTGCATCGGTATGCAGGTTTAACGATAGCACTCTTTTTGGTTGTGGCTGGTGTCACAGGCGCTGTGATTGCGTTTTATGATCCTCTGGATCAGATGATGAATCCGCAGCTATACGAGGTGTCAGATGGTGATAAGCGTCGTCAAGTGATAGATCCCCTCGTCCTGCGAGAGCGATTATTGGCGACATACCCCGAGATTCAAATTCAGTGGGTGCCTTTGCGGCCCGCAGAAGGACAGGCGATTCGCTTTTCCATCACGCCAGCCATCAATCCCAGCACAGGTGCACCTTACCAACTGGCGTATGACGAGTTGTTCGTTAACCCTTACACAGGCAACACTCAAGGAAGGCGGATGTCGGGGAACATCAGCGATGGTGTAGAAAACCTGGTTCCATTTATGCTCAAGCTGCACTCCCAGTTGGCTTTAGGCCAAGTGGGTGCATATTTAATGGGCGTGATCGGACTTTTATGGACCATTGATTGCTTTATCGGTGCTTGCCTGACTTTTCCTCGAAAGACCCGGCAGCCATCGCCGAAAAAAAACAAGGTAAGCCAGTTTTTTATCTGGCTGAAACGCTGGTTACCTGCCTGGAAGCTCCGTATTTACTCAACCAACCGCTATAAACTGAATTTTGATCTGCACCGCGCTCTGGGGCTCTGGACGTGGGCAATGCTGTTTGTCTTGGCCTGGAGCAGTGTAGCTTTTAATCTGAATAGAGAGGTCTATCAGCCGGTGATGCACTTACTGTTTGAAACACAGAAGATACGTCCGGCGCTGATTCGGCAGTTGCAACCCAACTATCATCCGCAATTGAGTTATGCAGATGCCAGGTCAGCCGCTACGACTTACTTGAATGCCTCTAACCCTCTACATCTACGACAGGTTCAACCCTTTGGCATGAGTTACCTGCCAAAACTGAGCGTCTATCAATATCGCTTTGTCAGCAACCGGGATATCCGCTCAAGTCGCGGCAATACCCGCCTATTTATCCATGCCGATACAGGTGAAATCGTGGATGTATACATTCCGCTTGGCAAAACCAGTGGCGATACTTTTACAACCTGGATGAGAACATTGCATATGGCTGATTGCTGGGGGATACCCTTCAAAATGTTCATCAGCGTGATGGGTATTGTCGTCAGTATGCTCTCTGTGACTGGATTAGTTATTTGGTCTCGAAAACGTCAAGCCAGGCGATAACTTTTTACATTGCTCTGGCGATGTCCAGCCAGCCAAAAGGCTAAAAGAGACATAGTTCCAAGATTGAATTTTTGATATATTCAGGGCATGACAATAGAGTTAGATGTAGCGCGCCGCTTTTCTGGCGTCCAGCGCTTGTATGGCGAGCAAGGCTTGCAGCGTTTACAGGCCGCGCATGTGCTGGTGATTGGTATCGGCGGTGTGGGTGCGTGGACAGTAGAAGCGCTGGCGCGCAATGCGGTGGGTAAACTCACGCTGGTTGACCTGGATAATATTGCCGAATCTAACATGAACCGCCAGATTCATGCCTTGGAAGAGACTCTGGGTAAGGCTAAAGTCACTGCCATGCGTGAGCGCATTGCCGGCATTAATCCAGTATGCAAGGTGGTAGAAGTTGAGGACTTTGTGACGCCTGATAATCTGGTCACCGTGCTGCAAGAAAAACCAGACATGGTAGTGGATTGCATGGACGATACAAAAGCTAAAACGGCTTTGGCAGCCTGGTGTAAACAGCATGATATGCCGCTGGTGATGGTGGGTAGTGCCGGTGGCAAGCTAGATGCGACACGTTTGAAATTGGCCGATCTGGCGCATGTACAGGGTGATCGCATGCTGGCAAAAATTCGCAACCAGTTGCGTCGCGACCATGGCTTCCCCAAAGCCTCTGATAACAAAAAATCTGCCAAGTTTGGCATCACTGCTGTATTTTCAGACGAGCCTGTGGAAAAGCCGCAGGAGGTGTGTGACAGCCACGCCGGACTGAGCGGTTTGCATTGCGCTGGGTATGGCTCCAGTATTTGCGTCACTGCCACCGCCGGATTTGTTGCCGCCCAGCAGGCCATACACGTGATAGTCACGCGTTAAGGCGTGTTATGCTCGGGAAAAATCTGCGCAAACAGAGCTTCAGCCTGCGCCATCATAAAGTGCTGAAAGGCTTCAGCCGCTTTGCTCAACGCGCGTTTTTGCGGCATGACCACATACCAGTCGCGCAAGATTGGCGTGTCGACAATATCCACTACACTTAGCTGTCCATTTTTCAGTTCCTGACTAATGGTATGGGCAGACACCAGTGAAATGCCGAGATCGGCAATCACCGCTTGTTTAATGGTCTCGTTTCCTGAGATTTCTATACGCACTTTGGGGTTCAGGTGGTGACGGTTAAAAAACATTTCCATGATATAGCGAGTGCCAGAACCTTGTTCACGCGTGATGATTTCGTACTGGTTGAGTGCCTCGGGTGCTAACCGTTTTTGCGCAGCCAATGGGTGATGGGCAGGCACAATAAATACATGCGGGTGCGCTGCAAAGCACTGCGCCTGATTGAGTAGGCCAGTTGGCGGTTTACCCATAATGGCCAGATCAATCTCGCCTGAGTGTAATTGGTCTATGAGTTGCGCGCGATTTTTGACATCCACCTTGAGTTGCACCTGCGGGTGCTCTTTTTGAAATGCAGCCAGTACAGTGGGAAAGAAATAACGGGTGGTACTGACCAGACCGATGGTGAGACTGCCACTGTAGACCCCTTGCAATTGCTGCAAGGCCTGCTGTGCTTGTTCCAGCGTTGCCATGACCTTGAGTGCGTAGCCCAAAAAGTGTTCGCCAGCCGTGGTGAGGCTAACGCTACGTTTTTCACGGTTAAACAATGCGCAGCTCAAGTCAATTTCCATTTCGCGGATTTGCTGTGACACTGCGGGGGTCGTGATATGCAAGGTTTCTGCTGCGCGGCTAAAGCTCAGCAGTTGCGCCGCCGTAATGAAGATACGCATTTGTCGTAAAGTAAGGTTTTTCATAAGAAAATCTTAATTTAAATCCAATTGTTAAGCAAATCTTAATTGTCTGGCAATAATATATTAATATACGCCGAGGTGAACTTTGCCTAAAGTGAGCCCACCAACCTGTAAAGAGTAAAGAGAACATGTCCATGAAGCTGAATGAGTATCTGAGTCAGGCCGGCAGCCCACAAGCCTTGGCGAGCCTGTGCCTCTGTCTGGCCGAGGCTGGCAAGGCGATCGCCACCTTGATAGCACAGGGCGCTTTGAAGGGAGTGACTGAAAAAATGCACAGCACCAATGTGCAGGGTGAAACCCAGATGCAGGTGGATATCCTTAGCCATGAGTTGGCATTGGCACAGATGGTGCTTTCAGGAGTGGTAGCTGGTGTGTTGTCTGAAGAGGTAGATCTGCCGGTTTGGCTGGATGCCGCCGATGCACCATTTCTGGTGAGTATGGATCCGCTGGATGGTTCCTCCAATCTTGCCATCAATGGTGTGGTGGGTAGTATTTTTTCAGTATTGCCCAACCTTGGTGCGTCTGGTGATGATGCCGCATTTTTACAGCCGGGTAGTGCGCAGTTAGCAGCCATGTATTTGATGTATGGGCCCGCTACCTTGCTGGTGTTGACTGTAGGCAAAGGGACACAGGTATTTACGCTGGCGTCTGAAAGTGGTGACTTTGTACTGACTCAGTCCGATGTGCAGATTGCCGCAGATACCTCGGAATTTGCAATTAACGCCAGTAATCAGCGCTACTGGCAACCGGCCATGCAGCGCTATGTGGATGAGTGCTTGCAGGGGGTGGACGGGCCGCGGGGCCGTGACTTTAATATGCGCTGGTGCGCCAGCATGGTGATGGATGTGCACCGTATACTGAGCCGCGGCGGGGTTTTTTTGTATCCGCGTGATTGTAAGCAACCTGTCAGGGCCGGGCGCTTAAGATTGCTTTATGAAGCTAACCCCATGAGTTTGCTGGTCACACAAGCAGGGGGCGGCAGTATCAATGGCGAGCAGGATGTATTATCGCTGCAACCCGAGCAGTGCCATCAGCGCGTGCCAGTGTTGCTGGGGGCAAAAAACGAAATTGAACGCTTGCGCGAATACCATCGCCAGGCTTAATTGCAGTGCACTACAGGAGTTCAAAATGGCATTGATTTCATTGCGACAATTGCTGGACCACGCCGCCGAGTATGACTACGGGTTGCCTGCTTTTAATATCAACAATATGGAGCAAATCCTCTCTATCATGAAGGCCGCCAACGAGGTGGACAGTCCGGTGATTTTGCAGGCATCAGCAGGCGCACGCGGCTATGCCGGCGAATCCTTCTTGCGCAAGATGGTGGAAGCTGCGATTGAGCAATATCCGCATATCCCCATCTGCATGCATCAGGACCACGGGGCTTCGCCCAAAGTCTGCCAGATGGCGATTAGGAGCGGATTTTCCAGTGTCATGATGGATGGCTCCTTGCACGAAGATGGTAAAACACCTGCCAGCTATGAGTACAACATGGAGGTGACTCGCCGTGTAGTGGAGTTTGCCCATGCGGTGGGTGTCTCGGTAGAAGGTGAACTGGGTGTGTTAGGTTCGCTGGAAACCGGTATGGCGGGGGAAGAAGATGGTGTCGGCGCCGAAGGCAAGCTGGATGAATCTCAACTGTTGACCGACCCGGATGAAGCAGCTGCCTTTGTCGAGGCAACCAAAGTCGATGCGCTGGCGATTGCGATTGGTACCAGTCATGGCGCTTACAAATTTACGCGGCCGCCGTCTGCCGATACATTGTCGATCAAGCGCATTCGCGAGATTCATGCCAAAATCCCTAATACTCACCTGGTGATGCATGGCTCATCCAGCGTGCCGCAGGCACTGCTCGAACAAATTCGTGAATATGGCGGCGACATTAAAGAAACCTACGGCGTCCCGGTGTCGCAAATTGTAGAAGGGATTAAAAACGGCGTGCGCAAGGTGAATATTGATACCGATATCCGGCTGGCGATGACTGCGGCGATTCGTGCTTACATGTATCAGCATCCGGGTGAATTTGATCCACGCAAGTATTTTAAAGAGGCAACCACTGCCGCGCAGCAATTATGCAAAGAGCGTTTTGAAGCGTTTGGCAGTGCCGGACAGGCCGGAAAAATGAAAGTGATTTCACTAGAAAAAATGGCAGCGCTTTACTAAGGACTACTTAACCAGGGTCTACTTACACTTGGTTTACTTAATTAGCGCATATTTAAGCCATATTCAATCTTCAGGGGGCATGGTACAAGAGGGTAGTCATCATGCGAAAAAAATTAGTTGTTGGAAACTGGAAGCTGCATGGCAGTTTGCTTAATAACCAGAGTTTGATCAATCAGCTCAAGCAGGATCTCCATGGTTTAAATTGGGTCGATGCAGCGGTTTGCCTGCCTTATGTTTATTTGTTTCAGGCGCAGCAATTGTTGCAAGACTCGCCCATTGCCTGGGGGGCGCAAAATGTCAGTCAGTTTACCGAAGGCGCTTACACCTCCTGCATTTCGGCCAAAATGGTGGCAGAGTTTGGCTGCACGTATACCATTGTGGGGCACTCCGAACGGCGTGCGCTCAAGCTGGAAAGCAACCAGATCGCCAGCAAACGTTTGCTGCATGCCCTGCATGCTGGCTTGACACCGATTTTTTGTGTCGGCGAAACGCTGGATGAGCGGGATGGCGGCATGGCTGAGATGATCGTCAAAAACCAGATGTTGAATGTGGTGTATGGCTTGGACGATGAAGCCTTTGCCTTGGCCAAAAAGTTTAATATGGTCATCGCCTATGAACCAGTATGGGCCATTGGCACCGGTGAACATGCGACCCCTGAGCAGGCGCAGCGCATGCATGCATTTATCCGCTACATGGTGAGCGAACGGGACCCGGAATTTGCCCAGCAGGTGCGTATTCTGTACGGTGGCAGCATGTCGCCCGCCAATGCGCAGAGTCTGCTGAGCATGCCGGATATTGATGGCGGTTTGATCGGCCGCGCAGCCCTGGTGGCCGAGGACTTTGTCGAAATCTGTCGCATTGCCGAGCAGTGTCATCAGCAAAAAAATACACCAAAGGAACCTTCGCGACCGGCCCCAGTCACTTGGGCATGACTTCGGCTTTCAAAGGTAATAAAAGCACGCTTCCAAGTAAACCCTGTGTGGTCTGTGGCAGGCCGATGGCTTGGCGCAAGGCCTGGGCCCGCGATTGGGAACACGTTAAATATTGCTCTGAGCGTTGTCGCCGCGCTGCAAAAACAGAGGACTCCCATGCCTAGGCTCATCGTCATTCTGGGTGATCAGCTGAGCCTTGATAATCCTGCACTTGCCGACATAGATCCTGCACAAGACCATATTGTCATGGCCGAGGTGATGGAGGAGTCGACCCATGTCTGGTCACATCCGCAGCGTATTACTTTATTCCTCTCGGCCATGCGGCATTTTGCTGCGCAACTGGACACACTGCATCTGCCTCTTACCTATTTCAGGCTAGAGTCGCATGGCTATCCAGACCTGACCTCTGTCTGGATAGCCATGATTGCGCGGCATCAGCCACAGTCACTCGTGGTATGCGAACCCGGTGACTGGCGAGTGAAACAGGCTTTGCTGACAGTGGCGGAACAGTGCCAGTGCACACTGGATATTCGGCCCGACACCCATTTTATGTGCAGCACCGCACAGTTTCAGCAATGGGCCGCCAACTATACTAAAAAGCAGTCTTCATTGCGTATGGAGTTTTTTTACCGCCACATGCGTCGCCAGTATGGCATTCTGATGCAAGGCGATGCGCCGGTAGGCGGGGACTGGAATTATGATCAGGAAAATCGACAATCCATTGATAAACATGGCCCGCAAGGACTGACCGCACCCCTGGATTTTTTGCCAGATAGCATCACGCAGACTGTGATGGCGCAGGTGGCCACCCGTTTTGCAGATCATCCCGGGGTGCTGGACAACTTTGGCTGGCCAGTGACCCGTGTGCACGCTTTGCAGTTGCTGGCGCAGTTTATACAATACAAATTACCGGTATTTGGCCCCTATCAAGATGCCATGTGGCAAAACGAGCCCACCTTATGGCATTCTTTGCTGGCTTCTGCTTTGAATTTGAAGCTGCTCAATCCGCGTGAAGTGATTGCCGCTGCCGAGCAAGCTTACCGGAATGGCGAGGTGCCGCTGGCCAGTGCCGAAGGCTTTATCCGGCAGATTCTGGGCTGGCGCGAGTTTATTCGGGGTATGTACTGGCTGGATATGCCTGCGATGAAAAGCGCTAATTTTTTTGCACATACACGGGCGTTGCCTGCCTGGTTCTGGACCGGAAAAACCGGCATGCAGTGTCTGGCACAGACCATAGGCCAGACTTTGCAAACCGGCTATGCCCACCATATTCAGCGCCTGATGGTGACCGGATTATTTGCCACGCTGGCAGAACTGTCACCGCAACAAGTGGCAGACTGGTATTTGGCGGTGTATGTCGATGCAGTCGAATGGGTGGAGTTGCCAAATGTGGCGGGGATGGCGCTGTATGCCAATGGCGGGCGTTTCACCAGCAAGCCTTATGTCGCCAGCGGTGCATATATTCAGCGCATGAGCAATTACTGTGAAGGCTGTCGTTATAACCCCACAGTTAAAACCGGAGAGCGTGCCTGCCCGTTCACCACCCTGTACTGGGCATTTTTAATTAAGCACGAGGCCTTATTCAATGCCAACCCGCGTACGCGCCTCATGGTCAGGCATGTGACTAATATGACTACAGAGGCACGCATGGCTATAACCGCCTTCGCAGAAAAGCGCTTGATGCAGATCGCGGAATTGTAAACATATAATTTCATAAAAATGTCACAATAGGCGGCGTTTCAATGGATACAATATCTGCCATGAAAAACAACACGCCTGCCTTGCTTGATCGCGATCTCAGTATTCTCAGTTTTAATGCGCGCGTGCTGTCTCTGGCAGAGCGCGCGGACTATCCCTTGCTGGAACGATTGCGCTTCATGTGCATTGTTTCGCATAATCTGGACGAGTTTTTTGAAGTGCGCATGCCGTTACAGATGGAAGCACATCAGCAAGGCATCACCCTCGGTCCGGTGACCGCTAATACCTGCGAGCAGGTTGCGCAAATGGCGCACGCACTTGTTGCGCAGCAGTATCAGTTGTTTAATGAGGCACTCATGCCTGCCTTGGCCAAAGAAGGCGTACATCTGGTATCGGGCAGTATCCGGACGCCAGAACAGACGGCCTGGGTGGCCAGTTACTTCAAGCGCGAGGTGTTGCCGTTCCTGATGCCGGTGTCGCTCGATCCATCGCACCCCTTTCCGCAAGTGGCCAACAAATCATTGAATTTTATTGTCCGTATTGCGGTGGGGGATGAGGAGCGTATTGCCATTGTGCGAGCGCCCCGCGTGGTGCCACGTGTGGTGCAACTGCCGCCCTCACTCAGCAAAGGCGAGCAGCGGTTTGTTTCACTGACCAGTATTATCCGGGCCAACCTTGATGTGCTGTTTGAGGGCGCCACCATTTTGCATTTCTCGCAGTTCAGAGTGACACGTAACAGTGATCTGGATGTCGATGAAGATGATGTGATCAATCTGCGTATGGCCTTGCGCGAAGAACTTGCGCACCGCCAATATGGCGAGGCGGTGCGACTGGAGGTGACACAAGAGTGCGATAGCGATCTGGCCGACTTTTTACTCAAGCAGTTTAATTTGCCTGCGCTCGCCTTGTACCGGGTCAATGGCCCCGTCAACCTCGGTCGCCTGATTCAATTGCCAGATATGGCCAAGGGTGATCATTTGAAGTTTGTGCCATTTCATCCGCAATGGCCACGCGAGATCAAAAAGAACCAGTCAATTATTGCACAAATGCAAGGCCGCGATTTACTGATGCATCAGCCCTATGAAAGCTTTGATGTGGTGATTCAGTTACTGGAAGAAGCGGTCCTCGACGATCAGGTGCTGGCCATCCGCATGACGATTTACCGTACGGGCGCTGATCCGCGCATGCTGCGACTATTGCAAGAAGCTGTGGGTCGCGGCAAGGAAGTGTTGGTGGTAGTCGAGCTCAAAGCCCGCTTTGATGAAGAAGCGAATATCAACTGGGCGGAAGCACTGGAATCGGTAGGTGCGCAGGTCGTGTATGGCGTGGTTGGACTGAAAACGCATGCCAAAATGTTGCTGATCATGCGTCGCGAGGGCAAAACGATACAGCGCTATGGCCACTTGTCTACCGGCAACTACAACCCGAAAACCACGCGCCTGTATACAGACTGGAGCATGCTGACCGCTAACCCCAATCTTACCAAAGAGATGGAGGCTGTATTCAGGCACCTGACCAGTGAATTACCGTTACCCGTCATGCGTCATTTGCTGGTGGCGCCGTTTACCTTGCAGACCGGGATGATCAGGCAACTGGAAAAAGCTCAACGCGTGGCCAGGCAGGGCAAGCCAGCTCGCGTGATTGCCAAAATGAATGCGCTGACAGATGTGCCGCTGGTACAGGCCTTAATTAAAGCGGCCACTGCTGGCGTAGAAATTGATCTGATTGTGCGTGGTGCCTGTATTCTACCGGTCAGTTTGCCAGCCTTGCAGGGACGCATTCGTGTACGTTCAGTGGTCGGGCGGCTGCTTGAACATTCCCGCGTATTTTATTTTGCGCTGGATGGTCAGGTGCAGATGTGGCTGTCCAGTGCCGACTGGATGAGTCGTAACATGACGCGTCGCGTCGAACTGGCTTGGCCAATTACTGATCCAGCCATGCAGCAGCGCATTTTGCAAGAGAGTTTGCAGATGTATCTGGAGGATACGCTGGATGCATGGCAACTGAATGAGCGTGGTGAGTATACTGCCGTGCGAGACACTACAGAGCCTTTGTCACGTCAAGGATGCCAGAATAGTTTGCTGAAACAATACCAACCAAGATGAGCAGTCAGGTCCGCAATCTGATTCTTTGGCGGCACGCCGAGGCCGAAGTGTTACAGCATGGGCAGCGGGATATGGACCGTGTGCTCACGGCCAAGGGGCACAAGCAGGCCAAGCAAATGGCCGGCTGGTTAAAAAGATATTTACCCAAGAGTACTTATGTATTGGTCAGCCCGGCACAGCGGACATTAGAAACAGCGGCCTACTGGGGGGATGATTGGCAAGAGGAACCTCGCATTGCCCCCGAGCGTCCGATTCAGCCAATTATGCAACTGATGGCACAAAGCCCCTACCAAAACCTGATGTTGGTTGGGCACCAGCCATGGATAGGCGAGCTAGCTGCAGATTGCCTTGGTATTGAAGAGGGGCAGCTTAGTATTAAAAAAGGCGCGGTCTGGTGGTTGCGACTGCCCAAATCAGGTGGGGCCTACAAGCTTTACAGCGTGCAAGCCCCTGATCTGCTGGCCTGAATTTGATTACGAATTAATCATCAGGCGAGTTTCAATCTGCTTCCAGTGTTGCTCTATCCAGTTCGCGTCTTATAGGGGGGGTTAAAGGGCACCTCTCATCATTCAACTTCCGTTGCGATACTTCGTTACTCATAAAAAAATTCTCCTTACATATCAATGATATGCGGCGTCTAAATTTTTTAATCGTGCCTCGTCTGGCTTAGCAACTTGAATGATGAGAGGTGCCCTAAATTTGCAATAAGACCAGACAGTTGCAAGCACACCCTTTTAATTGTCCGGCATTGCTATTTTAATGTTAATGCTTTTTCTTGGGGCGACCGGTTTTGATCACAGGGATCGCAACCAGGCTGGCTTGCAACGCGGCATCGTTCATATCAGAGAGCAGTTTCAAGCCTGCGCGCAACAGTTCACTCTTTTTGACCGGTTTGCCAAGGGTTTCCATGCGTTTTTTCAGAGTAGCAATTTGTGCATACTCATCTTTAGGCATGGTGAAGCTGTCACGCTCCATTTTGACTTTTTCGGTTTTGGATTTTTCTGTCAATGTTTTTGCAGCCTGAGGTCTTGCCGGCGCAGACTTGGTTGCCACTGGTTTTGCGGGGGCGCTCACTGTTTTCGGGGTAGCCGGCGCAGCTTTGGCTACAGGTTTAACCGGAGTTTTTTTAACAAGTGCATTGTGGGTGGCAGGTTTTTTGGCTGCGGGCTTTTGGGCACTCTTGGTTGTTTGGGCTTTGTCAGTGTTGGGGCTAGTGACATTGGCCCCAGTATTCTGGTTTGCCGGACGATCGGCACTTTCGGCTTTGCTCGACATTCGTTTCTCCTGATTAAATTGTCAAAACAGTTTATACCGTTTTATTTGAGCGTCAACTGTCATAAAAAATTCATATTTTTATGGTGTCATGAACAGGCAATTAATGACAGAATTCAAGTCCTTTCAGCGGAGGTTAAAAACCATGCGCAGGGTGTTGGTGGCAAATACCAAAGGCGGTAGCGGTAAAACCACGCTCGCAACCAATCTGGCTTGTTATCTGGCCAGATTGGGACATAAAGTGGTATTGGAAGATACCGACCGTCAGCAATCGGCGACATCTTGGCTATCCAGGCGCCCCGAGTCAGCGCTTACATTGTTCAACGCAGAGGCCTTGAGTAAGTCTGCGTTACAAAAAGCGGATTGGGTTATTGTGGATTCGCCGGGTGGCATTAAAGATAAAAAGATCTCGGATGCAGTGACCGAGGCAGATCTGGTGCTGGTGCCGATCGCACCTTCGGCATTTGATATTGGCGCGGCCGATGATTTTTTGGCATTGCTGTCAGAAGAGAAAGCCATACGTAAACAAAAAACATTTGTAGGCTTGATTGGTATGCGTGTCACGCCGCGCACCAAGTCGGCAGAGCGTCTTGCCGAATACATGGCTGAAACCGAGTTTGAGGTGCTTTCAATGTTGCGGGCTTCACAGATCTACGTCACAGCCGCCGAAGAAGGATTAAGTATCTTTGAGCTTGGTCAACAGCTGAAAGAAATCGATATTGCACAATGGAATCCGGTCACGGACTGGGTGTTGCAAAACAGTTAAACCATTTTTTGCGCAAAGCAAGAAATGATGAGTAGTCAATCAACAGGGAGTTGCAATGAAAGACAAGGTCAATCCAGAGTACTTGGAAAGAGTGAAACAGTTGAGTGGTGATGAAGCCGAGCGCGTATTGTCACGCATGGACGGAAAATTACCCAAGCGGTTTATGAAAGACAAACTGACACAGGATGAAGCCATTGCCTTGCAACTGGAAATTGAAGATGAACAGTTGCAGGAGTGGCGTGAAAAAATAGCAAAATTGCGTGAAGAGGACGAGAAAAAAGACAAGAAGAAGAAAGAGTAAAAGCGAAAAACGGGCGATAAGCCCGTTTTTTTATGGTGTTATTCAGTAATTCACAGCAAGCGGCCAGCCTAGTTTCTGCCACAGCAGGCATTCTTCTTCCAGCAGGTAGTGCGTTTGGGGATGTTGTGCCGCCCATTGCTCGGGCAGTTGTATGCTGAACTGCTGTTTTTCGCGCAATAACTGAATATGTTTGAGTGCGGGCAAGCGCCGAGAGTGGCAAAAAATCACTGCCAGTCGCAGTGCCATCAGTTGACAGACTAAGTCTTGATTATCAAAGTCTGCGCCCAGTTTTCGCAATTTTCCCTGATGTCCAAGCACCAACAGGCTAATGGTGTGCAATTCACTTTGTGCAAACCCCATTAGCTCGGTATTGTCCAGAATGTAAGCGCCATGTTTGTTGCAGTCAGTATGTGATATTGCCCAACCCACTTCGTGACAGAGTGCCGCCCAATGTAATAAGGGTTTCTGGGTCGCGCAGGCTTGCATGGCATCATAAAAAAACAAGGCAATCTTGCTCACATTTTGCGCGTGTGTCATGTCTACGCCAAAGCGTTTGCACAGCCGTTCAATGGAAGCACTGCGCAAGTCCTCTACGAGATGTTCATCTGTTAGCAGGTCATAAAGCACACCATGACGCAAGGCGCCATTAGCTACTATTAATGTATCTATTTGCAGGGTATCAAATACCGCGGTGAGAATCGCCAGGCCGCCACCGATGACTGCGCGGCGATCATCTTTTAAACCTTCCATGTTCACGCGTTCAGCTGTTTTTGCCTTAATCAGCACTTGCTTGAGCCAGTCCAGTTGCGCACGTTCAATCTTGTTGGGAGCAAAGCCAGCGCCAGCCAGCACATCCGCCACGGCACCCACCGTGCCAGACGCGCCATAGGCTACCTGCCAACTTCCAATGTAGCGATCAGTAATCATGTCAATAATTGACTCGGCAGCAATTTCTGCACGTTCAAAATTGCGTTCACTGAGTTGACCATCTGCAAAGTATTTTTGTGACCAACCCACGGAACCCAAGCGTAATGACTCGGTGGTATTGGCCTTGAAGTGCTGCCCCAAGATAAATTCTGTTGAGCGCCCGCCAATATCAATGACCAGCCTGCGCTCGTTGGATTGAGGCAACATCCGGCTAACACCTTGATAAATCAGTCTGGCTTCTTCAACGCCTGAAATGATTTCTATCGGGTATCCGAGCACCTTTTGTGCCTGCCGGATAAATTCGTCACGATTGGTGGCTTCGCGCAGAGTTTGCGTGGCCACGGCACGCACCTGTGAGGCAGGAAACCCTTTGAGACGCTCGCCAAAACGTGCCAAACACTTTAATCCGCGCTCGAATGCTTGTGGTTTTAGATTGCGCTCTTCATCCAGGTCGCCGCCTTGGCGAACAGCCTCTTTCAAATAGTCGACACGTTGAATCTGCCCGTCTACCAGGCGGCCAATTTCGAGGCGAAAACTGTTGGAGCCCAAGTCGATGGCTGCGAGTTGAGTATCATTGGTAATTTCTAGCATGTTGCAGGTAAATAATCAGGGTTTATAAAGTGTGTAGCAGGATTAGAAATAGCGGGTGATTGTTTTTGGATATTCTGGAAAATAGCGCTCAATCACGCTAAGGTCAAAGCTGCGCAATATACTGGTGTTAGATTCTCTGTCCAGCAAAAATGCGAATGAGGCTTTCACTAATGCTGAGATGTTTTGGGATTCCGGCGTCAGTTGTTTGGCATACTGCGGTGTGACACTGACTTGATGGGTGGTGCTGTGTGTACTGTGCACCGTGACTGCAAACGAATACGGGCTTGTTTCAATCACCTCAATGTTCGCCATAGTTGCTCTCCCTAGTCAGCGCAACAAACAGTATAAATTGTTATGTTGGCATAGGCTAGTGAAACAAATATGAATCGTTTGTTGACCAGGACTTTAACCTGCAAAAATCGTCCATTTCGCCAGGTGATTCACAAAAAATTCACATCGGTGTGAAAAAATTTGAGTTTGAGATGAGGAAAAATAGGCTTTTGACGCGTCTGACATGGGCGCTTTTTTTTGTACTGATCCCGGCGGTCAGCCAGGCTGCACGCCCATTGGTGACGGATGATGCCAGGTTAACCAATGCGCACGCCTGCCAGTTGGAAACCTGGACCCGGCAATATGAGGGCGGGCAAGAGTTCTGGGCACTGCCGGCATGTAATTTCGGCGAGAATTTTGAAGTGACGCTGGGCGGCGGTCGCTATGAGGACCGTGCCGATAACTATCACACCGAGGATTGGGTGGCACAGTTCAAAACCTTATTTAAACCGCTGGAAAGCAATGGATGGGGGTGGGGGCTGGCCGTCGGTCGGGTGATGCATCCGGATATCCAGCCCGGTCCAAACCAGCTAGGCAATACCTATTTTTATATCCCGGTATCATGGTCAATGCTGCAAGACGATGTGGTGATTCATTTGAATCTAGGGATGTTACGTGACCGCCAGCAATCCCAAAACAAGGCGACGCTCGGCGTGGGCAGCGAGTTTCAGATGGGGCAGCGCTTGCGCGGCATTGCCGAGATTTTTGGTGATCACACGCAAGCCCCTTTTTACCAGCTCGGCGTGCGCTATTCGATCATCCCTAACCTGTTTCAGGTGGATGGTACGATTGGCCAGCAGGTGAATGGCCAATCGCAGGACCAATGGCTTTCTATCGGATTGCGGTGGACGCCATAGTGTCTGGGTTTCGATGCGTTTCTCATCCCCAGTATTTAAGTTCAGGCCGTAGCGCATGAATGCCCTGCGGCCAATCGAACATGCAATCGATAAGTACACCTCTCAAGACAGTTATTTCAACAAAATAATCCGGTTAATCTGCCCCAAACGATAGGCCGTTTTGGTCAGCTTGCCTCCTTTTAGTGCAAGCGGGCGAATCGGGCAGGGCGGAATTCTTCTGCCATCTTCCAATAGCGTGTCATCTTCAGCGGTTGATTGCCATAAGCCGCCATTGACCGGGCGAAATTGCCAGCGAATGTAACCCACTTTGGCACCCAGTTGCAGCATTTCGTCACGGTCAGGCGCTTCGCTGACCAGGAGTTCATCTTCAAGTTCTTCGTCATATTTTCCAAAGGCCTGTTTGCAGGCGAGCGCTTCCTGTTCGCTAGCGCCGATATAAGTGCAAGCGCGACGTTCTTCACGTTGCACATCCCAAGCGCCCAGTTGCCAGGCAGCATCCAGTACGGCCTCTTCGACCACTTCCGGCTGTCGCCAGCGGTCATTGATTTGCAGGGCAGAACCCGGCACGGGTTGTAATGTGGGCTTTAACTGCGGCAGTGCCGGGATCTGCGTTTTGCGAAAGCCATGCCAGTGCAGCATCAATAACAAGGGCGTGTCTGCGCGCGGGACGGCCGTCAGGGTGACGGCGTATAAAGGCATGTTCATGACCTGCATTTGCGTGGTCAAAGTATGAAAAATATCCATGATTCACTCCTTGCTTGGCTAACAGTGCTGTCACTAAAACACTAGCAAAAACTGTGCTGAAACTGCCTCGCCTTTGCCTGAAGCAAGCGGTGAACGCTGGCGTTGTTCCATGTAATGCAAAAGCTGTTTGTGTGGTGAAATGGTCGGTTGTCAGGTTTTCCCCATCCACTCTGCTGGCACATGCATCGCCACCTCTTGAAATCTGCACTGCATCGCCCCATATCATCACAAAACTTGTGTTCAACCGATGTTGGGAGAAAAATATGACCACTGCGACTGCAGAAAAACAAACACTCGGCTTTCAGGCCGAAGTCAAACAACTGTTGCAACTGATGATTCATTCGCTGTACAGCAACAAGGAAATTGTGCTGCGCGAACTGATTTCCAACGCTTCAGATGCGGCGGACAAGCTGCGCTTTGAGGCGATTGCGGATGGCAGCCTGTATGAAAGCGACAGTGAATTGCATATTCGCATCGCCTATGACAAAGCGGCCCGCACGCTGACGATCTCGGATAACGGTATCGGCATGCGACGCGAAGAAGTGATTCAGAATATCGGTACGATTGCCCGCTCTGGCACCAAAGAATTCTTTAAAAACCTGACCGGTGACCAAGCCAAAGATGCCAATTTAATTGGTCAGTTTGGCGTGGGCTTTTATTCCAGTTTTATCCTTGCGGACAAAGTGACCTTGATTACCCGCCGTGCCGGCGAAACCGAAGCGGTGCAATGGGAATCCAGTGGCGAAGGCGACTTCACCATCGAGACTGTTGAAAAAGCCGGTCGCGGTACCGACGTGATTTTGCATCTGCGCGAGGGCGAAGACGAGTTTTTGAATGACTGGAAGCTGAAAACCATCGTCCGCAAATACTCTGACCACATCACGCTGCCAATTCTGATGAAAAAATCGGAATGGAAAGACGGCGAAAATGGCGAGGGCGGCCAAATGGTCCCCACCGATGAAGATGAAACCGTCAACAAGGCCTCTGCGTTGTGGGCACGCAGCAAAAACGATATTTCTGATGAAGAATATAACGAGTTTTACAAACACGTTTCGCACGACTATGAAAATCCACTGGCGTATACCCATAGCCGCGTAGAAGGCAAGCAGGAATATATTTCATTGCTCTACGTGCCAGGCAAAGCCCCGTTTGATTTGTATGACCGAGACCGTCGCCAAGGCATCAAGCTATATGTGAAGCGTGTGTTTATTATGGAAGACGCCGAAAAGCTGATGCCACAATACCTGCGCTTTGTGCGTGGCGTGATTGACTCTGCCGATTTGCCGCTGAACGTCTCCCGCGAAATTCTGCAAGACAGCCGCGACGTAGAAGCGATTAAAAACGGCTCAGTGAAAAAAGTGCTGGGCTTGCTGGAAGATCTGGCCGAGACCAAGCCTGAAGACTATGCCAAGTTCTGGAACGAGTTTGGCCGCGTGCTGAAAGAAGGCCCGGGCGAAGACTTTGCCAACAAAGACAAAATTGCCGGTCTGCTGCGTTTTGCCTCTACCCATGCCGATACCGAAGAACAAAACGTCTCGTTCAAAACCTACATCGAGCGCATGAAGCCCGAGCAGGAAGTGATTTACTACATCACCGCCGACACCTTTGCCGCCGCCAAAAACTCGCCGCACCTGGAAATCTTCCGCAAAAAAGGCATCGAAGTGTTGCTGATGTCGGACAAGGTGGATGAGTGGATGCTGGGCGGGCTCACCGAGTTTCAAGGCAAAAAACTGCAATCCATCGCCAAAGGGGATCTGGACCTCGGCAAGTTGGAAGATGACGCTGATAAAGAAGCGCAAAAACAAGTCGAAGAGCAAGCCAAAGACTTGGTTGAACGCATCAAAACGGCTTTAGGTGAAACTGTTAAGGAAGTGAAAGTCACTCACCGCCTTACCGATTCACCTGCCTGCCTGGTGGCCGGTGAACACGACTTGTCTGGCAACCTGGCGCGTATTCTCAAAGCGGCAGGTCAAAAAGCGCCAGACAGCAAACCGATTTTAGAGATTAACCCGACCCACCGTCTGGTTGAAAAACTAAAAGCGGAAAGCGACGATGCCAAATTTGCCGATTATGCGCATGTGTTGTTTGACCAGGCGTTGCTGGCGGAGGGTGGTCAGTTGGAAGACCCGGCTAGCTTTGTTAAACGGATGAATAGTTTGATTTTGTAATTGTTTGATTGCTAGTAAATGAGAAAGCCACCTGAGTCAGGTGGCTTTTTTATTTTGTACTGTCTCACGCCCGTCATACCCGCG
Organism: Methylophilus aquaticus; assembly: GCF_030769565.1. Taxonomy (GTDB): domain Bacteria; phylum Pseudomonadota; class Gammaproteobacteria; order Burkholderiales; family Methylophilaceae; genus Methylophilus; species Methylophilus aquaticus. The sequence goes on along the minus strand of NZ_JAVCAP010000019.1, from coordinate 17,295 downwards.
AAAGCGGGTATCCAGTGGTTTTTCAATCATCGTTCAAAAATTATAGGCATTTCTATTAGCATCAAAAAATATCTTTTGTTTATTTCTTAACACTTATGGCATTATTTAAACCATGTAAGCAAGTCAGAATCGATTGACGATTTTGCCGATTAAATTACGCCCTCTATTTTTAACCTAGGTATATGGTTTTATTAGTAGATTTAAAAAAACACCGCTCGTTTACATGCCGTCATTGGGACGGCTACTTAATAGTTAGGAGTAAAGATGAAACTGGAATTAACTCATCCCTTTCTTGCTGATGAAAATGAAAGAGGGGAAGCTGCAAAACACTTTACTACTCAATTTATAGATAACTCTGTTAAATCACTTAAATTCATAGTTGGACCGCTCAAGGATCCAAGCATGGCGAATAAAATTGATGAGTACATTAAATTTAAATTGAAGGTTAAAAGCAGCGCAGTTGAAGATAAAGGGTTTTTATTTAAGAAAAAGGTAATGTCTTATTTACTAGAACCTGAAACAATAAATCATAAAAATATGCTTAATATTGCAGATGCATTTTATGACTTAATATTGGCTTTTGATGTTGCTGTTAATGTTGAGGAAAGTGATGATTGAAGCAAGGCTTACTCCTAACCCATCTCTAGGGACTTCCCCTTCCTGTCAAGCAATATCATCCCCAACACCCAAATAATTGGGTGTTTTTGCATCTGTTTCATTTATTCAGCATCACCACCAGCCAGATCTGCCAATTTCGAATCGCCCATAAAGGGTTAAACTGCATCTCTCTAGACGGCCTTGTTGCGGATCAGTATTTTCGCGGGCCAGGATAATAGCCGCGCACAGAGACCTCATTCATTCATCGGCCTGACAAGAACGCACTGATCAGGCTTGTTCTTTTTTATGTCGGCCATTGGGTTAGTCAGGTTCTCTCTGTGCTCGGTCTAACCTCTTTGCTATCTGCCTTGGCAGGGGTGGTTTCAGTGGTTTAAGCTGAATTTACAACGCGTTTAAAGTGGCTTCATTCCAGGTTTAAATCACGTATGTTGATTTGCAGCTGGCAATTGGCACCCGGTGCCTGCCAGCCTTGCCATGCATCGGCATCATAGCTTGTGTCTTTCGCCAACATTGCCCACAGCATGCGGGCATGCTTGTTGGCAATGGCGACCAGTGTTTTGTGATAACCCACCCGCTGATACACGCTGACGATCCATTGCTGCAATCGGCTGGCTTTGTCTTGCGTTTGTCGCAAAGCCACTTGCAGCGTGCTTTTAGCGCCTTGTACCAGCAAGCTACGCACATACGTGTCGCCGCGGCGGCTGGTTCTGCCGAGCTTAGGTTTACCGCCAGAGCTCATCTGTCTGGGCGTGAGCCCCAACCATGCGGCAAACTGTCTGCCATTTTTAAACTGACTGGCGTTCACAACGGTTGCCACAGTGGCGCTGGCTGTCAGTGTGCCTATGCCTGTCATCTCAGTCAGTCGCCTTGCTGAGGGTTGTGAGGCAACGTGCTGCGCAATCTGCTGATCACACAGCGCAATCTGCGCATGCACTGTGTGCAGATACAGCAGCGATTGTTCTATCGCCAAGCGCACCCCTTCGGGTATGGCACTATCCGCAGTCAGGCCTGGCAATGCGCGTATCAGCTTATCGGCACTGCGTGGTGGCCAAATGCCAAACTCGCCGAGCAATCCACGCATACGGTTTAAATGTGCGGTGCGTTCTTCCTTATAGCCCTCACGCAACCGATGCCAGACCAACACAGCTTGTTGCTCAACGCTTTTAATCGCCACAAAACGCATGGTCGGTTGCCGAGCCGCAATGGCAATCGCTTCGGCATCATTTTTATCATTCTTGGCGGCCATGCTTTTACGAAACGGCTGCACAAACTCAGGTGCCATGAGTTTTGCGACATGCCCCCGCCCTGCAAACCAGCGCCCCCAATGATGCGATGAGCCACAGGCTTCCATGGCGATGGTACAAGGCTGCAATTGCTGCGCCCAAGTGATAAAGGCATCACGTTTTAGCGTTTTGTGATACACCACCGCACCCGTCACATCCATGGCACACACTGCAAATACATCCTTTGCTAAATCGATTCCAATCGTTGTAACATTGCGCATGACTTCTCCTCTCGTTTTGATTGAAAGAATGTTGAGGGGACAGGTCTTGCATTACGACATTTTGTCATTAGCCGAGTGGAGTGTGTAACTTGTTGCCCACGTATCTGACGATTGATTCTGAAACCACTGCCGACGGAGAAAAAACATGGCCGATGATGGCTCGCAACAATCTAATGTATGGCCTCTGCCAAAATTTAGCTTCCAGGTGACATGGGGTTCGCAGGTGGCTGTATTCCAGGAAGTGTCAGGGCTCGATATGGAGGCGCCGGTCATTGAGTACCGAAGGGGCGACAACCCGGCGTTTTCGACAATCAAGATGCCGGGAGTCAAAAAATACGGCAATATCACGATGAAAAAAGGCATTTTTAAATCTGATCCCAAGTTATGGGACTGGTTTAATCAGATCAAGATGAACACCACCAAACGAGTGACTGTCACGATTAGCCTCCTTGATGAGGCGGGTAAGCCTACCATGATTTGGACCTTGGCTAACGCATGGCCGACTAAGATCAGCGGCACTGACCTAAAAGCAGAAGGTAACGAAGTGGTCATTGAGTCCATCGAAGTTGCACACGAAGGTTTGACAATCGCAAACGCATGTTAACAGCCAGGTAAGGGGTGTCATTGATTGCCAATTTTGCCGGATTTAACACATTGGGCAATACAAAACCTTAGCGTTTGAAGATGGTGCGTTTGGGGATAGTTAGAGCGTATTTTGTATTGTTACGTGTGGGCAACGCGTTGCCTAACCTACTCGGCTACAGAGGTTAATCAGGTTGACATTAAAAGCCCGCACTGCGGGCTTTTATATTTTTAAGTTATAAATATATTTTTATATATTATTTATTGGAATTTATATCACTTGTTATATTTCAATCCAATATGGTGATTAAAGGATTGAAAATGCGTCAGTGGTCAAAGGTTATTCCAGTAGCAATCGCTTTTTCGTTTGGTAATGCGTGGGCGACCGATGGTTATTTTTTTCATGGCTATGGGGTTCGCTCTCAAGGCGTCGGTGGGGTAGGCATTGCGTTGCCGCAAGATGCGCTGGCGGCTGCGACTAACCCGGCGGGCATGGGTAAAGTGGGTGACCGTGTGGATGCGGGCGTGACCTGGTTTAGGCCTGTGCGTGAATCGGAGATTGAAGGCAGTGGTGCGCCAGGGGCCAATGGTACTTATAAAGGTAACGATAGCCAGAATTTCTTTATTCCAGAGCTGGGCTATAACAAGCAATATTCTGAAGATGTGACGCTGGGCGTGAGTGTGTACGGTAATGGCGGCATGAATACTGACTACAAAAACGGTATTCCGCTGCTTAATAGTAATGGCCGCCCCACGGGCGTGGATTTGGCGCAGGTGTTTGTGGCACCTACGGTGACCTGGAAGGTGCAGGAGCATAACACGCTGGGCGTGTCCTTGAACTTGGCCTATCAGCGGTTTGAAGCCAAGGGGCTGCAAAATTTTAGCAATGCGAGTAGTTCATCGGCCAATCTGACGAATAATGGTCATGATGATTCATACGGCGCGGGTGTGCATATCGGCTGGCTGGGCGAGATTACAGATACGGTCAGCTTGGGGGCTACATACCAGAGCCGCACCTATATGAGCCGTTTTGATAAGTACAAAGGTCTGTTTGCCGAGCAGGGCGACTTTGATATTCCATCGACTTATGGGGTAGGGGTGGCGGTAAAAGTGACACCGGCATTGACGTTGGCGGCGGATTTTCAACGCATTAATTACAGTGAGGTCGATTCGGTTGGCAACGCTTCTTTATCTAACCTGAACAATGGTTTGGGCAATGATAACGGTGCCGGATTTCACTGGCAGGATGCCAAGGTGTATAAGATTGGTGCCTTGTATCAATATAGCCCAGAGTTGATTTTGCGTGCGGGATACAACCATGTGGACCAGCCGATAAGAAGTGGCGATACCTTGTTTAATCTCCTGGCCCCTGGTGTGGTGAAAGATCATCTCTCGATTGGAGCGACCTGGGTCTTGAGTCCGCAATCTGAAGTGTCGTTTGCTTACACGCATGCTTTTGAAAATACAGTGCGTGGGCAAAATTCGATTCCCGCTAGCTTTGGTGGAGGTGACGCCAATGTGCGCATGTATCAGGATGCCTTGGGCGTGGCTTATACCTGGAAACTTTAGTTTTGGTGCTTCTCTCTGCCGGGGTCGGCAGTATAATTCAAAGCCACAATGAGAATTTTGTGGCTTTTTTTTATGTCTGATACATTCTTGCTGTAGGCTTGCTTTTTGCTTTTGCTAACTGAAAGCAATTCAATGAATTAAACTCAAGGGGAAGATGCATGGCCACCACTGCCAAATCCAAGCAAAAAAAAACTGAGATCTCTGAGGCCGCCCATGATGCTGAAGACTTCTTGCTTGAGCAGTTGCCTATCCCGCAGGCGCTGCGTAATCATTTGATGTTTTCTATCGGTAAATCAAACTCCTGGGCGACACCGCGCGACTGGTATCAAACTACCGCATATACTGTGCGTGATCATTTGATGGGCCGCTGGGTCAAAACCAGAGACGCTTATCGCGATGCCAATACCAAGCGTGTCTATTATCTTTCTCTGGAGTTTTTGATTGGGCGGATGTTGTCCAATGCCGCACTGAATTTGGGCATTGCACCGGAACTAAGCGAAGGTTTGCAGGAAATCGGGCAGAAGCTGGAAGGTCTGTCCGAGCTGGAGTCGGATGCCGCTTTGGGTAATGGTGGTTTGGGAAGATTGGCCGCTTGCTTTGTGGATTCGATGGCGACGATGGATATTCCGGCGACAGGTTACGGTATCCGGTATGACTACGGGATGTTCAAGCAGACGATTGAGAATGGACAGCAAGTTGAAAATCCGGACAACTGGTTGCGCTATCAAAATATTTGGGAGGTACAGCGTCCGGAGCATACCTGTGAGGTCAAGTTTTATGGTCGCGTGGTGCATGTGCATACCGAGCATGGCATCGAGCCTCATTGGGTAGATACCGAAGCTGTGGTTGCCATGCCTTATGATGTGCCTATCCCCGGCTATGGCACGCAAACCGTCAATAATTTGCGTTTGTGGTCAGCCAAAGCGACCAACGAGTTTGATTTGGCCCACTTTAACGAGGGCAATTACGAAAAGTCAGTGGAAGGGCGGCACAGTGCGGAGACCATATCGCAAGTGCTTTATCCCAATGACAGTTCCGCCTCTGGGAAAGAGTTGCGTCTCAAGCAGCAATATTTTTTTGTGACTGCCTCGATTCAGGATATTTTGCACCGTTTCACCAATTACAACGCTGACTGGGATAGCTTGCCAGAAAAAGTGGCAATTCAACTCAATGACACGCATCCGGCGATTGCGGTGGCTGAGATGATGTATCAATTGGTGGATCACTATCACTTGCAGTGGGAACGTGCCTGGAAACTGGTCACGGGGGTGTTTGCCTATACCAATCATACCTTGATGCCTGAAGCCCTCGAAACCTGGTCAGTTGACCTGTTTTCAACCTTGCTTCCGCGCCATCTGGAAATCATTTACGAAATCAACCATCGCTTCTTGCAAATGGTGAACCAGCACTTCCCGGGAGATACCGACTTGCTCAGCCGCGTTTCAATCATCGATGAAACGCATGGTCGGCGTGTGCGCATGGCGCATCTTGCCGTGGTCGGCAGTCATACGGTGAACGGTGTGGCGGCTTTACATAGTGAACTGCTTAAAACAACGCTATTTGCTGACTTTAATAAAATTTACCCTGGCAAACTGACCAACGTGACTAATGGCATTACGCCAAGGCGCTGGTTAAATCAGGCAAATCCCTTGCTCACCGAGTTGTTGACCAAGCATATTGGCAGTGGCTTTCAAAAAGAGTTGAGTCTGATTGCCAATATTGAGCCGATGGCCGAGAACAAAGCTTTCAGGGCTGCATTCCGGGAGGTGAAAGCCGCCAACAAGCAGCGCCTCGCCGATAAGATTTTGCAAAAAACTGGCGTCATTCTCAATGCGTCTGCGCTGTTTGATGTGCAGATCAAGCGGATTCATGAATATAAACGTCAGCTGCTTAATGTATTGCATGTCATCACTTTGTATAACCGTATCCGTAGCGGCAAGGCGCAGGGGCAAGCGCCCCGTGTGGTTATTTTTGCCGGTAAGGCGGCCCCTGGCTACTGGCTTGCCAAGCAGATTATTCGTTTGATCAATGATGTGGCTTCTATTGTCAACAATGATCCGGCAGTGGGAGATCAGCTCAAGGTCGTGTTCTATCCAAACTATGAAGTCAGCGCCGCTGAAATCCTGTTTCCGGGGGCTGACTTGTCCGAGCAGATATCCACCGCAGGCACCGAGGCCAGTGGTACGGGTAATATGAAGATGGCCTTGAATGGGGCCTTGACGATAGGCACGCTGGATGGGGCCAATGTCGAGATTAAAGAAGAGGTAGGTGACGATAATATCTTTATTTTTGGGTTAACAACCCCCGAAGTTGCGCAAGCCAAGGCTGATGGATACAACCCGTGGGATTACTATCATGGTAATGCCGAGTTGAAGCAGGTGATAGATATGATCGGCAATGGTTTCTTCTCGGTAGAAGAGCCAGGGAGATACCAGGCGATTGTTGACACCTTGTTACATAAAGGGGATCAGTATTTGTTATTGGCTGATTATGCCGCTTATGTGGCCACGCAGGAAAAAGTGGCTGCGCTGTACCTGGACCAGGAGGCTTGGTCACGCAAAGCCATCTTGAATGTTGCCCGGATGGCCAAGTTCTCCAGTGACAGAACCATTGGCGAGTACGCGAAAAATATCTGGAAGGTCAGCGCATTTAGTGGTTAAGCCGCCTGTTTGAATCGTAAAAGTTTCAAGATCTGGCGTACAAAGCAAGTCCATCTGGACTTGCTTTGTTGTTTATAGTTAAACTGATTGCAGTGACTATAGAATAACAATGGGGCTCTTAGATGAAAAAATCGCTGATATTTGGTTTTGTATGGTTAATGACGCAGGATGCCAGTGCGCTGGATCTTAAAGGCTTGGGCGATCTGGTTAATAAAGTGGGTGATTCGGCTTCGGCCTCTTCAAGTAGCGGGGCCGTCAGTACGTTGACGCAGCAGGAAACCAGTGATGGGTTAAAACTTGCCCTGAATCAGGGGGTGTCCAAAGCGGTGAGCATGCTGGGCGCTACGGATGGCTTTATGGGCAACAGTGAAGTCAAGATTCCGCTGCCGGACTCCCTGAAAAAAGTTGAAAAAGGCATGCGCATGGTTGGGATGGGTAAGCAGGCTGATGATCTGATACTCAAAATGAACCGTGCCGCGGAACAAGCTGTGCCGGAGGCAAAGGCGCTCTTAGTCAACTCTGTGAAGCAAATGAGTCTGGCTGACGCTAAAGCCATTCTGACGGGCCCCCAAGATGCGGCAACCCAATATTTCAAAAAAACCACGTCCACAGACATGGCCGCTAAATTTCTCCCTATCGTAGAAAAAGCCACTGCCAATGTGCAGTTGGCAGACACGTATAACAAGTATGCTGAAATGGGCACCAAGTTTGGTGTGATTAAAAAAGAAGACGCTAATATCAATCAATACGTCACGCAGAAAGCCCTGGATGGTGTTTACTTGATGATTGCCAAAGAGGAAGCTGCCATCCGTCAGGATCCGGTGGGGCAGGCCAGTAATCTGCTGAAAAAGGTATTTGGTGCTGCCAAGTAATTGATCTGAAACACATTCTTTTTACCCACTCGATGGAGTGGGTAGTCTCAACACAATTCTTTCTTTTTCGTTTAATAATTTTGTCATGATAGGCATTTAACCTGCACGTTATGTGGAGGTGGTGCAATTGATCAGTGATAATCGTTCAAATAGTTCTCTTGTCGTTTGGCGTCTGTTAGATGGCAAACCCGGTCATGAGCACCAGTCGCTAGGTCTGGTCAATGAAATGCGGCAGCGCTTAGTACTCGAGGTGATTGATTTGCCGGTAGGTAGTGGTGGCGCAGGCTGGTTGTATTTGGCCGCCGGGGTTTGGCCTGCCGGTAAACAGTTGCCCAAGCCCGATATGATCATCGGTGCTGGGCATGCTACGCATGGCCATATGCTGGCCGCCAAGCGTGCCTATGGCGGGCGAACGGTGTGCATGATGCAGCCCAGTTTGCCGGCCGAAATGTTTGATGTCTGCCTGATTCCAGAACACGATCAATACCGTGGATTTTCCAGTTTTATCGAGACACGTGGTGTCATCAACCACATACAGCCTGCCGATGCAGGAAAAAAAGGCAACAGCGATGTGTTAATCATGATTGGCGGCCCCAGTAAGCATTTTCACTGGGATGAGTTGGGCGTCATTGCCCAGGTATATGATCTGGTACGCAAGTCTGCCGAGATTCATTTTGTATTGACCACTTCCAGACGTACGCCCGCCAGCTTTGTTTCAGCCATGCATCGCGTCAGTCTGACCAACCTGACTATCATTCCGATTGAAGAAACTGGCAAGGACTGGGTGCAAAGCACGCTGGCGCGCGTGTCTTCTGCCTGGGTCACTGAGGATTCTGTGTCCATGGTGTATGAAGCCCTCACTGCGCAGGTGGCTGTAGGGTTGATAAACCTCTCGGCCAAAGGGGTGAGTCGCGTCAGCCTGGGGATAGAAAAGTTAATCGATCGCCAATTGGTGGCCAGATATGACCCTTATGGTTTATACCGCCAATATATGCGGCCCGTGCTTGGCTTTAACGAAGCCAGCCGGTGCAGTGATGCCTTGCTAAGCTATTTCTATTTCAATCGAACTTCTACAAGGGGTCGCTTGGTATCACGGTTAACCTGGTGATTGAGTTCCTGTTTTGCGTGCACTGACAGTTTTACAGATATTACCCGCCTTGCAGTCAGGCGGGGTGGAGCAAGGCACCCTGGAAGTAGCATCACATCTGGTTTCGCAAGGGCACCGGTCACTGGTGGTGTCCGCTGGTGGGCGCATGGTGGCTGCACTGGAGGCCTCAGGCAGCACGCATTTTGTCTATCCTGTCGGGCGCAAGTCGCTGCTGACATTGTTATTGATCCCCAAATTGCGTGCCCTTTGGCGGCGCGAGCAAGTAGATATTGTACATGTGCGCTCGCGCTTCCCGGCGTGGGTGGTGTTTCTGGCTTGGAAGGGCATGCCTCGCGATCAGCGCCCACGACTGGTCACCACTGTGCATGGCTACTACCGTTCTGGCTGGTATAGCCGGATTATGACGTGTGGTGAGCGGGTGATTGTGGTTTCGAAAACGATACAAGCTTATGTGCAGCGGGCTTATCAGGTGGATGCGTGCAAGTTGCGGTTGATCTACCGTGGAGTGGATACCGCACAGTACTCTCCTGGCTATTCGCCGGAGATGGCTTGGCAACAGAATTGGTTTGCTGAGTATCCGCAGACGCGTGGCAAACGGTTGCTGGTTTTACCTGCCAGAGTCACGCGCTGGAAAGGCGCAGCAGACTTCGTTGATATGTTGAGTATTGTTTGCCAGCAACATAACGATGTGCATGCCTTGCTGGTGGGCGAGGTGGCCGCTGACAAACAGGCTTTTGCCGCCAGTTTAAAGCAGAAAATTCACGTTGCCGGGTTAGCCGGGCACATCACCCTGACCGGCTACCGTCAGGATGTTAAACAGATCATGGCTATGGCCAAGATTGTGTATTCCTTATCTGCCGAGCCAGAAGCCTTTGGCCGCACGACGCTGGAAGCATTGAGTTTGGGCGTGCCGGTGATTGGCTACCAGCATGGTGGCGTTGCCGAGCAATTGGCGGCATTGTTACCGGAAGGTGCTGTGCCTGTTGGAAATGTGGCTGAAGTGGCCATGCTCACGTTGAGCTGGTTATCGCAAGCACCAACCGTGCAGCCAAACATGCAGTTTTCATTGCAGGAGATGCAGCAGAAAACACTGGCGGTTTATCATGATGTGATAGCCGATAGCGGTCAAAGCGATTGAGTATGCAAGCCATTTTTCTTTCGCATCCTGATGCTCGCCATGCCATGCCGAGGATGCTTGCGCACATGTGTTTGTTGTTCGCGGTGATGATCATCGGCTGGAGTCCATTTTCGGGGGGAGGCAGAGTGCCCGCCTTGTTGCTGTCCATGGTGGGTGCGGGGCTGTTGCTGACGTCTATGTCTGCGTTAATCAAACAGCAGGCGGTGCGCCGTTGGACTTTGGTGTTCCTGCTGTTGTGGTTGCCTATGTGGTTGTCATTGCTGCATGCGTTTTCGGCGAAAGCAACGCTGTCGGCAATCGCCTGGTTTAGCCTGATGTATCTGGCAGGTCTGGCGTTGATATTGTTGTTGCAGCAGGCGGCATATAGAGCGTTATTGACGCGCTGGCTAAGCTGGGTAATGGCTTTGTGGATAATGGATAGTGTTATCCAGACCCTGTTGGGCGTCGATGTGCTGGGTATCCCTAAAACGCCAGAAGGACGTGTCACCGGTATGTTTACTGACTTGCATCAGGGAATATTGATGTTGGCCATGTTGCCGCCTATTGTTTATTATTTGCACCCCAGATATACATGGTTGGCCTGGGCCATCTTACTGGGCGTGGGGGGGGTGGTTACCCTTTCCGGCGCACGCGGCTATGTCTACATTTATCTCATGATGTTGCTGCTGGGTGTGTGGCGTAGCCAGCTTGGCTGGAAGGGTTGGCTGGCCGTACTGGCAGTACCGCTGCTGTTGACCATGCTTTTTAGCCTTTTAAATCCTCAATTGGCTAAATACAAACTGGAAAATACCCAAGCGGTGACAGTGACTGGACTGTCGGTATTTGACCGCGTGAATCATGCGCTTAGCTATCGTCTCAACTTGTGGGAAACCGGGTTGCATATGTGGCAGGCCCAGCCAGTTACCGGTATTGGCAGTCATAACTACAAACACGCCTATGCGCGATATGCCAGCCGCGCTGATGATCCTTTTGTGAATCATCCCACGCATAGTCACAATATTTATGTCGAATGGCTGGCCGAGACCGGCATTGTCGGGGGGCTGGGGTTGTTGGCCATCATCGTGTTATGCGTGCGTTGGTACAGGCAGGCAGGGGCTGTCTGTCAGAATCAGGCTTGGCCTTATGCTGTCGCATTAATCGCAATCTACTTTCCGATAAACACCACCCAACCCATGCTGGTCCCCTGGTGGTTTCCGGTGCTGCTGCTGCTGGTTTGTGCTTTCATCGCTAGTCTGGACAGGCGTGCTCATGATCAGGCCGCCTAGTTTGGTGCAATACCAGGATGCGGACTGTTTTACCGCAAGGTTGGATCACACGGTTGTTCACGATCTGCCACGCAATGCATCCATCAAGCGCATTCTTGTTATTAAATGGGGCGGCATGGGAGATATCGTCATCAGTACCGCGATAATGGAAGATATCCGGCTGGCATTTCCGCAGGCAGCGTTGCATTTGAATACCATGCCTGCATGGCAGCCCCTGTTTGACCATGATGTCAGGTTTAGCAGGGTTTGGTGCGTGAATCTTCAGCAAAAGCCAGGCCGCTGGCGCGCTTACCGGCAATGGCTGAAAGAAGTGGTCGAGATGCAGTATGACCTTATTGTCGATTTGCAAACCAACGATAAAAGTCGTGGCTTGCTGACTATGCTCAGGTTGATGGGCAAAGCGCCTGCCTTGCTATTGGGTAATCACCCACGCTTCCCTTACACCATTCGACAAACTCAGCAGCTACCGCAGGCACACAGTTTTCAAATCATGCAGCAAGCATTGCTTTCGGCCGGTATTCCACTTCGCACAAGCAGCCCCAAGCTCCATATAGCACCGTCCTCAGTCGTGGTTGCCGAGCAGTTATTGGCGCTGCATGGCTTGCTGTCCAAATCGTTTGCGATTTTTTTGTGCGGCAGTCATGCCAATGGATTGACCAAGCGCTGGGGGGCTGCCAATTACGCAGCACTGGTTGCGTATTGCATTAATCAGGGGGAGCGCGTGGTGCTGCTCGGTGGGCGCGACGAAGTTGAAGAGTGTCAGGCGATAGCCAGTCAGCATCCGTGGCATGTGGTGAACTTGTGCGGGCAAACCCGTTTGCTCGAGGTGCCTGTGATATGCGCACATGCCAAATACATTGTGGCGAATGACACCGGCACAGCACACCTTGCAGCGTCCACACGGACACCAATGATGGTTATTTGTGGTCCGACCAACCCGTTGCGGGTTAAACCAACGGGTCAGCAAGTGGTTGCATTGCAACTGGATGTGACCTGCAAAAATTGTTACACCTGGCAGTGTAGCCATCACTCCTGTATGCGACAGCTTTCACCACAACAATTGTTGTCATACTTGCCCACTGCCGGGGTTGCCGATGCCTAAAGTGATTTGGTGGGGACGTTCTGACCTCAATTACTCACGAAACCGGATTTGCAGACAATTGTTGCAATCGCTGGGTTATCAAGTCATTGATTTCTCGCCTCGCATCAGTGTGCTGGCGGATGTTGAAGCGCAACTGGTGGGGCTAGCCTCCGCCGATTTGATATGGGTGCCTTGTTTCAGGCAGCGCGATGTAGCTGCGGCCACGCGATGGGCGCGCAAAAAGAAAATTCCTGTTTTGTTTGACCCCCTGATCAGTGCCTGGCAGAAGCAGGTTTATGAACGTCAGAAGTATGCTGCTGACAGTGTTTGGGCGCGACGGTTGTTAAAGCGTGAGTCCAGGTGGATGCAAGCGGTGGATATGGTGTTGCTGGATACCGAACCACAACGGCAAATGTTTATGCAGCGTTTTAATCTGGAATCCGCAAAAACAGCGTGTGTTTATGTCGGGGCTGAACAACCCTTATTTACGCCTGTAGCATCTGCGCATTCTTCAACGTTTATTGAAGTCTTGTTTTATGGCAGTTTTATTGCCTTGCATGGACTAGCGACAGTGATCGCCGCCGCCAGAATGACCGCCAGTCAGTCGCATATTCAGTGGGTTTTGCTCGGTGACGGGCCGGAAAAAGCCAGCGTCCAGCAGCAGGCGGCAGGGTTGGTCAATGTCAGCTTTGAGCCAAGTGTTCCCTATGCACAACTGCCGCGTCGCATTGCACAAGCCGATATTGTGCTCGGTGTATTTGGAGATTCGGAGAAAGCTGCGCAAGTGATTCCCAATAAGGTATTTCAGGCGCTGGCTTGCGCACGACCAGTGATTACGCGGGCCAGTTCGGCCTATCCGGCAGTTTTTGGCAGTGGCCCGGAGTGCAGCTTATGGCAAATTGACGCTGCTAATCCGGTTGCATTGGCCAGCGCGGTCACGCAATGGTCACGTTGTCTGCACGGCAAAAGGCAGGCGGCGCATGCCCTGTACGCTTCCAGTTTTTCTGAACTACAACTGCGTCACCAACTACAGGCAGCGCTTGGTTCGATTGGCTTGCCAATTGCGTGATTCTAGGGGGGAGCCATGTACGCAACACGCATACTCGTGATCACTTTGTCTAATATTGGTGATGCCATTATGTCCACGCCGGTACTTGCTGCCCTGCACGCCCATTATCCTGAGGCATGTATAGACTTGGTGTGTGATGTGCGCTCTTCTGCCTTGTATAAATCTTGTCCATATATTGGCCATCTGTTTGAGCGGGACAAGACGCATGGCTGGATGGGTTATCTGAAGCTGATTGTTCTCTTGAGACAAACGCGCTACGACCTTATTGTTGATTTGCGCACCGACTTTCTGGTCCATTTGCTGCGGGCAAAGCAGAAATTCAAAAAAAAATCGAATGTCAGTACTCTGCACATGCACTCGGTAAGCAAGCACATGGCGGCGATTCGCACGCTCGTTGGCAATCGCGCTGCCAATCTTGAACTATGGGCGAATGCGCAGGATCAGCATATAGTTGACACGCAGTTTCCATGCGCTGGTCGCCTGCTTGCCGTGGGGCTAGGCGCCAATTTTTCCGGAAAAATCTGGCCGTTAGCGCGTTATGTGGCTGTTGCCAATGCACTGTCTGGGCAGGTGGATGGCGTGGTGTTGCTGGGTGGCTCTGCTGACCGTGCGCTGGCGCAGCAGTTTTCAGCGCAGGTTAGACTGCCGGTTTACAATGCGTGTGGCAATTTAAGCTTGCCCCAATCATATGCACTGCTGAAGCGATGCCACTTTTACCTCGGTAATGATTCCGGCCTTGGCCATATGGCTGCAGCTGCGGGCTTGCCAACCCTGACACTGTTTGGGCCTGGTTCACCCGTCCGCTACTTGCCATGGTCTCGACAAGCCTATTTTATTCAGGATCCGCAACAGAGTATTTTTGGGATAACGGTAGAGAGTGTGGTGGAAAAATTGCAAGCATTGTTGATTCAGGCAGGCAGGCAATAGGGTGATCAGATTAATTTTAAATATGCTCAGTGTCTTGCTTAACCGCTTATCCCTGAAGTGGATACATTGCATAGGTAGCTATCTCGGATGCCTGTTTTACCTGATTGCCACCAAGCAAAACAAACTGTTAGTGGAGAATCTAAAGCAAAGTGGCCTGTTCCCATCCGAGCATGCATTGCAACAGGCTGTCCGCAACAACCAGCAGGAAATGGGAAAATTTATCCTTGAATCTTTGGCTATTTGGTCGCGATCACAAGCACAAGTGTTGCAATGGGTGCGTCATGTCTATGGTAAAGCGTGTCTGGATGAGGCTATCGCACAAACTCAAGGCATCCTTTTTTTGACGCCGCATATTGGTTGTTTTGAAATTACTTCTATCTATTACGCCAGCATGCAACCGATTACGATACTCCATCGTGATTCCCGCAAGTCCTGGATGCACGCGTTGATGCAAGAGGGGCGCAAAAAAGGCGCAGTGACACTGGCTCCAGCCAACCTCAAAGGCGTCAGGCTGATGTTGAGAAACCTGCATGCCCATCAGGCAGTGGGTATTTTGCCTGATCAAATCGCCAGTAAAGGTCGAGGCGAGTGGGTCGATTTCTTTGGTAGGCCCATGTACACCATGACATTGGTTAGCCAGTTGCTAAGCCGTGTTGATGTCCGCGTCATCGTGGTGGTGGCTGAACGATTGGCTGACGGGCAGGGCTACGATTTGCATTTGCAAGCCCTGAACGCTGAGGCAGTCTCTTCACCTGCCAAACTTAACCAAATGCTAGAAGCGCTGGTAAAAAAATTTCCACTGCAATATATGTGGAGCTATGACAGGTATAAAAAACCATAATGAACAATATGCAAGGCGCTTACGTACAACTGGCCAGACTGATGGCCTATATCAAACCCTATTGGCTGACGTTTGTCATGGCGCTGATCTGTCTGATGATTCTCTCCGCCAGCAATACAGCGTTTCTAAGCACGATCAAACAGGTGACGGATAAAGGTTTTGTAGGGCAAGCGCAATATGACTCGCGCATTTACCTGACTGCCATGTTATGTGGTTTGTTATTCGCCCGCGCATTGGCCGGATTCGGCTCAAATTATTTAATGCGTATCGTCGGACGGCGCGTGATTGAGGACATCCGTAACCATGTGTTTGGGCATATGCTTACGCTACCGGCCAGTTTTTTTGATCAGTATGCTATCGCCAATATCACAACCAAAATAACCTTTGACTGCGAGCAGCTTTACAGCGCTGTCACCAAAGTCATTATTTCATCGATCCGTGACAGTTTGACCATAGTCGGTATTGTGGCGTACATGCTTTACCTGGATTGGAAGCTCACCTTGGTGTTTTTAATGGTGATGCCCATCATTGCACGTTACCTGAAAAGAATGGCGCCCAAGCTGCGCAACTCTGGTAAGCAAGTGCAAGCGAGTATGTCTGATATGACGCAAGTGATTGAAGAGGCGGCGAGTGGTCAGCGTGTCGTCAAGATATTCAACGGAGAATTTTATGAATACCAGCGCTTTAGCAACATTGCGGCCAAAAACCGGCAAATGATGGTCAGGTTGGGGCGTATCTCGGGACTCAATAGCATGTTTGTTGAAATGCTGGCCGCGGTTGCGCTCGGAATGGTTATTTATTACTCTGCAGGACAGTTCACCGCGGGCGAGTTTGCTGCATTTATTGGCGCTTTGTTGATGTTGATCGGACCAGTCAAGGCGATGGCTTCTGTCAATGAGGATGTGCAAATTGCCGTTACCGCCTGCCAGAGCGTGTTTGCCGTGCTGGATGCTTCAGCAGAAATGAATCAGGGCGAATTGTTGCTGACACAGCCGATACAAGAGATTCGACTCCAGAACGTGACCTTTAAATATCCATTCGGGCAGAGTGCCGCACTATCAAACTTCAATCTGACCATACAAGCAGGCGAAAGTGTTGCGCTGGTGGGAATGTCAGGTGGAGGAAAATCGACATTGGTAAACCTGCTGCCGCGCTTTCATGAAATAGAGCAAGGCCGTATCACGATAAATGGCATTGATATACAGCAATTGGCTTTGCCACACTTGCGGCAGCAGTTTGCCTTAGTCAGTCAGGATACCGTACTGTTTAACGACACGATCTATCACAATATTGCTTACGGCAGTCTGCACGCGGTATCTAGAGAGGCCGTGGTTGCAGCGGCAAAGGCGGCATATGCCTGGGAGTTTATCGAAAAACTGCCACAGCAATTAGACACCCATATTGGTGATCGTGGTTTACGTTTGTCTGGCGGCCAGCGTCAGCGCCTGTCGATTGCACGTGCTATGCTCAAGAATGCACCTGTTCTGATTCTGGATGAGGCGACTTCGGCGTTGGATAATGAATCCGAAAATAAAGTGCAAGCAGCTTTAAAGCAACTCATGGTGGGTAAGACCACCATTATGATTGCCCATCGCCTCACCACCATACAGCACGCCAGTCGCATTGTTGTGATGGATCAAGGTCGAATCATAGAAGAGGGTGTGCATGAGCAGCTTGCCCAGTCCGGAGGTAAATATGCCACGCTCTACAATATGCATGGAATTGGCAAATAGTAGTTGACATTCTTTTCTAGAATTTGCTATAGTCTCACCTCTCGACGCAACACAGGTTTTCTAGTCGATTCGGACGCGGGATGGAGCAGTCTGGCAGCTCGTCGGGCTCATAACCCGAAGGTCACAGGTTCAAATCCTGTTCCCGCAACCAATGAAATTTAGGTCGAATTTAGTCAGTGAAAATTAAATTAATTCTTCGCTTGACCGGTAAAAAAACCTCTGTATAATGCGCACCTCGTTACGCAAGAACGGTAACGAAAGCAGCTGAAAAGCTGATGTTCTTTAAAAATTTGGATGACTGATAAGTGTGGGTGTTTGTGGTTGAGTG
>NZ_JAVCAP010000018.1 GCF_030769565.1 Methylophilus aquaticus | reverse complement strand
GCCGGATGAGTTTTACTTTAAACACCTGCCCGCAACACCCAAGGCAGCTTAAACAGAATCGCAAGATATTTCACTTAAAAAAGCAAACATTCTGTCCAACTAAACGGGGCCACCTCTCATATAACTTTGTAAGACCAAACTGTGAACAATAATTCTGTCTCTTTGAAACATGTTCTGCACTTAGTTGTATACAGATCATGCCTTAGACTTGCAAGAGTCTGATTTAAAAGTTCAATTGCCGCAGCAAGCCTTGCTGGTTCACAAAATGAAGTAAACCTGTCTGCGATAAAACTCGCAGCTGGGGATAACTCATTTAGAATAACATCATTACCAGTTGTAAGAGCTGCCACCCCAGTCATTCCGCTACCAGCAAATGGGTCAAGTACAAGACCACCTTCTGGCAAATATTTCTTGATAACTTGCGCTATACCTTGAGGAGGAACCTTAGTATGATAGGTATGTGCGTCATATGTGTAAGTATTCTTACCTGCAGAAATCCCCTGCGCAGCAGCTTCAAGAACTGTCCTAGCAGACTCCCTGTGATCACTGAGTATGACAGGAAGTAATTTTTTACCTAATCCCCATAAATCATTTTCTCGCAATCTGTAAATAATTGGGGTATCTGCATCCTTTAGTTGCTTGATAACCCCTTCGAATTTTTCACGGTTTTTATTATTACGAATTCCACGCGATGCAAATATAACTTTAGAATTACCGTTTTTTAGATCAATTTTTCTTCCAGATTCGATTTCATTAAGAAGTGATTTCAAGTGCAAAATAATATCATTGCCAGGATCAATATCGCCTCTAGCCCATCTGGCAAGAGAAATGTGAGATGTCCCCAGATAATTTGCAAGATCTTTTTCGCTTAGACTACATTTTTGAAGTACTTGATTTATTAGTTCTGAGTTTAACATTTTGAGAGTGACGACTGCCGATCACGAATTGTACCGATAATGAATGCAGGAATTCATTCATCCATTTTTTTTATTTAGTTCAACATGCCAATTATCATCAAACTTACAAATTCGCACCTGTAAAATTTGACCAAGCTGAAGTTTATGTATGTTGAGATTGTTGTGTGAGTTGATTCTTATTTGATAATACTTGCCCCCAGATCTCCACCCAATATTTATTGATGCAGGAAGGGCTGGATCAGACATAAATTTTAGAATTACATTAGTGCTAACATTAAGGCCATTTTCTTTAATCGCTTGATAGAAGCGACTTGGTATAGTAATGAGGTTGCCTCGTCCAAGGAATGATTTGTTGATAACAAATTCAAACTCAGAAATTGTATTTTGGTGACTCATGGAAATCCTCAATCAAATGTCCGTTAGCAGTAGAAACCTATAGAACTGTTGAAGTTTATCTGATAACAGATTAGCTCTCAACTTAGTCTAAAGCGAATATCCTAATATTGACGAACACCCTTACCAGGCAAAGATTTATAAAAATCTCGACTTAGGTAGACAAGTTTATGATTTTTTTATTTTGGAGCCGATGACAAACGGATTAAAAGAAAAGCTTAATGATTTAAACATAATCACTAATTAATAACTTACAGCGCTCACAATCTTGTTTGAATGTAACACTTTTCTAATTAACTTGATATTCAAATTCCGAATCTACAATACATTCAGTTAATTTGATTGAACTATAGTTTTCATCCTGATTTGCATCAGCCGTGTATGTTGCTTTATAGCACGGTGAATCTTTATTTTCGGGCATTGCAACTAAATTGTTTATAGTTGGCCTTTTTGAATCGATTTCCTCGATAATCTTCATATTTATACTAGCATCTGGTTCAACGTCAATAATAAAGCCAGATGAGAAGTAATTTTTATTGGTACCATCTTCCTCTGTTTTAAGTCTGATTAATGATTGTTGATTATTGGATTTTTCCAAAACAATCAAATATCTTCCATATAAGCTATCGTGTGCAATCGTTGGGAATATCCATTTTTCGTTTATTGATGCAACTTTTAATCTGGTATTATCCCTTTGATCCCGGACTAGAGGAATTAATTTACTTATGTACGCCTTACAAGATCTATCACTATGATAATTGATAAAGCCTGGTTCATCTTCATCTGGCAAAAGTGTAAATATTCTTGCTGAAATCTTATCCGTTTTGGCAAGGTTAAGTTTTGATTTAAGCCAAAGAACTGACCCAGTAGTGATTTTACTTGGTGGTGTTTCAATTATTGCAGTGTGCTTTGCCACCAAAGTTTCTTTTTGAAAGAAATTAAAATCAAGTGGAGCGGCAATCGCAATTGATTTAGTCATTAATAAAAAGTACGGCATCAAAATGCAAACTAAGGATTTAGACATTCTCAACTCCCTGTATATTAGTTATTAACTGTGCAGTACTTTCCATTTCTTTTACAGTCAAGGTATGGAAATACCATTGAGTCCTTCCAGAATTTAGCTGAACTCTCTTTTATTTTTTGTGAATTAATAAGACCAACTATCAGCTCGTTGATACTTTTTAGACTTACTTCATCCATATCGTCTAGTAGTTGCTGAGTATTATTTAATTGACTCAAAGCATTTTTCAATGCTCCGTCATCATCCCTGCTTATATTCAGACCTGATTTATCTTGTAAAACAATTAGATCTGCAATGATTGCAATTGCCGATTTTTCGCAGTAAGTATTGAACAAGCAATATACTTCTTTTTCTGGCGCCATTAACAAATCGTTTAAAGCTAAGTTCAATTTTTTCTTGAAATCAGCAGATTTTTTTGGGGGAGGGGTATTTTTAAATTCGTTTCCAATTGTTTTTATTCGTCCTATGGCCTGACTTAAACGATATGAAAATTCTAATTTCAAATGTTTGATTTGGATCAGTCTACTTTCTTCTTTTTCAGTTCTAAGTCTCTCATTCTTATAATTCTGGTCTATGGATTGATAACTAAAAATGCATAAAGGAATAAGAATATAGGTTAAAACTGTTTTACCTAGATCAGATGAAAAAAAATGAAGTATTTTTGATGATAAAAACGTAAAAGAACGACTCAGAAAATTCATACTAACTCCTTGTACATTCTTAAACTCGATTAAAAATATAGGCTATTAGTTGATAAGTTTACATCAGCTCCGAAAATAAAAAAGATCCATGGCGTTAAACTTAAATCTCTCGCAGTACTTGCCCACCTAACAGAGCCTAATATCAACGCTAGCTCGCTCAAACCTGGATAACTCTCAACTTCCACGCCAAGCCAATATAACGGCCAACGATTGCCACCGGGATTACCATCGCATCAGCCATCCCTCGATTGCCTGCTTATGCCTCAAGGCGTGCGACTATGGGCGGACTTTCGGCCTGCGGATAGGTGAATTTTTGAAGTTGCTTAGGTGACCAGTGGCTAGAAATCCTGAAAAGCTGGAATTCTGAAAACCTGAAACTCAACTACGATTTTTGAAATTAGCGAAATGCTGAAAAACTGAATTCTGAAACACTGTTCAGTATCAAGAAAGAAAAACGGCTCACATTTCTGCAAGCCGTCTTTTATGTTTTGGTAGGGTGTGCGGGGATCGAACCTACGAAAAACGGATTAAATTTTTTTTTAAATTATTGATTAATATTGACATTTAACTGCCAATGCTCGCCAAAACTCGTATCGAAATTAAATCATAAAGTCTTTTAAAGCTTAGAAGATGCCATGAAATGGATACATATCAATAGTCCATCATAATGTTGGTGTCACGTAAATCCAATAAAAGCAATCATCTGCAACTCAATTTACAAACTCAATGACTATCGCAACTGTTGTGCTACTTTTTCTATTTTCAGTCATGTCTACATTTTCTTACGCTGAATTAAAGCTAATTGATGAAGCTGCTTTACTTGTTGAACAAGCCAAAAAAGATCCCGATACCGTTGCAAGTGTTAAAGCGCTTGCAGCGAGCGGAGATCCTGCAGGAGAAAATAAATTAGGTTTATTTCATCTTCAGGGTGTTGGTATGCCCAAGAACCCTTCTGAAGCCTTTCACTGGTTTGAAATGTCTGCAAACCATGGATATGCATCAGCCATGTCGAATCTGGCTGGCCTATACTTTAAAGGTGTTGGAGCAAACCAAGATTACCCTCGTGCTTTTGAATGGTATACCAAGGCTGCCAGCAAAGAATATATTCCGGCAATGTACCTATTGGGAAGTATGTATTTTTTAGGTCTAGGCACCGCACGTGACTATCAACTAGCCGCCTATTGGACACGTAAAGCAGCAGAACAAGGATTTGCTGATGCTCAGAATAATTTGGCTGTATTGTACGGTGAAGGCAAGGGTTTACCAAAGGATCATTTAAAAGCCACCGAATGGCTGCGCAAAGCTGCAAATCAACAACATCCAGCATCACTATTAACTTTAGGGTCCATCTATGCTAATGGACTAGGCGTTAAGAGATCATTTGTCGTTGCCTATGCATTGTATACAGTTGCCGCTGTTAAAGATAAATTAAATGCACAATTTTATCTCTACACAATTTCGCAAGGCATGAGTAAAGAGGAAATCAATTCAGCCATTACGCTCAGTAAAGAAATGCTGATAAAAGACAACTTTCTTATTGCACTGGATCATTTTACGAGTTCTAAAAACCAATAATTTGCTCTTCTATAAATCTACGCTTCTTCATTACATCCACTCTACTGCTGAAAAACTAAAACTCTGTTCAGTATGTAGAAAAGAAAAACGGCTCACATTTCTGCAAGCCGTCTTTTATATTTTGGTAGGGTGTGCGGGGATCGAACCCACGACAAACGGATTAAAAGTCCGCTGCTCTACCAGCTGAGCTAACACCCCAATGTTTTCTTGTCTGCCGCGCTGTTTTGCGTCAAATTTGAAAGAACGCGATTATGGGGGATTTACGGGAATTGGTCAATGCTGTTTTTGCTTTTTTTGTATAAAAAGTTTATTTTTTCCTGCATCCCGTTTTTCCCTTTACATTCCCGGCAATTTACCACCCATCATGCCACCCAGGCCGCGCATCATTTTGGCCATGCCGCCTTTGCTGAACATCTTCATCATTTTTTGGGTTTCTTCAAACTGCTTGAGCAGGCGGTTGACGTCTTGCACTTGCACGCCACTGCCTGCGGCAATGCGCTGTTTGCGGGTGGCTTTAATAAGCTCGGGCTTGCGGCGTTCGAGCGGGGTCATGCTGTTGATGATGCCTTCAATACGGCGCATGGATTTTTCGGCGTCGTCCATATTGACCTTTTGCGCCATGCCGGCCATTTGTGCGGGCATTTTGTCCATGAGCGCACTCATGCCACCCATTTTGCGCATTTGCAGCATTTGGGCTTTAAAGTCTTCGAGGTCGAACTTGGCACCTGACTTAAGTTTTTCGGCAACCTTTTGCGCCTCGGCCATATCGACATTTTTATGGGCTTGCTCAATCAGGCTGAGCACATCGCCCATGCCAAGGATACGGCCCGCCATCCGGTCTGGGTGAAAAGGCTCGAGGCCATCCACTTTTTCACTGACACCGATAAATTTGATGGGTTTGCCGGTGACATGCCGCACGGAGAGCGCCGCACCGCCTCTGGCGTCACCATCCAGCTTGGTGACGATGACACCAGTCAGCGGCAGTGTTTCGCCAAAGGCTTTGGCGGTGTTGACGGCATCCTGCCCTTGCATGGCATCGACCACAAACAGGGTTTCGGTCGGTTTGAGGAAAGTGTGCAGGTCTTTGATTTCGGCCATCATGGCTTCATCAATCGCCAGACGACCGGCCGTATCGAAGATCACCACATCGTAGTAGCTCTTTCTGGCTTGCTCCATGACTTGCGCGGCAATATCGAGTGGCTTTTGCTGCGGGTTGCTATCAAAGCAGTCAATCTCGAGTTGCTTGGCCAGGGTTTGCAGTTGGGTAATCGCGGCCGGGCGATACACGTCGGCACTGGCCAGCAATACTTTTTTCTTTTGTTCTTTAAGCAGTTTAGCCAGTTTGCCTGAGGTGGTGGTTTTACCCGCCCCTTGCAAGCCTGCCATCAAGATCACTACCGGCGGCACCGCGGCCAGATTGAGGCCAACATTAGCTTTACCCATCAATTCGGTCAGCTCGTCGTTAACCACTTCAATCACAGCTTGGCCAGGGGTAAGGCTTTGCAGCACTTCACGGCCATTGGCGCGTTCTTTGACGCGGGCAATGAAATCCTTCACCACCGGCAGGGCCACGTCCGCTTCAAGCAGAGCCATACGTACTTCACGCATGGCATCGCTGATGTTTTCTTCAGTCAGGCGGGCCTGGCCACGCAGGTTTTTAATCACGCCTTGCAGGCGGCCGGTCAGATTTTCCAGCATGGGAATGTCTCTCTCTTACAAATCCTTAAACAGACTGCGATTTTACATCATGCCGTGCACGCGCAGAAAATTGCGTGCAGGTAAAAATACATGCGTCTCGCCTGACCAAGGGCTAATACAAGTATGTTGTCATGGTTAGAGGTGGACCCGGAAAACTGGACAGTGTTTTAAGTGATATTCTTGCTTAACCTTGCAGCCGATAGGCGGCAGAAAGCAGAGAAAGAAAGCAATGAAACGTACCCGAAGAACCCACGC
>NZ_JAVCAP010000017.1 GCF_030769565.1 Methylophilus aquaticus | reverse complement strand
CCGGATGAGTTTTACTTTAAACACCTGCCCGCAACACCCAAGGCAGCTTAAACAGAATCGCAAGATATTTCACTTAAAACTTCAAAGATTCTGTCCAACTAAACGGGGCCACCTCTGAAAAAGGTGTTTTGAAGAAATTTTAATAGTGAAAAACTAATAATTTGATATAAAAATGATGAAATTAATTACCTAAATCCATCCATTTTTATTTTCTGCTGTTGCCCATATGTTGCCCATAGTTTTTTAGGCAAATAAAAAAGGGGCTCCCATCGCTGGAAGCCCCGTAGAATGGTGGTGAAAGAGGGACTTGAACCCTCGACCCCAGGATTATGAAGCCGTTACTCGACAAAATATAAAACCCTTATAAATCATATATTTACTAATAAAATCAATGATTTACTGCACCTTTCGAAAATTTTTTTTGTAGCAGAATGTAGCAGTTTATAGCAGATTATTGCATTCTTCCGTTGCCTATAAAGTGCCTACAGCTTGCCTAAAAAAGTCCATAAATTTAGTAAAATAGTCCTGGGGTCTGGAATCATTAATCCAAAATCTAATAAAAATTATGTCTATTAAAGAGGTTGGGATTGGCTTTTAGTTTTAAGCAAAGCGTTCGCTTTGTTGGGCAAGTATATAACACGATTGTTAGCTAGTGACTCTGGGTATTTGCTTAAACCAGTAGTGATAATGACTTGATAATCGTTTGATATACTTTGTAAATTGGAGAATTTATCCAAACAGTTTTTAAGGTTGCTTAGTTCAATTCCAGCAGTTTCTGGTGTGTCAATTAATAAAAAATGAGGGAAGGGTACATTTTCATCTTCTAAAGATAGAGTCAAAAGAGTTAAATAATACATTAATCTAATTGAAACTCCAGAGCTAGCCTCTTTGTATTCACCATCGTTAATCACAGGCAAGTAGGTGTCTAAACTAATACGAGCTGATCTACAATCTTCCAAAGTTTCGGTCATTAATAAATTGTATACATCACTAAAATCGTTAACTTTAGTAACAATTTCTTGTTTGGCTTTAACTTCAAGTCCTTGCATAATTAATTCTGCCGATTGATGAGCTTTTCTCTTAACTTCATATTCAGAAGACAATTTTTCATATTTATTTTCTAACTCAATCTTTTGATTCAGTAGACTGATTTGTTCTCTAATAGATAAAATCTTGTCATCAATATTGTTTAATGTTTCTATGTCAATAGGCTGATCTATGCTATCCAAAATACTCCTCAATTTCTTTTTTGCATTTTGAATATTGTTAGTTAATTGTTCAATATCACTATTTACTGATGTTATGTCTTCTTCACAGCCTTTAATTGCCAACTCAATAGTACTTACAGTTTTAGTTTTAGACTTAAGTATTTCTTTATATTCTTGAGAGGTATAAAAAAAACGTTCGTATTGTTGCTCATCAATTTCCGCACCACAAACACAATGCCCTGATACTCTCTCAACTTTTGTTAAGCAATATGGACAAGTATCAGCGGAGAATAAATTTAATTGGTCATGAGCATGTATAACTTTTATAACTTGAGTAATTTCTTTTGCAGTATTTTCTTTCAAAAAAAATAACTTTGATTTCTCGTCAAATAGAGATAGTAATTTTTCTTTACTTTCTGACAACCCAATTTCATCGCTGATGATAATAGACTTGCTGTCATCTAAAGCAATATCGATAGTTGTATTCGCTGTTCGATTGTTTTTAAAAGCCTCTCTAGAGTAATGTAATTTTTCTAGTTGCATTTCCTTTTGTTCTAGTTCAGTCATCAGAAAAGGCTTATTAATAACCTTCTCTGCACCCC
The DNA here is from genome assembly GCF_030769565.1 of Methylophilus aquaticus. Taxonomy (GTDB): domain Bacteria; phylum Pseudomonadota; class Gammaproteobacteria; order Burkholderiales; family Methylophilaceae; genus Methylophilus; species Methylophilus aquaticus. Next base: position 2,781 of record NZ_JAVCAP010000017.1, on the reverse strand, counting down.
TCAAATGGGCAATAATAGGCTCAAACTCATCTAGAAAATGTTTGGCGAGCAGTTTTTCCTTCTCAGCCTTTTTCGCCTCTACTATCGCATCATAATATTCTGATGAGGACTTACCTATTAATTGCTCAAAAATAGCTTTCCTTAATAGCTCTGAATCTGAAATATAGTTAGATTTAGTATCAATTTGTTTGTAGATTAACTCAGGGTTTGGCTGCTGATCGTGGTAAATCAAACGAAACAGTTCTGTAAAGTTAACTTTAAATGTTGAATATCCTTGATAAAGCTCTATTACAGATATATTGAGCTTCTCTAAAACCCAATCAGAAAAAATTCTGTTTCCAAAGCTACGATTTACGGGTAGCAGCTCTACTCCATCTAAGTTAACTAGATTAGTTTCAATTTCATTTGGAGTAGGCGGTTCAACATCAGAAATTGTAAATGGACTAACTGTGATATCGTTATCACCAATAAATCTTCTAAGATGATAATTTTCGGTATTGATTGAAATATATAAATCTACATAATTATTGGTGTCATTAACTATCTCTTTATGAGTCCTTGCTTCCTCTTTTAAGAACTCTTTTACTCTTCCACCCAAACCATAATAAATGAGATTGCAAAAAGTAGTTTTACCTGTCCCGTTATCACCTTCAATAAGAATTACATTTTCTGTGAATACTGGAGATTCAAAATAGTACTTATCCCCGTTATATTTGACTTTATTAATTCTTAGAGAGCCCATGTACTGATTCCTTGATCTTGGTAAAGTTTTTCAATCAATGTTTCAACACGAATCACACTAACTCTTTGAACAAACTTTGATAATCGCTCTAGATTATGTTTTTCACTCACAAATAAATTTTGATCAAAAAAACTATTAGGAAGTTTATCTTTAGCTAGGCTTACATTTACACCTGATTCTAAATTGCCCTTTTCTAATTCAATATATCCAGAAGCCTCTAATCTAAAAAGCAATTTAAGCACTTCACTCCTTTTGGTAAGACCGTTTGAGTAGCTTCTAAATAAATATTCTTTATCTAATCTATTAATGTTGCTTCTGCTTTTAGAAGCTTCCAAAATTGTGAGGAGATTCTCATCAGTTGCAAAGTCTACTAAAAAAACTAATTTCCTGTAATCCTTAAAATTTCTTGGTGAATAACAACTTAACCAGTCTAGAATTAAGAAAATTGCATATGTATAAAAATAAAAGTCATCCGAAGATGAGTACATTAAATTTTTCTTTACATCCGTATTGTCCGTTGCCGAGTTACCTTGAATATCTTCATTCATAATTTAGTATCGTCAAAAGCAAGAAAGCAACTATCTACTAAATCAAGAACTATTGCATTGATTGTATTCGTGTCTGCATTTGTATAGTTGTAAGTTGCCTTGAGTGTTGAAATGTCGTTTGCTGAAGTGGCTTGAAGTTGTTTTATTAAATTATCCAACTCTGCTTCAGACGATATTGCTGATTTACCATTTAAGTAGAAATAGTTTTCACAGGCTTCAAAGGCTCTATACTTTAATGACAAAAATGATTTATTGCTACTTGCTTGTTCAATTTTAGATCTAGCTGCTAGGCGAGCTAAATGTTTAATTTTTGTAGGATTGTACATCGGGTAAACAGCCAATATTTTTTCTGATAAATTTCGTTTATCAGTTATTTCTGACTCTATTTTCTTTACTTGCTCCCACAGTGGATCTAACACGGCTAACACATCCTCAGACTCAGCTTTTTTAAATATCATTTGTAGTTCAGAAGAATGTATAAATCTATTGGCATAATCACTTACTGACTGCTTTTCGTCTAGGGTATCAAGTATTGAACTTAGAATGAACTCTTCTTTATTATGAACTTTGTAATTCCAAAGTTTAGAATTTTTTATAAGATTCAATACGGTAACTTTTAATGCGTCTTCATCTTCTTGTTCAAAATGCCAAGATATTTTTTTAAGAAATTCTTCAAACTTATTAAGTGAGCAGTTCTCAAGTGTACTCAAATTGCCTTTATTATCTCTAAGCTTATATTGTGATTTGTACTCATCAATTAAAACTGAGTGAACCATCTTTAATAAGCCATCAGAAAATTCGCAGGACTTTAACATTTCTAATACAGGGGTCGGTAAAAGAGGTAGTGTAGTACCGTCAGATAGCTCACATTTCTTTTCCTTCCCAATTCCTGCTGTAGTATAAAAGCTAAACCTTAAGCTCGGGCTGGCGTCCCATTGATTTATGAAGATATCAAAAAAACTGACTAATGTATTTAAGACATTTGGAGTGTTAAGTGTAAAATTTGTCGACGGATTGTAATTTTTATCCTCCTCAAAAATTTTTGTAGTTTGAGATGTTGATACTTTTGTCAATGCAACATCTTCAATAACTTCAATTGCACAATAAAATAGTACTAAATTACTTTCTTCGATGCACTCTAGAAGCAATTTTGCGGCTCTAAGCTTTTGTAATCTGAAGCCTTTAGCTTTGTCACCCGCCTCTCGATTAATTGTTTTAGAATTCATTGACACCTAGTTAAGATTTTATTTTTGCATTTAGTTTTGTAAGGAAACACTATCTAACAGGATAACCTACCCATCAATTTTCAACAACTTAGGAAGAGATCAGTAGAACTATTAAAATAAGTTTTCACTAGTGTTATAAAATTTGTTAGAGGTGGACCCGGAAAACTGGACAGTGTTTTAAGTGATATTCTTGCTTAACCTTGCAGCCGATAGGCGGCAGAAAGCAGAGAAAGAAAGCAATGAAACGTACCCGAAGAACCCACGC
>NZ_JAVCAP010000016.1 GCF_030769565.1 Methylophilus aquaticus | reverse complement strand
CAAACTCTTCAGTTTAATTCCTAACTATTACTTTTTTACCTCTTGCGAGGTGGTATATCGATTCGCTTTGACCTTAATTAAAAGGTCCTCAAATTCATTTCAAGGTATGTGTTGCTACAAAAGCACATGTACATACTTGTCATAAATCTAAGTGTAAAGCATTTGTATTTTCTGAGTTTTACGCATCAAATGCGTTACCACTCAACCACAAACACCCACACTTATCAGTCATCCAAATTTTTAAAGAACATCAGCTTTTCAGCTGCTTTCGTTACCGTTCTTGCGTAACGAGGTGCGCATTATATAGGGATGAACTTTGGGGTCAACCCCTATTTTGCGTTTTTACAGTTTTGTTACAAATTTAATATTGAAGCCTATAAAACACTGCATTGCGCTATCGTTTTAATGCGGCTTTTATGCGCTTCCAGCTTTGCGTAATCAGGTTGCCATCCAGATGATAATGCTTATGCAGGGGTTGCTTTACTTCCCAACTGACCGTTAAGCCCGCAGGGAACACCACGAAATCGCCTTTGCCAAATGTGACCGGCTGACTACCCGTCGGCGTGACCACACATTCGCCCTCTAAAATATAGGCCTGTTCTTCTTCGTGAAATACCCAGTCAAATACAGAAACCTCTTTTTGCCAGGTCGGCCATTTGGAAACGCCCAGCGCATTCAGCTTCGCCTCGGCCGGTTGATGTTCTACTTGTATTTGCATAATGACTCCTTAAAAGACTGGGCATTTTATAGCAAGCCCATGTTCAGTAGTAAAATAGTGTTTTTTTATCAGCAGATTAAATGTATGCGCGTCACACTGGCAGAAGCCATTCATCTTTTAAAGCAGGGACAAGTTGTAGCGATTCCAACCGAAACCGTATACGGTTTGGCGGCGGATGCCCGCAATGAAGATGCCCTGCGTAAGATTTATGCCACCAAGCAACGGCCCACAAACAACCCACTGATCGTACATTTGGCAGACATTGCGCATGTGCCTGCATGGGCGAATGAGTTTTCACCGCTAGCCCAAAAATTAGCCCAGGCTTTCTGGCCGGGGCCGCTGACACTGGTATTACCATCGAAACCGGAAGTCTCCCATATTGTGAGGGCAAGCGAGCCAACGGTGGCGTTGCGCGTGCCCGCGCACCCACTGGCACGGCAGCTGCTGATGGAGAGCGGTATGGGTTTAGCCGCCCCCTCAGCAAATAAATATACCCAACTCAGCCCCACGACCGCCGAACATGTTGAGTCCAGCCTTGGCGCAAGCATTCCGGTTCTGGATGGGGGTGCCTGCCAGGTGGGCATTGAGTCGACCATCGTCAGCGTGGCCGGCGACACATGGCACCTGTTACGTCCAGGCATGATTGATGAGATGGCTATTACAAAGATTGCAGGCAAGACAGCGGAGCAAAACACTCAACACTCGCCGAAAGCGCCTGGCCAGCATTTATTACATTACTCACCACATACGCCATGCAGGTTGTTTGACACCCGTAATGCATTAAAAGCAGAGGCAGAAAAGCAAGCCAATGCAGTTGCCTTATTATTTGGCGAGGCGGCCAGCTTCCCACTCAAACACAGCATCACCCTTTCCAATCAGCCACACATAGCAGCCGAGCAGCTCTATGCCGCATTACATCAACTGGATGCCTTGGGCGCTAAACTAATTCTGATTGAATCCCCTCCAGAAGGCACTGATTGGGCTGCCCTGCATGACAGACTTAACCGGGCTGCTTACAGGGCCTGACACTTGGGGATTGAGTGCAGAGCCATTGACTGGCACAATACCCACTTAATTAGACACTTCAAGCCATAGGCAATGAATAAAAAATTCGCTTTAATTCCACTCGTTTTAATTTTGTGCAGTTGCAAAAGCTTTGAAATGCCCAGTCTTTTCGATAAGGGCGTCAAAGAATTGCCACGCTATGGCAAAGATGCCGTGCATTATGAATGTGAAAACCATCAATCCTTTGGCCTGAAGCTTTTCAATAATGACGAAGATGCCTGGGTGATGCTGCCAGATCATGAGGTTGGCCTTATCAGAGATGCAAATGACAAGCAGCGCTATCACTACGGAACGGTTGACTTACACTTGAATGGCGACCAGACATCATTGGATGATAGCGAGCATTTGCATTTGCGTAATTGCAAAGTATCGACACCGCTTCAATAACAGGGCTCTATAATCTGGCTTTAGTGAACAGAGCGTTTACCACCATACATCTGCTTCAGTCCTTTATATTTAAAAATATTCAGCAACCATCACTGCCAACTTAAAGCCTCGCCTTATGCGGGGCTTTTTTCATGATGGCATCCCACAGTGGAGCCGGAATCATACGCATGATGCGCGCAACGATGCCCATTTGCCAAGGAATAATCGTAAAACGCTTGCCGTTTGCGATAGCACAGAGGGCTTTCTTGGCAAACACATCGGCATCCATTAAAAATGGCATCGGGTAAGTATTGATATCCGTCATTGGGGTACGGATATAACCTGGGGCAATGGTAGTCACCTGAATACCAAACAACTGCATTTCGACCCGCAAGCTTTCCAGATAGGTGATGGCAGCGGCCTTACTGGCACTGTAAGCACCCGAACCAGGTAGCCCACGAATACCAGCCACGCTGGCAATACCGACCAGTTGCACTTGCTGGCCTTGCGCACCACTGCGCTTCATGGCAGCGATAAACGGCTGAAACGTATGTACAAGGCCCATCACATTAGTGTCGAAGACTGCCTGAAACGCATCAATATCTTCCTGGCACTCGGTCAAAGTGCCGCGGCTCACGCCTGCATTGGCGATGACAATATGCGGAGTGCCATGGGCGGCTAAAAAATCCTCGGCGACTATTTGCATGGCCGCAGCATCCCGCACATCTGCCACATACATATCCACCTGGCAGCCATGACTGCTGGTCAGCAGCGACTGCAAGGTAAGCAAAGCCTCGCGATTGCGCCCGACCAGACCCAGAGTGAGGTGCGTTTGATATCTGGCAGCATAGGCTTTCGCCAGTGCCTGCCCTAAACCACTGGAGGCACCGGTAATGATCACGCGCAGGGTTGACCTTGACTGGACTTGCATAAACATCACAGGAATTAAAAATGATTGGGGTAGAATGCCATAAAACAATAAGGTTGGATAATCATGAATCTGGAAAAAGTAATCTTTGGTTTTTTTATCATTCTGGCGATGACGCTCAACTTTGGTTTTTTTGTGGGGCAAATCGACAATCCTCACCATCACCTGCATTACGAGTTGTATGTCGCGATTGTGGTCAATCTGATCGCAACCGTCCTCAAGTTTGGCGACAGGACGCAGATCGGCGCGATTCATCTGGCGACCAGCCTGGTAGCTGACTTGCAATTGATTGCCGCCGCGATTATTTGGGTCGCCGCAGGCAGCAAAGGTGCCGAGCCAGAAGTAGTAGTGGGTGTTGTGTCACTCTCTGGCGGGGCATTCTTGGCCAATATCACCTCAGTGATCCTGCTCATTTACGAAACCGTTACGCTTCGCCGCTAGTCTTGAGTCACTGGTGATGAGCCTCAATCAAATTATTTTTCTCATTTTGCGACGCATGCGGGCGCCGCTGTTGATGGTAATCGTCAGTTATGCGATCGCCCTGATTGGTTTTGTAATGATTCCGGGCGCCGATGATCAGGGCAACCCGTACAAATTCAGTTTTTTTGATGGCTTTTATATTTTAAGCTACACCGCGACCACCATTGGTTTTGGTGAAATCCCCTATCCATTCACAACGCAGCAACGTTTATGGATGACCTTTTCAATCTACCTGACAGTCATAGCATGGTTTTATGCAATTGGTGCCATCATTGCGCTGTTTCAGGAGCAGGCACTCAAACAGGCACTCAAAACTGCCAAATTTCAGCGCGATGTACGTCATTTACATGAGCCGTTCTATCTGATTTGCGGCTACGGTGAAACCGGAAGTGAGCTGGTACGTGCTCTGGACAGAAATGAACTGCGGGTGGTCGTGCTGGAACTTGCGCCTGAACGCATTAACGAACTGGAAATGACCGACCATCAGTTTTACATTCCCAATTTGTGCGCAGACGCCAAAATGGCTGAGGTACTACTGGATGCTGGGATCAAAAACCCGATGTGCCGCGGCGTGGCGGCACTCACCGATGACGACCATGCCAATCTGGCCATCTCGGTCGCCATCAAGTTGATCAAGCCTGAATTGCCCGTGCTGGCGCGCGTACAAAATGATGTGATTGCGGCCAATATGGCCTCTTTTGGCACAGACCATATTATCAATCCTTATAAAATATTTGGTGAGCATCTGGCCATGCGGCTGAATGCGTTGGGCACCTATTTATTACATGAATGGCTGACCAACGTGCCAGGGGATGCCGTGGCGGCACCTGCAGCGATTCCGGATGGCCATTGGGTTGCTTGCGGCTTTGGGCGCTTTGGTAAAGCGGTTGTCAACAGCCTGCAAAATGAAAAAATGGAGGTGACGATTATTGAAGCTGACCCGCAAGGCACGCAATGCGAGCAGTGCATTGTTGGCAGTGGTGTAGAAGCGCCGGTCTTGCATCAGGCCGGCGTTGAGCATGCCGTGGGCCTGGTGGCGGGCACCGATAATGATATTAACAATTTATCCATTGTGATGACCGCACTCGAAATCAATCCTGAGCTGTTCGTCATTATTCGTAAAAACAAACGTCACAACGAGCCTCTGTTCCAGCATTTTAATGCGGACATTACCATGCAACCAAGCGATGTAATTGCGCATACCTGTTTGTCTTATATGGTTTCGCCCATGCTGGCGGAATTTTTGGCGACAAGCAGAAGCCAAACCAACGCCTGGTCGAATGCTGTGATCGCCCATTTGGTGACTAAACTGGGAGAGCGTGTGCCTGATACCTGGGATGTGATCCTCACTGAGGAAAACGCGTTTGCTGTGTGCGCCTTGAACGCTCAAGGCTTTACACCCTTATTAAAACATTTAACCATGAGCCCGTCGGGAGATCGTCATGAACTGCCAGTGGTTCCTTTAATGCTGGTAAGAGGTCAGCAGAAACTCATGCTTCCTGATCTGGCCACACCTTTGCAGAAAGGTGACAAAGTTCTATGTTGCGGGCTGGATCAGGCCAAGTCTGTACAACGCTATGTCATGCACGATATTAAAACGCTGCATTACCTTGTGACAGGCAGCGAACTGCCTGAGACCTGGATAGGCCGCTTCTTCAAGTCATCGCCAGGATAATGCCTGCTGACCCATCAAAATTTGCAACGGTTAAGCAGCAAGATTTTAAGGGTGCCTCCAAAAATTCAAATTACTAAGCCAGACAAGGCGTGAGTAAAAAAATTTGACGCCGCATATATCTGATATGTAAGGAGAAATTTTTTATGAGCAACGCAGGATCGCAACGGAATTTGAATTTTTAGAGGTGCCCTTAAGATGCATATGAAAAAAGCCCTGCATCACAGAGCTTTTTTCATAATGACCTGAGTTGCCAAACACTTACTTTTTCGTTTTTTCTTTACGCACATTTTGAATAATAAAATCTGCGGTTTGCAACGCGGCATCATTGCCCCCAGCCATCGAGCTGCCAGTGATGTATTTGCCATCAATAATCAGTGCAGGCACGCCGGTAGCGCCAGAAGCCCGGAAAATCTGCATGGCTTTATTGAGCTGCATATTGGTGGCAAAAGATTTAAACGCTTTCTCAACCTTGATTTTGTCCAGGCCGCCTTGCTTGGCAATCCAGTCAATCGCAGCTGCCTCATCAGTAGGGCTCAATGTTTTGCTTTTGTGAATGGCTTCAAACAGTTGGCCATGCAGCTTATCGCTGACGCCAAGCTCTTGCATGGCATAAAATGCTTTAGCCATCGGCGCCCAGCTTGGGTTTGGCAAGCCTGGGACGCGCTTGAAATAAACATCCGCCGACTGTTTTTTTACCCAAGCCTCCAGTGGCTGTTCCATATGGTAGCAATGTGGGCAGCCGTACCAAAAAATCTCCATAACTTCGATTTTTGCAGGCTGGTCAGTCGTTATTTGCTGTGCAACCTGATCAAACTGTGAACCTAGTTGTGGCGCTTCTGCAAACACAGACTGCACAGACAGACCCGCCAAAACCATTAAACTCAAAAACAACTTTTTCATAAGATTTCCTAATTGATTGGAAAGTATATTATTAACGACGATAGATCAAAAACGATGACAAGTTCTAAAGTGGCCATCTCCTAGGGTCGCGCAGATGACTCGATATTGACCTTTATCAGATTCGGCTTAAAACCATTGGTTTCCAGATCACGACTTATTTTATTAATTTTAGCCAGGTCATTGAGCGGACCGATGCGTACACGATGCATGGTGCCTATGTTTGGAATATCCGCTGTTTGTACAAAGGCCTCAAAGCCCACCAGTGCCAGCTTGGTTTTGAGATTATTGGCATCATCTTCTTTAGCAAATGCACCCACTTGCACAAAGTAGTTTTCCTGCTTGATAACGGGATTTTTCTTGACCTGCTCTTCACTGATTTTGCTCTCGGTATCAGGCAGTATGGTGTAAAAATCAAACTTGTTAGGGTCTTCCATGGAGGCGCCTGCCGGGCTGTTGGGCTTGACTTCCTCTTCGGTGACTTTGCTCTGGATCGGCAGTTCCAGCGCGCTTTCGTCTTTTTTAAATACGCTGGTCAATGGACTATGCTCGCCTTTGATATAAATAATCAGGGCGACCGTCATGGCAACGCCGAGAAACATCCCGACCAGCAATCCGCTAAAAAAGGTACTGCCGCTATTTTTGGCTTTGGGTTTAGTGGCTTGTTTGGGTTTGTAGTCGCGACTCATGGCTAGGCTCTTTATCAAAATTTCAGGGCAGCGTTACATTTTTTCCGGCGCACTGACGCCTAACAGGAACAGACCATTACGCAACACGGTGCGTGTGGCCGTAATCAGGGCGAGGCGCGCCTGCTTGACCTGCGCATCCTCCACTAAAAATTTGGTGTCATTGTAGTAACTATGCAAGGCACTGGCCAGCTCTTTTAAATAATTGGCCATCATATGTGGCGCCAGTGCAGTACATGCGTTGCTGACGACTTCAGGATATTGCCCGATGGCTTGCATCAAGGTGGTTTCCGCAGCGCTTTGCAAAGGTGCAAGATCAGCGCCGGCCAGTGCTTCAACCGAACCACCCCATTGATTGAGCACACTGCAAATACGGGCATGCGCATATTGAATGTAATAAACCGGATTATCATTGGTTTGCGCACGTGCCAAATCAATATCAAACACCAGTTGCGAATCGGCACTGCGTGCAGCTAGAAAATAACGGGTAGCATCACAACCGACCTCTTCAATCAAATCACGCAGCGTGACGTAACTGCCCGCCCGCTTGGAAAGTTTGACTTCTTCCCCTCCACGCATCACTGTCACCATCTGATGCAGCACATATTCGGGCCAGCCCTGTGGAATACCCATATTCAAGGCCTGCAATCCTGCGCGCACACGGGTAATGGTACTGTGATGGTCGGCACCCTGTTCGTTAATCACGCGTTTAAAGCCACGGTTCCATTTCTCGCGATGGTAGGCCACATCCGGTACAAAATAGGTATAGCCGCCTTCCTTTTTGCGCATCACGCGGTCTTTGTCATCGCCAAACGCTGTCGTTTGCAGCCACAACGCCCCTTCTTCTTCTTTGGTATGGCCACTCAGAATCAGCTGTTGGACGGTGTCTTCGACTTTACCTTCGGTGTATAGGGCGCTTTCGAGCGAAAATACGTCAAATTTGATCTGAAAGGCCTGCAAATCCAGGTCTTGCTCATGACGCAAATAAGCGACAGCAAATTTGCGTATCGATTCCATATCATGCACATCACCGCTGGCAGTCACGGCCATGTCATCGGCAATGACGGTGGCTTTGGCCAGATACGCATTGGCAATGTCGAGAATATACTCGCCGCGATAGCCATCTTCAGGAAAGCGGGCGTCTTCAGGGCCGATGCCTGAGGCACGGGCATGCACCGATTTGCTCAAGTTATCAATTTGCGCACCAGCATCGTTATAATAAAACTCGCGTGTGACCTGCCAGCCATTGGCATCCAGCAGCCGGCACAAACAGTCACCCACCGCGGCACCACGACCATGGCCGACATGCAAAGGTCCGGTGGGGTTGGCCGATACAAACTCTACCTGCACTTTTTCGCCTTGGCCTGCATGGTTGCGACCAAAGGCGTACCCTGCCTGCAATGCCAGTTTAACAATTTCCTGCTTGCTACTATCCGATACAAAAAAGTTGATAAAACCCGCGCCGGCGATTTCCACTTTGCGGATGGCGGCATGCGCAGGCAGTGCATCAATAATGGCCTGCGCAATGGCGCGTGGATTTTGCTTGAGTGGTTTGGCCAGTTGCATGGCCAGGTTGGTGGCAAAATCACCATGCTCGGCTGATTTCGGACGCTCCAGTACGACATTCAGTGCACTGGTATCGTCTACCAGTGTTTGCGCAGCTTGCAGCAAGAGTTCTGTAATGAGTTGTTTCAAGGTTAGAATGGCAGAATCAAATAAAGCGCTATTCTATCGCAATTACCTGTTTTTCACCCATGTCGAACGCCAATCCTGCACAATCTCCCGTTTCTGCACCACGCATTGTGCGTGTGGTGCTGGATGTGCCGTTGGATCAATGGTTTGATTATCTGAACCCCGGCCTGCCGGTGTTGCCTGGCAACCGTGTGGTCGTTCCGTTTGCAGGAAGACAATTGGTGGCGATTGTCATGGCAGTAACAGAGGACACCGAGGTGCCTGCCAGCAAACTCAAGGCTATTTTGCAAGTGTTTGATGATGTGCCACTGGATGCTGCCACGCTCAAATTACTGCGTTTTTGTGCCGATTATTATCATTACCCCTTTGGGCAAACGGTTTTATCAGCCCTGCCTTTGCGGCTGCGTCAGACCAAACCGGCAACCGCCCGCAAACAATGGGCTTATCGGCTGACAACAGCCGTCCACGATGATGCGCTGGATAAACGGCAGCGGGTACTGGCACGCGTGATTGCAGCATTAAAGATGCAATCAGAATGCAGTGAAGCACAACTCAACACCTTGTCTGGCAGCTGGCGTAAAGCCATTGCCCCTCTGCTAGCAAATGGTGTGATTATCCGGCGCGAAGTAGTCGCGGTCAGGCCCTCGATGCCTGCATCCGCAGAAATCCCGGCACTCAATGCGGAACAGGCACAGGCAGTCACCGCAATTTTGGCGCAGCGCCAGCAGTTCCAGCCTTGGTTATTGTTCGGGGTGACAGGCTCCGGAAAAACAGAAGTCTATATCCGTCTGCTGGAAGCCATATTAGCCGAACCACAAGCGCAAGTACTGGTGATGGTGCCGGAAATCAACCTGACACCACAACTGGAAAGCCGCTTTCGCAGCCGTCTCAGCCAGTTCACACTGGTCACACTACACAGCCATCTCAGCGAAAGTGAGCGCTTGCAACACTGGCAGGCAGCACAAAGCGGTGCCGCTCAAATAGTGATTGGTACTCGCCTGAGTATTTTTACGCCCATGCCACACCTCAGGCTAATGATCCTCGACGAAGAGCATGACAGTTCATACAAGCAGCAAGATGGCATGCGCTACCATGCGCGCGATGTGGCGCTGGTGCGTGCCAAGCAATTGCAGATTCCGATTGTACTGGGCAGTGCCACCCCTTCGCTGGAAAGCTGGTACAACGCCACCCTCGATGCCGCGCCTGCAAATGCCACTGCGAAAAAAGCTGCCTATGGTTTGCTGCGGCTGACCAGACGTGCAGTGGCTGAAGCTCAATTACCGCAAATCACGTGCATAGACACAGTCCAGATGCCTGCAGAAGGAGGATTAACGCCCTGGTTAAAGCAGGCCATTGAGCATCGGTTGCAACGCGGCGAGCAAAGTTTGTTATTTATTAACCGTCGCGGCTATGCGCCGGTATTGCACTGCTCGGCCTGCCAATGGGTAGCAGATTGCCATCGCTGCTCGGCAAAAATCGTGCTGCATTTACGCCAGCGCGTATTGCGCTGCCACCATTGCGGCGAAGAACAAAAAATTCCGGTGCAATGCCCCAGTTGCGGCAATCCGGATTTGCGCCCGGTTGGCCAAGCCACACAGCGTATTGAAGAGACCCTGCAGCAGCTGTATCCGCAAGCCAGAGTGGCCAGGGTAGATCGCGACACCATACAGGCCAAGGATGCACTGACCGAAGTACTCTCTGCGGTACATGCCGGTGAAATCGACATTCTGGTAGGAACGCAAATGCTGGCCAAAGGGCATGACTTTCCCAATTTAACACTAGTGGGTGTGCTCGACACAGACGGCGCCCTGTATAGCCCGGATTATCGGGCCAGTGAACGGCTATTTGCGCAATTAATGCAAGTAGCGGGCAGGGCAGGACGAGGAGAAAAAGCCGGAGAAGTGCTCATTCAAACCGCGTTCCCGCAGCATCCATTATTTGCCGCTCTGCGCACCCAGGATTATGAAACTTATGCCAACACTTTGTTACAGGAACGTATTGTTTTACAATTTCCGCCAGCAGCTTACGTGGCTGTGTTCAAGGCAGAAGCGCAAGAGTACGCGCTGGTTGAACAATTTTTGAAAGCCTTGGTAGAGGCTGCCCGTCATTTTATAATGCAGGAGGTTGCGCAATTTACGCAGTTGCCCACGGTGTATGATGCAGTACGTCCTGGCTTGGCACGCTTGAACCGCATGGAGCGCGGGTATGTGATGTTGCAATGCCAACATCGCGGCTCACTGCAATTATTATTGCGGGCAGCTGTGGCATGGGCCAGGCATCATCCGCTACAATCAAAAATTCGTTGGGTTCTGGATGTAGACGCCTATGATGTCTGAGTTGTCATCAAATTAGACACACTATATGATGTGAAATGTAAAATAAAATTAACGAGCCAGCAGTTTCGCAATGTCTGGCAACCGAGTGATATATGATTGATTATTATAATGAAATGACAAGAGTGATTATGTTAACCAAACGACTCCCCCCCCTGATTTTAGCCTTGCAGTGTGCTTTAGTGGCGCATTCTGGACTGGCATTGGCAGGTGGCGCGACATTGCCACAAATACAACCCATACAGCCCTATTTGCCAAGGCCAGAGCTGCCACAAACCAACCCCATTATTGAAGTGCCGGCAGAAACGCCTGCTGCGCCTAAAAAAATCAAAAAATCCAACTTGAAAATTGTCGTCAGTGCTTTCAAGTTTTCTGGCAATAAACAATTTTCAAGCGAAGAGCTCTCACGCCAGGTTGAAATGTTAACCGGCCATGAAATCGGCATGCGTGGACTCAACGAGGCCGTAGACAAAATACGCAGCTTTTATAGACAACATGGCTATCTGCTGACACAAGTGTATTTACCCACGCAAGACCTGCAAAAAAGTACGGAAGCCACCGCCGAGGTAGAACTCTCTATTCTGGAGGGCACTTTGGGTGAGGTGAAAGCGGAAGCGGGGCAGGGGCTGGATGCAAGCTATATGCAGTCTTTATCAGAGTATGGCTTAAAGCAGGGAGATGTTCTGAGTGAGCGTAACCTGGTGCGCAACCTGATGGTCATGAACGGCCTGCCTGGCATACAAGTGACTTCACAGCTAAACCCTGGCGAAGAGGTGGGTAGTTCAGATGTTGTCGTATCGGTAGAACCACGGCAGAAATTCAGTGGTTACGTCAATGCCAACACCTATGGTAACCGTTATACTGGCCGCGAAACTGTTGGTTTTGGCATGGCCGTCAACAACCTGCGTGGCCGGGGTGATCAACTGGCGGTAGTGGGCAAGGTCTCCAATAACGAGGGCCAGCGCTCATTAAGCAGTTTGTATTTCACTCCGCTTGGAGATGCAGGCGATATCCTGAACGTTGCCTACAGCTATGTGGATTATAAAATTGGAAGAGAATTTAAAGCGCTGGATGCAAGTGGCGATGCACATTACTTTTATGCATCACTGGAACATCCGCTGTTAAGAGAAACAAAAAAAGGCATTGCCTTTAAAGTGGGTGGCAATTACAAATTGCTCGATGATGATATTGATGCCTTTGGGTTAAACAACCGACGCAATATTGGTAGTGTAGAGCTTGGTTTTGTAGGGGACTGGATTAATGCAGGCGGTGATGTTGCCTACCAATGGGGGGCCATGCTGACCCAGGGTAACGTTTCATACAAAGATAATTTTGCCAAAACATTCGATCGCCAGAATCTCGATACCCAAGGCAGCTTTTTAAAGTGGAACCTGACCTCCACCCGCACACAATTTTTTGAGAACGGCTTAAACTGGATATTGCGTGCAGATTATCAAGGCACCAAGGATAACCTCGACATTGCCGAACGTTTCGGGATTGGTGCAATTAACCGGTGGCGTCAATATTCGGAAATCCCGAGTCAGGCCGACCAAGGCTGGATGGTCGGGACTGACTTGCGCAAGACAATCGCCTTAAGCAACCCAACGATCACAAAATGGCTGCAAGCTGTCACACCCTTTGCATTCTATGATATCGGCCGCGGCAAGCTTAATCATGATCCATTAAGCAGTGATAACACCGTTAAATCCAATCACATTGGTGCAGGGGTCGATTTTCAGATGGTTGGGCAATGGGTGTTGAGCACGAGCTTCTCTCATCAGAAACGTGATCTGGAAGGCACCAGCAGTGACACTGAATCCAGAATCTGGGGCCAGTTGCGTAAAAACTTTTAGTCGCACCGCGTTTTATACAAAGCTGTAAAAAAATTCAATAAAAAATTGCAGCCCATTAGTCATATTGGGCTACATACAATTATAAATTCCTGAATCAAAATAAGCACCTAAATCAGGAATAGAGAGAAGTTCTGGAACATCCCCCTGATCACTGGTTGATCAGAGGCATATCCTATTAGGAGAAGTATTATGAAAGCAGCATCGTTAAACCATGTTTACCGTGTCGTATGGAGTCATATCCAGAATGCATGGACAGTCGTGTCTGAAACGGCCAAATCATCAGGTAAAAAATCCTCAGTAATTAACGCATCGGCAATTTCTGCTTCTGCCAAAGCACTTCCTTTGAAACTGACTTCAAGCACCAAGATCAAGCTGACATTAGCTGCAGCTTTGTCTACACTTGCCATGTCCAACTCAGCATTTGCCTTGCCTACCGGCGCTGAAAACATTTACGGCAGCTTTGATTCGGTAACCAATGGCTCGACAATGACCATTAATCAACACACCGGTAAATCAATTGTTAACTGGCAAACGTTCAATATTGCTTCTGGCGAAGCGGTGAACCTGTTGCAACCTGCTGGTGGCGTGGCGCTTTACCGCGTGGTTGGTAACAATGTTTCAGAAATTTACGGTCAGTTAACCGCTTCCGGGCAATTGTTCCTGATTAACCCAAACGGCATTCTGTTTGGTGAAACCGCACAAGTCAGCGTTGGCAGCATTGTAGCTTCTTCACTGGATATCAAGAACGATGATTTTTTAAATGGCCGCTATCATTTCACTGCAGCAGACAATGCTGGTTCAGTCATCAATAAAGGTGCCATCAAGGCTGATGACGAAGGCTATATTGTCATGCTGGGCAAAACCGTCGTTAACGAAGGGACGCTGGTTGCCAACAATGGCAGTGTAGTGCTGGCAGCGGCCAAAGAAGCGATTCTCGACTTTTATGGTAACGGTTTGGTCAAAGCGAGATTAACCGGCGAAGCCGTGGATGCCCTGGTAAAAAATAGTGGCCTGATCCAGGCAAATGGTGGCTTTGTTCAGCTGGCCACCAGCGCGCGTTCAGCCGCCATTAACGTATCAGGCATCATTGAAGCCAACCAGTTGGTGGAACGTGACGGCGTGATTCGTCTGGAAGGCGGCGACAATGCCAAAGTACAGGTTTCCGGTCAGTTAATCGCCAAAGGCGAAGGCACTACTGGCGGCACGATTGAGGTAACTGGTGAACAGGTGGCATTGATGAAGGGTGCCCTGCTGGATGCTTCTGGCGATACCGGTGGCGGTACTGTATTGGTCGGTGGTGACTATCAAGGTAAAAATGGTGCTGTTTATAACGCCAGAACTACTTATATTGCTGAAGGTGCAACCATTAAAGCTGACGCATTACTACAAGGTGATGGCGGCAAGGTGATCGTCTGGGCGGATGATTTGACGCGTTACTACGGCAGTATTTCTGCGCAGGGTGGTACAAACAGTGGTAATGGTGGCTTTGTAGAGGTTTCCGGTAAACAAAATCTGGCATTTATTGGCAAGGTAAATGTGGGTGCTGAGAATGGCTTGGGCGGTAAAGTGCTGCTCGACCCTGAGAATATTGTACTTGACTCAAGCACTCAAGCCTCCCCAACAGATAATGCCAATGGTACTCCAGACGTTGCCTTCGCTGATAACGCAGGCTTCACGACCACCATTCAGGTTTCCGATGTGGTCGGCTTTAGCGAGTTGTTCCTTCAGGCCAATAACAATATCGATGTCAACAGCGCGCTGCACATGACCAATCTCTCAGGGAGTGTGCGTCTGGAAGCGGGTAATGATATTAATGTGAATGCAGGTATTACCTCAGGCTACTTTGGGACGGTGAATTTAAAAGCTGACGCAGATAATTCGGGGAGCGGCAATCTTAATATAGGCGCTAGCATTATTGGTTATGGCGGCATCAATCTATCAGCAGTCGATATAAAACAAACTGCTGGAGCATTAATCACATCTGGCAACCCGATTGTGGGTCATGCAGGAAATGTCGTAATTAATGCAACTGGCAACATTGCACTTGGCGCCATCAACGCCAATGGAACTACTATTGGTGTAAATTCAGGGGCTAATGGCGGATCCGTCCAAATTTCAACTAGCAATGGTAGCGTTAGTTTAGGCAACATTTCTACTACTGGCTCAGCATCTGGAAACAGCGCTGGCGGCGGCGGTGAAGGCGGAAGCATTTCGATCACTGCAAAGAATGATGTAACCACAGGCAACATCACCACAAGCTCGGGTAACGCAGGTACAAGCTCTACTGTTTCCGCACTTTCAGGCGAAGTTGACATTACCAGCACAGTGAGCAATATCAAAACCGGAAGTATATCAACACGTGGAGGTTTGAATAATCTCGGTGCCAATGTCACGCTATCTGCTGGTGATAAGGTTGAAACAGGTGTTATTTTGACAATGGCAGGCAGTGCAAATGTTGATAATGACGGGAAAAGTGCCGGGGCAATCAATGTGTCGGCTGTAAATTCCATTAACGTGGGGACTATTAATGCCAGCGGCGCCAACGGTAATGGTGTTAACAAATCTGGCGGCAATGCAGGAAAAGTTGATTTGCAGTCGACCAATGGTGACGTGGTCACCAATGCGATTACCAATATTGCAGGAGTAGCAACGGGATCAGGTGTTAATGGCCAAGTTAGCGATGTAGTTGCGCAATCAGGTAATGATATCGTGGTGAATGGCAATATAAACGCTGGTTCAGTTTTAATGAGTGCTACCAATGATATTGCCGTGAATGGAAATATTGGCACCAAAAATTCAAACAGTATTACACTCACCGCTGATGCTGATAATAGCGCGCAAGGCAATTTAAACGTGACTGGATTTTTGAGGACAGAAACAGGAGCGATTAATTTAAACGGCGTTAATGTAATTGGTTCCAATTTGATTAAAACAGCAGGTGGCAATGTAGTCATTAATGCAACCAATCTTGTACAACTTGTTACCGGTATTGAAACATATAAAAGTGGCTTGAACTCAACAGCAGTCAACGGTGGCGATGTAACTATCCAAGCTGGAGAAGTCACTGTCGGCAATATTAGTACTTTTGGCAGCAGTGCAAATCCAGATATAAATGCTGGACATGGTGGGAATGTTTCAATCACATCTTCTCTTGGTAATATCGTTACGGGTGAAATCCTGACAGGCGGTGGCTTGGCAAGTGGAACTGGGAATGGTGGCAATGCAGGCAATCTGGACATCAACGCCAAAGCCAATCTTGATCTTGGTCTAATTAACACATCGGCTGGGACAGCAACAGGAACTGGGAACCAAGGCACAGGTGGGAAGGTTCTGGCACAGGCCGGCGCTGATCTGAATCTTAACGGCAACATTCAAACCACAAGCCAGGCAGCAGATGCCGTTCAATTGGTAGCGGGTGCTAACTTCAAGAACAATGTTGATGCAACCATTACAACAGGCGCAGGTGGTCAATGGACCATTTACAGCAGCGACCCTACAAATGATGTGAAGGGGGCTAATTTATTAGCTAGCTATGATTACAAACAGTATGGGACCACATTTGGGGGCTCACTACTGGGAACCGGTAACGGCTTTGTACATCAGGTATCTCCTACGATAACAGCGGGCCTGAGTGGCACAGCCACGAAACCATTCGATGGAAACAACGTAGTCACCGATACATCAGGCCTGACATTGGCATTGAGCGGTTTGATTGATGGTGATCGAATTAAAAACTCACCAGTGGTGATTGCCGGGGCAACATTTGATACACCTGCGATTGGGGCAGGCAAGCCTATTGCAGCCACCTATGTTGTAAGTTTTGAAACGCAGGAAGGTAAAGCAATCTTTAATCCTTTGGCTGGAACAGTTGATGGCTACACAATCAATAACACCTCAACAGCCACTGGCAGCATTACAGAGATTCCTTCCCCACGGGATGACGCTGGGCTGGGTGGACTGATTGGTAACAATCCTGCTCTCAATATTATGTCTATTGTTTCATTGAACCCAGCAGCCGGTGATGAAGAGGACCCTGATGCCGTTGCTTGCCCGGTAAATCAAGACAGTTTTGGCAGTACACCTATTCTTAATTCTGGTGTGAAACTGCCAAATGGCGTGACATCCAATTGTATTTAACCAATGTATGAATAAAAAAGCCGGGAGTTTTCCCGGCTTTTTTATTACTAAATCGCATAAATAAGTTTTGTAATCAGAGCCAGCCCAAGTAAAATAGTGGCGATTCGCGGCTGTAGTTCAATGGTAGAACGCCAGCTTCCCAAGCTTGATACGCGGGTTCGATTCCCGTCAGCCGCTCCAAAGGATATTTCATGGCAAACACGCCCCCAACCGTTTTGACGTTTGCTGCCACAGACCCCAGCAGCGGGGCTGGAATTCAGGCAGATATTCTCGCCTTATCCAGTATAGGCTGTTATCCGCTGTCTGTGATTACCGGAATTACCGTGCAGGACACTGTCGGTGTAGAAAGTGTCATGCCTCTAGATGCAGACTGGATTAATGACCAAGCGCGCACCATTCTTGAAGATGTTTCAGTGAGTGCGTTCAAGCTGGGGTTGCTGGGCAGTATTGAAAATATTGCAGTGATTGCCGAGATCGTGGCGGATTATCCGGATGTGCCTTTGATTATCGACCCCATTCTGGCCTCTGGCCGCGGCGATGATTTTTCCAATGAAGAAATGCAGGCTGCCATGTGCGAGCTGTTGTTTCCGCAAGCCACGCTGATCACCCCCAACAGTCTTGAAGCCCGCCGCCTCGCTTATTATGAAGAGGGCGATGAAGTGAAGCACAGCTCACTGGAAGAGTGTGCCTTGCGTTTGCTGGGTATGGGTAGCGAATATGTGATGATCACCGGCACGCATGAACGCTCGCATGATGTGGTCAACAGCCTCTACGGCATACAGTTAGAGAATATGCCTGGCTTGATTAAAGACTACCACTGGGAGCGTCTGCCCGGCAGTTACCATGGCTCAGGCTGTACGCTGACCAGTGCGATAACTGCCTGTCTGGCCCACGGTTTGAGCATGGAAGAAGCCGTGCAGGAGGCACAGGAATTTACTTGGCAAACACTGCGTCATGCTTTCCGGCCGGGGATGGGGCAGTTTATTCCTGACCGTTTCTTCTGGGCACGCGAAAATGACGTGCAGGAAAAGGCCAGTGAAATTCAACATTAGCGGTTTGTATCTGGTAACACCAGATTGTGATGATACCGAGAAGCTGTGCGCACAAGTCAAACTAGCTATTTCTGGCGGGTCTGCGCTGGTGCAATACCGGCACAAAACAGCGGATGAGGCGTTACGACTGGAACAAGGCAGTGCGCTGTTGAAGATATGCCGCTTGGCCAATATCCCTTTGTTGATCAATGACCATGTGACGCTGGCAGCACGACTGGATGCGGACGGCGTGCATGTTGGTCAACATGATGCCGCAGTTTTAGATGCCAGAGCAGCGCTGGGTAAAGATAAAATCATAGGCAGCTCATGCTACAACCAGCTGGCACTCGCCCGGCAAGCCCAGGCTGATGGTGCCGATTATGCTGCCTTTGGCGCCTGCTATCCCTCACCGACGAAACCCCATGCGCCACGTGCGAGTGTCGAATTATTTACTGAAGCAATACAAACACTCTTTATTCCGCTGGTGGGTATCGGCGGCATTACGCTGGACAATGCCTCCCCATTGATTGCAGCCGGAGCGCAGGCACTGGCGGTCATCAGCGACGTATTCCAGGCGCCTGATATTACCGCACGTTGTCAGGCATATCAGGCCCTATTTGCCAGTACACAATTGCCACCGTCGGACACAATTGCCAAGGTCGCAATCGCCAACGTATAGTCGCGCGTTGTTTGGTAAAATGTGTCGATTCAACTTTTTCCGGTAACTTCTATGCATATTCATATTTTGGGCATTTGCGGCACCTTCATGGGCGGCATTGCGGTGCTGGCCAAGGCGGCCGGGCACCGTGTCACCGGCTGTGATGCCAATGTCTACCCGCCCATGAGTACCCAGCTTGAAGCGCAAGGCATAGAACTGATTGAGGGCTTTGACCCGGCACAAACCGCACTCAAGCCGGATATGTATGTGATCGGCAATGTGGTGACACGCGGCAACCCGCTGATGGAAGAAATCCTGAATCGGGGACTGCCCTATATTTCTGGCCCGCAATGGCTGGCAGAAAACGTGTTGCAAGGCAAATGGGTGCTGGCCGTCGCAGGCACCCATGGCAAAACAACCACAGCATCGATGCTGGCCTGGGTACTGGAATATGCGGGCTTGGCACCTGGCTTTCTGATTGGTGGCGTGCCGGAAAATTTTGGCGTCTCGGCACGGTTGCCGCAAACACCCAAGCAAGACCCGACATCAGTCTCGCCATTTTTTGTGATTGAAGCTGACGAATACGACACAGCTTTTTTCGACAAGCGGTCCAAATTTGTGCATTACCGCCCACGCACCGCCGTACTGAATAATCTGGAATTTGACCATGCCGATATTTTTGAAGATCTGGCAGCCATTGAAAAACAATTCCACCATCTGGTGCGCACAGTGCCCCAGCAAGGTCTGGTGGTGGCCAACCAGCAGGAAAGTCTGGATCGCGTATTGGCCCGTGGTTGTTGGAGCGCACTCGAGCGCATAGCCAGTACAACGGGTTGGGAAGTGCGCAATGTCGATACACAAGGCCGATTTGATGTATTTTTTAACGGAGAGCGCCAAGGCAATGTCGGCTGGGAACTGCTTGGCGAACATAACCGCAATAATGCACTGGCAGTGATCGCCGCTGCTCGCCATGTGGGCGTAGCACCATGCATTACCATTGAAGCACTCGCTGAATTTAAAAACGTTAAACGCCGCATGGAAATCAAGGGCGAAGTCCGTGGCGTCACCGTCTATGACGACTTTGCACACCACCCCACGGCCATCGCCACCACCGTGGCAGGCTTGCGTGCCAAAGTCGGCAAGGCGCGTATTCTGGCTGTGCTGGAGCCTCGTTCCAATACCATGAAACTAGGCGTGATGAAGGATGCGCTGCCTGACAGTTTGCGCGATGCAGATACTGTATTTTGTTATTCTGCCAATCTGGGGTGGGATGCCGCTGCAGCGCTGGCACCTATTCACCATAAAGCACACACATTTGATGATTTGCCTGCCCTGGTGCAAGCCGTTGCCAAACAGGCACAACCCGGTGACCATGTGCTGGTAATGAGTAATGGCGGCTTTGGCGGTGTGCACCAGCATCTATTGCAAGCCCTGCAAGGGTAACCAGGCAGCGCCCTATGCGTGAACTTCTGCGCCGTTCTCCGCTGATGTTGGCCTTATGGCTATCATTGCTGGTGCATGTGGTGGTGCTGACGCTGCATTTTCAACCGGAGCTGAAAAAATTTAAAGACCAGATTCCTGCGCTTGAAGTCATGCTGGTCAATAGCAAAACAAGCAAAGCCCCCGAAAAAGCGGATGCACTGGCCCAGGCCAACCTGGATCGCGGCGGTAATACCGATGAAAAGCGGCAAATGAAAAGTCCGCGCCCCAGCGTACAGCAAGTGCCGACAGAACCTGCTACTACGCCTCAGGTTTCATTGCAGCCCCCGGCAGCCAGCAGCGGGCAAGTGTCAGAGATTGAACATGAAAAACAGCGTGTTGCGCAACTGGAACAGCAAGCACTGGCGCTGATGACGCAGTTAAAAAAGCAACCGTCGGTGCCCACCTTGCAAACCCCCGCCAACCAGAGAGCACCACACACACCATCCGCCACCGAACAGCCATCGACGGCTCACGCGCAAAGCGCAGCCATGCAGGAAATGGCTAAACTGGAAGCATTGATTGCACAACAGCAGGAAATCTATGAAATGCGTCCCAAGCGTCAATTTATCGGCGCACGTACCAAGGAATATCGGTTTGCCAGTTATGTTGAGCAATGGCGTCAACAGGTTGAACGTGTGGGTAACCTTAATTACCCGCAGGCGGCCAAAGCGCAAAAACTGTATGGGCAACTGCAAATGACGGTCTCGATCAAGGCGGATGGCAGTATTGAAGAAGTGCGTATTCAGCACAGTTCGGGCCACAAATTGCTCGATGAATCAGCCAGACGCATTGTGCAACTGGCAGCGCCTTTTCCGGTCTTTACCCCAGAGATGCGTAAAGATACTGACATCCTCAGTATTACCCGCACCTGGGCGTTTACACAGGAAGACAGCTTGCAAACACAGTAGTGCAAGTTTCGCAGCGTGCTGTGCGCTGCATGCACTAAAATAGACTTTCACATTACATCATTCATGAGGCCTTACCATGAGCCAAACCCATTTCGAACATCACGTGTTTTTTTGCCTGAACCAGCGAGAAAACGGTGACGATTGTTGCATGCAAAAAGGGGCTGAGGCCGCTTTCGATTACATGAAAGGCAAGGTCAAACAATTGGGCCTCGCTGGTGCCGGCAAGGTACGTATCAATCGCGCAGGTTGTCTGGACCGTTGCGGCGTGGGCCCAGTGATGGTGGTGTATCCCCAGGCGGTCTGGTATACATTTATTGACCACAGTGACATTGATGAAATTATCGAGCGCCATTTGCAGCAGGGCAAAGTCGTAGAGCGCCTGCTGGTATAAACGGTGTATTAACAATGGTGCTTTGGCTTAAACGCATACTGGTCATGCTGCTGGCAAGCAGCCTGTTGGGTGTTATCGCGTTGTTCGGCTGGATTTGGCAACCGCTGGATAGCGAGGCCTGGCGCGTCAGGCTGCCGACGCCAGGAGGTGGCATACAAGTGCGTGTGGTCCCCATGCTGATGCTGGCCACGTCGACGCCGGGTCGCTGGTTGCTTGATCGCAAGGCCTTCAGTGTGCACCACGGCGATATTCAACTTTATGATGCTGACGGCTTGCGCGTGCACTGCCGTCAATGCTGGCTGCATGCCCAGTCGATCAGCGACAGGCCACTGATGATTCCACAGGTAGATGTCTGGATCCAGATGCGTCAACATCAGTTTAAAGGCTATTTACGCGCCGGTGATGACATGCACACATTCCAGATCAGCTTTAGCGGCTGGGCCAGCATGCGCCGACTACGCATGACATGGCGCCTGCCGCAAACGCCGCTTTCCGAATTGTTGCGGCCTTTACATGCACACTCCCTGGCCATCGCGCGTGCCAATGTCGAGGGGACTTTGTCCGCCACAGGCACTTTGCGCTGGCCGAAACCGAAGTGGAGTGCACAGCCGGTATTACGCCAGTTGAAAGTGGGCGGCCTCGATATTTCTGCAGCGACCGCACAGCCTGTACGGTATGATTGCCCGCTGCTGGATGAACACAAACATCCGGAAAAAATGCAATGGCTTCCCTATGACAAACTGGGGCGGTGGCTTCCGATGGCAACCATTATTGCCGAGGATGCCGAATTCAGGCACCACCCTGGCTATGCGATCACGCAAATGCTGCAAATTCTGGGCAAAGAAAGTGCGGATAAACCGGTGGGTGGCAGTACCATCACCCAGCAACTGGCTAAATATTTTTTCACCCGAGGCGAGCGCAGCTGGAAACGCAAAATTGAAGAGCTGCTCTATGCCGTGCAACTGGAAGAAGCACTGGATAAAACACAAATCCTCACCCTGTACCTCAATACGCTGGACTGGGGCCCCAGCCTGTGCGGCGCACATGCTGCTGCCCAGTACTACTTTGGGGTACCTCCCAACCAACTCAACCCGATTCAGGCAGCCTGGCTGGCCGGGATTATCCGCAATCCGCATCGTGCCTGGAAACAGCAATTTACCACCAGGCAGCCCAATCTTACACGCGCAGAATCCATCTTGCGCTTTATGCCTGAACGCGCACGCAAGCAACCAGGCAGCTTGAATTTTCTCCCGGCCAAGGCTGGATAATTTACAATAGACCCTTTGCCCTTACCCGGGAAGCCTATTTTGACCACCATTAAACTGAACAAACCTGCTGCTGATCAAGGCACCCCTGCCGATCAGGGCAAACCCGTTGCACGTAAAAAACCGGTACGCCAAAAGTCACCGGAATTGCGCGATCGCACACAGGCACCCGCGCCCAAGCCGGTCAGGCCAGCCAGATCGGTAAAGCCGACAGCCGAGGATGCTGCGCGTCCTGCCCGCTCGGGTTCAAAATCATCGGGAAAGCCAGCCTCGCAATATGGTAACGGACCCTCTCCGCGCAGAGCGAGTGGTCATGACCGCTCACCCGCCCGCACCGAAAAACCTTACGCGAACAACCGCATTGTCCGCGCAACACCAGCCACACAGGCTGCTATCGACAGCGATACGCGACCCAGACTCTCGAAAGTGATGGCAGAACGCGGGATTTGCTCACGCCGTGAAGCCGATGACTGGATCGTCAATGGCTGGGTGAAAGTCAACGGCGACATTATCGAAACGCTGGGCACACGGATTGATCCCGATGCGGAAATTATTATCAGCACTTATGCTAAAGAACATCAGGCGGAAACTGTCACTGTTTTATTGCACAAGCCTCTAGGATATGTCAGCGGACAGGCCGAAGATGGCTATGAACCCGCGGTCGTACTGTTCAACCCTGACAATCAATGGCCTGAAGACAGCAGCGGCATCAGCTTCAAGCGCGGTCACTTGCGTGGCCTGGCTCCCGCGGGACGACTGGACATTGACTCCACCGGCTTGCTCATACTCACGCAAGATGGCCGCGTGGCGCGCAAACTGATTGGGGATGACTCTACAGTTGAGAAAGAATACTTAGTGCGGGTAGAAGGGGAACTCAGTGCAAATGGCTTGGCATTACTGAATCACGGCTTATCGCTGGATGGCGTCACCCTCAAACCGGCCAAAGTTTCCTGGCAGAACGAAGACCAATTACGTTTTGTATTGCGCGAAGGACGCAAACGGCAGATCCGTCGCATGTGTGAACTGGTCGGTTTGCATGTCGTGGGCTTGAAGCGCATTAGAATCGGCAGTATCAATCTGGGTAAATTACCGCCGGGGCAATGGCGATATTTGGCAGCAAATGAGCGGTTTTGATTACCCTCTTTGATTGACGGCTTTTGTATTGAGTGGGCGAGGTGGCTAACTTTTTGGGAGTTACCTTCAGTAGACTGATTTGAGCCTGCGTTAAGTTGGAACATTCTCTTTCGCCCCTAGGCGAGTAACTTTTCTTTGCTTGCACAAAGATAAAGTCACCAAAAGAAAGTGCACCCCAGCTTCCGCTTATTTCCTGCGTTGCTCAGCGCGGCAGATAGGGCCCCAAAGACTACCCTGACTGCAAACCTCAGTAGGTTTAATAAAAGAATTTTGTTTTTCAACCGCTCCAACTTTCACGGTGTGAGTTTGGCGAGATAAATCCCATCCCATCACGCTGAGTAGCGGAAACAAAGTAAGGAAGAAGGGAGCGACTGTCTGAGCTCCGCGGCAGCTTGCGTAGTGTGCAGGCTGCTAGGGCGAGTTTCGCGACCGCTTACTTTGTTGAGCAACGCAAGGGAGCCGAAGGCCGTGATGGCTGGGTGTCGTCCTCTTTGGTTACTTTCTGGGGGACAAGCACCAGAAAGTAACTCGCCTAGGGGCGAAAAAACTCAACCCAAAAACTTAGGCCATTGGTTATAACCCTTTTCTGGATTATTTGCACCATATTGCACAATCAGCTTAGCCTCAATTCTGTTTATTTCTTCAGTGCTTTCAGACTCAAAAAGAATTTCTTTAGTGATAGTAAAACTCTTTAACTGTTCTTCTGAAAAATCTTTTTTGACGAGCAAATCATTAACACTGCCAAAATATGTCAATGTATTTGTCAGGTCTTTACCAATATATATCTTCCCATTCGGGTAGGTGATTTTATAAATAACCTTTTTTATAGGAGAGGGGGTTATTTCAACCATCTCGCGATATCCATCGCATAATAAGTCAGCACCCCATCCGCCCCTGCCCGCTTAAACCCCAACATCGCTTCCAGCACACAGGCTTTTTCATCCAGCCAGCCATTTTGGGCGGCCGCTTTGAGCATGGCATACTCCCCACTCACATGATACGCATAGGTCGGCACACCAAACTCTTCCTTCACGCGACGCACAATATCCAGATAAGGCATGCCTGGTTTCACCATCACCATATCCGCACCTTCTTCAATATCAAGTGCGACTTCTTTCAGGGCTTCGTCTGAGTTGGCAGGGTCCATCTGATAGTTGTATTTATTGCCTTTGCCCAGATTGGCAGAAGAGCCGACAGCATCTCTAAACGGCCCATAAAAAGCAGAGGCGTACTTGGCAGAATAAGCCAGAATGCGGGTGTAGATATAACGGTGCTCTTCGAGCGCATCGCGAATGGCGCCAATGCGACCATCCATCATGTCGGAAGGCGCCACCACATCTGCACCTGCTTCAGCATGACATAGGGCCTGCTTGACCAACACCTCAACAGTTTCATCATTCAGCACATAGCCGGTATCATCGATCAGGCCGTCCTGACCATGGGTAGTGTAGGGGTCGAGAGCAACATCGGTGATGATGCCCAGTTCAGGGAAGGCTTTTTTAAGCGCGCGCACCGTACGGGGCACCAAGCCCTCGGGATTGTAAGCTTCCTTGGCATCCAGGCTTTTATAGGCTTGCGGTACGACTGGAAATAAAGCCAGGGCAGGAATGCCCAATTTCACGCACTCTTCTGCCGTTTTCAGCAGCACATCTATGCTCTGACGCTGCACGCCGGGCATGGAGCTGACTTCTTCCACCTTAGCTTCGCCTTCCAGCACAAATACCGGATAAATCAGGTCATTCACGGTGAGCACGTTCTCACGCATCAAACGGCGCGAAAAGTCGTCTTTACGCATGCGACGTGGACGGATGGCTAAAAATTGATCGCTCATGATGGTTTCCTTTTTTCACCCCAAAAGACAGAGAACATCAGAAGACTAAAACACATGATAGCCTCTGGCTTTGCGCGGTGCTCTGTGTCTTCGTGTGGGGAAGCTTTTTTCTAATGCAATTGTTTACGCAAACACTCTGGCCAATTCGGCGCCAGGATCTTCCTGACGCATAAACGCTTCGCCCACCAAAAAGCCGTTCACATGATGGCTGCGCATCAGTGCGACATCTTCTGGCGTGAAGATGCCCGATTCAGTGACGACAAAGCGGTCTTCCGGCGTTTTTTCGAGCAAGTCCAGCGTTGTTTGCAAGGTGACGTCAAACGTACGCAAATTGCGGTTATTGATGCCCAGCAGAGGTGTTTCCAGTTGCAAGGCCAGCTCCAGCTCATCTGCGTCGTGTACTTCTACCAGTACCGCCATGCCCAGATTATGTGCAGTCAGTTCAAGCTCACGCATTTGCGCCAGTTCCAGCGCAGCCACAATCAGCAAGATGCAATCTGCGCCCATGGCACGCGCTTCGTAAATCTGATACGGATCTATCATAAAGTCTTTACGCAACACTGGCAGTTTGCAGGCTGCGCGCGCTTGTTTTAAATACTCGGCTGAGCCCTGGAAGTATTGTGCATCGGTCAGCACAGACAGACAAGCTGCCCCGCCTTTTTCATAGCTTTTGGCGATGGCAGCGGGATTAAAGTCTGCGCGGATAATGCCTTTGGACGGGCTGGCTTTTTTAATTTCAGCGATGACCGCCGGTTTATCGGCATCCACTTTTTTGACGATATTGCCGATAAAGTCGCGACAATCCGGCTCGTTCAAGGCTGCTTCACGCATGGCATCCAGCGACTTGATGGCCTGCGCCCTGGCTACCTCTTCACGTTTGGTTGCCAGAATTTTATTTAAAATATCACTCATATGTTTGTCCGTTTACTTTAATCCAGCCACCTTGCCTGCCCTGCGGGTCATGGTGGGTCCAGTGCATGATGCCGCCTTTTGGGTTGTAAATATACTCGCCTTTAAACAGCACCTGATCGCCAATATTGAGCTCGGCGCGGGGAGCCAGATCAATATTGTGCGCAAATAACAGGGTTTGCGCGGGTGAAACACGCAGCAGAAAACGCTGGTGGCGCGCGCCTGTGCTGTCATCGGCCAGCAGCTTGACCACTTCGCCACTGCCTTGTAGCCAGACATGGCTTTGCTTTTGCGCAAAAGCCTGCTCCAGCGCGGTGTTGCCCTTGCTGAGACCACCGGCAGAAAGGGATGTCAGGTTCAGTGTCTGAACCTGAGATTTTACCTCGATGGCCGACTGCGGCGCTTGGCTGGCAGCGTCCGGTTGCGGCGACTGCGAGCAGGCGCTCAACCAGGCAGCGATCAGCCACAAAGCCATGTGTTTCATGCAGCCTGGCTCAGCGTTTTGAGTTGCTGCAATTTATCGAGTGCCGCACCAGAGTCTATGGCATGCGCCGCCTGCGTGATGCCAGAAGTCAAATCAGTGGCCAGGCCGGACACATAAATGGCCGCCCCGGCGTTGAGCAGGACAATGTCGCGTGCCGGGCCTTTTTCACCCGAGAATACGCCCAGAATAATCTCGCTCGAATGCTGCGCGCTTTCAACACGAATACTATTGATATCATGCAAGGTCATGCCAAACTGGGTCGGATTCAAGATGTACTCCTTGACCTCCCCCCCTTTTAACTCGGCAACATACGTATCGGCTGAAAAGGAAATTTCATCCATCTCGTCGGCACTGTGCACCACCATCACGTGCTCACTTCCCAGCTGTTGCAGGGTGTGTGCCAGCAAGGGTACCAGATCTCGATGAAACACCCCCATCACCTGCCGTCTGGCGCCCGCCGGGTTGGTCATAGGGCCAAGCAAATTAAACAGAGTACGCACACCAAGTTCGCGGCGCACCGGTGCAGCATATTTCATGGCTGCATGGTGGTTAGGCGCAAACATAAAGCCAATCCCGGCTACATTGACGCAATGCGCGACTTGCTCTGGCGTCAGGCCAATATTGACACCCAGCGCCTCGAGTACATCGGCCGAACCACTTTTAGAGGAAGCCGCACGGCCCCCGTGCTTGGCAATGCGTGCACCGGCACCTGCCGCCACAAAGGCAGAAGCGGTGGAGACATTAAACGCCTTGTTAGGTGCTCCGCCTGTACCGCAAGTGTCAATTAAATGGCGCGAGTCAGTCACTGCTACCTTGCTGGAAAGCTCGCGCATGACTTGTGCAGCCGCCGCAATTTCAGTCACCGTTTCACCCTTGACGCGCAAGGCAGAAAGAAACCCGGCAATCTGTATCGCGGTGAATTCGCCAGCCATGATCTGCTGCATGATCTGCAGCATTTCATCGTGGCTGAAATCGGTATGGTCAATCAGCCGCTGCAAGGCAATTTTAGGCGTGATGCTCACGATCAATAGCCCTTCAGAAAGTTATCCAGCAACTCATGCCCATATTCGGTCAGGATCGACTCTGGATGGAATTGCACGCCTTCAATCGCCAGCGTTTTATGCTTGACCCCCATGATCTCGCCATCCTCGGTCCATGCCGTGATTTCCAGGCAGTCAGGGATGGTTTCACGCTCAATTACCAGCGAATGGTAGCGTGTCGCCGTGTAGGGGTTAGGCAAGCCTTTGAATACACCGGTATTGGTATGGTGAATCAAGGAAGTTTTACCATGCATCAGCGTTTTGGCTTTGATGATCTTGCCGCCAAAGGCCTGCCCAATGCTCTGGTGCCCCAGACAAACCCCTAGCAAGGGAATCTTGCCCGCAAAGGCATGGATCAGTGGCACCGAAATACCCGCTTCATTAGGTGTACACGGCCCGGGTGAAATCACGATTCTTTCCGGCTGCATCGCCGCAATCTGTTCCAGCGTGATTTCATCATTACGATGCACATGCACGTCTTGTCCCAGCTCGCCAAAATACTGTACGAGGTTGTAGGTAAAAGAGTCGTAGTTATCGATCATTAACAACATTTCAGGCTCCTTTTTCCGTTGTGACTTGATTGCTGGCCAAGCTGTCCAAGCCCGCTTGCACCAGTTCCGCAGCACGAATCACGGCCTTGGCTTTGTTCTGGGTTTCTTCCCATTCGCTTTGCGGCACCGAGTCAGCGACAATACCTGCACCGGCCTGTACGTAGAGTTTTTTATCTTTAATCACTGCGGTACGAATGGCAATCGCCACATCCATATCGCCATTAAAGCCCAGATAGCCCACCGCGCCCGCGTAAATACCGCGCTTGGAAGGTTCCAGCTCTTCGATGATTTCCATGGCACGCACTTTAGGGGCGCCAGACACAGTGCCCGCCGGGAAGGTGGCTTTCAGCACATCAATCGCATCCAGGCCCGGTTTAAGCTGGCCTTCGACATTGCTGACAATATGCATCACATGCGAGTAACGCTCAATCGTCATGTTGTCGGTCACCTTGACCGTGCCGGTGAGTGCCACACGGCCCACATCGTTGCGGCCCAGATCCATCAACTGCACATGTTCGGCACGTTCTTTGGGATCAGCCAGCAATTCGGCTTCCAGCGCCAGGTCATGCTCGCGATTTTTGCCGCGTGGGCGCGTGCCTGCAATCGGGCGTGACGTCACGGTGGTGTCTTCCAGGCGCACCAGAATTTCGGGGGAGGCGCCAACGACATGGTGATCGCCCATGTCGTAATAGAACATATAAGGCGACGGGTTGAGGCTGCGCAGGGCGCGATACAGGCTCAGTGGCGGCGCATCAAAGTCTTGCGACATCCGCTGGCTGAGCACTACCTGCATGATGTCGCCTTCCAGAATGTACTGCTGCGCTTTTTTCACTGCTGCCTTGAAGTTTTCTTCGCCAAACTCTGACACCGCCTGAGTTTTGGGCGTGGGTAAAGATTCCGGAATACTGACACTGGTGCGCAGCTTTGCCAGCAGCGCATGCATGCGCGCGCAGGCTGTTTCATAGGCATTGGCCTGTGTCGGATCGGCATAGACAATAAAATACAGCTTGCCAGAGAGGTTATCGACCACAGCAATCTCTTCGGAGACCATCAACAGGATATCCGGCACACCAATCACATCCGGTTTGGGCTGCTTGCACAGGCGCTTTTCAATATACTGGATGGTTTCATAGCCAAAATATCCAGCCAAGCCACCGGTAAAACGTGGCAAACCAGCATACGGTGGGGTCTTGAAGCGGCCCTGGTAGGCTTTCACAAAATCCAGCGGATTCTGGTCAGTATGAGAAGACTCAATGATGGTTTCGCCCTGAATCACCTGCAATTGCTGGTCGCGCACCACGATACGGGTCGTCGCGGGCAGACCAATAATCGAATAGCGGCCAAAGCGTTCGCCGCCTTGCACGCTTTCCAGCAGGTAAGAATAGGGTTGATTGGCCAGTTTGAGATACAGCGATAACGGTGTATCCAGATCGGCATAGGTATCGAGCACCAGCGGGATACGGTTGTAACCTTGCGCCGCCAGCGCGTCAAATTCGGTTTTACTTAAAGTGCTTAACATGATGCAAACTTTCCAGTGTGTAGGTTCGGTATTTTTCTGGTGAGCGCGTCACCAGAACGAGGGTGCGCATAGCGCACAACGGGAGGCTGAATCAGCCCCGCCACGAACGACGCCAGCTTAAAACCGGCCAACTGGAAGTGTGATGAGCACAAAACATCATGATAGGTTTGGTGTAGTTAATTTTCTGTTTAAAGTTTAAGTTGCGCGCGAACTATCCGGTTTGCATGTTTAACGGATACTCCAGCAAAGTGGTTAATTCCGTTAACTGTTGCACGGTGGCATCCACCTTGGCAGCATCAATCGTGCGGCCTTGATTATACCCATAAGGCACAGTCACCACAAAGCATCCCGCAGCTTGTGCCGCAGCGATATCAGTATCCGAGTCGCCCACCATGACGGCCTGCGCTGGCAATATGGCCAGTGTTTTGCAAACATGCAATAGCGGCAACGGGTCCGGTTTCTTTTTGGGCAAACTGTCACCCGAAATCACCATTGCAAAAAAATCGGCCAGCCCCGCATGCTTTAACAAGGGCAGCGTGAACTTTTCCGGCTTATTGGTCACACAAGCCATTTGATAGCCTTGCTGTTGCAAACTTTGCAATGCACGCAACACCCCAGGATAGGCCAGGCTTTCAGTGGCATTTGCCGTGTAAAATCCGTGATACAAAGGTTGCGCCTGTGCAAACAGTGCGGCATCTGGCTCCACCTGCGGGTTCCCGGTCAGGCAACGCTTAATCAGGTTTTGTACGCCTTCGCCAATATAAGTGCTGATCTGCGCCTGTGGCAACATGGGTTTTCCCAGCGCCACCAGCATCCGGTTAGCCGCCTCGGCAATCTGCGGCGCGGTATCAAGCAAGGTACCGTCGAGGTCAAACATGACTAACTTGACTTGAAACCGCATTTTAAACCGCGCGCATAACTTGCAAATTAAACGCTTGCCAACGATGCACGCATGGCCTTGACCACGGTGTCGTAACGGTTAGGGTCTGTGTCTTGTGGTGCACCAAAAATCGCGCTACCCGCGACAAAAGTATCGGCACCGGCTTTGGCAATTTCAGCGATATTGCTGGCATTCACGCCACCATCGACTTCCAGCCAGATTTGACGGCCGGTTTCTGCGGTATAGGCATCAATGCGGGCACGCGCTTCTTTCAGCTTGCCCAGGGTGGATGGAATAAATTTCTGGCCACCAAAACCGGGGTTTACAGACATGAGCAGAATCATATCCACTTTATCCATCACGTAATCCAGATAGCTTAAAGGGGTTGCCGGGTTAAATACCAGGCCGGATTTACAGCCCAGATCACGAATCATCGCCAGACTGCGATCAATATGGCGTGAAGCTTCCGGGTGAAAGGTGATGATGTCAGCGCCCGCTTTGGCAAAGTCAGGGATGATGCGGTCTACAGGTTCCACCATCAAATGCACATCAATCAATGCGCCCACATTGTGTGACAGCTCACGAATCGCGTCACACACCAACGGACCAATGGTCAGGTTAGGCACAAAGTGATTGTCCATCACGTCAAAGTGCACGATGTCGGTGCCAGATTTGATGACATCTTCAATTTCCTGACCCAATTTGGCAAAGTTGGCAGAAAGAATACTGGGGGCAATGCGGTAAGTTTTGTCCATGCTGAAATCCGTTTTAAGGTTTGAATAAAAACTGGGGTTACAATCTTGTCTGCGTTTAAAACACAGTTTGATTTAAAAAATTAGCAAAACCAATATTTTAACGCCATTTTGCACAGTTTCCACAGGTTTCTTGATTGTACTTGGCTAATATAAGAAAATGTCAGCACTTTTTGTTTAGATCACCATCGAAACCAACCATGATCCGCTTGCAAGCGCTTGTTTGTTTTACCAATTGTCGCCACACGTGGGTAAAATAGCGCCATGCAACTGTATACCATCGGTGTCAATCACACCACCGCCCCTATTGATATCCGCGAGAACGTTGCGTTCAATAACGAAATTCTGCCGCAGGCTCTGGCCGATTTAAGCCGCCAGCAAGTGGCCGAGGTGGCGATTTTATCGACCTGCAATCGCACCGAAATTTATGTGCATACCATCCGGCCTGAAGCGGTGGTGGACTGGCTGGCCAATTATCACAAACTCAATCCGCAGCATTTGATGCCTTACACCTACACGCTGAGCAGCCACGAGGCTGTTAAACATGCCTTCAGAGTGGCCAGCGGACTGGATAGCATGGTGCTGGGTGAAGCGCAAATTCTCGGGCAGTTCAAACAATCGGTCAAAATTGCGCATGACACAGGGACGCTAGGCACCTTGTTGCATAAACTGTTCCAGCGCACCTTTGAAGTGGCGAAAGAAGTGCGTACCAACACCGACATTGGCGGCAGCTCGATTTCGATGGCGGCCGCAGCGGTGAAACTGGCGCAGCGTATTTTTGGAGACATCTCCAAACAAAAAGTGTTATTTATTGGCGCAGGCGAAATGATAGAACTCTGCGCCGACCACTTTGCCGCACAAAAACCAAAAAAAATCACGGTAGCCAACCGCACACTGGAACGCGGCGAACAACTGGCAGACAAAATTCGCGGGCAAGGCCTGGATGTGCAGGCCATTTTATTAAATGACCTGCCTGCGCGCTTTCATGAGTTTGATATCGTGATTACCAGCACTGCCAGCCAGCTACCGATTGTCGGCCTGGGCATGGTTGAACGGGCAGTCAAAGCGCGCAAACATCGCCCGGTATTTATGGTCGATCTGGCTGTGCCACGCGATATTGAGCCAGAGGTGGCCAACCTGGACGATGTCTTTTTATACAGCGTGGATGACCTCGCACAAGTGGTGTCCGAAGGTCTGGGTAACCGGCAAGAAGCGGCCATCAATGCAGAGCAGATCGTCAACACGCGGGTCGAGCATTTCATGCACTGGCTGAACACCCGCCAGGCAGTGCCCACCATCAAAGCCTTGCGCGATCAGGTCGATACCATGCGCCAGACTGAGCTGGAAAAAGCACTCAAGCTGCTGCAAAAAGGCGAGACACCGGAAAAAGCCCTCGAACAGCTTAGTAACGCGCTCACCAACAAATTTTTGCATGCGCCTAGTCATGCCCTTAACCACAGCCATGGTGATGCCCATGCGCATATGGAACACCTGGTCAAACAACTTTTTCAACTCAAAGAATAAAATACCCGTGTCCGGCCGCCCTTTACGGCTGCCGATACACTCTTTAGGTAAATACAATGAAACCAAGCATGTTGCAAAAGCTCGCCAATTTAAGCGAGCGCCTCGAAGAGCTTAACCGCCTGCTCAGCAGTGAAGGCGTGACTGACAATATGGATAATTACCGTAAAATCATGCAGGAACATACGGAAATCACCCCCATCGTCGAGCAATACCATATTTACGCGCAAACCGAGTCCGATCTCAAAGAAGCACACAACATGCTCTCCGACCCGGACATGAAAGAGTTCGCGCAAGAAGAAATCGATAACGGCAAAAAACGCCTGGAAGAAGTGGAACTGGCCCTGCAAAAACTGCTGCTGCCCAAAGACCCTAACGATGACAAAAACATCTTCCTCGAAATCCGGGCCGGTACGGGCGGTGATGAATCCGGGCTGTTTGCCGGTGATTTGTTCCGCATGTATTCGCGCTTTGCTGATCGCCAAGGCTGGAAGGTAGAAGTGGTCTCCGCCAATGAAGGAGAGGTCGGAGGCTACAAGGAAATCATCGCCAAAATTGAAGGCTATGGCGCTTATTCAAAAATGAAATTTGAATCGGGCGGTCACCGCGTACAGCGCGTACCGGATACCGAAACTCAGGGGCGCATTCACACTTCCGCCTGTACCGTCGCCATTTTGCCCGAGGTTGCCGAAGTCGGTGATGTCGAAATCAACCCGGCAGATATTCGTATCGATACCTTCCGTGCCAGCGGTGCGGGTGGTCAGCATATTAACAAGACCGACTCTGCCGTGCGGATTACCCACGCACCGACCGGTATTGTGGTCGAATGTCAGGATGGCCGCAGCCAGCACGCCAACAAGGCCCAGGCCATGATGGTGCTGGCCGCCCGTATCAAGGCCAAACAGGTGGACGAGCAAAACAGCAAAATCGCCTCGGAACGCCGCAACCTGATTGGTTCCGGTGACCGCAGCGAGCGCATCCGCACCTACAATTACCCGCAGGGTCGGATCACCGACCACCGCATCAATTTAACCCTGTATAAAATTGAAGCCATTACCGAAGGCGACATGGATGAGCTGATTAACGCACTGGCAAACGAGTATCAGGCAGACTTGCTGGCGAGTTTGGGTGAAGATAACTAATGAAATTGTTTTATTTTACTATCACCCTGATACTATTTTTGAACAAAGCTTTTGCTGAAGAGATAAGCATTGAAGATTCATTAGCATCTGTGCCAAAATCAGTAGAAACCTCCATTCGCGCACAAAAAAACTTTGAATTTTCTAACTGTAAACTCAAAGGACAGCTCATTAACCTCACAGATAGTGATAAGGCTTCTGACTATGTTGTAACTACCTCAGAAGCATGTGGCTGGGGAGCAAGTACAGGACCTATTTGGGTTGTAGCAAAATTAGATGGTTCCTATACAGCTCTACTGGCAACATCTGCATACACTGTTGCAATGAATAAAAACAAAAATCATGGTCTGCGCCAAGTTGTGACGACTAGCGGTACCGCTGGACATGCATCTTATACGCGCTGGGGCTTTACTGGCAAAAACTACAAACAGTTAGAGAACTATGTATTCTTCCCTGATGATAAAAAGCTATGCAAGGCGCATCAAGATATTTGTCCTTTTGAAATGGAACACTAGATCGAGCTTAGGCTGGACTCTTTTCAGTCCGCTATATCGCTAACCTAACAATCATATACGGCATACCGCACACGGGCATGCCCTAACAATCAGATGCCTGAAATTTGAGCGGATGCTTACCATGCATAAATACAATGATCATGACATCTTTTAAGATACCCAGCGCACCGCGCAGCATCCAGAAAGACAACCCCATCAAGTTTCTGCTGGATAGCGAAACCATAGACTGTCTGGCGCACAATATCGCGCTGGTACACCCTGTATTTGATGCACAAGCGTTCAAGCGGTTAGCGCTTACCAACATTGCCCCGCTCGGCATTATGGACCGCTCAGCCCATATCGCTGCAGCGTTAAAAGCCACCCTGCCTGCAAAGTTTTCAGAGGCGGCGGACATTCTGCTGCAGACACTCACACCGCCGAATGTGCATACCGACCGTTTGGGATTAAGTGTTTTTTTCTACCTGCCCCATACGCGCTTTATTGCAGATTACGGGCGGGATGCTCAGCACAATTCAGGTGAAGACCCTTTTGACGTCGCCATGCGTGCCCAATACGAGCTGACGCGCCGTTTTACGGCAGAGTTTTCGATTCGTCCTTTTTTGACGCACGACTTTGAGCGTACCCTTAACCAGCTTCAACAATGGCTAAATGACCCGGATCCGCATGTGCGCAGGCTATGCTCCGAAGGTTCTCGTCCGCGACTGCCGTGGGGCGCACGGATTCCACAACTGATTGCTGACCCTTCACCGGTATTACCGATTCTGGAGGCCCTGAAGAATGACCCCAGCCTGTATGTACGCCGGAGTGTGGCCAATCATCTGGGCGATATCGCCAAAGATCACTCGACACTGGCGTTTGAAGTATGTGAGCGCTGGCTGACAGATGCAGATAAAGACCTGAAATGGGTCATTCGTCACGCGGTGCGCCATCCGGCCAAGCAGGGTAACGCCACGGCACTGGCGATTCGCAAAGCGGCTGGGGGCAGATAAATGTTACCGACCATTCGCTCTTGCCTGGATGCCGCCAAAATGCAATTGTCACAAGCCATGCCGGTTGCCGAGGCCAGCATTGAAGCCCGCATATTGCTGATGGAAGTCTTGCAAGTGAATCATGCCTGGCTGTTGGGGCATGCACTGGAGTTGTTGAGTGAGCAAAAGCAAGCAGCCTTCAATGCGCTGCTTGCACGTCGACTGCAAGGCGAGCCTGTCGCCCATATTTTGGGGCACCGCGAGTTTTTTGGATTGCGCCTTAAAGTCACTCCTGACACCTTGATCCCACGTCCGGATACCGAAACGCTGGTCGAAGCCGCATTGGAAAAAATCAACTGCCATGCACGCGGGAAACCCTTGCAGATACTGGATTTAGGCACAGGCAGCGGGGCGATAGCACTTGCAATTGCCAAACATGGACCGGACTGTATGGTGACGGCCGTAGATGCCTCCCCCGCGGCTCTGGCCGTTGCGCAACACAATGCAGAAAGCTTGGGCATCGACAATGTCCGCTTTATTGCAAGCCACTGGTTTTCAGCAATAGACGAGCAGCGGTACGATCTGATTGTGAGCAACCCGCCCTACATAGAAGCGGACGACCCGCATTTGCAAAGCGGAGACTTGCGCTTTGAGCCACTCAGCGCGCTCGCCGCAGGGCCGGATGGCCTGAGTGATCTTCGCATAATTATTGCAGAAGCCAGTGCACACTTGCAGCCCGGCGGCTGGCTGATGCTGGAACATGGCTATCAACAGGCAGCCGATGTCGCTGGATTGCTGCAAGCAGCCGGGCTGGTGAATATCAGTCACGCCACTGATTTGGCGGGTATACAACGCGTCACCCTGAGCCAAGTCAGCGAGCCAGATCAACATATGAGCCAAGTCAACTAAGCCAGGTCGATCAGGATCAACCAGCGCCTACGCTTGCCAGGCGTTAACAACTGCGCAAAAATAGCTACTGTAATAAAATCTAATACAAAAAACAGGGGACATGATGATTCGACAGTTACGATTGGCCATTCGCAATGATCTGGAGGCACCAGAAGAGGCCAGGCACTTTGGTAGCGGCTGGTTGAGCGGTGTTGCTGCCTTGATTCTCAGTATCGCCAGTATTGGTCTATTGCTGGGTGATCGTTTTTCAGGGCTGTTTTCTACTCAGGTTTTGGCTGCTTTATACGCATTGCCTCAATTTACCCTGATTGTGCAGGGTCTGGTCGTCTTGGGGTTTGTGTTGGCCTGCACCAATCTGGTATTGCGCCGCAACCGCATACTGGGGTTCACCGCCATTGGACTGGTATTACTGACAATCACCATTGCACAAACCCTCAATGCGCGACAAGCCAGTTTGTCGGGGCTGACCATCAGCCTTGATTGGTTTGTCCTTAACATATTACTGACAGGCATATTGTTTATCCCGTTGGAGAAGCTTTTTGGCCGCTTGACACAACAAGCGCTGTTTCGTGATGAATGGCGCGAAGATTTGTTTTATTTTTTGATCAGTAGCGTGTTTGTACAAACACTGACTTTTTTCACGCTCGCGCCTTCTATGGCAATTTTGCAACATACCAGTGACTGGAGTGCGCTGCGCCAAACTGTTGCAAGTCAACCACTATGGTTGCAAGTGATTGAAATCATGTTCCTCACTGATTTTGTGCAATACTGGTTTCACCGTGCCTTTCATCAAATCCCGTTTTTATGGGGCTTTCATGCAGTACATCATTCCGCTAAAAAAATGGACTGGCTAGCTGGCTCTCGCATGCATATTGTTGAAATTATCGGTTTGCGCAGCATGACTGTGATTCCCATGTATGTACTCGGCTTTGCCGAGGGTGCGCTACATATCTATATTTTACTGGTGTATCTGAATGCAACCTTTGTGCATGCCAATGTGCGTTTTAATGTGGAGTGGTTGAAACCATTGATGGTGACACCTCGCTTTCACCACTGGCACCACGGTATCGAAAAAGAGGCGATTGACGTCAATTTTTCAATTCACTTTCCGCTGTTCGATAAACTGTTTGGCACTTACTATATGCCACCCAATCAATGGCCCACTGGCTATGGCATAGGCGGCCACCCTGTGCCTAATGGCTATTGGCGGCAGTTCTGGTATCCATTCAAAAAGTAGTTAATTAGCCGCACACATCTACAGGCGTGTCGGCCTTGCTTAAAAGAGACCATGTCGATGGTCAAAAAACGCGCCGACACTTTTTGTGCACTTATTGAAATTGATGCACTGCGCACGATTTTTGCTGAGACAAAAGTATCAGCATCTTGCCAAGGGCCAGCCATGTTTAATTTCAATACAATAAAAGCGGTGTTATTTGACCTGGACGGTGTGCTTTATATTGGCCAGCAGCCAGTTGCAGGCGCAATAGCAGCGGTTGAAGCGATTCGCAAGGCGGGTATGGCGGTACGCTTTGTCACCAACACCAGCACACTTTCCTTGCATGCATTGCAACAAAAGCTTAATGCATTAGGCTTCAATGCGGTGCCTGAAGAGGTCATGAGTGCACCGCAAGCGACCATTCAGTATCTGAAACAGCAGGCTAACCCGGTATGCAAACTGCTGTTGGCCGAAGATGTAAAAAAGGATTTTTCAGGCTTTGACCAGTCTGAAACGGCTGCCACTTATGTGGTGATCGGCGATATTGGCGATGCCTGGTCTTACCCTTTACTGAATGAAGTGTTTCATTGTTTGGTCAATGGTGCGCAACTGATTGCCATCCATAAAAACCGTTTTTGGCAGACCGAAACCGGCTTGCAGATGGATATTGGTGCTTTTGTCACAGGCCTCGAATATGCCAGCAATACCAAGGCAATGCTGATGGGCAAACCCTCGCGTCACTTTTTTAATATGGCAGTAGATGCTTTGCGTCTCAAACCTTCGGAAGTGCTGATGATTGGGGACGATATTGATGCCGATGTAGGCGGCGCGCAGGATGCGGGTTTACATGGCGTGCTGGTGAAAACTGGCAAATATCGTGAAACCTATACTCGGCTTTCAGCAGTTGACCCGGACGCCACCATCGCATCAGTCGCAGACTTGCCTGCCTTGCTGGGGGTTCAGCACCTTTCCGCACATTAGTGCTGGGTCCGGAGATGCACGGTTTTCATTGAATCACACGCCTGCATCACCGTTTTCGCGGCCTGCATAGTATAATCGCGCCATGTCCGAATCGAACTCTGTGGGTATTGTTAAAGCGCAAGTCGCGCACTTCACCACACCGCTCACCTTGCAAAGCGGTGACGTGTTACCGCAATACCATCTAAGCTATGAAACCTATGGCAAACTCAACGCAGCCAAAACCAATGCTGTGCTGATTTGCCATGCCTTGTCCGGCAATCACCATGTGGCAGGGCGTTACAGTCCTGAAGACAAATACCCCGGCTGGTGGGATAACCTGATTGGCCCGGGTAAACCGCTGGATACCAATAAATTCTTTGTGATTGGCCTAAACAACCTTGGTGGCTGTCATGGCAGCTCCGGGCCATCTAGCGTCAACCCGCTGACAGACAAACCCTACAGCGCCACTTTCCCGATTGTCACGGTAGAAGACTGGGTGGAATCGCAAGCGCGCTTGCTCGACAGCCTGGGCATACAGCAGCTGGCTGCAGTGATTGGTGGCAGCCTGGGCGGCATGCAGGC
Source organism: Methylophilus aquaticus (assembly GCF_030769565.1). Classification (GTDB taxonomy): domain Bacteria; phylum Pseudomonadota; class Gammaproteobacteria; order Burkholderiales; family Methylophilaceae; genus Methylophilus; species Methylophilus aquaticus. The sequence continues at coordinate 38,648 of NZ_JAVCAP010000016.1, read as the reverse complement.
GCTGCAATGGAATATTGCCTACCCTGAACGTGTGCGCCATGCCTTTATTATCGCTTCGGCACCCAACCTGACCGCGCAGAACATGGCATTTAACGAAGTCGCGCGGCAGGCGATTATTACCGATCCTGAATTTTTTGAGGGTGACTATTACAACCACGGCACGGTTCCGCGCCGTGGCTTGCGTATTGCGCGTATGCTGGGGCATATCACCTATTTATCAGATGATGTCATGGGCGAAAAATTTGGGCGTAAACTTCGGCACGGCGAACTCAAATATGGCTTTGATGTTGAGTTTGAAATGGAATCATACTTGCGCTATCAGGGCGACAAGTTTGCCGGCGAATTTGATGCCAATACGTATTTGCGCATGACACGCGCACTGGATTATTTCGACCCGGCCAAAGCCCATAACGGTGAGCTGAGCCAGGCGCTCAAAGGTGCCAAAGCCAAATTTATGGTGATTTCATTCACCAGTGACTGGCGTTTTTCACCCGCGCGTTCGCGTGAAATCGTGCAAGCCCTGCTCGACAACGCCTTGCCGGTAAAATACGCAGAAGTAACGGCAGAGCACGGCCACGATGCCTTCCTGATGCCAGACCCGCACTACCATGCCATCATGCGTGCTTATCTGGAGCAGATTAAAGTATGATGAATAATGCCAATAATACAAACATTCGTGCAGATTTTGCATTAATTACAAACTGGGTCTCAACCAAGGCCAAAGTACTGGATCTGGGTTGTGGTGATGGCACCTTGCTCACACACTTGCATCAAACACTGCAAACAACAGGCTATGGCATTGAAAAAGATGATGCCAACTGGCTGACCGCCCTTAAAAATGGCGTGGATGTGATCCAGATGAACCTGGAAGAAGGACTTTCAGGCTTTGAAGATCAATCCTTTGATACGGTGATTTTGTCGCAAACGCTGCAAGCCATGCACAATACAGAGACGATAGTGCAGGAAATGCTGCGCGTGGGTCGCGAGGCGATTGTGACGTTTCCCAATTTTGGCTACTGGCGTAACCGCATGCAAATCACTTTAGGCAATATGCCGGTTTCCAAAACACTGCCCTACCAGTGGTATGACACACCCAACGTGCACTTGTGCACCATTCATGACTTTGATATTTTTTGTAAAAATCACCATATCGAGGTCATGGAGCGCAAGGTGATTACCGAAGGTAAAGATGTCCATGTATTACCCAACCTGATGGGTAACCTGGCTATGTACCGTCTGAAAAACTCTGCTTAATCAACGCGGGCAGAGGCTTGACAAAGAAAAAGCCTAGCCCAGATTCAGCGCCTTCAGTCGTCGATACAAGGTATTACGGCTCATCCCCAGTTGTCGCGCCACTGCAGAGATATTGCCAGCCTGCTGTTGCATGGCCAAGCGAACGGCCTCATCGGACTGCGCCTTTAATGTCAGCCCTGCGGGTATGGTTTCAACCATTACAGCAGCCACACATTCAAGTTCATCCAAAAAATCCTGCGTCAGATGCTGCAAGCCGATCACTGCACCATCCGCCAAAGCAACCGCCGTCCGCAATACATTGTGTAATTGCCGCACATTACCAGGCCATGGATGGCGTGAAAACAACGCCATCACTTCATCGCTGATGTGCGCTTCTCCTGCTTGCTCCACTTGCAAAATCATCCTGATCAGGGGTTGCAAATCCTGGCGTTGACGCAAGGCTGGTAATTGCACTGTCAGGCCATTAATCCGGTAATACAAATCACTGCGAAACTCACCCACAGCCACTTTATCCTTGAGCTTCTGATTGGTTGCACTCACCAGCATAAAGTTGACCGGCACCGATTTGCTGGAACCCAGCGGGGTGATGCACCGCTCTTGCAACACACGCAACAACCGTGCTTGTAACGAAAGTGGCATATCGCCTATCTCATCCAGAAACAGAGTGCCCCCATCTGCCTGCTGAATTTTGCCGACATTGCCTTTTCGTTTGGCACCGGTATAAGCACCTTCTTCGTAGCCAAACAGCTCAGCCTCTATCAGTCCTTCTGGCAAGGCGGCACAGTTCACGGCAATAAATGGTTTGTCACGGCGCGTACTTGCATCGTGGATAGCCCTCGAAAACAGTTCCTTACCAGCGCCAGTTTCACCCAATACTAAAATAGGAATCTCACGATTGAGCACCTGCTTAACTTGCGCAATCGCTAGCTTTAATTGTGGATCACCACTGTCCAACAACGCTAGGCTTGCCGCTGATTCACGTGGCACAGCAACCGCCGGACGGGAGGAAATGAGGGTGGCTTTACTGGAAACGCGCGCAAACAAACGAGCACCATTACGCAAGTGCAACGGAAATAACAGGTCAGTTGACAAGCAACGCTGCTTGAAAGCAGACCATGACTCGTCAAACACCTCTTCAAACTGTACCTGCCTTACTGAGAGCACATCTTCATCCAGCGGCAGGCCAAACTGAAACTGCCCGCTGCGGTTAATCGCTTGTAACTGACCTTGTGCGTCAAACAAAGCCAAGCCCTCCCAAAGCGTACCGATAAACTCTGGTCTGGCATGAAAATGCACGCCGATCTCACCCGTTGCCGTTGCATGAAACAGGCGGTTTTCGACCATCTGTGCAGCCATTTTAACTAATGCCAGCGTGTGTTGTTGCGGCGCACTATAGTCATTTGAAACGTCAAGAGTCGCCACCAACTGGTTATTGGCTGCAAAAATCGGGACTGCCGAACAGCTTAAGCTATGGTGATACGCCATAAAATGCTCGGCACCCTGCACACTGATAGGGCTGCGCTCAACCAGCGCTGTGCCAATAGCATTGGTTCCGCGGTGCTCTTCGCTCCACGACGCCCCCGGAAGTAATGAAGCACGAATAGTGTTTTCTTCTATGCCATCGCTCTTGGTGCGCAGAATCACGCCGTCGTTATCGGTCAAAATTACCAGACTACGGGTATGTGCGATCTGCTCACTCAGTGTCAACATTTCAGGCTCGGCATGCGTGAGTAAGAGCCGGTTTTTTTCCAGCCGCTGTGCAAGTTCTTGTGCCGTAATAATTTGATCCTGGGCTGGCGCCTGTTCATCCACCCCTTTAACCATGCAGCGTCGCCACGATCGTGCAATCGCCTCGGCAATCGCACGCTGGTCATCACGCATGGCTAAAGAAGCCTGTTGCGAAGAGGGCTGGGAAAATTTTGACATGACTGACTTGAACACCTGTACCACCGATTGAACAACTGTACCAGTTTGACACAGTACTGAACAGCCACCTCGGCTACATTGATCAACATCAAAAGCAGCCAAGACAATTAACATATTGATTTTAATTTAGTTTTTCTCAATCACCAAGTGTTTGCACAACTTGGCACACGCATTGCAATCACCTCATCCTGTGAGTAACAAAAGAGGCTTTTGATTACTTTCAGTAACCATATTGATAATTCAGCTTCATACCATTTTGGAGGTAATTTATGCAACATAAAATCAAACTTGCGGTTGGCGCATTATTGCTGGGCAGCCTGAGCACCAGCGTATGGGCTGATGCAGAGCTGGACGCCCTGATGAAAGATGACAATCAATGGGCCATGGCACGTAAAGACTATGCTAATCAGGGTTATAGCCGTCTGTCGCAAATTAATAAAAGTAATGTGAAAAATTTGAAATACGCATGGTCTTTCGCCACCGGCGTGAACCGCGGCCACGAAGGTGCGCCACTGGTGATCGGGAACACCATGTTTATTCACACTGCGTTTCCTAACAATGTGTACGCGCTGGACCTCAACGACAATCAGAAAATTTTGTGGTCATACTTTCCCAAACAGGATCCAGATGTGCAATCTGTGTTGTGTTGTGACAACGTGAACAAAGGTCTCGGCTACGGTGATGGCAAAATCTTCTTGCAGCAAAACAATGGCGTGCTGGTTGCGCTCGATGCCAAAACTGGCGCAAAACTGTGGGATGTGAAAGTCAACGACCCTAAAATGGGTGCCGCCAATACCAACGTACCTCATGTGTTTAAAGACAAAATCATCACTGGTTGTTCCGGCGGCGAGTTTGGCGTACGTTGCCATATCTCTGCCTATAGCATTAAAGACGGCAGCCTGATCTGGAAAGCTTACAGTACTGGCTCTGACAGCGAAGTGATGATAGGCAAAGACTTTAACAAGGAAAACCCGCATTACAGTGCCTTGTCCGTGTATGAAGATGTCAACGGCGGCAACAAAGAAGGTGGCTCATTTAAAAACTTGGATAAATCACAACTGAAATATCCTGAAGCCAATCTGGGTGTACGTACCTGGTTAAAACCGCAACAGCAAAAAGATGGCTGGCAAAACGGTGGCGGCCCAACATGGGGCTGGTACTCCTATGACCCGAAACTGAACCTGATGTATTACGGCACAGGTAACCCAGGCACCTGGAACCCGGATGTCCGTCCGGGCGACAACAAGTGGTCGATGACAATTTTTGCACGTGACCTAGACAGCGGCATTGCTCGCTGGGGCTATCAAATGACCCCGCATGACGAGTGGGATTACGATGGCATGAACGAAATCATCCTGTGGGAAGCCAATGGTAAGCAACTGGCCTCACACTTTGACCGCAATGGTTTCGGCTATACCTTTGACCGCACCAACGGCACCTTGCTGGTGGCTGAAAAAATGAATCCATTTGTCAACTGGGCCAGCAAAATTGACCTGAAAACGGGCATTCCGGTAAAAGACCCGAAATACTCGACCCATCAGGATTACAACGCACAAGGCATTTGTCCTTCTGCGCTCGGTGTAAAAGATGAACAACCGGCCGCTTATTCGCCTAAAAACAAAACCTTCTACGTGCCTTTGAACCACGTGTGCATGACCTATGAGCCTGTGGAATCCAAATACGTGGCAGGGCAACCATGGGTAGGTGCCACCTTGACCATGTTTGCCGGTCCGGACGGCGTGATGGGTGGGTTTATGGCCTGGGATGGCCTCAAAGGCAAAGCCCAGTGGTACAACAAAGAGAAATTCTCTGCCTGGAGTGGTGCGCTGGTCACGGCAACTGATCTGGTGTTCTACGGTACGCTGGATCGCTGGGTAAAAGCGCTGGATGCCAAAACCGGTAAAGAGTTGTGGAAATTCCAAGTCGGTTCCGGCGTGGTAGGTAACGTGATCACTTACGGCCATAAAGGCAAACAATACGTAGGCGTGTTGTCTGGCATTGGCGGCTGGGCGGGCGTTGCCATGAACCTGGGCTTGACCAATGATACCGATGGCCTGGGCGCTGCAGGTGGCTATAAAGAGCTGACCAAATACAATGCTGCTCCTGGTGGTGGTGCAATGAACGTATTCAGCCTGTAAGGGAAGGGATTAACCATGCAATTATTAAGTAAATCCCTGTTAGCCACTGCATTTCTGGTTGCGACGGCCTCAGCCATCGCAGGCGGTGGTGCCGAAGCCTTGGCGCAAAAAAGTGGTTGCCTGCTCTGCCACAGCGTAGACAAAAAAGTATTGGGCCCTGCTTACAAAGATGTGGCTGCCAAATACAAAGGCGACAAAACGGCTGAAGCCAAGCTGATCCAGAAGGTAAAGGCTGGCGGCAGTGGTGCCTGGGGGGATATGCCCATGCCACCAAACAGCCCGCAAGTGAAAGATGAAGACATTAAAACACTGGTGCAGTGGGTACTTAGCCTCTAGGACAGGCGTATTGATTTAAACCAGCTTAATTATTAATCTCCGAGTGTGCCAACCCGCAAGGGTTGGCTTTTTTTTGCCTGCTTATCGAGCCCATTATAAAAGCGTTTACAATGCGGGCATGACCATCGCACAAACCCTGTTTACCCGTCGCATGCTGATGTGTGTGGCCTTAGGCTTCAGTTCTGGCTTACCACTGTACCTGCTCCTGCAATTATTGCCTGCCTGGTTGCGGAGTGAAGGGCTGAATTTAAAAACCATCGCCGCCTTCGCCTTTATGCAACTACCCTATACCTGGAAGTTTTTATGGGCGCCCTTGATGGATCGCTATACCCTGCTGGCACGCTTTGGCCGCCGTCGCAGCTGGATTCTGGCCACACAAATAGGCTTATTCGGAGCAATTATCGGTCTGGGCGCATTTAATCCGCAATCAGAAATTGGCACCGTTGCACTGCTCGCAACATTAGTAGCCTTGTTTTCTGCCAGTCAGGACATCGTCATTGATGCCTACCGTCGCGAAATTTTAAGTGACGAGGAACTGGGCTTGGGCAACAGTATCCATGTCAATGCCTACCGGATTGCCGGACTGGTGCCGGGCTCACTGGCACTGATACTGGCCGACCACCTGCCCTGGTCACAAGTCTTTTTCGTCGTCGCATTATTCATGCTGCCTGGCATAGGCTTTACGCTCTGGTCTCAAGAGCCAGTTGCCGTTGGCAAACCCAAAACCCTGTTGCAATCGGTAATTGAGCCATTTAAGGAATTTATACAACGCAGTGGCTGGCAACATGCCTTGTGGGTGCTGCTATTCATCCTGCTTTATAAACTGGGTGACAGCATGGCCACTGCACTGGCCACCCCGTTTTATCTGGACATGGGCTTTAGCAAAACCGACATTGGCGCGATTGCCAAAGGCAGCGGTCTGGTGATGCAGATTGCAGGCGCATTTGTGGGAGGCCTGTGGATGCTCAAACTCGGCATCAATCGTGGTTTATGGGTATTTGGTGTCGTGCAGGCATTATCCATCCTGGGTTTTGCCTGGCTGGCAACAAACGGCCCTTTCACTGAGATCGGCGCAGCAGAACGCAGCATGCTTGCCGTTGTGATCGGCTTTGAAGCGTTTGGTGTCGGCCTGGGGACTGCCGCGTATGTCGCCTACATGGCACGTGAAACCAACCCGGCCTATACTGCAACGCAACTTGCATTGTTTACCAGTCTATCCGCCGTACCGCGCTCAGTATTCAACGCACTTACGGGCGGGATGGTGGAAGCATTAGGATGGCAGCAGTTTTTTTATGTGTGTACTTTGCTGGCGATTCCGGGGATGTTGCTGTTGTTTAAGGTAGCCCCTTGGCGGGAAAGTTAGGTAGTAACTGGCCTTTTCTTAGGATGAATTAATGACAATGAATCTTCTGCTTATTAAACAAATGGTCAACGTTTAATCCTCATTTTCTTTCGCCTCTCGGCGAGTTACTTTCTGTTGCTTGCCCCACAGAAAGTAACCAAAGAGGAGGGCACCCAGCCATCACGGCCTTCGACTGCCTTGCGTTGCTCAACAAAGTAAGCGGTCGCGAAACTCGCCCTAGCAGCCTGCACACTAGTACAGCGGCTTTGATTTTCGGATGAATCGCGCTTGATTACTGGATGCGAATAAACTGACATATTACAGTGATTACTGGATGGCAATAAATAGCAATTAAATGCCATTCAAACATAATATAAAGCCGCTTACGGATGCGGCGACAAAGTTGCAGCAGAGCTTTGTCTGTCTTAGTGTTCGTTGCCGGTTACTCTCGTCCGGCGAGTCGCGCATCAACCCTGCGGCGGGTATATATTCGACAGGTGTCCAGTATGTGATGATCCATCCTGGCAATTATGTGCGGGGCTACCTCGGCACCAATATCATCCTCAATGCTTTGGATTATCTGCTAACTGCTCATACGGTCACCCTATAATGACCTGGCCGCTAGTGGCGCAGGGTCTTTGGTTGATCCGTACTCAGACTACGGTGAGACGGGTGTGAACTGGCGGTTGGCGCCGTCAGTTCACCCGCCCTGTTTTAATTAGGCCATTCAAGAGGCCCAAGCTCATTAAATAATTCAGCTTTTGAAGGGATTGATCGACTGCCGGACTGAACAGCTGAAAGAATTTCATAGCCAATAGACCAATTAGCATCACGCCTTTCAATCATATATTGCGCCTCTGTGGCAAATTTACTTATGGCTGACACAGCATAGGTGCAACAACTTAGACAGTTGTCATAATTTCTAGTCCTTGCAAAATCATCAAGGCGTATTTGAATATCAAGTGTAAATTGTTGAATCAACTCATCTTGGGTAGGTTCTTTTTCTGGTTTTTCGAGCAGAGCATCAGATGGTAAAACTTCACCGATAGCAGTGATTACATGCTCAGACCCATCGGCCAGCCAGTATTTAACGCCAACAAAAAATGGCTGCAAATCAATGTCTGCCACAAAACCCGATATGGGCAATGCGTTCCCTGGTGCAATACGATAATTGGCTTTATGCCAGGGTGTGGGGTTTAAACGACTATGACCGCGCCTGGGCAATGTTACGCGCCTATAACGGTGGGCTGGGATGGTGGCAGCGCGAAGCATTGCTTACCACTGCCCGCAGGCTGGCAACCCGTGAAGAGATCGACGCCATGTGTGGCAAACACCAACGCGCCCAGCTGCACTGCCGTGAAAACCTAAACTATCCGCATCGCATCCTTAATGTGTACCAGCCGCGTTACTACGGCTGGGGTGCAAAAATCGTCATGGGTGGCAACGAATGAACGTCATTCCAACATGGTTTAAAGCACTGTTAATCGGTGCCTTAATTGGCTTTGTGTTGCACCAGGTATATGAAGCCGGGGCAGAAACAGAGCGCAGCAAGTGGGTGCTCAAAAAAGCCTTGCAAACCGTGAGCAACCAGGTCGAGCTGGCAAAGAAAAACCGCGACCTGCGCGTGCTTGAAAACCGTTTGGCTTCCCAAGCGCTGGAAACTTTCACCTTTTATCAAGGGGTATTCAATGAAATCCAAGCTAAAAAACAAAGCACTCTTGCTGGCGTGCGCAATGGCACTGTCCGCTTGTCAGTCCCCGTTACCGGCCCCACAACCAACTGCCAAAGTACAGGCAGTGGAAGCGCCTCCGATAGACCCGAAGCTACTGGAGAAACGCGAGCCGAACTATCTAGAGAAGCTGCTGAATTTCTTATCAGCTACGGGAGTGAGTTTGACGAAGTCGTCAACGAAAGCAACCAAGTAAAAGCCCTTCTGGCAGATTGCCGGGCGGCGCTTACACAACAACAATCAATTTTAAAGGAGTAACTATGCCGCCAGCAGAAGACGATTTGAGGCGCATTGCCGAGGGGTTTGGAGAGTTAAAGGGCGAGCTGCGCATTATGCACCAGCAAACCATGCGGTCTTTTGACAATATCCGCGATGACATGCAGCGGATGGAAGAGAGTCAAAAACAAGCCATGGAAAACATGGAAGAGCGCATCAACGGCAAGATAGACAGCCTGGGTGGCCGCGTTAAAACACTTGAGCAGAAAAGTGAAGATCAAAAGGTCGCTGCTGCCAAGCAAGGTGTGGTTGTCAGCGGAATCACTGCGGGTTTGACCTATGCAGCGATTGAGTTGCTTAAACGGATTCCGCACTGATGGCGCATAGTCAAGAAACCCGCAACAACGTGCGCAAAGCATTTGTGGTGGATGGCCTGCCATTGACGGTTGCATGCAGCACCAATGGCGTGAGCTATGACACAGGCCGCGAGTGGAAACGCCAGGCAAAAGAAGCTGGGGACGATTGGGATACTGCCCGCGCGGCACACCAGATCACCAACCAGTCTACGGACGAAGCGACCAAGCAACTGGTGGACATTATGGTGCGTAAGGCTTTGGTGATCGCTCAAAAGTTGGAAGACTCCAACCTTGGCCCAGAGCAACAAATACAGCTTGTGGCCAGCATCAGCGATTCAATGTCCAAATTTACAAAATGCATTGCGCGCATTGACCCCAAGCTGGGCGCACTCAGTGTTGCGCTGGATACGCTTAAAACGATTGCTGAGTATCTGCAAAAACATGATCGCGTCGCGCTTGCACAGTTTCAGGATCACCTGGAAGGCATCGGCGGCGTTTTACAAAGCCGGTTTGGTTAACGGGAATTTGAAAAAGGGTTTCTTATGAAAAAAGGTGAAGTCGATTTTAAAGACGAAGATTCTGTTCGCGAGGATTATGAGTCAGGCAAAGACGTTTATGACGTTATTGATGAGATTGTGGCGGAGTACAACTGAGTCGTCATCAATATGTTTTTTAAATGGCAATACACACGATATGGGCAATTAGCATCAGGCATATTTTTTCTGATGCTAATGCCTGTATTGCTGCCAGTTTTGTTTGTACTCTTCAACATTAAAACGGTTTTTCTTGAGTTTCAGGAAAGTGCACAAGATTGGTTTTATGAATGCATCAAATTGATTAAAGGCGAGCGTTGCAAGTGACCGATATCGACGATCTCAATATCAAAGCCATCAAAAGCTGGCAAGAGTTCGAGGCCGAACTCGCCCAGCTTGGCGAAGACCTGCGCGAGCAAATCGAGCTGGAGTGCGAGGCGTTTGATGTTGATCCAGTTGCCAGTAAAGAGCGCCGCGAGCGTGCTTTGTTCGATTACCAGTTTTTCTGCCAGACCTATTTTCCGCACTATGTGCCAACGCCGCACTTTAGCTTGTTTCATCAATATATTTTTGAGGCATTCCCCAAAGCCATTGATAGTTTTGAGGATGCCAGAAACGTTGATGAAGCGCCACGTGGTGAGGCTAAATCAACTTATGAGACACAGCTCGGTTCATTGTGGTGTATTTGCCGGGCGACTTATATTGATGCTTTGATTAAGGCATTGCAGCTGCCCAAAAAAGCACGCAAGCACATGATCGGCATCATCATGAATACCGAAGAGCAATCTGCAGAGATGCTTGAAAGTATTAAAGCCGAACTGGATACCAATCCCCGTCTAGCGATGGACTTTCCCGAAGCTACAGGCCGTGGCCGCGTATGGCAGGCAACAACTATCGTCACCGCTAACAATATCAAAATCCGTATTGGCGGCACAGGTAAAAAAATCCGTGGTATGAAACATGGGCCACACCGTCCAGACCTGATTTTTCTGGATGACCTGGAGAATGACGAAGAGGTACGCAACAAAGCCCAGCGCGATAAAGTGGAAAAGTTTGTATTGTCAGCCGTACTTGGTTTGGCTGGCCCAGCTGGAGGCATGGACGTTTTTTGGGTTGGAACGAGCCTGCACTACGATGCGGCTATCAATCGTGTCTCACGTGCGCCTGGCTGGACCCGCAAAGTGTTCAAAGCGATCACCAAGTGGCCGGATCACATGGATTTATGGGAGCAGTGGGAGGCTATTTACAAAAGCGGCAGTACGGATGAAGACCGTGCAATGGCAAAGATTGAAGCCATGGCATTTTATAAAGCCAATGAACTGGCAATGAACAAGGGTGCCGTGGTTAGCTGGCCGGAGGTAAGGCCTTTATATCGCCTGATGTGCATGCGTGCGGTCAATCACACCGCATTTAACCAGGAGCAGCAAAACGAAGCTGGAAACGACGAAAGCGCACCATTTAAAACACTGCACTTTTGGGTTAACCGCTTGGCTGACTGGTTGTTTTTTGGTGCGCTCGATCCATCACTTGGCAAGAAAGGGACAGGCCGCGATCCTTCTGCACGTTTAGTGGGTGGCTTAAACCGCTCAACCATGGTGCTTGATGTGGTTGAGGCTAGAGTTTCGCGCCTGGTGCCTGATTTGATTATTAGCGATTTGATTGATTGCCACAAAGAGTACAACTGTATTGCATGGGCAATTGAAACAGTGCAGTTTCAGGCATTTTTATACACAGAAATCATCAAGCGTGCCGCTTTAGCTGGCATTGCTTTCCCTGCTGTTGCGGTAACACCGCACACAGATAAAGACCTGCGCATTATGAGCCTGCAGCCCTATGTCACAAATGGGCAAATCAGGACACATGCAAATCACACAACATTTAATGAGCAGTTGCAGTTTTACCCAGAGGCAGACCATGACGATGGCCCCGATGCACTGGAAATGCTCAAGAGTATTGCCTTTGAATACGGTGGCGAGTGGACTTACACCTCAGCTGATTCCTCGCGTCACCATAGACGCAGCACAAGTCGATCAAGTGACGACGATTACCAGGACGATTAAACATGGCAAAAAACAGACACCGCCGCGCAGCACTGGCAAAACAAACTGCCAGCCGCCCAACACCAGAAACAGACATGCAGACCGGGCCACGCTCAAGCCTGGGCCACACGCTCAACTATATGAGCGTGATCACTATCCCGCCTGCACGGCTGGCAAATGCTTTTGCAATGGCAGACCAGGGCCAGATCACCGAGCAAAGCAAACTGTTTAATCTGATTGAAGAGCACGACGCGCATATTTTTGGTGATATGGCAAAACGCAAGCGTGCAATCACCTCGTTAGGTTGGCAGCTTAAGGCACCAGATGATGCCAATGATAGCGAACTCAAACGCACAACAGAACTTGAGCAAATGCTGCGCGAAAACAATGGCTTTGAGCAAATGCAGTATGACCTGGCCGATGCGACTGGCAAGGTCTTCTCCATGGTCGAGATGGAGTGGAAAAAAGGTGACGTGTGGTTGCCAGAGTGCTACCACTACGTGCCGCAGCAAATGTTTGTCACTGACCAAGACACCGGAGAACTCAAATATAACGGCACAGGCATGCCGGAAGAGTTGCGCCCGTATGGCTGGATCAAGCATATCCATAAAGCCAAATCTGGCTATATTGAAAACGCAGCCTTATTCCGCGTATTGGCCTGGACCTACGCCTATAAAGCCTACAACGTGCAAGACATGCAGCGCTTTTTAGAGTTGTATGGCTTGCCGTTGCGCTTGGGTAAATATCCCGCTGGTATCGACAAAAAATCACGCGATGAGCTGCTGCGCGCAGTGCGTTCTATCGGTAACGATGGTGCCGGTGTTGTGCCAGGCAATATGAGTATTGAATTTATTCAGGCCACAGCAGCGGGAAAAATTAATGACTTTTTGGATGCAGTCCACTATTGGGAAGAAAAGCAAAGCAAAGCCATTTTAGGCGGTGACCTGGACGGTAAAACCACCACTGAAGCGCGCATTATGGTTTATGACAAAGTGCGTCGCGAGATCCTGCTTCACGATGTTGGCAACATGGAGCCGACCATCAACCAGCAGCTGCTGGCCCCAATCAATATGTACAACGGCATGTTTGAGCCAAGCCGCATGCCTAAATTCAAATATCTCACGCAAGAGAGTGTAGACCAACAAAAGATGGTGACCGTGCTTGAAAAAGGCGTGGCGCTTGGCATGGAAATCGAGGTCGAATATGCACACGAAGTTATGCAAATCCCACGTGCCAAAGAAGGCGCGGCGCTGCTTGGCAAGCCTGCTGAGGCCACACCTCTTAACCCTGTCGATAATAAAAATAAACCAGCTACGGCCCTGAATGCTAACCCTGTCACCGGCGCACTTAGCCGTTTGGCTGCATTGGCAAAAACTCAGGGCGCACAAGCAGTAGATGCAGGGCTTCAACCTCTACTTGATAGGGCATTAAAGGGCTTGGATTTTCAGGAGATAGCCTCGGCTTGGTTAGCTGGTTTAATCAATGACATTAAAAATGGTGCGGATGATTCGCAGATTTTGGAAAAACTCGCAGAAAGCTGGCCGAATGCTGACGAATCAGCTTTGCAAGACAGACTGACACAAATTATGTTTGTGGCTGAGGTGCTTGGAAAACTTGAAGCACAAAAAGACATGCTGGGTTAATAATGCAGCTGAATGAGTCTGATATTAAGCTGATGTTTGGTATGAAACCCGCTGATGCGATTGCATACCTTGAGAAAAAAGGCATGCGTTTGTCATGGGATTGGCACGAAACTTTAGATTCAGTAAACGCGCGTAGCTTTACGGTTGCCAAGGCAGCGCGGATAGACATTTTGCAGTCTCTTAAATCTGAGCTTAAAAATCAATTGGTCAATGGCGGTACTCAAAAACAGTTTATTGACAACCTGACACCCATACTTCAACAACAGGGGTGGTGGGGTAAACAAGTCATCGTTGACCCTGCGGGAAATGCACAAATGGTGCAACTCGGTAGCCCGCGTAGGTTAAAGACCATTCGTGAGACTAATATGCAATCGGCCTACATGGCTGGCCGCTATAAAGCCATGATGGAAGCCAAAGCCACTCACCCCTATTGGCGCTATGTGGCTATTTTGGATAGCCGCACCCGCCCAACGCATCGCGCACTAGATGGCGTTGTTTTTAGTATAGATGATGAGTTTACAAATGTTGGCTACCCGCCCAATGGTTACAATTGCCGCTGTCGTGCAGTGGCTATGTCTCGGGCGGCGCTAAAGCGCGAAGGCATCACGCCCACAGATACCTCTGGTATTTTGAAAACTGAAACAGTCAAAGCGGGTGTGGATAAGCGTACTGGTGAGGTGAGATTTGCACAGCGCACAGGGTTTATGCTCCAGCAGCCTAACGGCAAATCTATATGGGTAGGGCCAGATGTAGGCTTTAATTCATCGCCAATTGCCTCACCAATCATGGATAAGTTATTGGTGAGGCAAGCCAAGCAGCTCACACCTAACTATTTAAATCAGGTGCAGGATATTTTACTGAGCAAACCAAGAATGGACGCTTGGCGTGGTTTTGTAAAAAACGTAATTGACTATGGTTTTACACAAAATCAATCTATCACCGCTACTGTTGTTAAAGGTAAAGCACTAGCTCTAGCCCAAAAATACATTAATGACCAGTTTAACGCGGTGGCAGAGTTTCAGGACAATCTTATAATTGGTAAAAAAGCACAACGTCATTCAGATTTTAATATGCAGTTGACTGTAGATGACTTCATGGTTCTGCCGATATTAATCAGTAATGCACAAGACTTTCGTATCGACACCGAAGACAATGCGCTTATTTACAAAGTCGTAGGTAAATCTGGCAAAAAAATATTGATGGCCATTCAAGATAAACATGGCAAAGCTGTTGTATCAACGGTTTTTTATGACATAAATGATAACTTTGAGAAATACAGTCTTGGCGATAATCCAAGATATATTAAAGAATAGGCGATGATGCTTACCCGACTCGAACGGGAGAATCACATTAATTAATGTGGCGACTCCCCTGGAGTCCGCACCCTCACATCATTCACCTACATTTAGGATAATACCAAATGCAATTTGAAGTCAATCTAGATAATAGGCACTTGTTACACGTATTAAATGCTTTAACCAATGCACTTGAGCATCCTTCCGCTTTGCTACATGGTATTGGCGCCGAAGTTGTTGATATAACAGAGCGCAATTTTGCAGATGAATCAGGCCCAGCTGGCGAATGGCAATCTCTTGCAGAAGCAACAATAAATAGTCGCGAGAAAAAAGGTCAATGGCCTGGTAAAAAACTTCAAATTGACGGCTCTTTGGCCAGAAGTGTGCTTTACACAGTGGAAGACTCAAGTGTAACCATACAAGCTGGCAGTGGCGGATCAGAAGCATACGCGGCGATACACCAATTTGGTGGCATGGCTGGCCGTGGACGGAAAGTTAAAATTCCAGCTAGACCTTATTTACCTTTTGTTTCCGATGGCAGCAATGTTGAGTTATCCGCTGATGCAACCTCTGCAATTGCCGATACATTTAATGATTATTTGCTAGATGTGCTTAAAAAATAAGTCTTAAAACCTGCGCGTCAATTGGGCGGATATCCAGAGAGCGATCAAAGACTCGTTGAAGATGTAGCCAATGACTATTTATTAGCTGTATTAAATCGTGTTTAAAAATTAATTAAAAGCTATTTAATGGGGATTTATACCCTAATTAAATTTTAATTAATCTCTATTACCCCGTATTTTTATCCCGAATATTTACCGCAACTGTCCAGAAATCAATGATTTTATGTTTATCCACAGAATCTAGTGTTTACGCGGCGAGTCGGCCAATTCCGCCCGGTTGTGACTGTCCAGATTCCACACCCCCCATACTACACTACGCAAGCTGCCGCGGAGCTCAGACAGTCGCTCCCTTCTTCCTTACTTTGTTTCCGCTACTCAGCGTGATGGGATGGGATTTATCTCGCCAAACTCACACTGTTGAAATTTGGACCGTTCAAAAACTCAAATTCTTTTCTTTAATCCACAAAGGGTGGCGCTCACCTGGTGTTAGGGGTCCCCATCTGCCGCGCCGAGTAGCGCAGGCAAAATAAGATCAAACGAGCGGCTGTCCGAATCCCGCGGCGGCCTGCGATTTGTGCAGGCCGCTAGGATGAGTTTCGTGAGCGCTTATGCCTAAGTCTGGCAAAGCAACGGACGAAAGTCCTTAGCAGAGCAACGCAGGAAACAAGCGGAAGCTGGGGTGCACTTTCTTTTGGTGACTTTATCTTTGTGCAAGCAAAGAAAAGTTACTCGCCGAGAGGCGAAACAGAAAGATGGACCTCAGAAGAGATATCTACAAGTACTCGCAGTAGGTTAAGTACACGCCCTTCGATTGCGTCCAAGTTGAAGTGTTGACCCCGCCTGGATTCCGGCCAACCCCGGAATGACAGCCCTAGAGAGCCAGCTAAGTATCGGTGAAGCGCACGCAAAGAGCGTGCTTTGCCAAAAGCCTGCTACACCTCAGCTAAAATACCGGAACGCACTATCCCAGCAATCTAAAAAGAACAACCTTCCTTACTCAATCCACATAATCCACAATCAACGGTGCATGGTCACTAAACCGCTCCGCCTTATACACACTCGCCGCCTTCACCTTTGCACCCAACACTGGCGTCGCCAGCTGATAATCAATCCGCCAGCCCACATTCTTCGCCCAAGCCTGACCACGGTTACTCCACCATGTGTAACAGTCATCCGTGGTATCCGGGTACAAGGCTCGATAGGTATCCACCCAACCCACACGCTCCAGCACATCCGTCATCCACGCACGCTCTTCTGGCAAAAAACCGGAGTTCTTGCGGTTACCTTTGAAGTTCTTGAGATCAATTTCCTGGTGGGCAATATTCCAGTCACCACAAATCACAACCTCGCGCCCACTCGCAATCAATTGTTCCAGATGCGGCAAAAACACTTCCATCACCTGAAACTTGAATTGCTGCCGCTCTTCACCGCTGGAACCACTGGGCAGATATAAAGACACCACGCTCAGGTTGCCATACTGGCATTCCAGGTAACGACCTTCTGCATCAATTGGCGCATGGCCCAGGCCTATGATGACCTTGTCTGCAGGCTGTTTGCTGTAAATGCCTACGCCGCTGTAGCCTTTTTTCTCGGCATAGTGAAAATAGCCGTGGTAGCCAAGGGGTTGCAACATTTCTGGCTGCATATCACCGGCTTGTGCTTTCAATTCCTGCAAGCACACAATGTCACCGCCGCTCTTGGCCAACCAGGGTAAAAAGCCTTTGTTACAGGCTGACCGTATGCCATTCAGGTTCAAGGTTATAATACGCATTGTTTACATACTTTCTGCTTTTAAAAATGACTGACCACACATTAAGTGCCGACTTTATTGCTTTTTCCATCCAGAAACAGGTACTGCGCTTTGGTGAATTTAAAACCAAAGCGGGGCGTTTGAGCCCTTATTTTTTCAATGCGGGCCTGTTTGATGATGGCGAAAGCATGCTCAAACTGGGTGAATTCTACGCCAACAGCATTCTACAGTCTGGCTTGCAATTCGACATGCTGTTTGGCCCGGCCTATAAAGGTATTCCTCTGGTCACCGCCATCAGCATTGCCTTTGTGCGCCTGGGGAAAAACTACCCTTACGCGTATAACCGCAAAGAAGCCAAAGACCACGGCGAGGGCGGCACGCTGGTAGGTGCTGCATTGAAAGGCCGCGTACTGATTATAGATGATGTGATTTCTGCAGGAACTTCCATCCGCGAATCAGTCGAGCTGATCCGCCATGCTGGCGCGATACCTTGCGCAGTCAGTATTGCGCTGGACCGACAGGAAAAAGGTCTGGGCGAGTTATCAGCCGTGCAGGAAGTCGAGCAAACCAACCAGATGCCTGTGGTCAGCATTGCCAAACTGGCAGATCTGTTTGCCTATCTGCAAGGCAACGACAAGCTGGCGCAATACTTTCCGGCAATTGAAGCCTACCGCGCACAATATTGCGTGCGTTAAGGCGCTAAACCCATTCAATCAAGCGGGTAGATACGCGTTTGATTTACTTCAGCATGCCCATTAAACGGGACATGATTAACGCCGGGTTATTTTCCACGACCCCATTGGGTGTGAGCTGATTCACCACATCAGGTAGATATTCGGCAATTTTCTGGCTTAATTGTTCGGTAGTCATATCCAGCTTGCCTGCAATGCCAGCCAGCACCGAACTGCCTAAGGCGGCACCGATTTGTTGCGCATCTACCTTGAGGTTTGCGCCTGAGCCCACCCATGAGTCGACTTGTGCATCCAATCCGCCATGTTTAAGCGTTTGCAAAATACCGGGTAAGCCCCCGTATTGCTGAAACAGCTCCATGGCCAGTTTCGCCAGGGGCGCTTTTTCGCCCATCATTTTGTTCATCATGGCACCAGCCACGTTATCAAATAATCCCATTATGTTCCCTTAAATAATTACTGAATTTTTATTGATTTTTCAGGTGCAACTGCGTTACTCCTGACTGGCTACACAGCAGTTTTAACCCATTTTCTGTTTGTGTACGCTGACTTACTGAGGCGCAAACGTAAACGCGTCACTGTAAAATGCTTCGTCAGGCAAGCCTTGCTTGGTAAACGTTTCTTTGGCAGTGTCCACCATCCCCGGTGCGCCACAGGCATAAACTTCAAACCCGCTTAAATCGGCGTAATCGTCCAGCACAGCCTGATGCACCAGGCCACGCCTGCCTTGCCAGCCATCCTGATCACTGCCGTTTGAAATCACTGGAATATATTGAATATTGGGCATAAATTGCGTCCAGCGCTGGCAGAGTGCATCCATATACAAATCATTGACATGACGTACTCCACGGTAGAGCATCACCGGACGTTGGCTCTGGTTAAAAATCATATGCTCTATCATGCCTTTGACCGGGGCAAAACCCGTACCTCCAGCCACCATGATGATGGGTTTATCGCTTTGTTCGCGTAAATAAAAACTGCCTAACGGCGCTTCAATACGCAGTATGGTTTTGACCGGCAATTCATTAAAGACTTGTGCGGTAAAGTGCCCACCTTCAATCAAGCGAATGTGTAACTCGATAAAACCACTTTCGTGTGGTGCATTGGCAATCGAAAAAGCGCGGCGGCGGCCATCCTTGAGCAGGAATTCAATATATTGTCCGGCCATAAAGCTGAAGCTTTCAGTCGCAGGCAATTGTAGCTGCAGCACCATGACATCGTCGGTGAGTTGTTCCTTGCTTTGTATCCGCACCGGCAAAATGCGTGGTTTAATGCCCTGAATGGCCTCGATTTGACGGCATTCAATCACCAGGTCCTCGAGCGGACGCGCACAACAAAACAAAGCCATGCCTGTCGCCAGTTCGGCGTCACTGAGCGCATTGCCCTGATAGTCGTCGTGCACGACTTTGCCAGTGAGTATTTTGCCTTTGCAGGCGCCGCAGGCGCCATTGCGGCAGCCGTAGGGCAAGTTGATGCCTGCCTGAATCGCTGCTTCAAGCACAGTTTGGCTGGGGCGGACATCAAAGGTGTGGCCGCTGTTTTCAATCAGTACACGGTGCATGGCTAAAACGGTCCGTTCATAAAAATATTAAGAATCTTTGCGTGGTGGCAATTGGACGACATTGCCATTCGCGGGCTCACGGGCGCTATGCTCTCTCACCTCGGTAAATTCGCCTTCAATCACTTCGTCGTTTGCACTGGGGCGGCCGGTAAAAGGCCCGCTTTGTGCGCCCGTAGCGGGCGTGACGCCTGCCGGCAGCAACAGCAAAATCACAGCAATCACATCACTGATGACCCCAGGAATTAACAACAGTACGCCAGCAAACATATTGCGTGCGGTTGAGAACATGGCTGCCAGTGGGTTACCACCCGCGCCCATTTGCTGAAACATGCGCGCGGCAATAAGGTCTTTTTCGTTGCGAATCAATTTCAGGCCGAGATAAGCAATGGTCAGCAGATAGACCAGTACCCACCAGCCATAGCGCTGGCTAAGCTCAATCAGGACGGCTATCTCCAGAAACGGAAAAGCCAGTAGAATAGCAAAGATGAGAAAACGCATGTCAGTCGTCCTGTGGTGGAGTGCGCCACTGTGACGCAACAAGATGAAATTATAATCGTGTTTACGCATGTACCGCACATGGCATGTGCAGAGACCATCGCGCAAACACTGGTTAATGCTAAGTTGGCGGCATGTGTGAATATTTCAAGCCCGGTCACTTCTGTTTATCGCTGGCAGGGCCAAGTGGAGCAGGCACAGGAAATCGGCCTGACCATCAAAACAAGCCGTAAGGTTTACCCGGCACTGGCGACCAAGCTTAAGGCGCTGCATCCTTATGAACTTCCCGAGATTGTAGCTATCCATGTTAACGAGGGTTTGCCAGAATATTTACAATGGATGATGGCAGAAACCGGCCCCAAGGAGTAATACTTAATGAATAGATGGATACAGCGGCTGGTAGCCTTGACCCTGTTAATGGTCATCAGCACGTCATCGCTGGCAGATATAGGCTTTAGCCGATTACTGGTGGATGATGAATCACAGGATTTTTTGCCCGTTGAAAAAGCGTTTCAAGTCATGGCAAGCTTGCAGGACGACACGCGTGCACAAGTCACGTTTGTGGTGGCCCCGGGACATTATTTGTATCGCGAACGGATTCAAGTCACAGTCCCGGAAGACGAGGCAGGCAACATTGCCGCGCTGGCATTGCCGCAGGGCGATGAAAAAAACGACCCGAACTTTGGCAAACAACAGGTGTTTCATCATGACACCACAGCCACTGTCACATTCACTGGCGCGGCACCTGCAGTGCTGCAAGTGCGCTATCAGGGTTGCAGTGAAAAGGGCTTGTGTTACCCGCCACAAACCGCACAGCTTCGTCTGACCGCAGATACCGGGCTTGCAAAATCCACCCTCCCACCAGCGCTGCCACTGGCGGATACCACTGCTTCTGACGATGAATTGTCTTCCACATTATTGCGTACAGGTCACTGGTGGCAAATCGTAGCAGGTTTTTTTGGTGCCGGTTTATTGCTGGCATTCACGCCATGCGTGTTCCCGATGATTCCTATTTTGTCTGGCATCATAGTCGGTAAAAATGCACATACTTCCCGGACAAAAGCGCTTACCTTGTCACTGGCCTATACCCTGGGTATGAGCCTGACGTACACCCTGGCAGGCGTAGCCGCAGGCCTTTCAGGTCAATTGCTGAGCAACGCCTTGCAAACACCACTGGCATTGATTGGCGGAGCACTGGTATTTGCAGTGCTATCTTTCTCAATGTTTGGTTTTTATGAACTCAAGCTGCCGAGTGCAGTAGAAAACATGTTCTTTAACTGGAGCAACCGCTTCAAAGGTGGCCACTTATTCAGTGATTTTCTGATGGGTGCCATCTCGGCTCTGATCATCAGCCCCTGTGTAGCCGCCCCCCTGGCAGGCGCCTTGCTCTATATCAGCCAGACTAATGATGTAGCGCTTGGCGCAATGGCTTTATTTTCACTCTCGCTGGGGATGGGCTTGCCACTACTGCTGATAGGCGCTTCTGCCGGGTCGGTGCTGCCAAAAGCTGGCGCATGGATGAATACCGTACGGTCATTATTTGGGGTACTGATGCTGGCGGTGGCGGTGTGGGTGATCAGCCCGCTGCTGCCAGTGGCCGTGCAGTTATTACTGTGGGCAGCGCTGTGTATTGTGCCCGCTATTTACATGCGTGCGATTGACCCGCTACCAGAAGCCGCGGCCACCGCTCAGCGCGTGATTAAAGGGCTTGCCCTGATGTTGTTACTCTATGGCGTCGCATTACTGATTGGCGCATGGTCTGGCGCACGCTCACCCCTCCAGCCGCTGCAAGGCCTGATGGCCGCACAAGCAGGCAGCGTGCCTGCGCTGGATTTCAGGCGCGTACGCACGGTGGCCGAGCTGGACGCTGCGATCAAAGCCGCGCAGGGCAAACCAGTGATGCTGGATTTTTATGCCGACTGGTGTGTGTCATGTAAAGAATATGAGCAGTTTGTATTTAACGAGCCATCCGTCCATCAACGCTTGCAGCACATGGTGTTGTTACAAGCGGATGTAACCGCAAACAGCCCGAATGATGTAGCTTTGTTAAAGCGGTTCCAATTGTTTGGCCCGCCTGGGATCATCTTTTTCGACGGGCAGGGTCAGCAGCTGACCCCGATCATCAAAGGCTATCAACCTGCCGGACGCTTTCTGGAAAGCTTGAAAAATCTGCACACAGGAGGCGCTAATGCGTAGTGTTGCCCGCCTGGTCATGACCTTGCTGTTGATGGTAGTCCTTGGCAGCGGCATCCGCTGGATTTATCTAAATTGGGCTGAAATCTCGCCATCTGCTTCCAAATTACCCGGGAAAGAAGCCGTCACTCTGTTATGGGCAACCAGCTTGCATGACAGTGCAGGCAGGCTTTATCCCTTAAAGCAGTATCAGGGCAAGCCAATGATTATCAATTTCTGGGCAACCTGGTGCGAGCCATGTCGCGAGGAAATGCCAGAGATTTCAACGTTTGCCCAGGCACATTCCGAGATCGTTGTACTGGGACTCGCCATAGATGAAGCAGCAGCCGTCCATGAGTTCATGCAGACAACGCCGGTTAAATATCCGTTGTTGATTGCTGAAGAAGACATGTCGCTGGCGGAAGCCTTGGGCAATGACAAGGGCGTGCTTCCCTACACGGTGATTATTTCTGCGCAAGGTCAGATCACGCATACATTCTTTGGCCGTATTAACCAGAAAATGCTGCTAAACGCACTCAATTAGCCATTCTGCTTTGGCGGCTTTTTTAGCCAGAGCAAAGCCTGGTCGCCGCATGATACAAGCACAAAGCAGCCAAATCTCAACCGTATTGGCGGCTTCCGATTTTCGTTAAACTGCGAATTCTTCTGGACAAAATGCAATAACTTCGGCAAACTTCAACGTCATGAAAGTTGTATTTTTCTCCATAAGAGGCATTTGAAATGGGCACCAAATCTATCCTGGTGATTCACGGACCCAATTTAAATATGCTCGGCACACGTGAGCCGCAGCATTATGGCAACCAGACACTGGCGGATATCAATCAACATCTGCAAGCATTGGCGCATGCGGATCAAACCAGACTTGAAACATTCCAGAGCAATGCTGAAGCCGAGATTATCGAGAAAATTCATGCATTGTCGGTTAATCGTATGGATTACATCATCATTAATCCTGCCGCGTTTACCCACACTTCTGTCGCGATTCGTGATGCGATTGCCGCGGTAAAGGTCCCTTTTATTGAGGTGCACTTATCCAATGTACATACGCGCGAGCCGTTCAGACACCATTCGTATTTCAGTGATATGGCTACGGCCGTAATTTGCGGTCTCGGGGCCGAGGGTTATTACGCCGCATATCGCTACATCCAGCAATTAAACTAATACTCTAAATATACTAAATCGAGGTTTTTATGGATTTACGCAAACTCAAAAAATTGATTGATCTGGTCGAAGAATCAGGCATTTCCGAACTGGAGCTCACTGAGGGCGAAGAAAAAGTACGCATCAGTCGCGCAATGGCCCCCAGTGCAATGCCTGTAACCCAATATGTCGCAGCCGCCTCTGCACCTGCTAGCGCTGCAGCACCCGCAGCGCCTGCTCCGGTAGCGGCCCCTGAAGCAGAAGGCCAAATTGTTAAATCACCGATGGTTGGGACCTTTTATAGAGCCTCTTCACCTGATGCCAAATCGTTTGTCGATGTAGGTAGCAGTGTAAATGTCGGTGATACATTATGTATTATCGAAGCCATGAAGCTGCTCAACGAAATCGAAAGCGAATACGCTGGTGTGGTTAAGAAGATTTTTGTTGAAAACGGTCAGCCTGTGGAATACGGCGAACCCTTGTTCCTGATTGGTTAAAACACTATGTTTGAAAAAATTCTGATTGCCAACCACGGCGACCAGCTACCGTTAGGTAGTGCAGCAACGAAGTTAAATTGCGTTGTGGCTGAAAGCCACACGGCTATTGAGACGCGGAGTGAATATGTTTGAGAAAATACTCATTGCCAACCGCGGCGAAATAGCCTTGCGCGTACAACGTGCGTGTCGCGAGCTGGGGATTAAAACGGTTGCTGTTCACTCCGAAGCTGACAAAGAAGCTAAATACGTCAAACTGGCAGATGAGTCTGTATGTATTGGTCCTGCACCCTCCGCTAAAAGCTATCTGAATGTTCCAGCAGTTATCAGTGCAGCTGAAGTCACTGATGCCCAAGCCATTCACCCGGGCTATGGATTTCTGTCAGAAAATGCAGACTTTGCTGAACGTGTAGAACAAAGCGGATTTGTATTTATTGGCCCTCGCGCTGAAACCATTCGCCTGATGGGTGACAAGGTCTCGGCCAAGGATGCGATGAAAAAAGCTGGCGTGCCATGCGTGCCTGGTTCTGAAGGTGCGTTGCCAGAAGATCCGGCAGAAATCATCAAAACAGCCAAGCGCGTAGGTTACCCGGTCATTATTAAAGCAGCGGGGGGGGGGGGAGGTCGCGGCATGCGCG
Organism: Methylophilus aquaticus; assembly: GCF_030769565.1. Lineage (GTDB taxonomy): Bacteria > Pseudomonadota > Gammaproteobacteria > Burkholderiales > Methylophilaceae > Methylophilus > Methylophilus aquaticus. The sequence continues at coordinate 14,258 of NZ_JAVCAP010000016.1, read as the reverse complement.
TGGTGCATACAGAAGCCGCACTCATCAACGCAGTCAACATGACCCGTGCCGAAGCGCAAGCTGCTTTTGGCAACCCCATGGTTTACATGGAGAAATTCCTGGAAAATCCGCGCCATATCGAAATCCAGATTTTGGCAGACCAACATGGCAATGCGGTCTATCTGGGTGATCGCGATTGCTCTATGCAGCGCCGTCATCAAAAGATTATTGAAGAAGCACCTTCTCCACTGATGCCTGAAAAATTGCGTGAAAAAATTGGCGAACGTTGTGCCGAGGCTTGCCGCAAGATCAAATACCGTGGTGCTGGCACGTTTGAATTTCTGTATGAAAACGGTGAGTTCTATTTTATTGAAATGAACACCCGTTTACAGGTCGAGCACACGGTAACTGAAATGATTACCGGTATTGATCTGGTGCAACAGCAGATTTTCATTGCAGCTGGTGAAAAACTGCCATTCCGTCAACGCGATATACACCTGAATGGCCATGCCATTGAGTGCCGGATTAACGCCGAAGATCCTTACACCTTTGTGCCTTCACCCGGCTTTATCAATCGCTTTCATATGCCTGGCGGGCCTGGCGTGCGCATGGATACCCATGTCTATGGCGGGTATACCGTGCCTCCGCATTATGACTCGATGATCGGTAAGTTGATTACCCACGGTGCAACGCGTGAGCAGGCAATTGCCAGAATGCGCGTAGCGCTGTCAGAGATGTATGTGGAAGGGATTAAAACCAACACAGCATTACATGCTGACCTGATGGCTGACCTCGCTTTCCAGCAAGGCGGTACCAGCATTCATTATCTGGAGCAAAAGCTGGGTATCAGCTCGAAATAATGTTGCATTGGCTACTCCTTAAAATTCAATCGACCGAGCAACAGGCCGATCAGCTCAGTGATGCCCTGATGGACCTGGGTGCGCTTTCTGTCAGTATCGAAGACGCGCACGCGGACACGTTGGCCGAGCAGGCCATTTTCGGCGAACCGGGTGATCCGCCGCCGGGCATCTGGCAACAAAATATTGTCACCGCCATGCTGGCATCCGATGCCGATGTGCCTGCCTTACTGGCAGCAGTGCAGGCGGAATTACAGCTGGATGGCCTGAAATATCAACTCGAACAGATTGAAGAGCAAGACTGGGTGCGTGCAACACAGGCCCAGTTTGATCCGATCCGGGTCACCGATACGCTCTGGATTGTACCTTCCTGGCATCAGGCACCCAATGCTGATGCCATCAATATTGTGCTTGATCCTGGGTTAGCTTTTGGCACAGGCAGCCACCCAACCACACATTTGTGTTTAAGTTGGCTGGCACAGTTACCGGCCGACTTAGTAGGCAATGCCAACGTTCTGGATTATGGCTGCGGCTCAGGCATTCTGGCCATTGCCGCCAAAAAACTGGGGGCAGCCACAGCTACGGGTGTCGATATCGACCCGCAAGCAGTGATTTCCAGTCGCGACAATGCGACCAATAATCAGGTGAATGCCGTGTTTTACGATTCTGCGGATTATTTGCATGGCCAGTTTGATATCGTGGTCGCCAATATCCTGTCCAGCGCCCTGATGGTATTGGCGCCAGTGATTGCGCAATCTTGCAAAAATGGCGGTAAAGTTGCATTATCCGGCATATTGGAAAGTCAGCAGACCATGTTGCTGACACACTATGCCGAGTGGTTTGAAATGGATGCCCCCATCCAGCAAGAAGGATGGGTCTTGCTGACGGGAACCAAGAAATGTCTCTAATCACGGCATGCCCAGCCTGCCAAACACAATTTGAAGTCACAGAAGCCGAGCTGCATGCCTATCGGGGCAAAGTACGCTGCGGCGAATGTGAGCATGTGTTTGATGCTGCAGCACACCTACTGAATTCAGAAGATGCGGGCACACCACAATCACCGCTTATTGATGTTTATTCAGAAGTTAATCCATCGGTTACCACCTCAAAAATCCCGGCATCTATCTCCGAAACAGCCTCTGCAGAACCGAATGAAATTTATACATCACCTGCACATGTACTGGATACATCCGAGTCAGATGGGATTTTCTCACCAGAGCCTCAGCAGTATGATGCATTTATCCCTGCGGCCGATAGCGCAGATAAGCAACTCACACAGCCTGAGCATGAAACACTTACAGACGCTATAGATGCGCGTCAAGAGATCGTTGAGACGCAAGATGCACCACTGCAAGAAATTACATTGACTCAGCATCCTGCATTGCATGTGGACGATCTGCTGGCAAGTGGGGCAATCGCCGCCGATACCGCAATAGCAGAGCCCTCAGTGCCGGAATTTTTGCGCAATGTCTCACTCTCTGATGAACGTCCGCCTCAGCCAGCCCCGTCATCGACCAAACAGTCCGCGTATTTTGGGCTTATGGTTCTGTGTACACTTGCAGTATTAATTCAGTTGCTGTATTTCTCGCGCGCGCACCTGATTGCGCATTATCCGCAAACAAAACCCTTGCTGCAGAGCTTTTGTCGCGTGCTCCATTGCGAGCTCAGCTTGCCACAAGATATTGCGCAATTCACCATTGACGATGCCGATATACAGGAGCACCGTGAGCGCGATGGCGTGTTGGTGTTTTCAAGCGTATTGATGAATCATGCACAAGTGGCGCAGGCTTATCCTTTGATTGAGCTTACCCTGACCAATACCAGCGATGAGCCAGTATTGCGACGTATACTCAAACCTCAGGAATACCTACCCACCGCCCTAAACAAAGATGAAGGCCTTGCAGCTCAACAAGAAATCCGCATCAACAGCCTTTTAGGGGTGCCGGACCAAGAGGTGGCAGGTTTTAGAGTAGCCATCGCCTACTAACGCAACGCTTTGATTGTTTGCAGACCGCTTGCCTGCTGTTGGATGTCACTCCCTGGATATTCAGTCTGAACAATCTGTTTGCCAATATCAGCAATCACTTTACCCAACACCTCAATGGCAGCCAGCCTGACAAAGCTTTTACGCCATGCCAGTGCAATACGTCGGCTAGGTGCAGGCCTTGTAAAAGGGATCACACGAATCAGTGCATTTTGGTAACGGGTGGCAGTGGCCATTGCGGGTAACACAGTAATCCCCAAATTCGAAGCTACCATGTTACGGATGGTTTCCAGTGAATTACCCTGCAACACTTCTCCTTTGCGGCTCAGCTCCGGACAAGCTTGTGTGACCTGATTGCTAAAGCAGTGGCCAGCATTCAATAACAATACCTTTTCATGACCGAGCTCTTCAGGGTCAATCGCTGTGCGTGTCGCCCACGGATGATGTACCGGAACCACCACATTAAAATCCTCGTCATACAGCGGCATGGTTTCGATGCCCGCAATATCAAACGGAAGCGCCACCACCGCTGCATCAATCACCCCGTTTTTAAGCTGCTGCTCCAAAGTGGTCGTAATATTTTCTTCCACCTCAAGAGGCATAAGCGGTGCAGTAACCACCAACGGTGGAATCATTTCTGGTAACAGATAAGGCCCTACGGAGTGAATCATACCCAACTTGAACGGCCCATTCAGGGGATCATTGCCTTGCTTTGCAAGCGCCTTGATTTTGGCTGCCTGCTCCAACACGGTGTTGGCTTGTACAATAATTTGCTGGCCAATTTCTGTTGGAGTGACTTCGTTACGGTTACGCTCAAAAAGAGTCACTCCAAGCTCTTCTTCAAGCTTTTTAATGCCCAAACTCAGTGCGGGCTGGGTCACAAAGCATTTTTCGGCAGCACGCCGGAAGTTACGTTCTTGTGCCACGGCCAATACAAACTTCAGTTCTATCAGTGTCATGCGGGTGTTTCTCCAATCTTCCATCCAGAACTTAAGTTTAAATTGATTAATTTTATTAATCAACAAAATCAAAACTTACAATTATACAAATGCAAAGAGTCTATTTAAAATCAGCTTCAAGTCATCACCAGTAACAATAAACAAAGGAGAAACCATGCAGTTATGGATGCAACATGCGTCACACGTATGTTTAGAACTATTGGCGGCTTACGCCGCTAGTCACTAAATCGTGATGCAAATGCTTGAATTATTTCTTTCACTTGTGATGAAATAATTATTGCGGAAATTAATTGATGCAATTACAACCAATTCAGTCTTTAATGGATTGAAATCAAAACAGGAGATTTATGATGGACAATCAGACAAATACCGCGGGTAAATGCCCTTTTGCACATGGCGCAAATAGCACTGTAAGCGCTTCAAATACCCACTGGTGGCCAAATGCATTAAATCTGGATATCTTGCATCAGCACGACAGCAAAACCAATCCGCTGGGCGAGCATTTCAATTATGCAGATGAATTTAAAAAGCTGGATTTACAAGCGGTCAAAAATGATCTGAAAGCACTGATGGCCGATAGCCAGGCTTGGTGGCCAGCTGACTGGGGCCATTATGGCGGCCTGATGATCCGCATGGCATGGCACGCCGCCGGGACCTATCGCGTGGCGGATGGCCGCGGCGGTGCCGGGACCGGTAACCAGCGTTTTGCGCCTTTGAACAGTTGGCCGGATAACGTCAACCTTGATAAAGCCCGCCGCCTGCTCTGGCCGATCAAGAGGAAATACGGCAATCAATTATCATGGGCAGATTTGATTGTGCTGGCCGGGACCATGGCCTATGAGTCGATGGGGCTGAAAGTATTCGGCTTTGCGGGAGGACGCGCTGATATCTGGCACCCGGAAAAAGATATTTACTGGGGCAATGAAAAAGAATGGTTAGCCAAAACGGGCGCTGAGGGCAGCCGTTATAGTGGTGACCGCGCACTGGCAAACCCATTGGCCGCTGTGATGATGGGGCTGATTTACGTGAACCCAGAAGGCGTGGATGGCAATCCTGATCCATTACGTACAGCCAGAGATATCCGCGAAACCTTTGCCAGGATGGCGATGAACGACGAAGAAACCGTCGCCTTAACTGCGGGGGGGCATACTGTAGGCAAAGCTCATGGCAATGGCAGTGCCAGCAACCTGGGCGCCGACCCGGAAAGCGCAGATGTGCACGAACAAGGCATGGGCTGGAACAACCACACCAGCCGTGGCGTAGGTCGCGATACCGTGACCAGCGGCATAGAAGGTGCGTGGACAACACATCCGACCCAATGGGATAACGGCTACTTTGAAATGCTGTTTAAGCACGAATGGGAATTGAGAAAGAGCCCCGCAGGCGCGTGGCAATGGGAACCTGTGCATATCAAAGAAGAAGATAAGCCGGTAGATGTAGAAGATCCGAGCATACGCTACAACCCGATCATGACCGATGCCGATATGGCGATGATCAAGGATCCGGAGTACCGCAAAATTTCGGAGCGTTTTTATCAGGACCAGGCTTATTTCTCTGAAGTATTTGCCCGTGCCTGGTTCAAGCTGACACATCGTGACCTGGGACCCAAAGCACGCTATCTGGGGCCGGATGTACCAAAAGAAAACTTGATTTGGCAAGACCCGGTCCCCGCAGGTAATGCCGATTTGAATGATGCCGATGTTGCTACGCTCAAGTCGCAGATTCTGGCCAGCGGACTGACCACCGGTGAACTGGTAGCGACGGCTTGGGACAGTGCCCGTACATTCCGTGCCTCTGATTATCGCGGCGGGGCCAATGGTGCGCGCATTCGTCTGGCGCCGCAAAAAGACTGGGTAGGCAACGAACCCGCCAGACTGCAAAAGGTACTTGCCGCGCTTGAAAATATCCAGGCAGGGTTTGCCAAGCCAGTCAGCATAGCCGATCTGATTGTACTGGGCGGATCAGCAGCCGTGGAACAGGCGGCCAAAGCGGCAGGTGTTGCGATCAGCGTACCGTTTGCGCCAGGTCGTGGCGATGCCAGTGCTGAATTGACTGACGAAGATTCATTTGCCGTGCTGGAACCACTGCACGACGGCTACCGCAACTGGCTGAAAGCGGATTATGTACCCACACCAGAAGAAATGTTGCTGGATCGAACCCAGCTGATGGGCCTGACTGCGCCAGAAATGATGGTGTTAATTGGCGGGATGCGTGTGCTGGACACCAATTATGGCGGTACCAGACATGGCGTGTTTACTGACAAACCCGGCGTGCTCAGCAATGACTTTTTCGTCAACCTGACCGATATGCGCTATACATGGCAGCCCACAGGAAAAAACCTGTACGAAGTGCGTGATCGCACATCAGGTGCGGTGAAATGGACAGCGACCCGCGTTGATCTGGTGTTTGGCTCCAACTCCGTGCTCCGTTCCTACGCTGAAGTCTATGCGCAGGACGATGCCAAGCAAAAGTTTGTACACGACTTTGTAAAAGCATGGGTCAAAGTGATGAATGCTGACCGCTTTGATTTGAAGTAATGCTGTTTTAATCCAGACAGGTACCTTGTGCAAGCAGGGTCCTGTTTTTTTATGTAAATCATGAATCATCATCTTTGCCGTGGTCTGCTAGAATACAGCCATGGATATGATACTTATGCTGAAGGCCGTCATTATGGGCCTGGTCGAAGGCGCGACCGAATTTATTCCCGTCAGTAGCACCGGGCACTTGATTATTGCAGGCGAGTGGCTGGATTTTCTCGATAAAGAAAAACGCGATGTGTTTGAAATCATGATACAGCTAGGCGCAATTCTGGCGGTATGCGTCGAGTTCAGGCAACGCTTGTTACAAACTGTGCAACGCATTCAGACCGACCCCAATGCGCAGCATCTGGTGCGTAACCTGATGGTGGCTTTTCTACCTGCAGCCATTCTGGGCCTTGCTTTCCATCACCAAATCAAAGAATTTCTGTTTTCCTCCTTTACGGTGGGCATTGCACTGATTGTGGGCGGCGTACTGATTCTGATCATTGAAAAATATGTGCCACAGGGTAAAGTGGCCAGCATTGATAACATCAGCCTCAAGCAGTCTCTGCAGATCGGTTTTGCGCAATCGCTGGCGCTGATTCCCGGTGTCTCGCGTTCTGGCGCAACCATTCTGGGTGGCATGTGTTTTGGCCTCAACCGTCAGACGGCTACTGAATTTTCGTTCTTTTTGGCCTTGCCTATCATGTTCGCTGCCACCGGTTACGATTTGCTCAAGGCCCGCGATTTGTTATCACTCGATGATGCACTGATTTTTATGGCCGGGTTTGTCACCGCATTTTTATCTGCACTGGTGGTGATCCGTGCACTGATCAAGTTTGTCGGCCAGCATTCATTTGCAGTATTTGCATGGTACCGGATTATATTTGGCACCTTGATTTTGGTCTTTTTTGCCCATTAATCGTCGTAAATGTGCAATCAAAATAAGGGATTGTAATGAAGTCTTCCATTCTGAAAAAAATAATGATCGGCTTTGGCGGCCTGTTAGCTGTATTGATTTTGCTCGTCGTCTATTTGGCCGTTACGTTTAATCCGAATGATTACAAATCCACCGTCATTCAGCTGGTCAAGGATAAAAAACAGCGTACTTTAGAGATCAAGGGTGACATCAAACTCAGTTTCTGGCCAAAGATTGGCGCAGATCTCGGCGAAATAAGCCTGTCTGAACATCATGCGCGCCAGCAATTTGCTGCCATCAAAAGTGCAAAGGTGGCATTGGCTATACTGCCTTTGCTAAAAAAAGAAATCGTCGTTGATACCGTGTATCTCAATGGCGCACAAATCAATATCATCCAGCATGCGGATGGCAGTTTTAACTTTGATGACTTGCTGAGCAAGGAAGAAGACGACCCCTCCCAGCCAATTAATTTTGATGTGCAGGGTATCAAAATCACCAATACACAAGCCAGCTATATCAATGAAGGGTCCGGCGCAAAATATGGCGTCGAGCATTTGAATGTCACGACCGGCCAGGTCGCCCTGAAAACACCATTCGATATCGCTGCGGACTTTCATGTGACCGCCAACCAGCCACAGGTCAATGCCGATGCCGTGATTAAAGCCAATATCATGGCCGACCCTGAGGCCAAACACTTTGTGGTAAAAGGCCTGGATGCGCAGATTAAAGGGGCGTTGCTGGATGGCAAAGATGTGGTGGTGACCGCACAAGGTGCTGTGGATGTCGATGCTGCGCAAGCGGCGCTGAGTGTGACGGAGCTCAAGCTGGCAATGCAAGGTGATTTTAACGGCATCACACGTGAGGTGAGCTTGCAAGCGCCGGCCATGGCAGTCAACCCCAAGCTGATTTCCAGCGAAAAAGTGTTGCTGGCGCTAAAACAGCAAGATGCCCAGGGCGATTTGAAACTGGAAGTGGCACTGGCTGAGCTCAAAGGCAATCAGCAAGCCGCCGAGAGCAAAGGCATTACTGCCGATGTACAGGTGAATGCAGGTACGCGCAAAGTTGAAGGCCACTTTGCATCTCCCGTAAAAGCCAATCTGGCTGACATGGTGTTCGATATCCCGGCGCTGGCAGGCCAGTTTCACATTCAGGATCCGGCAGTGCCCAAAGGCGCAATGGATGGCGAGTTTAAATTGGCGCTTAACGCCAATATCAAGCAGGAGCAGGTGAAAACCGTGTTTAATCTGCTGCTGGCAGAGACAAAACTGAACGGGGATGTGAATGTTGCCGGTTTCAAAACGCCGCATATTGGCTTCAAAATACACGCAGATACACTCAACCTGAATGCCCTGCTGGGGAACACTGGCAGTAAAAAGGCCGAGGTCACTGCACAAAAAACAGCATCCGGTACGAGCAAAACCGATAAACCAGCAGATTTTAGCGTATTGAAAACCCTGTTTCTTGATGGCAGCATCAATATCGGGAAAATTCTCTACACCCCATATACCTTGACCGGACTTAATGTGGGCATCAAAGCAGATGGTCAAAAGCTTGCCCTGCAAGGGTTGGATGTCAAGCTGGATGACTCGCGCATTCAGGGCAATCTGGCCATCAGCCAATTCAGCAAACCGTTGTACACCTTTGATGTGAATATCGACAAGCTGGATCTTAATCGCTATATGCCACAACAAACGGCTAACAGTTCAACCGCAAGCAATGAGAAAACGCCTGAAAAATCAGCGAATGCCAATCCGGAGCAGCCTCTTGATTTGTCTGCACTCAAGGCATTCAATGCACAGGGCAGCATCCGCATCGGTCAACTCAAATATGGCAAAACCGAGGCCAAAAACTTGAATATCGGGTTGAAAGCACAAGACGGAGTAGCCAGCCTGAATCCACTGAATGTAGATGTCTATCAGGGAACGGTACGTGGCGCAGTCAAACTGGATGCGCGCGCAACACCGGCCATCAATATTCAGCAAACCCTGCAAAACATATCCGTAGGTTCACTGCTTGCAGAAACCATTAATAATGACATGCTGTCTGGGACGGGCAATGTGAGCCTGGATGTTGCGGCACAGGGAGCCACGGTGACTGCTTTAAAAAAGTCGCTGTCCGGCACGGCTGATTTACGCATGGCGGATGGCACTGTAAAAGGGATTGATATTGCCGGGACCATTCGCGATGCCAAAAGCAAACTGAATGTGCTTAAGGGTCAAACCACCACCGCAACTGACAACACCAAACAAACTGACTTTAGCGAACTCACCGCCAGCTTCAACATTAAAAACGGTGTGGCGCGCAATGACGATCTGGCGATGAAGGCACCCATTTTTCGCCTGACCAAGGGTGAAAGCAAAGGCGATATCGATATCGGCAAAGAACAAATCAATTACCTTGCAAAACCTACATTAGTCAATTCGCTCAAGGGTCAAGGTGGCAAAGAAGCAGGCGATCTCGGTAGTGTGGGCATTCCCATCAAGGTTACAGGCGCCTTTGCTGCGCCTAAATTTAGTATTGATATGGCCGCACTCGGACAAGCATTGGCTAAATCAGCAGCTTTAGATGCTTTAACCAATCAATTGGGGGGTGACAAAGCAGATGCGGTCAAGTCACTGATCAATGGCAGCAATAAAACTGATGCCCTCAAAGGCCTGTTAAACAAAAAGTCATCCAGTGAAAGCACAAACACTGGCACTGAAAAACCCAGCGACGCAAACCCAACAGAAGAAAAACCGGCAGAAGAAACCAAACCTGCCGACCAACTGAAACAAAAGGCGCTTAAAAAGCTGTTGAATTTCTAGTGAGTGCGTTTGCTGAAAAAATTATCACCTGGCAGCGTACGCATGGCCGCCATGATCTGCCATGGCAACAAAGTAAAGATCCTTATGCCGTGTGGGTGTCGGAAATCATGTTGCAACAGACACAAGTCAGCGCTGTCATTGGCTATTATGGCCGATTTATGGAACGCTTTCCCACCATTGCCAGCCTGGCAGCGGCGAGTCAGGACGAAGTGATGCAGTATTGGAGCGGGTTGGGCTATTACTCCCGCGCACGTAATCTGCATCATGCCGCACAAACCATCATGCGTGAATTTTCTGGCCAGTTTCCGCAAGACTTTCAAAGTATCCAGTCACTCAAAGGCATAGGCCGTTCTACGGCAGCCGCCATCAGTGTATTTTCTTTCAATCAGCGTCAAACCATTCTGGATGGCAATGTAAAGCGGGTACTTGCACGTGTGTTTGGCATCGAAGGCTGGCCAGGCCTGCCACTGATTGAAAAGCAATGCTGGAGCCTTGCCGAAAGTTTGCTGCCTCAACTGAATCTACCAGCCTATATTCAGGGCCTGATGGATTTTGGTGCAACCCTGTGCACCCGTAGCAAACCACGTTGTCTATCTTGCCCGCTACAAAACGACTGTCAGGCTTATCAGCAGCAAAGGGTATCCAAGCTACCCTCGCCCAAACCACGCAAGGCAATGCCGGAAAAACGTATCACGATGATGATGATTATGGATGCCGGTGAGATCTTGCTCGAGAAGCGCCCGAACCATGGCATCTGGGGCGGCTTATGGAGTTTGCCTGAAGTGCAGCAGGAAGAAATACCCTGTCAGGCTGCTTATGAAAAATATCGTCTCGCGACAGAGCCTTTAGAAACATTGCCCGTGTTATGGCATACCTTTACCCATTTCAAGCTCGAGATTACGCCACAACCATTACAGCTCACCGGAGTGCGTCAGCCTGAAATAGCAACGACGTGCTGGCTATCGATTGACGACGCCATCACAGCGGCCATTCCTGCGCCGGTAAGAACACTGCTTAAAAACCTGAAGTCAACTCCACCACTGATTTAAATCACCCATTTAAATCGTAGATGCCAATCTAAACACATGGCTGGCAAGCTGTGGCTGATGCAGTTTCAAATAATGCAACAACTCCAATGCTTGTTCCGGCAATTGATTATCCCGGTAAATCAGTGGCAATTCAAAAATAGTCACTTCTCTATTCACAATATTCAGATTCTCATGGCTGGATGCTTGTAAAACATCCAGCAACTTTTCATAAATATTTTCGGTCATTCGGGTATAAGGAAATAAAATCCAAAAATCTGTCCCGTCACGCCCCACCAGGTCAGATTTTCTAAATGCCTTTTGCAAATCATGTGTTAACAAAGATAATTGTCTCAATGCTTCTGGTGCGCCGTAAGCTTCGCCTAAACTGTTGTCGTCGCCATACGCAATGCGCACCAATGCCACATCAAAACCATTTGAATGCCTGATCATCACTTGGCACAACCAATCTAACGTGTCCATAAAGCGTGAGCGTAATTGAATGTCGGATACCATCATCATTCTCCTAAATAACTATTCGAAACTTTTGCACGAATCATAGTAAATCCTAAAAACGTATCACTTCATCATCCCCGCAAAAGCGGGAATGACAGGCGATTGATTCTTTTGTTAACTATTTATTGTCTCTTTTTTGTTCGTGCATAAAGTCTCTATTTATATTGATCACGCTTGTCAATAAAAGTGCCAAAAGTAAGACTTATGCTAACAGAAGCCACATTGGCCACAAAGTATAAAAAAACACAAAAAACGGTACAGATTTAAACTTTACTCCAACAAACAGCAATAACCTGTTGTAGATTTACAACAATTTTAAGTTGGCCTAAGCAATTTGACGTATTCACTTGCGCCACCTTAAGCCATTTTGTCAGAATTGCACTGACCTTCTTGGAAATGCTCTGAGCGATTCTGAGGGAGTTCTTAATAGTGGCCTTTTTAAAGGCTCGCTTACAAAGCAATATCCTTACACAAGTTGTGAAAACAACATTTTTGGAGATTCGTATGAACACAAAATTAAACGTAGCAGTTGCAGCAGCTCTGTTTGCTGCCGCTTCTAGCGCACAAGCTGGTATCACAATCCCGGCTGGTGACTGGACTCTGGACATCGGTGGCGTGGTTAACGCTTACTACACACACACTAGCTTCAGCGGCGATGACGCAACTGCAGGTGAACGTGGCAATGGTGACAGCGTAAGCAACATCACTACTGGTTTGCTGCCTAACTATCTGAGCGTATCTGGTAAAACACGTCAGAACGATCTGGATGTTGGTTTCACAATCAGCATCAACCCAGGTGCTTCTACTAAAAACGCAGGTGTACAAGGCTCACAACAAGAAAACCGTCAAGCATTCCTGACTTTCGGTGATGCTTCATGGGGTTCTATCAAACTGGGTAAAGATCTGGGCATCTACGCTTCAGACGCTATCTTGAATGACCAAACTCTGTTGGGCGTTGGTTCTGCTGCTGGTTCTTTGGCTGGCAACACAACAACTTTGGGTCGTATCGGTCGCGGTTTTATGTATGCTGACTGGAAAGCACAAGTTGCTTACACTTCACCAAACTGGAATGGCTTCCAATTCACAGCTGGTGTAACACAAGGCTGGAACGCATTGGCTTCTACAGGTACTGGCAGCGTTGGCTCTACAGAGCGTTCAGGTTCTGCTCCAGCATTTGAAGGTAAAGCTTCTTACGAGTGGACAGGTGATGTTGCTGGTAAAGTGTGGGTTTCTGCAATCACACAAAAAGTTGAAGGTTTGACAAATGCAACAGCTGCAGGCATTAACACAGCAGGTACAGCGTTAGTAGCTGCAACAGCTAACACTTTAACCAATACTGATGAGCGCGCAACTGCATTTGATATCGGTACAGCACTGAAAATTGCTGATTTCGGTTTAGTTGGTTACTACGGTAAAGGCAAAGGTATCGGCCAAACTGTGCAACTGTTGAACGGTTTCGACTCTACCGGCAAACGTCGTGACTCTGACCAATGGTATGTTCAAGGTTCTTACACTGTTCCAGGTGCAGGTACTAAATTGGCAGCCTCTTACGGTGAGTCAACACTGGACGGCAATGGCGTTGATTCATTCAGCGAAATCAAAAACAACATGTGGGTAGTTGGTGCTTACCACCCATTGACCAAACACTTGAACTTGGTTGCTGAATACTCACAAGCTAAAGACGAAACAAACGTTCGTGCTGCAGCTGATACAGATCTGAAAGCAAAAACCATTTCATTGGGTGCTATCCTGTTCTTCTAATTTAGTGGCAGGTTAACCTGCAATAAATTAAAAACAGAAAAAACGGCAACTTCGGTTGCCGTTTTTTTTAGTATTCTTGATGTGTTTGTCCTCATTTAACTATTACTGCTTATCCATGATGAATTTATATCCCGTGACCATTGTTGAAAACTTCTACGAAGATCCAGATGCGGTGCGCACGTTTGCCTTGAATCAAAAATACCAATACCGACACCAATTAAAAGATGTTCCGTACGTTTTTCCTGGTGCGAGGACCAAAGATTTATCCGTGATTAACAAGCCTTTATTTGAAAAAGTCAGTTCCAAAATTATTTCTCTGTTTCATAACTCTGAACATGAGCGCATGCGCTGGGCTATTTCGACTAACTTTCAAAGCGTGAGTGAAGACTATGGTCGCGGTGTGATTCATACCGACGGCAATGCAGTGTTTGCAGCAGTGTTGTATTTAAGCCCGGATGCGCCTTTGGATTCCGGCACCTCATTGTTCAAACCAAACAAAAGCTTTGATCCGGACGCTTATGAAAAAGCTTTAAAACAAAACGATAAGCGTTTTGCCGAGGGTACTGTAAAAATGAATACGGCTTATCACAGTATGTTTGATGAAATTGTGCGTATTAATAATGTCTATAACACGTTAATTTTGTATGAAGGCCGCCATTTTCATGCGGCAAATAACTTTTTTGGTCAAACGTTAAAAGACTCACGTTTGGCGCAAGTCTTTTTCGTCAGTAACATTGATGCACAGAAATACAGCTCATTTCCAGTGTGGCGCAGTCAACAAGTCAAGGTTTGATTAGTTTAGTCATCGATACCCAGTTAGAGGTGGACCCGGAAAACTGGACAGTGTTTTAAGTGATATTCTTGCTTAACCTTGCAGCCGATAGGCGGCAGAAAGCAGAGAAAGAAAGCAATGAAACGTACCCGAAGAACCCACG
>NZ_JAVCAP010000015.1 GCF_030769565.1 Methylophilus aquaticus | reverse complement strand
TGAAACGAACTTGCGCCAATGATAGTGTACTCTTCGTATGCGAAAGTAGGTCATCCCCAAACTCCTTATTTAAAAACCCCATCCAACCGGATGGGGTTTTGTTTTTAATGGCTATCTAATACCTCTCAGGGATACCTTTGCGCTTTGAATTAAAGGGTTTTTTGGGTATAATAGATGCATTAAGATGGGCTTTGCGCCCATTTTTTGTTTTTAACGCACGAAACGTGTTTTGTTGGTTGAGGTGTCTTATGCGCGATTTGTATTCGGTGGTTGAGAAAACCGTGACGCAATTGGGCTACGATTTGGTGGATTTTGAAACTGCTAATCGTGGCAAATTGTTACGCGTATTTATTGATAAGTTGATGCCTAAAGACAACAAAGACAGTGTAAATATTGATGATTGCGTACTGGTCAGCAATCAGCTGGGGAATGTGCTGACAGTCGAGCTTGATATCGATTATGACCGGTTAGAGGTTTCTTCAGCAGGTCTGGACCGTGTCTTGCGTAAAGAAAAGGATTTTGTCCGCTTTACAGGTGAGCGCGTGCAGGTCAAGCTGCGTAATGGTATTAAGGATGACGGTCCTAAAGCCACTGAAACAACATTGCCAAGAAAAACATTTCTTGGCGTTCTGCAAGGGGTTGAGGCTGGGCAGGTATTGCTGGACTGTGATGGATGGCAATATCGACTGGCGCTCGAGAATATAGATAAAGCCCGACTGAGTCCGGTTTTTGATTAAATGGTTATGGCTGTAAAGCTGTCTGTACGGTGAGTTGGAGATTACGATGAGTCGTGAATTGTTATTACTGGTTGATGCGCTAGCGCATGAGAAAAATGTGACTAAAGAGGTGATCTTTACCGCATTGGAATTGGCGTTGGCCTCTGCTACCAAGAAGAATCATGAAGAAGGTGCAGATATTCGCGTCGAAATTGACCGTGAAACCGGCGATTATAAAACGTTTAGACGCTGGCAGTATGTTGAATATGACTTGCTTGAAAGCTCTGCTTACCAGTTTGATGATGAAGATGCGCGTGCCGAGGGTCGCCAGATTGGTGACTACTGTGAAGAGCCTCTCGAGTCCATTTCATTTGGCCGGATTGGTGCACAGGCTGCCAAGCAGGTGATTTTGCAAAAGGTGCGCGAAGCTGAGCGCGAGCAAATGATTCAGGATTTTCTGGGTCGTGGCGAAAGTTTGGTGACAGGCGTTATCAAGCGCATGGAAAAAGGCAATGCCATTATTGAGGTGGGCCGCATTGAGTGTTTGCTGCCACGTGAATCGATGATTGCAAAAGAGAATTTGCGCGTGGGTGATCGTGTACGTGCTTACTTGTCTCGTGTTGATCGCGGTGGCCGTGGTCCACAACTGATTTTGTCACGTGTGGCGCCAGAGTTTCTCAAGCGTTTGTTTGAATTGGAAGTGCCAGAAATCGAAGAAGGTTTGCTGGAAATCCGTTCAGCAGCACGTGATCCTGGTTTACGCTCCAAAATTGCAGTTAAAACCAATGATCAGCGTTTGGATCCTGTGGGTACTTGCGTGGGTATGCGTGGTTCGCGTGTACAGGCAGTCACCTCCGAATTGGGCGGTGAGCGTGTAGATATTGTCCTGTGGAGTATGGATCCTGCACAGTTTGTGATTAATGCGCTGGCACCGGCAGAAGTGACATCTATCGTTGTTGATGAAGATGCGCACAGCATGGATGTGGTGGTGAATGAAGAGCAGCTGGCAGTGGCCATTGGTCGTAATGGTCAAAATGTGCGCTTGGCTTCAGAGCTGACTGGCTGGAATTTGAATATTCTGACTGAAGAAGCTGCGGCGCAAAAGAGTCAGGATGAGTATGCCAAGATCAGCCAGCTGTTTATAGAGAAGCTGGATGTAGATGAAGAAGTGGCTGACATTCTGGTGGAAGAAGGGTTTAGTACACTGGAAGAAATCGCTTACGTACCGATTACAGAAATGGCTGAAATTCAGGCCTTTGATGAAGATACGATTAATGAGTTGCGTTCACGTGCGCGTGCAGCATTGTTGACTGAAGCGATTGCCAAAGAAGAGCAGGTCGAAGAAGATACACACGATTTAATGTCGCTGGATGGCATGGATGCAGAAACCGCACATCAATTATCAGGCAAGGGTATTCACACCAGTGAAGACCTCGCAGAGCTGGCAGTTGATGAGTTGGTTGAGTTGACAGGTATGGACGAAGAGCGGGCAAAAGCGTTGATTGTCACTGCGCGTGCTCCCTGGTTTAAATAATGGCCGGACCGCACCTATGCATGCATTGTAAATAGATAATAAAGAATTGAACTGGAGCAGTACATGGCACTTTCTACCGTAGCACAATTTGCCGCAGAACTGGGTCTTCCCACGACCCTGCTTATCGAGCAATTAAAAAGCGCAGGCGTCAATAAAACGTCTGCGGATGACTTTTTGGCGGAAGGTGACAAGGCTGCTCTGTTGGAATATTTACGCAAAGAGCATGGCGCCAGTGACGCCCCCAAAAACAAAATTACCCTGACCCGCAAACAGAATACTGAAATCAAGAAACTGGACAGTAGCGGCAAGGCTCGTACCATCCAGGTTGAGGTCCGTAAAAAACGCGTTTTGGAGCGCTCAGAAGATACTTTTGATGTAGCCAAAGAGTCTGCGTTGATTCCGGAAGAAGTGTTAGCTGTTGAGCCAGTAGAGGAACCACAGGTTGTTACTGCGCCTGAAGTAGAGCCAGAGCCGGTAGTGGAAATAGCCCCTATGGAAATTGAAGTGCCTGTTGAAGTGGCACCTGTCATTGTTGAGCCGCCAGTCGTTAAAGAAGTCGTTACCCCCGCACCTACCCCGTCCACCACCATTAAAAAACCTGTCATCAGCGTAGAAGAGATTGCGTTACGTGAGCAGGAGGCCAAGCGTGCAGCCATGTTGTCTGCCATGCAGGCTGAAGATGTGAAACGCAAGCAGGCTTTGGTACAGCGTCGTGCTGAAGAAGAGGCCAAACGTGTGGCTGAGGCGGAAGCAGCTAAAAATAAAGTAGCGCCTACCAAGTTGTCTGAAGGTACTTTACACAAACCAGCGAACAAAGTTGTTGAAAAGCCAGAGAACAAAGACAAAAAAGCCAAAACGGATAATCGTGACTGGAATGACAACGAAAACAAGAAACGTGGCCTGAAAACACGTGGTGACGCTCCAGGGGGCGCTGCCCAAGGCTGGCGCACGCCAAAAGGTAAGCACCACAAGTCCAGTAAGGACGAGCAGCATGCATTTAGTGCGCCTACCGAGCCCATTATCAAAGAAATCATGGTGCCAGAAACCATTTCTGTCGCTGATCTGGCGCATAAAATGTCTGTGAAAGCGGCCGAAGTGATTAAAGCGCTGATGAAAATGGGCATGATGGTCACTATTAACCAAGTGTTAGATCAGGATACGGCGATCATCCTGGTGGAAGAAATGGGCCATAAAGCACAGGCTGCTGCTGCCAACGATCCAGAGAGTTTCCTCGAGGAAACCGAGTCGGTTGAAGCTGTAATGGATGCGCGTCCGCCAGTCGTAACAGTCATGGGCCATGTGGATCATGGTAAAACTTCCTTGCTGGATTATATCCGTCGCAGTCGTGTTGCTTCAGGGGAAGCTGGCGGGATTACGCAGCATATTGGCGCATACCATGTGGAAACGCCACGCGGTATGGTGACTTTTCTGGATACCCCGGGCCATGAGGCGTTTACCGCCATGCGTGCCCGTGGTGCCAAGGCCACCGATATTGTGATTCTGGTGGTCTCAGCCGATGACGGCGTGATGCCGCAAACGATTGAGGCGATTCACCATGCCAAGGCCGGTAATGTGCCTATCGTGGTGGCCATCAACAAGGTGGATAAACCTGAAGCACAACCTGAGCGCGTGAAGAGCGAACTGGTGAGTCACGAAGTGGTGCCTGAAGAGTACGGCGGCGAAGTGATGTTCCGTGAGGTCTCAGCCAAAACAGGTAAGGGCATTGACGAGCTGCTGGAAGCGATTCTGTTGCAAGCGGAAGTATTAGAATTACAGGCGCCGAAAAACACCCCTGCCAAAGGGCTGGTGATTGAAGGCCGTTTGGATAAAGGCCGTGGTCCTGTGACCACCGTTCTGGTGCAGTCCGGCGTGTTACGCCGAGGCGATATGGTCCTGGCCGGGACTGCGTTTGGTCGAGTACGGGCCATGCTGGATGAAAATGGCGAGGATATCAAAGAAGCGGGGCCATCCATTCCAGTCGAGGTATTAGGCCTGTCCGATGTGCCAAGTGCCGGCGAAGAAGTGATCGTGCTGAACGACGAGCGTAAAGCGCGTGAAATTGCCCTGTTCCGTCAAGGCAAATTCCGTGACGTCAAGTTGGCGAAACAACAGGCCGCCAAACTGGAAAACATGTTTGAGCAAATGGCCGAGGGTGAAGTACAAACGCTCAACCTGATTATCAAATCTGATGTGCAAGGTTCTTACGAGGCGTTGGCAACCAGTTTGCAAAAACTGTCTACCAGCGAAGTCCGCGTCAATATTATTCATACCGGCGTCGGTGCGGTCAGTGAATCGGACGTTAACTTGGCCGCGGCTTCCAGCGCAGTATTGATCGGCTTTAACGTGCGTGCCGATACCGGTGCACGTAAACTGGTCGAAAACCTGGGCGTTGACTTGCGTTACTACAACATCATTTATGAGGCGGTAGATGAGATTAAAGCGGCCTTAAGTGGCATGCTGGCACCGGAACATAAAGAGCAGATGATTGGTACTGTAGAAATCCGTGAAGTATTCAAGATTTCTAAAGTGGGTTCAATTGCGGGTTGTTATGTGCAGGACGGCATGGTTAAACGTAACTCTAAAGTACGTCTGTTGCGTAATAACGTGATTATCCATACTGGCGAGCTGGACTCCCTGAAACGCTTCAAAGATGATGTCAAAGAAGTCAAAAATAACTTCGAATGCGGTTTATCACTGAAAAATTACAATGAAATTGAAGTTGGCGATATTCTTGAAGTGTATGAAGTTGTCGAAGTGGCACGTTCCTTGTAATGGCTAAAGCATTCTCACGTAACGACCGGGTCTCTGAACAAATCCAGCGGGAGTTGGCGGATTTGCTGATGTTTGAAGTGAAAGACCCGCGCGTTAAAATGATAACGCTGACTGCGGTAGAAGTGGCTGGGGATATGGCCCATGCCAAAGTGTTTTATACCGCAGCCAAGGCGAGCAAAGGCATGCAGGCTGGTTTGGAAGCTGCTGCAGGCTATTTGCGTTCGCAGTTAGGCAAGCGGATGTTGTTGCGTACTGTGCCACAGTTACACTTTGTCTATGACGAATCCATTGATCGCGGCATGAAAATGGACAAACTGATTGATCAAGCCTTGATCGATACCCCGCCGCAATCTTAATCTGCCATGCAAATCAAACGCATCAAACGCGCCGTTCACGGCGTGTTGCTGTTGGATAAACCTTATGGTTTTTCATCCAATCAGGCCCTGCAAAAAGTAAAGTGGCTGTATCAGGCCCAGAAAGCGGGTCATACCGGCACACTGGATCCGTTAGCGACCGGTGTGTTGCCCATTTGTTTTGGTGAAGCGACCAAGTTCGCACAAACCCTCACTGATGAAAATAAAACCTATGTTGCCTCTGTGAAGTTTGGTATGACTACCAGCACGGGTGACAAAGAGGGTGCAGTGCTCAGTGAGACTGCCTGTCATGTGACATTTGACGCGATAACGCAGATATTGCCTGCCTTTCAGGGCGAGATTACGCAAATTCCTCCCATGTATTCTGCTCTTAAATTCGAGGGCAAGCCCCTGTATGAATATGCGCGTGCAGGCGTCGAGTTGACCCGTGCGCCGCGACAAGTGCATATTCATGAGATCGCGGTGCTGTCCTGCCGAGACAATATTGCAGAAATTCGTGTGACCTGCAGCAAAGGCACCTATATTCGTACCCTGGCAGAAGATATCGGCCATGCCTTGCAAGTTGGCGCCCATCTGGTGGGCTTGCAGCGGACGGCAACGGCGACCTATCAGATTGCGGATACGGTGACTATCGAGTCACTGGAGACCATGTCAGTTGAAGACAGAGATGCTTTATTGCTGCCTGTCGATACCGCGATTCACGGCTTGCCCAAACTGGAATTACACGCGGACGCTGCTTATTATTTCAAGCAGGGCAATCCTGTCTGGCTGTCAGGTATCATTCCTGCAGGCGAGTTACGTATTTACAGTGAGCAGGGCTTGTTTTTAGGATTAGGCGTACAGCAAAGTGACGGACGCATCGCCCCAAAGCGGGTGGTCAATCTCTAGGCTTGCCTGCAGCCATGGCATGATGGTGGTGTATTGATGTAAGCTAGTTTCCTCATCTTCACTGGGGAGCATGATATGCGCAACAGTGTACGCGCGTATTTGTTAAGTATGTTGTGCTGGGCTGTCACGCCGTGTACAACAACGGCCGCCGAACGGTTGCCCGTTACCATGGTATATGACGCCCGCCTGCTCAGTCATGATGTCGGACCAGGCCATCCTGAAAATGCTGCGCGTTTAAGTCATATCGTCACACATCTGCAACAGCATCCATTATTAAACCATCACCTACGTTGGCCAATAGTTCATCCAGCAACTGAGGCAGATTTGTTGCGTGTGCATACGCCGGAATATTTGGCTCAACTTGAGGCAGCACATGCTACGCTCCTCCCCGGCCAATACCTCACATTAAGCACTGGCGATACTGTGATTTCGCAAGGGTCACTGGCCGTTGCAAAACTGGCGACCGGGGCTGCTTTGGCGGGTGTGGATGCGGTGATGCAGCAACAGTCAAAGGCAGCTTTTGCCCTGGTGAGGCCACCAGGGCATCACGCCACTGCCAATCGCGGCATGGGGTTTTGTATTTATAATCATGTGGCGGTGGCTGCGCGTTATGCGCAACAGCAATATGGTGTGCGCCATGTGCTGATTGTGGATATTGATGTGCACCACGGAAACGGTACGCAGGCTATTTTTGATGCCGATCAAAGCGTATTTTATTTCAGTGCGCATCAACATCCTTTATATCCCGGAACCGGGCTCGGCAATGAACGCGGAGAGGGGGTCGGCTTGGGCACAACCATGAATATTCAAGTGCCGGCTGGATCCAGTGCAGACCGCTTATTAAATGCTTGGCAACAGCAGTTGGTGCCTGCCATGCAAAACTTCAGGCCAGAACTGATCATTGTTTCAGCTGGCCTGGATGCACACACAGGCGATTACCTGGGCCAATTGCGTTATAGCGATGCAGCGTATGCTGCCATCGCCAACCATATTCAGGTCCTCGCCAATCGGTATGCGCAAGGTCGCATGGTGTGGGTACTTGAAGGTGGGTATGTGCCAGCCAACAATGCACAGGCAGTAGAAGCCATATTGACTACATTGACGAATTAATAAAAGTTAATCATCCGCATGGTTTAGCGCCTGCATCCATTATGTTAATATATTCAATATGTTAAAGCGGCTTTATCTTTATGTGGTGATGGCAGTACTGTTTGCGCTCTCGCAAGCAGGCATTGTCACGCATGAAATCAGCCACTATAACGACCAGACACAGCAGTCTCAACCGGATAAAAAACAGCACGGGAATGAGACTTGTACCCTGTGTCTGAGTTTTGCCCATGCAGTTGGCGCATTGCCTGCCGCGGCACTCGTTTTTCATGCGATTACAGCATCCGATATTGCTTATGGCACACTGGCCTCCACTATCCTCCCTGCTGTGCAGACAGCCTATGCTGCACGCGCCCCCCCCTGCTTTCCACGCCTGATTGTACTTAAGTGACGCCCACGCTACGTTAAACCTCGTGTGCGTGCGACGTTGATGTTGTCGGTCCCTTGCGGGGGCTGACCTGATCTTGCATGGATGAAATGATGAACAACAAACGATTAATGAATGCACCAGTGCGTGGTGTGTTTAAGCACAAGCCTGTCTGGCTTGCTTTAATGGCCGCCTTGAGTTTGCCAGTTGCGAATGTATGGGCTGAGCCTTCCTCGACACTCGATATTGATAATGTACCCGTTACCGGTAACCCGCTTGGGGTGAGCTCGGATGATATGGTGGTGCCAGTCTCCGTGCTCGGCGGTCGTGAACTCAGTTTGCGCAGACAAAGCACTTTGGGGGAAACCCTGAATGGTATCCCTGGCGTGACGGCTACCCAGTTTGGACCTAATGCTTCGCGACCGGTTATTCGTGGCCTGGATGCCGAGCGGGTACGGATTATGCAAAACGGTGTCGGTGTGCTTGATGCTTCATCACTCAGTTTTGACCATGCGGTGGCAATTGATCCGCTGATTATTGAGCAAATTGACGTGGTGCGTGGTCCAGCGGCCTTGCTATACGGAGGCAGTGCCATGGGCGGTGTGGTCAATGCCATTGATCACCGAATTCCAAAAGAGTCACTGGACGGTTATACAGGGCGTGCCGAAACCCGTTTTGGTGGGCCAGAGAACACCCGTAATGGCGCGGCGGTGGTTGATGTTGGTAATGGCACGTTTGCCATCCATGCAGATATTTTCTCGCGCGAAACCAGCAATTTAAGCATCCCCGGCTATGCTGTTTCCAAGCGCAAGAGTCAGGCAGACGGGACGCCCCGAGACAGCAAGGGCGATGGCAAGCAAAATAACAGTGATGCGCTATCTAACGGAGGTGCTTTGGGTGCTGCCTGGACTTTTGATAAAGGCTATCTAGGATTGTCTTATGCCAGTACCAACAATAACTATGGCACGGTGGCCGAGGATGATGTACGGATTGATATGGAAAATAAACGTACCGAGCTTGCAGGTGAAATTCGAGACCTGAAAGGGCCGCTGCAGAAAATCAAACTTCGCATGGCGCATACCGATTACCAGCATGTAGAACTAGAAAATGGCGATCCATCAACCACCTTCAAAAATCGAGGCATGCAAGGGAGTCTGGAAGCCACGCATGTACCATTGGCTGGTCTGAATGGGGTGCTGGGCTATCAATTCCAGAATACCCGCTTCCAAGCGCTGGGTGAGGAAGCATTTGTACCAAGTGTGACCACGCAGGATCAAGGTTTGTATGTGTACGAAGAATATGCCATCGACAAACACAAGATCACATTTGGCGGGCGTTTGGGTGAAACTACCGTCGACGCACATGCAGATGACAAATTTACACAAGCCAATAACAGTCGTTTTAATCCAAACAGCTTTGCGTTAGGCGGCTTGTATAACATCAACGATAATTGGAGTGTTACCAGCAATCTCTCGCACAACGAGCGTGCGCCCAGTTACTTTGAGTTGTACGCCAATGGCGAGCATGTGGCCACTGGCCAGTTTGAAGTCGGTAATCAAAACTTGAACAAAGAAGTGTCCAATGGCGTGGATGCGCAACTTAAATGGAAGTCGGGAGGACACAGCCTGACACTCGGCGCGTATGCTACCCGCTTTCAAAATTTTATTGGCTTGTTCAATAGCGGCACCACTGATGCGGTTTCCGGTTTGCCAATTGCCAATTTTCAGGCGGTGCCTGCTTTGTTTAAAGGCCTCGAAATGGAAGGTAAGTTTGCCTTGAATGACGAGTGGGTACTTAAACTTCGCGGTGATTATGTCCATGCTAAAGACACCCGTAACAATGATTACTTGCCACGTATCTCACCTTTGCGTATTGGTGGAGGGCTGGATTACCGTTTGGGTGGATGGAATGCCCGTGTGGACGTATTGCATGCCTTCAAGCAAAATGATGTGGCCAGTGAAGAACTCAAAACCAATGCCTACACCAACTTGAGCGCATTACTCGCTTATAAGCTGCCAACGCGTGTGCATGTTGAGCTGTTTGCCAAGGCGAATAACCTTCTAAATGAGGAGATTCGTGAGCATGCCTCTTTCCTGAAAGACATCTCTCCGGCTGGCGCACGCTCTATATTGGTGGGTGCCAGAGCTGACTTTTAAATTTACATGCGTCTTATAACAGGCTGGTAGTTATGCTGCCTGCCTGTTATATGCAGAAAAATTCACAGGGCTACTACTCTATTGCATTGCGACACGTATTATCCCAGCAGAATTAATGACCAAACTGTTGCAAGATTAATCAGTGCCAGTAATACTGCCGCACTGCCAATATCTTTAGCGCGCTTGGCCAAAGCGTGGCGTTCAATCGAGACGCGGTCGACTACAGCTTCAACTGCGGAATTGAGTAGTTCCACAATCATGACCAGTAACACACTCCCTATCATAAGAATGCGGTGCAGTGCTTCTGCTTCAAGGTAAAAAGCCAATGGAATCAGGAATAATGACAGCCACACTTCCTGCCTGAAGGCATCTTCATGTTGATAAGCGGCTTTAAATCCATCCATGGAATAACCAAAGGCATTCATTAATCGACGAATGCCGGTTTTTCCCTTAAATGGGCTTTCCTGATGCGGCGTGGAGTGATCTTGAGGGTTGTTTTGCATAGGATTTATCTTTAAAAGTCTACATCAGATTTTAACATGCGCTATGATAGCGCTTTTAGCAGTGTAATGAGGATGAACATGGCAAGAACGGTGCAATGCGTGAAATTGGGCAAAGAACTGGAAGGCATGGATTTTCCGCCTTATCCCGGTGAGTTGGGTAAGAAAATCTATATGCATGTTTCAAAAGAAGCCTGGGCGGGTTGGCTCAAGCAACAAACCATGCTGGTCAATGAAAATCGGCTGAGCCTGGCAGATCCTTCTGCCAGAAAGTACTTGTCCGAGCAAACTGAAAAATATTTTTTTGGGGATGGCGCAGATGTGGCCACTGGCTATGTACCGCCAGCCAGCTGATTCAGAAACAATATTGCCCAATAAAAAAGCACTCAACCTGAGTGCTTTTTGTTTTGCAGAGTGCTTCACGACTGTGTTTCGCGTGCAATGTCTTGCAGGCTGGTATGGCGAATATCTTTGCCTTTGACCATGTAGACTACATATTCTGAAATATTCTTGGCATGATCACCAATCCGTTCAACGGCCTTGGCCACAAATAACACCTCCAGTGACATAGAGATTGTGCGTGGATCTTCGAGCATGAATGTGATCAATTGGCGCATGGCTGCACGAAACTGCTCATCCACTTGCTCGTCTTGTTTAGCCACTTCCAACGTCTGGCTCACATCAAGACGCGCAAATGAATCCAGCGATGTGCGCAGCATTTCACGGACAATCCCTACCATGGTTTTGATTTCATTAAAGCGCGGTTTGTACATGCGGTCTTGCTCGTAAATGCGTTGTGCAGTACGTGCAATTTTTGTTGCCTCATCACCAATTCGCTCCAGATCGGTAATGGTTTTCACCATCATCATAATCATGCGCAAATCACGGGCTGCTGGCTGGCGACGTGCAATGATATGACTGCAATCTTCATCTACCTGCACCTCAAGCGCATTTACCCGAGTGTCACGTTCCATGACGTCTTTGGCCAAATTCACATCGGCACTGGTCAGTGCTTCCAGAGCGTTAACAATTTGCTGCTCAACCAGGCCGCCCATTTCCAACACTTTGGCGCGAACGGATTCCAGCTCAACATCATATTGTTTAGAGGTGTGTTCAAATTGCATGACAAATTTTCCTAAATATTGTGCCGGACAAGGCTAGCAGCCCAATGTGACAACCAGATGATGGTTGGGCAATTATTTTTTAAGGGTTTTTACACCCTCTGGTGTTGCCAGTAGTAACACATTGGCCGGACGCGCTGCAAACAGCCCGTTGGTCACTACGCCGACAATCTGGTTGATTTTGGCTTCCATCGCCACCGGATCGCTGATAGTCAAACCATGCACATCCAGAATCAGGTTGCCATTGTCTGTTGTAAAGTCACGCAGTTGGGGCTGTCCCCCAAGTTTGACCAGCTCACGCGCGACATGGCTGCGTGCCATTGGCAACACTTCTACCGGCAGCGGGAATTTGCCCAGCACTGGAACAAACTTACTTTCGTCACAGATGCAGATAAACGACTTGGCAACCGCCGCCACGATTTTTTCACGGGTTAACGCGCCGCCACCGCCTTTAAGCATGTGCATATGTTCGGTAATTTCATCCGCGCCATCGACATAAATATCCAGGCTGTCTACGCTGTTCAAGTCAAATACTTCAATGCCATGGTTGCGCAAACGCTGTGCTGTAGCTTCTGAACTGGCAACGGCACCGTTAATTTTGTGTTTCACTTTGGCCAGTTCATCAATAAAAAAGTTTGCGGTAGAGCCGGTACCAACGCCGATAATGCCCTCTTTAACATAAGTAATTGCTGCTTGTGCGACTTGTAGTTTCAGTGCATCTTGTTGTGCTTTATCCATTGCCATGTGCTTAAATCCTTGATTAATTCTTTATAATACAAACAATTCTCTATCATACACCGCAACATCGCGGTTTTAAAACCATAAAGCTTTTCATGACCATCAACTATCGCGAAAAAATCGAGCATTCCAAAGTCTATGCTGTGGCCAAACATACGTCATTGGACGTGATGCCCAATCTTTCTGCGCGACTTGGCAATCAGGTATTGCTCAAGCGCGAGGATATGCAACCTGTATTTTCATTCAAGCTGCGTGGGGCATACAACAAAATGGCCCATTTGCCTCAAGAGGCTTTGCAACGTGGTGTGATCTGTGCCAGTGCGGGCAATCATGCCCAAGGGGTTGCGCTCAGTGCACAGAAAATGGGTTGCCGGGCAGTGATTGTAATGCCGACTACTACGCCGGCGATTAAAGTAAATGCGGTCAAGGCGCGCGGTGCAGAGGTCGTATTGTTTGGGGATAGTTATTCCGATGCTTACCTGCATGCGTTGAAGTTGGAGCGCAGTGAGGGCTTGACCTTTGTTCATCCTTACGATGACCCGGATGTGATTGCCGGGCAAGGCACCATTGCTATGGAAGTTTTGCAAGACCACCCCGGACCCATCGAGGCCGTGTTTTGTTGCGTGGGTGGCGGTGGTTTGCTGGCTGGTATTGCTGCTTATATCAAGGCGGTGCGGCCCGAGATTAAAGTGATTGGCGTAGAGGCCAAGGATGCCGAGGCTATGACAGACTCTCTCAGAAAAGGGGAGCGCGTGATGTTAGAGCAAGTGGGGCTGTTTGCAGATGGCGCGGCCGTCAAACAAGTGGGCGAGCACACCTTTGCGCTGGTGCAGCAGTATGTTGATGAAATGCTGGTGGTCGATAACGATGCCATTTGTGCGGCGATCAAAGATGTATTTGAAGACACCCGCAGTATTTTAGAGCCCGCTGGCGCGCTCGCAGTTGCTGGTTTGAAAGCCTACGTGACGCAGCACGGCCTGCAAGGCAAGACCATGGTGGCAGTCGCTTCTGGCGCCAACATGAATTTTGACCGCTTGCGGTTTATTGCTGAGCGTGCTGAATTGGGCGAGCATCGGGAAGCCGTCTTTGCGGTGACCATTCCGGAAACCCCGGGTGCATTTAAAGCGTTTTGTCGCTTGCTGGGTAATCGCAATATCACCGAGTTCAATTATCGCTTTGCTGATCACAAGCAGGCGCATATTTTTGTCGGGGTGGCTGTACAGAGTCCCGCGGAGGCTGCCACCATTGTGAAAACACTGGGGGCTGAAGGGTTGCCCACCATTGATCTGAGTGACAATGAAATGGCCAAGCTGCATCTGCGCCATCTGGTGGGCGGCCATGCCCCGCAGGCGCAAAATGAAGTGGTCTATCGATTTGAGTTTCCGGAAAAACCGGGTGCCCTGATGAACTTTTTAGAATCCATGGGTCACAATTGGAACATCAGTTTGTTTCATTACCGCAATCATGGCGCGGATTTTGGCCGCGTGCTGGTAGGTATGCAAGTGCCGCCCGAAGATAAAACCGCGTTTGAGCGCTTTCTTAAACAATTGGGTTACCCGTTCTGGGATGAAAGCCAGAACCCGGCTTATCGATTGTTTTTGGGTTGATTGCAGCCATGTTGGTGGTTGATTGCAGCCGTTGTGTGCTTGCGCATGATTTTACGCATTGATTTTACTCAACAATTTGGACTACGCTGTCTAGTACGATTTTTGCTGGTGTTACTATTCAATTATTAAAAAAGATCACGGAGATTATGCATGTTGAATTCAACGTTGGCGCGTCAAACGCGCACAAGTGTTTTATGGATGGTTATGCTGGCAGGCTTATCCGCTTGCCAAAAAAATGAAGAAGCCGCAGTGGATGTGGCTGCCCCTGCGGAAACAGCGGTTGCCAGCGGGCTTGCTTATGTCTCCACCCAGGATGCGGGTGTCAATGTGATTGATTTGGCAACGATGGAAGTGACCAAGCAGTTCGACGTTAAGGCTGAGGGTCCCCGTGGATTGGCTGTCACCGACGACGGAAAAAAATTGATTGTGGCCACCAAGGAAAACGAAAGTATTTCAGTCATCGATACCGCAACAGGTGAAGTGATTCAGCAAATCAATGTAGGTAAGAATCCCGAATTTGTGCGTGTCAGTGGGAATTTTGCCTTTGTGTCGTCCGAACCCAGCTCAAAAGGTGGTCCGCCACCCAAGCCAGGCGAGAGTCATGAGGAAGACGATGATGATGACGATGAAAAAATCCCGGCCAAAATTGCAGTGGTGGATTTAGCCAAAGGTGAAAAGGTGCGCGAAATTACCGGTGGACCCGAAACTGAAGGCATTGAGTTTTCAAAAGACGGCAAGCAACTGGTCATCACTAACGAAGCGGATAATACGGTAACCGTACATGATATTGAGACCGGTGCGCTGGTGAAAACAATTTCGACGCATGAGTATGGCGACAGGCCGCGCGGGATTAAAGTGTCTCCAGATGGGAAGACTTATCTTGCCACCCTCGAATACGGTAACAAGTTTTTGGTGATGGATAAGGATTTCAATGTGTTGCGTACAGTGGATACCGCTGAAACCCCTTATGGCATTGCTTTCAATGCGCAAGGTGACAAAATTTTTGTCGCGACAAATAAAGCTAAACTATTGCAAGTATTTGATGCCATATCTTTTGATAAGGTGAAAGAGGTGTCTACGGGGAATCGTTGCTGGCATTTCAGCTTTACCCCTGACAATAAGCAAATTTTGCTGGCATGCGGCAAATCAGATGCCGTGTTTGTGATTGATGCAGACAAGCTGGAGGTGACCAAGCAAATCGAGGTGAAAAACATGCCTTGGGGTGTGGTGACTTTCCCGAAAGCCATGGGCAGTCTGGAAAATGCCAGGTAAGTATTCTGGGCGCTAAAACAAAGCCCGCATTTGCGGGCTTTGTTTTCTGTGGTGTTCATCGGCTAATCATGTAGCTAGGCGCTGCGTTTGCGAATCCAGAAGGTAAAGACGCCCTCTGTTTCCTGCATTTCAAGTAGCGTATGCCCGGTTTGTCTGCAAAAGGCATCAAAATCTTTTTTCGAGCCAGGGTCGGTTGCCATGATTTTCAGGATTTGTTCGCTATTGAGCTCGTTGAGTGCTTTTTTACAGCGCAATATCGGTAGTGGGCAGTTCAAGTTGCGCGCATCCAGCTCTTTATCTATATTCATGTCGGCGATTCCTGCAAATACGATGTTTTAAAAGCTTGCTAGGCTGCGATGATGGAGTGTCCGGCATTGGCCCATGCCAGAATGCCGCCCGCCAGATGGGAAACATCCTGCCGTCCTTGCGAAAGGGCGAATTCACCTGCTGAAATCGAGCGTACACCACTTCGGCAGTAAAATACCAGTTTTTTATCTTGTGGAAGCTGGTCCAGGGATGCGGCAAGATTGCCTAAGGGCAGATGCATTGCGCCGGGTAAAATGCCGGATACAAGTTCATGGTCGTTTCGGATGTCGATCAGCATGACGTCTTGATCGTTGAGCAGGGGGAGCAGATCATCCGGTGTCAAGTGTTTTAGAGACATTAACAGAACCCAGGAAATGAAGTACGCAGAAAAAAGATGGTGGCCAGAGGCAGAATCGAACTGCCGACACGAGGATTTTCAATCCTCTGCTCTACCGACTGAGCTATCTGGCCGACTACAATTCAGGCCAGTGCCGAATTGCAAGACGCGCATTATAGCAAAGTTATTCTGGAATGCACACAAAAGATAAAAAAAATCCTGATATGCTGACTCCGGTGCGGTCCGAAGGGTGCTTGGAGTGGCTGCGGTGGCTTCAAATGTGGGCGGTGTGCTGGCTGCTAGTAGTGTCAGGTCGAAGATTCATGCAGGAGGATGGTGATGGATGCATCAGTAATGATTTTGGGTGAGGTGCTCGGCGATGTGTTTCCCGAGCAAACTATCATAGGTGGGGCGCCTTATAATGTTGCCAGGCATTGTCATGCCCTGGGGGTGGGGGTGCAGCTGCTGAGTGCAGTGGGTGAGGATGTATTGGGCGAGCGCATCTTGCACGAAATGCGAGCTTGGGGCCTGTCAACACGCGGTGTGCAAACAATACCGGACTTACCCACCGGGCAGGTGGTGGTGCATTTTGAGCAGGGTGGGCATCGCTTTGAAATTCTCGATGCGCAAGCTTATGACGCCTTGTCGCTGTCGGCAATACGGCCGGTATTGCAGCGGTTTCATGCCGACCTGGCTTACATTGGGTCGCTGGTGATGCGGCATGCGCCGATGCAGCAGGTGGTTGCCTCCTGGCTGCGGCAACTGGATTGTCCTGTGTTCTGTGATATCAATCTGCGTGCGCCATGGTATAGCCATGCCAGCGTGCTGATGGCTTTACAGGCGGCAGATGTATTAAAAATTAATCACGAAGAATTACCGATTGTGTGCAATTTGGCCGGGCTGGTCGGGAGCGAGGATCTGGAAGTCGCTGCGCGTCAACTCATCGATGCATTTAAACTCAATGAAGTATTTGTAACCTGCGGGGAGGCGGGCAGTTTTTGGGTCAACAACGCCGGTCTGGTACTGCATGCACCTGTCGCTAGGCTGCGACGGCCATTTGTGGACAGTGTGGGTGCTGGAGATGCCTACAGTGCGATTGTCATGCGAGGGTTGCTGGCGGGGGCTGCTCGGTCAGAGGTGTTGGCGCAGGCAGCTGATTTTTCTGCGGCAATCTGCAGTGAGCGTGGTGCAGTGCCTGCAGACAAGGCTTTTTATCGTGACTTTATGCGCGTGGCATAGCGTGTGATTTTTGATGTATGGAAGATAAAAATCAAGAAAAACAGATGGTTATGGATAAAAATCGCTTTGCAAGCAATCGCTTTATCTCTATAATGCTTGGTTCAAGTAAATTGAATGTCGCAGCGGTCAAGTAAATAGGTTGTTTGGCTGCACGGCATTGACGCTAACTAAAGGATAGATAAAGATGGCTGTTACCGCAGAACAAAGCGCAAAAATCATTAAAGAGTTTCAACGCAGCGCCAATGACACAGCAAGCCCTGAAGTGCAGGTTGCTTTGCTGACAAACCGTATTACATACCTGACAGAACACTTCAAATCAAACAAAAAAGACAACCACTCACGTCGTGGTTTGCTTGCATTGGTGAGTCAACGTCGTAGCCTGCTGGATTACCTCAAGCGTAAAGATGTTAGCCGTTACCAAACATTGATTGAGCGTCTGGGATTGCGTAAATAATTGGTTAAAAGTGCTTCAGCGACTGACACACTTTTAACAATGATAAAAGCCGACGGCATGGTGATTGCCTCGGCTTTTTTGCTTTAAACTCCAGGCGTTGTCACAGGCAATTGGAGTGTACGCGGTGGCTTCTGTGAGTGCGTTGTGTTGGAAACCCGCACAGCGTGTTGATGGAAGTCACCACAATCATAATTGAGACTGGCTATTGGGTAGTGAATAGCCTTGGTAGAGAAAAGGAAAATACATGTTTGAAATTACAAAAAAAAGCATCCCGTTTGGTGCGCACACCCTTATATTGGAAATAGGTGAAGTTGGACGCCAGGCTGATGCGGCCGTGATGGTCAGCTACGGCGATACCGTAGTGTTGGTAGCAGTCACTGCAAAGCGTGAGGTTAAACAAGGTCAGGATTTCTTCCCGTTAACTGTTGATTATCAAGAGAAGACTTATGCGGCTGGCCGTATTCCAGGGGGGTTCTTCAAGCGTGAAGGCCGTCCTTCAGAAAAAGAAACATTGACTGCACGTTTGATTGACCGTCCTTTGCGCCCTCTGTTTCCGGATGCTTTTTATAACGAAGTGCAAGTGGTTGCCACCGTTTTGTCTCTGGATCCTGAAATTGACTCTGATATTCCGGCAGTGATTGGTGCTTCAGCCGCGCTGGCTTTGTCAGGCATTCCTTTCTACGGTCCATTGGGTGCGGCACGTGTCGGCTATATCAATGGTGAGTATGTGTTGAACCCAACGGCATCACAGTTGAAAGAATCCGCACTTGACCTGGTGGTCGGTGCAACTGAATCAGCTGTGATGATGGTGGAGTCTGAAGCCAAAGAGCTGTCTGAAGAGGTCATGCTGGGCGCTGTGGTGTTCGGTCATGAGCAAATGCAAGCAGTCATTAAAGCTATCAACGAGATGGCTGCCGAAGCCGGTAAAGAAGCTTGGGAGTGGACGCCGCCAGAAACCGATGCTGCATTGGTTGAAAAAGTGACACAGCTGGCTGCAAATGACCTGAATGAAGCGTTTAAAATCAAATCCAAAGGCGAGCGTTCCAGCAAGCTGGATGAGATTAAATCACGTGTCATGTCTGCATTGATTACAGAAGAAACTTCGACGCTGGAGGCTAACGCCATCAAGGATGAGTTCTTCAAACTGGAAGCCAAAACCGTACGTAGTCAAATTTTGAATGGCGAACCGCGCATTGATGGGCGTGATACACGCACCGTGCGTCCAATCACCATGCGGACAGGCGTGTTGCCACGTACCCATGGTTCTGCCTTGTTTACCCGCGGTGAAACCCAGGCGTTGGTCGTTGCTACTTTAGGCACTGGCCGTGACGAGCAAATCATTGATGCACTGGGTGGTGAATACACAGACCGCTTTATGTTGCACTACAACATGCCTCCCTATGCGACCGGTGAAACAGGGCGTGTAGGTACGCCAAAACGCCGTGAAATCGGTCATGGCAATCTGGCCAAACGTGCATTAAAAGCCGTGCTGCCAGCCAAGGAAGATTTTGATTACACCATG
Organism: Methylophilus aquaticus; assembly: GCF_030769565.1. Lineage (GTDB taxonomy): Bacteria > Pseudomonadota > Gammaproteobacteria > Burkholderiales > Methylophilaceae > Methylophilus > Methylophilus aquaticus. Next base: position 73,692 of record NZ_JAVCAP010000015.1, on the reverse strand, counting down.
CGTGTAGTGTCTGAAATTACGGAATCTAATGGTTCCAGTTCAATGGCCTCAGTATGTGGTGGCTGCTTGTCACTGCTGGATGCAGGTGTGCCATTGACTGCACACGTTGCAGGCGTGGCCATGGGCCTGATTAAAGAAGGTAACCGTGTGGCTGTATTGACCGACATTCTGGGTGATGAAGATCATCTCGGCGATATGGACTTTAAAGTGGCTGGTACCGATAAAGGCGTGACTGCCTTGCAGATGGACATCAAAATTACCGGTATTACTGCGCAGATCATGCAGGTTGCGCTGGCACAAGCCAAAGAAGGTCGCGCACATATTTTGGGTCTGATGAAGAGTGCCGTGTCTGGCGTGAATACTGAAATGTCGCAGTTTGCGCCGCGTATTATCAGCATGAAAATCAACCCGGACAAAATCCGTGATGTGATTGGTAAAGGCGGTGCGGTAATTCAGGCATTGACCAAAGAAACCAATACCAGCATTGATATTGAAGATGACGGTACGGTGAAAATCGCCTGTACCAGCGCTGAGGAAGGCGCAGAAGCACAGCGTCGTATTGCCGCGATTACAGCGGATGTGGAAATTGGTCAGGTCTACGAGGGGCCAGTGGTCAAGATTCTTGACTTTGGCGCGGTGGTTACTTTGCTGCCAGGTAAGGATGGCTTGGTACACATTTCGCAAATTGCGCATGAGCGTGTGAAAGCGGTCAGCGACTACCTTAAAGAGGGTGATGTTGTGAAGGTTAAAGTGGTTGAGATCGATGACAAAGGTAAAGTGCGCCTGAGCATGAAAGCCCTGATTGATGCACCAGCGAAGCCAGAGTCACCAGCAGTGGAGTAATTTCCAGTTGTGATTGAAAAGCCCGCGTAAGCGGGCTTTTTCGCGTGCGTTTCTGCACGCGCTATGCTGGCGAGGTAGCCGCTAAGGCTGCCAAATATAGGCGTTTTCTTGTGTTATGCCATGCTAGGTGTGCTTATTTCAGATGGGCGAAACTGCATGTGCCTGGATTAATCAAAATGCAGGAGGGAGGATTTGGTTTTGGATAACTGCTGCATCTTGATGCTCGCGCGCAACGACGCAGATCGCAAAATGCAATTCTCTACTCTTGATCTGGCTACTATAAAAAGGGGTGCAAGGTGTTACACTGACCAAACAACAGTATCATCTGTTTGCAGCGGTCATTTACGCAACGTAAAAACACTTAAAGCAAGGCTGCGAACTGCCGAGCAGCTTATTTTAGCGCTGACTACTCTTCAAGGGGAATCAGCGCTGAAGACCACTAACAGCACTTTATTTGGCTACCTGCTTTTCGCGCATTTCATCCAGGGTTTTGCAGTCAATGCAGAGCGTTGCGGTTGGCCTGGCTTCGAGACGTTTTAGGCCAATTTCAATGCCACAACCTTCGCAGTAGCCATATTCACCACTGTCGATGTTGCGTAATGTCTCATCGATTTTTTTGATCAGTTTACGTTCACGGTCACGGTTGCGTAACTCCAGGGCCATGTCGGACTCTTGGCTTGCACGATCATTAGGGTCGGCAAAACTGGTGACTTCGTCCTGCATGGTATGTACCGTGCGGTCTATGTCATGGCTGAGTTCAGCCTTCCAGTCATTGAGTATTTTACGGAAGTGCGCTTGCTGCTTTTTGTTCATGTATTCCTCATCAGCGGCGGGCTGATAAGGCGTGAAGGTTTTATTAACGGTATCTGCCATGATGGTTCCAAAAGACGAACTACTTGATGGTACTTGCCTCTAGGGCGTTTTTTACTGCATTACGTCAATCAACAATCGCGCGAGTGTACACCGATTTTCAGGTGTTGCAAAGCATCTTTGAATTTAGCTAAAAACCTTTAAGACTGTTCCGAGAGTTCCAGTGCTTTCAGTGTATTTTCCATTAATGTTGCAACTGTCATCGGACCTACTCCGCCAGGGACCGGTGTAATATATCCTGCGCGTTGTTTTGCGGACTCAAAATTAACATCGCCGGTGATTTTTCCGTCCGGCAAGCGATTGATGCCGATATCCACCACGATCGCACCAGACTTGATCCACTCCCCTTGGATGAGGCCAGCCTTGCCAGCAGCCGCTACCACCAGGTCAGCACGCCCAATATGTCCGGCCAGATCTTTGGTGTGGCGGTGGCAGCTGGTCACTGTACAACCTGCCAGCAATAACTCCAGTCCCATTGGACGTCCAACATGGTTGGATACACCTACGACCACCGCATCTAATCCCTTCAGTGAAATGCCACTGGCTTGCAGCATTTTGATCACGCCATAGGGCGTACATGAGCGTAAAAGTGGCTGACGGACCGCCAGTCGACCAATATTGAAAGGGTGGAAACCGTCCACATCCTTGTAAGGGTCTATGAGTGCGAGGATTGCCGTTTCATCGATGTGATTTGGTAATGGGGACTGCACCAGAATGCCATCTATGCTTTTATCTTGATTCAACTCTTTAATCAGACTAAACAAGGCCTCTTGGGTAATGCTAGAGGCGAGTTTGTGCGCTTTTGAAATAATGCCCACTTTCTCGCACGCAATCTGCTTGTTGCGCACGTAAATGGATGAGGCTGGATCCTCTCCGACCAATACTACCGCCAGGCATGGGGCACGTTTTCCTGAGTGCAGACGACCCTCAATGTTGAGTCGAATTTCATCCAATAGCTGATTGGCAATCAGTTTTCCATCAATAATCTGAGCAGTCATGGGCAGCAAATGTAAGCGTGTAAAACAATAATTTTATCACATCGAGATTGACACAAATTCAGGATCTGGGTTATATTTACGTTTTCGGCGTGTAGCGTAGTCTGGTAGCGCGCCTGCTTTGGGAGCAGGATGTCGGGAGTTCGAATCTCTCCACGCCGACCAGTTTCCCTTGGATTTGCCCCAATCGTCGTGTAACTTTATCTGCCCGTAGCTCAACCGGATAGAGCACCAGCCTTCTAAGCTGGGGGTTACAGGTTCGATTCCTGTCGGGCAGGCCAATAAATTCTCTATGGTGGCTGTAGCTCAGTTGGTAGAGTCCAGGATTGTGATTCCTGTTGTCGTGGGTTCGAGCCCCATCAGCCACCCCACTCCATTCTCTGTTTCTTTCAACTTGACTATCAGTAAGCTCAAAATTATTCCTGATTGATCCCTCTAGTTATCAATCCATCAAAGCTTTGTTTTTGGTAAAGTGCTCGAAAAAATCTCCGTCGAGCACATGAATACACATTCAAATTTGAAAAAATTTATACTAAGCCTGATTGATCTGACCAAAGTCAGAGATAGTCTCGCTTTGGACCCGGCATTTGAGGCTTGGCCAGAAGACGTTTACACCTGTTGTTATCATATTTAAATCAGGAGCACTTCAGTACCAATGTTTTAAGGCCACTGGCGGCGAGCTGCATACTTTCCCGCTACACAAATGGCGCATAAAAACGCTGTCTTGCTGATCCAGTTTTATCGGCAGAGGCCATTGCGCTGGTTGAGCAGTGTCTGGAAATTTCATCACTACGCAAAGTTGATTATTGAAAGCGAGCGCGATGCCTTGACCGGACTGCTCAATCGTAAAACCTTTGATCACTGTGTCAGCAAGATTTTGCTCAATGACTATAAGCCAGAATATCGATTCCTCCTGCACTATTATCTGGTTATTTTGTATCTGGTTATTTTGATATCGATTTTTTCAAAAAGATAAATGATACCTACGGGCACTTGATCGGTGATGAAGTTTTACTGCTGCTATCAAGGTTGATGCAGCAAACCTTTCGCGACGGTGACCTGCTTTTTCGCTTTGGTGGAGAAGCGTTTGTCGGCGTGTTCTCCTGCGCTGAAAAGCGTGACATCATCATGTTGCTAAACATGATTTCAACAAGCACTTATCCCTATACATTCCCGCAGGTTGGGCAAATCAGCATCAGTACCGGCTGTTGTAAAAAATGGTGCAGAATGTTTTACTGAACACGGAACTGGAACGCGCAGACGAAGCGCTTTGTCTGCGCAAAAAATCACGGCAGAAATCAGATTTGTTTCTATAAGGTGCTGGTAGTGCGTGGTTTGTTGTCGAAAGACTGTGCGATCACCGGCGAAATCGAGCTGTTCACAACTGTTTGTTGGGATGAACCTCTCTGAATTTATAGGTTGACAAAATATATTAATAATTATTAACATTGGTTAAATTTATAATTTAACAAACTGTCAGCGGTACCTTCAGGGGGAAATATGCGGACCAGTATTATGCTACTCATGTGCATAATTATGGCGGCCTGTACGAAACAGGCTGCCCCGCATATTTCCCCGTCAACTTTCCATTTGCCTGAAATTGATACTAATACCCGGGCTGACGCTACACTCCCTGATCTGCTTGAGGAGGTCGAAACAGAACGTATTGTACCTGCCAGCATCCCTTTAGCCAGTGCCAAGCCAACTACACTTGTTAATCTGATGGTGCACGATGCGCCTGTTCAAGAAGTGCTGCTAACACTCGCAAAAGAAGGTGGCGTCAATATGGATATTCATCCAGACCTCCACGGTAATATCACCATCCATGCAATTCAGCAGTCAATCCCGGCAATTTTGCTGCGCATAGCAAAACAAATCGACTTGCAATATGAGTGGGTAAATGGTGTATGGATGATTGCGCCGGATGCACCTGTCATCCGTAGTTACAGGGTCGGGTACGTCAACCAGTCCCGAGATACGGTTGGATATATTGGGGCTGCCAGCGAGATTGGAGGAACAGGCAGAAGCGCTGCCGGGGCTAATACTACCGGCAATCCAAATAATGCCCAAGGTAATACAAATAGTTCACGGACCAGCGTGTCCTCACAATCCCGCTATCATTTGTGGGAGAGTGTCGTTCGAAACATTCAGGAGTTGCTGGAGGTTACGGATCACTTATCCGCCATTGAGGTGGCAGATACCAAACCAGAGAAGTTGGCGATGTCTGACAAGTTGACAGACAGTGATGAAAAGACCCCACAGGTTGGATCAGCGATTTTGCAGTCCAATGCAATCAACTCAACACCCCCATTAATGAAAAATAAGACCGCCTCACGAGTGATTGCTAATCCTGAAGCTGGGGTTTTGACCATCCGAGCCTCAAAGCGTCAACATCAGCAGGTACGTGCTTACTTGCGCACTGTGATGCAAATTGTCACAAGGCAGGTACTCATTGAAGCTACGATTGTAGAAGTTGAGTTGGCAAAGAGTTATCAAATGGGGATTGACTGGGCGCGATTATCAAATGCAGCACAACAACGTGGCTGGTCAGTTGCTCAGTCATTTGGAAATAAGGCTGCAAGATTTAACTCTGAAACTGGAGCATGGGAAGCTAACAATAGCAAAAATGCTTTGGGTCAAAACAACGGTAATGTCGCATTGTTATTAACTTATCTAAACCCATTCAGTCGACTTGGTAATTTAAGCGCAAGTGTGACCTTGCTCGAGCAGTTTGGAAAAACACGTGTGTTATCGAGTCCGAAGCTGATGGTGCTCAACAATCAAACGGCCATGTTGAAGGTTGTAGACAACCTGGTTTATTTCACCATTCAATCGCAAATCTCCCAAAGCAGCAGTACGAATGGTGCGAACCTGCAGTCTGTAACGACGACCGCAAATACGGTGCCTGTGGGATTGGTGATGGCGGTGACAGCTCAAATAAACAGTCAGCGCAAAGTGAACTTAAGTGTACGACCTACAGTATCCAGAGTGCTACGTTATATCGAAGATCCCAATCCGCAGTTAGTCACCGGTACTGGCCGCATTGTCAGCAGCATTCCAGAAATTCAAGTGCGGGAAATGGAGTCGGTGCTCAATATCGCCAGTGGGCATGTTGCGATTCTTGGTGGTCTAATGCAGGAGGATGGCCGGGATTTAATTGACAGTGTACCGGGGGTGTCAGCATTGCCAGTGATTGGGCATGCCTTCAGAGGTAAAAATCAAGCAAGCAAGAAAACCGAGTTGGTTGTATTTTTGCGTCCCACTGTGATTGGCATCGCAGATGTCAATGCAGGGGACTTGCAGGTGTTTCAGTCGTTATTGCCAGAAGGAGGCTCTGGAGAGCAAGGCACTGATGAGGCAGGGCAGCGACAGCATGGGGATGATTAGCAGCCTAAGTGCAACTCGCTGGTTCCGCTCTTCGCGGCGGCCATTTATCTTGCATTCGGGAGGTACGCACATATTTCAATATTTGAATGGGGTGCTATTCGCAATATTCGGTTTGTTCGGATGGCTACAATTTATTGCAGTTGAAAATCAGCCTGTTCTCCAGGTTTCTACAAAGTTTGCAACGCAGTCAAACGCATCTTTTACGAAAAAAGGTGTAGTCGAAGTGGTTAAAAATGGACGATTCGATAGTTCTTCGATAAATAAAAATATAATATGGCCGAGCCTGTTTGCACTAAAAAAAGCCAAGTTAACACCCGAAGTCCCCGTCTATTTTGACCAACGAATCCCGGAGAGCAAGGCGGATATACGCCTTGCTGTCAGTCCTGCACGCTGGCAATTAGAGATGAAGCGTTCAATAGTGTCCGACAACCAATTGCAGCGCGCAATGTTGCGGGTACAGGATTATCTTGCAATAGCCGATGACATGATGGCGAGGCGGGCGTTGAATGATGTATTGCTTATGGATCCTTACCATGTTGAGGCATTGGATTTGATGATTGCATTACTGCAGCGCACGGGAGATGCCGAAAGCATGCAACATTATCAGGCGCGTTTACATCAACAACTACCGGTCATTGATGATGCATGGCGAGAGGCCTGGAATGACTGAAGCGCACAGTGCATCCACACAAGGCAAGCCAAGAATTGGTGAACGCATGCTCAGTCAAGGTATGGTGACTGTAGATCAATTGCAGATTGCCTTGATTGAGCAGCGCAAGCATGGCTTATTGCTTGGTCAGCAATTGGTGCGGCTCAATTTTGTCACTGAGGCACTGGTGCGTGATCTTTTGGCTAGTCAGCATGCGTATGACAGTATTGATCTAGGGCAGGTAATTCCTGATCCAGAAGTATTGGCGATGGTCCCCGAAGCCTTTGCCAGGCAATATCGATTGTTGCCATTAGAGTTCAGCGTTGATAACCGATCAGTCAGAGTGGCGATGGCCGATGTGTTTGATGTGATTGCTCTGGATCAGTTGCGCCAGCGATTGGGGCAGGATGTACAGCTTAAACCGCTACTGGCCACAGACGCGCAAATCGAGCAGGCACATGATAAGTTTTATGGGCACGCCTTGTCTCTGGAAGAAATCTTGCATGAAATAGAGACTGGGCAACTCACCCCCAAAGCCAGTTTAGAGATTGCACAGGGCCAGCAACCAGTAGTGCGGCTGGTCAATGCTATTTTGATTGACGCCGTAAAACAAGTGGCTTCTGATCTTCACTTTGAACCAGAGCGGGGTTTTTTACGAATTCGCTACCGGGTAGATGGTGTGTTATGGCAAATACGCAGCTTGCATGAGCGCTATTGGCCTGCAATGTGTGTGCGTCTCAAAATCATGGCAGGGCTGGATATTGCCGAACAGCGCTGTCCGCAAGATGGTCGTATGCATTTGTTGTTGTGCGGGCGTGAAATAGATTTTAGAGTGTCCAGCCAACCAACATTACATGGTGAAAATATTGTTTTGCGGGTGCTGGATAGAGAGAAGTCCATCATACCGTTATCACAAATGGGGTTACGCGCCCTGCAGTTAGAGCGTCTGCACGCGATGCTGGAAAAACCGGAAGGCATGATTGTCCTGACGGGTCCCACCGGGAGTGGAAAGACTACTACGCTATATTCACTGCTCAACCATCTCAACCATGAGCAGGTGAATATTATGACGCTGGAAGACCCGGTCGAGTATCCAGTGATGCAATTGCGTCAAACCTCGGTCAATGAAGCCAATAAAGTGAATTTTTCAGATGGTATTCGTGCCATTTTGCGTCAGGATCCTGACATTATTCTGGTTGGCGAAGTGCGAGATGAAGCTACTGCGTCAATGGCTTTGCGTGCAGCCATGACCGGACATTTGGTCATGACGACTTTGCATACCAACAGTGCACCTGCGGCGTTTACAAGATTACAGGATTTGGGGCTCAAGCCACAGTTAATTGCCGGTAACGTGATTGCTGTCATTGGGCAGCGTTTATTGCGACGATTGTGTATATATTGTAAACAAGGCGTTAAACCAGATGCTGAAAGGTTGCAGTGGCTGGCTGGCTGGGCAACCAATATGGGTATTTCAGTACCTGACATGCTTTATGAGGCCGTAGGTTGTGAGCATTGCCGTATGACAGGGTATCGCGGCCGCCTGGCGGTGATGGAGATTTTTGCGCTGTGTCCGGCCCTGGATGCCCTGTTACCAACAGCGCCCTCCTTGGCACAATTACAAGAATTGGCCCGTGTTAACGGCTATCACACATTGGCTGAAGAGGGCTTGTGCACTGTGTTGACAGGAGATGTCAGTTGGCAGGAGTTAAAGCGCGTCATTGATGTGAGTACTTTACTCAATACAGCACAATTGCCATGAAGCACTATCGCTACTCTGCAATTGACCTTCAAGGACGACATGTGCGGGGATGGATGATGGCAGAAAGTGAGCAAGCGTTAGCCGGGTTACTTTTGCAACAGGGACGAGAGCTTTTGACTGCGAGGGTTTCTACCAGGCAACGCAAAATAGCGGTCAGTGAGAAATGGCATTTGCTTATTGTTTTTTGTAGTCAGCTAGAACAGTTACTTCAAGCAGGAGTGCCTCTCTTACAAGCGCTGGAAGAATTGGCAACACATAGTGATCATTCTGTTTTTTCAAGTGCATTACAGACATTGCATCATGCTTTGCAGTCCGGCAAGCTGCTGTCACAAGCCATGCAGCAGCAGCCTGTAGTCTTCCCGCCACTGGTTTGCCAATTGGTAGCTGCTGGAGAACGTACCGGGCAATTGCCAGAAATTCTTGGACATTTGTCACATACATTGCAATGGCAAGCCGAGCTGCGGAGCCAGGTGCGGCGTGGACTCATTTACCCGGCCTTATTATGTGTGATGGTTGGCCTGGCTGCAGGCGTCATGCTCACCTTTCTGGTGCCGCAAATGGCTGGTTTTTTAAACAGTTTGGGTCAGACGCTGCCGTGGAGTACCCGCACATTGCTGGCACTCTCGTCCGGTATTAAAGCGTATGGACTTGTAATGCTGATTTTCATCCCTCTAATCTCCGTAATTGTGACCACTGTGATTCAACGCTCATCAACTTGGATGCTGCGGGCCGATAAGCTGCAATTACACTTGCCAGTGGTTGGCAAACTGTTGCATCAACTCGCATTGGCCAGACTTTGCCGTTATTTAGGTTTGATGTATCAAACTGGTATTCCATTGTTGCAAGCTTTGCAATGGTGCCAGCCCTTGCTGAATAACCGCTGGATGGCTTTGGCATTGTCAACGGTTGAACAGCGCGTGCATGCGGGTGCTGGCCTGGCAAGCAGCTTTGCGGAGGTTGGCTGTTTTTCTCCACTGATGATCCGCATGATCAAGATTGGGGAAACCACAGGCGCTCTGGATAAAACTTTAAAGCAACTCAGCGCGATTTATGACCATGAAGTGCAGCAGCAGCTGCATACATTGTTGCGGTTGCTTGAGCCTGTACTGACCATCATACTGGGTGCCATGCTGCTATTTTTAATGGCGGCAGTGATGCTGCCCGTCTATGACAGTTTTTCTAGCATCCATTACTAACATGGCCAGCACACATTTTTTGATAAACATCAGCGCGCATCAATGGCAAATTTTTCGCTGGCAGGGAAAAAAATGCTGTGAGTGCAGAAGCTTTGATCAGCCTGCCAAGCAGGATCAAACCTTACTTGCATGGTTGCAAAGTTACCCGCATTCGGTGGTTACGCTGTTAACTGACTTGGCTGAAGAACACTACCACATCGAAGTGTTACCCCATGTGCGTGGTCAAGCCAGAAAAGCACTATTGTTGCGCAAACTGGCTACTTGGCCGCCAGCAGCAGGATTCCATGCGGTCACCTGGCTGGACAGTCTGCAAGGGTTGCGCCGTGAAGACCGTTACTTATACACAGGTGTGTCGATGGACATGTGGCAGGGTGCCCTGCAATTGCTGCAACAACACTCGATTGCAGTCAGCGGTATTTATTTACAAACGACTTGTTTGTCTGGCTGGGTTGCATCCTTGTTACCCTCTGCCACCCAAGTATTATGTCTTCATGGCGCCATACAGCAATGTCGGCTTAGTTATGTCTATCAAGGCAAGCTTTTTTTCAGTCGTCAATTGCGATTGCCGGAGCATATGAATGAAGCTGTATTGATGAATGAAATCAATCAAACGCGCATGTACGTACAGCATCAGCGCTGGTTGAGCGAGGGTGAGCAGCTGGAGCTGTTGTGCATTACGGAAGACCCTGTGCTTGAGGGCATACTTTCTGCTGCCATAGTGCCTGCTGACACAAAGCAACATCTGGTGACTCCGTTTTCACTTTTTCAGCGACTGGGCTTGCCCATGCCCGATGTTGCCATTTCAGCCATGGCGTGGACGGCGATGCACGGTATGATGCATTCTCAGGCAGCTAATCATGCAACGTCAGAGTTATTATTTTCAGCCTGCCTGCAAAGAGTAAGGGGCCGGCTGTACTGGGCAACAATCAGTATTGCAATCATCGGTATGTTGGGTATGCTCAATATGTGGCAGCAGCAGCGGTTGCTGCAGCAATCCGTTACGTATCAACAACCATTAAATATTTCGGTAACGGATAGCCCTGTTGGAGCCTTCAACGATAAGGACCTGCCAGGTATGCAAGCGCTGGTGGATGCTGCACAAACACTGGTTGTCGCACAACGCACGCCGCAACATTTAATGCAAGCTTTGCAACAAGCCTGTACAAACATGCAAGCTTGGCAGTTGCACAAAGTGCAATGGCAATATGGCCCGCAAGAAAAAGGGCAACCCGTTGCTTCAACCGGTTGGCAAGAACAGGCATGGCTTGATTTTGTAAAGCGCGAAGGTATTTCCACCGAAGATGCACAGCAAGAGTGGGAGATGCTGCTGGCTACACTAGGCGCGCAACCGACTTTCATGCAGATGACATCAGGCTTGGTCAAGCCAGATATGCCGGAGGTTTCTGCTGAAGGCGATACCCGTTTACCCCGGAAAACTGTTTCTGTCAGGCGGCGATTACATGTATTACTAGCGTCGTCTGAGGCAGTGGAGATTTCCGTCAAAAGGTTACCATGAGCGGGCATTCGGTGTTGGTTGCATTACGTTGGCCACTGGGTATCTGGTTGCTGGTTACATTGCTCGCTGTGGCTGGCAATGTTGTTGCTCTGCAACGCTTGCTGGGAACCAGGCAGCAACTGGTGCAGCTGAATGTACATCTGCTGCAACAACAGGCGCATACTCGCCAGACGCAGCAACACGGGCAGTTGTATACCTTTTATCAGCAGCGCGCACAGCATTGGCGGGAAATTGGCCTCAGCGCAACCGCTGACCCGCTAGCCTGGCAAGATGCCACTTATCAGATACAGCAAGTATCTCGATTACCACATGTGCGTTATACACTGAAGAGTACTTTGTATGATGCTAGCCAACATTGGCCAGCGCCACGCTTGCCAGCGCCTTTGGGATTGCAGATCACGCCTGCGGTGATTTCCAGTGTTGGTATGCATGAAGCTGAATTGCTGCAATGGTTGCAGCAATTACAGGAATATTATGCTGAAGCCCTGATTGTCAGAGAGTGCACGTGGATTTTGTCCGACAATCAAACGGCAGTTGAGTCGCAATGCTTGTTGCACTGGATGCATTTGCCCTTTGACGAGTCAACGCAAAGCGAGGCGCGGTGAGCGTATCCCGTGACATGCAAAACGGTGTCGTTGTCTGGATCCTGTTGTTCATGCTTTCAACTGCGATGCTACTTACCCTGAGCAATGTTTTATCTGCCAGAAACCCCAAGCAGCAGGCCAGACTGCAAACATTGACCATGCTTGCTAACGCTGAGCAAGCCTTGCTGGCCTATGCCATGCAGCCATTGGGGACCACGCAATGTGCATTAAATTGCCCGCGCCCCGGAGATTTACCCTGCCCTGACCGAAACAATGATGGTGTTGCAGAAAGCAGTTGTAGCGGAGTGGGTACTCGCCTTGGACGATTGCCATGGAAAACATTGGGATTAGGCGATGTGCGCGATGCAAGTGGCGAGCGTCTATGGTATGCCGTTTCGGAGGCCTATAAAAATAATCCGCGGGTACTGCCTTTAAATACAGAGGCACCTGGAAGCTGGTATGTACTGAATGCAGAGTTTCCCGCACTGGACATCCCTCAAGTACAGGCGGTTGTGGCAGTATTAATTGCACCCATGCAACCGTTGACCAGAAGTGATGGCTGGTTGCAACAGCGTAAGCCGCAACAAAGTGATATTGCTAAAAACTATCTGGATATGGCTGCCACGTTAGACAATGCTGGTGCAATTGAAGCCAGCACTCTCGGGTTTGTCGCAGCGCAACCATCGGGCAATTTTAATGATATTGTGTGGCCAGTCACCGCAACGCGGATGCATCGAGCAATGCAGCAACAGGTCATGTTTGAATTGAAGCGCGCCTTGAATTGTAACGCCTCGTCTTGCAGCATATTGCCAACGCCAGCCGAGATCACAGATTCTGCCTGTTTGGGAAAATCCAGCCTGAGTGCGGGCAGTTGTTTGTCATCTGCCTCTTCTATTGGGCGTTTCCCGCTGGATTATCAGGCACATTGGCCGCTGGCAGCACAACATATACTGGATGGTGATGCCACTCACCACTGGTTTCAGCAAAATGGCTGGCGTGAGCAAGTGTTTTATTGGCCGCACGCTGGTGGCGCGCAACTGGTGGTCGCCGGAGAGCCGTTGCCTGGACAATCGCGTCAAACAGCGGCTGAAAAAAGCGTGCTTGCCCATTATGTTGAAGCGGCTACCTTTCAGTCTTTGGCGCCGGGTACGGTGGCATTGTCCACCGCAGTAGCCAACGACAGCATTGATACGGTGATTGCGCCATGAGCAATGCATATGATCAAGCGCCAGCCAGTGCTCAACGCCGCACACGGTTCAATGGCAGGCAGATGCTGCAAGGTTTTACATTGCTGGAGCTCGCAATTGCCGTGGTGATTTTAAGCTTGCTGAGTGGCTGGCTAATCACACCACTGCGTATGCATCTGTCGCAAGCGGCTTACCGTGAGACCGAGCAGCGCCTGCAAATCGCGCAGCAGGCATTGCTCGGGCATGCGGTGATCATGCATTATCTGCCGTGCCCGGATACGGATATGCCACCGGATGGCTGGGAAAATGTATTGGCTAACCAAAGCTGTCACAAAGATGAAGGCGTGTTGCCATGGCAGCAATTGAGTGTGCCAGCCACAGATGCTTGGGGCCGTTTTTTTCGCTATCGGGCAGATAGCACGTTTACTCATCATGGTGTGCGGTTCACCATCAGTCATGCCGAAAATGCCAGTGGCATAGAGGTCAGCGGAGAAACCGGGGCCACAACCAGTATCCCCAGCCGACCTGTTGCCATTGTACTGTCGCATGGCGAAAACGGGCTGGGTGGCATACAATCGGGGGCTGGGCAAGCTTATGCCATGGCCACCGCTCAATCTGCCGCAGAAATTGAAAATGCAGATGGCGACACCAGTTTTGTCGATCAGTCACAGCAGCATGCTGCCGGCTCTGTGTACGATGATGTGCTGGTCATGCTCTCGCCCAAGGTGCTGATTGCCACCATGGTGCAGGCGCAGCGCCTGCCATAACCACGGAAAGTGTATGCAAGACGAATTATTGTTACGTTACAGTCGGCATATTATGTTGCCGCAAATTGAATATGCAGGTCAGGAGACGCTTACGCAAAGCCATGCGCTGATTGTGGGGGCGGGCGGGCTGGGTGCGCCAGTCGCCCTGTATCTGGCAGCATCCGGTGTGGGTAGGTTGACCATTTGTGATTTTGACCAGGTGGATCTGACCAATCTGCAACGGCAGATCGTACATACCACCGCCTCGGTAGGCATGAATAAAGCCTTATCTGCCAAGGTCACGCTTGCGCAGCTTAATCCTGACGTGGCGGTCCAGACAGTGACTACACGCGCGACGCCAGAGGTATTTTCCGCATTGATTGCACAAGCGGATGTGGTGATTGACTGCTCGGATAATTTTGAAACCCGGTACACCTTGAACCGGCTATGTTTTGCCGCACAGAAGCCGCTGATCTCCGGCGCCGCCATTCGTTTTGAGGGGCAGCTCAGTGTGTTTGATTTCAGGCATGCTGAAACGCCCTGCTATCACTGCTTATATCCAGATGTGGGCGATGACCAGGCCTTGCGCTGTGCCGATAATGGGGTTTTCGCGCCACTGGTAGGCATGATAGGCACGGCGCAGGCGGCTGAAGCGATCAAGCTGTTATTGCATATCGGCCAGACCATGCAGGGCAGGCTGTTACTGTTGGATGCGTTGACGGCCGAGTGGCGGACGATCAGATTGTCGAAAGATCCGGCGTGCAAAGTGTGTGGAAATCCGCCTGCCTGACACGGCAGTCAGGCAGAGAATTTAACGTTAATTACTTTCCGCCGACCAGATTTTTGACAGCACTGACGATGTCACCCGGCAACACCACCAATTTACTGTTACTGGAGTCGGCCATTTTTTGCAGTGACTGGATATAGCGGTCACCCAGCAGGAAGGTGGCTGAGGTGTTGTTTTCTTTCACCGCCTCAGCGATCATTTTAATGGCTTCGGCAGAGGCATTGGCCGCCACCATTTGTGCTTCGGCATCTTTGCGTGCGGCTTCCAGTCTGGCCTCGGCATTTAAAATCAGCGATTGTTTGGCGCCTTCGGCCTCGGTGACGACGGCCACACGCTCACGTTCTGCGGCAGCTTGCCGCTCCATGGCCTCCTGCATGTTGTTCGAGGGTTTGATATCCTGAATTTCAACACTTTTTACAGTGAGGCCCCAGTCCAGCGCCTCGTCGGCAATCGCCTCTTTCAGTTCGGCCTTGATGCGGTCGCGCGAAGTCAGGGCCTGATTCAAGTCCATGCCGCCGATAATCGAACGCAGGCTGGTTTGCACCATATTGCGCATGGCTTCCCTGAAGTTTTCAATACCATAGACGGCGCGCTCAATATTGGTCACTTTGATAAAGGCCACTGCATTTGCCAAAATCACCGCATTGTCACGGGTAATCACTTCCTGTTCTGGCACATCCAGAATGATGTCTTTGGTAGTAACTTTATAGCTGACATTGCTGAAAATCGGGTTAATCACATGCAGGCCTGGTGTCAGGATGCCCGCAAATTTACCCAGCCGTTCAACGACCCACTCTTCGCCCTGCGGCACGATACGCACGCCTTTGATAATGGCGATCACCACCAACACAATAACAATAAAACTGACTCCGGTCATAACCACTCCCTGTGATAAATAGTGCGAACTAAATGTTTAGCGCGGGGCTACGCGCAAGCTGTTACCCTCTACCGCCACAATCGTGGCGGCCTGGTCTGCGGCAATCGGCGTATCCGCATAGGCAGTCCATTCTTTGCTGCCCAACACCCCCTGGCTAAAACGGATTTTGCCAGGCTGTTGTGGGGCGATGGCGACAATGACCACCCCTTCACGGCCAATTTCTTCACCTTGCGCCTGCCCGATACGCATGGAAGGCCGGTGTTTTTCGTATTTACGCATGGCTGCCAGTGCAATGGCAGACAACACTGCATAATTCAACGCTTGCAAAGCCAGCGGCATGTCGGGAAACACGCCACAGAGTATGGCCATCACGAGGGCCGCAATGCCTAACCATAAAAAATACAGGGTACCGCTCGTCATTTCCAGGCATAACAGCACCAGGCCCAGGCCACACCACCACCAAAGCGTGTTCATGCGCGAATCCTTCCTTACTAAATTTGCAGGCCATAGTATCATTAGTTGAATCAAAAGGGTGTGTGATGAAAACCATAACGCATATCAAACTCGCCACTGCACGTGAGGAGCGCCTGCAGCAAATCGACACGCTGTTTCCAGATGCGGCCGGGCCGGACCTGGGCGCAGAATGGCAGGGCGGTCGCGCTGCTGCATTGGCCCTGCTAGCCGCCGCAGATGCGCAGGCCTACGCCAGGACACGCAATCATTTGTCTGGGGCGGTGACCCATTTATCGCCTTATATCCGCCATGGCTGCCTCAGCTTGCAGGAGGTGATCAGCGACATCTTGACGCGGTTTGGCGCCGCCTCAGCCAAGCTGGTTTCTGAGCTGGCTTACCATGCCTATTTCCGGCAGGTGTGGCATCGCTATGGTGAGGCCATTTTGCACGAAATGGAGGTGCCAAAAGTGCCGCTGGGCCAGCGCCCGTTGCCTGCGTATGTCACCCAGGGCATCACCGGCCTGGTGTGTATGGACGAAGTGGTGCGTGACTTGGTGCGCGATGGGTATGTGCATAACCATGCCCGCATGTGGTTTGCCGCCTACCTGGTACACTGGCTCAAAGTGGATTGGCGTGAGGCCGCGGACTGGTTCGAGGCGCTTTTGCTGGATGGTAACCTGGCCTCCAACCATCTTTCCTGGCAATGGGTGGCGTCCAGTTTTAGCCACAAGCCGTATTTCTTCAATCGTGAAAGCATGCAGCAATTTGGCGGTGAGCGCTATTGCCAGCAGTGCAAAGTCCGCTGCCCGTTTGATGCCGACTATGCCACGCTGGAGCACACCCTGTTTACGCCCGATGCGGTACCCACGCCCATCATGCTTGAGGCTTCAAGCAAAGCATCTACGCTTACAGCACCTCCGGCGCGGCGCATGTCTAGTGCAGGTAGCCAGGCCATGATCTGGGTGCACGATGAAATCCTATCGCCCACCCATCCTTTGCAAACCGATGGCCGCCCAAGCGTCTTTGTGTTCGACCCGCAGCTATACGGCCACTGGCCGCGCAAACGCCTGCAGTTTATGGCCGATTGCCTGGTAGAAATGCCCAATGTAGAGACCTGGGCAGGCAATACAGCCGAGGTATTCAGTCACCTGGGTGCCAGCAGCATCGTCACGCAAGAGACACCGCAACCGTTGCTGAAACAGGCGGTTGCTGGCTGGCCGGTAGAGTGGCAAACCGAACCTGCGCTCACGGCCAGGGTATTAGAGTCGCATGACCTCATGCGCTTTAGCCGTTACTGGAAAAAGGCCGGGCCTGACATCATGCAGCAGACAGAAAACGGTTAAATCAACCGCCAGATCACAATAAAAAACAGCATGGGTTGCGCCATGCTGTCTATATGTGCTACTTAAAATCAGAAACCCGTTAAGCGTGCTGTTTGCGTCGGCGTGCAACCCCGGCAATGCACGCCAGGCCAGTGAGCAATAGCGCTGCATTTTCAGGTTCTGGCACAGCCGATGCGGTGATCGCCTGGTTGGTAAATACGCTGCCATTCAGGTCCGCATCGGTAAACTTGAACACAAAAAAATTGTTGGTGCCAGACGTGCCCGGCAGGAAGTCATTGTCATTCGCAACGTATAATGTATGGTAAAGCACGCCACCTTCGGTAATATCTTGCCCGAAGGTTATGCCTTCCAGTTTTGACGGGATATTGGTATTGGCAATGCCCGCCGCAGTCAGCGCAGATTTCAAATCAAGAAACAATGTTTTTTGTACGGCATAGCCCAACAGGTTGGCCTGGCCGCTAATGCCTGCACCGCCATTCAATGCGCCGATATCCACCGCCTGATCGCCACTGACGCCGTCACCGTTGGCATCATTCAAGTCGATCTTGTAGATGCGTTTGACATCGGCCTTGGAGTCGTCGCCCAGCCCTTTGCCATCGCGTTCCAGCACCAGAAAGGTATGGTCATTCACGGCCAGAATCTCGCTGCTATTGTAGGATTTGCTTTTTTCCGACAGATAGTTATCAAATACATACTGCTTGGTGGCGCCGGTTTGTGTGTCTATTGTCACCAGGCGGTTGGCACGGCCACCATCACCGCCATCCTGAATCAGCGGGCTTTGCTCAAACCCGACCAGTGTGGTGCCATCAGGCGTAATCGCCAGACCTTCCATGCCTTTGTTGGCCACGCGGCCGCTGCTGTTGCCGCTGATTTCATTGGCGCCCTGGCTGCTCAGATTGTTTGCAGTAAAGGCAGCAGGCAAGCTGTAGACATTGGTTCTTGCCCCTGTTGCACGGTCAAACTGGTACACATACGGGCCATATTCATCACTGATGTACACGCTTTTGCCGTCATTAGACACACGAATCGCCTCCGGGTCGAAACGGCCATTATCGGGGTTGCTGGAGTTGCTGCCTGCTAAAAAGTTGTCAGAACGGCCATTGAAATAATATTTACCTGCGTTGATGGTGGCGCCGCTACCCAAGGTGTAGTTGTTACCGCCCACAGCGCCCGTGCCTGCTGCACCAGTGCCATAGTTGAGGGCCGTGTTGCTGTAAAGCAGTGTGGTGCCGGTGAGGGTTGGGGTCAGGCTGTAACTGTAGCTGCCTGCATTGAATGTCTGAGTCAAGTCGAGCTTCAAGGTTTGAAAGCGCGAAATATAAGAGGTGGTGTTGTCTACCAGCGGATTGTAGGTGGCAGCATTGGGGCCGCGATCAGGCAATGCCAGGAAGGTGTTGCCACCGGCCCAGGCCAGGCCTGAACCCATACCGCCCAATACGTTTTGCTGGTCTACACCATTTTCAAGCATGCCAGAAAAAGAGGATAAATCAGTGCTGCCAGACAAGGTGCCTAACGCAATCAATGAAGGGCTGGCATGCGCCAGTGAAGGTAAAGCCAGGGAAATCGCCACAGTCATGGCGGCTAATTTAAAAGTCATCTCAACGCTCCAGAATGAAAAAATCCTGTTTAAATTAATCGTTCACGGTGAATTAAATATGACAGGACTAGCGCAGCACGCCGGTGAGCACCAGATGAAGCGGTCGCCTGTGGTAAAATCCCGCGCATGACTACTTCTACACAAAACGCCCAAACACCCCGCGAACTCGCCAAATCCTTTGACCCCAAAGCCATTGAAAGCCAGTGGTATGCATTCTGGGAGGGCAAAGGCTATTACGCCGCCGGCATGAACCCCGAAGTGCAGGACAACTTCTGTATCTTGCTGCCCCCGCCCAACGTCACCGGCACGCTGCATATGGGCCATGGCTTTAACCAGACCATTATGGACGCACTGACCCGCTACCACCGCATGCGTGGTGACAACACGCTGTGGCAACCGGGCACCGACCACGCCGGTATTGCTACGCAGATTGTGGTCGAGCGCCAGCTCGATGCGCAAGGCATTTCCCGCCACGACCTCGGCCGCGAAAAATTCCTCGAAAAAGTCTGGGAATGGAAAGAATACTCTGGCGGCAGCATCACCAAACAAATGCGTCGTCTGGGTACTTCACCTGACTGGAGCCGCGAGCGTTTTACCATGGACGCAGGCCTCAACAAAGTGGTCACCGAGAGCTTTGTGCGCCTGTACAACGAAGGCCTGATTTACCGTGGCAAACGCCTGGTCAACTGGGATGTCAAGCTGGGCACCGCCGTGTCTGACCTCGAAGTGGTGCAGGAAGAAGAAGATGGCTTTATGTGGCATATCAACTATCCTTTAGTGGAGCAAGATACAGTTAAAGGATTAACGCATTTAACCGTGGCTACAACTCGACCTGAAACCATGCTGGGTGATGTGGCTGTAATGATTCACCCTGAAGATGAGCGCTATAAACACTTGGTAGGTAAATTTGTAAAGCTACCTTTATGTGATAAACCAATTCAAATTATCCAAGATGAATATGTTGATAAAGAATTTGGTACAGGGGTGGTGAAAGTGACGCCTGCGCATGACTTTAATGACTATGCGGTGGGGCAGCGTCATGGCTTAAAGCCAATTAGCATACTAACATTGGATGGCAAGGTAAAAGCTGACATATTTGATGACTTCGTTGAGCATAATAAAAACATAGCTCCTAACCAAGATGGTATTAAGGCAAATCCAAGACCTATAATGGGTGAAAGAACGGTAAATTTAATTCCAACGAAATATAGAGGATTAGACCGTTTTGATGCTCGCAAGCAAATCGTTGCCGATTTAGAAGCCCAAGGTTATTTAGTCAAAATCGAAAAACACAAACTCAAAGTGCCACGTGGCGACCGTACTGGCGTGGTGATTGAACCCATGCTCACCGACCAATGGTTTGTTGCCATGAGCAAACCGGGTATAGATGGCAAGAGCATTACCGAAAAAGCACTGGAAGTGGTGGCTGATGGTCAAATTAGGTTTTACCCAGAAAACTGGGTCAATACTTACAACCAGTGGCTCAACAATATTCAAGACTGGTGTATTTCACGCCAGTTGTGGTGGGGTCATCAAATCCCGGCCTGGTATGGTGACAGTGGTCAGGTGTATGTGGCGCATGATGAAGCCGAAGCGAAAGCCATGGCCGCCAAAGATGGATACAGCGGCAACTTGATGCGTGACAATGATGTACTGGATACCTGGTATTCCTCCGCCCTGTGGCCGTTCTCGACGCTGGACTGGACTGGTGATAACGCCATCGACGCGCAGAATCAGGCCTTGCAACAATATTTGCCTTCCAGCGTGCTTGTTACCGGCTTTGACATCATCTTCTTCTGGGTCGCACGTATGGTGATGATGACCAAGCATCTGACCGGCAAAATCCCGTTCAAGCATGTGTATGTGCATGGCCTGATCCGTGATGCCGAAGGCCAGAAAATGTCCAAGTCCAAGGGCAATGTGCTGGACCCGATAGACCTGATTGACGGTATTGGCTTGGATGATTTAATCAAAAAACGCACCACGGGCCTGATGAACCCCAAAGATGCGGAAAAAATCGAGAAGCGCACGCGCAAGGAATTCCCCGAAGGCATTGCTGCGTATGGCACGGATGCATTGCGCTTTACTTTTGCCGCACTGGCCAGCCCCGGCCGGGATATCAAATTTGATTTGCAACGCTGTGATGGCTACCGAAACTTCTGCAACAAACTGTGGAACGCCACGCGCTTTGTGTTGATGAACACCCAGAAAGAGGATGGAACGCCCCAGGATAA
Source organism: Methylophilus aquaticus (assembly GCF_030769565.1). Lineage (GTDB taxonomy): Bacteria > Pseudomonadota > Gammaproteobacteria > Burkholderiales > Methylophilaceae > Methylophilus > Methylophilus aquaticus. The sequence continues at coordinate 52,669 of NZ_JAVCAP010000015.1, read as the reverse complement.
CGGTTTTGGCGCCGAGAGTTGCGAGGCTGGTGGCCGTAAATTCAGCCAGGCAGACCGCTGGATCGTCAGCCTGCTGCAACGCACCGAAGCCGAAGTCGAACGTGCATTTAACGATTACCGCTTTGACTTGGCCGCCAAGGCCATCTATGAGTTTGTCTGGGACCAGTATTGCGACTGGTACCTGGAAATCGCCAAGGTACAAATCCAGGGCGGCAGTGAGGCTGAGCAACGTGCGACGCGCCGTACACTGCTGCGCGTACTCGAAACCATTTTGCGTTTGGCGCATCCGATCATTCCGTTTATTACCGAAGAAATCTGGCAAACCATCGCCCCGATGACCGAACTGAAAGACAAGTCGCGCGGCACCGAAAGCATCATGTTGCAGGCCTACCCCCAAGCCGATCTGGAAAAAATCGATGAGCAGGCTGAAGCATGGGTCGCCACACTGAAAAATGCAGTGGAAGCCTGCCGTAGCCTGCGTGGCGAGATGGGCATTTCACCTGCGGCCAAAGTGCCGCTGATTGCTGCTGGCGATGCCGCGCAACTGGCGGCGTATGCGCCTTACCTGAAGTCACTGGTCAAGCTGGAAAGCGTCGAGATTGTGGGCGAACTACCAGAGGCCGATGCGCCCGTGATGCTGGCGGGTGACTTCAAACTCATGCTCAAAGTCGAGATTGATGTGGCGGCTGAAAAAGAGCGCCTGGGCAAGGAAATCGCCCGAATGCAAGGTGAAATTACCAAGGCCAATGGCAAATTGGGCAATGAAAGCTTTGTCGCCCGTGCCCCGGCCGCCGTGGTTGAGCAGGAAAAAGCCCGTCTCGCCGAGTTCAGCGCCAATCTGGAAAAACTGCAGGCGCAGTTGGGCAAATTGAAATAAGGGTGTCATGCTGCGCGGCATATGTTGCGCTGGCCGCATACATCCGAGAACTTCCTTATATGCGGCATACGCCATATGGGGGTATGCCGTTTTGCATGATTTCCAGTTTCCGAGACCGATATGAATAATCCAGAAGAGGCTGTGATTGACGAGGTGATGTGCACATGCAGCGGCACCACCCGCGGCATGATTTATGACCTGGTCATGCAGGGCAAAAATATTGAAGCCATTTCGCGGTATTCGGGGGCGCTTTCCGGGTGTGGCGGCTGTGAGTGGGAGATTGGCGAGTTTGTCAAAGCGCTGCAGGCCACGCAAGATGAGATCAACCCGGAAAGCTAGTGTGTACGCGATGTGTTATTCTTGGTCCATGATTAACTCGACGCATTGTTAACGCGCGGCATATAAGTTTGTGCCGAGCGATGTTTGGCAGGGCAATACCGTCTTGCTGAATATACGTTTTATTTGCAGGCCAGCCAGTGCATTGGCATATTTCCTGCATCCCCAGTCACTATAACAATAAATTTACCAAGGAGTTGTAGTGGCTATTCGTGTTGCTTTGCATCATCGCACCCGTTATCAATTTGACCGTCTGGTTAAACTCTCGCCGCATGAAGTCCGCCTGAAACCTGCTGCGCATGCGCGTACGCCGATTTTGTCCTACTCCTTATCCGTCAAGCCAGACAAGCACTTTATCAATTGGCAGCAAGACCCTTACGGCAACTATATTGCCCGCTATGTATTCCCCGAAATGGTGCGTGAGCTGGAGTTCACGGTCGATTTGGTGGCAGACATGACGGTGATTAATCCGTTTGATTTTTTTGTGGAAAAATCTGCCGAGTACTATCCGTTTCAATATACCGAGCAGCAGGCTTTTGAGCTGACCGCTTATTTGCAGGCAGAGCCTGCAGGACCTTTGCTGGCCGCATGGATGGTCAGCATGCGCGAGGCGCTGGTCAAGCCTGAAGCGGGGATTGTGGATTTTCTGGTCGCGGTTAACCAGCGCTTGCAGGCAGATATCGGCTATCTGGTGCGCATGGAGCCCGGCATTCAAACCGCCGAAGAAACCCTGCAAAAACGCACAGGCTCTTGTCGTGATTCGGCCTGGTTGCTGGTACAAATCATGCGTCATCTGGGTCTGGCAGCCCGCTTTGTGTCCGGTTACCTGATTCAGCTCAAGGCCGATGTGGCCGCGCTGGATGGCCCCAGTGGCACTGACATTGATTTTACAGATTTGCATGCCTGGACCGAAGTCTATATTCCCGGTGCCGGTTGGGTCGGGATGGATCCGACTTCCGGCCTGCTGGCCGGAGAAGGCCATATTCCACTGGCCTGTACTGCCATTCCCTCTTCGGCAGCGCCGGTGACCGGCTTTACCGATATCGCTGAAGTCGAGTTCACGCATGAAATGGCCGTGACGCGGATACACGAAGACCCTCGTGTCACCAAACCTTACAGCGAAGAAGATTGGCAGGCGATTCTCCGCTTGGGTGATCAAGTGGATGTGGACTTGCACACACACGATGTGCGGTTGACGCAAGGTGGCGAGCCGACCTTTGTCTCAATTGATGATATGGAAGGGGCGCAATGGAACACCGAAGCCCTGGGTGAGCACAAGCGACAACTGGCGGGGGAGTTGGCCCTGCGCCTGAAGTCTGATTTTGCCGACAATGGTTTTGTGCATTATGGACAGGGGAAATGGTATCCGGGTGAACCGCTGCCGCGCTGGGCCATTAATATGTACTGGCGGCCGGATGGTCTGCCTGTCTGGCACGATGCCAGTCTGTTCTCGCCTGATGGAAAATCTGAAGGATACGGCGTAGCCGAGGCGGAACGGTTTGTCATGCATCTGGCCGATCTGCTGGGCTTTCCCAAAGCCTGCGTGATTGCTGCCTATGAAGATGTCATGACACTGGTGCAACAAGAGCAGCAGTTGCCAGAAAATATCGACCCGCTCAAGGTCAATTTAAAAGACAGCACAGAGCGCAAGCGCTTGGCCAATGTGCTCAATAGCGGGCTGGAGGCCGTGGTGGGGTTTGTGATGCCCCTCAAGCCAGATGAAGAAAAACCTGCCGGCGAGTGGCTGACCAGCAAGTGGCCGTTACGGCGTGAGCATTTATACCTGTTAGGCGGCGATTCTCCAATGGGGTTGCGTTTGCCGCTGGCTTCATTGCCATGGCAATTGCCTGAGGATGTTGAACCTGCTTTTCCAGTGGACCCTTTCGAACAGCAGGCACCGCTAAAGGCCGCCAATACCCCCGCGGTGCGCAGCAAGCACAAAACCACACAACCGCTTGCGCGTGAAGTGGTGCACACCGCATTGTGCGTGCAGGTGCGCGAGGGCCGTTTGCATGTCTTTATGCCACCTGTCACCCGTCTCGAAGACTATCTGGATTTACTCAATGCCATCGAACAAACCGCCAGCGATTTAAATCTCAAATTGCGGCTAGAGGGTTACACACCGCCTCGCGACAGTCGCCTGAAGCTGCTGAGTGTGACGCCGGATCCCGGCGTGATCGAGGTGAATATTCACCCGGCCAATACCTGGAAGGAGTTGGTGGGGAACGTTAGCGTGTTGTACGAAGAGGCGCGCTTGTGTCGACTAGGCACTGAGAAGTTCATGCTGGATGGACGACATACCGGCACCGGCGGTGGCAACCATGTCACACTGGGCGGGGCCACGGCCGCCGACAGCCCGATGTTGCGTCGCCCCGATGTGCTGCGCAGCCTGATTACCTACTGGCAAAACCATCCTGCGCTCTCTTACCTGTTTTCGGGGACATTTATCGGGCCCACCAGTCAGGCACCGCGGGTGGACGAAGCGCGCGATGACAACTTATATGAGCTGGCGATTGCCTTTCAGCAAATGGAAAAAGCCTTGCCTTCTGGCGAGGAGAGTGCGCAGCCGTGGCTGGTGGACAGGTTGTTGCGTAATTTGCTGGTCGATTTGACCGGCAATACCCACCGTTCCGAGTTTTCGATTGACAAGCTGTATTCGCCGGATGGTCCGACCGGCAGGCTGGGGCTGGTGGAGTTTCGTGCTTTTGAAATGCCGCCGCATGCGCGCATGAGTTTGCTACAAAGCCTGCTGTTACGTGCGCTGGTGGCGCGTTTCTGGAAAACGCCCTACACCGGAAAACTGGTGCATTGGGGCACCGAGTTGCACGACCGCTGGATGCTGCCACATTTTGTGGCGCAAGACATTGCCGACGTGGTGGACGATTTGCGCGAGGCAGGCTATGCCTTTGAAAAACGCTGGTTTGAGCCTTTTGTCGAGTTTCGTTTTCCGCGCTATGGCACGGCCGCTTATCACGGGATAGAAATGGAGCTGCGGCAGGCGATAGAGCCGTGGAATGTGCTGGGCGAGGAAATGTCTGGCGGTGGCACGGCGCGCTATGTGGATTCATCGGTTGAACGTATGCAATTGCGCGTGCGTGGCCTTACCGATGGGCGCCATGTGGTGACCTGTAATGGCCGTCCGTTGCCTTTGCAGCCTACCGGTCAGGCGGGGGAGTATGTGGCAGGCGTCCGCTTCCGCGCCTGGAGCCCCTGGTCTGCCTTGCATCCTACCATTCCGGTGCAAGCGCCACTGGTGTTTGATCTGGTGGATAGCTGGAGCCAAAAATCGCTGGGCGGCTGCACTTACCATGTGTCGCATCCCGGCGGACGTAATTACAACACGTTTCCGATCAACGCCAATGAGGCCGAGGCCAGACGCTTTACCCGCTTTTGGGCGCACGGGCATACGCCAGGCAAAGTCGAGGTTAAACCGGAGGTTGCCAATCCGCGTTTTCCATTGACCCTAGACCTGCGCTGGCAAGCCATTTAAACTAGCATAGGTATGCAGCCTGTGCTCAATCAACTTTATTTTTCTGATCGCTACAACGAATTGTTGGATAGCGCAGGTTCGTCACGTCCGCACTGGCAGGCGATGATTGAGCAGTTACAGCATGAAGAGCCCGCAGTGATGCGCAAGCGTATCGAGGCGGTGCAACGCCAAATCCGTGACAATGGCGTGACTTACAATGTCTATGCCGATACGCATGGCGTACAACGCCCGTGGGATCTGGATGTGTTGCCGCTGATCATTCCGCAAGAAGAGTGGCAACATATTGCTGCTTCAGTGGCCCAGCGCGCGACTTTACTCAACCAGATTTTGCTGGATATCTATGGTCCGCAACAACTGCTGAGCAGCGGCCAGTTGCCTCCTGGCCTGATTTACGGCCATAACGGATTTTTAACGCCTTGCGTGGGCATGTCGCATGATGACGATGTCGCGCTGCACAGTTATGCCGTCGATATTGCCCGTGCGCCGAATGGGCAATGGTGGGTGGTGTCAGACCGCACGCAGGCACCGACTGGCGCAGGGTATGCGCTTGAAAACCGTACCATTATTTCCAGCGCATTTCCCGAGCTGTTCCGCGACCTCAATATTGAACGCCTGAGCGGGTTTTTTGCCAGCATGCGCGACAGTCTGGCGCACTGGGGGCATCGTGTGGCTGCACGGCAGGCTGCGGCTGTGCCCGGCATTACGCCGCTGGGCGCGGGTGAGCCACCACTGGTGGTTATCCTGACGCCAGGGCCGTATAACGAAACCTATCATGAGCAATCTTTTCTGGCGGGCTATCTCGGCTATCCGCTGGTGCAGGGCAGTGACCTCACGGTGCGCAATGGCGTGGTCTGGCTGAAAACTATTGCGGGCTTGCAACCGGTGCATGCCATTGTGCGCCGGATTGATGATGACTACTGTGATCCGCTGGAACTCAATGCCGAATCCCTGCTGGGGGTGGCAGGGCTGACTGAAGTGGCGCGATGCGGCCATGTGCTGATTGCCAATGCGCTGGGCGCCAATTTGTTGCAGTCTGGCGCGCTATTGGGTTTTCTACCCGGCCTCTGTCAATCCTTGCTGGGTGAAGACTTGCGCATGCCATCGGTGGCCACCTGGTGGTGTGGCGAACCGACTGCACTGGCGTATGTTATCGCCAATCTGGATTTTCTGGTGATCAAGCCAGCCTATCCACAAGTACAGTCCTCACCGATTTTTGGGGAAGATCTCAACGCCACGCAAAAAGAAACATTGATCGCCAAATTACGTGCCCAGCCCGACCATTATATTGCGCAGGAGCGCGTGGATATTTCGCATGCCCCTGTGCTGGTCAGCCATCACCAGCCACAGTTGAGTTCGCTGGCGGTGAGTGTACGCGTCTATGCATTTGCAACACCCAATGGCTATGCGGTGATGCCGGGCGGGCTGGCGCGTGTGGCCAGTGGTAAAGATGATAGGGTCGTGACCATGCAGCGAGGGGGGACCAGCAAAGATACCTGGGTACTCTCTTCACACAGTCAGGCCCCTTTCAGCCTGCTGCGCAAAACCACTTCCAGCAAGGATCTGGTGCGTGAAAACACCTATCTGTCCAGTCGTATGGCAGAAAACCTGTTCTGGTATGGCCGTTACTGCGTGCGCCATCTGCAAAAAGCCATCATGCTGCGGGCTACCATCCGTACCTTGCTGGATTACTCTGCAGAAGCCCGCGCGGGTGAGTGGCCGACCATGCAGGGCTTGTGTCAGTGGTTTGCCTTGCTGCCCACTGGTGACGACGAGGAGGACGAGGATGTACTGTGGCAGCCATGGTCAGATGACGAAATCGAACCGCTGCTGATTAAAGCCGTATTTGCGCAGCAGTCCAGCAGCCTGGCCACCAGTGTGCAGCAACTGTTTCAACAGGCCTTTAATCTGCGCGAGCGTATTTCCAACGACCACTGGCGTACCGTGAATCAACTTTCACGCCAGTTTATTACGCGCCACCCGCACCCTAGCCTGCAAGACGCGATGTCGCAGATTGAGCTTGCGATTAACCATTTCGTCACGCTCACCGGTTTTGCCATGGACTGGATGACGCGTGATCTGGGCTGGCGCTTTATGTCGCTGGGCCGACGCATCGAGCGTTTACAGTTTATGTGCATGCTATTGTCGCGTGCGCTGGAAATGCCGCAACACAGCAATCTCGAGTGGTTGTTACAAGTCACCAATAATCTGGTGACTTACCGTGCGCGATATGCTTCGCAACCCGAGTGGTTGCCCGTGCTGGACTTGCTGCTCACTGACGCGCACAACCCGAATTCGATTGTGTTCCAGATTAAAGGCCTGGTGAAATACCTGCAAGAAATGGATGCACAGGACAGTGCCGGCGGCATCGCCACCGAACTCAATGATTGCTGGCAGTCACTGATGGCGCTTGACCCCGATCAGACCTTTGCGCCGGGTAACATGACACTGGCGGCCTGGCTGGATCAAACCTATACCGTCACGCTCCATTTGTCAGACCGCCTGAGTTTGCGCTTTTTCAGCTATACCAGTATGCATGCATCATCTGGATATTAGAGGGAACAGCTGCATGCGCTATCAAGTGGAACATCAGACCAAATATCAATACGACAGCCCCGTCAGTCAGTCGCAACAGCTATTACATATGCTCCCGCGCGAGACAGTGTATCAACATTGTCTCGCGCATACCCTGCTATGCGAGCCGGTGCCAGCCGAGCAATCCTCACGTCTGGACTTTTTGGGGAACCGCAATGATTACCTGACCATTCTTGCACCTCATCAAACGTTGCTGGTCATTTCACGATTTACGGTGGAACTGCAAGCACGCCCCAGATTTCCAGCGTTGATACAAGGCCCGTCATGGGAGCAGGTCAGATGGATGCTGCGCACACAGGCTACGCAGCATCTTGACGCTACCGGTTTTATGTATTCCACCTCCAAGGTCAAGTGCAGCGAGCCATTGGCCACTTTTGCGCGCCAGTCTTTTACCCCGGATCGCCCATTACTTGAGGCGGTCATGGCGCTCACGCAGCATATTTATCGTGAGTTTGAGTTTGATCCGCAAGCCACTGATGTGGCAACACCGCTCGATGAAGTACTGCGCGGAAAACGGGGGGTATGCCAGGATTTTGCCCATCTGATGATAGGCGCATTGCGTTCACTGGGGCTGGCTTGTCGCTATGTGAGTGGTTACATACTTACCCATCCGCCAGCTGGTCAGCCACGTCTGGTCGGTGCCGATGCCTCGCATGCCTGGGTATCGGTCTATTGTCCGCTGAATGGCTGGGTTGACTTTGATCCGACCAACAATTGTATGGTGCAACAGGAGCATATTACCGTGGCCTGGGGACGCGATTTTAATGATGTGACCCCCATGCGCGGGGTGGTGCTGGGTGGTGGCAAACAACACCTCAAGGTCAGTGTCACGGTGACGCCGTTGACGACCGTGGCGGCATAAATGCATCTGACCGCTTTACGGCAGGTGACTTTTTTGTAAGTTATTTTCTTCACCCGCGACCAATCCGTATTAATTGATTACGGAGCCTGTCATGATTTGTCTATCCCGTTCAGCGTTGCGCATAGCCTGCGGCTTGGGTTTTTTTTCTAGCGCCTTGTTTTCCACTATCTTGTTTTTCAGCACTTCCGTGTTTGCAGAAGCAACGCAGTGTCAGGCCCGGAGTGGCCCCAGCGTGACGCCTTTGCTGGAACTCTACACCTCACAGGGGTGCAGCAGTTGCCCGCCTGCCGAGCAGTGGCTGAGCAGCCTGAAGGCAAGTACGGCGAACGAGAGCGCCCCTGGCGTGAACATATTGGCATACCATGTTGACTACTGGGACAGTCTTGGCTGGAAGGATCCTTACGGCCGGCCGCAATTCAGTGAAAAGCAACGTTTGCAGGCGCAGGTGACCGCCAACCCGGTGGTGTATACCCCGCAGTTCACACTCAATGGCATGGATTTCCGTGGATGGAATACTGCGCGTCTGCATGCGCTCAGCCAGCAACTGGCGCAAGTGCCTTCACCGGTGCATCTGGATCTGCAACAGTTGCCGCATTCCGCCACGCAGTTCAAGCTGCAGGTCTCCGCACGCGCACTGTTAGCCTCTTCCTCCGCCAATATCTACATTGCCTTGTATACAGATGGCCTGTCTACGGCGGTCAAGGCCGGTGAAAACAGTGGCCGCGTCCTCAAGCACGATGCCGTGGTCAGGCAATGGTTTGGGCCTTATACCTTGAATGCAGCTCAGGCTGTTCAACAGGCGCTGTTACTGGATAAGGCATGGTTAAGCGATGCAGCAGGCGCCATGGTATATGTGCAGTCCGCGCACTCTGGCGAAGTCTTGCAGTCGTTACGACTGGATTTTTGTCAGCGGCCACCTGCTTAATTGTTTGGTCCAGACCCCGGCAATCACGGTAAAATAACGGCTGTATTCGACCGCGTGCACTGCACATTATTTTCCTGAAAGTCATCCGTGATTAAAGCTGCCATTTTTGATATGGACGGTCTGCTGATCGATTCCGAGCGCATTATTATGCAGGGTTGCATTGAAGCCGCTCAACGCATTGGCATTGCCTATACCCAGGCGCAGTATGTGGAGCTGGTGGGACGTATCTGGTCAGATTCCAGCCGTATCATGGCGGAACAATTGGGCGGTGAGCAGCCTATGCAGCAAGTGATTACGGGCCTGAACACCTTTCTGGATGCGCGTAACCATGTGTTTCCGCTGAAAAGCGGCGTGGTTGAGTTGCTACAATATTACCGTGAGGCTGGGGTGATTTGCAGTGTGGCCTCATCATCGCCTATTCCGCATATTGAGCACCGTTTAACGCACACTGGCGTGCTGGATTACTTTCAACATGTGACCAGTGGGCAAGAGGTCAAGCGCGGCAAACCCAACCCCGATATTTATTTGTTGGCATTAGACAAGCTCGGGTTGCAGGCAGAAGAATGCATCGCGTTTGAAGACAGCGAACTGGGTGCGCAAGCCGCCATTGCCGCGGGCCTGCGTGTGATTGTAGTGCCTGATTTAAAACAGCCGAGTACGCTGGTGCGTAGCCAGGCACATCAGGTGGTTGAAAGTTTGCAGCACTGGCTGGAAAACCACGCCGAGCTGGCAGGCTGTGCGACCAGCTTGCCTGTCGTGGTTTAGGGGGCGCTCACTGTGCATGTGCCAGTGATCTTGCGGTGAGAAGCCAAACCTGCTCTTGCGCCGGGCACTTGCCCTTGAGTCCGCCACTCAGCGGATCGTCTGCCAGCAAACGCAGCGTATAGAATGCGCTGTAGTGACTGCTCACTTCCTGCGCGTTGACACTGAATGGCGGTCCTGGCTGTTGTGATTGATCATACTCAAAGCTGACCAGCAGTTGCGGTGCCTGATCGGTAATTTTTCTCAAATGCAGGCTATAGCGCTGGCGCATTTCTTGCGGCAGCGCCACCAATGCAGCGCGGTCGTAAATGGCATCGATGTGGCCTAATTGCGCGGCGCCCAATGCAAAAATATCGCCGTTAAAAATATCGATGTGCTCGGCATGATAGTGTGTGAGTGCACCTTCCGTGCGTACATCCGGTATGACTGCCAGCGACTCAAACAAGGCGTCTACCGCCAGTGTGCTGAGCTCGGCACCCACTACATGGTAACCTTGCGCCAGTAGCCAGTGGATATCGATTGATTTGCCGCAGAGCGGTACAAATACCCGTTGGCCTGGTGTCAGCGCCAGCTGGTGAAAATGCCTGACCAGCAAAGGATTGGCTTCGTCGAGATGAAACCCGATCTGATTATTTTCCCAGCGCGCATGCCAGAACTCGTGATGCATTGCATACTCCCTGTGACTCTTGAACAAATGCGCAGTATAAGTCAGGGATGATGCAATGCGTATTCATTTGCCGGCGTTCTGGCTCAATCTGGCCTGCTGTTCGAGTACGCCTTCTTCTACCCCGGCGGCTTCCGTCAGCTTGGCCACATTATCTCGGGTAAAAAAGCCATCAAAGCCGTCATAGCGTTGGACATATTCAATAATCAGCGATGAATGCTCTGAGGCGTTGGAGAAAATCTGTTTGAGGCCTTCTTCCTTGGATCCGATCACGTCTAGCAAAAAGCCTTTGCCCTGACTGGCAATGGCATTGACCACAAATTCGATATTTTCCAGGCCATCCCGTGTCCCATCCTTCACTGACAGTGCCACATGGTGCAAGCGCGGCCCATAGTTGCGCACAAAGGTCTCGGTGGGGGAAGGCAGTTTTTCCAGATGATTCACAAAGTAAGGCGTATTGTTGGCGGTGAATACCTTGGCCGGGCTTTTGGTTTCCGGCAAGCCATGCACGCTTTTGGTGACATTGGTAGAAGAGTTCTGATCCCAGATGTTATACGCGCCCCAGAAAAAGTAACTCGACCAGGACAAATACTCCAGAATGGCCACCTCGCGGTTTTGACTGTAGACACGGGTGGCCAGATGGTCGACCGGTAAAATCAGGTCATCAATACGCAGCTTGGCTTGCAGGTTTTTGGCCTCCTCGTACGCGGCCTGTACATCCGCGCGTATGGTGCTCATGCCCAGTGCATACACGCGCAACTCGTTGGGCTCGCGCTTCATGTAGCCGACAATATTGTGTGTATACGGCGAAGGCTTGCTGATCGCTACATTGCCCGGCAACTCCAGCTTGCGCACTTCATCCTGTGTGAAAAACCTGAACTCACGCTCCTCTTGCAGTTTGACCACTTCATGCATATTGCTGACACGAATAATTTCGCCCATATAGCGGCTATTGGGTTTGCGCGCACCCACCGGGTAGATTTCATTAAGCGCCCGAAAAATGCCCCTGAAGTTAGGATCTTTTACCTCACGCACCAGCAGGTCAGGTGAATTCAAGTCAATGCGCAAAATATGCGTCCAGTGCTTTTCACTCTCCAGTGTGACCAGATAGTGGTACGACGTCATCAGCGATAATTCGGCGATATATTGAATTGAATGATCCGGGTCTACCGTAATCATCAATGCATCAATCTCGTGAATCATCTCGGTCAGCCCAAGCTGGTCGCGCTCCTCCAGCAGTTTTTGCAGGTACTCCTCAAAAAAGGCAGAGTTTTGTTTGTCGCCGTGGCGAGCGAAGTCTAGGGAATTAATCATGGCTCTCAGGATAGTTTATTGCGTAAAGGATAGATATAAGCAAACCTTATACCCGATCAGGCTGCGCAAGCATTCCTTATTGTTTTCAAGGGCTTTGTAGCGGGAAAATGACAGTGTTGAAGGACTAAGTATGAAGATTCAATAAACACCGGGACCCGGTTTTTGCCCCATTATAGTGCCCGGAAATGTGTTGTCGGCTATTTGGCTGGGCAGGCGGTTATCGACCCTTGCCGCTGAGCGAGCCCCGTTTCAAAATCGGGTCATCAAATGCAATGCAACGCCCCAGGCCGAGAAAGCTTGGTCGCATACCCAGTGGGCAACTGTTGTCATGTTCAAACTGCTCGACTTTGACTTTGGCTTCAGCCGCCTTTTTACTGTCTTTAAACTCCCAGTAGCCGTTGGAGTGCAGCACGACTTCATCACCATTGGCCGTTTTGGCCTGAATGTCATCCTCGGCAGCACTTGTGGCAAACGACGACAGGGGTATCCATAGACCAAGACAGATGAGTACACAGAAACGAGACATGATGCATCCTTGAAAGCGAAGTTAACAGTGAGCTATAGCATAGCAGACCTTATGCAAAACCAACAAAAAAGCCAAGTGCGCGGCACTTGGCTTTGGCAGAAAATGGCTAGCTGGACATGCCGTTATGCCTGAGCAAGGCATCCATGCTCGGCGCGCGGCCTCTGAAGGCGACGAAAGATTCCATGGCCGGACGTGAGCCGCCTTGCGCCAGTACTTCCTGTTTAAAGCGGCTGCCGGCTTCCTGCGACAGTACGCCCATTTCTTCAAACAGGCTGTAGGCGTCGGCAGAGAGGACTTCAGCCCATTTGTAGCTGTAGTAGCCTGCGGCATATCCGCCGGCAAAAATATGGCTGAAGCTGTTGGGGAAGCGGTTCCATTTCGGGGGGCGTAATACCGCCACTTCGTCACGAATCTGCTCGATGACATCGAGGGCCGTTTGGCTGCCAGCGGGGTCAAACTGGCTGTGCAGGCGCATATCAAACAATGAAAACTCGATCTGGCGCACGGTCTGCATCCCGGCCTGGAAGTTTTTGGCGGCGACCATTTTATCAAACAGCGCACGTGGCAATTGTTCGCCAGTTTCGATATGTTGGGTCATATGGCGCAACACATCCCACTCCCAGCAGAAGTTTTCCATAAACTGGCTGGGCAGTTCCACGGCATCCCATTCCACGCCTTTAATGCCAGATACGCTGTATTCATCGACTTGCGTCAGCATGTGGTGCAGGCCATGGCCAAACTCGTGGAACAGGGTAATCACTTCGTCATGGGTGAATAGCGCGGGTTTGTCGCCGACCGGGGCAGAGAAGTTACAGGTCAGGTAAGCTACGGGCAGTTCAATGCCATTGGCTGTTTTGCGGCGTGTAATGCATTCGTCCATCCAGGCACCGCCACGCTTGCTCTGGCGCGCATAGAGGTCCAGATAAAAATAGGCAATCGGCTGGCGCTGCTGATCACTGATTTCATAAAAGCTGGCATCCTGATGCCATACCGGCGCATCGACTTTTCTGACTTGCACACCAAAAATGGTTTCTACCACCTTGAACAGACCCGCCAGTACCTTCGCCTCGGGGAAGTATTGCTTCACTTCCTGATCCGAAAAAGCGTATTTATCCTGGCGCAGTTTTTCACTGATGTATGGCACGTCCCAGGCTTGCATGTCAGCAAAGCCGAGTTTTTCTGCATAGGCCTTCAGTTCTGCCATGTCTTTTTCGGCGTAAGGTTTGGCACGTTTCGCCAGAGTATCGAGAAAGTCGATCACCTGTGCCGGGGTATCTGCCATCTTGGTGGCGAGTGAGAGCTCGGCATAGTTGTTAAAGCCCAGCAGCATGGCCTCTTCCTGCTTGAGTTTAAGCAAATCAGCAATCAGATGGGTGTTGTCCCACTTTGGTTTTCCATCTGCGTCAGGGGGGCTAAACTCGGAGGCGCGGGTCACATATGCGCGATACAGCGTTTCACGCAAGTCGCGATTTTCGCAATACTGCATCACCGGCATATAAGACGGGAAGTGCAGGGTAAACAGGTAGCCTTGTTTGCCTTCTTCTTTGGCCGCTTCAGCCGCTGCTTGCAGGGCGTCGTCCGGCAGGCCTTCAAGTGCTGCGGCATCGGTGACCACATGGTTGAAGTCGTTGGTGTGGTCGAGAATGTTTTCTTCAAACTTGCTACCCAGTCTGGAAAGCTTTTCAGCAATCTCTTTAAAGCGCGCTTTTTCGGCGCTTGGCAGTTCCGCCCCGCCGAGTTTAAAGCCACGGACCTCGTGATCGATGATCGTGCGTTGCGCCGCATTCAGAGTGGCATATTCGGCACTGTGTTGAATGGCCTTGTATTTGTTATACAGGCGTTCATCCTGGGATAAATCGCTGTAAAAGTCAGTCAGTTTGGCCAGGTTGTCATTGTAGGCTTCACGTAGCGCGGGGGTGTTGACCACCGCGTTCATATGGCCGACCGGCCCCCAGCTGCGTGAGAGTTTCTCCGAGAAAGTTTCAATGGGTTGCACAAAATTTTGCCAGTCAGGGGTCGCCTGTGCCGTCGCCAATTGTTCAACCAGCGCGCGGCCTTCGGCAATCAGGCTGTCAATCGCCGGGGAGACATGCTCCGGGCGAATTTCATTAAATCTTGGCAAACCGCCAACAGCAAGTAATGGGTTGGTGCTCACAGTGTGATCCTTTGGTAAATACACGATATTGGGTAGAGGCTTATTATTAGCCAAATGTTCGCGGTTGAGTGATTGTATATTCTGATGATGGTGATGAGTTTTGTTAAATCAATAGCCATGGCTTGACGCAGGGCTCTTTTTTGACCTGCGCAACGTTACATCTGCGTACCATTCAGCCGATTGACCAGCGGTTCTATTTTGTCCAGGTCACTCAGTGACAGAATCTTTTTCGCCTGCTTGCCGAGCACCGCTTCTTCACTTTGCAGAATCTGTGATTTCACGCTCAGAATATGCGAAGGGTGCATGGAAAGCTGACGCATGCCCATGCCGACCAGCAAGCGGGTAAGGCGGGTGTCGCCCGCCATTTCGCCACAGACCGATACCGGTTTTTGATATTTTTGTGCCGCCTGTATGGTCCAGTTGATTAGCTTGAGTACGGCCGGGTGCAATGGGTTGTACAAATGGGCCACTGCATCGTCAGCACGGTCAATCGCCAGCGTGTACTGAATCAGGTCGTTCGTGCCTATCGACAAAAAATCGAGTTCCTGGGCAAAGGCTTCGGCACTGATGGCGGCAGCGGGTACTTCAATCATGCCGCCTAGGCTGATCTGTTCATCGAACGGAATGTTTTCTTTGCGCAGTGATTCCTTGGCCCGTTGCAGCAGCAGTTTGCTCTGGCGCAGCTCGGCCAGATTGGACAGCATGGGGATCAGGATTTTCACCTGTCCGTAATGCGAGGCACGTAATAGCGCCCGAAACTGGGTATGGAAAATATGGGGCTCTGACAGGCAATAGCGCACCGCGCGCAAGCCGAGTGCCGGGTTGGTGGCAGTGACCACTTCATCCGGGTTGAGCTGCTTATCCGCGCCGATATCCAGTGTACGGATGGTCACTGGATAGCCCTTCATCGCCTCTGCCACATGACGGTAGGCCTCAAACTGTTCTTGCTCATCCGGCATGTCCGCCCGGTTCATAAACAGAAACTCGGTCCGGTACAGACCGACGCCTGCTGCGCCTGATGCTTTGGCGCTGATTACGTCTTCCGGCACTTCAATGTTGGCCAGCAAGTCGATGGCAATGCCGTCAACCGTTACGGCTTTGGTGGTTTTAATACGTTGCAGCTTTTGTTGCGCCAACTGCCACTGGTTTTGCTTAAGCTGGTATTCCGCCAGCACCTCGGGATCCGGGTTGACAATCACAACGCCTTGCATGCCGTCGACAATCATCAGCTCGCCGTCATTAATCAGGTCACGCGCACGCTGCAAGGCGACAATGGATGGAATGTTCAGGCTGCGCGCCAGAATGGCTGTATGTGAGGTGACCCCGCCAACATCGGTGATAAAGGCCGCAAACTGGTGGTGTTTGAACTGAATCGCATCAGCCGGTGAAATGTCATGTGCGACCAGAATCATCGCGCGCTCTTGCTTTGCTTGCTGTTTTTTGTCGCCGGGTGCTTGCTGGTGGCGCCCAAGTAACACTTTAATCACGCGCTCCACCACCTGCATGACGTCGTGTTTGCGCTCGCGTAAATAAGCATCCTCAATGGCGTCAAATTGCGCCACGATATCATCCATCTGCTGCTTGAGCGCCCACTCGGCGTTGCAAAGCTCTTGCTGAATAATCGCTTTAGGGGCTTCAGACAACGATTTGTCGCACAGCATGGCCAGGTGCGTATTAATAAACGCACTTAGCTCTGCCGGTGCATTCTGGGGAAGCTGTGACTTAAGCTGTTCGAAATCCAGTTTAACCAGTGCAATGGCGCGGTCAAAACGACTTATTTCTTCTTGTACACTTTTGGCACCTATTTTGAAGTGCACCACTTCTAGCAGCGCGTGAGAAATCAAATGTGCGTGCCCGATGGCGATGCCACTGGAAACGCCTACGCCGTGCATGCTAAAGCTTGGCAGACTGCGCGCCATCAATTATTCACCCTCGCCAAAATAGTTGTTCACCAGCGTCTGCAAGGCTTCCAGCGCCTGTTGCTCGTCTGGCCCGGTCGCTTCGATCTCAATCATACTGCCTTTGGCCGCCGCCAGCATCATCACGCCCATAATGCTTTTGGCGTTGACGCGGCGCCCATTTTTTTCGACCCAGACCTCGCTCTTGAACTGGCTGGCAGTTTGCGTGAATTTGGTCGATGCACGGGCATGCAAGCCCAGTTTGTTGACGATTTCGAGTGATAGTTTGGCCATAGTTGTGGTTGTTATTGTGCATGATGGCACGTCGTTTCAGTAAAGTGGACCACCCCTTCGCGTCCACCGCTTAATGCTTTTTCAATACAGGTATGCAAGCCTTCCTGTCGATAGTTGAGCACTCTGACCAGCATAGGTAAATTCACGCCCGCCACGCCTTCGGTAATGTTCGGGCTGAGCAAGCGGGTGACAATATTGCACGGTGTCGCGCCATAAATGTCGGAAAGCACCAGCACACCCTGACCGCTGTCCAGATTGCGCACCAGCGTTTCCGCCTTGCGCAGCATCTCGGCAGGATCATCTGTTTTGGAAATCTGCAGATAGTCCAGTTGTGCCGGACGGTTGCCCATCACATGGGTCGCGCAATCAATCAGGCTTTCGCCCAAGCTGCCATGTGCAATAATCAAAACACCAATCATATCAGTACTTTCCCGGTTGTTCTTCAGGGCTTTGTGAGCACCTGTGTTTCATGCAATTCGCGGTGGCGAATCATCACCTGATGTTGCTGCTTAAAATAGGTGCCCAGTTGTTCGACCAGATAAACGGAGCGATGTTGCCCGCCGGTACAGCCAATGCCAACGGTGACATAGCTGCGATGGTCCTGATAAAAGCCGGGTAACCACTTTTCTATATAGTGCTGAATGTCCTGCTGCATTTCAAGCACCACGGGCTCATTCTGCAAAAACTGCTGGATCGGTGCCTGTTTGCCATTGTATGGCCGTAACACCGGATCATAGTGCGGGTTAGGCAGGCTGCGCACATCAAATACAAAGTCGGCATCCAGCGGAATGCCGTGCTTGAAGCCGAATGAAATAAACGAAAGCACCAGGCTGTGGGAAGGGGCTTCCTGATAGTGCTGTTCAAGTTGCAGCATCCAGTTGCGGGTATGGTTGCGCAGAGTGTTGGATGACAAATTGCTGGTATCGACGTGGTGCCCGAGATTGCTCAGGCCCGACAGTAAGTCGCGCTCATGCTGGATGCTCTCGGCCAGCGCCTGATTGGGTGTACTGAGGGGATGTTTGCGCCGGGTTTCCGAAAAACGTTTGACCAGCGTTTCGAGACTGGCATCCAGAAACAGCAAATGCACATCAATATGCTGTGTCTTCAGGGTTTGCAAAATGTCTGGCAACGACTCAATGGCAATGCTGCGGCTATCTACGCTGACAGCCACTTTGGCCGCATCACGGTTGGCTACGTGGCTTTGAATATGCGGCAGCAGCGTGGCCGGCAGGTTGTCGATGCAGTAATAGCCACTGTCTTCAAATACGCGCAGGGCGATGGTTTTGCCGGAGCCGGACAAGCCGGTAACAATCACCAGTTGCATGTGTGTGATCGCCTTCTTATCATCGTAATTTACTTTCTCTCAACATCAGTTGCTTTTGACGTTGCGTGAGTTGTTTGGTGGCATTCACGCCCCGCAATAGCAGCATATGGTTGCGCACCGCCACCTCCACCAGTACCGCAATGTTACGCCCTGCCGCAATCGGAATAATGACCTTGCTGATTTCAACATCCAGCACATGCTCGGTTTGCCGATTCGCGCTGAGCCTGTCCAGATCCTGTGGCTTCATGTCATCTGCCAGTTCCAGCTGTATCATCATATCCAGTGGCTTGGTCGGTTTGACCGCGTTGTCGCCAAACAGTGCGCGAATATTCAAAATGCCCAGGCCGCGCACTTCCAGAAAGTCCTGCAACAGTTCCGGGCAACGCCCTTCCACCCGTTCCGGCGAGACGCGATAAAAATCGACAATATCATCGGCCACCAGCCGATGCCCGCGTGAGATCAGTTCGAGTGCCAGCTCGCTTTTACCGATGGCTGCACTGCCTTTAATCAACACGCCAAAGCCCTGTACCTCCATAAACACCCCGTGCATACTGGTCGATTCTGCGGTGGCGACTGCCAGGTAATGGCCCAGCAGTTCCATTAATTGCGGGCTGATCATGGGCGAAGTGAAGAGGGGAATCTGTTGCTGTTGTGCGGCTTCCAGCATGACGGGCGGGACTTTTTCACCATTGGCCACCACGATCATGGCGAGATCAGTTGAAAACAGGTTGGCGACCGCTTGTTGCAGCGCCAGAATGCTCAAGGTATGCAGGTAGTCCATTTCGGCACAGCCCAGAACCTGCACGCGGTTGGGGTGTACAAAATTCAAATGCCCTATCAGTGCCAGAGAGGGTTTGGTCACCGTACCCGAGTTAAGGATTTTATTGCCACCGGCCTCGCCAGCTACCCATTTAAGTTTGAGTTTGCTGCGGATTTGTTTATACAAATCGGCCACAGAAATTTGAGCCATGTGCTTCCTATAAGCGCCTGCGGTTGGGATCAGTGAATTATTTTACAACTGATTATGCTGCTTGGGGGAAATGTGCTGTTTAAAACTGGCAAAGCGCTGTTGCGCTGGTATTCTCTACCCGCGCGGGTAGAGAATGAAGAGTAAAAATCAGGAACTGAGCTGGTGCTTCACTGCGCCACCGGATTTGTGATGGTCACCCTGTTTTTCTTTATGTTTGACCACCTGACGGTCAAGTTTGTCTGTCAGCATATCAATTGCGCTATACATGTTTTCATCCGAGCAGGCTGCGTGTAAATCGTTGCCGGGTACATGCAGGGTGGCTTCAACCTTTTGGGCAAGCTTTTCTACAGACATGGTCACTTTCACATCAATCACATGATCAAAGTGATTGCTGATGCGCGTAAATTTGGATAACACATATTCGCGCAATGCCGGAGTGATTTCTAAATGATGTCCACTAAGTTGTAAATTCATGACAAACTCCTTTTATGAAATGATCCCTTCCTGTTCTCAATTGCCTTATCAATTGGGCGGTTGGGACAATTTCAGTGTACACCTTTGAATCACAGATGCAACCCGGAAATGCGGGGTAAACAAGGTGTTTATCAGAAACTTTACGTGTGTTTGCATGCTGCAATCTGCGCCCTGAGCAGTGCCACCGAATGTGCCGTCATTGCGAAGCGGTGAGGCGCTCAAGGGGGCAATCAACAGCGCTGATCAAGTCGCTTTTCTCAATGTCAGATTAATGCGTTGCGCGCCCGCCTGCGGGTGCTGATTGGCAGCAATGGTTGCAATGCCATGATAAAAGCGCCGACTGGCACCGCCCCACACGACGACATCACCATGCTGCAAAGGGACTTTCACCGCTTTGTCGCTACGCCTGGCACCGCCAAACAAAAAGGTGGCAGGGATGCCCAGTGAAACCGAGACAATCGGTTGCGAAAAGTCTTGTTCATCTTTGTCCTGATGCAGCCCCATTTTGTTGCCGGGCGCATAGACATTGATCAGGCAGCTGTCCGGCACAAACCCGGCATACCCTGCTTTTAGCGCTGCATCATGGGCGAGTGTGAGTATAAGGGGCGGAATGGGCGGCCATGGCCTGCCGGAACTCGGCTCGACGGCACTATAGCCGTAGCCTTGCGCACTGCCGACCCAACCCCGGTCACCCATGCTGCTGGTGCGCACTGACATCGGATAGCCCATCGGTGTCATCATCTGTTGTGGCGGGTGGGGCACAAAATGCTGCTGCAAGTACGCGCAGAGCGCCTCGGCCTGCGGCAGGGCAAATCCGGGCAACCATACAGCGCCTGCCGCCAGCGTCATTTGTTCAGGGCGTAACTCAGTCAATAAATCCATGGTTTTCAGACCACGTGTCAGCAGATTCATTCCCGCAGCGGGTGTTCACTAATGACGCCATTCAATCGTCACCTGCTGTTCTTTGGCAATTTTTTCCATATGTGGAATCGCCCTTTCCAGACGAATTAAATAGTCGGCTGCGGTTTCCTGATGAAAGCCAAGCACCATGACCGGTTTGTGCGCTGCAAGCAGTTGTTTGAATACCTGTAACAGTTGCCTGGTGCTCGTGTAATCGGCCAGCGCAGCATTATTGGGAAACTCCATGAGCTGGTAAGAAAGTGCGTAAGGTTGATCCAGCGTTGAGCTGTCGGGGTGCAGCTGTTGAATGCGTTGTATCATGCGGCTGTCCGCATGCCAGCGCGAGGTGAGCAGGTCAGGGGCAATGCGTGAACTGTCCCACACAAAGCGATTAGCCTCCAGTGCCGCTTGCAGTTTGGGGCCCAGCTGCCATCCGCCTGCCCGAAAATAGCGAGGGCGGTTAAAGCCATTGCTGACCAGCAAATCACTGCTACACGTCACTAGCTGCACAAGTTCTGTTTGCGTATAAGCCAGCTCCAGACTGACCGAATAGCCACAACTATCGCCCTCGCAGGGAATGGGTGCATCCGCCAGTGTCGGCGAGGCATGGAAAGGCACACCGCAGTGTTGCACCAGCGGCTTGAGTGGGTGCAGGTGCAGACCAATGGTGTCATGTGCTAAAAATGTTGAGCGGATGGCGTGGGCAACCTGCGCGCGGTGTGCATCTTTTTGCACAAAATAGGCTGGATTCATCAGCTGCACCATCGGGATGTGGGGGAATTTCTGCCGGAATTGCCGCATGGCCTGCAGATTGTCCTCCTCCAGCGAAAGACCTTCCCAATCTACAGTGACATAAATCTGCATTGGTGGCGCTGCCCGGGCGGCTGGCATGCAGAGGCCGCCAAGCAGCATTGAATAAAGCACAAACCGTAACAGATGACAAAACATAAGCGTTATCCATTCACGCGCGTGGAGTCTTCTATCCTCAAAAGGGCGGGTGCGCCCCATCTATATCGGCAGAGTCGCACGGGGTCAACGACGGCTCATCGGCCGTTCAAGGCAGACTGCCTGATTCACCGCACCCGCCAGTCATTCTAGAGCAAGCATGCGGCTACGCCAAGTGACAGGCCATTTGCAGCAATCGCGTATAATGTGAGGATGTCTTTGTCTATCCGCCAAATACTGGCCCATCAGGGCTACGCTTTTCCCAAGCTGCTCGCGTTCCGCATCCAGATGGTGTTGTCCTACCAGATGACAATGGTCGCCATCGGCTGGCATATCTACGAGATCACCCATGACCCTTGGGCATTGGGGCTGATCGGACTGGCTGAGGTGATCCCATACATGGGCAGTGCCTTGTTTGCCGGACACGCCGTAGACCATTATTTTTCCAGGCGAGGTTTTGCCTGTTTGTCCGCCGTGTTTCTGGCATTCAATGCTTTGTTGCTGGTGTGGATTGCGCTCACCCAGCCCGCGCACACTGACTGGTGGATTTACGGCACCGTCGCCCTGACCGGCTTTGCCCGTGCCTTTATTGCCCCCAGTTACAACACCCTGTTTGCCCTCATTATCCCGCGCGCGTCTATCGCCAAGGCCTCGGGCATCGGCAGTTCGATGTTTCAGATTGGCCTGATTGTCGGTCCTGCCATTGGCGGTTTGCTGATCGGTTTTGCCGACAAATCCGTCGCCTACGGCCTGTCTGCAGCACTGGCACTGGGCGCCGCAATAGCGGCCATGAGTGTGCGCGTTACTCAGCAGCGCAGCCATGCG
This sequence comes from Methylophilus aquaticus, assembly GCF_030769565.1. Taxonomy (GTDB): domain Bacteria; phylum Pseudomonadota; class Gammaproteobacteria; order Burkholderiales; family Methylophilaceae; genus Methylophilus; species Methylophilus aquaticus. The sequence goes on along the minus strand of NZ_JAVCAP010000015.1, from coordinate 30,536 downwards.
CCATTGAAAGTATTTGCCAGTATTGCCGAAGGTTTGCGCTTTGTGAAACGCACACAAGTGGTGCTGGGTGCGCAATTGCTCGATATGTTTGCCGTGCTGTTTGGCGGCACAGTCGCCATGCTGCCCGCGTTTGTCCACGACATTTACCAGATGGGGCCGGAAGGCCTGGGCATCCTGCGCGCAGCGCCCGCGGTAGGCGCTATCGTCACCGGCGTCTGGCTGGCAAAACACCCATTGCATCAACACAGCGGGCGCTGGCTGCTGCTGGCCGTGGCCGGGTTTGGTCTGTGCATGATTGCATTTGGCCTGTGCCATACGTTCTGGCTGGCGATTGTGATTCTGGCCATTTCCGGCATGCTGGATGGTGTCTCGGTGGTGTTGCGGCAAACTATTCTGCAACTGGCCACGCCGGACAATATGCGCGGCCGCGTTTCAGCCATTAACGGTATTTTTATTGGCTCTTCCAATGAGTTGGGCGCTTTTGAGTCCGGCCTCACCGCGAGGCTGATGGGGCTGGTGCCCTCGGTGGTATTTGGCGGTTGCATGACGCTGGCTGTGGTGGGGGTAACGGCGATTAAAGCCCCCGAATTACGTGAGCTGCATATTTCTCAGCTACATTAAACACACCATGCGCGCACTGGATTCCTTGTTTCAGGCCTTGCAGCGTTCCCGGTTCCGCACCAGCTTCCACCTCAATGCTAAAGACCTGCATTACCTGCAACAAAAAGGCCTGCCCACCATCCTTGACCATGCCGAAGACTTTGTTGCGCAGCGACTGGCTGCGGCAGTGATTGCCAATGAAGGCCAGCAAACGCCCATGCGCGGACACCCGGTATTTGTCGCGCAACATGCCACCGCCACCTGCTGCCGCGGCTGCCTCAGCAAATGGCACCAGATTCCGGCCGGGCGGGCCATGACGCTGGAAGAGCAGGCTTATGTGGTGGTCGTGCTGGAGCGGTGGTTACAGCAAAAGCTGGATCACGGAAATCCACTCGGCTAGTGAGTCAGCGGCCCTTCAGAAGGCTTATCTCATTGGCGATGAGTGCGGCCTGTTTCAGCACGGTCTCGGTTGCCAGCACTTCCATATCGGGCGGATAGCCAAATTGCCTCAGTGTGCGCTTCACAATCACTTTTAATTTTGCTTTGACGCTCTCTTTAATCGTCCAGTCTATACTGGCATTTTCACGTACTCTTTGTAAAAGCACGACCGCAAGCTCTCGCAGTTTGTCTTGTTGCATTAGTTCTTTTGCACTGTTGTTATTTGCCACTGCGGTATAAAACGCAAATTCCAAAGTGTTGAGTTTTAATCGCTCGGCCTCACTGTCGCCGTGCACAATTTCCTTACTCACACCGATCAGCGCATCCATCAACTCCGCCGCCGTGATAATTTTGTTTTGGTAGCGTTTGATCGAGTTTTGCAGCATTTCCATCAGGCTGCGGCTTTGAATCAGGTTAGTTTTTTCGCGGATTTTGATCTCATCATTGAGCAGTTTTTTCAGCACTTCCAGCGCGATATTTTTGTGTTCGTGGTTTTTGAGCTCCATCAAAAATTCATCGCTCAAAATGGAGATATCTGGTTTTTTGATGCCTGCTGCATCAAATACATCAATCACTTGCTCACTCACCAGCGCCTGGTCGATGACTTGACGTATGGTGGTTTCAATCGACTCATCTGTGCGTCCTTCGCCTGTGCTGTCAAACTTTGCCAGTCTAGCCTTCACTGCTTGAAAGAAAGCTACTTCATCTTTTACGTCCATCGCTTCATCATGTGGAATCGCAATTGCAAACGCTTGTGACAATGCGGTGACTTCTGCCACATACCGTTTTTTGCCATCATCCAGACCAAGGATATGTTCCTCGGCAGCAAGAATAAGGGATAGCTTTTTCGAGGTGTCTGCCGAGAAGTAGTGCTTGTAATCAAAACCATGATACAACTGCTGCACCACTTCCAGCTTTTCGTGCATAAAAGCGAGCGCTTGCTCCTGTGCAATGGCAGGGTCACCCTTACCACCCGCATCAGAATAAAACGAGAGCGCCTGTTTCAGATCAGCCGCAATGCCTAAGTAATCCACCACCAACCCAGCAGGTTTATCGCCATACACACGGTTCACCCGTGCAATCGCCTGCATCAGGTTATGGCCTTTCATTGGCTTGTCGATATAAAGCGTGTGCATACTAGGCGCATCAAAGCCTGTCAGCCACATATCGCGCACAATCACCAGTTTCAATTCGTCTTGCGGGTCTTTCATGCGCTCAGCCAGGTTGCGACGTTGCTGTTTAGAGGTATGGTGTTTAGCGAGTTGTGGGCCATCGCTCGATGAAGCGGTCATCACCACTTTGATAGCCCCTTTATTGAGGTCATCAGAATGCCATTCTGGTTTCAGTGTAATAATCGCCTCATACAACTCAGCCGCAATACGGCGCGACATGCTCACTATCATGCCTTTGCCCGCAAACACTTCTTGGCGTTGCTCAAAGTGCGTCACAATATCTTTAGCGATGTTTTGGATGCGTTGCTTGCTACCTATCAAAGCCTCAATTTGCGTCCAGCGTGCTTTGGCTTTTTGTGTTTCGGTCAGCTCATCTTCTTGCAACTCTTCATCCAGCTCTGCCACCAATTTGCGGCCTTCGTCTGAGAGTTGCACTTTGGCTAAACGGCTTTCGTAGAATATACGCACTGTCGCGCCATCTTCCACCGCTTGGGCAATATCGTAAATGTCTACGTAGTTGCCAAACACCGCAGGGGTGTTGACATCAGTGCTTTCAATTGGCGTACCAGTAAAGCCTAGGTAAGTTGCATTGGGTAAAGCATCACGCATATATTTGGCAAAACCATACACAATCTTTTGGCCTATCACCTCACCTGCTGCGTTTTTCTCTTCTACCGTCTTGGCTTTAAACCCATATTGGGTGCGGTGCGCCTCATCTGCAATCACCACAATATTGCGGCGTTCAGATAATGTTTCATACACATTGCCTTCTTCGGGCTGAAACTTCTGTATGGTGGTAAAAATCACGCCACCAGAAGCCACTTTGAGCAACTCTTTCAGTTGCTGTCTATCTTCCACTTGTTTAGGCTCTTGGCGTAATAATTGACTAGAGGCTGCGAAAGTATCAAACAATTGATCATCTAAGTCATTACGGTCTGTAATCACCACCACGGTCGGGTTATTCAAGGCCAATACAATTTTGCCTGTATAAAATACCATGCTCAGTGATTTACCACTGCCTTGCGTATGCCACACTACGCCCGCTTTGCGGTCACCCTTAGGCTGGCTACGCACGTCACTCAAACCATAACTCGCTGGTGTTTGCGCAACCCCTGTAGCCTCTGCCGTTGCGCGTAGTGTAGAAATCACCGCCGCATTCACAGCGTAATATTGGTGATACGCAGCCAGCTTTTTAATCGTGCTAATGCTAATTTGTTTGGTGAGGGGGTCTTCTTTGGAAGACTTTTCAAAAACGATAAAGTGGCGGATTAAATCAAGTAGCGTGGCTTTATTGAACATGCCATTTATTAGCGTTTCTAGCTGGCTAACAAGATGTGACGCATCTGTTTTGCCGTCCGCACTTTTCCAAGCCATAAAGCGGCTTAAGCCCGCAGAGATACTGCCTGCTTTTGCCTCTAAACCATCACTCACCACCACAAAACCGTTATAGGTAAATAAACTTGGGATTGTCTTTTTATAAGTTTCCAACTGTTTAAAAGCTGAGGTAATGGTGGTGTTTTCGTCCGCCGCATTTTTAAGCTCTATCACCACCAGTGGCAAGCCATTTACAAATAAAATCAAATCGGGGCGTTTGTTTTGGTCATTTTCAATAATAGTGAACTGGTTCACCACTACAAACTCATTATTATCTGGGTTTGCAAAATCCACTAGCCAAACCAAGTCACCACGCGTGTTGCCATCTTTTTGGTAGCTTACATTCACGCCCTCAGTCAGCAATCGATGAAACGCTTCGTTATTAGCTAACAACTCTGGTGAGCTTATGCGTTGGATGGTTTTGATGGCTTCATCTAGAGCGGCGGCGGGGAGTGTGGGGTTGATGCGCGCAACAGCTTTGCGCAAACGACCAAGCAATAACACATCGTTAAAGCTAGCGCGTTCTGCTTGTGCTGCATCTGGTGCAATGTCTGGCGCGTACACATAACCATAGCCCAGCACTTGTAGGCGCTCAATAGCTAATAACTCTATGTCTGATTCTGTGATTTTTGTCATTTTGGATTGCTAGCTGGTGATTTTCGCTCAATATCTTTTATGTTTTTCTGGATTAATCCCAGCACCCCTTGCAAACAAGATATAGCTTCTACTTGTTTGATTTTTTTCAATTTTACAATTTTTTTAATACCTACAATATCTAGAAAAAGTATCTATTTTTTCTAGATTCTATCAGTCAAACTAAAGGGCTCAACTAACGAGCAATTCTCGGCAGTTGTTTCCAAAATGGAAATGTCTTCATCATTTCAGGCAATTTGAACAATTAAGTTAATTTTAATGGTTCATTTAGTCCCTTGAGTTTTTCCACTAGCTCTTGTACTGATGTATATGACTGTATACCGTCATATTTATCATTTACTCCTGCTAACGCCAATGCACGCGTATTAGCCAGTTCAATATGCATCAGTGTTGAAGCATAATGACCTGCATTTCCCTTTTGATAATTTGGAAGGTAAATTTTGAGACGCTCATAAACCTCATTACGATGCATTGGGGCATAAACCTCCTCAAAATGCAGTAATAACCAAAGCTCAAAGCAAGGTACAGAAGCAATTGATTTGAAAGCTACCTTTTGTTTATTGTCATTTAGATATTTAAAATTAAGCGCATCTGTTTTCGCAAGCGCGTTGTGATAAGTGAGATGGTCGTCTCTGTCAAACACTACATACACCTCTTCAAAAGCTCTCGACTGAATACCTTTTGATTCATCGCCATGTAAAAACAAACTTTCAGCGTACTCAACAATTTGAATAGGCTCTGTACCAAACACACTTGGCTCCACCTGAACATTGGCAGTGTGCAGCTTATTAGCAACCCTAATTTCATTAAAATAGTTTGGCTCTGTTTTTGCACCCTCAGTAACGATCAAAACTCTGTCATAAGAGGCACGCTGACCCTTTTTACGCGCCAATTGTGAGGCCTGACGATGTTTTGGTTGGCTATCTTTGCCCATTTAAGTCGACTCATTAGACTGTGTGAAAGACAAGTCACCATCAATAAATGGAATCGCCCCATAGCGGCCTATTAAGTAGCCCTTTTCCCATGCTTCAGTCTCGCGGGGGCTAAAATCCGCCAGTGAAGTCAAAGTGGAAGCTTGATCTTTATTTTTTTCAATAAACCAAATCTGGTCTTTTCTAAGTAAAGATTTATCTAATAAAGACGTGTCATGCGTTGTAAATAACAATTGCGCATTTTTAGGGTTGGTCTCTTTATGATGAAAAAGCTTGATCAAACTTCTGACTAAAATCGGATGCAAGCTGCTATCCAGCTCATCCACTATCAAAATCCTACCTTGATTTAGCACATCAAAAATAGGCGCAGCAAGCATGTACAGCCTTTGCGTTCCGCCAGACTCTTCATGCAACTCAAAAGTGGCCGACCCACTCGCGGTTTTATGAATAAACTTTGGCATTATTATTTCATTTTCATCCATAGATACCTTTGTACCTTCTGGCCCAAACACAATGTTCTGAGTGACGCCCTTTTGAGCAACACTTGTAATCTCCTCAATACTAATATCCGCTGAAGCCAAAAAATCTCGCACTGATTGTCGACCTTGGTCAGTTTGCAAAAGTGAAGTGGTATAGTCAGGCGCAGGGCTAAACCCAGCATTAAAATAAATAATTTGCCCTGCTAGCCAGCGGAACAAAGGGCCTAACAGCTCACTATTAAGTTGCGCGGCAGTTGATAAAAACAATGCGTTTGCTCTTGTAGACTCTTGCCACACCTTGCGTGGCCCACTTAAATGGCTACTAAACTCGTATTCGTACGCGCCCAACTTTTCATCAAAAACGCGCCTAAACCATTGCTGCGGTTTTGATGTTTTGTAAACAAGCAACCATTCATCCACAATGCGCTCAGGGGTGATTTCAAAACCGTACTGGTGCCTAATACCGTTAAACAAAAAAGTAATTTCAAAAAATGAAGGCTTGTTAACAAACGCCGCATCAAGCTTGAACGGCTGAATATTAAACGTTTGACCAAGTTGCAACATAGTGGCAGATTCGGCAACCACAGAGCGCATATACGCCAAGGCAGATAACAGGGTAGATTTACCACTTGCGTTTGCCCCGTAAATGGCTAAAGATTTTAAGGCGTGAGAAATACCCGTTAACCCCGTAACCAACAAGTTTTGCTCTGCTAGCTTTTTATCTTTAGAAGCCACAAAGCTGATGAGCACCTCATCTCGAATAGACCTGAAGTTACTTACGCGAAATTCAAGGATCATAATGGCTTAAAATTTAAAAATAAAATGTAATTATGCATAAAATATTCAAAATATCAACTTATTTTTAATATATTAGATGGTATTAGCTCAAATTAACGCGTACTTCACCGCTCATCAGCTTGGGGAGCAAGTTATCGCGGAGTTTTTCTAGGGTTTGGATTTGTTGTTGGTTTGTTTTTATTTTCGCAAAGATTTGCGCAACTGTTTCATCAAACTTTGTAATAGCTTCTTTTGAAGGTTTCAGTGTCGATAACTCTCTAAAGTTAGATTTAGAGATTTCTTCAAATGTTGAGCCATTGCCAGCATTTTTAATTTGTTCCATGTTTACTTTGCACCACAAGTACATAAAGTAATTTGAAACAAGTTTGTCGCACACAATAGCAATATAGCCTTGATTAATAGCCACTGGAATATCGCTTATGGCAAGGTAGCCAATAGGTGCTCTTGATGACATTAATAGTGTGCCTACTGGTAAAAGCCCTGAGCCAATTTTGGCTAAACCTTTTTCGGTAATTTTGCGCTCAGTGTCAAACATGAACACTGATTGTTGATTCGATAAGTCTCTTGGTGATGTCCAATTGATATTGCCATTCCAGAAACTTGGCTCTTTCGTACTTGGCGTTGTACCGCCTTTCACACTAATTAAATCATCAAGTGTGCCTTCCTCCCAATCCTCCTGTGCTTCTTCTACAAACCACTGTCTAAACAGCGTTTCGGCCATGCGTTCTAGGGTGTTGTTTTGGCGGTGGAGCAGGTCGATTTTGTCATCCAAACTGCTGAGGACTGAGGCGATGGCTTTTTGTTCTTCAACAGGTGGAGCATGAAAATCTAAATTTTTGAGCCCTTGAATTGTTAATGCTGCTTGGGTAGAGCCAATAGACATCATATCAAGCGCATTTTTTCCGATAGGTGAAATAATCCAGTAATACAAAAATTTGTTATGCAGATTGCTTTTGTAGTTTTTGAACCAAGTTAAATTTCCATCTTTGAAATAAAACTCTTCACCATCTTCAACGATGTATGGAATACCTAAAGTACCAACAGAGGTAAGTAATAGATCACCCGCTATTGGTGCGCCATATTTTGCCTTTATTTGCTCGAATTTTTCTTTAGTAATGAACAAGTCTGTAGATATATCATTGCCGTTATGTTTCTCTATAACCTCTTTAGAACGATAAAATGGAATGCCTGCATTTACATAGTCTTCATAAAATACTCGCTTGCTTGAGCCAATATCGACCAGTTCACCAAGTTTAATTTCTTGCCACTCACTCACAGCTTCACCCTCGCCAAATTCTCAGCAATCGCTTTATTGAGTTTTTCTTCTTCTACCAACTGCGCTTCAAATTCTGCTTTTAGCGCATTAAAGCGTTCTGCAAAATTAAAGTCATCTTCATCATCTGGCAAGCCTACATAGCGGCCTGGGGTGAGTACGTAATCTAGCTCTTTTACGCGCTCTAAGCTGACGGAGGCGCAGAAGCCGGGGATGTCCTCATAGGGCGGTAAATGGATTCCCGCTTTCGCGGGAATGACGGTGTCTGGTGGGTTGCGCCAGTTGTGGTAAGTATCTGTAATTTGTTTTATATCTTCATGACTTAACTCTTTGGTACGGCGATTAATTAAATGCCCAAGGTTGCGTGCATCAATAAACAGTATTTCGTTGCTACGGTTTCTAAATTTGCCAGTGTTTGGATTATTAGAGCCTCGATTACGGCTCATAAACCAAAGCGCTGCGGGGATTTGTGTATTTAGGAAGAGTTTTGCAGGTAGGTTAACAATGCAATCAATTACGTTGCCTTGTTCTATTAAGGCTTTACGCATATCGCCTTCACCACTGGTTTTGCTGGTGAGTGCGCCTTTGGCTAATACAACGCCTGCTTGGCCTGTGGGGTTAAGGTGGTAAATAAAATGTTGCAACCAAGCAAAGTTGGCATTGCCAGCGGGTGGCACACCAAACTGCCAACGCCCATCATTACGCAGTAACTCACCAGACCAATCACTGACGTTAAAGGGTGGGTTGGCAATAATATAATCGGCTTTTAAATCTTTATGCGCATCGTTTAAAAAGCTGCCTTCATTGTTCCATTTCACCTGAGAGGCTTCAATGCCACGAATTGCCAAGTTCATTTTAGCCAAGCGCCATGTGGTTTGGTTGCTCTCTTGCCCGTAAATGGAAATATCATTGACCTTGCCTTGGTGGTCGGCAATAAACTTTTCAGATTGCACAAACATACCACCAGAACCACAGCATGGGTCAAACACGCGTCCGTTATAGGGTTCTAGCATTTCCACCAATAACTCCACCACACTGCGGGGCGTATAAAACTGACCACCTTGTTTGCCCTCAGCCAGTGCAAACTCACCTAAAAAGTATTCAAACACATGGCCTAATACATCGGCACTGCGTGATTTAGCATCGCCAAGCGCAATGTTGCCGACTAAATCAATTAACTCACCAAGGCTGGCGGGGTCTAGGTTGTCGCGGGCAAAAACCTTTGGTAACACGCCTTTAAGCGAGGCGTTCTCCGCTTCAATCGCATCCATTGCGGCATCGACCATTTTGCCGATTTCTGGTTGGCGGGCGTTAGCTTGCAAATATGACCAGCGTGCATTTTGCGGCACAAAGAATACATTTTCAGCAGCGTATTCATCTTTGTCTTCTGGGTCTGCGCCTGCATACTCGCCTTGACCATGTTGAAGCTTGGCAAAGTGCTGCTCGAAAGAATCAGAAATATATTTGAGAAAAATCAGGCCCAGCACAATGTGCTTGTATTCGGCTGCATCAATGTTTTTGCGCAGTTTATCGGCAGCTTTCCACAGTTGTTTTTCGAGGGGTTCTGATTGTTGTTGTTTTTGTGTGGCCAACGGATGCTCTCCAGCTTGTGTTTTACGCAATATCTAAAGGGCAAATCATAGTATTAATTGCTGGGATTGTCTTTGCTTATTGTTTTTGTAGCAGCGTCGAAGGGGTTAAAAAACGGGAGAAGTCGAGTGACTTCTCCCAGGTGAGGAATGCTTAATTGCGTTCAGAGATTTACATAATGGACTTATTTTTTCTGATCCGTCACCGGTGTTGAATCTTCTTTCCAGCCACCGCCCAGCGAGCGGTAAAGGTTAACCACCGCTGAAATTTGCTGCTGTTTGGTTTCGATCAGTTCCATTTTGGCATCCAGCGCATCGCGTTGTGTCAGCAACACTTCCATGTAGTCAGCACGCGCGGCCTTGAACAACTGGTTGGCCACGTCAATCGATTGCGTCAGTTGCTCTACCTGGTTGTTTTTTAACTGGTAGCTTTTATCCAGGTTGTCGATATTGGAAATCTGGTTAGCCACTTCCATATAGGCGTTGATAATGGTTTTTTCATAATCAAATGCCGCCTCGATTTGCATCGCGTTGGCGCTCTTGTATTGCGCTTCAATTGCATTCCGGTTGATCAGCGGGGCGACCAGTTCGCCACCGAACGAGGCCATCACCGAGGCTGGAATATTGAGCAGGTATTTTGGATCGAATGCCTGAAAGCCCAGGCCGCCACGGATAGCAAACGATGGGTAAAAATTGGCTTTGGCCACATCGATATTCAGTTTGGCCGCAGACAGCTCAAGCTCGGCCTGACGAATGTCAGGACGGTTGGCCAGCAGCTCTGACGGAATGCCGGTTTGCACGATTTTGGGCTGCATGGACATGAAGTTGTCCGAGTTGCGTGCAATGGTTTGTGGTGTACGGCCCAGCAGGTAGTTGATCCGGTTTTCGGTTTCAACAATCTGTTGTTTCAGCACGTATTGACGGCTCTGGTTCTTTTTCACCTCGGCGTCAAACCGCTTCACGGCCAGCGAGTTGGCGCGCGCATATTGCTGTAACTCTTTGACCACCGATAACGCGTTTTGCTGGATGGCGATGTTTTGGTCCAGTGTTTGCAGTTCGTTATCCAGTGCAATCAGCTCGTAGTAGGCATGCGCCACCTCGGCCACCAGATTGGTGACCAGAAAGTTTTTACCTTCTATGGTGGCCATGTATTCCATGACGGCCACCTTGGTGGCATTACGCAGTTTCTTCCAGACGTCCAGCTCCCAGGAGGCGACCAGTCCAAACTGGTAATTGCCCAGAAAGCGTGGGTTGGAACGGCCATCTTTGATATCCAGGTTTTCTTCGACGGCGCCGTTACGGGTGTACTTGCCGACTTTTTCCTTATCGGCACTGGCACCTATGCCTACAAAGGGCAGGTATTCCCCTTTGCGGGCCTGGATTTCATTCTGGGCGACGCTGATGCGTTGCGCCATGATGTTGATTTCCTTGTTGTTGGCGACCGCGACATCCATCAGAGCGACCAGGTGCGGGTCATCAAAAAAATCTTTCCAGTTGACGCTGGCGCTGTTGGCGGCCGGTTGTACGGTTTCCTGGTAAGTGGCGGGCAGTGTTGTTTCTGCCTGCTTGCTGGTTATCAGCGGGATGGCACAAGACTGCAGCATCAGTGAGACTGCGCCTGCGACCATCCATTGCAGTTGTTTACTCTTCATCGTCATCATCCTGATGGGTATTGTAGTGATAGGTTTCGGTCAGCGGCTCGGTCTCTTCCTTGCGGATCAGTGATTTTCCGTCAGCCAGTGTGCCAAAGATATAGTACAGCCCTGGGATGATCACCACGCCGAAAAGGGTGCCGAACAGCATGCCACCCATGGCCGAGGTGCCGATGGTACGGTTGCCCACCGCACCGGCGCCGGTAGCGATTACCAACGGAATCAAGCCGGCAATAAAGGCGAACGAGGTCATCAAAATCGGGCGGAAACGCGTTTTTGCCCCTTCAATCGCCGCGTCGCGGATAGACATACCTTGGCCATGCTTCTGTACGGCAAACTCGACAATCAACACGGCGTTTTTACCCAGCAGGCCAATCAGCATGATCAGGCCGACCTGTGCGTAAATGTCATTGGCCAGCCCCAGTATCTTGAGCAGGAGCAGCGAGCCAAAGATCCCGGCAGGCAGCGAGAGAATCACCGCAAACGGCAAGATAAAGCTTTCATACTGGGCAGCCAGCACCATGTACACAAACACCAGCACTACCAGAAAGATCATCAGCGCTTCATTGCCGCGTTTTTCCTCGTCAAACGACAGGCCTTCCCAGGCAATGTCATAGCCTTTGGGCAGGGTGGTACGCGCCACTTCTTTCACTGCATTAATGGCCGCTGCCGTGGTATAGCCCTCTGCCGGTTCAGCGCGAATCGCTGCTGAGTTGTACAGGTTGTAACGGGTGATTTCGTTGGGCCCCTGACGTTTCTTCATGGTCATAAAGGCGGAGTAAGGCACCATTTCACCGTCTTCGTTTTTCACAAAGTAGTTCAGCACGTCACTCGGATAGCGCCGGAATTCCGGCCCGGCCTGGGTATACACCTTGAAGAAGTTGTTAAAACGGATAAACCCTTGCTCGTAAGTACTGCCGATCAGGATGTCCAGGTTATCCATGGCTTCGGAGATCGATACTTTTTTCTGCATTGCCAGCTGGTTATCAATCACCAGCTCATATTGCGGGTAGTTGGCAGCATAAAAAGTGAACAAACCGGTCAGCTCCTTGCGCTTGCCCAGAGCGGCCATAAACTCTTTGTTGATCTTGTCAAACACGTAGTAATCGGCACTGGTGGTTTTATCCAGTAAACGCAGGGATAAACCGGAAGCCGCGCCATAACCCGGTACCGCAGGCGGTTGGAAATACTCCACCACGGCACCGAAGTTCTTGGTTTTTTCTTCCAGTTCTTCAATGATCTGTTTCACCGACTGCTTGCGCTCGGACCAGTCTTTGAGGTTGATAATACACGTACCCGCGTTAGAACCACGCCCTTCGGTCAACACCTCATAACCGGCCAGCGATGACACAGACTCGACGCCTTCGACTTGCTTGGCCAGCGTTTGCAGGTGACGCGCCACTTTATTGGTGGTTTCCAGCGTAGAGCCCGGTGGTGTTTGAATAATGGCGTAAATCATGCCTTGGTCTTCACCGGGGATAAAGCCTGCAGGCAGGATCTTGTCGACATAGAAAATCCCGGCTGAAAACAGCGCCAGCACTAAAAACGTCACCGAGCGCAGGGTAACCACTTTTTCCAAAAAGTTGGTATAGCGGCCAGTGACCTTTTCAAACACCCAGTTAAAGCCATCCAGAAACACCGAGATAGGCGTTTTGCGTTTGGGCTGGCCATGCGTGTCTTTGAGGATCATAGCGCACAGCACGGGCGTTAAAGTCAGCGCGACGATACCGGACAGCACAATCGACGAAGCCATGGTGATCGCAAACTGGCGGTAGAACACACCGACCGGGCCTGGCATAAAGGTGATCGGAATAAATACCGAGGTCATCAGCAAGGTGATCGCGACAATGGCGCCGCCGATTTCACCCAGTACGCGTTGTACCGCAATGTAGGGGCCGACGTGGTCGGACGCCATTTTGGCATGCACCGCTTCCACCACCACAATCGCATCATCCACCACCACGCCAATGGCGAGCACCAGCGCGAACAGGGTGACCAGGTTGATGCTGAGCCCAAAGGCTTTCATCACGAAAAACGCACCAATCAGCGAAATAGGCACCGCCAGCGTCGGGATCAGCGTCGACCGCCAGTCACCGAGGAAGATAAACACCACCAGCGCCACCAGCACAAAGGCTTCGCCCAGGGTGTGGATCACTTTTTCAATCGAGGCATCAAGAAACTTGGACACGTCATAGTTAATTTCGTAATCCATGCCCGCCGGAAAGCTCTGCTTCAGCTCTTCCATTTTGGTTTTCACGTCAGCAATCACTTCGCTGGCGTTGGTGCCATAGTTTTGCTTCAGCACAATCGCGGCAGACGGGTAGCCATCCTTGTTGGAGTAAATGTCAAAAAACTCACTGCCCAGCTCCACCTTGGCAATGTCTCGCAGGTGAAGAATTTCGCCATTGGAATCGGCACGGATAATGATGTTGCCATACTCTTCAGGCTTGTTGTAGCGGCCCTTGTACACCAGCACATACTCTTTGGACTGGGCGTAAATCCCCGAACTCTGGCCGAGGCGGCCCGGGCGGCCAATCACACTCTGGCTGCTGATGGCGTCCATCACTTCTTTGGTGGAGACCTTGTAGGCACGCATGCGCTCAGGGTTCAACCAGATGCGCATGGCAAACTGGCGGCTACCGAGGTTTTGCGCCTGCGCAATACCGTGTACGCGCTGAATTTCAGGAATGACGCTGACGTTCACATAGTTGAACAGGAATTTCTCGTCGGCCTGTTTATCTTTGCTGTACAGGTTCACATACATCAGCATGCTGGGCTGTACGGTATTGACGATCACCCCCTCCAGTTGCACCAGCGGCGGGAGTTTGCTCATCACCTGGTCCAGCCTGGTTTTCACCAGCACCATGGCCGCGTTCGGGTCCACGCCCAGGTCAAAAATCACCTGGATGGTGGCTTCACCGGCGCTGGTGGCGTCAGACACAATATATTTCATGCCCGGCACACCGTTGATCGCCCGCTCAATGGAAATCAGCGAGGACTGTACCAGCACATCGGCACTGGAACCGGGGAAGGCCAGCGTCACAATGACGCGCGGCGGGGCAATTTCAGGAAACTGCGAAATGGGCAGGGTTTTAATCGATAAAAACCCCATAAAAATCATGACCAGCGATAACACGATCGCCATCACGGGTCGTCTGAGAAATATGTTTAACATGGTTTTTTCACCTTAGGTATTATTCTGCGTACAGTTCCAGCTCTGGAATGACTTTTTCAGGTGCTTTGAAATCCAGGTCGATTTTTTGTCCGTTTTTCACCCGGCGCAAGCCTTCCAGCAACACGGTGTCGGTGTCTTTCAGCCCGGATTTGACGATAAACAAATGTGGCAGCTCAGCCGCAATTTCAATCATGCGCTGCTCAACCTTGTGGTCTTTGTTCACCACATACACAAACGTTTTATCCAGCACTTCAAAGGTGGCTTTTTGCGGAATCAGCTGGGCATTCTTGAATGGGACTTCCATCAGGATGGTGCCGGTTTCGCCATGGCGCAGTAGACGGTTCGGGTTGGGGAAGTCGGCCCGGAATTCGATGTTGCCGGTTTTATTGTCAAAATCACCTTCGATGGTTTCAATGGCCCCGGCCTGATCAAACAGGGCACCATTGGCCAGGCGCAGTTTGACGGGCACGCCTTTTTCCTGTTTCTGGTGCAGCTTAAAGTCCAGATACTCTGCTTCTGGCACATTGAAATACACCCACATGCGGCTGTTGTCAGACAGGGTAGTCAGCAAATCGCCCTCGTCGAGCAGGCTGCCTTTTCGTACCAGCAGGTGGTCCATAATGCCGGTAAACGGCGCATTGATATTGGTAAAGTTCAGGTGGGTCTGGGCCAGTTGCACCTCGGCATTGGCTTTATCCAGCTTGGCTTTGCCTAAGGCCAGTTCATTTGGCGAGACAATATTTTTCTCGGCCAGCGCCCTGGTGTTTTCATATTCGATTTGCACGGTTTTGGCTTCGGCCTGCGCCTTGAGCAAATCGACCTGATACACGTTAGGCATGATTTTGAACATGGGCTGGCCCTGTTTGATGATCTGTCCTTCACCGGCAAATACATCCTGCAAATAGCCACGTTCCAGTGCGCGCAGCTCAATGTGCTGAATCGCATGAATCTGGCAGACATATTCCTTGGTAATCATGGTGTCTTTGCGCCATGGATTGGTGACCTCCAGCTTGGGCACTGCTTCTTCATGCGCCTCTTCGTGGTGACAAGCGCTAAGCAGGGTGCCCAGCAAGCCTAAAACGATTAAGTGTTGTTTAATCATATGTATGTTCTTATCTTAAAAAAATGAGAAATTTGCTTGCAAAAAACAGGGGCAGGCGGCGGGGTGATGGTACTTGCCTGCATGATCATCCGCCTGTTTTTCTCCTGAAAAATGCTTTGCCTGTGGGGCGCAGATCTGTGGACCAACTTCAGCCAGAAAGCTCAAGTAAATGCACAGAAGTTAAAGCAGGAGAGAGGCTGTTGATCACCGATATGTGCAGGTGCACAGCCGCATGACGCCTATGGCTGGGTAGGCGGTGCCCGGGAGTGCAGGTGGCGTATAGTCACCGGACGTGGCGTCAGGTGACGGCGTGACAGCATCAGTAATGCAAAAGGCATCACGCAAGCAATCAGCATTCTGGCGGGTGGGGCGATCAATGGAGCAATCGACAGCGGAGGCTCGCCATCTCCTGAGTATTCGACAATTTCGGCTACACGGACGCGCACCGTGTCGTCGCTCATACTGGCGCTATCCGAGAATTCGGCGACCAATGCAAAGCCAAGCACAGCCAGCAGCACAGTGACGACGCACAGTCTGAGTTGCAACGCGGCTGTATTGAAATGTTTATGCATAAGTCAGTTAACGGAAATCATCAGCAGTTTCTGTAGGGGTGAATGGCCATTCTCTTTTGTTAGGGTTTGCCTGTAGCCGTCAGTGATACAAAGCGACACATTTTTAAATCGATGATCGTAAAGGCTATTTACAATACTTACATTAAACCTGTTTGCCTTGAGAATGACAATACGCAACTGTGCGTAGTTCGTCAAAAATGGCGGTTTGTAAGCTCGCTGTCAGTTTCGTGGGGCGTTTTTAAATGTGAGCAGGGTTTTGTATAGCCTTGGACAAGTGTGCTCTGCAAGGTGGGCAAGGACTGTCGCATTTTAAAAAATGGTTTACGCGCGTTTAGGACTTCAGGTGCAGATAGGAATGGCGCAAGTAACAGAAAGTAACTTGCCGAGAGGCGAAAAAAATCTGTGCGCTAATGAGTCGCCATCACGAGTGACCGATGCGGAAAAATACTAGCGTGCCTTGTTGTTTGCCTTTTTAACTTACCTAAAACCCCAGATACGGCCTCAAATAGGTCAGCACAATCGGCAAACCAATCGCACTGATCACCCCATTCAACCCCATCGCCATGCTGGCATAAATCCCGGCTTCTTCGTTCACGCTAAACGCCCGTGTAATACCCAGGCCATGGGCGCCGACGCCAATCGCGGTGCCGCGTATCCACCATTGGTGAATTTTCAGCGCGTTCATGATGTAAGGCGCCAAAATCGCGCCCAGCATGCCGGTGATCACGGTAAACACCACGGTGAGCGTGGGTGAAACGTTCAGCCGTTCGGCAATGCCCATCGCAATCGGCGCGGTCACTGATTTGGCATACATGCTGCCGACAATGTTGTCGCCCGCGCCCATCAGTTTGGCGATCACCACTGCACTGACAATGGAGACGGTGCTGCCCGCTGTCAGCGCTACCCAGATATGCAGGATTTTGCCCTGCATGCGTTTAAAACCATTGTAAATCGGTATCGCCAGTGCCACCGTCGCCGTCCCCAGCAGAAAATGCACGAACTGTGCGCCTTCAAAATACTTTTCGTAGGGCATCTCGAGCAGGTCAATAATCACACAGGTCAGAATCACCGAGATGGCCACCGGATTGACCAGCGGGTGACGCTTGGCGCGCACATACAGCAGATAGCCAAACTGGTAGGTGGCCAGGGTGATAATCAAGGCAAACAGCGGATCACCCGAAAGATAGACCCACACTTCGGAAATCGGCAGCCGTTTATTCATGGCGATGGCCTTTACTCATGGCTGTGCCTTTGCTGCGTTTGAGTGAAAAATACCAGAACACTTTCAGCACAATCGCGGTGACGCCGATCGTCAGAATCACGCTCACGATGAGCGCCGTAGAAACCGCCAGCGCATGGGTTTTCAGGTCTGGCAAAAACAGTACCACGCCGACTGAAGCGGGCACAAACAGCAGGCCCAGATGCTGACGAAATGCATCTGCAACCTCGGCCAGGTCGGTATTTACCTGGCCTTTGACACATAAAAACGCCACCAGCAGCAGCAAGCCCAGCACCGGGCCGGGAATGCTGGGTAAAAAGAATTTACTGAGCAGTTCCCCCAGCCCTTGCCACAAAAACAGTTGAACCAAACCTGATATCATGCATCCACCCGTACTGTATTTTTGCTTTGTTATGAATGTTTCAGGCACCATGTTAATGACATTTTTTCGATTCGCCTACCTGTTTTTATCCCTGAATTTGGGCGGAGTAACGCTCGCCTGTGCCGAGACTGAGGAGGATGGACGCTATTGGTTTAGCATTTATACCCAAGGCAAGTTGCCCGCGGAAAATATTTACTGGAGCATGGATACACAACCGCGTTGGCGCGAGGAGGGGCAGCATTTTGATCAACTGATTCTCAGGCCGTCAGTGTTTTACAAGCTGAATACCAATACCAGCGTCTGGCTCGGCTATGACACGATTATCAGTCATCCCGATGGCAAGTCAGCGTTTCGTGAGAACCGGTTGTGGGAACAGTTTCAGCATCAGTTTGATGATGTGGTCGATGTCACGCTCACCAGCCGCACCCGGTTTGAGCAGCGACGGCGGGAGGACTTTCAGGATGTTGGCCATCGCCTGCGGCAGATGTTCAGAGCGACGACACCTCTGAGTCTTCATCCCAGCTTATCGCTGGTGGTGTTTGATGAAGTGTTTGTCAACCTCAGCCAGACCGAGTGGGGCGTCCGTCGCGGTTTGGATCAGAATCGCCTGTTTCTGGGTGTCAACTGGAAATTCAATGCTGTTTCCAATATGGATGCCGGCTATTTGAACCAGTTCGTTAATAGTCGCACCACAGACCGCGAAAATCATGTGCTCTCCACAACGTTGCGGTTCAACTTCTAGACCTGTCAGCACAGAGGCAAGCCCCGCTAAGCCTGTATTGGCTTATGCTAGAATATCGCTTTTGTTTTCAAGTTGATACGCATGACACCACTGCCGGTTTCCGTGACTGAACAATGGCTCCGTGAGGCGCTCTCCAAACGCATCCTGATTCTGGATGGCGCGATGGGGACCATGATCCAGCGCTACAAGCTGACTGAAGCCGATTATCGTGGCGAGCGCTTCAAGGATTTTCAGGGGCCAGCGGGTGAGCGCGAGCTGTTTGTCAAAGGCAATAATGAGTTGCTGACGCTGACCCAGCCACAGGTGATTCAGGAAATCCACGAGCAATACCTGGCCGCGGGTGCTGATATTATCGAAACCAATACCTTTGGTGCGACCAGTGTGGCGCAGGATGATTACCACATGGCGCAGCTGGTGTATGAAATGAACGTGCAGGCGGCCAAGCTGGCCAAGGCTGCTTGCGTCAAATACAGCACACCGGACAAACCGCGTTTTGTGGCGGGCGCCTTGGGCCCCACGCCCAAAACTGCTTCGATTTCTCCCGATGTGAACGACCCGGCCGCCCGTAACGTCAGTTTTGACCAGCTAGTGGTTTCTTACCTCGAGCAGATCCGTGGCCTGGTCGAAGGCGGTGCGGACATTCTGATGGTGGAAACCATTTTTGATACGCTCAACTGCAAAGCGGCGCTGTTTGCCATCGATACGTTCTTTGAAGAGCAAGGCAAGACTTGGCCGATCATGATTTCCGGTACGGTGACTGACGCGTCCGGCCGTATCCTGTCCGGCCAGACCGTGACTGCTTTCTGGCATTCGGTACGCCATGCCAGACCGCTGACGGTTGGGCTCAACTGCGCACTGGGTGCGACGTTGATGCGGCCCTATGCCGAAGAACTGAGCAAGGTCGCCGATACCTTTGTCTGTATCTACCCCAACGCCGGGTTGCCTAACCCAATGTCGGATACTGGTTTTGACGAAACGCCGGATATCACCTCCAGCCTGGTCAAAGAGTTTGCCCAGAGTGGTTTTGTCAATATTGCCGGCGGCTGCTGTGGCACCACACCGCCACATATCAACGCCATTTACAACGCCATTAAAGATTTGCCGCCGCGCCAGGTGCCCACACTGCCGGTGACCACCAAACTGTCAGGGCTTGAACCGTTTGTCATCGATGCACAATCGCTGTTCGTCAACGTCGGTGAGCGTACCAATGTCACCGGCTCCAAGGCGTTTGCGCGCATGATCATCAACGAGCAGTATGAAGAAGCCCTGAGTGTTGCGCGCCAGCAGGTCGAAAATGGCGCGCAGGTGATTGATATCAACATGGATGAAGGCATGCTGGATGCAGTCAAGGCGATGACGCATTTCCTCAATCTGGTCGCTTCCGAGCCTGACATTGCGCGCGTGCCCATCATGATCGACTCCTCCAAGTGGAGCGTGATTGAAGCGGGTCTCAAGTGTGTGCAAGGCAAGGCCATCGTTAACTCGATTTCAATGAAAGAAGGCGAAGCCGAGTTTTTGCGCCAGGCCACATTGTGCCGTCGCTATGGCGCTTCGGTCATCGTCATGGCCTTTGATGAAAAAGGCCAGGCCGATACCTTTGCCCGCAAAACCGAAATTTGCAAACGCGCCTATGACTTGTTAGTGCGCACTGGCTTTCCGCCAGAAGACATCATCTTTGACCCGAATATTTTCGCCATCGCCACCGGCATCGAAGAACATAACAACTACGCGGTCGACTTTATCGAAGCGACGCGCTGGATCAAACAGAACCTGCCGTATGCCCGTATTTCCGGCGGCGTGTCCAACGTCAGCTTCAGCTTCCGTGGCAACGAGCCTGCGCGTGAAGCGATTCATACCGTGTTCCTCTACCACGCCATTCGGGCGGGCATGACCATGGGCATCGTTAACGCCGGTATGGTCGGTGTCTATGACGATATTGAGCCTGAGTTACGTGAGCGTGTCGAAGATGTGGTGCTCAATCGCGTGGTGGATCCGGACAATCCGCTGGCTGCAACCGAGCGCATGATCGAGATCGCGGGTACGCTGGTCGCCGGTGGCAAAAAAGCCGAAGCCACGCTGGCCTGGCGCGGTACGCCTGAGCAGCCAGTGTCTGCCAGCAAGCGTCTGGAGTATGCGCTGGTGCATGGCATTACTGACTTTATCGTGGCCGATACCGAAGAAGTGCGTCAGGACATCATGAATAATGGCGGCCGCCCGATTCACGTGATTGAAGGCCCGCTGATGGACGGCATGAACGTGGTCGGTGACCTGTTCGGTCAGGGCAAGATGTTCCTGCCGCAAGTGGTCAAGTCCGCCCGTGTCATGAAGTCCGCCGTCGCGCACCTGATTCCGTTTATCGAAGAAGAAAAAGCCCTCGAAGAAAAGCGCACCGGCATGGTCGCCAAGCCCAAAGGCAAGGTCGTCATCGCCACGGTCAAAGGTGATGTGCACGATATCGGCAAGAATATTGTTTCGGTGGTATTGCAGTGCAACAATTTTGAAGTGGTGAACATGGGCGTGATGGTGCCCGCGGCTGAAATTCTGGCCATGGCCAAAGCTGAAAACGCCGATATTATCGGCCTCAGCGGCCTGATTACGCCTTCACTCGAAGAAATGGCCTATATTGCCAAGGAAATGCAGCGCGATCCGCATTTTGTCGAGTTGCAAACACCTCTGCTCATCGGTGGTGCGACCACCTCACGTGCGCACACCGCGGTGAAAATTGCGCCCAATTATACCGGTCCGGTCATCTACGTGCCCGATGCTTCGCGTTCGGTGAGCGTGATGCAAAACCTGCTAACCCCAGAAACGCGAGGGGCTTATTTAGCCGAGATTCAGGCCGATTACGAAAAAGCGCGTCATCAGCATGCCAACAAAAAAGGCGTGCCCATGCTGCCGCTGGCTGAAGCGCGGGCCAATGCCGCCAAGCTGGCGTTTACCGGCGCAGCTGCGCCAGTGAAGCCCAAGTTTACTGGTCGCCGTGTGTTCAAAAATATCGACTTAAGCCTGATTGCCCAATACATCGATTGGAGCCCGTTCTTCCAGACCTGGGACCTGGCCGGATTTTATCCCGCGATTTTAAAAGATGAAGTCGTTGGCGAAGCCGCCACCAAAGTATTTGGCGAAGCGCAAACCATGCTCAAGCGCATCATCGATGGACGCTGGCTATCCGCCAATGGCGTGATTGCTTTGCTGCCGGCCAATCAGGTGAATGGTGATGACATCGAAATTTACACCGACGACACCCGCAGTCAGGTCGCCCTGACCTGGTACGGCATGCGCCAGCAAACACAAAAACCGGTCATCGACGGTGTGGCCCGACCCAACCAGTGCCTGGCAGACTTTATTGCGCCCAAAGGGCCATCCAGAAACGAAACCATAGATGACTATATTGGCCTGTTTGCGGTGACTGCCGGTTTGGGGATGGAAAAACGCCTGGCCGAATTTGAAAAAAATCACGATGACTACAATGCCATCATGTTCAAGTCACTGGCGGATCGGCTGGCAGAGGCGTTTGCCGAATACATGCACGAACGTGTGCGGCAAGATTTGTGGGGCTATGCTGCGAATGAAGCGCTGGATAAAGAGGCCCTGATCAAAGAGCAGTATCAGGGTATCCGTCCGGCACCTGGCTATCCGGCCTGCCCGGACCATACGGTCAAAGCCGATATGTTCAGGGTATTACAGGCAACAGAAATTGACATGCAACTGACGGACAGCTTTGCCATGATCCCGGCGGCGGCGGTGAGTGGGTTCTACCTGGCGCACCCGGAGGCGAAATACTTCAGTGTCGATAAAATTGGCACTGATCAGCTGGAGGATATGGCAGTGCGGCGCGGGTTGGAAAAAGCGTATCTGGAGAGATGGCTAGCGCCGAACTTAGGGTAAAACGCTTGAGTCAATCAAAAGGGTGTACTGTCTGTACGCCCTTTTTTTGATGGTTTATGCAGGCAATTGGTTGCTTATGATCGTTGGTAGGTGGTTGCGGTAGGGTGGCATGCATGCCCGCGGATGATAGCTGGTTGTTTGTTATGGGTTACAGCCTCCTTTGCCATCAGCACATGCAGAATGATTAACATAGGGATGTCGCAATACTCAACGTAATGTCTGCTGTATTTAAATCAAGTATGATTTCAATCAGAAATATCTTAGAGGTAATGATGAGCAGCAATATCTATCAATTCAGACTCGTGCTTTTAGATACATTGCCCGAAATCTGGCGACGTATTCAAGTGCCTGAAAATTATAACTTTTGGGATTTGCATGTTGCGATCCAGGATGCAATGGGGTGGCTCGACTACCATTTACACGAATTTAGATTGCTCCATCAGGCTAGCAAAGAGATTCTAAGGTTTGGGATACCAGACAAGGAGTTTGGTGACAACGAACTGATTCCTGGCTGGGAAGCGCGTATTGCCGATTATTTTCCAAAAACAGGGGATACAGCCATGTATTCGTATGATTTTGGTGATGGATGGGAGCACCAGCTAGTACTTGAAGCCATTCTTCCCGCAGATGGTTTGATTAATTACCCTGTATGTTTGGATGGTGAACGTGCGTGCCCACCTGAAGATTGTGGAGGTATTCCAGGGTTTGAGCAGATGCTTGAGACATTACAAAATGGTAAGGCCGCTGAGCAAAAAGAATTGAATCTCTGGCTCAAAAATCATGCAAAAAATTACTATCCTTTTGTAGCAAATAAGTTCGACCCCGCGACAATTGTATTTGATGACCCGGAGCTTCGCTGGGCTAATGCCTTTAGTGGCTAGTGCCATTAAAATCTAACAATCTGTTTTGGTCTAGACTTTGGTGGATTCGTTTTACATTTGTGAGTATACGACGCCTTTTATTTCGCCCCTCGGCGAGTCACTTTTCTTTGCTTGCCCAAAGATAAAGTAACCAAAAGAAAGGGCACCCTAGCTTCCGTTTGTTCCCTCCGTTGCTCGTCAGCGTGGGCGTCCATTGCAACTCGCCCTAACAAGCCACACACTTCGTGGCTTGTCGCGGAACTCAAACAGGCAATGACCGAAAATTCCCACGCAGACTGCGCTACTCGGCGCGGCAAATAGGGGCCCATAAAACCACACGCTTTTCATCTGGTGAGATTATTTGCATTGCGTCCCGCTCGATTACCGTGAAAACCAAAATGGTTTGTAGTGATGTAGGGTGGGCATGTATGCCCACGCGGAATATTTCCTGTTGTATGTAATGGTCTTTTTCGCCTCTCGGCGAGTGACTTTTCTTTGCTTGCCCAAAGATAAAGTAACCAAAAGAAAGGGCGCCCCAGCTTCCGCTTTTTTCCTGCGTTGCTCGGCCTCGGACTTTCGTCCGTTGCTTTGCCGGACTTATAGCCAAGCGCTCGCGAAATTGGCTACGGCCACTACGCTTAACATCGCTAGACGAGTTAGCCTACGCCGCAACACTACGTTAGTTGTCATCCTAGCGGCCTGCAAAAGACGCAGGCCACTGCGGGATTCGGACAGCCGCTCGCTCGATCTTATTTTGCCTGTGCTACTCGGTCGGCGCGGCAGATGGGGACCCCGAACACCAGATGAGCGCGAAGCTCAGTAGATTGAAAAAAGAATTGGTGTTTTTCAACCATCCTAACTGCAACGGTGTGAGTTTGGCGAGAAAAATCCCATCCCATCACGCTGAGTAGCGCAGGTGAAGTGGGAGTTTTCTGCCATCAACTGTTTGAGTTCCGCAGTGGCTTGCGGTTTGTGCAAGCCGCCAGGGCGAGTTTTGATGGCAGCCCACTTTACCGAGCAACGCAAGGGAGCCGAAGGCCGTGATGGCTGGGTGCCCTCTTCTTTGGTGACTTTCTGTGGGGCAAGCAACAGAAAGTCACTCGCCTAGAGGCGAACGCAGGTGCACCGTAAATGCGAAGATCTTTCCATTTGAGCAAACTACTTTTTTAATAACGGCCCAATCACTGCCATCAACCTCTGTGTGGCCCCTCTATGCTGCAAGGTAAACCCCTTCGCCGCTTGCGACATCTTGTGCACTTTCGCTTTATCCGCCGCCAACGCGGCAATCATGCCACTCAGCTCAGTGACATCACTTAATTGCACCGCCGCATCGGCGGCTACTGCCGCTTGTGTCACCTGCGCAAAATTAAACATATGCGGCCCCAGGATGGTGGGCACGCCCATCGCAGCTGCTTCAATCAGGTTTTGCCCGCCCAGTGGCTGCAAACTGCCGCCCATCACGGCAAAGTCGCTTGCAGCATAATAGGTATACATCTCGCCCATGCTGTTGCCCAGCACCACCTGCATATCGGCATGCAAGGGCTGTGCTAATTCCGTACGCAATACATAACGTACGCCGCGTGCTTTCAGCAGGGCTTCAACTTCGGCAAAGCGTTGCGGATGGCGCGGCACAAGCAAGGTCAGTACTTCTGTCCCTTGCATGGCATCCAGAATCATAGGCTCTTCACCTTCACGCGTGCTGGCCGCCATGCATACGGGGCGCTGTGTACCCAGTAGCTGGCGCAGTTGTTGGCCTTTTTCTGCACTGTCAGCGGGCGGCGTCACGTCAAACTTCAGGTTGCCACACACCACTATTCTTTCTGCGCCCAGGGCTTGCAGGCGCTGGGCATCGGCCTCGGTTTGTGCGGCGACCAGCGCCAGTTGTTGCAGGCCGGTACGCGTAAGCTGGCCCAGTTTGGCATAGCCACGTGCCGATTTTTCAGACAGGCGCGCGCTGAGCAGGGCCATCGGGATCTGCCGTTTACTGGCCTGATCGATTAAGTGGAACCATAGCTCGGTTTCCATTAACAAGCCGATGGCCGGCTTGAAATGCTCCAAAAAGCGCTTGGCGGCGCCCGGCGTATCTACCGGTAAATAGGCTTGCACCAGGCGCTGTTCGGCAATTTCACCGGCAAATAGCTGGCTGCTGGTGTCGCGGCCGGTGGGTGTGCCATGGGTGATTAATAGGGTGTGTTGCGGATAAGCGGTGAGCAGCGCCTGTATCAGGGGTTGCGTGGCACGGGTTTCACCGACGGATACGCAATGAATCCAGATCACCGGCGCAGACGAGATGGATTTATAAAAGCCATAACGCTCCGCCCAGTGCTGGCGATAGTCTGGCTGTTTCAGGCTGCGCCAAAGCAGCTTGAGGGGCAGCAGTAAAGCCACCAAAAACATAAGTAAGGTATAGAGCAAACGCGGCATGCCGATATTCTCGCATATTTGTGTTGTGGCTTTGATGCAAATATGTGTGTTGCAAGGTGAGTGATGACTCACCACTACGTCAGGCCACGTCCTGTATATGCTGACAAAAATGCAAGATGCAGGCACAAAAAAATACCCGAAAAAAGTGGTTGACGCACACAACATAAAGGCATAAATTATCGAGGTCAACACAATATGTTGTGTTTGATCGGTGCGGCAACCCCAAATGGATATTTCTGCTTTTTGCAGCAAAAACCCCTATGCCACATGCACCCACCAACCCGTTCCAAAACTTGACCAGCCCTGTAAAAACGACATGCTTGCATGCTGGTTTTAGTTTTTCCAAATAAAACAGAATCACCAAGGTGTGGGAGAAATTGATGCTGAAAGCAGTTGAACAAAAGAAAGTCCATTCAGAGGGCGTCGCCGTGGATATTCCGGTGCAACCGGTCTCGTTGGATATCTGGGATAAAAAATATCGCCTGAAAACCAAATCTGGCGAGCATGTTGACTTGGATATGGACGATTCTTATGCTCGCGTGGCCCGTGCTTTGGCTGATGTAGAAACCACCGAAGCCAAAAAAGCCGAATGGCACGAAAAATTCCTGTGGGCTTTGCGCCGGGGTGCTATCCCTGCAGGCCGTATTACTTCCAACGCCGGTGCGCAAGAGCATAAGCCTGCCACCTCCACCATTAACTGCACTGTGTCTGGCGTGGTGGAAGACAGCATGGACAATATTCTGGCTAAAGTGCACGAAGCAGGCCTGACCCTCAAGGCCGGTTGCGGCATTGGTTACGAGTTTTCCACGCTGCGCCCAAAAGGCGCGTTTGTTGCCGGAGCGGGTGCTTACACTTCTGGCCCGCTGTCGTTTATGGATATCTACGACAAAATGTGTTTCACCGTGTCTTCTGCCGGTGGCCGTCGCGGTGCGCAAATGGCGACCTTTGATATTTCGCATCCCGACGTGACTGACTTTATCAAGGCCAAGCGTGAAAATGGCCGTTTGCGCCAGTTCAACCTGAGCTGCCTGATTACCAAAGAGTTTATGGAAGCGGTGAAAGCCGATGCCGAGTGGAAACTGGCTTTCCCTGTCACCGAAAAAGAAGCCATTATCGACGGCCTCAACATCAACGACGACAGCCAGGTGGTATGGCGCGAGTGGCCGATCAAAGGCAAATACCTGACCAAACTGGAGGGCCCGGAAGCCGGTAAAGTGGCTTGCCGCGTGTATAAAATCATCAAGGCCCGCCGTCTGTGGGATGTGATCATGTCCTCCACTTACGACTTCGCCGAGCCAGGCTTTATCCTGATCGACCGCGTCAACGAGATGAACAATAACTGGTTCTGCGAAAACATCCGTGCCACCAACCCTTGTGGCGAGCAGCCATTGCCACCTTACGGGGCTTGCCTGCTCGGTTCGGTCAACCTGACCAAGTTTGTGCGTGAGCCATTCACTGACAACGCGCATTTTGACTGGGACGAATACCATAAAGTAGTTGCCGTGTTTACCCGCATGCTGGATAACGTGGTGGAAATCAACGGCCTGCCGCTGGAACAACAACGCCAGGAAATCGCCCGCAAACGCCGTCACGGCATGGGTTATTTAGGGTTGGGTTCAACCCTCACCATGCTGAAAATGAAATATGGTGATGAAGATTCCATCAAGTTCACTGAAGAAGTAACACGCGTTATGGCCGAAGTCGGCTGGGAAGTCGGCGTGCAACTGGCCGAAGAAAAAGGCCCTGCACCGATCATGGATGAGAAATTTGAAGTGACCGCCGACATGCTGCGTGTACGCCCTGAAATGGCGGCGGATGGCATCAAGGTTGGCCAAAAACTGGCCGGTAAAGTGTTGCTGGGTAAATATAGTCGCTATATGCAACAGTTCCCTGAAGGCCTGCGCAACCAGATTGCCAGCAAAGGCGTGCGCTTTACCCACCACAGCTCCATCGCACCTACCGGCACGATCAGCTTAAGCCTGGCCAACAACGCCAGCAACGGTATTGAGCCCAGCTTTGCCCACCACTATGCACGTAACGTCATCCGTGAAGGTAAAAAGTCCAAAGAGAAAGTCGATGTGTTCAGCTACGAGCTGCTGGCCTACCGCGAACTGATCAACCCGAAAGCCATGCCGTTTGGCACTTCAGAAGAAGAAAAACTGCCGGATTACTTCCTCGATTCATCCACCATCATGGCCAAAGCGCACGTCGATATTCAGGCCGCTGCACAAAAATGGATCGATAGCTCCATCTCCAAAACCATCAACGTGCCAACTGATTACGACTTTGAAGACTTTAAAAACATCTATCTCTACGCGTACGACAAAGGCCTGAAAGGTTGTACGACCTTTAGGTTTAACCCGGAAGCGTTCCAGGGTGTGCTGGTGACCGAGAAAGACCTCGAAAGCACTACATACAAGTTCACGCTGGAAGATGGCACCGAGATCGAAGCCAAAGGGAATGAAGAGATTGAGTACGACGGAGAAATCCATAGTGCGGCAAATCTGTTTGATGCCTTCAAGGAAGGCTACTACGGAAAGTTTTAGTGTTTGCCTGCTGCGCTCGCCTTTGCGGCGTTGAAAAGCAGTTTTAAATCCTCATGTACTATTTGTACACTCCGGTTTAAAACCGCTTTTCGCCTGGCACTGGCCTCGCTCGCGACGGCAACCATCTAAAACTTTGGATAAATGAATACACAATATTGAAGCACTCCAACTGAGGAGAACAACATGGCAATTAAAATCGATAAAAAAATCACCGCCTACAAACTGGTGACAGACGAAGACAAAAAAGCAGCCGAGGCAGCAGCGCAGGCACCGGCCAGCAACGTGATACAAATGGGTGAGCCATTGGGCCGCCCGGATATGCTGGTGGGCAACACCTACAAAATCAAAACGCCGGTGACCGAGCACGCGCTCTACATCACCATCAACGACGTCATTATGAACGAAGGCACGCCACAAGAGCACCGCCGCCCGTTTGAGATATTCATCAACTCCAAAAACATGGAGCACTTCCAGTGGATCGTCGCACTCACCCGCGTCATGTCCGCCGTGTTCCGTAAAGGTGGCGATGTCACCTTTTTGGTAGAAGAACTGAAAAGCGTATTTGAGCCTAGCGGCGGCTACTTCAAAAAAGGCGGCAAGTTCGTGCCTAGCCTGGTGGCCGAAATCGGTGAAGTAGTAGAAACTCACCTGCAAGAAATCGGCATGCTGAAAAAACCAGGCTTAGACGAACACCAGCAAAAACTGGTGGAAGAGAAAAAAGCCGAATACCTGGAAAAACACGCCAAGTCAGGTGAAGAAACAAATGACGAAGGCTTCCCAAAAGGCGCGCAGCTTTGCAAAAAGTGTAATACCAAAGCAAGCATCCTCATGGATGGATGTATGACTTGCTTGAATTGTGGTGATAGTAAGTGCGGTTAATGGCTTGTAAACTGTTAACTAACGGTTTACACTTCTGTCAGGTTAAGCGCTCATGATTAAAAGCTTTAAGCATAAAGGCCTAAAGTCATTTTTTGAATCAGGTAGCAAAGCAGGCATACAACCACATCACGCCGAAAAACTCAGGCTGCAGTTAGCGTTGCTTGATAGTGCAAGATCAAAAGACGATGTAAATGTACCTGCGTGGCGCTTACACGAGCTGAAAGACGATTTAGCTGGCCATTTTGCCATTTGGGTAAACGGTAATTGGCGGCTGACTTTCAGATTTATTGATGAAGATGTTGAATTGGTCGATTACCAAGACTATCACTAACAGAGGTCCACATGAGCCAAATGCACAACCCCCCACATCCCGGGCACGTGTTACGTGAATGGATCCCCGAGACCATGAGCGTGACAGAGGCTGCAAAAGCCTTAAAAATTTCGCGCGTCAGCTTATCCAAAATACTCAATGCCAATAGCAACATCAGTGCAGAGATGGCGATTAGGCTATCTCTTTGGCTAGGCACTTCATCTGAGTTATGGCTTACCATGCAAGCCAAATACGATTTGTGGCAAACGCAGCAGAAAGTCAAATTTGATATTAAAAGGTTGGCCGCTTGATGGAAATCAATCGAGACTGACCCCATTGACTCCGCGCAAGGCGCTTCGCGAAGCTGCAAAGTCAGTCTATACATCTGAAAAGTATCAAAAACGGGGCGAGCTAGGCGAAATTCTGTTGCATGCAATTATTCGCCAAGAGTTTGAAACTGAACCTCTAATTAGCAAAATATTCTTCAAAGATTCTGCTAACGACACTGTGAAAGGGTTTGATGCTGTTCACGTCGTAATGAATGAAGGAACAATGCAATTATGGTTGGGTGAAGTCAAATTTTACAAAAGCGGAACTGACGCAATATCCGATGTAATTGGTGAGTTGGGTGTTCACCTTGAGAATAATTACCTTCGGCAAGAGTTTACTGCAATCTGCCATAAGGTAGAAAAGACCGACCCTCTTAGAGAACATGTAGATAAATTACTTCACGCAAATAGGTCGCTGGATGAAATCTTTCCTGAATTATATATACCGGTTTTACTAACATATAACTCTGCAACTCTGGCTAAGTATCAAGAGTTTTCAAAAGAATATTGCGAAGAAATTGAAGCTGAATTCAGGAAATACTATGAGAAATTTCAAACTTTAAAATTAAAAGCTGACGTGAAAATTTTGCTTATTCTATTGCCAATGAACACAAAAGAACTATTGGTAAACGAGTTCGATAAGAAACTTAAAGGACTATCGCTTTGAAAGATTTAAGCCTTAAGGAAAAATTATCAAATTTAGAGTGTATTGAGAATGAAGGTTTTGAAATTCTTAAAGGCATAGCAGAAAAGCTATCACTCCCTGAAGAGTTCTCAGAAGGGGTTGAGTTTTTAATCCGAGCCTTAGAGCATCGCAGTTCATATTTCAAAATATGAGTTGATACTTAATTCATTATTGTCAGACGCAGGATTATTCCCCTATGTAGATGGAAATAATTTGCTTTCTGAAAAAGACCAATTGGCGTTAGAGATTAGAAGGCCGCTTAGTGAAATTAGAAAATTAGATGTCTTCTTTCATGGAGTGCAAGCAGAAGTTTATTGGAAATTACTTGATGGAGAAAATGTAGTTAGAGGTGGACCCGGAAAACTGGACAGTGTTTTAAGTGATATTCTTGCTTAACCTTGCAGCCGATAGGCGGCAGAAAGCAGAGAAAGAAAGCAATGAAACGTACCCGAAGAACCCACG
>NZ_JAVCAP010000014.1 GCF_030769565.1 Methylophilus aquaticus | reverse complement strand
TTGTTGTAACTGCTGCTTCCATTCGGTAATCTGGTTAGGATGGACTGCAAACTCACTCGCCAATTCGGCCAGTGTTTTATCACCCTTGATGGCTGCCAAGGCCACTTTAGCCTTGAAACTCGCTGCGTGGGTTCTTCGGGTACGTTTCATTGCTTTCTTTCTCTGCTTTCTGCCGCCTATCGGCTGCAAGGTTAAGCAAGAATATCACTTAAAACACTGTCCAGTTTTCCGGGTCCACCTCTATATGTAACGTTATCAAATGAAAAAACACTCCGAAGAGTGGTATGAAAGGTAGCAGCTCACAACCGATAGGTTAATTTCGTGAACGCGCTTCTTGTCTAGGGAGTTTACTGCGACAATTTGAACCGTTGCAAACGGTCGCAAGTAATGACCCAAAGGTGCAAAAGAAAATGATGAATTATGGAGTTTCACTTGAAGAACCCGATACTAGGCTTGCATAAGCTAGGAGCCATAAGTTCAACCAATTGTTTTAAAATGAAATATCTCACGAACTTACTCTAAGTCCAGAGAAGGGAAGTAGTCGAATGAATAAGAAAGTTGTATTTAAACTGACTGCCTTAGATTTGACACCCCGAGAGCCGTTTGAACATAAATTGTAAACTCGCCTTTGCTTGAATATATTTGAAGTGAATGTGTAACTTATAGAGATAAATTAGTTGAATAAAATTTCATAAGCTATTGATTTTAAATTACTGTTATCAATTAATAAAGTTATTAAGTCAGTTCAACGCACTTTTCGAGGAAAGCTATTTTTGAGCAACAAAGAGCGCCTATAGCGCTCTCTGATTTATGAAGTGAAGGCGTTTGGGTTTTTATTTAACATTCCTTGCAGGAAGCTTGAATGTCAATATGGCATCCCCTTGCTTGAATCCAAACAGAGAGTTTCCGCCACTGACTACACTCACATATTGTTCGCCATCAACCTCATAGCTTACAGGCGGTGCGTTCACACCATAGCTCGATTGATAGTGCCAAAGAACCTGCCCGGTTTGGCTGTCAAATGCATTAAATGTGCCGTCACCCTCACCGCAAAACAGCAAACCGGAAGAAGTGGTCAACACGCCACCAATCAGCGGCTGTTTTGTTTTGTGTTGCCAGGCAATTTTTCCCGTTGTAAAGTCAATTGCACTCAACAATCCCCAACGCTCATCATTGGTGGGCTCACTCGCTGTGTAACGCATGCTGCGATTGCTGCCCTGCACATCTGTCTCATGCACTGTATATTTAATCGGGCTGTGCATAGCGGCAATAAACACCCGATTGGCCTGCTGATCAACACTGACAGGCGACCAGTTTGCGCCGCCCAGTATGCCGGGATACACGACAGTCCCTTCAGCACTGGGTTGCTTGAAAAGATTAAGCTGCGGTACAAATGCTTGAGACTTTGCAAGAAATGCCCCGCTATGCCGGTCATGAATGTAAAACCAGCCGGTTTTGCTGGCCTGGCCTACCGCCGGTATAACCACGCCATTTTTTGTATAGTTGAACAATACTGGAGGGCTGGCGAGGTCATATCCCCACAAGTCATGTGGCACCTGCTGATAATGCCATTTGTACTGACCGGTTTCGGTATTGAGCGCAACCAGTGAAACTGTATACAAATTATCCCCGGGGCGGGAGACATCATTCATTTGCGGTGAGGGATTGCCGGTACCAAAATAAAGTGTATCGCTTGCTTCATCAATGGCGGGTGTACTCCAGGCAGAGCCTCCCCCAAATCCCGCCGCATCCGGGTAGAGGCTCATGGCAGCTTTTTCACTGACAATATCGCGGTTAAAGTGACTCCCGTCTGCCGTCTGCGTTGTGAACCCCCCTTCCCATCCCTGGGCAGGAATCGTATCAAACTGCCACAGCTGACGGCCATCCTGCACATCATAAGCAGCCAGAAAGCCTGGTCGACCATATCGCCCAGTCACGCCAATCACGGCGCCTAGTGGCGCATCACTGCGTGGGTTATCAATGTGCAAACCATAGCCCACGCCAGTAATGCCAATAATGACCTTGTTTTTATAGACAACAGGCGCCATTGCAATGCCAACACCAGTACCACCGGTGACTTTGCGTACTTTATTCGGGTCCCTCTGGTTCAATTCTGTTTGTTGTTCGGTATTCACCTGATTGCCAGCCACATTGATATCCCACAACATATGACCGGTCTTCGCATCCAAGGCAATCAGCCGCGCATCCACTGTGCCAAAAAATACCTTGCCATGTGCGACAGCGAGCCCACGATTAGCCGGGCCGCAACACATAGGCCAATCGCTTCGGCGCGCATGCACATATTGCCATAAGGTTTTCCCTGTTTTGGCATCCAGCGCAAGTACATGGTTATAAGGCAGGCTGACGAACATCACGCCATTAACAATCAAAGGTGTGGCTTGAAAGGTCGCTTTGACGCCGGTATTTACTTTCCAGGCCAACTGAAGTTGATGGATGTTATCGCGATTGATCTGCTGCAGTTCTGCGTGTCTCTGACCCGACATATTCAAACCATAACTGGGCCAATCGGTATTCTCAGCCACAGAAACCCCTGGATTAATCGCCATACACAGGTTTAATATCACAACAATACCAAATAGCAAGCTATTGATTTTAATGGAATTAAAATTTTTATTGTGCCAGTGTGACATTGCATTCGCCCTCTAAAAATATACAGATCTGTATAGTCAAGATTATTCTACTCCAGAAATGGAACTTTTGTTTTAGGCAAATTGCCATATAATGAATTTCATTAGCTATCGAAGTAATCATTCACAGGGAATCAAATTGTCTTTCGCATCATTTGCATTATTGCTGGCAGAAAAAAAATACTTACCCGATTTTATTGTGAGAAAAGGGATCAGATTACTACTTGATAAACGACTGCAAGACATCCGGAGTCACGATTGCGAGCAAGCTCAGCACGCTCTGATCACGTTTTGTGACGCGATGAAACGTGCAGAAGTGGCGCCGCTACCAGCCAAAGCCAACGAGCAACATTATGAGGTTCCAGCAGACTTTTACCAATATTGTCTTGGGCTAAACAGAAAGTACAGCAGTTGTTACTGGGATGCAGACACAACGGATCTGGATGCCGCCGAGTCACTGGCGCTCACCCAGACCTGTGCGCATGCACAATTGGCAGATGGGCAAAAAATTCTGGAGCTGGGTTGTGGCTGGGGTTCATTGAGCTTATGGATGGCACAACATTATCCGGCCTCAAGCATTACAGGCGTCTCCAACTCTCAATCACAGCGTGAATACATTATGCAACGTGCCAAAGCGCTGGGGTTAACCAATCTGAACATCATCACAGCTGATATGAATGCGTTCTCAGCCCCGGAGACATACGACCGTATTGTCTCCGTTGAAATGTTCGAGCATATGCGTAACTATCAGGTCCTGTATCAGCGAGTGGCAAGTTGGCTGAAGCCGGATGGCTTATTTTTCAAACATATTTTTGTACACAAAAATACGCCATACACTTTTGATGGTGTGGATGACGATGACTGGATGAGCCAGTATTTTTTCAGTGGTGGCATGATGCCGAGTGACGATTTGCCGCTGTATTTTCAGGATCATCTGAAACTGGTAGACAAATGGCGATGGGATGGCACGCATTATGAGAAAACCGCCAATGCCTGGTTGCAGCAAATGGATTTGCATCACTATGCGCTGACTGCCGTACTTGAAGATGCCTACGGCAAACAGGATGCAGAATTGTGGCGGCAGCGTTGGCGTATCTTCTTTATGGCTTGTGCCGAGCTGTTTGGTTACGATCAGGGCCAAACCTGGTGGGTCGGCCACTATTTGTTTAAAAGGCGTAGTGACAACCTATAAACCATGCACTCAAACGCGCAAATCGTTTTAAATATCGTGTGCTTCCAGCTGCTATGGTGGGCATGTGTGCTGTCGCCACTCTACGGCTTTGGCTTGGCAGTGTTTGCGCTGTGCCTGTTGTTTGCCATAGTGCATTTGCAGTGTATAGAGGGATGGTCGCAGGCCTTGCCCTTATTGCTCACAGCACTGGTGGGATGCCTGTTTGATCAACTGGGATATGTCATCGGCATGGTGGATTTTAACCAGCACCATCAATGGGTATCCTATATTCCGCTTTGGATGGTGGCCTTATGGCTGGCTTTTGCCTGTACACTGAATATTAGCCTGCGCTGGCTGGCATCTCGCTTGCAGCTGGCATTTTTGCTTGGTGCTGTTTTTGGTCCCCTGGCTTATTGGGGTGCTGCAAAACTGGGGGCGATTGTCCTGCCAGAACAAATGTTGAGTCTTGTCTGGCTGAGCTTGGGTTGGGGCCTGTTGCTTCCGCTGATGTTACGTATTCGAGCCATTTACCTCAATTGCGGGAGCCAATAACGTGACTGTTTATCTGTGCTGCCTGTATGCCATCCTCTTGCTTGCTCTGGCTGGCTGGATAATGAGTTTTGTCAGCAATCATTACAGCCACGTCGACAGCATGTGGAGTCTGTTCATGGCACTCACGGCCTATACCACTGCCCTCTTCACTTATGATTTATCCTGGCGCGGTACGCTGGTACTGTCGGCAGTGACGGCATGGTCCTTACGTCTCAGTCTGTTTATCACCTGGCGTAACTGGGGCAAAGAGGATTATCGCTACGAAACCATACGTCAAAACAACGAGCCACATTTCTGGTTTAAAAGCCTCTACATCGTATTTGCATTGCAAGCCGTATTGGCCTGGCTGATCTCTTATCCTTTATATGCTGCCATTGCAAGCACACAGCCGCTGATGTTTCTGGATGCATTGGCCGCTTTATTGTTTATCACGGGCATGTATTGGGAATGTGTCGCAGACTGGCAACTAGCGGCATTCAAAGCCAAACCCGAGAACACCCAGGCAGTGCTAAATATTGGCTTGTGGCGTTACAGCAGGCATCCCAACTATTTTGGGGAAAGCTTGATCTGGTGGGGTTTCGCCCTCGCCGGTATCGCCGCTGGAAACCTGTGGTCAATAGCTTCTGCAGCACTCATGACACTTTTGTTATTAAAAGTCAGTGGTGTCAGCTTACTTGAAAAAACCATTCAAACCCGACGTCCTGGCTATCAGGCCTATATTGATAGCACGAATGCGTTTATTCCTGGCATGCCAAAAAAATTGCCCGTATCCGGCAAGGATTAACAAAATGCAGCCATGTCAAAAACTGTTTTGTGTGTTGTGGCTAAACATTTTTTTGCTGCCGGGTCTGCTACATGCAGAAGAATGGTCATTTTCAGTATGGCTGGATAAACAGAACATCGGCACGCATCAATTTAGCTTGCAAGATCAACGTTTATCCAGCCGCGCCAGTTTTAAGGTCAAGGTGTTGTTTATCAACGCCTATCGCTACCAGCATCAGGCTGATGAAACCTGGCAAGGGGAATGCCTGCAAAGCCTGCAGGCACATACCGAAGAAAATAAAGAAATCACCGATGTCAGTGGCCGCCTGTCAAATGGACAGTTTGTTGTCAGCAAAAACAAGTCCATGCAAACCTTGCCTGCCTGCGTGATGACCTTTGCCTACTGGAATCCCAAGATCCTGCAGCAAAGCAAGTTATTAAACCCGCAAAATGCCGAGTATCTGGATGTGACTGTAGCAGACGAAGGCACGCAGAGCCTGAATGTTAGAGGTGCAGACATGCAAACACATCAATACCGCCTGACCGGGCGTTTTCAGGGCAAAATCAAGTTGAATATTACAC
Organism: Methylophilus aquaticus; assembly: GCF_030769565.1. GTDB lineage: Bacteria > Pseudomonadota > Gammaproteobacteria > Burkholderiales > Methylophilaceae > Methylophilus > Methylophilus aquaticus. The sequence continues at coordinate 330,311 of NZ_JAVCAP010000014.1, read as the reverse complement.
TCTGGTATGACGAACAGCAGCGTTGGGTAGGTTTGAAATCCATCACCCCAGAGGGATACACAATCACTTACAAGTTGATATAAAACAATATGTTAAATAAATTATTTAAAGTTATTTGTTGCTTTTTGGCGGGTGGATTATGCGCCTGTCAGAATATGCAGCCGATCCAGACCGCAAGCACAGTTGACCTGGACAAATTTATGGGAGATTGGGCGGTGATTGCCGCCATTCCCACCCTGATTGAGCGCGCGCCTTACAATCCGGTGGAAAGTTATCAACGTAATGCGGATGGTTCTATCGCAACTACTTTTCGTTTTCACCAGGGTGCCTTTGATGGCCCGCTTAAAGAGTACCATCCGACAGGGTTTATCGTACCCGGGACGCACAATGCCGAATGGAAAATGCAGTTTATCTGGCCGTTCAAATCAGAATATCTGATTGCTTATCTGTCTGAGGATTATCAACACACGATTATTGCGCGTAACAAGCGTGATTACGTCTGGCTGATGTCGCGCAATCGACATCTGGACGATGCAACATACCAGACACTGGTGCAACGTATCGCCGACATGGGCTACGACACCAGCAAGCTGATCAAATTTCCACAACAATAATAGACCAACGTTTTATTTCTGAGTGAGGGTTGTATGCAATGTAAACTGGCGGGCGTTTTTTGGCGCCTGGTGGGTTGGCTGGATAATGAACGTTATCAGCCACCTGCCAATGCCACCGATGTCAGCATAGACTGGTGGCGGGTATTCCCGTTTGTGCTGCTGCACATTGCGCTGTTTGGCCTGCTATGGGTAGGCTGGAGTCCGTTTGCTGTTGGTTTTGCAATTGTGATGTATCTGATCAGAATGTTTGCCATTACCGGCTTTTACCACCGCTACTTTGCACATAAAACCTTCCAGACCAGTCGTTTCGGACAATTTCTGTTCGGCCTGATCGGGGCCACTGCGGTACAGCGCGGCCCCTTATGGTGGGCTGCACATCATCGCGCCCACCACGTGCATGCTGATCAGGCGGAAGATATCCACTCCCCGCACCAGCACGGTTTTTTATGGAGTCATCTCGGCTGGTTTCTCAGTCACGCCAACTTTCATACCAGGCTTGACCGGGTCAAGGAGCTGGCCAAATTTCCTGAACTGCGTTTGCTAGATCGGTTTGACAGCCTGATGCCATTGTTGCTGGCGGTGGCGATCTACGCGCTGGGCACTTTGCTTGAAAGCACAGCGCCTGCATTGGAAACCAATGGCCTGCAGTTGCTAGAGTGGGGGTTTGTGATCTCTACGATTGCGCTTTACCACGCCACCTTCTGCGTCAACTCTCTGGCCCATGTATGGGGTAGCCGGCGTTATCAAACCCGTGACCACAGCCGCAACAACCTGTTGATTGCATTACTGACACTGGGTGAAGGCTGGCATAACAACCACCATCATTTCCCGGGCTCTGCCAAACAGGGCTTTTACTGGTGGGAGATAGACTTCACCTACTACGGCCTGAGACTACTTGCCGCCATGGGCATTATCTGGAACGTTAAACGTGTACCGGTACATGTGCGCGAACAACGCCCTTCTTCATGAACACATAAAAAATTAAAAAATGCTTAATATTGCCATTATAGGCAGTGGTATTTCCGGAAATACACTGGCCTTTTACTTACATAAAAAACACCATGTGACGGTGTTTGAAGCCAATGACTATGTGGGCGGGCATACGCATACCCACAGCATCGAGCTCGATGGTCAGTCACATGCCGTCGATACCGGCTTTATTGTATTTAACGATAAAACCTATCCGGAATTTGAAAAAATACTACGGTCATTAAGCGTACCGTGGCGTGATAGCAGCATGAGCTTCAGTGTGCGCAATGAGGTCAGCGGACTGGAATACAATGGCACCTCGTTAAACAGCCTGTTTGCACAACGCCGCAACCTGCTCTCACCGCGCTTTTACCGGATGATTCTGGACATCTGGCGCTTTAATAAAGAATCTCTGGCTTTGCTTGCACATGGCGAAGAAGTCCCTTTAGGCGATTATTTAACCAGCAACGGCTATAGTCCGCAATTTATCCGTGATTACATTGTCCCGATGGGCGCGGCTATCTGGTCTACGGATGCCGAACAGATGCTGCAGTTTCCCGCCCGCTTTTTTGTGCGTTTCTTTCATCATCATGGCATGCTCAGTATTGATCAACGCCCGCAATGGCGGACGATAGTCGGTGGTTCAGCCCAATATTTGCAACAACTGACCGCAGGCTTTCATCAGCAGATACATCTCAACACACCCATTGTGGCGATCAAGCGCGATCACCAAGGCGTGCTGTTGACGACAAAACAGGGACAAACAGCCCGGTTTGATTATGTGTTTTTTGCTTGCCATAGCGACGAAGCCTTGCGCATTTTGGGCACTGAAGCCACTGCTTGCGAGCGTGAGGTGTTGGGGGCGATTCCCTATCAGGACAATACCGTCTTTTTGCATACCGATGCCACATTGATGCCACGCCATCGCTTGGCATGGGCAGCCTGGAACTACCATGTTACCGGGCAAACAACCGGCAAAGTGCAAGTCACTTACAATATGAATATCCTGCAAGGCATTGTTTCGCGCCAACCATTGCTGGTGACACTCAATCATACCGATACCATTGCACCTGAAAAAGTGATCAAACGCCTGCATTACCGGCATCCGCTGTATACCCTGGAAGGTGCCAAGGCCCAACTGCGGCATGCAGAAATCAGTGGAAATAATCTGACAGGGTACGCCGGGGCCTACTGGCGCAACGGGTTTCATGAAGATGGTGTGGTCAGTGCGCTGAACGCCATTCAACATTTTGAGGCTGCCATGTATGGCTGATTCAGGGACACCACTGCTCAGCGGAATTTATACCGGATGGGTGACACATCAGCGCCTGCAACCCAAATTGCATGGTTTTAAATACCGCTTGTTTATGCTTTATCTGGATTTGGATGAGCTTCCATTATTGTTTAAAAACAATATTTTATGGTCATTTCTTAAACCAAATATTGCATACTTTAGACGCAAGGACTATTACGGCGACCCGGACAAACCACTGGATCAGTGCATCCGTGATCTGGTGGAAAGAGAATCTGGCCAGCGACCACAGGGAAAAATAGGCCTGCTGACACATATGCGCTATTGGGGCGTGTGTTTTAACCCGGTCAGTTTTTATTATTGTCATGATGCAGATGGCAAACTGCAGGCCATCGTCAGCCATATCACCAATACACCATGGCAAGAACGGCATGCCTATGTGCATGTCTGTCAGCCTGGGAAAGAGCATGTGTTTAGCCTGAAAAAAAACTTTCATGTCTCACCGTTTATGCCCATGGACATCCAATACAAATGGCAATTCTCGGAACCGGAGTTGCAGTTGAGCGTCCATATGCAAAACTGGCGGGCAGGAACCGCCATGTTTTACGCTACGCTCAAACTGCAGCGCCAGTGCTGGCAAGCCACCACGCTCAACCGTTTGCTCATCAGCTTTCCCTGGATGACCCTCAAAGTCGTGCTGGCGATCTATTGGCAGGCTTTGCGCTTATGGCTAAAACGTATTCCATTCTATTCTCACCCCGATACTGATTCAGGAAAATAACTGATGGCTTCCTCCTTACCCACTTCTGATACTTCCGAGCCAGCACAAGAACAACTGACAAAAGCCCTTAAAGCAAAAAGTCGTGCCAAATGGGTTGCCAGCATGGCCAAATCGCAATTACTCAAGCGCTTGCGAGGCTTAAAAATAGGTCAGTTGATTGTGATTGATGGCACTGAGCGCCATGCGTTTGGCAATCGCCAGAAACGATCCCTGACCGCAACCATCACCGTCCTCGATAGCCGCTTTTATGGCGAGATTGCATTCGGTGGCAGCATTGGTGCTGGCGAGGCGTATATGCTGGGCTACTGGCAGGCCGATTCGCTGACCAACGTCATCCGCCTGATGGTACTCAACCAGTCAGTGATGGATACGCTTGAGGGGGGCTACCAATGGTTGAGCAAGCCGCTGATGAAAGTATTTCACTGGCTCAACAGCAACAGCGAAGCCGGCAGCCAAAAGAATATAGCGGCACATTATGACTTGGGTAACGACTTGTTCAAGCTGTTTCTGGACCCGACCATGATGTACTCGTCAGCCATCTTTGATGCGCATACCCAAACCCTGCAGGCCGCCTCTGAACTGAAACTTAAAGTCATTTGTGAAAAACTCAAACTTGGCACCCAAGACCATGTGATTGAAATTGGCACGGGCTGGGGTGGTTTTGCCATTTATGCAGCCAAACACTACGGTTGCCATGTCACCACCACCACCATTTCGCAGCAGCAATTTGAATTGGCGCAAGCCAGAATCCAGCAAGAGGGGCTGCAAGACCAGATCACCCTGCTCAAACAGGACTATCGTCATTTGCAAGGCACCTATGACAAACTGGTATCCATAGAAATGATCGAAGCGGTCGGCCATCAGTTTTACGACACCTATTTCGCCAAGGTCGGGCAATTACTGAAGCCGGACGGGGTGGCACTGATTCAGGCCATCACCATCAGTGACCAGCGCTATGACAGCGCTATTCGCTCTGTGGACTTTATTCAGCGCTATATTTTTCCCGGCTCCAACATTCCGTCCAATACTGCCATGCTGAACAGCATGACCCATGCGAGTGACCTGCGGCTGATTGACCTTGAAGATATCGGGCTGCACTATGCCACCACGTTACGCTTGTGGCGTGAAAACTTTTTTGCCAATATTGCAGCGGTACGTGCTCTCGGCTACTCAGAGGCCTTTATCCGTATGTGGGATTTTTATTTGAGTTATTGTGAAGGCGGGTTTGCCGAGTGCGCATTGGGCGATGTGCATGTGTTACTGGCAAAACCCTTGTATCGCAATCATTGAATGATGGCACGGGACCCGCCAGCTGCATGTTAAAATTTTAACTATGAATATGCATGCTGATCTGGAGTGGCATGATGGCCTGCCCTACTCCACCCGTTTCCAAGACATTTATTTTTCTGCCAGCGCTGAAGATGCACAACATGGCCTCGCAGAAACGCGCCATGTATTTCTGCAACATAACCAGCTGGCGCAACGCTGGACAAGCCTGCCTCCGGCTAGCCATTTCACTATTATAGAAACCGGTTTTGGCAGTGGTTTAAACTTTTTGGCAGCCGTGGAGCTATGGCTGCAAACCGCACCTCCCGATGCACATCTGCATGTTGTCAGCATTGAAATTGCTCCGTTTACACGTGAGGATTTGCAACGTGCGCATGCGCACTTTCCGCAACTGCGTGCCTTAAGCGCCCAATTGTGTGCACAGTACAGTCTGCTGCACCAAGGCTTCAACCAGATAGAACTGCCTGAATACCGCACAAGCCTGACATTGATGATTGGTGATGTCGCCACCTGCCTGCCTGCGCTCACAGCTACGGCAGATGCCTGGTTTCTTGATGGGTTTGCACCCTCAAAAAACCCGGAAATGTGGCACCAGGCCTTGTTTTCGGCAATGGGCGCGCGCGCTCACGCAGGCACCACTTTTGCCACATTCACCAGTGCAGGCCTGGTACGGCGAGGATTGCAGGCCGCTGGTTTCACTGTTGAAAAAACAGCTGGCTATGGCCAAAAGCGTGAAATGTTAAAGGGACAGTGGTCTGGAAAATCCTCGGTCCTGGCTCCATCACCTCGCGCACACGCACCCAATGTTGCCGTGATTGGCGCTGGCATTGCAGGTTGCAGTACAGCCTGGCATTTGGCACAAATGGGCTGCAAAGTCACGTTATTCGAGCGGGAATCTGCACCGGCCAGTGGTGCATCCGGTAACCCCAAAGGCATGCTGTATCCGCGCCTCAATACAGAAAAACCGCTCAATGATGGGCTGGCCTTGCGTAGTTACAGCTATGCACTCAAGCATTACACCAGCTTGCAAATGGCATCAGACGCATTTCAAATGTGTGGCCTGCTACAGCTTGGAGGAAGTGCAAGAGAACAGAAACGCGTGCGTAAAGTGGCCAAGCGCTATAGCCATAGCAAGCTATTAAAAGCACTGACAGCAGCCGAAGCCAGTGTGGTCGCCGGGGTTGAAATCGCCAGTGAAGCCCTGTTTTTTCCAGAAGGCGCCTGGGTGAATCCAGTGGCGGCCTGCCACGCTTACTTGCGTCATCCATTGATAACCACACGGTTTAATCACAGCATTGGCAGTGTTGTACAGATCAACGAAGCATGGCAGTTAAGCATGGCAGAAAAACCAATGCAGCCATTGTTTGATGCGGTGGTGGTGACCAATGCCAGCGAGGCTTCTACCCTGTTGCCGGATTCAGGTTTGTTACTCAGCCCCTTGCGTGGACAAATGGGCGTGATCCATACACAAGCGGCGTTACAATCATTAAAGACCATCCTCTGTGGGGATGGCTATGTCACCCCGATGGTAGAGGGTCAACACGCGCTTGGCGCGACCTTCTCCCCTGGCGATACCTCTGTCGCAGTTCGCGAGGCAGATAACCAGGCCAATCTGGACATGCTTGCCAGTTTATCGCCACAATTTTCCGATGCGTTGAAAGCACATTTTACCGCTGCGCGCGCTGCCATCCGTTGCGGCACGTCTGATTACTTGCCAGATGTGGGTCCCGTTTGGCCAACAGCCCTTTTGCAACAGTTAGCCACCATCTCGACAGCGCCACTTGCATTACCTGCTGCTAACGGCCTCTATGTGCATGTTGGCCATGGCAGCAAGGGCTTAATGACAGCCCCTTATTGCGCGGCATTACTTGCCCGCACGATTTGCCGTACTACAGGCATGAATGTGCCGCTATTGAGCGAACAGGCATTCTGGCTGGGGCTAACACCGCAACGACAAGTATTAAAAGCACTTGGTATGCGTTGGTCTGGCATTGGCAGCCTCATTCCTGAGGTCACGCCTGTATGAGCGCAACAGGGATTCAACATCTGCAACAGCGTATTGCGCATCATCCGGATAATCCTGAGCTGCATTATGAACTGGGGCGGGCTTATCTGCTGCAAAAGCAGGCAGCGCCCGCAGCACAAGCCTTTGCCCAGGCGCTTAGGCTAGCCCCCAATCACCCGCAAATTCTGATGCAACTCGGCAATGTTGCGAGTCTTGAAGGTAATGAGGTGTTGGCGAGTGATTATTTCCGGCAGTCACTGGCTGTGGATGCACAGCAGGCCGATGTACAGTTCAATCTGGCCAACAGTTTACGCAAGCAGGGGCAGTTAGCCGCAGCGATTGTGCATTACCGGCACGCCCTACAATTGCAGCCGAATGACGCGGACATGCATAACAATCTGGGCAATGCATGGCGTGAGTCCGGGGAACTGGCGCTGGCGGTGGCAGCATACGCCACAGCGCTTGAGCACGCCCCCCACATGGTGCATGCAAGGGTGCACTGGATTCATCAGAAACAACATATGGCAGACTGGTCTGGCCTCGATGCCGCTATCCAAGAAGTCAGGGCAGCATTACAGCACCCACAGGCGCAGATTCCGCCATTTGCATTTCTGGCCATGCCCGGCACAACGGATGCGGAACAAACGCGCTGCGCCAGTCTATGGGCACAAGCCCATTACGGGCATGTACAAGCGTTGCCGCGCCAAATCAGGCAGGCCAATCGGCGCATCAAGCTTGCCTATTTATCTTCTGATTTCAGACGCCATCCACTGGCTTACCTGATCACCGATGTAATACAGGCGCATGACCGCACACAGTTTGAGATTTATGCCTACAGTCAGGCGCTGGACGATGGCTCGCTGGAACGCCAGCAACTGCAATCCGCCGTGGAGCATTGGCAGGACATTGCCCAGCTGCCAGATGATGCCGTTGCACAACACATGCGTATGCAAGGCATCGATATCGTAGTAGACCTGACGGGCTATACGCAAAACAGCCGCTGCGGCATTGTGGCTTACCGCCCTGCCAGCTTGCATGTGAATTGGCTTGGCTATCCTGGCAGCATGGGATTACTCAACGGCAAACCCTTATACGATCTGATTGTGGTAGATGACACCTTGCAGATGCCACACCTGGCCGAAGAGGCCATTGTCCTGCCATGTTATCAACCTAATAATGCGCAACGTCCGCTCGCAGATCGCGGAACCCGAAGAGACCATAAGCTGCCGGACGACTGTTTTGTTTTTTGCAGCTTTAATCAGAGTTTTAAAATCACTCCTGACGTATTTGCCAGCTGGATGTGCATCATGCAGCAAGTACCACATAGCGTATTGTGGCTACTGGAAAGCAATCGCTGGGCAGTTGAAAACCTGAAAAAAGCCGCGCATCAGGCAGGCATTCAACCTCAGCGACTGGTTTTTGCCCCTAGAGCGGATATCGCAACGCATATTGCGCGTCAGCAGCATGCAGACTTAATGCTGGATACCCTGCCCTACAATGCACATACCACTGCGAGTGATGCACTGAGTCAGGGGGTGCCTATCCTGACAATTGCAGGAGAGACCTTTGCTTCACGGGTGACCACCAGTCTGCTTAAATACATTCAGTTGCATGAACTGATATGCCATGACTGGCAAGCATATGAAAACACGGCAATCCAGCTGGCACTTCACCCGGAAGAATTAAGAGCACTCAAGCAAAAAGTGACGGCGCAAAGCGGGAGACTGTTTGCACCGGAGCGCTATGTCAAATCGTTGGAAGACGCACTCATCACCGCGCTCAACAAACAGACCGCCATCAATTAGCATCCGGCGCTTGCCACACTGAAAGCAGCCCGGCAGCCACAATCAGTAGCCCACCATACAGCTCATTGGCGGTCATGACTTCATGCGCCAGGAAATAAGCAGCGACAGCAGCCACAATCAGCTCGGTCATAAATAGCACTGACGCCTGAATGGCAGGAATTTTTGTGACGCCATATTGCACCAGCAGCGTGGCCGAGACCAGCATCAGGGCAATCAACAGTAGCAAGCCATCTACTGAGCCCTCCGTCAATTTTGGGAGTGCCTCCCACCAGTTGGCATCTCCTTGCAACACAATGCAGGCAATCGACATGACAAACACACCCGCCCATACCAGCATAGATTTGGCTGCCACGCTTAAATGCGTTGCATGCCGCGTCATCACATTGGTCATGGAAAAACCGATACCGGCCGACAATGCCAGCCAGTCAGCACTCGATTGCGGCAACGGCAATACCCATTGCCCATCCGCCAGCATCAGCCAGGCACCGATTAACGAGAGACCAATCGCCAACAGTTGCGGCAGCTGCCAGCGCTCTTTCAACCAGACTCGCGCGAGCAACAATGTCCATAAGGGGGATAAATAGAACAGCAACATGACCCGCATCACTTCACCGTCTATAATCGCCAGCACATAACTCAGATTGGTCCAGCCAGCGACCACGCTCAGCCAGACCGAAGACGCAGGCAGTTGATGCACAAAGCGTGCCCGTTTATAGAATAAAAGACTGCCGAACAGTAATGCAATCAGGTAACTATACAAGCTGGCACTGACCCCATTCATTCCGGCCGTATTGAGTAATCTGTATGGATACCAGATGAATCCCCAGCTGAATGCTCCGTAAATCAGTGCAGAAATTGCAAAATATTTTTGTTGATGGGCTTTTGGTTTTTGCATCAGGCTCTCTATAATACAACCCTATGAATCCACATTTAAATTTGCTTCAACCCTACCCGTTTCAGCGCTTGCGTGATTTGTTTCAAGGAATTACCCCAAATTCTCAACTGAGTCCTATCAATCTGTCGATTGGCGAGCCCAAGCATGCAACGCCAGCCATCATTACAGAGGCCTTGAAAAACAATCTGGCCGGATTAGCCAGCTATCCTACCACAGTAGGCATGCCAGCCTTGCGCGAAGCCATCAATGCATGGTTGCAACGCCGCTATCAAATCCCTGCACTCAATATTGACAAAGCAATCCTGCCGGTCAATGGCAGCCGCGAGGCCTTGTTTGCTTTTGCGCAGGCGGTGATTGATACCAGCCAATCCATACAGCCGGTGGTAATTTCACCCAACCCGTTTTACCAGATTTATGAAGGCGCAGCCTTTTTAGCTGGCGCCCAACCTTACTTCGTCAATACGACTGCCGAGAATGACTACGCCATGGACCTGACACAGGTGCCTGCTGACATCCTGAAGCGTACGCAATTAGTGTATGTTTGCAGCCCAGGCAATCCCTCCGGAAAAGTGATGGATATTCACGCATGGAAAACCTTATTTGAATTATCTGACCAGTATGGTTTTGTGATTGCCTCAGACGAGTGTTACTCTGAAATTTACTTTGATGAAGCGAATCCGCCAATCGGCGCTCTGAAAGCTGCACACTTATTGGGCAGAAACTACGAACGGCTAGTGATGTTCAGTTCACTCTCTAAACGATCCAATGTGCCAGGCATGCGGTCAGGTTTTGTTGCAGGTGATGAGACTATTATTGAAAAGTTCTCCTTGTATAGAACTTATCATGGTTGCGCCATGAATCCTGCAATTCAGGCCGCCAGTATCTCGGCGTGGAATGATGATGCGCATGTCATCACAAATCGTTTGCTCTACCGTGAAAAGTTCCTTGCAGTCACCTCTATACTGCAAACTGTCTGGCCAAAAACACAATTGCCTGATGCTGCCTTTTATTTGTGGATAAATACACGTACAAATGACACTCAACTTGCAAAGCAATTGTATCAGGACCTAAACGTTACGGTTTTACCAGGTTCTTTTCTTGCCCGCGAAGCACATGGGAGCAATCCAGGAAAAGGATTTATTCGCATGGCATTAGTCGCTTCGACGGAGGAAACCATTACAGCAGCTCAACGCATAGCAAAATATTTAATGACCAATAGCGCTTAAAGTGCGCCTACTTCCATATAAATAATAATGCAAAACCAGTATTAGTTATTTAGGCTGCCGAATTAAGGAATGGGCATACAACAAAGTTTAGAACAGAAAAAGAGCCTGTAGCAATATATGCTCAGGCGCTTGCTATTGGTCAAATTATGGCTATTGGCAAACCATCACTACATTTAAACATTTATGCCCTGAAATTCAATACTTGGCATAAAAAACAAACATCAGATATTTTTGATATTTCTAGATTTTGTTAACTACATTATTTTTTCTATAGACTAAAGTGCCTATTGAAACCAAGCCTAAAAGCAGCATCAAGCTAGTCTCTGGTTCAGGTACAGGCAGTGATACCACGCTGGCATCCAGGCTGTATTTTCCACCGTAAACACCAGTTGTGATACCACTCACTTTTAAAGTGTAGGTACCCGTTGATAATGCTGAAGGATCAAGTATCTTATTATTTGCCGCGTCAAACAAACCATAGTTAAATCCGGCTGCACCATCCTGAAATTTAAAAATACTGATGGTGGTGAATGTGGGGGCGGTATACACAGACAAATTTTCATTAAACACTGTGACTGTATAATCAATACTACTCAAACCGGTCAATACAAAATTGTACAGGTCTGTAAATCTGCCTCCGGATGGATTTGCCACTAAATCTGTATTGCCGTAACCCAAGCTTACGGTTGCAGCCTCTGCATTCATTGCAAAAACAGAAAGTAGTGAGACAGCTAATATGCGTTTTGCAAATGCTTTCACGATACCTCTCCTCATAATTGAAAAATTTAATTTTAAAGCTCTTTAGATTACTTAAAATATGCAGAATGCAATTACTTCAAAAATAATAAGTATTACAAGCAAATTTTGCACCAAAAGCATAACTAATTGATAATTAATAAGAATCAGACCGCAGCCAATGATGAAGTCATAAATTCATTTATAACTACGTTTGATTTTGGTGCATAAGTATCTATTAACTTATGTTGTAGTAAATTCTACATAAAAATCACAGTGTTATATGAATTTTATATGAACAATTTACATATGCCGCTCTATGTCCCTGGTGCATTTTAGCTGTCTCATGATACCTGCTTGCACTCCCATTTCCATGCATGTGAAACAATTGACATCAGATCAGGATAATTAGGCATCCAGCCAAGCTTGCTATGTGCATGATGTGCATTGGCAACCAAGCGGGCAGGGTCACCCATTCGCCTTGGTCCATCAATTACTCGGATTGATTTGCCGCTCACTTGCTGCACGGCATCTAGCACCTCTTGAACCGAGAAGCCCTCTCCGTTGCCAAGGTTAAAGCAGTCACTTTCACCACCTTGCGCAAGATAATTCAATGCTGCTAAATGTGCGGAGCATAGATCTACGATATGTATGTAATCCCTAATACAAGTTCCATCTGGCGTGTCATAGTCTCGACCAAATACTTGTATATGCTCAAGCCTACCGGATGCTGCCTGCAAAATAAGCGGAATTAAATGGGTTTCCGGATTGTGACGTTCCCCCAACTCGCCATCTGGATCTGCTCCAGCTGCATTAAAATAACGCAAACACACTGACCGAAAATTGAATGCTTTATCATAATCAGCAAGAATTTGCTCAATCATCCATTTTGACCGGCCATATGGATTAATTGGGCGTCGGACATGTGCTTCATCGATTGGCACATAGTCAGGCTCGCCAAAGACAGCTGCTGTAGACGAGAAAATAAACTGCTTAACATCGTACTTAAGCATGACGTCGAGCAAGTTCAGAGTGTTAGTAACATTGTTACGGTAGTATATATCTGGTTTTTTCACAGACTCACCAACCTGTATGTAAGAAGCAAAATGCATCACTGCTTCAGGTTGATATTGTTGGAACACATGGTCCAAACAAGTGACATCAGCCAGATCTCCTTCAATAAAAACTCCGCCCAATACAGCATCACGATGTCCACTTGATAAATTATCCAAAGTAATGACATCGTGCTTGGCATTAAGCAACATTTTGACCATATGGGAGCCGATATACCCGGCGCCACCGACAACTAATATGCGCATTGTCACTTATCCTGACTACTTAATCACTTCCAAACAAGTCTCTGGTATACACTTTACTGAATACATCCTGCAGTTCTTTCGCATGACGATTAGCAATAATCACATCAGACATTTGCTTAAAGGTTTCTAAATCTTGGATGACTTTAGAATTAAAAAACTCAGCCTCTTCAAGGACTGGCTCGTAAACGACGACCTCAATCCCCTTTCCCTTGATTCGCTTCATAATGCCCTGAATAGAGGAAGCTCTGAAATTGTCTGAGCCAGCCTTCATGATCAAGCGATATATACCGACTACTTTGGGTTTTCTTTTCACAACACTGTCGGCAATAAAGTCTTTTCGTGTAGTGTTGGCATCAACAATTGCATTGATCAAATTCTGAGGTACTTGCGAATAGTTGGCCAGCAGTTGCTTGGTGTCCTTAGGCAAGCAATAGCCGCCATAACCAAAGGAAGGGTTATTGTAATGATTGCCAATTCTGGGGTCCATGCACACCCCTTCTATAATTTGTCTTGTATCGAGGCCATGCGATTCCGCGTAAGTATCCAGCTCGTTAAAATAAGCTACACGCATTGCCAAAAAGGTATTAGCAAACAGCTTGATTGCTTCCGCTTCTGAGCTATTTGTCAGCAAAACTGGCACCTCAGGCTTCAGGCAATTTCCTTTGAGTAAATTGGCAAAGGTTTGTGCCCGCTCGGACACTTCTCCCACAACAATCCTGGAAGGATACAGATTGTCATACAAGGCTTTGCCTTCTCGCAAAAATTCGGGAGAGAAAATCAGATTATTACAATGAAGCTCGGCGCTGATTTTTTCTGTATATCCAACAGGAATAGTCGATTTGATGACCATCACTGCCTCAGGATTAATAGCCATGACATCTTTGATTACAGCCTCGACCGAACGGGTATTAAAGTAGTTGGTTTCAGGATCATAATCGGTCGGCGTCGCAATGACCACAAACGCGGCCCCTGTATAGGCAGCGTGTTTATCTGTTGTGGCTGTAAAATTGAGTGCCTTATTGGCTAAAAAGTCTTCAATTTCCTTATCGGCAATCGGTGATTTTTTCTGGTTTAACAAAGCGACTTTTTCGGCCACAATATCCAGCGCAACCACCTCATTGCTTTGGGCCAATAATACAGCTAACGACAGGCCAACATATCCGGTACCGGCAATTGCAATTTTCATTATCTACCCTTCAAACTTATCTGCGTCATCAAAACTGAGTCCCTGTGCATCTTTGGCCGACAGCGAGGGTGTGCTCTGCAAAGGCCAGTCTATCGCGAGCGTGGGGTCATCCCACACAATGCATCGCTCGTATTGCGGCGCATAGAAGTCAGTCGTTTTGTATAAAAACTCCGCTGTTTCGGACAATACTAAGAATCCATGCGCGAAGCCTTCCGGGATCCAGAGCATTTTCTTGTTTTCGGCACTCAATATCTCACCAACCCATTGGCCAAACGTAGGTGATTTCTTTCGCAAATCTACTGCTACATCAAACACCTCGCCCTGGGTCACCCGCACCAGTTTGCCTTGTGCTTGCTGCACCTGATAGTGCAAGCCGCGCAATACATTTTTAGCCGATTTCGAGTGGTTATCCTGAACGAATCTCGGCCTCAGGCCAGTAGCTTCTGCAAACACGTTTTCGTTAAAGCTCTCGTAAAAAAAGCCACGTGCATCACCAAATACTTTAGGTTCAAACACAACAACATCGGGAATGACTGTTTTTTGCGCCTGCATTTAAAACACCTTTTCGTTCACAATTTGTATTAAATATTGTCCATATCCGTTTTTCTTGTACAGCTCGGCTTGCTTAAGCAAAGCTTCAGCCGTGATATAGCCCATTCTAAAAGCTATTTCTTCTGGACAAGCAACTTTCAGGCCTTGACGATTTTCAATGGTTTGAATAAATAGTGATGCCTCAAGTAAGGACTCATGCGTGCCGGTATCCAGCCAAGCATGGCCGCGCCCCATGACCTTCACATTCAGTTGATCTTGCGACAAATACTGTTTGTTAACATCGGTAATTTCCAGCTCGCCTCTCGGTGAGGGCTTCATATTCGCCGCAATATCACATACTTGATTATCATAGAAATACAAACCCGTCACAGCATAGCGTGATTTGGGATGTGCTGGCTTCTCTTCCAGACTCATCGCCCTGCCCTCTATATCGAATTCAACCACGCCATAACGCTCGGGGTCATGCACGGGATATGCAAATACGGTGGCACCTTCGGTTTGCATATTGGCGGCTTGCAAACCAGATGCCAAATCATGTCCGTAAAAAATGTTGTCACCCAACACCAGTGCGCTTGGGTGATTCTGAATAAAATCTTTACCGATAATAAACGCTTGCGCCAAACCATCCGGTGAAGGTTGAACCGCGTATTGAATATTGACGCCCCATTGTGCACCATCACCCAATAACTGCTCAAACCTTGGCGTATCTTGCGGTGTAGAAATCAATAAAATATCTTTGATACCGGCCAGCATTAATGTAGATAGCGGGTAGTACACCATTGGTTTGTCGTAGACAGGAATCAGTTGTTTGGATACCGCCTGAGTGGCCGGATATAACCGTGTACCGGACCCTCCCGCCAAAATAATGCCTTTTCTGGTATTGGTCATTGTTAACCTTTATTGTTCAGCTTATAGAATTTGTTGAAGGACATGCCTGACACCCTGTTGCCAGTGCGGCAAAACCAGATTAAATGTGCTCTGGAAATGTTGTGTATTCAATCTGGAATTTAGCGGGCGCTTTGCAGGCACTGGATAATCGCTGGTAGCGATCGGTTTGATCATTTCCGGTTTAACCTTGATCAGCTTGCCGGTTTTAATCGCTTCGCTAATTACAAACTGAGCATACTCATACCAATTGGTAATGCCAGAAGCAGTCACATGATACAAACCAAAGGGAAACTCAGCGCAACCATGCTGCTTGATTCTGCCGACCAACTGCGCAGTCACATCTGCCAGTAAAGCAGCCGCGGTTGGCGCCCCATATTGGTCGGCCACCACACTTAAGCTGTCTCGCTCCGCTGCTAATCTGAGCATGGTCTTTGC
This sequence comes from Methylophilus aquaticus, assembly GCF_030769565.1. Taxonomy (GTDB): domain Bacteria; phylum Pseudomonadota; class Gammaproteobacteria; order Burkholderiales; family Methylophilaceae; genus Methylophilus; species Methylophilus aquaticus. The sequence goes on along the minus strand of NZ_JAVCAP010000014.1, from coordinate 314,362 downwards.
AAAATTACCGCCATGAGCGCCCACCACCCAACTGGTTCGCATCACAAGGCTTTGTGCACAAGCATGCATTAAAGCCAGCTCACCATCACGTTTGGTTAAACCATATGCATTCTGAGGATTGGTTGCATCACTCTCATTGTAAAAAGCCTCACCCACACCTTCAAACACATAATCAGTGGAGTAATGAAAAACAAAAGCTCCCAGTTTGGCCGCTTCCTCACCAATAATGCGTGGTGCATCAGCATTGATTTTTCTTGCCAGATCCAGCTCAGCCTCTGCTTTATCCACCGCTGTATAGGCCGCAGGATTAATGATGCCATCAGGCTTTATCTTTTGAATAAAAGAGCGCAGTTCTGATGCGTTAGAAAAATCACAACTCGCACTATCCGTTGCAATCACTTCTGCCAAGGGTGCCAGACTCCTTTGTAACTCAAAACCAAGTTGTCCATTGCAACCAGTCAACAGCAGCTTCATTGGTATTGTTGCTCCACCCATTGACGATACTGGCCACTGGTGATGTTATCCACCCAAGCCTGATTATCCAAATACCATTGTACGGTTTTTTGTATACCTGTTTCAAAAGTCTCTGCAGGTTTCCAACCCAGTTCTTTTTCTAACTTACTGGCATCGATGGCATATCGACGATCATGCCCTGGCCTGTCTTTAACATACGTTATTTGCGTACTGTATGACTGACCATCATCGCGCGGTTTGAGCGCATCCAATATGGCGCACAAGGTGTGCACGACCTCGATGTTGGGTTTCTCGTTCCACCCACCCACATTATAAGTTTCTCCGACCACGCCGGCGGCTAATACGCGACGAATAGCCGTACAATGATCCTTCACAAACAGCCAGTCACGAATCTGCTGACCATCGCCATAAATTGGCAATGCTTTGCCATGCAAAGCATTGTGAATGACCAGCGGGATTAATTTTTCGGGGAAATGAAAAGGTCCGTAATTGTTTGAACAATTAGTCGTCAACACAGGCAAACCGTAAGTATGGTGATAAGCACGCACCAAATGGTCTGAAGCGGCCTTTGAGGCTGAATAGGGACTATTCGGCTCATAACGGTTGGTTTCACTAAACGCAGGGTCTTCCTTGCTCAATGAACCATAGACTTCATCGGTTGACACATGTAAAAATCTGAAATCAGCTTTATCAGCATCAGGTAATGCATTCCAGTAAGCACGCACAGCTTCCAGCAGATGAAATGTGCCTACCACATTGGTCTGAATAAAGTCTTCTGGCCCATGAATGGAGCGGTCGACATGTGATTCCGCGGCAAAATTCAAGACTGCACGTGGTTTATGCTTGGCAAGCAAGCTGGAAACCAGCGCATAATCACCAATATCGCCTTTTACAAAAATATGGTTCTTGTTATCTGCCACACTGGTCAGGTTATCCAGATTACCTGCATAGGTGAGCTTATCCAAATTAATCACTGGTTCATTTTCAATTGCCAGCCAATCCAACACAAAATTACTACCAATAAACCCGGCACCACCTGTGACTAAAATCATTGGGAACAAAACCTTTTTTAATTAACAATTATTATTATAGGTGAAATTCTTGGCGACTTAACAGCGCTTCGTATTGTTCCAATATAAATTCCCACCTAAATGCATTATCGAATCTTTTTCCGCCCTCTTTAGCCAGACGTTGAATTAATTCAGGCTTAGATAACAAACATTCAATTTTTTGCGCACAAGAGGGAACATCACTAAAATAGACTGCACCATCACCGCACACCCAACGATTATACTGATTGTCGTTAGCCAGCACAGCATTACCCGCACCGAGCGACTCTACCAGCGATGGATTCGTCCCGCCAACCTGATGCCCATGCACATAGAACAAGGCAAAATAACGCAGTGCACTCACCACTGCTTTTTCATAAATGGCCCCCACGAATACCACTTCATCCGATGCAGCATCTTTGACAGCAACATGATAAGCATGACTAAAATCGTAGTGCCCCAAAACCACCAGTTTCTTGCCACGTGGTTTTGCCGACCAAGCTTTTACAACCTCCAATATACTATTTTCAGGTTCTGCACGTGCGATTAATATCGCGTATTGCTGTGGTTCTAACCCATAGGATTGCAGTAAGGAAGCTTGTGCAGACTGTACCTGATCTGCACCATAAGGAATCATCGTGATTTTTTTCTGACTCACGCGTGTCATTAAGTGCTGCTTAATGACAGGGTGATCAGCTACAAGTTGGTTGGCCAACCAGCATCCCAGCCAGTCATTTGCCTTAAACCAGAGCTTTAATAAAGCACCCCACTTCTGGCGTTTCCATTCTATACCATCCATGTTCATGACGTTTTTGATACCAAGCACTCTCAATAACAATGCAAATACGGCTGTGTTATAGCCTAATGTTAAACACAATTCACGTCTTTTTATTGCATGCAAATGTGACTTCAAATCAAAAAATACAGAGGATAAAGGTGTGTCTCCTCGCACAGATACATGTATGCGATGGATGCCTTTCCAAGTATCTTCATAAATAGCCTCAGTTCCATTATGCTGGCAATAAACCACCACTTGCCACCCTCTTCTTTGCAAATAAATTGCAAGATGTTCGGCAAAAGTTTCAAAGCCACCGTGGGCGGCTGGAATTCCCCTGGTCCCTAATATACGTAGTGTTTTCATTTTAAAAAATCAAAATCCGGGTTTAAAAAATCGCCGCAACTAGCCTTTGTGTTTCATCCAAATGCATTTAAAAATCAATCAATTAGCGTACTTGATGATCTTCGTTCCAGTGCGCGCAAGTTTTTATATCACAGTAATGTGACGGAAATTAGTGAGGGTTCGATGTTGGTATCACGGAGGAAATTTTGGAGCGTATAAAATGACTTCACCCCTGGCCAATGACTGTTACGATCATTGGCCAGGGGTGAAAAATAGAGCACATTGATGGCTTTGCCACCGAAAACATAGAATGGTTAGTCTGCTGTAAATGCTTTTTTAATAGCCTTTAAATAATCAAATTGCATTTCTTTGGTAGGTTCAATAAATGAACCTTCCCCATATTCATTCCAGCAGCAAATCACCAGCATGTTGTTGCCTAGTTGCACCGCGTTTTTGGCAACACTGGCCTTTGCATCCTTCAAGTGTGCAGCAAAGTCCGCAGCAGTACTACCACAATCATCATGGAGCGGATCATCGCTGCCTCCCCAAGGTCGCTTGTCCCACCCGGAAGTAACTGGCGTAATGTAGCGCCTGTTGCTATCCGAAAACCAGTTCCATTGATATTGATATCCCAATCTTAGCTCGGTATAGCTATGCGCATTCCTTTCGGGGTTACTTGCAACTGTCTTCTTACCGGTATGATAGTTATAGGCGGAATATGCAAAATAACCATCGTTATGCACATTTTTTTGGAAGAACTTGTCATAGGCCCCCACTCCTCCAACAAACTTGATTCCTTTGAAACCATGGCGCTTTGCTAACGTGTTGGCCTCCAGAATCAGTTGCGGTGTCGTGTAGCCAAATGTACGTGCTTTTTCCTCAAGCAAATTAGCAGAGAAAATAAACACGACTGGATCTCCGTCAATTTTTTTATATTCTTTTTGTGCAAAATAATGTGTAATCCAGTAGCTGACAGCGGCTCGAAACTCATCGAGCGTTTTAGGCGATTCGTCATGATTAGCCCATAAAATTGCAAAATCAACCGAAGGTTTATTTTTTAGTGACAGATAGTTGAGAATGGCATGCTCATGCCTGGTTTTAAGGTTGGGAGTCCAATACCAGTCAAAAATGACATAGTTGATCCCATAACCGTGCATCCATTCCAGCTGTTGGGCAATGACTTGAGGATCGCCTTCGTCGTACCATCCAAGCAGCGGTTCGCGCGCTGGATAGGAACTGATTTTGGACCAGGGCTCTTTAACCCAGTTGCCGACTTCATTCTGCTTCCAGCCAGGGTAATAGTAGACACCGATATCGTATGCTTCGGCAGCATGGATAAGGTTCACGCCACTATTCAGAAGCGAGAAGAAAATTAGAAGTATCAGGCAGCGCCGTTGCGTATTGAACATTTTTTTATCAAATAGAAATAGGCACCCAAAACAAATACAAGGGCACCAACGTTGACGCCCAACCAACCGGCCAGTCCGAAGTATTGTATGGCAAGATAGCCAAGCGTGATCATCGCCAGCAACTGAACAAACACAAACAAAACCTTTTGAGCCTGTAAATTCTTGGCTACCAAAATCAGCCCTGCACCGGTTTCCATGAATCTAAGCCACAAGATAGCACCAAAAACCGGCAACCACTGACTGAGTGCAGCAAACTTTGCCCCAAATAATGTCGTAGTAATCCAATCGGCAAACATGGTCATCGCCAACATGGCCAACAATCCTATGGCACAAAACCCCAAAAACGTTTTGAAGAAGAGCAGTCCGGAAGTTTTGGGCAAATGCGTATAGGCGTAACTGACTCTGGGTAAAACAAGCTGCGCCAGCACAGGCGACAATCTGCAAACACCCAGTACAAGCTTCATGCCAGCCTGATAAATGCCCAGCGTTGTGGCACCTAACAGATTAAAAATAATGACGGCATCCAGCTGCGTATAGAGCGTACTCAATTTTATTTCCAAGGCATACGACCAGCCAGACTTGATCACCGTGAGTCCATCCTTGATACTCCCCGGCCGGACCCTTTGCCATACATGAGCAATATACATCGCAGTTAGCCACATACCCAGCAGACGCGAACATGCAAATGCCACACATACCGCCAGCAATGATTGCACTGTAAACAAGGTGCTCAGCATCACCACAATATGCACCAGTGAAGTGGCAGAGGATAAGCTGGCCTCTTGTTTATATTGCCCACGGACACGGAAGCCGAGGTTAAAAAACTCAGTGAAGGACTCTGCCACCTGCGCCACAAGCAAGAGACAAAAATACGTACGAGATTGTGCATCCGGAATCAAAAATAACAGACTCAATAAAGTCATCAGACACACCGCCATCGTCAAGATAAGTTTTGCAGTGAATACAGCACTCATCATGTTGCCGGCTGCAGACGGGTGATCGCCAAAAGACTTGAGCACCATGGTGCCAAAGCCAAAATTGACCACCATGCACAGAATGGTCGCAATGCTGAGCCAATATGTGAACTCGCCAAACATCTCTGGGCCGAGAAACCTGGCGATGATCACAAATACAGCCATCCCGGCCCCCAGTCGCAGGGCGTAGGAGAACACCACATACAGAAAATTTAGTTGCATCTGGATTTAAGATCTTCTGCAATGATGCGGCTTAACTGTTTCACTTTATCAATGCCAAAGTGTTGGCGAGCCAGCGTGCGACAGGCAAGATCAACCGCTCCGCCGTGAGCGAGGCTGTTAACAATGGCTCCGGCAAACGATTCAGCACTGTCCGCCACCACCACGGTATGTCTGATATCCTCCGGTAAGCCATGCGTGCCTTGTCGGGTGGTAATGACGACTTGATTGGTCATCAGCAAATCAAGCATCTTGACCATGACGCCGCTGCCAGTAGCAACCGGATTCAGTAACAGTGTTGCCTGACACATCAAGGCAAAGGCATCGGGCACATTCGACATGAGCTGAACATGCGAATGACGCTCGCAAAGCTCTACCAGAGATTGGACTGGAGACGATCCAGCGATAACCAACCTCACGTTGGGGTATTGATCAATCACCAATGGCAACACTTGATTGATCAAAAATAACACGCCTTGCACATTATTCGGCGTTCTCAGATTACCCAAAAATAATAAATCATATATTTTCGGTGCATTTCTGAGTCGTTCCAAAGTATCAGCATCCAGCAGTGCCGACTCGGGGATAGCGGTGAGGACCTCAATATGTCTGACCCCTTTTAACCGCCAGAAAGCAGCATCATCGCAAGAAATATCAAACACTCTTTTGGCTGCACGCAGCACATGCAGCTCATATTTTTCAATCAGGGAAGTATGCAAAAGTCTTTTAATCGAGGCGAATCGCGCATGACTGATACTCAGTTGTGAATACATATACTTGTACTCGATGTTATGTGAGCGATAATAAAAATCCTGTGGTAACACTTTATTTTCTATCAGTACTCGCAGTGTTTCGTAAATCCATAAACCTTCCACCAGCGTTACATCAGTGTTAATACTTTCTACAAACCTGCACAAATCATTCAAGGCACGTCTACCGGGTGTCCTGACAAGAGCATGATAAGGCACGCGTAAATAGAAACTCTTTATCATGCGCATGACATCGATCAACGGAGATCTTTTAATAGCAAGCCCATGCGACTGGATGCCTTTCAGCAGACACAGATGCTTGAAATCGGTGTGTTGCTGATGGTTGGCTGCATCATAAAAATAAACCAATGCAACTTGCACATGATCTTGCATTCGCAGTGCCTCCAGCTTGCGCCAAACATCTGCACGCTGACCTTTGTTAGCCGGATAAGGAATATCAGGCGAAAGCACAAGAATGTTCATAACCGTTTCTTGATAATTTTTGCTGGCACACCAGCGATGACCACATTGTCAGGTATTTCACCTTTAACCACAGCGCCTGCTGCGATCACGCATCCATTACCTACAACGGCACCATCCAGAAAAGTGACCTTAGCCCCGACCCAGCAATTATCCCCTACACGGATACCTTTACGATTAACACCTTGCTGCTTGATCGGTACATCCAGACGATCATAGTCATGATTTTCTGCATGAAAACTCACATACTGGCCCATGATGACATGACTGCCAATACTTACCCCGCCTCCACAGCCAAAAAATGAAAACGCCCCTACCCCAGAGTGGTCACCGATGGTTAAGCCCTTGCCCAGCCGAGTCATGATACCGGTCCCCTGAATAATGGTATAAGGGCCAATGTTCACATTGCGTCCCAGATGCACGCCCGACTCGGACAAGCCGTCAATAGTGACAAACTTCCCGATACTGACGCCAGTTTGCATAAAAATATGCTTCTTGTTTTTAAGGGTGACATGGCTGTCGATGAATATTTTTTTTGACGGGCATCCAAACATCAAAAAACCACGTATCAGGCTGCTGCATCTGTGCAGTGCAAGCATCAGCAGGCTGCCAGAGGATATGCGCACATCAATCTGATAGGGATACCCCTTGATTTTTGAAACAAGCGCGTTTAAAAGAAGTCTGATCATTTTATAATGCTCAGCTGTTTTGCGATTTTTCTGGCAATCTGATCCATCCCGGCATCACTCGGATGCTTGCCAACATCAGGATTTACCTGAGGGCTTGAAAAACTGGCAGTGAATTCAGGATGCGCACTTAAACCGCTGATATCCACAAAGCAGGCACCATTCAATGTACTCAGTTTTTTCAATAAACGATCGACGGTGGCACTAGACCACCAGGTACTGACGAAAATCACCGAAGCATCGTCACGGGGTAACCTTGCCAGGAGCTGTTCTAAATTTGAAGAAAAATCGGTTAAGTTCTGATTGTTTTTGACTGAAACATTATCGCCCAGAAAGATGACAATATAATCGTAATGGTTAGCTAAACGCTGCACTGTTTTAATATCGAACTGGTAAGCGGCCTCTCTCTCTATGCCAGACAGGTTGATGCGCGTGATATTGAAGTCAGCGGCTGACTCTGCCTGTTTTAAATACGCTGCCAGTCTGGCAGCATAATCTGTGTTCGCGCCAGAAGCCGCCATCCCCCAGTTGCCATTCCAGCCGATACTCTGTTTTGGCGCATGCAATGTGATGCTGTTCCCAATGAAAAGTATCTCTTTGGCTTGCACCTGGGTGGCAGCCAACAGCAAAAGTGACCATAGCATTTTCTTAATCATATGCACGCTTGCCGATTAAAACCGCCTGTACGATCGCGAGTCCTTTTGGCAGGTTTCCTTTAACTAAAAACTTAAGTGCCACAAAGAGAGAGTTGAATATCACGAACAAAACAAGCAAGGGATAGAATTTTTTCGTAAACAGGATCTTTGACCGATACAGATAATATAAAGACTTTGGGCTCCCGCCTTTGGCATCGGAGCCGATGCTCGCGCCATGTTTGTGATATACCACAGACTTTGAAGCGTAACCCAGTTTAAATCCCCTTAAAACAGCCCGATACGCCCAGTCATGCTCTTCTGAGTATAAAAAATATCGCTCATCCATCAGACCAACTACATCGATGAGTTGCCTTCTTACCAACATGGACGCGCCCACGACATAGGACATGTTTGCTTCAACTTCAGCCTCGCTCATGGCGCTTTTACCCAGCTGCTGAAAGGCGCCCAATGCGTATGAGGCGCCGGAACACTTATGATATTTAGCGCCTCCTAGTGCCTGAATAGTTTTTCTGTCATGTGCATAGACCAATGTCGAACCGCAAATCCCTGTTACAGGAGCACTGTCAAACTTCAAGACAAGTTCGGAAAGTGATTGCGGATCCACAATGCAATCGTTATTCAAAATCCAGTAATAGTCGGCATCTCCTTGTCGCTCGGCAAAGGCCAGTCCGATATTTACTCCACCGGCAAATCCCCGGTTGCTTCCAGTATGAATCAGTGTGATATTTTTGGGGTGATGATAGTTGTGCCGTGGCAAAAAATTCTGCTCTATCGATTCAAAGCCGTTTATTTTCTTATCTTCAAGCAACCCAATACAGAAAGCTTCAATGAATGCGACTGATTTTTTTTCGGAGGCATTATCACACACCACAATATCAAATTGCGCATACTCAAGATTTAACAGCGATGCAATACAGTCGCATGTGTCGCGTTCGCCGTTCCAGTTCAATAGAATGATATAGACTTTTTGCATGGCTTTAGTGTTTGATCGCCGCGAAAACTGCAAGCAGTTTTGATTGATAGGCCTGCAGAGAAAAATACGCTGCTTGCCTTATTTGCCCCGCTTCGCCGAAAGCCAGTCGCATTTGCGCATCACTGACCAACACCTTCAGACAATTTGCCAGTTCTGTAATGCTATTGGGTGTAAACAGCAACCCGGTTCGTTGATGCTGAACAATTTCAATCAGTCCACCGTGACTCGCTGCAAGCACGGGTTTTGCACAAGCCATGGCTTCTATCGCCACTCTCCCAAATGGCTCCGGCTTTGTTGATGGAACGACCACAAGATCAGCGTGTTGATAGTAAGGCGTCGCATCGCTAACAAAGTCTACATGCTGAATGTATTTTTCAAAGCCTGATTGTTTAATACTTTCCCTGAGCGCACTCACCAACGCCTCCTGTCCTTCAGCTGCACTGCCTAAAAACACAAGATTGTATAAATTACCGCTTTTAAAATTTTGAACACTGGCTGCCAATAATAAATCCTGGCCTTTCCAATGATTGATTCTTCCTGCAAGAAGCACGACAGGCAGTGGTGCAGAGAGTGTTTGATAGGGATTGCGAAATATGCGCCGAGTGGCTTCTATGCCGTTCCAAATCACATGTGATGAGACATGGTCAGGTGGCTCAAGCCACTCCAAAGTATTTTTGGAGTTGCATACAATATGGTCTGATAAAAGGGGCACTATTTTTTTGTAAACACTGCTGACAAACCTTGGCGTTTCAATAATTTCCCTGACATGCCAAATGTGCGGGATGCGATGCATACGTGCCCATAATGGCAAACCTAATACGGCCAGTGTGTTGGTGTAAGATAAATCAAACTGGTGCAGCCTGTTTAATCGACTCAAGTCCTTAAAAACACGATACAGTGTAAAAGGCATCTTAACCAACGTACTGAGTTTAAAAATAGACCTGGATAATTTAAAAATCTCGAATACATATACTTCAATCCCAAGCGCGCGGATCTTCTCCAGAAGTGGCCCCTGTTCTGGCAGCACAACCACAGGTTGATAGCCGCTTGTTGGCAATATAGTGAGCAGGTCAAGCAAAGACCGGTCAGACCCGTACAACTCAGCGGACTGGTTAACAATTAATACTTTTTTAGTTATTTTTGTCATTCAAAGCTTTCTTGTAGAACAATGTCATGCTGACAATACAAGAGATTAGAAATGCACCATAAGGATTGACCAGTTCAGGCTGTGTCAATGACAGTCCAAGAATTGATGGCAAAAATACTGCGATCGTATTGCGTGGATAATGATCAGCTTTTAAATCAACTTCTGATTTCAGAGATTTTATATTTTTGTACCAAATTGCAACAATAATGGTCAGCAGTGCCATGAGTGACAATAGGCCAGTTTTGGTGGCAATAAACAAATAGCTATTATGAATATAACGTGTGTGGTCTTTAAATTTACTGATTTCCCTCATCCATGGACGATACTCTCCGCCAATGGCAACACCTAGTACAGGGGATGCTTGAATGCGTTTCAGGGCATATTCATTCTCAATTTTTCTCCATCCGTAAGATGTACGCGCGCCCCCCTCTGACTTAATACTGACAAGCCTAGTTTGAATGGTATCTAGTTTATCTGGACTGATCATCCATAACCCAAGAGTGCTCGTAGTCAAAGCCGCGCAAAGCATCGTTACATAAAGCATTTTTTTATGGATGAAGAACAGGATGAGCACAAAGGAAATTAAAGTCCATAACCATAATGCTCTGCCAAAATTCACGTACTCTGCGACAAGCATCAACGTCAAAAAAGCCAGCCAAAGCAGTTTATTGGCTTTTGTTTCAAACAGTTGAAAAATAGCGAATATGATGGCGTACATGACAAATACAAAGCCAGGCAACTGCACACGTGTAATATCTGATTGGTCAGCGCCCTCAGTTAACAGATAGCCAACCCGGCCTTGCGCGACGACTTGTATGCCGGAAAAAAACTGAAATAAAGCCGTGACTGCAATAAATAGTGCGACCGCTAGAATCAACCGATTGATTTTAATTACGGTGAAATAGTGATTTTTGTGGCGCAACCATATAAAAACTGGGATCCAGACATAATAAATCAACTGCCTGAAATCATTGTACAAATAGGACCATTGATGTTTTAAAACGATTTTGCCAATAAGTGTTGAAACGATCAGAAACCCGAAAAATGTGATCAGACTAATGAATATCAATCGGTCCAAATGCAAGCGTTGTTCGTGTGGTCGTTGCACGGAAGGTCGATAATTTGAAATCAAGAGTACGATTACTGTGATAAAAAATAAAACATCGGCTATTTTTAAATCCGGTGACAAAATTGAAAGCACAATAAACAGAAAAACACCTGTGACATTGAACTGATACACCACAAAAATATAGATTACAAGCAGTATCAGACTCACAACAAACAGCGTTGGAAACAGGGTAACAAAAAATCCGCAGAGTATGGATATGAGGCTTGTAATCAGTAAAAAAACACTTTTTTTATTAATTATGGACAACATCACTTAAGCCAAATATTTGTTTTGTATAGTTGTGGTTAACTGCTGACAATAATGCATTGATGAATTCGCTTTGCAAAGCGTAAGCATTCTGTGAAGTCTGATTGATGGTTGACACGCGCAATAGAATTCCGTCAGGCACATCCCCTTTAAATCCGTATTTAAGCTTCTCGAGTTTAGTTTCTTTAGCACCAACAACCACTTTATCGCCGATGGTAGTCCAGTAAGTGATGGGTTCCACTCTATTGGAAAGCGTTGCCACCAATTGTTTAACGCGGATATCTCCTAATGGGGTTTTAACCACGTTATTTACTTTTGAAACGATTTGAAAACCTTGCGCAGGGTAACAGACTTCAGGGTAATGTAATTGCGTATTGTCACTTTGATCTTCACCATATGCGATGACCAGCATGACATGCTCACCTTGGCTATTGGCATAGTTTCTGGTCAGTGTTTGATGATAAAGTTTGTTGATCAATACGGTCTGTTGAGGGTTGACGATAGATTGCATGCTTTTTTCATCCATTTGCCAATCGCCAAACTGTTGGGGGATGATCTGTTCAAGCACAAAATGTTGTCTTTCTGCTGCAAGCTTGTGTGTTGGCCTTAATGAAAAAGCGATTATTGACGCAACGATCATTAGCAGCATCAAGATATATTTTTTTAGTGTCATGACGACTTATCCTTTTGCATTGTTCAGCTTGACCAAACGTTGAATGGTTGAGTCAATAAATATGATCAAGAGCAATGCAACAAGAAATAACACCATACCGGCAAAACCATGGACAAAGCCCTGCCCTACTGCATCGCCAAAGTAATAGGTCACCAGTGTGATGGCAATGACACGGATCGTGTTGGCAGTGAATGAAATGGGAACGATAAACAGCGCAAGTGTTACGTTTCTTGCCAGGGAGTCATGTTTGACCAAATTTAAATATAACAGTCCTAACGCTTCCAGCGAGATTAAGGTATGCATGCCGGCACACGCATCTGCGACCAGTAACTGGTATTGCCCGATTTGCAGAATGACGCCGTTTCTGGCAATCGGATAATCAAACCAATACAGGACATGCTCGGCGACTTGTGAAACAGCTATTTTCATCGGCATAGTGACTGCGTCCACAAAAAATCCTGGCAAGGGGATCATGAACACCATGAAGAAAAGTGGAAACCAGACTGCCTTTAGCGTTGTCCAGCCTTTGAACTGTAAAATCAGGGCGACGATTAACAGGGTTTGCGCCCCCATATCCAGCATCAGAATGTCTTGCGAACGTCCCAGTATGTAGATCAGTAAACTCAATGCAAAAATCACCCAGCCAACGCGCGGGGCTGGGCTTGAGGGTTGGCTGAATGCCTGCCTTTTGTCATAAAAGAGATACAGTACAACCATTAATACCAATGGCCCATGTGCCTGATCTGCCTCATTCCAGATATTGGTAAACAAATTGGCATATGTTGGAAGCACTAATGCAGCAAAACCAAGCAGTAGCGGCCACCAGTTGATAAGGTATGGCCTGACGGCATTAAAGTTAATCACCATTGCACCTTAAAAGCTGTTGGCAACAGCCCCGATTACACTGGCACCTGCCCCCTGAATTTGCATTTTCAGAGAACGCATATCTTCAATAGTGGTGTGATGAAGTCTGGAAACCAAAACAGCACCTTTGGTAACGGAGGAAATAATTTGTGCATCCGAACCAGCCACGATTGCCGGGGTATCAATAATAATGACATCAAAAATACTGGCAGCATATTTGATCAGTTGTAAAAACATATCCCGGCTGAGTAGCTCTTGCGGGTTTGGGGGAAGTGTGCCGGCACCCAGTACTGTCAGATTGGGGATGTCAGGCATGATGTTTAACAGTTCTGTCCGCGGTGTTCTGTCAATCAGAATATCTGACAAACCAAAATTCTGAGTCAAATTAAATATTTTTTGCAGGCTGGGCTCGCGCAGGTTGCCATCAATCAACAAGGTTTTTTTACCCAATTGTGAAAACACTACTGCCAGGTTGGAGGCAATATAAGAAGCGCCTTCTCCGGCATTGGCACTACACACCGAGAAAGATTTAAAGCCTTCACTCAGCCATCGAAATAGCAATTGGCTACGTAAAACCCTGAAACTTTCTACTTCTGGTGAGAACGGTTCGTAGGCTGCTATCAGGGTGCGACTGTACTGCTGATTGTCTGCGGGTAAGAAGGTGTACTCGAACTGACGCGACAACGCCTGTTGCAAATCCATATCCGTGATAAGCCCCAACGCCTTGGCTGCATCTCCAAATTTAAGACCGTCTTCTTTTTGTTTGCGCAGAATTCTTTCAGTGTCCTCAGGGGTAATTTTTCCCATTTCGAGCAAAAACATCCCCAAGCTGGAAAAGGGTTTGTCGGACCGTGAATCAATAACAGACTGGATCATATTAACTCTCTTTTGATGTGAACTGCAGCAATGGCATATTTTTGATTTTTTTCAGTGAAGCGTGCTGGCCAATCACAGTCAATACCGGTATTTCCACCATTTCAAAAATATCTTCCATACTGCGCACTTTACGATTCTGCATTTCAGCCAAGAGGGCAAAGCTTATGCCAAGCAAGCCACCTAAAAATATTGCCAGGATGACATTCAGCAGTAGTTTGGGGCTGGAGTGCTTGGAAGGCGGAATTGCCTGATTCAAGATCGAGATATCGCTTTCGTTCGCCTTGCCTTCAATACTGGTTTGATTCAAACGTTGTGAAACAGAGTTATACGCAGCTTGTGCAGTTTCAACATCTCGTTGCAACACGGACATCTGATCTCTTGTGCGATTTAGTTCCAGTACTTTTTGTTTTTGGGCGGCAAGGGCTGCCTTCAGCATGCCCTCGTTTTGTTGGTAAATACGTGCGCTGCCTCCAACACTGCTGCCAATACGGGTAACCTCTATAGTGAGTTGCGTTTTTAATTTGTCCAGCTCTGCTTGCGCTGACTGGTATTGTGGATGATTGCGACCAAATCGATTACCGAGCTCTGCGAGCTTGGATGATGCCTGAGTAATTGCTACTTTAAGATTTTGTATGACCGGATTCGAGGCAATATCGGGTGATGCATCACCGGCTGAATTTGCATTGCGTTGTCTGGCACTGGAGTCCAGAGCCTGCGCCTGCACCATAATTAGTTGATTGGCCAGTTGGTTCAGCTTGGCATTTTCAACATCCAGATTTTCCATCACACTGGTCAATCCGGTTTCTTGCTGATATTGAGATAGCTTGACTTGTGCAGTCTCGAGTTTTTCTCGATATTCTTTGGCCTGAGAAAGTAAATATTGCGCCGCCTTGCGTGATGGCTCCACTTTTAAATACAAACTGGCCTCCATGTAGGCTTCAGCAAAGGCATTGGCAATGGTAGCTGAGAATTGCGGGTCAGCACCGGAGTAGCTGATATCCAGCATACTGCTTTCACGTGAAGGTTTGACGTCCAATTTTTTAATTAAGAGATCAGCCAGCCAGTCATCTATCTTGACCAGGTCATTCGACTCATCCCGATATTGTTGCTGAATGACAGGACTATTAGTCAATCCAAGGTTTTTCACCACTTTGACCGCTACAGCATGACTACTGATAATATCCACTTGGGTTGCCATATAGCCCGGCATGAGTTGTGCAGGCATTGCCATGCCAGTGACAGGGTCTACCCCTTTATAATTGACAATCAGTGAAGTCGTGGCTGTATACGATTTTGGTAAAATAAGACTAAGGGCCAGCGTGACGCCCACCACCAGAAAAAATGTCCATAAGATTATTTTATATCTGGCTTTGATAATCAGCAGGAATTGCGAAAAATTCATTGTAATGATCCTAGATTAGATGATTGCTTACACGCGGTCAGAGCAAGCTTTCCTCAATAAACAATACATCCTCATCGCGCACATCTGTGGTCAGATTAGGAGATTGTTTTTCAACTTCTCCCTGCGCATTTTTTCTATACAGTTTTACGCTACGTTGTGTGCCGCGCACAGTTAAGCCACTCGCTTTGGCTATTGCCTGCATCACAGTCATATTTTTATCAATTTTATACATACCCGGACGCTGCACTTCTCCATAAATATAGAGTTGCGGAGCTTTCGGCACATACAACACATCACCTGGGTAAACCATTTTATTTTTTTCAGAAGAAACCCCTTTAAAAAGCTCATCAATATTCAGCTTTTCTGTGACTGGCGACCCAGATACGGAAGTGGTGTAATACACCTCTTCGGCTGCATTTTCATTCACACCACCAGCTAAAGAAAGAAAGTCTGCAATTTTGCGCGTCCCTCCCTGAATACCATATTTTCCAGGGCGCAGGAATTGCCCAACAACAGCAACATCGCGCATACCCACATAAATGGTTTCACCACCAGTCACCGCGAGGTCATCACTTTTTACTTGCTGTTGAATGATTTCACGCAAATCATATTCTGTGCGTTTATCACCAGTCACTACGGTCACAATTTCCGAGGCATCAGGCGTAAAACCACCTGCCTCTGCAATCATATCTTTAATGTCTGAAGCTCGCGTAACAGGGTAACGGCCCGGTTTCATGACGCCACCGAGTATCGACACAGTTTTGCTTAGAAACTGAAGCACGACCACTGAAACCTGCGGACTAGCTATAAACCCGCCGCGTTTAAGCTCTTCCGCAATCCTTCTTTCGGTTTGCACCGAGGTCAAACCATTGACTTGCACCTCGCCTATCAATGGAAAACTGAGAATCCCGTTTTCCGCTACTCGGACTTCACGCGTCAGCTCCGGATCACCATAAACAATGACCTTCACATAGTCACCAGTCCCAAGTGTGTAATCAGCAAAGGCTGTAACTGGCAACAATACAAAAAACAGCAAAAGAAAACGTTTAAAAAATATCATAGGTGTACTCTCAATTTAAAATGTACTCTTTTCAATGGTTTTTACCATGCAGGACTATTTAAAGTCCTTTTAATCCATGCTCAATTACAGTCGATGATTTTTCGGATTCGTTTAAGAGTGAAGATCCAGCATCCGTTGATATGGATAGTGCATCATCAGGAGCGAGTGAGTCGTTAAGTATTTCAATTTTCGCCAGCTTTTTAAGACGCAAAATCTCATCCATTATTAACTGCTGTTGTTTACGCGCGTTAATTGCTTTGCTAGCCATTGCCGTGGCTTGTTCAGGAGCCAGTGGAAACACCGTCACATTTGTCACTTCTCGGGCTACAATTCTGTTCTCGTCATGCATGAACAATAGATCCCCCTGCTTGATATTGCTGGCAAGAGGCAATGCTTTTGCAGGAAGTGCCTCAGTTGGCAAATGCTCTTCAACTGTTTCAAACTTAATTTGATGATTGTTTAGCCATTTTTTTAACTCACCATTGTTCGTGAACAGTGTTTGCAACTCGTTATAATTAACTTTTTCTGTATCATTTAAAAAAATGACATCACTGGTCGTAAATAACTTGCGATCACTGAAAATCGCAGGGTGCTCCGCCATAAATTGTTGAATTTCCTGCTTGGTAGCAGATGCCAGTGTTGAAGACTTTCTCGACAAATAGGCTTGTGCGTAAATCTGTGCTCTCGCGATATCCAGCAGTTGAACCACTTCCGGGGTTCTATCTAAATTCAGTTTGATTGCTTCTTGCACAAGCAGTTGACGATCAATCACACTGCCAAGCATTTTTTTTTGTATATCCTGCGCGCCCGACTGTGGTCCCTGAACACGCTTAAGCTCAGTATTCAGCAAATGTATCGTAATTTCATCACCGTTCACTTTAGCAAGTACCTGTGAGCCAGTTTCTTTAGCTTCTTTGTTTTGGCATCCAGCCAAAACCAACATTAGGAAAATATAAAACAAGAATTTATTCATTAAAACTTTCATCTGTTAATTCAAAACGTCATCAAAATCAAAAACTGTCAGATTTTTAAGTCTACAGTCACACTAGTCGTCACATCGTCAAAGTCAAATGCATCGTAACCGGAGTTTGCATTACGACTGGATTTGATGCTGCTGAGTGTCAAGCCAATATTTCTTAACGGCTGCCATGTTAACGCCCCATTAATACTTTGCTCATGATCTACTCTATTGGGAAAAGCAGGATTAACCCTGCCATCAAAGTCTCTTTGTGAAAGTCGAGCATTCAAACCTAAGATGACTTTATCTGAATAAAAGTATGTCGCTCCAATATTGACTGCATCAGTAATACTATATGTGCTGTATTGGGTTTCAAAAGTCCCTACTGCCCGGGATAAATCCATGCTGGTTTTTAACTTACCAGTAAGCAGCAAGTCGTATTTCAGGTTTCCCAACCAAGCATCGTAATCACGCACAGAAAAATTGTCGTACTCACGAGAAAGATAAGCCAGCTTGCTGCTTAAATTACTTTTGGCAGATGCTTTGAACAAAACATCCACTTCAAACTCGTCTTCGTTAAATCCATTATCAAATGACAAGGCAATATTTGATGCATTGAGACTACGCTTGAAGTTTCCATTACGCTTGTGTCCAAGCATGGTGAAAGATGTTCCAGATACAAAGTTATAACGGACACCATAATCAAAAGCCGTGGCATCGTAATCATTTTGTGCATTAAATGTTTGGCTGTTTTTGAGGCTGGTATCGGTAAAACCAACAATCAAACTCCAGACTTTATAAGGTGAATATTCTGCACGGAATATATTGTACTCATCAGTGCGAATGTTCTGAATCAAAGTCCTGAAGTCAGCAAAGCCAAGTAGCGATTTGTTTTTTCTGGTTGAAATTGTTCCGGTTAATGCAGGAGATAGCGCCCATTGCCATGCGGCACTGTAGTTAATTGCATCAAAATTCAGAAAGTCACTTTTTTGATATTTATAGTCAACATAATTCACATCAATCACAAAATGTTGCAAAGAATATTTTTTATCAAAACGCACTCCTGCTTTATAAGTTGTAATCTGGTCAGAAGTTTCATTATTGCTTGAACGAAAGAGATTACTATCCCAAGCATGATTCGCTGATGCCGAATATTGCAAAGAATCGAACTCGTCAGCATAGGTTAACTTACAGAAAAAAAATAGCGGGCAGACACAGTACAAGAAAATATGTGTGAAGGATGGCTTCTGAAAATTTTGCTGAAAGTGATAAGACATTCGGAGCCCATTTTTTATCGTTTTTAATGATTTACTATTAAAAAACGATAAATTTAATAAATAAAATTGCGATTTTTTTTGTTTATAGTCTTAGAGATATAAAACAATTCAACATCATGCAATTTTAAGATGACAGTTTTTTGACAGGTAATGCAATAAATACAGACTAGACAACACTTTAAATATTGCTATATTTGCTGTTAATAAATTGCTTAACAACATTTAATTACGTTACACTTTAAAGAATTATTAATATCAAACACTTTATGGCAACAAGTAGCCCCCCAATCAGAACACTATCAGGCTTTAAGTCTGGTGTAAGCAGTCCTCTCTATTTACTAGAATCGCTACTTGAACCTTTAGTGATGGTATTTGTTTTATGGGGTGTTTTCATTAACGCTGAAAACCGCATCCCGATGTCAATTTTTGTAACATCGATTATATTGTTTTCGATTACTTTTCCTAGTGGCGCAAAAATCCGCAAAGGGTTTTTTAAAATATGCCGAGATGTAATTGTTGAATGGTTACTCCTGGCAAGTCTAGTATTGGCATTTGCCTACATTACCAGATACATTACGCTGTATAGTGAAGAATTGATTTTAATCTGGTTGATTGCTACACCTGTTGCACAAATTATTGCGCTACAGATACTAAAATTAGTCAGTCCAAAACTGATTGAATGGCAAGGTCCACCGCAGAATACAGTGATTATTGGCTTGAATGAACAAGCGTTATTACTCGCCAAAAACCTTGATAGCGACACCTATCAACGTATTAATATATTAGGTTTTTTTGATGATCGCGCATCTGATCGTTTGCCTGTAAATCAAGAGTATCCATTGCTCGGCACATTAACTCAACTCAGCGATTATCTGAAAACTGAACTTGTACATAAAATGTATATTGCGTTACCAATGTCAAGTCACCCGCGTATACTAAAACTGCTTGACGACTTAAAAGACACCACAGCTTCAATTTACTTTGTTCCCGATATTTTTGTCACAGACTTGATTCAAGGTCGAGTTTCCAGTGTTAATGGTATCCCCGTAGTCTCGGTTTGCGAAACGCCATTTACTGGAACGGATGGGTTTATCAAGCGGACTGCTGACTTATTATTTTCGTTTGTGATACTGATACTGATTTCTCCAGTTTTACTCATTATTGCGATGTTAGTAAAGGTAACCTCTCCTGGGCCAATAATATTCAAACAGAGACGCTATGGCTTGGATGGCCAAGAAATACTTGTGTACAAATTTCGCTCTATGACAGTGTGCGAAGATGACGGAAAAGTGACGCAAGCTACTAAAAACGATATGAGGATTACGCCTTTAGGTGCTTTTCTGCGTAAAACATCACTCGATGAATTACCGCAGTTTATTAATGTATTACAAGGGCGGATGAGTGTCGTAGGCCCACGCCCGCATGCAGTAGCCCACAACGAGCAATACCGTAAACTGATTAAAGGCTATATGATCAGACACAAAGTCAAACCGGGTATTACAGGTTGGGCGCAAGTAAACGGCTTTCGTGGTGAAACCGATACTCTCGAGAAAATGGAACAGAGAGTTCATTACGATCTGGAATACTTGCGCAACTGGAGCCCAAGGCTAGATATGTTAATTGTGGCAAAAACAATTTGGTTAACAATCGTGGGGCAAGATAGCGCATTCTAAAAACAATGGCTAATTCATAAAATGAGAATACTGTGATTATATTGAACCGTTATGTGCACATAGTTTTGCTATAAGCCTGATATGTCCATTAAATGGTTAAAGATATTCCATAAAATGAACGTAAAGCTTAGCTTTTTCGGCGGCCTTTTTTTCACTCTAATTGCCACGTACGTCTCGGCAGGTGATTACTTTGCCGAATTTGACAGAGTGGGAATCACTCCCAGCGAGCTCGCTATTTTGGTTAATGTAGATGACTCTCAGTCTGTAGAGGTAGCCAAAATCTATGCTAAAAAAAGAGGTATTCCATCAGAAAATCTCATACAACTTCATTTCAACCCTGCTCAAAACGAAATGAGCCAAGCAGACTTTGTCACAATCAAACAAGAAGTTGAAGCAAAAACTAAAAGTCATATTCAGGGATACGCCATTAGCTGGACCAAACCATATAGGGTTGTTTGCATGTCAATGACTAGTGCGATCTCTTTCGGATTCGATCAAGCCTATTGTGGTGGTTGTAATCCAACACGTGAAAGCCCCTATTTCAACACTACATCCACTACGCCATTCAATGATTTTAAAATTCGACCTAGCATGATGCTAGCGGGCGACAGTGTACAGGAAGTCCTACAGTTGATTGATCGCGGCATTCACGCGGACTCCAGTTTTCCTTCGGGCAATAGCTATTTAATCAAAGGTAATGGTGGAAACTACGATGTACGTGCTGCCAATTACAACTTGACTCGGGAAGACTTTAATTCTGTTTTTTTGACCTATGTTACTAAACAAGTTAGTACGAGCCCCCTAAAACGTAAAAACATTCTGTTTTACTTTATCGGAGCACCTCAAGTAACCAGATTGGAACAACTTGAGTTTCTGCCTGGGGCAATCGCAGATCATCTTACCTCTTTTGGGGGTGACCTATATGGCAAGCATGGGCAATCAGTAAGTCTTGCTTGGTTAAAAGCTGGTGCCACAGCAAGTTATGGCACTGTAGTAGAACCATGTAATCATTTACAGAAGTTCCCCAATCCTGCTGCTGCAATGTATTACTACCTTAAAGGCAATAGCCTGCTGGAAGCTTACTGGAAAAGTGTTGCATGGCCTGGTCAAGGACTATTTATTGGTGAGCCATTATCCTCACCTTTTAAACCAGTATTCTCCAAGCTAAATGATAAGCAGTACACTGTTAAAGTGTTTGCAGAAAACCAAACCAGATTATTCTTACACTATACTGAGAGTCTTACTACCGCTTACACAAAAATTGCGGAGTTTCAAATCAAGCGTGGGATTAACCAGATTAATATCCCACCTGAACTCACTAGCGGTAATGGTGGTTATTTTAAGTTTGAAATCAGATAATAAAATCAGATACAATCTGCTAATTGAAGCATCACATGCGACAAAAATTGATACGCATCTTTCTGGCTAGAAGCTTCGACATAACACCTGAACTCCGGTGCATTGCCTGATGGTCGCAAATGTAAAACTCTTTCAGACGTCAAACTAACACGCAGTCCATCCGTGCTATCCAACTTAGTAATCTGATCATTCAACTTGAATATTTCAATTATCTGCTCAGGATTCGATGTCCAGTGTGCAATTAGTGCAAGACTTTTGTTGCTCGGAAAATCTTGTACCCGGTCACTGGCAGTAAACCTTGACGGTAAATCAGATACCATAGTTGACAGTGGTTTATTTTGTAACCTGATCTGAGCAAGTAATACAATGACGGGCAATAGTGCATCACGAGTTGGCAATGGCTTCAATGCCGGAAAATCCGCCAGATAACTTCCTAGCAGGAAACCGCCGTTGGCTTCGAAACCAGCCACCTGCGAAGCCCCCTGTTGTTGCAAAGCCTCCATACCGGAAATTACGTAGGGTGAGCCAATTCGAGTGCGTAAGACTGTTTGAAAAAAGCCGCTGGTTTCAATTGCACTATTGCAACTTACAGGAACTGCTAGATGGGGAATATTTAAAGCCCTTGCTGTCATTAATCCAACAATATCGCCGCGTAACCAGCGACCTTTCTCATCGCTTAAAAGCGGCCTATCTCCATCACCGTCCGTAGAAACAATTGCATCCACCTGATAATTTCTGGCCCACTGCAAACCACGCTTCACATCACGTTCTGATACGGCTTCGGTATCAATAGGAACAAAGGTGTCTGAACGCTCTAAACATATCACTTCTGCACCAAGATCAGTAAATAACTGCAGCATCAAATCGCGCCCTACACTAGAGTGCTGATAGAGTGCCAGTCGCAACCCCAACAGGCTTTGCCGACCAAGCAAGTCTTTATAGCGCTGCATATACCCTAGTTTGGCTGACAAATCTTCAACAGGTAAGCCTGCGCTCGGCGCCTGCTTTGGGCATAGAGGAACATCGCAACTGAGCATCATCGCCTCATCCGCTTTACTAATCTCGCCATTAGGCCGATAAAATTTAAGCCCGTTGCGATCAAAAGGGATATGGCTACCGGTCACCATCAAACCAGGAATTTGCAATTGTTGTGAAAATAGCGCCAACGCTGGTGTGGGGATGGCGCCACAAAAAATGACATCTATCCCAAGTTTTCGTAGCAAATTTGCGCAAGCATCAGCAATACGGGGGCTACTAGGCCTTAAATCTATAGCAATCGCTACCTGCTTGAAGTCAAAGCCCTGCCGCCTCATTGTTGACATAAAAGCGTGCGTATAGGCAGAACAAACCTCGTCAGTCATAGCGGACACTAGACCGCGAGCGCCACTGGTACCGAAAGCAACACCACTGCTCTCCATCAAGTTAGCTAACTTACTCACTTACAACAACCTTATGCACGACCATACGTATCCTCATAGCGCACAATATCATCTTCACCCAGATAGCTGCCTGATTGAACTTCAATCAAGTGCAACGGTAATTTTCCTGGATTTTCAAGACGATGTGTTGAGCCGATCGGAATGTAAGTTGATTCATTTTCCGTATAGAGTTTGGTAACGCCATCAATCGTAATCATGGCAGATCCACTGACGACCACCCAATGTTCTGCACGATGATGATGCATTTGCAATGATAATCTTTCACTGGGTTTGACCATAATCCGCTTCACCTGAAAACGCTCACCGACATCAATGCCCTCATACCAGCCCCATGGCCGATACACCCGTGGATGCACCTTGTGCTCACTACGTCCGCTTGATTTCAAATGATCCACAATACTTTTGACATCTTGCGCAAAATCACGATGCGCGACCAATACGGCATCACTGGTCTCAACAATCAACAAGTCACTGACGCCCAGCGCAGCCACAAAACGACTTTCCGCCCGTACAAGCGTATTTTTTACATTTCTCAAATAAACATCACCGCGACTCGCGTTACGATCCTCATCACATGGCTGCACATCTTTAAGCGCAGTCCATGAACCTACATCGTTCCAGCCAATACTGGCAGGAACAACAGCGGCAAGACTGGTTTTTTCCATCACGGCATAATCAATAGAATCTGAGGGGGATTTTGAGAAAGCATCTTCAAACAGCCTCAGGAAATCCAGATCTTGATAACTTTGTGCGACCGCATTATTCACTGCTGATACGATGGCTGGCGCATAGGCCGTTAGCTCTGATAAAAATACCGCAGGCTTGAATATGAACATGCCACTATTCCAGAAAAAGTTGCCTGCATCCAGATATTGTTGTGCAGTCACAGCATCTGGCTTTTCTACAAAACGGGCAACCTCAAAACACCCCTGAGCGTCTCCCATCGATTGCCCAGACTGGATATAACCATAACCGGTTTCTGGAATGGTTGGAGAAATACCGAAGGTCACCAGTTTGCCCTGTTCTGCGCACGTGCTAGCACTACGTATAGCCGTCTCAAACGCAGTGACATCTGTGATCACATGGTCAGCCGGCAACACCAGCATCAACACATCCTCCGATTTCAAGGTCATTGCGGCTGCGGCAATCGCAGGAGCGGTATTTCTTGCAACCGGCTCCAATATGATCGCCTTTGGGCTGATATTAATCTGTCTTAATTGTTCTGCTACCAGAAAGCGATGATCATTTCCGCATACAATAACTGGCTCACCCACTTCGGCCCAATCAGAAATCCTGAGCAAGGTTTCTTGCAACATTGTGTTATCTGAAACCAGCGGTAATAATTGCTTTGGCAATACCGCACGGGAAAGTGGCCATAGCCGGGTTCCAGAACCACCGGAAAGTATCACAGGTACTATTTTCAATTTCTTATCCTTTTACACCACTTAATCAATACTTGGAGGCTATGTTTTCAGCTCGTTAACTTTTTTGTTGATGACATCTACGGGGATCACATTATTAGCACTTTTCAACTTCAGTGCAGTTTCTAATGAGATTATGGCATTATCTTTGTCAGCAAGTGATGCTTGTGCCATTCCAAGATGGAAAAAGAAAATGGCAGTCTTAGGACTTGCATCTGTAGCCTTAAGCAAGGCAATTCTTGCTTCATCGTACTGCCCGACCTTAAATGCAATCCAGCCTATCGTATCCTGTATATATGGTGAAGGTGAGCCCTTCAGCTCACGTGACAAGGTATAAGCTTTCTTTAGAGACACAGAATCGGTCTTAAAGTCAGTCACCAGACTAATATAGTTATTTTTAGCAACCACAGAATCAGGATATATTTTTAGAAATTCAGCATACAGATTAATCGCATTATCAACACTTCCCTCACGTTGATAAACGTTCGCTAATAATAACTGCAATGTTTTCGCGTTTGAAACATTTTTAATGCCATCATTCAAAACCTCTTTGGATTCGCCTAGTCGATTGATGTCAGCTAATAACTCACCCAGTTGCTGATAAGCATCGAGTTGATCGGGGTGGTCTTTAATAATTGTCCGGTATTGATTGATAGCAGCATTATTATCATGCATCTTGATCAATACCTGTGCCAACATAATTTTCGGTCTGATATTGGATGGATTGTTAGTGACAATTTGCTGCAACATTTTTGCTGCTTCTGCCTTACGGTCGGCGTTTACAAGCGATTTAACCAAAGACAATAATGCTTCAGAATTTTGTGGGTCAGATGCATAATTTCTCTCCAAAGCACTGATTCCCTCATCAAAGTTCTTTTGATTCACATACACTGCGCCCAAAATCTGATCAGAGGTCTGGGTGTCAATACTCTTGATATCTTTTCCTATACTCTCGGCACCAAGCAAATCACCACTAGAAATTTTAATCGCTGCCATATATTTCAGCACTTTAGGGTCTTTGGGATTAGCGGCCAGAATAGGCTCAATAGCCCTTTTTGCCTGATCGAGTTGATTGTTTCTAATCAGATACTCAACATAAGGTAATGAAAAATTGGTATTAGTGACTGACACATCTGCTGCACGTTTAAAATACTTCTCAGACAACTCCTTTTCACCAGCGGTTTCATGAGCTTGGGCTAACGCTACCAATGCTGGCGCATTATCTGGCGAGTCTTTTAATATGATACGTAAATCTGCAATAGCAGACTTGTAATCACTGTCATTCATTTCAATGGCAGCCTTCAGTAACAAAGCCTGGACATGTCTGGAGTCCTCACGCAAGACCTGAGTAATCAGCTTAATACTTTCAGATTTATTTCCAGCAATAAATGCATTAAATGCCATCATCGACTGGGCTTTGTGAGCACTCTCGAGATCGCTGCTGTTTTGTGCAATTTGCACCAGCAATTTTTTTGCATCTTCTTTACGATTTACGCTATTTAAGAAAAATACTTTAAAAAAACTGAGTTCTGCATTGTCGTTTTGAATTGCGATAAACTCATCTAGAACTTGAAGGGCAGGCACATCTCCTTTAGTAGACCGGATATATTTGATAAGATCAAAAATAGCTGCATTTTCATCAGGCTTTTGCTTAATAATTGTTTTTAATACAATTTCTGCTTGATCCACTTGGCCAAGCTTGTTATGCAGATAAGCAAGATGTTTTAAATACTCAAGATTATCAGGGTATTGATTGATAAGCTTTTTCAACTCTTTTTGTGCGTCAGCGATTTGTTGATTCTTCTCCAATGTTTCAATTCTCAAAAGCTTTAGTGAATTATCTTCAGGGATATTTTTCAGTCCTTCATCCAAGATAGTCAAGGTTTCAGCATAGCTTCCACGCGTGTTACTTTCACTTGCGAGAATAATAATCGCTTGCGCATTCTTGGGGTTCAGCTTTAGCGCCCGACTCGCAACATCAACAGCGCCCTTGGCATCACCAGACTTAAAAAGAAAAGCTGATTTTGTGCCAAGAAACTCAGCGTTATCAGGTGCAAGACTTTCCAGGAGACTCAACCGATCCATGGCCTTTTCCATTTCATTGGACGCCATGTAAAGTGTTGCCAATTTCAAATTAGCATCAATGTGTTTCGGTTCAAGCTCGATCACACGCAAACTAAATTGATATACCTTACCCCAATCATTATCGTGCTGAAACGCTAATGCCATTCCATAAATTGCCGGAACGGAGTTGGGCTGTATCTGCAGTACATTTTTAAATTCAAGTACAGCCTTTTTAGTATTTCCATCACGCAAATATGCATTAGCGCTGTCAAGATGGCTTTTCGCAGACTCCTCGGGGGTTGAGCAAGCAGACAACCAGAGCCCAAGACAGAATGTCATAACGCTCTTAATCAAAACATTAAGGAATATGTTGGCGTAATTTTTTCTCATAATCACTCTGGAATATAATCGTTTAATAATGGCAAAGATACCTTGATAAAGTCAGACAGTCGTTTATCTGCTGCCGCAACATCATCATTAGCATTTGTAACTAATCTGACCAACGCACCATCAGTGCGATTCATAAAGATTGCATCTTTAAACAAATAAAACTTCATCAGATATTCGCTTGCTATTTTTCTGCCACGTTGCTGATACCAGTAATAGACGACTTGCTTGTCCTGCCCCTTTTTAATTAATACTTTATTAACTGTAAACTTTTTACCCTTAGAGTCAATCATAGGTATTCTTTCAAGCGATGCAATCACCCAACCACCACCAGGCATGCATACTTGTGGAGAATGCGGAGAAACTCCTTTACGCTGTGAAGCATAGTAAGCCAGATAATAATTAACAACTTTATTCTCCTCTGGCCGAAAGTAATCTGCCAACAAATAGTCTTGCAAACCTAAGATTGAAAGCTCATTTTTACCTAGAGACCCCTGCTCACCCACCCAACCATTCACGCTGAGTGGAAATGTATCTAGTGGTTTATGTGGCGGCTGTATCTCCACTCGATCACTCAACGCTAGTGTAATTCCACAAGTAATCAGAGTGAAAAAAAACGCTGCCCATAATGGTTTTAAGGATAGGGAAGACGACCTGCCTAACAACGGCACGCCAACTTTGGGAGTATCAATGGCTGTCATCAGGTTACGCCCACTACCCATGCGCTCTAAAATCCACACCTCTGCGACAAGTATGCCCAAACAAATCATGAATACAATCCAGCCTTCAAAATAATGTAGAAAACCATCGGCCATCTCGCTCCCCCAATGATCAACCAGCACCCCCACTACAGCTATACGTACACTATTCATAACTACAGTGATCGGTATAGAACTGATAAATACCAGCCCTTTTTTCCAAATAGCTGCCTGATACATATACGCAATCAAAAAGGCGATGCCCATCAATGGATAAAGATATCTAAGCCCACTGCATGCCTCAACTACTTGCAGTTGATACTGGCCAAGATCAATCACATTACCTTCCAGATAAACGCTCGTACCAATCGCGCGTAAAAACATCACTCCAAACTCAGATGAAAGTAATTGCAAACGAGCCGTTAATAATGCCTCCATGAAATATGGCAGCGGGATACAAAAGACAAGAAAAAAAATGGGTGTAAAACACAATTTAAAGAGTGACCTGCCTCCATAGGCAAGGGTTATACTCATTAGAAATAGAATAAAACCTAACTGAATAGCGAGATAAAAAGCCGTAACCTCTCCAGTAAGCAATAAAAATGATGCGAATAGTAGTAGCCCAACGCCCCAGTAAGATCCTTGGCTGACAGCTGCAATGAGTGCAGCTTTTCTCTCCCATAGAAACCATATTGTAATCAACGGGATAAAGTAACCATGGCCGTACTCTTCCTGTTTATTCCAGCGGAAAAGTAACTCAGTCAGCCCCCCCCAATAAGAAACCAGTCCAATTAAGAGTGTAATAACAGCTATCAGCAATGCTGTATTATTTTTAATAGCCGATAATTTTTGCAGATAAGCACCCAATGCTATTGCCTTTCAATTTTTTCAATTGTGTTAATCCAATAAATAATTAACGCAATGCCACTTCAGCAGACGTTTATGCATGGCACTTAACTTTAGTAAGATGAGACGCCTATTTTGACGCTTTAATTTTTGCTGGAGAATCAACAGATAGGCAATCAACCCAGCCCCCAAAAAATCTGCGTGAGTAAAATCAATCATGACATCCATATTTTTTTGAAAAGCATTTTTCATCGTCTGGCGGTTGTAATCAGCTAATGAGCCATGAAAGTTTCCAGACAAGATCAACAAGGCACCACCTGTTTCTGGCAATGATAATGTCATCAATCCTTTAGAGCTATTATTAATTGAGTAGTATTTAAAATGGTTATATATAGCAATTGGCAATACATTAAAAGCAATCAACCTTAAGAAATGAAGGCCGTCTTTATAATAACGCCTCCATAGATAGGGTTCTTCTTTAATACGCCATAGCCACTCAAGGCCTAGCTTCTGAATAAACTTAGGTGCACGAGAAACTGTTCCGGCAGAAAAGTTAATGACCGCCCCCAAGTGACTGACAACAGGAACCGATAAACTCTGAAAGTTTTTATCAATCCACTGCTGCCCCTTTTGGGCGCCAAGCGCTACAACCAAAAAATCAGGCGCGGCCTGATTAATCTTGGTAATGTAGGCAGGAATGGACATTTCTTCAACAGACTTAAATCCAGGGTCAAGATAACCAATCGAAGACATGCCAAGGGAAAACTTATTTACAGTATCATGAGCTCTTTTAGCAACGCCTTGCATACCACCAAAAAAAAAGACTTTCAGCTTTGCAAGACTTGAAGCTGGTTGCGACAACTGCTCAAACAATGAAGCCCCGGCTACCCTCTCCATAATTGGCAAACCCAATAGCCTAGCTACCAAAACTAATGGCATTCCGTCTACAACGACCATATTACTGTTAATTACGGACTGTCTGAGAGCTACATCGTGTAATGAACCAACCACAAAGTTTAAATTTGGGGTTGTTAAAAATACTTTTCTTTTCGCGGTCACCGATAAACGTATTTTATCCACTGCAGACTGCATGCTTTCTGCATCAAAGGGCAATCCCAACATGCAAAAAATGTCACGATCCCAATCATCAAAGTCTAAAAGCGGTGTATCACTCGACATAGGTATACTCAGAGAATTGATTTTGAGGCGTATTTTTCATGAATTTCTTCGATTGCTTTTTTCTTCCCTATGAACATTGCACGCCATTGATAGTCAGACAAAAATTTTCTAAAAGCTGTATTTTGATAGCGATCTTCACCTTTAATCCAAGCCTTCAGCCACCCAAGCACAATAAAAAAACCACCGATAACATATGGTTTTTCCGGAACCCTGTAAACAAATGTAAGTAGCATCCACAAAAAACTTGATCCCATGAAGTATTGTCCAAACCCATGCCTCATACGACCAGTAAAAATACTTTGCTGACTAGAACCCATGGGCCGCAAATGCACAAAACGCAATTCAGGGTCTTCCCAGCTCATTGCCATCCAACCATGCATGCGACATAAATGCCCATCGATACCATCCCACATGACTTGCTGTACAAAGCCCCCCATTTCTTTAAAGCAATCAACTCGATAAAACTTCACCATCCCTAATGAGTTTTCATCCCCATGGCGCTCACTTTCAAGACCATGATCAGTTTCAATATAGGCTTTACCGCTTGCAGTAGCTATGCGCGGGTTTTCATCCATTCTTTGCATAATAATTTCAAAATATTTTGGCGGCATACGCAAATCAAGGTCGAGCTTGCAAAGGTATTTGAACTCGTCTGGGTTAATCGCAGCATAGCCCTCGTTAAATGCCTCAATCACGCCAGGCCCAACCGAACGCTTGCCACGATCTTTACGGGTCACTACCTTGATCCAGGCATGCTTCTTTGCATACTCAAGTAATATATGCGGTGTCTCATCAGTAGATCCATCGTCTACGATCACCCATAAAGTTGGCCGCACTGACTGAGCAATAACCGTATCAAGTGTTTGTCGCATATATTTCGACTCATTGCGGCAGGGAGAAATTAGAACATATTTATTTTTCATGGCAAAAACCTGCTTTTATAAATTTTATAATATCTATGGCAATACTGAGATTGCATTGCCATAGCATTTGGCACAGCAATCTCAGCCACTATATTGTTACCGTTGCACATACATAGGCTTAAAATCGATTAGAGTGAGAGCTAAGTCAAGGTAATTGAATTTAATTATGACGTAAAAAAGTTACGGTTAAACATCGATAAGAAACATAAATCAATTGTAATTTCGTAATCATGCATCAATAAATGCAAGTAAACGATCAGTATTATTTTTAAGAGAAAATTCGTTTTCTACATGCTTTCTGGCTTGGCTGACATAATGATTCAAGCTTTCCGGATTCTCAAAAAGCGTACATATCTTCTCTGCCAACTCAATCTCATTAGCCGAATCAGCCAGTAGACCAGTAATACCATCTATCACAAGCTCGGGAATGCCGGAAATTCTGGTAGAAATAACTGGCACATTTTGTGACATAGCTTCCATCAACACGACGGGAATACCATCCATATCCCCATTGGAGTCTATCCTGCAAGCTAATACAAAAGCATCAATGCCAGCCATCCAACTTGAAACTTCAGCATGCTTTAATGGACCAATAAAACTCACTACTCCGCGCAAACTATATTGATCAACCAAATTTTCAAGTAGTGATTGATCCGGCCCATTGCCGGCAATCAACAAGCGAAAGCGTCCTTGATGCAGAGTATGCAACCGATACAAAGCCTTAATCAACACATCAATGCCCTTTTTTTCTACAAAACGACCCAATGTACCCAAAGTATATTGCGGTTTTGACCCAAACAATGCAGGTGCATCTACCGGTGAAAAAGCAAAACCACAACGCACAATCTGGATTTTTTTTTCATCCAGTCCTTGCGAAATTAAGTAATTACGATTGTATTCTGAAATCGTACAAAACACTTTGCTACGCTCCGCTTTTTGCTTTAACAATAACGGACGCTGAAAAATATCATTGGCATGCGCCATCACAGAAAAAGGAATGCCCGCCAATGCAGAAGCATACATACCAATTTGTGTTGGTACATGTGCAAAATGTATATGCAAATGCGCACACCCTTCTTCAAGCAAAGACTTTGCAAGCCCTGCAGCCATTAGAAACTGGAAAGCAAGCTTCATGCTCTGCTTATTCAAGCCGACAAAAATAACATCAGAAACCAGACAGCGAAATCCCTTTAAAAAGGATAAAGGCGATGAAAGTATGAATAGTAAAGCTTGCGATAACCAATACAGCTTACGATTGTAAAGGTATATAGTTTCAACAAAAAAAGAGGTAAGTTCCGGCTGTACAATGACAGGCCTGTGTACTGAATAACAAACAACTTCAAAACCAGCACTCCTGACAGCAATAACTTCATTAAACACAAAAGTGGCTGAGAATGAAGGTATTT
The DNA here is from genome assembly GCF_030769565.1 of Methylophilus aquaticus. Taxonomy (GTDB): domain Bacteria; phylum Pseudomonadota; class Gammaproteobacteria; order Burkholderiales; family Methylophilaceae; genus Methylophilus; species Methylophilus aquaticus. The sequence goes on along the minus strand of NZ_JAVCAP010000014.1, from coordinate 282,546 downwards.
CAGGTGCTAGATAAGCGATTTTTTTCATTATTTGTCAATCAAGTAAACTGGCATGATTAAGTCTAGATCATGTAGGAGGTGATATGAATCACTTGTGCATTTAAGGATTATTTAAAGTTTTTTTATCGCTCTTACGGCATGCTTATTTATACTCAATAATTCTTGCTTTTCTACCGAATAAACGATTCTTGCCAAACATTAAGACCCCTTGAAGCTCAGCAAATTTAGCAAGCAGCATTAGCAAAGCAAGTCTATTAGCAAAAATATGGCCTGAAAACCGGGTACGTAACCTAAAAAATTGAACCAGATAAATGAGCAGCAAAAAAATGGCTACTGACCAGCAAGATAATAAAGCAAAAGCTAAAAAAGAAAATGGCAACACCCCTCCCCACAACAGCGCGCGCAATACTTCCTTTTTTTTATGCTGCTCAGGCTTAGCACCATGTAATGCGTATCCTTCGGCATAGGCATGCCCTGCTCTTACATTACGTTTCCACCACTGACCAAAGCGTAATATGTTGGCATCATGCCAAGTCATATCGGCATTTATGCGCTGAATTTTCCAGCCTGCATTTCGCAAGCGCACGCATAACTCTGGCTCTTCTCCTGCAATTAACTGATCATTAAAGCCTCCCACGGCCTTAAAGTGATCGACTCTAGCCAAGAAATCGCCACCACAAGCTTTGGTCTCACCTACAGAGGTATTCCACTCCAGATCACATTGAAAATTATAGACCGAACTGCCAGGGAAACGCTCCCTGCGCCTACCACAGACAATTGCAAACTCCTGGTGACTGCTTAAGAAATCAACGGCAATTGGAACCCACCCATCGACAACCTCACAATCACCATCAACAAATTGAACAAAAACGATTTCTGGGTAAAGCGCCATCAAATGTTCAAAACCTGCATTACGGGCTCTGGCTGCAGTAAATGGTAACTGCATATTCAGGTTTAGAACATTCACACCCAAATTACTTGCATTCAAAACCGAACTATCAACAGAAGCTGAATCAACATAAACAATCGCATCTGTTGTACTTTGTATTGACTTCAAACACTTTACTAATCTGTCACCTTCATTTCGGCCAATGACAACCACACCAATTTGGTTGAAGTGCGTAATACTCATACTTTCTTTCTAGATTTGATGATAGCGGGCACTCCCACAGCAATCGAGTCGTCAGGAACATCAGTCAACACAACCGCATTAGCGCCAATAATGACTCTGCTACCAATTTTTATATTACCCAACACTTTAGCACCTGTGCCGATATCAACGTCATCACCAAATACAGGCGCAACCACATCTTCAACATTTTTCAACCCTACAACCACGCCATTTCTGATGCGGCAATTTGTTCCAAACCTAGCATAACCACTAATCACAATACCGCCAAAGTGGTCAATCACAAAGCCCTCACCTACCTCAACCTCGCATGGCAGTTCAATGCCAGTGACAATCTGAACAAGCTTATAAAGTACTTTGTAAATAAGCGAACACAGTTTCCGTAGAAGTTTAATCCTGACGCCATAACGCCATCTGCCAAAGCGATAAACCAGCATGACCCAAAAGCCTTGGGCCGCCCAGTTACCTTTATATATATTTAAGTCGTTTCGGATGTAATCAAACATTATTTTCTAAATAAAAATTATTCACCATACGCTAAATTCTAATATGACCGAGCTAAATACTTAATATAGTTGTCGTCAGCCTTTAACCTTTGAAGTTAAACGCTGACCAAGGGCAATCCAACGCTTTTCGTAATAGAACGTTGATATATGTGCAAGCAAAAATGTCAATCCAAACAACAATGGCCTTTTAAGGTACTTCTGAGCTTTTGTTTCACCTTGGCCAATCCAAGTATCTGCCAAAACGCCATGAATCAAATATAAAGCATAAGATATTTGAGCAATATATGCTAAAAAACGACTTCTCAAGATTTGAAAAAACAACGTCTGGGCATTTGAATTAAATACTGTCGAGCCAATTGTTAATAAAGCTATGTATGGTCTGAAATAATTAAGTGCCCCTGATTCAGGGTGCGCGGATAATACCAATATGGGCAACATGATCAGTGGATTTAGCTTGCTAACAACAGCTTGGATTCTAAGCCATAGAGGTTTATCCGCATTCACTAACATAGCGAGTAAGCACCCTGCCAAAATTTCATCAATTCTAAAATAAGTATTAATCACCATTGGTTTGTCATAAGTAAATCTTGCAATGGATACAGCAATACAAAATAATGGTAGCAAGTAAAAGGCATACCGCTTAAATATCCAAACCAGTAAACCAATCATTACATAAAACTGCATCTCAACACACAAGCTCCAAAAGTGTCCAGTACTTGGAAGTAAACTCATTGGTGGCCAATTTGCATAGAAGAAAAAATGTGGTAAGTACTTCCATGATTCAGCATTAAAGTAGATGAGTGTAGTGAGCAACACCACCCACGCAAGGGGTAAAATACGTAAAAATCGCTTGATAAAAAAAGACTTTATATTCAAGTCTTTCTGCAAAATACTGGTGATTAAAAAGCCCGATAAAATAAAAAACAATGCCATTCCTGTGCCGGCTATACTCACATTAAGTTGATATTTTGCAGGGCCCAAGGGTAATAGATGACCACATAAAACCAACAATATACTAATGCCACGCCAACCATCTAAAATATCTATTCTTTTTGTCATACTATTCAAACCTGGTTCTTATATTGGATTAATGTATCGGTTTTATGCCGAAGCTGGTTTTAATGAGAATATGTATAAAAAGTGGTATGGCAAATAAGTGTTTACATTTTCTCCCATACACTATTGATTTAATTGATGTTTTAGAAAACGCAAATAAATCAGCGAGAATAAACAAAAAGACATAAATTAGAAAACCGGAAAAATTGTTGTTCTTTCGAAAAAATAGTATTTCACTTTCAATTTGCAAGAAACTGACTTGTTTACTGACAGAAGAAATTTTGTTATCGGTTTTAGCACTTTCTCCACCGATATGAACAACTGTTGCATCTGGGAAATAAGTAACTTGCCAGCCCGCCTTCTTTGCAGCTAAACAATGGTCTACCTCTTCATAGTATAAAAAAAATCTTGGGTCAAAAAGACCAACTTGATCAATGACCTCCTTTCTAACCAAATAGTAACAACCTGGCACCCAGTCGCATTGGCGAACACTTGCATGATCCCAATGCATATCATCAACCATTTTGGTTAATTTAAACCAACGCTGTAAGCCTGCTCGTTGAACAAACAAATTCCAAGCTGTGGGAAAATATCGGCATGACGGTTGTAGAATACCGTCCCGACCAACCAGCCTTACCCCTAGAATCCCTGTATCTGGATTGTTGTCCATGAATTGCAGCGTTTTATCGAGCGTATCACGCTCAACAAAAGCATCAGTGTTCAACAATAATACATACCTACCTGAAATATTGTTTAGTACCTGATTATTAGCTCGTCCAAATCCAACATTCACTGAGTTTTTGATCAATGTAATATTTGGAAACTCAAACTCAAGAATTTGATTAGAATCGTCTTGTGAGGCATTATCAATCACAAACACTTCGTACCGCTCACGCTGCAGGTTAGATGTGAAAAGCAAGTCAAGCACTTTTTTGCTTAACTCAGCCGTATTGTAACTAACTAAGATGACTGATAAATCCTTCAACTAGGCACTCCTGTTACTTGTATTATTATTTTTAAAGAAATGCCTGACTCTCAATTCTACAAGCTGCGGCTCAATCTCAGGGTCAAAACCGCCTTCACGCTTTTGTATCAAATCAAACCATGGCAACGATAACGTTTCACTTTTTAGCTTCTCAAGTAAAGCGCTTGTATCACCGATCACTTTGGCAGGTACACCGCCTACAACACAATTATCCGGAATATCTTTAACGACAACAGACCCAGCTGCAACCACAACATTATTTCCAACACTTACATTTCGCAAAATAATTGCACCATGACCAATAAATACATTATTTCCAATTACAATTTTACCCACAGCATCTAACTTTTCATTAAATGCATTATTTAACATTGCAATCACACCATCATGACCGATCAAATAACAATCAGACAAGACAACGTTATTTCCTATTTGTACATATTGTGGATCGGTAAAGTGCGCATCCAGATTTATTAAACAAGACTCTCCCATACTATGAAAAGTGTTTCTCGCCTTTAAAAATGCTGCATACTCCGCATTACTAGGCTTACATAGCCTTTTATATAGATTAATAAATCTGCCATGTTTAAATGCATTGTATTTTATTAATCTTTTTATCATTTATAAAAATCCGAATTTCTATTTTTTCAGTTTTATTGATTGACCATGAGACTGCGCCCACTCAACCACAGATTTAAACTTGGCTGATTGTTCTGGATTATCAGTTGGACGTTCCAGCAACCCCCAACTGCCCCATTTACTCCATACACTCATACTTGAGAAAGCGCAAAGCAAACCACCACCAGACTGCTCCCAATCTTTTAAATAGCGACTATAAAGCTTTCCCATGCGAGGGTGTGCATTCGCTTTAGAAAACAAATCAACAAGTTGAGTATTGTTTTCAGCACCCCTGTATGCGGTTAAATGTTGGCCTGCCTCATACGCAACGAGTGAAAGGCCATAACGTTCACTTACTTTTTTGCTATCTTCTATCCATTTTTTTGCTTCAGGGAGCTTAACCGTTTCAAGATATTCAAATAACTTATCCAAACTCCAATTCATTACCTCCTTATCATTAAGCACATCATTCGGTGCCACGTTAAATGAAAAGTAAGGTGCAATAGCCAAAGCATCAGCATATTCGACTAAATCTTCAAAAGAAAGGATTTTTTCTGACACATAAGGATTAGCGGCTTGTGAGGCAACAACGCACACATATCTTTTTTTATTGTCAGAGACTTTAGCAACTATTTTGAATATATCTCTACAACGCCTTGCGTAAGCTAACAAGCCCGCGTCCCTCGGAGATTGGGCAAGTGCCGTTTTAACCCCGATATCAACGCAATACTTTGACTGGTTAAAAACAGAGTTCCACACCTCATTTGAGTATTCAATCCAAGCACGAAGACCTGGTTTTAAATGCTGGTCAATGTATGTAATATATTTTTCAACATAATCATCATCTGCAAGATGTGGAATACAAAACCAGGCATCAGCATCTAGTTTGTTAGCCAAATCAACCATTAGCTCCAAAGGAACGCCTTTAAGACTATATGATGCATCCTCCAGCATGGGTCGATCAGACCAATGTTGAATTTTAGAGTTATTTGTAGCAATAAAATCCATAAACCGAATACAAGCCATGCCGGCCCATCTATCTATAAACTCATTTGTGTATGTAACACCTTCAGAGCTTTGATATTCTGGCAAGTAAACGCGAATATTTCTGACGTAATTTTTGGGATTAGTTTTGTTAAGGTTGACAGCCAGTGGCATACTTGCGGAGTTAACTTTTACCACCAACTTGCCAGGTAAGGCTTTTATTACTTTGCCAACATTAAAAGCTAGCTGAACTTCACCTTCGCCATCAAATAAAATGGTATAAATACCAGTTGGATATAAACCAGCCAAAGCAACCATCTTGGTCGCAAAACCAGCAGCATCGAGCCTTTTAACCCAGCCATGCTCATCAATATCGAGCTTGGGGCCAGAACCCCATTGCATTGCTTTCGCATTACTTACCCACTCACCTGCACTTTTGAAAATATCCGTAAAAGGTAACTCAGATCCCCAATATGAAATTGCAGCAAGGTTAATCCCCATACTTGCAGGAGATACAAATTTGACTTTATTGGGATTAAGCAAGGCTTTACCAAAAGCAAACATAGGCTGCCGAGATAGAAATGCGCCTGCCACGGCAATTGCAATCCCGGACTTTACGAATGCACGTCTTTTCATATTGACTCCATGGTAAGCAATTATTTACAAACTCACATTTTTAATAATGATTTGTATTGATTAATCCAGTCATCAACTAAAAGGTCCCAGCTCCATAACTTGGCCTTGTTATAAGCATTTATTGAGAACTTTTCTGCTAAATCGGGATTAACTGCAAGTTCGTCCATATACTTTGCAATATCGCTCACTACTTGATCGTGGGACTCTGGTGTGACAAGGAAACCGTCTACATTGTGCTCAACCAGTAATTGAGGCCCTCCCCAATCAAGACATATTGCTGGAATTCCCATTGCCATAACCTCTTGAACAACAATACCATTCGCATCCTCAATACTTGGAAAGACTAAACTGCGATAGTTTGAAAGTGAGTTTAAAAGATCCTGGTGGCTTGGATACCAAGGAATAAAGTTTACTCTATCCTCTAATTTCAGTTCTTTAACTAAATTTTTACAATACTCCAATTCAGGGCCTGTACCGACGATATCAAAAATAATACGATTTTTTGTTTTGGTTAAACTTTCAATCACAAGAAAAGTACACTTATGAAAAACAACCCTGCCGTATTGTACAAACCTGTAATTATTTTCAATATGATTTACACGTGGTTGGCTTAATACAGTTTCTTCAACACCACAGTCCAAGGTATGGTACATCTGCTTTTCTCTACAGCCTGCGCTATATAATGAAGAACTTGTTCTGTCTCCTCCAGCAACTAAAATCAAATCAGCATTTTTAATTCCAAACGGTAAAACTGAATTCAGTTTCTGAAATAAAAAGTGCGTCTTACGGCGAAACTTGGTGACCAACTTTTCTTTATGATAGAAAAAACTTGGGTAGTAGATATTTCCATTGATTGGACCAAATACATTCAAAAAATTTCCGGATAGACATCTTGGTTTTACAGGTGAATTAGGCTCAGTTTGATGAATAATCAGTTGCTGATTATTCCAGCCTTTTTTTAAGGCAATCTGCTCAGCTAATTTTACAGATTTATATGAGAACCAAGCATCACAAAATAACCTAAAAATAATTGAGTGATACAAGAACAGCATCACAAAATCATCTTTAACAAAATAAACATCTTTGACCTTTAAATCATTGACTACTTCGTTCAAGTTTCGCTCATGAGTAATCTGAATAGTTTGAGGCAACCTCTTTTTTAAATTAGTAAAAATTTGAAAGGCTTTCATTGCCTCTCCGCCCTTTTGTTTTGAAAAATTAGGGGCTATCAAAATAATATTCATTTGCAACCTTAACGAATTAAAATTTAGCTCTTAATATGCTTAATATATGTTTTGCACAAAACAAAATACTAATCAATTTAATGATACGACTTATCCTTCATATCAGTTATCACATTTTATATATTTTTAACTTTACGCTCTGAAAAATTACGCAGATATAACTTTAGAGTTGACTGGAAGTTATCAGTGAAAATGGATAACAAATAACAAATAATTGGTATTACAAATAAAGCTATTAGAAAAGAGAATTTAGATTGAGAAGATTGTCCTAAAATGACTTCTTGGAATTTGAGAAGTGGGAGATGAAATAGGTATAGCGTAAACGAGACTTTTGAACCTATTTTGATTAAACTCTTGAAAAAGCCATACCATTCAAACTCAAAGAAACGAAGAAAATATATGTGAGCTGAAAACATTATTGCAGTGGCATAATCAACCAAAAAGTGTGATGAAAAACCAGCTTTATTATGAAAAACACCAAGTATGCTGACTGAACTCTCTTTCAGAACATAGATAAAGTTAAACTTTACTAGGATCAAAATAATTACAGCAGGCAGTAGGAAGCTTAGAGTTATTGCAATATATTTGTTAACTTTAATGGCATCCCTATAATTGTAAATCCATACTCCAAACAGCCAGCATGGTAATAGCAGTATTACTTTTGGCCCTGAAGCTATAAAAGCTACCGTGATAGCGGCTATTCTTTTCCACCCATTTAAAAAGAAAAAACAACCAAACAAAATATAATACATCACCTCGTAGCATAACGACCAATAGGGTTGATTCCAAAAAGGATAGAGTTCTAGTGTACCAGCTTGACCTAAAAATAAAACATTTGTTAGTAAATTGGTTAACTCATCCTTAAAAGATACACTATAAAAAAAAGCAAACAAACAGCATAAAACTAGAGAAGGAAAAGCGACACTAAAGACCCTGGCAAATCTATCGACAACGTAAGAAAATGCCCCCTTATTCTTAAAATAAGTACTGTAGGCAATGACATATCCTGACAGAACAAAAAACAAAATCACAAAAAAATGCCCTTTGTCTGGAATCAACTTTAAAACAGAAGGTGGGCCTAAACTAATAGTTTTGATGTGATATAAAAACACCATAAATGCAGAAAAAAAACGGACTGCATCTAAATAATAGGATAAGTGTGAAGGCATATTTTTTTTATTACTAAACGTGATTGCCATAACTAAAACCTTATGTCTTTATAATTCATTGGCATATCACTTAACATTGGATCCAAACATCAGTCTATATCTTTTAGTTCTACCCTCAATCAACAGGTAAGATACATAAGACATCACTATGGTGGCCAGCCAATAGCATAATTGCCATTTTAATGTTAGCTTCATATCTCCCCCAACCAATAAATCTACATAAATAATGGCTAACCAATGAAATAAATATAAGGAGTAGCTTAATCTACCTAAATGTGTCATCACAGGTGTAGAGAAGATTGCCCTTACCCTCTTCATGACTGGAGAGCTTGAAAATAGTAAATTGGCAACCAACATAAAGAAGACTACATTTTGAATGCTATATCTAAATGTTTCTCTAAAGTACAAGCTTCTATATAGCAGCGTCATTAATAATACGGTCAATCCTGCATAAACAATACGATCATTTAAAATAAATGACTTAAATTTTTCATATATATTTTTTGTATGAAAAAGTACAGCCAACAGACATCCCATTGCAATTGAGTCGATTCTAGTTTCAGTCGCTGAATAATTGTAGCCCCCATCTACTAACAAATCAGGGTACAACTGAACAGAGAGTAATCTTATACATAAAGGCAAAATGGTCATGATGACAACCACTTTGATAAACCTGCCAGTGCTAAATGTATAGGCCAATAAAGGTGCATATAAGATATAAAAGTGCTCTTCGATAGCAAGGCTCCATAAAATATTAAATGGAGAGGGGTAACTGTTTAAAGCATCGTAATGAATAAAAATCTTGTAATAGTTTGCGTAATAAAAAAATGCAGAAAATATTTCTGCCAATTTAATATGGTGATTCACAAACAAAACGGTTGTAATAGCGATGCATATAAAAAAAATCAATGGTGGCAGTAACCGCCAGAAGCGCCTCATATAAAACCGATATAAATCGATATGCTTATTAGCATCAGCTTCGGCTAATAATAATGAAGTGATTAAATAACCACTCACAAAGAAAAAAATTGTTACCCCAAGTCCTCCTGGAATGATATGTCCAAATCCAGCATGAGAGATGATGACAAGCAATATTGATATCGCTCTAATTCCATCAAGTTCAGGTTTATAATTCAAGGAAGCTCCCTATTTATATATTAAATATATTGGTGGCGGACTAGGCATTACTCTCAAGCTTTACCAGCTTGATATAACTTGCCGAAATTGCGAGTAAAATCCAGTACATCCATGGCACAAATGAAATACTGCTAACATCTGCTATCATCAACGCAACACCAACGAGCGCCGAAAGTAGGCCTTTTCCGATAGAACTCAGCTCATTATCATTGGTTAATTTTATTGCTTTATATAGCATTGCCATAGTGCCAAGTATTAATGCAGAAAATAAGAAAAGGCCTACATACCCGCTATCTAGTAAAACCTGTAAATAGGTATTAGTAATATCAACAATACCTTGCCCCTGTCGCATCACTTCCATTTCTGGTTGCTCCAGATAATTATCTGAACCGAATAATGGGGTTCTATTTGCCACATTGAACGCACTTTCAAATAATCGACTTCGATAGTCAAATGTTTCCGACTCAGTATTGCCAATAAGGGGAAGCATATTGAGTATTTTCTTACCCGACTCGGATACAGACATCAAGCCTAGCAAGACTGTTGTCCCAATCATAATTCTTATCATTGTTACGACAGGTGTTTTACCTAACAAACCCAAGACAATTAACATGCTAATTGCCCCCATCCACGGACCTCTGGAGAAAGGTGCAATGAGTCCAAAAAGAAGTACGAGCAGTGTAAACTTTCGAATTAAGTTGTTATTAAAGTACATATTTTTCACAGCAAAAAAAAGACCAAAAGCAACTGCAATCATAAAACCGAGGACAATGGGTTGCTGCGACGTTGCAACCGAACGTAGCATCCCGTCACGAGAAATAGAAAACTCATTTGCATTTACGAAACCAAGTGATTCAGTTAAGGCATGATAAAAAGACCAGTGTTTAACGGTTTCTACAATACCAACAAAGGATAGAAGCGTCATTGCCATTAAAAAGGCAAGTAATACCTCTTTAAGCCTTTGCCTTGAAGATTGCAATTTTGAAAAAACATAAAAAGGTAAAAAAACATCTGTAAAGATAATAAAAATACTTCTTATACCAACTGTCGTTGTTGCTATCCTAAACGTAAGGATCACTTTTAATACAATCAGTAAATAAAACAGTTTCTCGACAAGCAGTAAAGGTTGTTTGTTTTTTTCATTTCTTTTTGTGTAAATTGAAAAAGCGACTGGAAATAACAACATTAATGATAAAAGTTTTGAAAAATCAAAAACAAGGAAATAATTAATTCCTGCAAAACCATAGATGGGGACACCAGCTGTCGGTATAGCAAACAATAAAAATATGAAAAGAGCGGGGGTGTTTTTGATATGCTTCTTTATGTGGTGCACACAAACGGTAGCAATAAAAGCAAACATCCAGAAATTCACACTTAAAAATGCGGCTACCGTAATTTGATACCAAGCACGCTGTAAAGTACTAAATATTTCCGCTGATAAAATATCTTTCACTAGCCTTTTTAAAATAAAAAAAGCAACAAAAAAAATAGCTAGCAAAATTATGAGCGTTTTAATATTTTGCAACATTGCTGGGCGGCCTTAAGCTTTTGTACATATGAGTTTTATCAAAGTCGACCTATACAATTGTAAAGAAATTCCAACCCTTTACCAATTAAAAGCCCAATAAAAAAAACGGGGATGACATATAGCTCTTTTTTAACATTAAGCAATTGCCATCTCATTTTATTAAAAAATACTAGAGGCAGACTAAAAACACCATTTAAAGCAATCACATACAAACTTGCGTGAAAACCATAAATCCTTAAAACAATTGGCATGATCACTATAATTGCAATTGCGCGTAGTAAGTTTAAACGCACCAGTAACTCAGGCTTGCCCATCGCTAAGTAACATTGTTCCGCAAGCGTGAAGCGTGATACTGCCAGTGAAAGACTTAGTATCTCTAGTATGACGCCAGCCTCTGCATAACGGTCATCGTAGAGCACATCAATCACAATATGTCCTGTGATGTATAACACTCCAGCTGTTAGTAGACATAAAACATCTACCGGTAGCCTGAGTCGATAATAGATATTTCTTAAATTTTCAGGCTTAGTTCGATAAACTTCACTAAGTGCTGGAAAAGCAGCAAAACTAAATACCCTATTAAGCATCTCCATCAAAGCATTGCTTAAAAAATAGGCTGTCGTATACAAACCCAGCGTGCGCGCTGACACCAATCCTCCAAGCATAAATCGATCACCGGAAATATACAGAAAACCAATCGCAGAACTTAAAAATACCCATTTTCCAAATTTTATAATGTCTTTGACTGCAGTCACATCCCAGTCAAAGCGGTTATCCGAAACTCCCAAATATCGATGACTCACATAAACTGTGAAGAAGCTATTGATAATCCCGCCGATAATCAATGCCCAAACATCTCGCCAAAAATAAGTAATGGCAATCGTAATGATGAGTGATAAAACCTGCCCCAACAGGTCGAGCATGGTTTTTCGCATTACGTTCAGATTGCGAATAGCAAATGCAGCGTTAGTTGACTGAAAACCAAGTATGAACTGATTGATTGTAATTAAAACAATAATTAAAGGAAGCTGAGGATTGGCATAAACGGTATGTATATCAAATATATCAAACTGGTTTAGACTCCAAACAGTGCAAGCTGCGATGATACCTAACAGCGTAATCACCACTCCACGCAACACCTGTAGCGTCCATAAAGTATTTATATAACGTTTTTCATGACTACGGCCGCTTTGAATTAGATTTTGACTGAGTCCAATATCCGAAAATAAATTCAAACCAAACTGAATAGTATAAGCTACAGACATCAGTCCAAAAATTTCGGGCATGAGCAATCTGGTTAAGACCAGATTACCCATTAAACGGAATATTTGCGATGCAATATTGGAAGTTGCAATGATGAGTCCGGAAGAGAGAGTTTTATTTTTTAGGCTAGCCATGGCATCGTGATGAATTTTTTTATGCAACTAGAGCAAGTTTTAACGATAAGCTAGCTGTTGAGACTCATAGGGGTGGTTATGCATTGCAACTCAATAGTAAACACTTAAAAACATGTGTTTTTAGTAGTAATAGTATCCCTGATCTTCAGTATCTGCTTTGTTGAGAACTACGCCTATCAAATTAAAATTAGCCAATTTACGTTTTGCTTCCAGAATCTCTTTACGGCTGTTCACGCCACTACCAATCACCAATAGCACACAATCTATTTGTGGCAACACAACCAGTGGATCATCTACTGCCAAAATTGGTGGCAAATCAACTACTAAAATGCGCGATTCGTAACGGTCGCGTGCTTCCCGAATAAACTGACGTGCCTTATCAGTTGATAGCAATTCCGAGGATTTAAGTACAGATTTGTTAGTTGCAGCAACTACCAACTTTGGAATGCCTGGGTTTATTAAAATGTCGTTAAATTGCTTTTTTCCAGAGAAATAGTCATTCAGTGAGTAAGTTTCTTTCAGGCCAAGATAGGTTGCTACTTTCGGCCTGCGCAGATCAAAATCAACCAGCAACGCACTTTTGTTCGGTTGTTGAGCAATACTAATAGCCAAGTTGATGGAGATGAAAGTTTTGCCACACTCTGGGCTAGGTGAGACAACCGCAATACTTTTCCAATTATTTTCTTCCATTTTTTGCAAAATTTGTGTTCTAAGTAGATCAAACAATGCACTTTCTTTTCTCGCTTTATTAAATGCAAGAATTCGGTTGTTTTCTAACAAAGCCTGATCAAGATTAACCGTTTTTGTCTGGGTATAAACCACATCAGCATCATCGGTGTTGACTAAATCAGGTCTAAGTGGAGGTTGGCTATTCATACTGTTTCCTAAACTGGGCTCTAGTTTTGTCATTGCAACTTCTATCAAGATTAGAATTTACTTATTACTTTAACAAGTAATATATCAAGTGGCATATAAAACAAATGTAATACGCCTAACCCCAGTAATATTAGGGCACCAGATAGCACTATAAATAGAATCATAAATCTGCGCTTACGCTCAACTTCATCAAAGGTTTTGATGTATGGAATAACTACCAGAGGCTCTATATTCAAAATGGATGTTAACTGTTCTTCTGTGCGAATACGCTTGTCTATAGACTCCAGTGCAATCATCATGGCTATTGCCATTGCAAATGCAGCTACAATGCCTAAAGCAATGACCTTTTTCCTATCTGGTTTGGTTGGTTTTTCTGGCATTGTAGGCGGATCAATCAATACAAAGCGCTCACCTTTATTTTCCTGCTCTAGAGTTACGGTCATTTTAGAGTTCAACTGTTTTGACTTGACCTCGTCGTACTTGGCTTTAGCATTTTCGTAGTCACGCATTAGCGCCGTCAACTCACGCTCAATTTGTGGAGACATCAGCACCTTTTGTTGTAATGTTGACATTTCCGCCATCATTTTTTGCTTTTGAGTAGTCAATGATTCAATACGACTTTTACCAGAACTTATTTGTGCCTCGACCTTTTCAATGCGTAATTTTGCTTCTATCACATCTTTGGACTCTTTAACCTCAGCCTGCGAATTACTGCCTGTTACCTCAAGCTTTTCTAACGCTTCGATTTTGGCCTTAAGCCGTTTAATGGTTGGATGACTCTCTGAGTACACCACGCTGAGCTTAAGGTATTCAGCTTTGATTTTATCGAGATCACTTTGCCCCGCCGCTGCCACTGGCGTTAACGTACTGCCTACGCCGGCTTTGGCTGCGGTTAGTTCAATATCAAGATAGCGCAACTCTTCTTGAGCAGATTTTATTTCACGATCAATATCTTGAATGGAGGTATCAAGACGTTGAATCATTGATAAATTCATATCCTTATATTCTGGCAATGAATTTGCGTTACTTTGCTTGAACTCTGCAACTCTTTTCTCAATTTCTTCAAGCTCTGTTTTTAATCGCAAGCCCTCTTTCTCAAAAAACTCTGTGGTTTCGGTAGCATTCGTTGTACGATCTTTTGCGTTTTCAGATAGGAAAAGTGTAATTACATCATTCGTAATTTTAAATGCACTGTCGGGACGGCTACTTTCATAACTTACGCTAAAAGCGATCGTAGCCTGAGCACCCCTGCTCCCCCCTTTATTCGCGGACAGGGTATTGATTGAAACTTTGTTTTTGACGGCATCAACCATTTCAGTGACAGAAAGCTTATCGCGCTCATCGGCGAACAAATGATGAGTTTCGATTAGCTTAAGCAGATTTTCACGTGTCATCACTCTTTGCTTAATTGCTTCAATGCGTTCATCAGCAAACTGATTCACATTGATTTTCATAAGTTCAGTAGGAATCTGTTGTGATTCGATCAATATCGTGCCTTTGGACTCAAACACTGGAGGCATAACAAAGGCTGCGATAACCGCAAACAGCGAGACAAGAATAAGGGTGGCTAGCATCACTAACCATCTTCTCTTGAACATGGCTAAATAATCTCTAAAACTTAAATCGGTATCCATAGGCCTTTACTATCTTGAAAAGTTGTATATTAAATTTATTCCAACCAATTGAGAGTTAATGGTTGTATCACGCTCGACTTGTTGTACCCCTGCTGTCAAACTAACTTTAAAGTCTGGTGTAACTTGCTTGGATAATCCTAAATTCAGATTATTAAATACATTACTAGTCGCTAGTAAACTCGTATTTTCATTACGTGAACGAGACAAGGAAAGATTCGCACTCCATAATGCACTGATTTCGTGATTGATAGTTAATGCTATTCTGTTATTTTGTAGCAAAAATCCTAGTGCGGACGGAGTAGTTGATTGGGTATATTCAAAATTATATGTTGTTTGAATGCCAGAATAATTATATTGCAGTGAGTAGATAGAGCCGGTTGGGCTATTTTGCACAGAAGATGTATTGCGCCCCAGAGACACGATTAAGTTATTGTTTTCATTTATCCACCAATCAACGCCTGCTGTATAAGCTTCTAACTTTGTAGAGGATAAATTATCAGGCTTAAAATCAGTGTAATTATAGTTAATCAATGCAGTTACGAACTCGTTAATGGTTTTTCTACCACCTAATCCTGCTTTTAAAACATCATTACCAATTAAACCGCCAACCGACTTTTTGTAATCAGTGTTTGAGAAGCTGATATCAGCACTCAACGTAGCTGTTGGCGTGATTTCAGTTATGTATTTAGCATTTACAGACTTGTAAACTAGTGTGTTATCTCTAAAAAGCAAACCATTTTCAGTCAACTCCTGTGATCTTGCTGATGATTCTCTATATTCTGCCCGTGTATCTAGGCGTTGTTTTTCCCATGACTTAATCCAGTTAGCACTAGCTTGTGGCAACTCTTGGTTAAAGAAAATATCTGGTTCAGATGAGCGGATTAGTTGAAGTCCAGTATTCAAATAAAGTTCCGATGTTTCATAAACTGTTTTGGAACCTAATTTTACGTTACTAATGTTGCGATAGACGGCCGTTTTTTTTTCTGAAAACAAAGGGTTACTATCATATCTAGATTCGTTAGTTAATGATATATCGTATATCGATTTACTGTTAATCGTTTTTAACACGTTTCCTTCAGCAAAAACATTGATTGAACTCGCCATCGTAGCAATTGCAAGAATTGAATAAATGTTATTTTTAGTATGCATTGCTTGCATGGTCATTTTGGTGCAGTTAATTAACCGTTAAGGAACAACAATAGTGTCACCAGGCTTGAGAAAAATATTACTATTAAGGTTATCACCTTTGGACACCTCATCGTAATCAAACTTGATTAGCTCTTGTTGGCCTCCATGCAGGCGAATGATTTTAATCGCAGACTTATCTGCAAACTTATCGAAAGGGCCTGACAAACTCAGGGCTTGTAGTACTGTTGTGTCTTGCAATAGAGAAATAGGTCCAGACTTTGTCACCTTACCTATCACATAAGCCAAATTGCCTTCCGCTGCATGCACCATAACATTTACATTAGGCTCTGGAATAAATACCTTGAGTTTTTCAGCAATCAGCTGCGAAACTTCGCCTATGGTTTTTCCTTTGACTTCAATAACACCAGTTAATGGATAACTCAAAGTACCATCCGGCAACACGCGAAGCTCTTTATATTGCATGGTTTCTTCACCCCATACGGAAATATTTAACACATCCCCAGGCTGAATTCTGTACAACAAACTTACCTGTGTGGGAGCTGAGTCATGCTCATCCGCCACCACTAATAAAGAGAAAATGAGTGAGAAACAAACAAAGAGGCAAATTCTAATTTTTTTTAGCATAAAAGGTCACCTTTTGTTAAGACTAATGCATCTTAACAAGCGATTGGGAAATCGTAAACAAAAAAAAGGGACTTAAACGTCCCTTTTCTTTCAAAACAAGTATTAATTACACTGCCAAGGCAACTTTTTGCTTGCGGCGCAAAGCACCTGCACCAACCAAAGCAGAACCAAACAACCATGCTGCAGCAGGAACTGGAACAGAAGCCACAACAGTTGAGTAAGGTGGTAATTGTGACAATTGCTTGATTACCCAGTTACCAGGTACAAAGTTCAGGGTTGATGTTGGATTAACGCTGGTTAATGTACGTGTGTACACAACTCTAGAGTCATCAAACAATACTGAACCAGATCCAGGAGTAGCTAAGTTAACATATACTGCAAAAATCAAATCATTAATACCTGACATAGATAGAGACAGGAATGTTTTTGGTGTGTTTGTAGTTTTCACATCAAAAAATTCATCGGAACTAGATCCAATAAAAGAAATCGAACCTGTTGTACCCAGATTGTAACTTGCATCAGAGGTTTCGGTAACAAATGCTGCATTCGCTTGTGCTGCAAACAAGCCAGAAAGCATCAAGGCTGTAACAAGAGCTTTTTTCATAACTTCTCCTAAAAAAATTAAAACATTAAAGTGAACTACTAAAACCAGGAAACTTAAACTTCAAACCATGTGTCCATCATATATTTTTTTTTATTCTTAACAATAGCCCGAAAGTACTAATATTAAGTCGAATCACACGTAGGGTATGAATAATTACATTCATTAAATATAAAGCCATTTTCAGTTAATGCAATATTATCATTATATTGAAAAATGTGTTAGATTTTTATCCAGCAGCAAAATAGTTTTACGAAATGTTATGTAAAAACATCAAGTGTTGATTAACCGAATAAAACTAATAGTTTAGAGAAGTAATCAACAACTCATTTAAAACTTTATTAATTCAAAATGCGCTTGATTTTTAACACCCTGCCGCAACATCAATATTTTGTTAGCTTGCTTTTCAGTAATCACCCCAGGTTGCAACTTCAGCGCCCTGAACAGATCTCCTTTGGCTCGATTAAAATCGCCCAAAGCAGCTTGAACTTCAAATCTCAATACAAACAACTGAGCTTTGTCAGGATTGTAACTAATAGCCAAATTCAAAACCTCTAATGCCTGAGGAAAATCACCCACCGCAATTTTCACGAAAGCCATTCTCTCTAACGCAACGGCCAACTCAATACTGCTTTTTACTGCCAACTCCAGATGTTTAACAGCCGCCGAATAGTTTTCTTGTTTAATTAGCACTTCAGCCAGCCATAATTGTGCATTAATTGGTACGTGCTCAATTAATGCAAGCTTATTAAATGCGCTAGTTGCACTTTTCCAATCTCCAGCCGCATATGCGTAAAAGCCTTCAATGATATTTTCCCAAATGGGGTGTATGGCAATGTGACGGTATTTATCGATAATTTGCCGAGCAGTTTTAAAATCACCTAAAATTGCATAGGCTCGGCATAACAAAATAAGTACATTAATTATATCGGGACGAATCTGTAGTGACTTTTCACACAAATCAACGCATTGTCCCAGATGACCCTGTTGGAATTTCACTTCAGCTAAAATACTTAGCAACTCAGAGTAGAGCATGTCGCTAACCCTCTCTAAACTTGAGAGATCAACTCCGACTACCGCACTCTCATAACTGCTTTGACTAGTATATAAGTTTGAACGTCTGTATAAAGGTTTTAGTTGCTCAGCATCAATCTCTTCAATTGGCGGCGTATCCACGAATAATCGCACAGAATGTTTTGATTTAAGATCAAACAGAGTGTTTCCGCGCATATCTCCATGCTCAATACCCAACATCGCTAATATAGTTGGGGCAATATCAAGAATTGAGACTGTGTCCAGTGGCTTGTCTTGTGGTATATCTGGACCAACGAAAAACAATACCCCCGGCATAGCTTTGCTCGCAAGTCCAGTTGGGTAACCAATGAGTGCAGGATTAACACCACAATCCGAAACAAGAACTAAATAATCTTCTTCACACTTATAACTTAAATACTTAGCCAGCATAGCATCAATAAATTGATACCACCCAAGGAGATAACTTAGTGTATTTCCATTAAAATTTAATTGACTGGGTAGATTTGAAACATAATCAAGAGTATCAAAACGCAATGCCAATAACTGCCAAGGATTGTCCTCATCTTCACCTAGCTTCATACCTATACTATGCAGACTTAACAGCTGTGAAAAAAGTAATCGCGCAGGCGCCTTAATTGCACTCTTCTCTTCTTCTGACAGATATTTGAGCAACTGCTGAATATATTCAGCGGGAATGTCATCAGCAAACACTCGATTATCCAGCACATTGCCTCTCCATGATTTTGGACTTACTGCATTCGGAGATAACGGCCAAATATCAATCGCTGCAGAATCAATATGCTGAATACCATTCACAACTGTTAATCCATGATTACTCGATGCTGGCGACAATGCTGGCCAACCCATAATATTGGATTTTAAGTTTCGCTGAGAAGCATAATCCCATACTCTTGGCACACGCACTTGACGATTGGTAACTTCTTGTGCTGACAAACCTCCAGGCCCATACTGAAGATCACTTAATACGCCATGAAATGACGGCGTATAGCCAGTAAGGATTGTTGTCCAAACCGAACTTTTAGACAGGTATGGATCGGATACAAAAGGTCCAGACGAGCTAATATTCATTAACCGCTCAAAATTAGGCAGAAACCCTCGATCTAAAAAAACTTGCAGACACCTCCAATCGAGCTGATCAATGCCTAGCAGGATTACTTTAGACTGGGCACTCATAGAGTTGGAAGAGCAAAGGATTGCGAGTGCAAAATTGTTCGAGCATTCAACCTTTTAGCCACATTGAGCGTTGAGCGAGCTTTATCATTACATTCAAATCTTGCATGTAAATAGCCCATATCATATGCATTCTTTACAAAATAGCTAAGCAATATGAGTGCAACCGGGGTATGAACGATGTTTTTTTGTGTTACCCAAAAGTCAACTTTTGGAATCCCATCCTGATCTAGAATTCCGACAATAAATCCTAAACAACGATCTGCCAGATAAATACTTGCAGACAGCTGGGAGGTTTTTTCTGCTTTCAACATTGCTTCAAGTTTACGATAGGATTCATCATAGGAAACTAAGAAGTGTTGACTATATAATTTGACCTCTTCACTCATAGCTGTGGGTTTGACTGCCACTAAAGTATATTGAGTATTATCATTCTTTCGACTTAAATATTTATCTAGCAAACGCAATAAAATATGAGCAGACGCCCTATCAACCTCAAAACTATACAAACTCAAGTATGGTTCAAAGCCAGCTTTTGATAAAAAATAATGTTGTTGAGATAAAATTGGATAGGATTGCCAACTTAAAACATAGGGGACATCCCATTCTGAAACATGTTTTGCAATTTCCTTTACAAGCGCTCGCCCAATACCTAACCTACAGTATTCATTCAGGACTCTTATAAAACATGGAAACCCAGGAAATTCAACATCCCTAAGGTGCGGTACTATGCATGCTACGCCAATAATATTATTCGTTGACGACTTTTCAGCAATAAAGAAAACTTCAGGCAGGTTAGAAGAGGTTAAAACTTCGGGGATAAATGATAGACAGTGTCGCCACTCATGAGGAGCAGCAGGTCTGACAGAATACTCAACCTGCTGCGTCATTCAAAAAACCACTATTTAAGCAGCTTGCAAATTTGATTGCTTGATATTTAAAAACTTCTCACGACGTCGTTTGGCGCTAAACCCCACCAACCCAATGCCAGCTGCAAGCATTGCTAAGGTATCAGCCTCAGGTACAGCAGCAACATATACGTGATTGGTACCAGCACGAATCATTTCGCCAGCTGTTGTATAGGCAAAAGAATTAATTGTTGCGACTAATGATGCGTAAGAATCGCGAGAACCGTTATCTGAAACACTGATATTAGCCCAACCATAATTAGTTTGACCACCGTTTACAAAACTAAAACCATAAATACCGGCACCGGTAGATCCGGTGGTCACCGTAGAAGCACTTTTTCCAGATTTTGACTGTGCGTAAATTGTATTAGAAGAAGAGAAGACAGGATCCATAAATGCACCAATTACAGTTCCAGCACTCAACTTTGTTGTTACAAAACCAGTAGGTGAATCAAGCTTTACTGAACCAGAATAGCTTGCCTTACCATTATTACTTACGGAATTAACGACAGCAACGCCATTAGTAACGTTTAATGTCCCAGCGCCAGTCAACGTGGATGACGACGAACTAGTGACCACTGCAGCATCTACGTTACCTGATACAAAAAATGCCCCCAGACTCAAAAGAGTACCGTAAGCATATTTGTTTGTAGTGTTAATGCTTTCTGGAATCTTCATTACACTTCTCCTCGATTTAAAATATTTAACTAATTTGAACACAATTCACAATATAAGTCAATTTTGAATAATTGCGAGTAAGCAATTTGACTTATATTTATATTTGCTTTAATTCTTCTTCTTTGTACACGAACATGATGACATATCTATATATTAAGCCAATAGCCCATTTGGACTAACAAAATTTAAACATTTGTCATACCTTTTTTTGTTTAAGCAATTGTTCAAAGGACGCCGGTATATATGCCACATCATTTAAAGGGAGCTTAAATGCCTTAATAAGAGCATTGTTCGCTAATTTTGTTTGCCCTGTTTCCGTATATATTTGATATGCGTGATAGTAAAAAATAATCTGATCTGGCAACTCTTCTATAGCTTCGTTTATTTTTTTAGCAGCTATCTCATACCTTCCTTGCTTAAACATCGACCATGCGACTGTATCTTTCAAAACAGGCAAATCAGCATTAACAAAGGTATCTGTAAGGTTATATGCTCGCTTCAGATCCTTTTCACTATTTGCATAATCCAGCAGCAACCCTGCCAGATTATTTCTAAAAATGACTTGAGAAGGGTATTTATTGACCAAGTCTTGAAATATATTTATTGCTTGATCAAAAGCTTTAAGCTTCATCAAACAATCAGCAAGACTTGTTTTTATTAAAATACTATCAGGAAAATGCCCACTCGCCTCTATTAGTAAGCGCTTGGCAGATTCAATGTCATTTTTTAAAATGAGTCCGTTTGCTAATTCAACATACCCTTCTTCTCTGTTTGGCACTTGCTTCACGAGCAATTCGAGACTTTCAACACCTTTTTCACTATTTACTTTGGATAGTGTAACTGCATTAAGTAACGCATACTCATAGTTATTAGGTGTCTTTTCTAGGATTTCTCTTAAAAAAATCAGCGCATGCTGAAAGTCATTTTTTTTAGCGTAAACTCTTACGATACTAGAGACATTTAAATTTTGTTTTGGATCTAATTTGAATGCCATCATATATGCTTGCAAAGCTGCATCAAGCTGATTATCTTTCTCAAAAATTTCCGCTTGAAGCTGATATGCAATAGGTGCGGTTATTGGACTCTTAATCATTTTATCCATGATTGCATTTGCGCCTTTAGAGTCCCCATTTAAAGCCTTTAAAAGTACCAATTGATTTAAAAGCACAATATTCCCAGGAGACTTTCTAGAAGCATCTTCTAGCAACTCAACAGCTCTGCCGGACTTATTATGTTTTACAAGAAACTCAATATAGCCGTCTTTGACTTCATTGATACTTCCACCCAACTTGTATGCCTGATAAAAAATTTCATTGGCTAGCTCTATTGCGCCTGAAGCACGATATGCCTGACCAAGACCAATCATAGTAGAAATATCATTGGGATAATCATCCAGAATATTTCTGTATACAGAAATGGCAGCATTAAAATCCTGATCAAACATATTAAGCTTGGCTTTGATCAACAAAGCATTTTTATTGTTAGCATCTTTATATAAGACTTGTGAGATTAAACTTTCCGCCTCTTCTCGATAACCACGATCAAGAAAATCGTCTGCCATAAAAGCCATGGCTCGCAATCTACTGTCCAGATCTTTAGAATTGGCGATAATGGCTTTAATGATCGCTCTAGACCGCTCATACTCCCCGATTTCCTCAAGAAACTCATAGGATGCAAACATCAATGGAACGTTGTCAGGTAGCGCCCTATTAAATTTGTCGAGTAGATCAAGGGCACGTTGCTTTCCTTTTGTTTTGTAATATAACTTCACAAGACCAATTTGAGTGCCAATATTTTCAGGAAACTTCTTCAGCACATCATTTAACAAAACTTCAGCTTGCTGATAGTCCGAATTGGAAACGTAAAATAAGGCAAGATCCCTTTTAAATTCAAAATTTTGAGGATTAATTGCTATTAACTTTTTATACACATCTGGAATTTCATTAATTGCATGACTGTCCTGATGCAATGATAGTTTTGCCAAATATAGACTTGTATTATTAGGATTGAGAGAGATTGCTTTGTCAATATAGTTTATTGCCTTCGGGTAGTCACCGGAAGATCCGGCAATCTTGGCCAGCGTCATGAAGGCAAAGCTGTTTTTCTTATCCAGACTTAAAGCAGCCATCGCCAGTTGATTGGCTTCTTCAAAGTGCCCATATTTAAATGCTACTTCCGATTTAAATGCGATCACATCTGGATTATTTTTTCCATACATGTCAAGCACAGTCAGTTGCTGATCAACAGACTTACGGTCGTTAACAACCAAATATAAGTTAGCCAATTTTAAGTTAGCGGCTATATTGTGAGGTTGCATAATCGCAACTTGCTTGCACAACTCAAACATCTGTTTGAAATCGCCGAGCTTCTCATAGGCGAGCGTTAGTCCCCACATAGCCTCGATATTTTTATCTTCAATCTGAAGAGCTTGTTTAAACTTTTGAACTGCTTTTGAAATATCACCTTCTTTTAAAATTTCATTACCATCCTCCACTAGGCTGCTAGCTTCATTCTCAGGCGACATGCACCCTACGCTAATCAAGGCAATAATCAGAACTATCAGGTTTTTAATTTTCATAAATGTTTTTGAAGGCAAAACAAACTCTCACAGAATAGCTAAAAAAATTATGCGGTGCTTAGTAAAAGGCACATAATCAACTTTAAATAGTCGCTTGTATCATTCAGATAAACAAACTTGTAAAATAAGACTAGGTATAACTATTATTCTCGGTGATTATGCATACGCAAATTTTTTTTAAGAATTATATTATTTTAGCAAGATGCTTATCATTCGCAGCAATATTATCAGGTTGTAGCCAGGAAGATATTTATCCATCCCAGATTATTGCCACGGTTGATGGGGTTGAAATTACTGCCCATCAGCTCAATAGTGAAATCAAATATAACCTTGATCATAACATAGTCAAAAACGTCAATGAGACAATCGAGGATTTGATAAACAGGCAACTTCTTGTAAATCAATCACTCAAATTAAACACCAATCGTAAACCAGAAGTGATTCAAGAGCTTGAAGATGAAAAAGCCAGAATATATGCGAAAGTTTATCTGAATGAGTTACGATCAAAAGTATCTTTAGACGATAATGAAATTATTGAGGAAATTAAGACTCAACGTCCTGATATTTTTTTAAACCATAAAACTTACAAAATTGAAACGATCAAAATCACGAACTCAGTCAGCCTGCCATTGATTGATAGAATAGTATTCAATTTAAAAACGTTTAATGATGTGAAACAGTCGCTCATCGATGAGAATTTAAACTTCGTAGTAACAACTGCTGAAGTTCCTGCTGAGCATATGCAGGACAGTTTCTATAGAAAATATGGCAACAAATTGCAAACAAACCAATTTTTATATTCAGCAATTGACAATCATCCTGAATTATGTGGAATTATAGAAATAAATGATTCGGTTATGACGGAAAGTCTATATACAAAATTGCTTTTCGAAAAATTAACTTCAGAAATTACTTCCAGAATACGCACTCAAGAAATCACACGTCTTAGAACCATTTCAAATATAGAGTACACACAGACAGTAAAGTAGATGCTCTAGGGCAAAAATGCGAAAAACTCTTTTATCATTTAATCAACGACCTTCCTCCTGGAACATTAGTCTTTTCATCACATTCCTATCGATGTACATACCCGTTTATTGGGATTACTTTTCAGATAGCACACTGCTTGAATCTCAATCTTATGCTTGGTTAGTGATATTCATTTCAGGCTATTTATTTTGGCAAGAGAAACATATTTTTTTTAATCAAAACGATGACCCTGAATGCATACAAAAATATAGCATCATTGCGCAGATAACATTACTTATCGGCATTATTATGTACGTGTTCGGCCGTTCACAATCAATACCAGCGCTTTCTGTTGGATCACAAATCTTGGTTATATCTGCTCTAATCACTCAATTTAGAGGTATTCAGACAGCGAAACACTTTTGGTTTCCACTTTTTTTCTTAATCTTTACAATTCCATTACCTGCTCAAATTTTAGATGCCATCACATTACCACTCAAGCTTGCGATTTCTTACACTACCGAACTAATTCTATTTTATGCTGACTATCCCATCGGTCGAAATGGTGTGATTCTACAAATTGGAAATTACCAACTTCTGGTTGCAGATGCATGTGCGGGGATGAAAACATTAGTATCATTGGAGGCTATGGGCTTACTCTACCTTAATTTGGTAAAACATGATTCGTGGAAAAGAAATATTGTTCTTGGCTTATTGATCATTCCGATTTCCTTCATTTCAAACTTAATAAGAGTCATTATTCTTGCACTTCTAACTTACCATTTTGGTGATCATATCGGACAAGGCTTTATGCATAAATTTTCTGGGCTAACTCTGTTTTTAATTGCATTGTCACTCATTATGGCAATTGATCAGTTCATTCAAAAACGATATTGAAAATATGACCTCGAAGGCAAGCTCAAGATCTGGCAAACTACTTTACATTTCTACAATGTCATTAATGATCGTTGCCATGCTCATGGCAACGTATTTTAAACCCTATGTTGAGTTGAGTTCCAAACTATCGCCTGTTGACATTGAAAAAATGATACCAAGGGAATTTAATGGCTGGCATGAAATAAACACAAAAGCTAATTATATAGTCAACCCAGAACTGAACGATACGCTTAGCAAGACCTATGACCAGGTGTTATCACGCCTGTACGTCAAAAACAATCACCCACCAATCATGCTCTCAGTTGCCTATACTGAAAATCAATCCAATAAAAGTACAATTCACATGCCAGAAATTTGCTATCCAGCACAGGGCTATCAAGTAAAAAAACATAAAAGCAAATCTCAATTAATAACGAAATTTGGCCCTATTCCTGTTAATCAATTCATCGCTGAGAAACCTGGCAGAATTGAAAGCGTAAGCTACTGGGCAATGGTTGGCACCAAAGTTGTAACCAACTCATGGCAACTTAAATTTGAGCAAGTCAAATATGGGCTAAGAGGATACATCACTGATGGATTACTTTTTAGAGTATCTATTGAAAACACTAATATCAATCAGGCGTATGCTTCAGAAGAAATATTTATTAATGACATGATGACAGCAATTCAAATGAGTGATCGCAAAAGATTAGCTGGCTTACATACGAATTAAGTCACATATTAAAAACTACGGGCAAAACCCTGCGTACAGTTTGTAGCTGCAGCCTCTACTCGCTGAGCAGTACTGTTTCAACGAAATGTGTAAATTCATTGAATAAAAAAACCTGCCGAAATGACAGGCTTTTTGTTTTTAAAGCAACTTCAATTAGAAGTGTTTGTAGTGTTTTTTCAATTGCTTGACCACTTCCCATTGTGATTTCAAGCCTTTTGGAAACTCAACATAGTCACCAGCCTTGATCGTTACTTTTTCGCCACCTTGTGGTGTCACAGTGAATTCGCCTTGTAGCACGTAGGCTTTTTCAGTCATGGTGAAGTCCAGGGGAAATTTGGAGGGTGCGCAATCCCAGATGTTCCAGCTGGATACGCCCAGTTCTTTCAGTTTTTCTTGAGATGGGTTGTGGTCGATGATGATTTGAGTCATGACTTTTCCTTAAGAGTGTAATGAATAAAACCTGCAAATGAAAATGCCGCAAACCTGCGGCATCCATGTCTGGCGGAAGAGGTGAGATTCGAACTCACGGAGGGCGTGAACCCTCGACAGTTTTCAAGACTGTTGCATTAAACCGCTCTGCCACTCTTCCGGAAAGCGCGCATTATAGCAAAGAATTAGTCATCTGGAAGCATTTGACCTGGAAAAAGTACATCATTAAAGCCAAATTTAGTCATATCTCGGATACGCATGGGGTATAACACGCCAAAAAGGTGGTCGCATTCGTGTTGTACGACGCGTGCGTGAAAGCCGCTGACTGTACGCTCTATTACATTTCCGTGGGGGTCAACACCACAATAATGCAACTGTTGATACCTTGGTACCAGACCGCGCATGCCCGGCACGGAGAGACAGCCTTCCCAGCCCTCTTCTTCCTCGTTGCCAACGGGCGTCAGCTCAGGATTGATCAGTATGGTAAACGGGACTTCTTCGGCATCTGGGTAACGCGGATTTTTGCCAACCCCGAACATGACCACTTGCAGGCTCACGCCAATTTGCGGGGCTGCGATGCCTGCACCGTGCATGTGTGTCATGGTGTCGTGCATGTCCTGAATCAGCGCGTGCAGTTCAGGCGTATCCAATTGGGTAACCCTGAGTGCAGTTTGAAACAGCAGCGGATCACCCATTTTCAATACTGGCTGGATGGCCATGCTTAACTGACTTCGCAAGTGTTCTCGGATAAATACTGCGCAATAATGATGCGCACTTTATCCATGGTTTGTTGCAACAGTGGCATGACTTGCTCAAACTGGATCGCGTTGGCGCTGTCACCACGACCGGCCGCAAAGTTGGCCACTGGGCAAATCGCCGCATATTCAACGCCCAGTTCACGCGCCAACACGGCTTCCGGCATGCCCGTCATGCCTACCAGGGTGGCGCCATCACGCTCGTAACGATCAATTTCCGCAGCGGTTTCCAGACGTGGGCCCTGCACGCAAGCGTAAACACCACCGTCGACTATGGATGCATTAACGCGTTGCGCCGCCAATAAACATTGTGCGCGCATGGTTGGCGAGTATGGATGGGTAAAATCAATATGCCGTACGGGCAACTCTATGCCATCGTGATAGGTGTTATTCCGTCCGTAGGTGTAATCCATAATCTGATTGGGCAAGACGATATCCCCGGGAATCAGGTTTCGCGTAATGCCGCCCACAGTCGCAACAGACAATAAGTGACAGACGCCCACAGAATGCAAGGCCCAAACATTGGCGCGATAATTCACGGCATGCGGCGGAATGGTATGGCCACCGCCATGACGCGCCAGAAAGACGACTTCTTTACCGTTAATTTCACCAAAGACCAGTGGCTGGGAAGGTTCACCATAAGGTGTACGTACGATTAATCGTTTTGAAATATTCAGGTTGGCTAACTCTGTCAGCCCGGTGCCCCCAATAATGCCTAACATAATGCTCTTTACCAGTAGTTGATTTTCAAAGCGTAAGCGTATCATGGATTTATGGCATACTTAAGCCATGTTCGTTTTTTCCCGACCTGCTGAAGCCACCCGACAAAGCTTGGCACTGGCGCGCAAACATTACGAGAATTTTCCGGTGGCCTCCCTGCTATTGCCCAAACGTTTACGTCATGCAGTAGCCGTGATTTATCGTATTGCGCGCGAGGCAGATGATATTGCCGACGAAGGCCATGCAAGCCAGCAAGAACGGTTGCAGGCCCTGCAGCGTTACGAGGATGAATTACGGCTGGTACAAGCCTATATTCAGCCCGAGCAGCCGTTGTTTATCAGCTTGCAACAGGTAGTGCGCGATCATCACATTGAAGTGCAGCCTTTACTGGATTTAATCAGTGCATTCAAACAGGATGTGGTCAAAACCCGTTATGCCACCTTTGCCGAAGTACTGAATTATTGCCAGCGCTCAGCCAACCCGGTGGGCAGACTGATGCTACAACTGTATCAGCATGACTCAACGCAGCATCGCAAGTGGGCCGACCAGATTTGCACCGCCTTGCAGCTGATTAACTTTTATCAGGACGTTGCCATTGACTTGCAAAAGCATGGCGAGACCGGACGTATTTATTTATGTGCTGATGAAATGCAGCAGGCCGGGATCAGCGAGCAGGATTTGCGCAACCAGCGCTGTGACACTGTGTGGCAGGCTTTTTTCATGCAAAACGTGCAACGCGCCGAGCAACTGTTACTGGCAGGCAAACCGCTCGGGCACCATCTGCCTGGCAGAATTGGCCTGGAACTGCGCATGATCGTTGCAGGCGGCGAGCGTATCCTATATAAACTCAAACGCTGCCGAGGTGACATTTACCGTCGGCGCCCTACCCTGACCAAACTGGATTGGCCCGTGATTTTGCTGAAAGCACTATGTAAACAATGACGCCGCAACAATATTGCCAACAAAAAACCCGTGAAAGTGGCTCCAGCTTCACCCTAAGCTTTCTGTTTTTACCCAAAGCCAAACGTGAGGCAATGACTGCCCTCTATGCGTTCTGCCGCGAAGTTGACGACGTGGTGGACGAATGCTCGGACTACCAGATCGCTCAAACCAAGCTGGCCTGGTGGAAACAGGAAGTACAACGGCTGTTTCACGAAACACCGCAACATCCGGTCACTCAAGCCCTCAAGCCAGTGATCGCACAGTATGGCCTGGAAGAAGCACACTTTATCGAAATCATCGATGGCATGCAGATGGACACGCAGTACAACCGCTATGCCGAATTCAAGCAGTTGCAACTCTATTGCTACCGTGTGGCCAGTGTGGTCGGGCTGCTCTCTGCTCAGATTTTTGGCTACAGCGACCGCGCCACCCTTAAATATGCGCATGACCTGGGTATTGCCTTTCAACTGACTAATATTATCCGTGATGTAGGGGAAGATGCCCGACGTGGCCGTATTTATTTACCGCTGGATGAACTGGCGCAAGCTGAGGTGACTGAAGAGCAATTGCTGCATAGCAAAAGCAGCCAGCACACGCAGGCCATGCTAATGACGCAAATTGAACGTGCCGAGGAGTTTTACAACAAAGCCTTGTCACAACTGCCGAAAACGGATTATAAAAGTCAGCTGCCCGGTTTATTAATGGCCGCCATTTACCGCACCTTGCTGCGCGAAATCCGGCAAGACCCTAATCTGGTCCTGACGCATAAAGTCGCGCTGCCGCCTTTTAGAAAACTGACGCTGGCATTGGGCGCGTGGTTAAAATACCGCTGGTAACGGCCTGCCACATGTCACAGCAACACATGCACGCACAAACGCATTCTCCGCGCAGTGTGGCGGTAGTCGGTGCAGGATTGGCCGGACTCTCGGCGGCACTGCATTTAATCAAACACGGCCATCACGTCACCCTCTACGAGGCTGCCCCGCAGGCTGGCGGCCGCGCACGCGGCGTATCCATGACGCATGCCATGCTGGATAACGGTCAACACTTGTGTCTGGGCGCCTATCAGGCAACCTTGCAGCTGCTGGCCCAAGCCGGACTGACCGAACAGGGCGTGTTTTTGCGCTTGCCACTGGCGCTGTATATGCATGATGGCGCACAACGCATGTCACTGGTGACATCACGCTACTTACCGGCGCCCTTACATCTGGTGTGGGGACTGTGCACTGCGCAAGGCCTGTCAGGCAAGAGTAAATGGCGTGCATTAAGCTGGATGCTGCAACTCAGGCGAAAGCACTTTCAACTGCAGCAGGACATGACAGTCGCTGACTTGCTGACGGATGCCAAACAAACGGCGCAAAGCATCCGCTGGCTATGGGAACCCTTATGTCTGGCGGCATTAAACACGCCGATCACACAAGCCAGCGGCCAAGTGTTTCTGCATGTATTGCGCGACAGCTTTCAGTATCGCCGCAGCGACAGTGATTTTTTAATTGTCCGGCAAGATTTAACCAGCGGGTTGATACAACCACTCTTGCAGCACATCATACGTGCGGGCGGCCAATGCCAGCTGCATGCCACTGTCAGCAAGATAGCACCCTATGGCGAGGGTGCGCAGGTGTATACCGCGAATGACATGACCACTTTCGACGCCGTGATTGTCGCTGTCGGGCCACATCAGCTAAAAACCATCGAGATGCCGCGGTTGCCGCAGCTTAGCCACTTTAGCTATCAGCCAATTACCACGATATACATGCAGTTTTCTGCAGATTTCCGCTTGCCGTATCCAGTCATGGGCCTGTGTCACGGTCTGGCACAATGGGTGTTTGACCGCGGCCAATGTTGTGCTCAGCCAGGGCTACTGGCTTTTGTGATCAGCGCGCACGACTCATTGCCTTCAGATAAAGCGACACTCATCCAGCAATGTATCACTGCGCTCAATCTGTCATTAAAAACTTATGGCATGCAGTTACCAGAAACCCCTGCCTGGTCCCAAATCATCACTGAAAAACGGGCCACTTTTAGCTGTAATAAGGGGCTAGAGCGCCCCGCCAGTGATCTTGGCTATCCTCAGCTATTTATTGCAGGTGACTATGTAGCAGGCGACTATCCAGCCACCATCGAAGGGGCCGTGCGCAGTGGCATGCAAGCAGCGGAATATTGTTTAGCGCATTAAGTACCCCCCATATTTAATGTATCTGCTTCGCTACACATGGCTACAAAACGCACTGATTTGTCACTGACTCAAACGTTTTGATTTTTTATAATGACCCTTTATTCAGCATGCACAGGATGATGGGTGATGTCAGAACGTAAAAAAGCACAATTGTATGTCGCACTATTGGTCAGTATTTGCCTGCTCGCAATCACCAGCCTCTCGCTCGCAGAGCCGCCACCACGCAGCAAACCAGACTTTACCAGGATGAAACAGGACACATTATTAAGACTGAAGACTGAACTGACTTGCGTCGAAGCTGCGCAGGATGAAAATAGCTTACGTGCCTGTAGACCCAAACCACCACAAGCTGGTGGTCATCCAGACCGCTCCGCGCGTCCGGGTAACGGTGTGGAGAGCAATCAATACAATCTGCCAGAAATGTAAATGAATACCCTGCTCAACGCGCACATCTGGAAAAATATTACGGCGCAGACTAATGACAAATGACCGCTAAATGCTGTCTGGCTGGCATATAAATCCCATCACCACTATCAGCAAACGTTTCGCGGTAGGAAAGTGTCTTGTCGACATCAAAACCATGTCCACATAGTTCACTGGCTTTGGCTTTACATTTTTCCAGCGTGGTATTGAACTCGCTGCATGTCAACTGGTATCCAGCGTTTCCACTATGAGTGGTGTAGGGTGTGGCCTGAATACCGGCACAGGCACTGAGTAAAAATGGAAGCAAGCAACTTATTTTTTTCATCACCCGGTCTCCTTTTTAATATTCTCGGGAATTTCATCTTTTTGTCACACTGATGTGTTAGCGCATCTGAAATTTTAGGCAATGATTTTTTTAATGAGTTGCGTGAACTTTTTATGAAAAAACAGGCATACCATCAGCCATTACAATAACGGCATCATACTGTCGCATGCCGCAAGTAATCTATGGCCTGCTCCAGGCGGTCAACCGCTTCAACCTGCAAGCCGACAATCGGCATTTTAGGGGCATTGGCTTTAGGGATGATGGCATGGGTAAAGCCCAGCTTGGCAGCCTCTTTCAAGCGCTCCTGCCCACGCTGCACAGGGCGTACCTCTCCCGCCAGCCCGACTTCACCAAATACAATCAATTTCGCTTGTAATGGTTTGTTTTTAAATGAAGAAACAATAGCAAGCAATACCGCCAGATCAACGGCTGGCTCGCTAATCTTGACCCCGCCTACTGCATTGATAAATACATCCTGATCGTAGCAAGCCACTCCTGCATGACGATGCAATACCGCCAGCAACATGGCCAAACGGTTTTGCTCCAACCCGACACACAAGCGTTTGGGATTGGGCGCATGGGCGGTATCCACCAAGGCCTGTATTTCAACCAGTAATGGCCGGGTGCCCTCTTGCGTCACGGTAATGCAAGACCCCGGAACGGGCGCATCATGTTGCGACAAAAACAAAGCCGATGGATTACTCACCTCGCGCAGACCTTTTTCGGTCATGGCAAATACACCCAGCTCGTTGACCGCACCAAAACGGTTCTTAATGGCCCTGATCAGGCGAAAGCTGGAGTTCTGATCTCCTTCAAAATAAAGCACACTGTCGACAATATGCTCAAGTACACGAGGCCCGGCCAGCGAGCCTTCTTTGGTGACATGTCCGACCAGAATCATGCTGATGCCCAACTGCTTGGCAATCCGCGTCAATTGGGCACTACACTCCCGAACCTGTGCCACTGAACCCGGAGCAGACTGCAAAGCTTCTGAGTATACAGTCTGGATAGAGTCAATGATCACCAGATCTGGCTGGTGCTGTTGTAGTACCTGACTGATTTTTTCCAGATTAATTTCTGCCAGCACATCGACCTGGCTGGCATTCAGCCCCAGTCGTTTGGCACGCATGGCGATCTGCTGGGCGGACTCTTCACCACTGATGTAAAACGACTTCAGTGATTGCGATATTTTGCACACGGTTTGTAACAATAAGGTTGATTTACCAATGCCAGGATCGCCCCCAATCAGCACCACGCCGCCCGCGACCAGGCCGCCGCCCAATACACGGTCAAATTCGGCAATGCCGGTCGCCTGTCGCGACACATCCTGCGCCTCAACATCGGCCAGCTTTTGCAATTGCGCCGTCGGTGCCAGACTGGCAAACCGGCTTTGCGTGGCCGCCTCGGGCACGGTTTCGACCAAGGTATTCCAAGCCTGGCAACTCGGGCACTGGCCTTGCCACTTAGGCTCAGACGCACCACATTCGGTGCAGGTATATTGTGTTTTTGCTTTAGCCATAAAGTAATGGAGTAAATGACAGGTTCATACGCTGAAGACACTCTCTTAAGAGGCCAACAATCTCAAGCATGTAAGTGAATAATTCCTATCTAAAGGATACAAAGTTTCTCACAGATAATTTTCCATGTTTGATCATTAAGTAACTTTGCATTTCTCCACTTTCTTAAATCGCTTATACCACTATAAGAGGAGCAAAGGGCCGCATTTAAAACGAATTTCGTTACGAAATCCTCGTCAAGACCTTGAAAGAGTTTTTCTTCAATACTTTTTGGCAAGCTAGTTTTATTACCTCCAAATTTTTTATGTATTTTCTTTTCAATTTCCTCAGCTCTTCCAACTGAGTCGCATGGAATCAAATAGCGTTTAAACTCTAAATTTTGGCCACCATAGATGTGGTAGAGTCTGACCAACATAGACTTAATATGACCTTGAGTAGGTAGTGTATCTCGGGTATCAAAAATCACTTTCGCACGGTTTTTTTTGCCACGCCCGACTACGATTGCCTCATCATTCACGGTGAGGATATACACATATTCAATACCCTTTTTAAGATCGCTTATGTTGTTGGGATAGTCAACCTTTTGATCAGGTATTATTGTTTTCAAAAATTCTTTTAATTTTTCTTCGCTTAAAAGTTCCATAACACTCTTCATGCTTTATCTTCTATCAGATGCGCTAGCTCAGTTGTATAGTCACGTTGAAATCTGATCTCGACAAGTTTAATTTCGCCGCATCAAAAACATCTTTATCTATGATTCGATCGTGGATTGGGGTGCTATAGGTAATCTCCAGTCCTGTAACCGAATCCACACCCAGCCCCCTCAGTCTTGGTAAGACACTACGCAACCCCTTCAAGATGGCGCAACTGGTTTCATCAGTAAACTTTACTGATGCATAGCTGGCTGGCACGCCTAATGGGGAATGAAACATCGGTAAATAAAAGTTGGCCTTACCAGATTGATCAATAGCAAAACTAAAACTCTCAGCTAACGCAAACGCATCAAGTTTGATTTGAAATGTGCCTGAGATTTTTGGCCAATCAACAACAAAATTAAACAGTGTCAACTGCTCCGGCGTTGTAAATGTTTGCACATTTAGATCCGACCAAGCGCTAATACTTTGCTGAGATACTTTATTATCGTTTTGCTGCATGAGGTTTCCTCAATGAACTGGAAAGTTATCAACCTAGTTAGTGGAAAATTCAGCTATCTTTTATGAAGTAACGATCATAGGCACTCTTGCAGTCACTGCACATAACAATTCGTAGCCTATGGTGCCAGCGGCCTGCGCCACATCGTCTACCGGCACTTGCTCACCCCACAGCTCAACGGTACTGCCAATAGCGGCTTGTGGAATATCGGTAATATCGGCGGCCAGC
The DNA here is from genome assembly GCF_030769565.1 of Methylophilus aquaticus. Classification (GTDB taxonomy): domain Bacteria; phylum Pseudomonadota; class Gammaproteobacteria; order Burkholderiales; family Methylophilaceae; genus Methylophilus; species Methylophilus aquaticus. The sequence continues at coordinate 247,638 of NZ_JAVCAP010000014.1, read as the reverse complement.
ATATCCATGGAAACCCGCCCTAATGTGCGGGTTAAGTGACCAGCGACGGCAATCGGCGTGCCCGTTGGTGCATGCCGAGGATAACCATCAGCATACCCGCAAGCCACAATTCCCACGCGCTTGGGTTTGTCGGCGGTAAACAGGCTGCCATAGCCTACACTATCACCGGCGGCAATCTGCTGCACCGCAATAAGTCCCGACTGCAAGGTCATCACCGGCTTCAAACCAAGGCTACTGGCCGATTTTTCAGCCACCGGCGTGGCGCCATACAGCATAATGCCTGGGCGTACCCAATCTGCATGCGTATGTGCCTGCTGCACAATGGCCGCGGAGTTAGCCAGCGAGCGTGCATAGGACGCAGGCATCACTTGCGCCACCACTTGCATGGCAGCAGCAGTGCCATCGGCCACATCGGCGTTGGCGAAATGCGTCATCAGAATCAGCTCACGCACATTCGCTGAGCTGGTCAACTGCTGCAAGGCATGCGCGTATTCACGCGGCTGAAAACCCAGGCGATGCATACCGCTATCCAGTTTGAGGTAAACCCGCAGTGGAATATTTGGCGCACTATCAAGCACCCATGATAACTGGGCCTGATGAGAAACCACCGTATCCAGGTGATAGCGATCCACCAGCGTCATTTCATCCGCTGAAAACACCCCTTCCAGCAACAACACAGGCTGCTGGTAACCGGCATCCCGCAAGGCAATCGCTTCACTGACATTAAGGACTGCAAAAGCATCCGTTTCTTTGAGGCCACGCGCCGCGTTCAGCAATCCATGGCCATAGGCGTTGGCCTTAACCACTGCAATCACTTTGGAGCGTGGCGCATAACGTCTGACTTGCGCCAGGTTGTGGGCCAGTGCAGATTCTTCAATATGAGCAACAAGTGGACGCATAGTAGTCACCAGGCCGCTTAATACTCATCCGGCATGTACGCCGCATTGGCATAGTTCTCAAAGCGGGTATGTGCGCCCATAAAGGTCAGCCGTACACGACCAATCGGGCCGTTACGCTGTTTGGCGATAATAATCTCGGCAGTCCCTTTTTCGGCACTGTCGGGGTTGTAGTACTCATCACGATACACAAACATGATCAAGTCAGCATCCTGCTCAATCGCGCCCGATTCACGCAGGTCACTCATGACCGGGCGTTTATCAGGGCGCTGGTCCACCCCACGGTTAAGCTGGGAAATGGCAATCACCGGCACATCCAGTTCTTTGGCCAGCGCTTTGAGCGAACGTGATATTTCAGAAATTTCTGTGGCGCGGTTTTCACCGGCTTTGCCTGATGGCGAGGTCATCAATTGCAAATAGTCGATGACGATCAAGCCGAGCTTGCCAGTTTGCCTGTGCAAGCGGCGTGCACGGGCACGCACGTCGAAACTGCTCAAGCCTGCTCCTTCATCGATATAAATAGGTGCCTCGTTAAGTTTTCCCAATGCCGTGGTGAGTTTTTCCCAATCCTCGTCTTCAAGGTTACCGTTGCGCATTTTGTGCTGATCCAGACGCCCTACCGAACCGATCATACGGGTAGTCAACTGTGTGGCGCCCATCTCCATCGAAAAAATAGCCACCGGCAGTTGTGTATCCAGCGCCACATTTTCGGCGATGTTAATCGCAAAAGCAGTTTTACCCATGGAGGGGCGTCCGGCAATAATCACCATGTCACCGCCTTGCAGGCCGGAAGTCATCGAGTCCAGATCCCCGAAACCGGTAGGAATACCGGTCACATCAGAATGGTTGTCGCGAGAATATAAATAATCAATACGGTCAGCGACCTGCGGCAACAGGACTTGCATGCCTAAAAAGCCCTGAGCCTTGCGGTTGCCACCTTCGGCAATCTGGAAAATCTTGGCTTCGGCTTCATCGAGCAACTGCTGGGCATCGCGCCCGTTAGGCTGGTAGGCGCTTTCGGCAATATCTGTCCCGACAGTGACCAACTGACGCATGACAAAGCGTTCATGCACAATTTCAGCATAACGCCGGATGTTGGCCGCAGTCGGGGTATTCTGTGCCAGGGCGCCGAGGTACGCCACCCCGCCTACCGTGGTCAGCTCCGCCGAGTTCTCGAGCGATTCGGCAACGGTCACAATGTCTGCCGGTTGACTGCGCTCAATCAGCTTGGTGATATGCTGATAAATGAGTTTGTGGTCGTGCTGATAAAAGTCTTGCGCCGATAAAATATCGGCGATCTTGTCCAATGCTTCGTTGTCGAGCAACAAGCCGCCCAGTACCGACTGCTCGGCTTCTATGGAATGCGGGGGGAGTTTTAAGTATTCTAGTTGTTCGTCTGCCATCCTGCGATTATACCGAAAAGCCGGAGTGACATTGATTCCAGAATTGAAAAGAGTTTGAAAATCACTTTCTGAAAACAGGTCATAGAAAAACAAAAAGGCTACCGGAGTAGCCTTTTTTGATGCTTGCAGACGCGGTATTAAGCTTCTGCAGTCACAGTCACAGTGATATCAACGACGACGTCGTGATGCAATGCAACGCTCACAGCAAATTCACCGATATTTTTCAGTGGGCCATTAGGCAAACGCACTTCAGATTTTTTCACGTCGTGACCCTGTGCTTGCAAGCCTTCAGCGATATCCATGTTGGTCACAGAACCAAACAAACGACCATCAACACCTGCTTTTTGAGCCACGCTCAGGTTGAAACCAGCCAGTTTCTCACCACGGGCCTGAGCCAGAACCAGCAAATCAGCCTGTTGTTTTTCCAGCTCGGCACGTTGTGCTGCAAATACTGCCTTGTTTGCTTCAGTGGCACGTTTTGCCTTGCCTTGTGGAATCAGGAAGTTGCGGCCGTAACCGTCTTTCACTTTAACCACATCACCCAGAGAGCCCAGGTTTGCTACTTTTTCCAATAAAATCACTTGCATCTTGTTCTCCTAAGCCGCCAATTAACCTGGGTGTTTGTCTGTGTAAGGCATCAGTGCCAGGAAACGCGCGCGTTTAACAGCGGTTGTCAGTTGACGTTGATATTTAGCCTTGGTGCCAGTCATACGGGCTGGAATGATTTTGAAGTTTTCTGAAACGAAATCTTTCAACAGATCTACGTCTTTGTAATCTACTTCTTTGATGCCTTCTGCACTAAAACGGCAGTAACGGCGACGTTTGTACATATCTCTTGCCATTTAAAACTCCTTCAATATTTGTAGTTGCTGTATCAGCTGTATCTCTTGTATATGCATCACCACTTGTGTACTTTTTGCGCTGCGCCGTGACAGAAAGCCTTTAGCTTTAATCTGGTCACCCGTCTGCAGGGTTAATCTGGCTTTTTCACCGATCAATACTGCTGGCAGCACACACTGCACTTTACGATTCAGGCCCGCTTCCAGCTGCTCCGAATCATGTTGCAACTGCAATCGTAACAAGGGTAATCCTGCGGGTGTATAGCCTAACGGCTCAATTGCTTGCACCGTTGCGGCAATCACCAGCGTATTCACAACAATTAGGCTGCGGCCTCAGTAGTGGCTGCGGCTGGTGCATCACCCACGATGGTTTTGGATTTTTCCTCTTTCATCATTGGGCTAGGCGCAGTCACCGCTGTTTTTGTCGCGACTGTCAAGTGACGCAATACAGCATCGTTAAATTTGAAGCCATGCTCCAACTCTTCAAGCACGGCCTGGCTGCACTCGATGTTCATCAACACATAATGCGCTTTGTGTACTTTTTGAATTGGATAGGCAAGTTGACGACGGCCCCAGTCTTCCAGACGGTGGATGTTGCCGCCATTACCTGTGATCTGGGCGCGGTAGCGCTCAATCATTGCAGGCACTTGTTCACTCTGGTCAGGGTGAACAATAAACACGATTTCATAGTGTCGCATGAGATTTCCTTATGGTTTAAGCCACCTTCAGATCAGCCAAATGGCAGGTCAAAGTGTGGCAAGGTTGCAAAGCACGCGATTATACACTGCTTTTCATGCTGCACTCAAGGTTTATTGCTGCCCAGGCTTATTTTCAAGGCTTTTATCTTCCTTGGGCAGGTAATAAGGATCGGCCACATACCCCGGCCCTTTCATGATAATAACGACAATCAGGCCGATGGTCATGGCGCCGATAAAAAACCAGAAAGTAAACAGCAGCCCAAAAAAAATGGCCAAATGCTCCAGATCCTGGCTCAACACATCCACATTTTTCCACCAGGCATATATCAGCGGTGCTGCAAACACAACGCTTCCCAGCAGCCACCATTTTGGCAGCTTTTTCAAGAGCTGCCACTCTCTATGGCTTGGGTAACGTATGCCACCTGGCAATTTATTTAATAAACCCATCTGCATCCTCCCTGTGTTTTTCCCATTTTAACTCACCATCCCCATGCGTTACGACATGTGCCCGCCTGTTTATATCCCTCGTTCATCCTGGCCATCAAATATCCGAATTTCCAGCACACCTCTATTAAAGACTTGCGCATTTCAGCCGTAAATAACTTAACCATGAATATTGTCAGGACTATTGCTGTCCTGCATTTTAATAAAGGTAACTCCATGCTGGCACAAAAAAAAGAAGCTCATTGGGAAAGTATCCTCCTGGCCATACAACATTCATATGCCATTAACCGGCACCTGGATTTTTTCAATTGGTTGAAAAACGACATTCATCCACTGATGCGGCATGATGCCCTGTTGGCGGCATGGGGAGACTTCAGCAGTGGTGACTTGCGCTTTGACGTGTCCTCACAATTACCGGAGTTATCTACACAGCGCTTGCAAGAAGACTCAGCCATTGTCAATTATCTGGTGTGCAACCTTTACAAACGCTGGGTAGACAACGGAGACAAATGGTTTGTGATTAACAGGTTTGATGCCAGCGGCATGCACGCACAATCGCCAAATCCATTTACCCGGCAATTGATGAAAATGCACACCTTGCTGGTCTATGGCGTGCGTGATACCCGCGGCAAGTCTGATTGTATTTATGTGTTTTTTGATCGCTCGCGCGAGTTCAGTGTACCGGACCAGTTAATGGGTATGATCATGCCACACCTGGACGCTGCGATGCGCCGGATTGCGACCCTTGAGCCACCAGTCAAGGATGAAGACCTGCTCGACAGCATGACGCAGGGTTCTTTGTCTGGCCGCGAACACGAGATATTGCACTGGGTGCGCAGTGGCAAAACCAATCTTGAAATCGGGCTGATTTTGAATATCAGTGCGAATACCGTCAAAAACCATTTAAAACGGATTTTCCAGAAGCTGGATGTTTCATGTCGTGCGCAGGCGGCAGCAAAAATGGGGATTCACGGTAGCCCGCACAAACCTAACTAGGGTGTAGAGCAGGCAGCTATTCGCGCCCGGTAAAGCGCTGGATATCGCGCATTTGCCGTTTGGTCGGCCGGCCGGCGCCGCGCTCACGCAAGGCAAATAAATCGGCCCCCGTGCCTTTGACTTGCAAGCGCAACTGCACGCTTTCTTCTGTTTCACGGTAAAGTAGCGCGGCTTCTGGTGCACCCCGCCGCGCATTGCTCAAGGCAAGCACTTCAACTTCTATCTGCATATCCTTATTTTTAATGCTGACACGCATACCGGGCTTCATGACTTTTGCGTTTTTAGCGCGGTCACCATCGACACGGACCTTACCACTATCCACCGCTTCAGCTGCCAGGCTGCGCGTTTTGAAAAAACGCGCAGCCCATAACCACTTATCCAGACGGCAGCTGTCGTCCTCGCCTTCCTGTGCCTGGGTGGGTTGTTTTTTATGGTGGGTTCTGGCCATGCTTCGAAATAGAATTAAAAAGGTTTGCTGGCATCTGCTTGCTGCTGAATATAGGCCATACGTGCCTGATTGCGTTCCAGCGTATGACGATAGCTCGCGAGAACGGTTTGCGCACGTGCCATCAGGCTATCCCCCTGATAGGTACCATCCACACTTTGCACCCCGGCTTCAATGTCGGTCAAATGGGCGATGCCCTCCAGCACATGGTCAATGGCAATAATCCTGAACATGCCATTATTCACCGCCTGTACCACACTATCATCCAGCACCAGATGCCGCTGGTTACGCTTGGGAATAATCACGCCCTGCTCGCCATTCAAGCCCAGCGCCTGACACACCCTGAAATAGCCTTCAATCTTCTCGTTCACACCACCGATCGGCATGACTTCGCCAAATTGGTTAAGGGCACCGGTCACGGCAATGCCCTGCTTGATAGGCAGGTCAGTCAGCGCGGATAACAGTGCAAACAGTTCAGCACAAGAGGCAGAATCGCCCTCCACACCGTTATATTCCTGCTCAAACACCAGCGAAGCACTCAAACTTAAGGGTGCCAGCGCCCAGAAACTCGCACTCAGCCAGTTTTGCAAAATATAGATGCCCTTGTCATGATTCGGGCCGCTCATATTCACTTCACGGTCAATATTGATGACCCCACTGCGACCAGGGTAGCAGCGAGCGGTAATACGGATCGGCGAACCAAAACTGGCATCGCCCAGCTCAATATGTGTCAAGCCGTTGACCTGCCCGACCACGCTGCCATGCACCTGAATCAGCAGTTCGTTATCGATGATGGAGTCGCGGATCTGTGTTTCGAAAAACTGCTGGCGCAGCAAACGGGCAGACAAGGCCTGTCGGACATGGTCATCCGTCACCAGCAAAGCGCTGGCCGCGACCGACACACATTCGTGCATCAATTGATCGAGGTGTGAGAAACGGGTACTAAAACGGCCTTGATCTTCTTCGAGCCGGTGCATAAATTGCAAGAGCACATTGACGGCCTGGGCGCTAAAATGCGTCATCTCCTGCTGCTGGCACTTACGGGCTATGTAACCAGCCATCCAGGCATAGTTGTCCAGGCTGGCCGTCACCCGGTCTTCAAACTCGACCTTGATCGGAAAGAACTCAAAAAAGTCCGGTTGTGCTTCCAGGCAGTCGTAATAATCTTCGCGGCTGGCAATCATGACGATCTTGACATGCACTGGCAAACTGCCATGGCGATTACCCCCGGCCCCCTGCTGGGCGTGATTGGCCCAGTCTTCGATCTGCACTTCACGATTGCGCATCAGACGGTACAATTTTTCAAGCAAGGCGGTGCCATTACTTTCATCCTGCATTAAATCTCGCAGATGCAAAAGCAGCATGCCACCATCTGCCTGATGCACGCTACCCGCACGCAAACGTAAAAACTCGGGCAATTGTGCTGATTCACCGGCAGCGCTATCAAACATACCAAACAAGGCAGCAAAACCGGGGTCATTTTCTTCAACGATCGGCTGTTTGTGTCCTTGTGTCAGGTTGGCACGCTGGTCGACCAGCAGATTGACCCGAAAGCGCGACAAAAATGATTCATTGATCAGGCCTTCAACGCCTTCACCTTCGCCACCCACCTGTTGCCAGGCTTGCAGAAACCCCAGCATTTCCGGCTTGATGACATTGAAAAATGGCGACAATTTGGCACTGCTCAATTGCGAACGCATGGCATCCACGCGCGCCTCACACCAGACCTCGGCCTGAGACAAATTAACCTGGCCACTGCTATCAACCCAATGCGGCATTTCTGCAATCAAACTCTTGATAAAGCCTTCCATCACCGTGCGTAATTGTGCACCCAGACCGACTGGCAGCTTGATATAGTTAGCGCAGGATTGCTGACTGAAATCATACAGAGCCACCAGATCGGTCAGCGTGGTATCAATCACCTGCTCTGCCGCCGCACGCATGGCAGCCACAGTGAGCCCGGCCCGGCCTGACCCTGGCGTACCCAGCACCAGCACATTGCAGCCCGTGTGCTGGATAGACAAGCCCATCATCAAGGTTTTTTGTGCTTCGGGTTGTAGCTTCCAGCCATAATCAGTCAAGCTGAGTGCGGACGCATCCAGAAGTTCAGCCGTTGACTCAAAGGTCATGGGCGCCAGCTTATGGGCCACAGTCATTTCATCTGGGGTTAACACTTGTATCATTCAGGCAGGCTCCATTGTTGTTTGGCTTGTTCGTCAGCCTCGCGCGCTTCCACCCAACGCGCACCCAAAGCCCCAATCTCTTTTTTCCAGAAAGGGGCCTCTGTTTTTAAAAAATCCATCATAAATGCACAGGCGTCAAATGCTGCCTGACGATGCAGGCTGGCAGTGGCTACCATCACAATCTGCGCACGCGCCTCCAGGTCTCCATACCGGTGTATCAAGGTCACACCCAGCAGCGGCCATCGATGCAAGGCTTGTTCGACGATGGCAAGCAGGGCCTTTTCTGTCATGCCTGGATAATGCTCAATATGCATACGTTGCAATACCTGGCCCTTGGCAAACTCACGCACCAGACCATCAAAGCTGACAACCGCACCCGCTTGCGGACAGTGCCTGCGCAATTGCTGCATCTCCATTGCAAGATCAAAGTCTTCTGCTTGCACCAATACGCGCTTGTAGGGTTGCGCAGTCACCATTAACCTCCTGTGACAGGCGGAAAAAATGCCACCTCATCACCCTCGTCAAACGTAGCCATATCATCCACCAGTTCGTGGTTGATTGCCGCACGTACAACGCCGCTCCCGCTGAACAGTTTCTGCCAGGTTTCCCCGCGGTTGGATAACCAGGACTTGAGTGCAATGATGGTTTCCACCTCATCAGGTAACGATACCTGCTCAGAAGAGTAGTTAACCACTTCTTTGATGCGGGCGAAATATAAAATGGTGATATTCATGAATAGGTCTTTACGCAATAGGCTTTGGTTATTCTTTAGGCTCTTCCAGTTCATCCAGCACATCGAGTGCAGCCAGACCAGTGGTCTCCTGCAATTCCACTTTCTCGATCTGGGCAAAACGCCTGGAAATTTTCTGGCTGCTGATATGCACATCCTGTGCATTCTCATGCGCCTGGCGGATATTGTCTGCGAGCTTTTTCATACGCGTGTCAAAACGGTCAAAGTCTTTGCTAAGCTTGCCGAGCTCATCTTTGATAATGTGTACCTGCTTGCGCATTTCCACATCTTTCAGCACGGCACGTGCCGTGTTCAGCACAGCCATCAGCGTAGTCGGTGACACCAGCCATACGCGTTTCTGCATGGCATAGTCCACCACATCCCCATGGTAGGCATGAATTTCGGCAAACACAGCTTCCGCAGGAATAAACATCACCGCACCATCAGAGGTTTCATTGGCAATGATGTATTTGCTGCTAATATCGTCCACATGTTTTTTAATATCGGCTTTAAACAGTTTAGAAGCCTGCGCCTGCACCAGCTCGCCCAGACTGCTGTCTATCATGCGATGATAGTTTTCTAGCGGAAACTTGCTGTCCACCGCCACTGTGCCAGTGGGTTCCGGTAAGAACAGAGCACAATCAACACGCGCGCCATTGCTTAAGGTGTGCTGCATGGCAAAACTGCTCGAAGGCAGCACATTGCGCACCAGTCCCTCCAGCTGCACCTCGCCATAGGCCCCTCGGCTGCGCTTGTCACCCAGTAGCTCCTGCAAGCTCACCATGTTCACGCTCAGGCCATCGATTTTCTTCTGCGCCTCATCAATTGTGGCCAGGCGTTCCATCACGCTGACAAAGGTCTCATTGGTTTTCTTGAAGCCCTCTTCCAGACGCATCGATACCTTGCCACTCATCTCTTCTAGACGGCCATCGACGATTTTGGTCAGGGCTTCAATGCTCTGGGTGAGGCTTTGCGTGGTGGTTTGCAGGGCTGCGTTCAACATAGTTTGTTGTGTAAGCCCCTGCTCTGACAAACCGTTACGCAAACTGAGGCTTAATTGCTCACTGTTTTGTGACAGGTGGTCACGCTGCGCGACCTGTAATGCCTGCATCGCCTCACGGGTAGCCATCAGCTCCTGTGAGACTTGTGTGCGCAGCCTGTCCTGCTGGTCACTGCTCAATACCTGCAAACGGTCAGCGAGGCTATTCAGTGCATGATGCATGTCAGCCATCATTGCGCGGTGCTTTTCTTCCAGCAACTGTGCGACCTGTTGTGGCAGATCCTGCCGGGAGGCCTGTTGCTGCTGACGCCATTGCCAAACCAGCAAGACGATTATCAGCAAGAGTAATAAAAAATTGATTACAGTGAAAGTCATAGCCGCATTATAGCTGATGACCATTCATCCCACACGGGCACGGCTGCTATTTAATAGGCAGGGCTGGATTCAACCCTGACTGTCCGTTAAGTGTCTGAGTGCCCATTTAAATGCTCACATCAGAAAACATCCAAAACAAAACGCCCATCCTTCAGGACGGGCGAACAAATGTATATTTTGAAGATAACAAGTTAATGCGCGTGTGGCTGATCTATCCCCGGCGCCCCATGGGCTCTCGCCAGCCATTTCACGTCATCGGCATTGTGCTCCATATCCCCGATATCGGTAAAATCTACGTGCTGATAGTATGCCAGCGTATTGCTGCCAGTTTTTGGCGCACGCTCAACACTGCTTGCTTGTCCGTCGAATTGCAACACCTGTAACTGTATCGTCACATCGTGTTTGGGGTAACCATAATGAATCGCTTCCGGCAGTTTCAGTGCGGGCATCCACATAATATCCACTTGGGTACCGTCTGCCTGCTTCCCTGTATAATGCTCTACCCGGTAGCCGAACCTGTTGACCTCGGATTGGGGGTGTTTAACCAACTTGACCAACTCTTCATCGGTGACCAGTTGTGATTTCACCTGCCATGTCGAATGGTCGGTTTTCATGCCCAGCATTTTCAGGTCAACATCCATATAATCAATGGCCCGCTGATCTTCATGCATCAGGTAGGCATAAGCCATCTGGTTTGCGGGCTTCTGCATCCACAAGCCGCTGTGATGGGCGGGTTCACCACGCTGGTAAAGGTGACGAATTTCCACTTGCCCGGGTTCACGCATCAGCCACCATTGAAAATGCTTGTTTGCCGTGCATGGGTGGGCGCACTGTGTGGTTTCATAGCGCGCATTGACAGCTTCTCTGTCCGGTTCTGCAGCAACGCCTTGCTGGCTGATCAGCCCTGTCGCCAGCAGCCATACCGTCACGGATAATTTCCGCATCATATATACACCTTTTATGCTATTGGATTCAAATCAAACAGGGGCGCCCACTGGACGTCCCTGTTTTAACGCTGATTGATGGCGCCTCGCCATTCAGTCATACTAAATTAACGAAAGCCAAACGCCTCTTTCATCACTTGGTAGATGTAGCTTTGTTCTTGCACGCCATGTACCAGATAGGCTTTGGGGCCCTGCGCATAAATCGCCACCTCTTCACCTGCATGCGTTTCAGAACTGAGTGGCACCAGCGCTTCCTGATGAAAGTCCGGATCTTCCGTATCTACCGAGGTCATATCCACCACTCGACCGGCAGCAATGGCTTCGTTATACACAGCATCACCTGGCGCGTTGGTATGGTAGCCAGGGCCATTGGCAAAGCTGACAGTGGTGTAAGGTTTGCCATCGGCCGCCAGTGTGGGCGTTGTTTTGCCTGGCTCCACCACTTTAGCCAGAATCGGATTACCGCGCTTAGGGTAGCCACCTATGGTCAATGTGTGGCTATGGTCAGCTGTCACAATAATCAGCGTGTCGTTCATGTCTACTTTGGACATGGCTTCACGTACTGCATCGGATAAAGCTACAGTATCCTTGAAAGTACGGTAAGCATTGCCTGCATGGGAAGCATGGTCGATACGCCCGCCTTCCACCATCAGAAAGTAACCATTCTGGTTTTTCTTCAGGATATCAATCGCTTTACCGGTCATTTCGGCCAGTGAAGGTTCGCCAGCAATATCGTTTGGACGGTCTTGCTCGTACTCCATGTGTGAAGGATTAAACAGGCCCAGCACTTTGGTCGCAGTCGCCGGATTAATGGCGTCAAACCCATTCTTGTCCTGAACATAAACACCGCCAAATTTGCTGACATACTCCTGCGTCAAGTTACGACCATCGGTACGACGCCCCTTGGTGCCTTCAATATCCGTCACCGAGTTAGGCAGGAAGTAGCTGCGGCCACCGCCCAATACAACGTCAATACCATCACCCAGCTTGCCTGAACCGAAGTTATCAATCATCTGCGCGGCAATGTCTTTGACACCGTTGCTGGCTGCTGCTGAAGAAAGGTTTGAGTTAGCTTCCCAGTCACGGTTAGAGATATGGGCATAGGTAGCCGCCGGCGTAGCATGCGTAATACGTGCTGTAGACACCACTCCGGTTGATTTGCCAGCCACTTCAGCTTGCTCAAGCAAAGTGGTGACTTTATTAGCGTTCAATACAGCGGGACTAGGCTCGTTTCTGGCAACCGTCTGGTTCAGCGACAAAATACCATCATTGGTTTTCACGCCAGAAATCATCGCTGTCATGGTTGGTGCAGAGTCGGCAGTCTGCTGGTTGGTGGAGTAAGTTTTCGATAATGCAACGTACGGAAACGCTTCAAAAGATAACTTGTTGCGCTCGCCATCAGCGCCTTTCAATTGCCCCTCAAAAATGCGGGCGCCAGTCACGGTGGAAATCCCCATGCCATCCCCCACAAACAGAATGACATTTTTAGCTTTGCGCGCATTTGGAACTAATTTCTTGCTGTCATTTAAACTGGCAGCCCCGTCATCCAGCCAGAACTGTGCATTTTCTGCGGCAAACACTGCTGGTGAGATGCCAAGTTGCGCACCCAATAGCATCGCTGCGATGGCTGTGCGTTTCATATTAAACATGTGCATGATTATTTTCCTTTTTAATTCAATCGTACTGATCTTACTTAGCCAGCTGGCGACGGCGTACGCACGCTGTCAAGCCCAAGCCAGCCAGCAACATGGCATAGGTGTCGGCTTCTGGTACGGCGGCTACCGCATTGATGCTGACGTTATCCACCCCCAGTTGCAGCGCGTTCTGATTGGCAACAGTAGCAAAACGCAACGTATAGCTGCCGCCACTGGCCAGAATGCTGCTGATATCGAAGGTATAACTTAAATATTGATTAGTGGTGAGGGGGCCATTTGCGCCGCCCAGATACAGTGTCTGCAATACATCTGCACTACTGGTAGAAAATGGATCACTCCCAGACTTCAACACATCCACACGCACATGCTGGTTGGGATTGTCAGTCGCATCCACGGTGTAGTCCAGACCGGCCGCATCTACCGACGCACTGTCATGCTGATTATTCACAAACAGTTGAAAAGTCAGGCTGGCACTACTTACAGCGCCAGTGGCAAATGTTTGAAACAGCGCATTGGCAGACAAGCCGTAGTTATCAAGCATGCCATAATAGTTGCCCTGATACGCACCCACTGTCGCGTTACCAGTCACTTCGGACAGCGTCCCACTTTGCGCCAGTACACTGCCGGAAATGCCCTGCTCGGCAGTTTGCCAGCCGCTGATATCGTAGCTATCTGCCCCTTGCACCTCAAATCCGCCATTCTGTATTAATTCCAACGCGTGTGCAGGCAGGGTCAGGCCAGCCATCACGCAGGCGAAAACCACAGGTTTAAGCTTGATCATATTCATCCTCTCTGATGTGTATTATTCACGAGCGCCAGTGCCAAATCAGCACCTTGACTGCGTTGGATTGTGCCTAGGCACTGTGGCAGAAAGTTTTCACTCAGATGAAGATTAAATGATGGTCATGACTACCTTACCACGAAAAAATGGCCCAAAAAAAGCCCCGAAAGATCGGGGCTGATAAGAGACTTTAACTTGAAAAACACAAACTACAAACACACGGTGCAATCACACAAACACATCCATGAGGCTGATGATGATCAACAACAGAAATCCAAATAACAGTATTTTCAGATTCAAACTCATAAACATGTCAGTGCGTTTGCGTTATTGCTAGAATACGGATCTGGGCACTAAGACTCAATGGCCCGTTCGGGCCAATGGCGGGTATTTTGAGGCTAAACGCCTGCCAGGCAGTCAACAATACACACAATTAACCATCATCGCCAACGGCTGCAACAGGCAATCCCTCACGCGCCAGCATGATGACTGATTCAACAGGGGTTATATGCTAAAACTGAAACTGATGCTGGGCTTTTGGCTGGCCAACCTGACGCGCCGGCTTAAAAATAATTTTTACCTTTACCTGGCACTGCTCTTCAGCCTGTTTATCCTGCTGGATGCCGCGGTCCTGCATGTTGGTCAGAACATGCGCGACAAGGCGTTCGACATGATGGTCAAAAACCGCATTTTCAAACCGTCAGCAGACCCCACCATTGTCATCATCGACATCAACGAAGCCAGCCTGGCAGCCATGTCAAAAGAATACGGACGCTGGCCATGGCCACGCCAGGTAGTCGGTGAACTGGTTGAAAACCTGCAACACCAACAGCCCAAAGCCATTATTTTTGACATCGTGTTTTCAGATGCGGATATCTACAACCCAGACAGCGACAGCTACTTCAACGATGTGATTACCGCGTGTGATCGTTGCTTTTTTCCGCTGCTGAGGCTAGATGCAAGCCAGGATAGCCAAAGTGCATTGACCTATGCGCAAATGCCCGGTTTGATACATGCGCCAGATGCAGACCTGAAGGCCACATTTGCCGCGATTCCCCCTTATTTCAAAGGCGCATGGAAAGCACAACGCCTGGGCACCCACAATGTGTATCCCGACAATGATGGCGTAGTGCGTGAGTATCGCATGCGACATACCGACCGTGGCTGGACGTTACCATCTCTTCCGGTCACTGTGGCTGACGCCTTGCATTATGACAACAGCCAGACGCCGGATGATATGCTACTTAACTGGCGAGGCAAGCCATTTACCTATCAATATGTCACCTTCAGCGACCTCTATACCGACATCACCAGTGCGCAGCCCAAACGTCCCCAGGCGGAATTTAAAGATAAGATCATCATTATTGGCTCCACTGCACCCGCATTGTTTGATATCAAACCGACGGCGATGGACAAGCAGTTCCCCGGTGTGGAAATACTGGCCACGGCGCTGGATAACACCATGCATCAGGACTATCTCAAGGTCTGGCGCGGCAAACTGCCTTATATTGTGCTGAGTTTGCTGCTGGTCTGGCTTACCACGCTGGCCTTTTATTTCAAGGTAGACCGTGACCGCTTCAATGGTGTGTTTACGGGTAGCCAGATCGGTTTGCTGGTACTTTCCTACTTGGCGATTAACCTGATCCATACCTACCTGGATCTGGCTGCACCGATTTTCTGGGCGGTAGCTTATTTCGGGATCGCTAAAATTTATGCGCTGGCCACTGACCGCGCACTACAGCGCTGGCTGGCTTTTGGCCTGAAGGCAGACAGTCCGGAACAAGAAGTCTTATTAATGCCGCTCACCATAGAGAGCGTGGAATCTCTGGGCGATGCGGTAATGAAACGGATACGCAAAGAAGCTGAACTTGCCAGCCGTGCCCCAAACCAGGTCGATGTGATGGCCGGTACACAAAGCGGCGTGTGGGGATTGTTTGGCGATATGATGATTGTCAGTTGGCAATACAGCCCGCAAGCAGAATACCGTGAGGCAGCCATGCAGGATGCCACCCAGCTGGCAACCCACTTAACGGCATTTGTACGTACTCTGGGGCTGCCAGAAAATAGTCAGGTACGTTATGCCCTGCACCGCGGCATCATCGCCAGCAACACTTCACAACTGGCAGCCCAGTGGCGTATTTTATTTGCGCAAGCGATGATACAGCTTGAAATGGAACACACATCACAGAAAGTAGAGAGCGATCAATGATTAAAAAGCAATGTTTAGGGCTGATAGCCGCCTTGTGTTGCAGCACGGTGTTTGGCATCCATGCTGCGAACGCAGCAGAAACTGGCGTGATTTTGAAACCCGACCAGTTGCGTGTTGACGCATTTAATGACGCCAAAGTCGTTGGCACCGTCAACAAGAATGATGCCGTCGAGATTGTGAACAAAAAAGGCGCATGGTTACAGATCAAAAGCAACGGTAAAACTGGCTGGGTACGCCTGCTCACTGTGAAGCGCAACAACGCAGGCAGCAGCAATGTGGCGGGGATGGTTGGCGTGGCGACTGGTCGTAGCGGGACTGGCAAGGTGGTTTCTACCACGGGCATACGGGGCCTGAGCGCAGAAGACTTGAAAACTGCGCAGTTTAACGAAAGTGAAACCAAAAAATTGGAGAGCTATACCGTGAACGCTGAGGAAGCGAAGCAATTTGCGGCCAGTGCTGGCTTGAATAGCCGCAGCTATCCTTACTTTACAGGAGGTGCGCAATGAACCACAACGTATTGAAGCAAAAGGCCATTGCCCTGGCCTGTGCCGCCTGCCTGATCGGCACAAGCCAGGCCTTTGATTTAAAAGGTGCGCTCAAAGATGCAGTCAAAGAGCAGATAGGGGTGACTGATAAAAAAGAAACCTCTACCGCACCGGCATCCGGCACCGCAGATAACGCCTCGGCACAGGACAAATTGGCCAATATCAACTGGACAAGCCCTAGCCTGGAAGATGAAATTGCAGTTGGCCGCAATGTGACAGGCACCATACTGGGCGCTGCGCCACTGGTGAGTGATGCAGGGTTACAGGCCTATGTGAATAAAGTGGGGCGCTGGGTGGCCAGCCAATCTGAACGTGCGGACATTGCCTGGCATTTTGGCGTGATTGACAGCAGCGATATCAATGCGTTTGCCACACCCGGTGGTTATGTACTCATCACCAAAGGCTTATATCAGCGCTTGACCAGTGAAGCGCAACTGGCAGGCGTACTCGGGCACGAAATTGCACACGTGGTGCAAAAGCACCATTTGAAAGTCATGCAAAAACAGGCGCTGCTCGATGCTGGCACTGCTTTTCTGAAAGAAAAAATCAGTAAAAACAAGCTGACGCAGCGCGCCGTCAGTACCGGTGCCGAAATCAGTGCGCGCAATCTGGATAAAAGTGCAGAATACGAAGCCGACAGCATGGGGACTGTGCTGGCTGCACGCGCCGGTTATGAAGTGTATGGACTGGCCGAGGTACTGCAGGCGCTGGCGCAAGTAAGTAATAACGATAGCAGCATGGCCCTGCTGTTTCAAACCCACCCGCACCCGGATGAACGGTTGGCTCAACTCAGCCTGATCAGTGGCAATCAGCTGGATAGCATGGAGGGCGGCAAAACACTGGACAGTCGTTTATATCGTTTAAAGTAAAACGGCCATCATCAAAAGCGCGCGGCAGTATCTCTGAAGCGCGCTTTTTATTTATCTCAATCATTAAATCCAGTCGCGTACGCGGCATTCACTCTTGATATACGCATAATAGACCGGCGCTGCCACAATGCCAGTCACGCCAAAGGTCGCTTCCATCAACAACATGGCCACCAGCAACTCCCATGCCCGCGCATGGATTTGCTCCCCGACTATTCTGGCATTGAGGAAGTATTCAAGCTTGTGAATAATCACCAGAAACCCGAGTGAGCCAAGCGCAATCAGAAAAGAATGGCTGGTGCTGACAATCACAATCACTGTATTGGAAATGAGATTACCAATGACTGGCAACAGCCCTACCAGAAAAGTAATGGCAATCAAGGTTTTGGTAAATGGCAGGTGCACGCCACACAAGGGCAGCACAATCGCCAGATAAACTGCCGTCAGCGTAGCATTCACTGCGGATATCTTGATTTGCGCGAACACAATATTTTTGAATGCTGCGGAAAAAAGTGCCGCGCGACGCATCAGGCTCTGCGCAAAAGGCTTGTAGCGACTGTGAGTCTCGACATCGTGCAGGGCAACCATGGCGCCAATCACCATGGCAATCAGAATATGCGCCAGATGATGGCCCGCTTCCTTGCCCAGTAATTGCCAATCAGCCGAATGGGCGCGCAGCCATTCAATCACGGTTTGCTGCAGTGTAATGGCATCATCTGGCAACCGGTCATTTAACCAGGCAGGTAATACTTTGCGCGAATCCTCAATGATGCGTGCCAGCTGATCAAACAGCATGGAAAAACCACCTGAATCACTACGAATCAGTGTGATCAAACCCATGCCTAAACCAACCAGCAAACTGATAATAAGAGTCGCCAGCAACATGACAGATAACAGTTTGGCGTACTTTCCGGGGACTTTTCGCTCAATAATCGGCGAAATAATATGGATCAGTTCGAACACCAGCAAGCCAATCAGCAGTGCCGGTAACAAGTGCACCTGTAACACCAGCAGCATCAATACTGCCATCACGCCATAAGACGCAATATCGAACCTTTGAGCCTGTGTCATACTTTCTTTCATTTAAAGATTAAGTAAACTTCTCTTGTAGCCGACGCGCTGCATCCAATGGCAATTTCAACAAGAAATGCACTGCCTCATCAAAATGCTTATCCAGCACTTCGCCTTTGACTTTTTGTACTTCCCGTGTCAATTCATCCACGCGCTTGTAAGTCGTCTTGATGTGTAGTTCTACCATCTCGACAAAAGGAATACTGCCTGCCCTCTCCATGGCGATTTTGGCAGTGCCGCCATAAGCACGTACCAAACCACCGGTGCCCAGATTGACCCCGCCATAATAGCGTATAACAGCGACACAGCAATTGACATAATTCTGTCCATCCAGCATTTGCTGAATTGGTTTGCCAGCCGTTCCGGCAGGTTCACCAGCATCCGAAAAACGGGCGACGATGCCATCCGCGGTTTGCATGCGAAACGCATAAGCCAAATGGCCTGCACTTTGATGTTCGCTGGCAAACTGTCGCAAAAACAGCGCCAGTTCACGTTCGTTTTCACAGCGCATGGCACGCGCAAAAAAACGGGACTTATGAATGGTCTGGTCGGCTTGGCCGACTTGCTGGAAGGTCAACATACAATTGAGAATTAAGAAAGCCCGCTGATTTTACCATCTGCAGCCACCCCGATACGTATACTGGCGGGCTGTTTTGGCAAGCCTGGCATGGTCATGATATCGCCACAAATGGCGACAACAAAACCGGCGCCACGTGCAAGACGCAACTCTCGCACTAACAGGGTATGGCCCACAGGCACATTGCGCTGCTTTGGATCACACGAGAACGAGTATTGGGTCTTCGCCACACACACTGGCAACCCCTGACTGGCCGCTGCCAGAGCATGTAACTGGGCTTGCGCAGCCGGGCTAAATGCTACGCCGTCAGCACCGTAAATCTGGCGTGCCACCAAGGCCAGTTTTTCCTCCAGCGCCACATCGTCAGCATAGGCCAGTCGAGCACCTGTTGAAGCCTGTGATAGTTGCGTGACCAACGCCTTGGCCAAATCGCTGGCACCACTGGCCCCATTCGCCCAATGTTTGCAAACGTGCATCTGATAACCCCAGCTTTGCACAGCAGCATCGACCAAGGCGACTTCTGCTTCAGTATCATGGCTGAAATGGTTGAGTGCCACCAGTACTGGCAAGCCAAACTGGTGATGCAGGTTATCGAGGTGTTTTTTCAGGTTTGCCAGGCCAGCCTGGAGTGCGTCCAGATGCTCATTGTTTAAATCGGCGACTTCTATCCCGCCGTGATACTTCAGCGCCCGCACGGTCGCCACCAACACCGCCACATCCGGGCGCAAACCTGACTGGCGGCACTTGATATCCATAAACTTTTCAGCACCCAGGTCGGCACCAAAACCGGCTTCTGTCACCACGTAATCTGCCAGCCGCAACGCCGAACGCGTGGCCACCAGTGAATTGCAGCCATGTGCAATATTAGCAAATGGCCCGCCATGCACCAGTGCCGGTGAACCGGCCAGGGTTTGCACCAGGTTGGGCTGGAAGGCATCTTTAAGCAAGGCAGTCATCGCGCCTTCTGCCTGCAAATCGCTGGCAAAGATGGGATTTCCGGCGGCATTGCTACCCACCTGTATGCGCCCCAGTCTGGCCGTCAAATCTTGCAAATCAGTCGCCAGACAGAAAATGGCCATGACCTCGCTGGCCACCGTGATATCAAATCCGGTATGCACCTCATGATCCAGCGTCACCCGACGCAAGGCACGGTCATTCATATCCATACAGCGGCGCCAGCTGACATGCTCGAAGCCCAGCGCATTGCCGTGATAAATATGATTATCGATTAATGCAGCCAGTAAATTATTGGCCGCACTGATGGCATGAAAGTCGCCGGTAAAATGCAGGTTAATGTTTTCCATCGGGACGACTTGGGCATAGCCTCCGCCGGTCGCGCCCCCTTTCATACCAAACACCGGCCCCATGGATGGTTCGCGCAAGCATGCCATGGCAGGATAACCTGCATGATTCAGTGCATCTGTGAGGCCAATCGTCGTCGTCGTTTTACCCTCGCCCGCCGGTGTGGGGCTGATCGCGGTGACCAGAATTAGCTTGGCACGCGCAGGTTGCTGTTGCAGCTTGCTGACAGTTGCCTGCGTCAGTTTGGCAATGTGGTGACCATAGGGCAACCAAGCCTCGGCAGACAAGCCCAGCTTCTCGGCAACGTTGTGTATAGGTAACAGGGTTGCAGCTTGTGCAATCTCGATATCAGTCAGCATGGCGCGCTCTGTAAATAGCCTTAAAGCAGCAGTATCAACGGCGGCTTTTGCTGCTGCTTCCACCAAGAATCGACCCCAGCACACCACGCACAATGGCACGGCCAAGTTGTGAGCCGATTGCCCGGGCAGCTGATTTGGCAGCCGACTCCAGCACAGAATCAGAACGGCTGGTTTTACCTCCTAATATACCGCCCAGGTCAAACCCCGAATCAGATGTCTCTTCTGCATGTTTAGCAGTGCTGGCTTCACTGGCGACTTCTGCTGCGCGCTGCTTGAGAATCTCGTAAGCGGACTCTCTGTCTACCAGCTTGTCATACACACCAGCCACCAGCGACTGTGCCATGGCATGCTGGCGTTCTGTATCGGTGGCCGGCCCAATGCGGCTTTCAGGCGGACAAATAAACGTTCGCTCCACCGGGGTTGGTGCCCCTTTTTCATCCAGAAACGAAACGAGCGCTTCTCCCACACCCAGTTCGGTAATCACCTTGGCCACATCCAGCGTGGGGTTGGCACGGAAGGTTTGCGCAGCAACCTGTACGGCTTTCTGGTCACGTGGTGTGAACGCACGCAAGGCATGCTGTACGCGGTTACCCAGTTGGCCAAGTACCACATCAGGAATATCCAGCGGATTTTGAGAAACAAAATACACGCCCACCCCTTTGGAACGCACCAGACGCACCACCTGCTCGATTTTTTGCATCAAGATGGCAGGGGCATCGTTAAACAGCAAGTGCGCTTCGTCAAAGAAAAAGACCAGCTTGGGTTTTTCCAGGTCGCCCACTTCCGGCAACTTTTCAAACAGTTCAGAAAGCAGCCATAGCAGCAATGTGGCATACACACGCGGAGAGTTAAGCAACTTATCGGCGGCCAGAATATTAATAAACCCCAAGCCTTTGGCATCGGTCTGCATCATGTCTTCCAGGTTGAGGGCAGGCTCACCAAACAGCACATCCCCCCCTTCAGTTTCAATCTGCAACAGTGCGCGCTGAATGGCACCCACACTGGCAGCAGAAATATTGCCGTACTGGGTTTGGTAAGTGGCTGAATTTTCGGCACAGTGCTGCGACATCGCGCGTAAATCTTTCAAGTCCAGAAGCAACATGCCATTGTCATCTGCGATTTTAAAAATCGCATTGAGTACACCACCTTGCACCTCGTTTAAATTCAACATGCGCGCCAGTAACAAAGGGCCCATTTCACTCAGGGTGGTGCGTACCGGATGGCCTTTTTCACCAAACATATCCCAGAACATGACAGGGTATGCCTTGTTTGTATAATCAGTCAGCTTGAGCTGCTGCACTCTGGCCTCGACTTTGGCATTGCCACCTCCCACCTGGCTCATCCCCGACAAATCACCTTTAACGTCGGCCATAAACACCGGTACGCCAATCCGTGAAAACTGCTCGGCCAGACTTTGCAGCGTGACCGTTTTTCCAGTGCCGGTGGCACCCGCAATCAACCCATGGCGATTGGCCATTCTGGGCAGCATCACACTGTCGGTTTCGTTATTTTTTGCAATCAGCATGGGGGTCGTCATAAGGCTCACTCAAACAATTAATGGCATGTTTGAGTATAGGGGATGACCGAAAAAAGTGGAAGGTTGTTGTGTGTCCGGACAGAGGAAAAACGGTTATTTAAAGTCACTGATTAAGCTTCAAGTAAGCAGAAAGCAATTTGAGCGATCAAAACCGAAGATCAATACCTGACAAAATGAAAACAAAAGGGCTGCGCTGTAGCTGTATCACGCACTGTAGCTGGGGAGATTGTAAAATCAGAAATCCCCGCGCCGCGCCCTTTCCATCAACGTGATCAGAGCATCTTCAAGTTCCTGTGCTGCAGCCTGAGCTCGAGCAGTCGGCTTTTTAATATTTTTCAGGTCATGCGTGGGGCGGTCAAGGCCCAGATACAAACGCAACTGACCGGAGGCGTCCGCCTTCTCATAAATTGCAAGTCTGCACGGTGCGAAAACAAGGAACTCCGGATGATCGAGCATGATTTCGGTGCCCATACTCAGATTACAAAAGGTGCGCACCTCTTTCACCCCTTGCGGATCCAAACCACGCTGTTTCATGTGTTCTGCAATCGGAAAATTGGCCGGATTGACAAAGTTCATGCCCTCAGACACTGACTTGAGGCTATACACCAGATCCTGATAGCTAACCCCAGGCTTGACCGGTACCTCATAAATCGCATTATCCAGGTCGATGTCAGGCATACCATGCCCAACCACACGCACATGTACTGAGCCCTCTTGCGCAGGCATCGCAGTCACTGGCAGCAAGCAGGCAAGCACACAGCACAGCAATGAAAAAATTCCAAGCATGATCAGCCTCAAACTATTTCAGCCATTAAAGCATGCCTGCGTTACAAGCAGCGTGACACTTGTCACACCAAAAATTGCTAAACTTGATGCAATGCATGTTGTACCGTGCGCTTATCGTACTGGGGGGAGAGCATGGTAATAAAATTAAGCATGTAATCCCGCAAAAAGGCATCGCGACGCACACCGAGGTAAGTGGTGCTATTGGGGAATAAATGGCTGCAATCCAGGCTATGAAGGGGCGCATCCCTGACAGCATCATAAGCCATATTGGCAATCAGCCCGATCCCCAGACCAAGATTGACGTAAGTTTTAATCACATCTGCGTCAATCGCGGTAAACACCACGTTAGGCTGCACACCGGCATCATGGAAAATTTTGGATACCAACGTCCCACCGGTGAACGCAAAATCATAAGTGATTAGGGGATATCTTGCCAGCGCCTGCAAAGTGAGTTCGTTGCTTTTCAACAAAGGGTGCTCGGGTGGCACTACCAGACAACGGTTCCATTCATAACAAGGCAAACAATTAATACGCTCATCCTTACTGATACTTTCAGTAGCTATCCCAATATCCGCTTCACCCGAAGCCACTTGCTCAGTCACTTGTGCCGGATTACCCTGATGTATGGTTAGTTTTACATTGGGATATTGCGCCATAAATTGTTTGACTGCAGCGGGCAAGCGATAACGCGCCTGTGTATGTGTAGTGGCAATCGTTAATTCACCAGTATCCTCGCGACTGTACTCATCTCCAACGCGCTTGATATTTTGCATCTCGAGTACCACTTTGGCCGCCAACGCTACAATTTTGCGACCGGGCTCGGTGACACCAATTAAGCGTTTTCCGTTACGTTGAAATATTTGCAAACCTAACTCCTCTTCCAGCAATTGTATTTGCTTGCTGACACCTGGCTGAGAAGTATGCAGCGCCTCTGAAGCCGCCGAAATATTAAGTTGTTGACGGACAACTTCATGCACATAACGCAATTGGTGAAACTTCATCGACGATCCAATATAACTAAAAGCTATATCATAGAACAATTGGTTATTAAATCAACAATTAGAATCCTGCTACCATGCACGTCGTTTTATCACTCTTTGAAGATACTCCACATGGAATTCGGATTTATTTTGGCGGGTTTTGCCGTCGGTTTTCTGGTAGGGCTGACCGGTGTTGGCGGCGGATCACTGATGACCCCCATCCTGTTATTACTTTACAACATCAAACCTGCAGTGGCTGTAGGCACAGATTTATTATATGCATCAGTCACCAAGTCAGCCGGAATTTTTGCGCATGGCAAACTTGGTAATATTGATTGGCGCATGGTTAAACGCTTAGCCATGGGTAGCTTACCTGCGTCTTTGGCAACTTTATGGATGTTGCATAATATGGATATGCAATCGAGCAGCGCAATCTCAACCATTAAGTTCTGGCTCGGCATTGCCTTAATTGTCACTTCCGCTGCGGTCCTGATGCGCAATAAACTCAGCGCTTATGTCGCCCGTGGCCAATGGATTCCAGAACAATATGTCCCTGGTTCAACAGTCGCTCTCGGCGTCATACTTGGTGCCTTAGTGACACTCACTTCGGTCGGTGCAGGTGCACTCGGTGTCACGGCGCTGATTATGCTATATCCGAAAGAAAAAATTACCACCATCGTCGGAAGCGATATCGCACATGCTGTGCCACTCACCATGGTTGCAGGATTAGGCCATGCCTCATTAGGTACGATTGACTACCAATTACTGGGCACACTGTTAATTGGTTCTATTCCAGGCATTTATCTCGGCAGCCATTTAAGCTCACGTGTGGCAGAGCACTGGGTTAGAATTGTATTGGCTATCATATTGATTTATGTAGGCTTTAAGCTCGTTTTCCATTAAAATATTGCCTCTTCTGAAAAAGCTGGCTAGAGTTAACAATGTACAAATACGACAAAATAGACCAACAAATCGTCAATGAACGCGTCGCGCAATATCGCGACCAAACGCGCCGCTACCTGGGTGGCGAATTGACTGATGAAGAATTTCGTCCCTTGCGTTTGCAAAACGGACTATATATTCAACGCCACGCGCCTATGCTGCGGATCGCTGTACCTTACGGCCTGATGTCCAGCACACAACTGCGCAAACTGGGTGAGATTGCCAAGCGTTACGACAGAGGCTATGGCCATTTCAGTACACGCCAGAACCTGCAACTTAATTGGCCTAAACTGGAAGATGTGCCGGAAATTCTGGCAGCGCTTGCCACCGTTGAAATGCATGCGATCCAGACTTCCGGTAACTGTATTCGCAATATCACCACTGATCAGTTTGCAGGCATCGCACCAGATGAAATCATCGACCCGCGTGCCATCGCCGAGATCATGCGCCAATGGAGTACATTCCATCCTGAATTTGCATTGTTGCCGCGTAAATTCAAAATAGCAGTTTCTGGCACGACCCAGGACCGCGCCATTGTGCAAGCGCACGATATCGGTCTGGAGTTTTACAAAGACGCCCAGAACCAAATGGCAATCAAAGTCTGGGTGGGCGGTGGTTTAGGCCGCACGCCTATCCTGGGCACCGTGATTCGTGAACACCTGGAATGGCAACACGCCCTTTCCTACTGCGAAGCTGTTATCCGTGTATACAACATCCATGGTCGTCGTGATAACGCATATAAAGCACGTATTAAAATCCTGGTGAAAGCGCTGGGTATTGAAGAATTCCGCCGCCAGGTTGACGAAGAGTGGACACACCTGAAAGAAGGTGCATTGACCATCACACAAGCAGAACTAGACCGTGTAGCGCAGTATTTTGAACCTATGCCGTACGAAACCCTGCCAGCGCATGATGCTTCTTTTGATACAGCCGTGGCCAGCAATCCAGCTTTTGCGGCCTGGGCTAAGCGTTGTGTGCATGGGCATCGTGTGCCGGGCTACCGCGCAGTGACCATTTCACTCAAACCACACGGCAAAGCACCCGGCGACATTACCAGCGAGCAAATGCAGGTAGTGGCAGATCTCGCCGACGCTTACAGTTTTGGAGAGTTGCGTTCGTCACATGAACAAAATCTGATTCTGGCAGATGTCAAGTTGTCTGATTTATTCGCTGTGTGGGAAAAAGCCCGTGCAGCTGACTTGGCAACACCGAATATCGGTTTGCTCACCGACATTATCTGCTGTCCGGGCGGGGACTTCTGCAGCCTGGCCAATGCCAAAAGCATCCCGATTGCCGAAGCCATTCAGATGCAATTTGACAATCTGGATTACCTGTACGAAATTGGCGACATTGAACTGAATATTTCAGGTTGCATGAATGCCTGCGGACATCACCATGTCGGTCATATCGGTATTCTCGGTGTAGATAAAGACGGCTCTGAATGGTATCAGGTCACCGTCGGCGGCAAACAGGGTAATGATGCCAGCATAGGTAGCGCCATTGGCCCTTCATTCTCGGCGGAGGAAATGCCGGGGGTGGTACAGCGCCTGATCGAAGTGTATTTACAACAGCGCTCCGATGAAGAACGCTTTATTGATACCGTTCGCCGTATCGGGGTTGCTCCGTTTAAAGCCCATGTCTATGCAGAGCAAAAAGAAGGAGCATCCGCATCATGAGTAATCTGATTCAATTAAACGCTGCAAATGGCGTGGCTGAAATTGTGCAGGACGCGTGGACGCGTGTCATCCCGCCAGCCGCAGGTGAAGAGTCTGTGCGCAAGCAAGCAGGCAAAGTGGTCTTGTTCAAACTGACAGGCGAGCAGACCTACACGCCAGAACAAGTTGCCAATACCACCATTCCCGCTTCCGGAAAAATTCTGGTGCCGCTCACCGTGTGGCAGGCGCGCAAAGCTGAACTGCAAACACGTATGCAAGCCGGTGAAGTTGGTATCGTATTGGCGACACACGAAACTGCCGAAGCACTCAAAGCAGAATTCAATGACCTGAACAGCCTGCCTATCATCGCCATTTATGTCGAGCGCTTTGCCGATGGCCGCATTTTCACATTGGGCAACTGGTTACGTACGCGTTACGGCTATACCAACGAGTTGCGCGCGATCGGTGATGTATTACGTGACCAGCTATTTTTCCACAAGCGTGCAGGCTTCAACAGCTTTTTAATCCGCGCGGACCGCTCTGCACAGGACGCGATTGCAAGCTTGAATGACTTTAGCCAACCCTATCAGGGCGCCGTCAACGACGTACCGGTCTGGCGCAGGATGAACCGCGCATGAGTTTCGGTGTCAGCATGCTCAAGCCGAGTATGAAAAACCCGGCGACTAGCCCAGAACTGACGGAGGCATTGGTTGCAACGGTGACGGCCAAACGCGCAGCCGTGCTGGCATTACTAAGCACAGCCGTGGCGGAGTTTCCTGCCATCACCTTTGCCAACAGCTATGGTGCTGAAGACATGGTGCTCACCGACATCATTGCCAAAGAGTCATTGGCAATCGAGATATTCTCGCTGGATACAGGCCGCCTGCCTGCGGAAACTTACACCCTGATGGGCGAGGTAGAATCACACTACCAGACCAAACCAGTGGTATTCTTTCCCAAGCATGAAGCGGTGGAAACTTACGTCAGGCACCATGGTATTAATGCGTTTTACGAGAGTATCGAACTGCGTAAAGCCTGCTGCCATATGCGTAAAGTCGAGCCGCTGCAACGCGCTCTGGCCGGCAAGCAGGCCTGGGTGACTGGCATGCGTGCCGAACAAGCCACAACACGGGCGAGCCTGCCAACGCAAGAGTACGACGCGGGCAACCAACTGGAAAAATTCAATCCATTGAGTGACTGGACCGAAAAAGAGGTCTGGGCCTATATCCGTATGTTTGATGTGCCTTACAACGCGTTGCATGATCAGTTTTATCCAAGCATCGGGTGTGCGCCTTGTACGCGTGCAGTGGCCATGGGCGAAGATATTCGTGCCGGTCGCTGGTGGTGGGAAGATCCAACCTCAAAAGAATGTGGCTTGCACGTTAAGAAATAAATCAGCCACACATTCACATAGATATCCATGTTTATTAGTGTGTTTCACTGTGGCTAAAATAATTTTTAGAGTTTAAATGATGACAACCAAACAAACACTCTCTCATCTCGATTGGCTGGAAGCAGAAGCGATACATATTCTGCGTGAAGTAGCAGGTCAATGTAGCAATCCTGTGTTGCTGTTTTCGGGCGGCAAAGATTCGCTTTGTATTTTGCGTCTCGCTGAAAAAGCCTTCCGCCCGGGTCGCTTCCCTTTCCCGCTCATGCACATCGACACAGGCCACAACTACCAGGAAGTGATTAACTTCCGTGACCAACGCGCCGCAGAACTGGGCGAGCGCTTGATCGTGCGTTCTGTAGAAGACTCCATGAAACGCGGCACTGTCGTATTAAAAACACCAGATGAGCCACGTAACAAACACCAGTCCGTGACCTTGCTGGAAGCGATTGAAGAGTTTGGCTTTGATTGCTGTATCGGCGGCGCTCGTCGCGATGAAGAAAAAGCCCGTGCTAAAGAGCGTATCATGAGTTTTCGTGATGAGTTTGGTCAATGGGACCCAAAAAACCAACGCCCTGAATTGTGGAATCTCTACAATGCGCGTAGTCACAAGGGTGAAAACATCCGCGCTTTTCCGATTTCCAACTGGACAGAAATGGACGTTTGGCAATATATCGAACGTGAAAACCTAGGCTTGCCTAGCATCTACTTTGCCCATAACCGCGACATCATTATGCGCGGTGGCGCCATGATGCCAGCCAATGTGCCATTGGCCTCAGGCGAAGTAATTAACGTGCCTAAAGCAGGTGAAGAAGTGATTAACATGCAAGTGCGCTTTAGAACCGTGGGCGATATTACATGTACAGCACCTGTGATTTCGGATGCAGACAACACCAGCAAAATCGTGCTTGAGACTGCAACCACCACCATTACTGAGCGTGGTGCAACCCGCCTTGATGACCAAACCTCTGATGCCTCGATGGAGCAACGCAAGAAAGAGGGATATTTCTAATGAGTAACACTATGCAACACAATGACTCACTATTACGTTTTATGACCTGTGGTTCTGTCGATGATGGCAAGAGCACATTGATTGGTCGCTTGCTGTTTGATACCAAAACCATTTTGGCGGATACGCTAACCAATATTTCCAATACGTCCAAAAAACGTGGCATGGAAGCGGTCGATTTATCATTATTAACCGACGGTTTGCAAGCAGAACGCGAGCAAGGCATTACCATTGATGTAGCTTATCGCTATTTCAGCACCGGCACACGCAAATATATCATCGCTGATGCGCCAGGCCACGAGCAATACACGCGTAACATGGTGACAGCAGCTTCTACCGCTAATTTGGCCATTATTTTGATTGATGCACGCAAAGGTGTACTCACACAAACCCGTCGTCACAGCTATTTAGCGCACTTGGTAGGTATTCCTCACATTGTGGTGGCCGTCAATAAAATGGACCTGGTCAATTACGACCAAGCCGTTTACGACAACATTTGTGCTGACTACATGGCATTTGCCAAAGAGTTAGGCTTGGCTGGTGCGCGTGATATAAAATTCATCCCGATGTCAGCGCTCAATGGTGATATGTTGGTAGACCGGTTAGACAGCATGCCCTGGTACACAGGCGAAACGCTGCTCGAACTACTCGAAAAAGCCCCCGCTGCGCATACTGAGCAATCCGAACAATTCCGCTTCCCTGTGCAGTTTGTCTGTCGTCCACACGCCAGTGCTGATGCCGAGTTGCACGACTTTAGAGGATTTATGGGGCGTGTGGAATCTGGTGATATTGCTGTGGGTGATGCGGTAACGGTGTTACCAAATGGCTATCAATCCAAAGTCAAAGCCATTCAAATTGGCGATGTGCCAATCGCGAGCGCTCAAACTGAGCAAAGCGTGACCTTGTTGCTGGAAGACGAAATCGACACCTCACGGGGCGACATGATTGTGAAAACAGGTGAAGCACCTGAGCCGGTGAAACAAATTGAAGCGCATGTATGTTGGCTGTCAGAAACCCCATTGTCGACTGCGCGTACTTACATCATCCGCCACACCACACGTGAATCCAAAGCCAAAATTGGCGCAATTCAATACAAAGTGGATGTGAATACGCTAGAGCAACAAGCCACACCAGACCTCAAAATGAACGACATCGCGCGTTTAACTTTTAAACTTGCCCAACCATTGATGGTGGATAGTTATAAAACCAACCGTGCAACAGGTGCGTTTATTGTCATTGATGAAAGTACCAATAATACTGTCGGTGCAGGCATGATTGTTTGATCAATCACAAAGCCATGCATCGCCATTTAGGCTAAATTGCAATAAAATAACGTTTTGGCTAACACAGCCCGCAAAAGGATTTAGAACATGACTTATGTAGTGACCGAAAATTGTATTCAGTGCAAATATACCGACTGTGTAGATGTCTGCCCGGTGGACTGCTTTGTAGAAGGCCCGAACTTCCTTGCCATCAATCCGGACGAGTGCATTGACTGTACATTATGTGTGGCGGAATGCCCAGCTGAGGCTATTTTCGCGGAAGATGATGTGCCAGCAGATCAGCAACATTTCATTGAACTGAATGCTCGTCTATCCAAAGTCTGGCCAGTCATTACTGCACGTAAAGAGCCACTGGAAGATGCTGACGCCATGAATGGTGTACCGGGTAAAACAGAACTGCTGATTGAATAAGGCTCAGGCCCAAAATAAAAAAGCCGCTTGATTAAAGCGGCTTTTTTATTGCTTGCTGATATATTCGGCCTGACTAGGGGCCCACGTCAGGAAAGGAGTTTTTTGACTGGTCCGTAACTGCGCCTGTGCTCCGGTGTGATGCCAAATTGCGCCAAACGCGCCAGATGCAAGGCCGTCGGGTAACCTTTGTGTTGTGCAAATCCATAGTCAGGATATTGGGCATCCAGTATCAAAAGTGAGGCATCCCTTGCGG
Organism: Methylophilus aquaticus; assembly: GCF_030769565.1. Taxonomy (GTDB): domain Bacteria; phylum Pseudomonadota; class Gammaproteobacteria; order Burkholderiales; family Methylophilaceae; genus Methylophilus; species Methylophilus aquaticus. Next base: position 217,074 of record NZ_JAVCAP010000014.1, on the reverse strand, counting down.
TTTTGGCCAGAATAGAAGCTGCAGAAATTTCAGCGACCTTGCTATCCCCTTTCACAATCGCTTCGCAGGGAATATCAAATTTTGGAGAACGGTTGCCATCGACTTGTATTAAAGAGGCATGAATACCGAACTGCACAACCATCGCCTGATAAGCACGCTGCATCGCGAGCAGACTGGCTTGGAGAATATTGATCTCGTCGATTTCCTGTGCGCTGACACTGGCAATACCCCAGGCCAGAGCGTGAGCTTTGATCTGAATAGCCAACGCATCACGTTTGCTTTCTGACAGCTTTTTCGAGTCCGCCAAGCCAACAATGGGAGACGCTGGATTAAGAATCACTGCAGCGGCATACACAGCCCCTGCTAGTGGCCCTCTGCCCGCCTCATCGATCCCGCACAACAAATGACGCATACTTAAAATCGCAAAAACTGGGCAACCACCGCCGCCGCTTTTTGCGCGCTGTGCTGCTTGAGTTGTTGATGAATGGCGCGATACTTTTCCAGTAATGTTGCCAATCCTGACTTGTCAGCCAGCAACCCTTGAAGGGTGCTCGCAATGCGTTGTGGGGTTGCTTCTTTTTGCAATAATTCCGGCACGATAAATTCGCCAGCCAGAATATTGGGCAGGCCCACATAAGGTTGCAAGCGCATGCGTTTCAGAAGCTGCCAGCTCAGGTTGGACATTTTATACGTAATGATCATCGGCTTTTTAAGCAAGGCGGCCTCCAGCGTTGCTGTGCCAGAGGCTACCAGTACTGCGTCTGCAGCCATCATGGCCTCATGCGCATGGCCAAACATGATCTGCAAATCAATATCGGTTTCAGGGTACTTGGTCAGCAACTGGTGCCAGATGCCTTGAAAAATATCGCGCGTCTCACGGGTAATCAAAGGAACCAGAAATTGCGCATGCTGGCCTTTTTCACGCACCAGTGCCTGAAATGCCACAGCACTTTCCAGCATGAGCTCTGCATGCGCATTCACCTCAGACTGGCGACTGCCCGGCAACATGGCAATCACCACACTGTCTTTTTTCAGTTTGAGTTTTTCACGCATCCATGCCACTGGAGGTTCCATCGGCAGCGCATCCGCCAATGGATGGCCGATATACGTCACAGGCACTCCGACTTGCTGGTACAAAGCAGGCTCAAAAGGAAACAAGGCCAGCATATGTGAAACAGCCCGTTTAATCTTGTGGATACGGTTTTTGCGCCAGGCCCAGATCGATGGACTGACATAGTGAATGGTGGCAATGCCTTTGGCTTTCAGTTTTTTTTCCAGCCAGAAATTAAAGTCCGGCGCATCAATGCCAATAAACACATCCGGTTTTTCTTGCAGAATTTGTTTGAGTAATTGCTTGCGTAATTTGAGCAGGCCCCACAAATGCCGGATCACTTCCAGATAACCACGTACAGACAAACGCTCTATCGGGTATAAAGAGCGTGCACCCAGACTCATCATTTTAGGTCCGGCAATGCCGAAGATTTCCAGCTGAGGATGGGCTGTTTTAAGCTCTTGAATAAGATGAAAGCCCAGCATATCGCCGGAGGCCTCACCTGCCACCATTGCAATTTTTGCCATATTATTTTTGTATTAACGCACAATACCGCGCGTAGTTTGCGCGAGAAAACGAGTCATCAGGCCAATCTCTGGACAGGATTTTTCCATTTCAGCCAGCGCCAGCTTCGCCTCTTCAAAAGACAATCCCTGACGATATAACACTTTGTAAGCACGCTTGATTTGCTGAATCGCCTCGGCACTGAATCCCCGGCGCTTGAGGCCTTCAGCATTAATGCCATGAGGCTGTGCATCATAGCCAGCCGCAGTGACATAAGGAGGAATATCTTTAAATACCACAGAACCCACAGCGGTGATGATGTGTTCACCAATCTGGCAGAACTGGTGCACCAGTGTGAAACCGCCTAAAATTGCATGATCATAAATAGTGACATGTCCAGCCAGTGATGAATTATTGGCCATAATAGTATGATTGCCAACAATGCAGTCGTGTGCAATATGTACATAGGCCATAATCCAGTTATGGCTGCCAATTTTAGTGGTGCCTTTATCCTGTACAGTCCCGCGGTTAAAGGTACAGAATTCACGTATCGTATTGTGATCCCCGATTTCCAGCAAGGTCGGTTCATCTTTGAATTTTTTATCCTGCGGTTTGGCGCCCAACGATGAGAATTGAAAAATCTCGTTGTGTTTACCAATGACAGTAGGCCCTTCAATCATGACATGTCCAGCAATTTTGGTCCCGGCGTCAACACATACACCAGCGCCAATGGTGGTAAAAGGCCCGACTTCAACCGAACTGTCCAGCTCGGCTTTGGGGTCAATAATAGCAGTTGGATGAATCAGATTTTGCATGTGTGGTACATCTATAACGGTAGCTGTGTTTATTTTTCAATGGCTTTTAGAATGCACATCATATTTGCCTCGGCGACGACTTCGTCCCCAACTTTGGCAACACCGCTATATTTCCAGATACCTTTCAGAATACGATCAATCTTTACATTCAAAATAATCTGATCGCCAGGAGAGACTGGCTTCTTAAAGCGTGCACTATCAATCCCTGCAAAGTAATACACAGAGTCATTAGTGGGCTTGGTGCCCATGGTTTTGAAAGAAAGTAATGCTGCTGCCTGAGCCATTGCTTCGACAATCAACACACCAGGCATCACAGGGTGGTATGGAAAGTGCCCGGGGAAATACGGCTCATTTACCGAGACATTTTTAACGGCTACAATTTCTTTACCCAGTTCCATAGACAGCACGCGGTCTACCAACACAAATGGGTAGCGATGCGGCAGGTGTTCCAAAATATCATGAATATCCATGCTATTCATTGCATTCTCAGCCATATTCTCTCTCAATCTTCCGAATGTTTTTGTATATTACTTATTGCTTGCTCAAGCTGTTTGAGCTTGAGATGGTATTGTTCCAGATGACGAATACTCGCCGCAGTCTTCAACCAATCCTCATGTTTCTGAAATGGCATCAGTGCAGTATAGGTTCCCGGCTGATGGATGGAACGCATAATCATGGAGCCTGGTGAAATAGTCACGCCATTCGCAATATGCAGATGACCTAAAATCATGGCAGCACCGCCAATTTTACAATGAGCCCCGATGACTGCGCTACCGGCGATACCCACACAACCTGCGATGACCGTATGTGCCCCTATGCGAACATTATGGGCAACCTGTATCAAATTGTCCAACTTAACACCGTCCTCTATGACAGTATCATCCAATGCGCCGCGATCTATCGTTGTATTGGCACCTATATCGACATGATTGCCAATCACAACGCGCCCAATTTGCGGTATTTTAACCCATTGACCCTGCTCTTCGGCGTAGCCAAACCCATCATTACCAATCACAGCGCCAGAAAAAATATGGCAGTGATCACCAATAACAGCGCCATGTTTGATGACCACACGAGGCTCCAGAATGGTATGCATACCGATATGAACACCATCTTCGATGATACATCCGGCACCGACTCTGACACCCTCCCCCAACACTACACCATCACCAATAGTGGCCTGTGCCGCAATAGTTAACTCACCAGATAATTGTACACCTTGGCCTAAAACTGCACTTGCATGAATCTCGTTAAGGTATTGCTTGGGTGGATTAAACAATGCTGACAATCTGGCAAAATAGGCATAAGGGTTATCAGCCACAATACACGGTAGTTTTGTCAAATGCCGATGCTCGGCACGCAATACAATCGCAGAAGCTTGTGTACTCAGTAATGTCTGAGTGTATTTTGTATCATTAAAAAAAGCGATCGCATACGCATCGGCATGTGCAAGTGAGGCCATGCGTGTAAGCTCGACGTTTGGATCGCCATCGACTTGCCCACCTAAAGTCGCAACAATCTGATGCAGTGTATAACGTTGCGTCATAGGGATTTATGATTGCTCAATTGCGTGTATGAAACAACCTGACTATTTTTTGCCAAGTAGTTTAAGGACTTTATCAGTAATATCTATTTTCTTGCTGGCATAGGCAACTCCGCTATACACAACCAAATCATAACCTTCATTCTCAGACACGGTTTGTACTGCCTTGTTAATACGCTCCTGCAATACTGCCAGCTCTTCGTTTTTGCGTAGATTAATATCTTCACGCAGCTCTCGTTGCTTACGCTGAAACTCGAGGCGCATATTGGTTAAATCACGTTCTTTCATCCGTCGATCTGCTTCTGACATGGTTGTGCGATCACGCTCCAACGCACCTTCCAGATCACGCATTTGCTTCTGTAACTTGTCCAAATCCAACGATCGCGGGCTGAATTCTTTTTCAAGTTTTTTACCTGTTTCGGCAGTTTGTGGCGCTTCTTGTAACAACTTGTCAACCTGTACGTACCCAACCTTATACTCTGCTGCGCAAATACTCTGGTTACTTACAACTATGGCAACCAGCAAAATCAGAAATTTTTTCATCAGGCTAGCCCCTTTTTTACGCATGACTTAGCATTGATTGGTGCATTAAAACTGTTGTCCAAACTGAAACTGCAATGTTTGGGTATCATCATTAGGCTTGCTATTGAGTGGTTTGGCCAATACCAACTTCAAAGGACCGAATGGCGACACCCAAGTCACACCAACACCTGTGGAGAACCGCAAATACTCAGAGTTGATAGGGTCATCTTTACCATATACTCCACCAGCATCCACAAACGCACTCAGTCTGAATTGATTAGACTTGTTAACGAATGGCACTGGCATGAACAACTCCACATTACCTACCACACGCTTGGTGCCACCGACAGCAAAGTCTGAACCTGTGCTGGGGTTGATGTCACGCGGCCCCAGTGAAGAGTTCAGGAAACCACGTACACTATTTACACCGCCAGCATAGAAGTTTTTAAAGAAAGGGTAGTTCTTGCCACCATAACTATCTGCATAGCCAAGTTCACCATTCAGCATCAAGGTGAAATCCTTGCCCATATCCTTATACCAACTATGCTGGTAGTTAACTTTATAATATTGCAAATCCAGTCCGGGCAATGACAAATCGCCTGACAGTCTTTGCAACACGCCTCTGCGCGGGAAAAGAATATTGTCGCGGGAGTCGAAGGTCCATCCCAGGTTAGTCACAATGGAGTTACTGCTACAACCAGAGTTATTTTCACAGAATCTTAGATACTGAATCGGGCTGCTGTCAGACAACTCAACGTCGGTTAGATCAAGCGTCACACCGGCACTGATAAAATCCATTTCAGACATTGGCATACCAAACCGCATGCCTACACCGTAGGATTGACTGTTATAAGTACCTACATTCAATGTGGACGAGTTTCGTCTGCTTGTATCCACATCTCGTCTATAAACATCAAAACCGCGACTGATCCCATCAGGCGTAAAGTAAGGATCAGTATAGGATAGCGAATAGATCGTATTGTAACTGCTAGTGTTAACTTGCAAGGCAACCCGATTACCCGTGCCAAGGAAGTTTGGCTGGTTTACATTAAAGCCCAAGACCACGCCGTCGCTACTGGACAAGCCTGCACCGAACTGTACGCTGCCAGTTGCTTTTTCAGCCACAGTAACATTCATGTCAACCTGATCATTGAGGCCAGGTAATGATGGTGTTTCCAGTTCAACATTATCAAAGAAATTCAAGCGTTGAATACGCTCTTTTGAACGTTTAATTTTATCACCGGCATACCATGCAGATTCGAGTTGACGCATCTCACGTCTGACAACTGCATCGCGTGTTCGAGTGTTTCCCTGAACATTGATACGACGCACATACACTTTTTTACCAGGATCAATAAAGAACGTAAACGCAACTGTGTGATTCTGCTTGTTGATTTCCGGAACTGCATTCACGTTAGCGAAGGCATAACCCTCTTCACCAAGCTTCTCGGTCACAACCTTGCTGGCATCAGTGACTTTCTGACGATTAAAAATTTCGCCATCCTGAATATTAATCAGTTTTTTCAAGTCTTCTTCAGGCAAGAGCATTTCACCAGACAATTTGGTTTGACTGATATTGTATTTTTCACCTTCGGTCAGGTTAATAGTAATGTAGACGTCGCGCTTGTCAGGAGAAATAGACACTTGTGTTGAATCAATAGAGAACTCGAGGTAACCTTGATTCATATAAAATGAGCGCAAAGCTTCAAGATCAGCAGTGAGCTTTTGCTTGGAATACTGGTCATCCTTGTTCCACCAACTCATCCAGTTGGGCGTTGTCAGCAAAAAGTTCGCCCTGAGATCTTCTGTACTAAATAAGTGATTGCCCACAATGTTGATATCACGGATTTTGGCAACCGGACCTTCCACGATTTCAAAACGTACAGCAACACGGTTACGCTCAAGCGGACTGGCAATGGCCTTAACTTCAGCACTGTATTTACCTTGCGATAAATATTGTCGCTTGATTTCCTGTTCAGCTCTGTCCAGCTGTGCTTTATCAAAAATCTGTCCTTCGGCAATGCCGATCTGCTTTAAACCCTCTTTAACCTTATCAGTCGGAAATGACTTGTTTCCACTAAAGTCAATTTGTGATATTGACGGTCTTTCTTGCACAGTGACAACAAGTACATCCCCCTCAGCCTCAATGCGAACATCTTTAAAAAAGCCAGTTGAATAAAGTGATTTGATGGCTTGCGCAGCTTTTTCATCACTCATCACATCGCCTACCTGCATGGGCAAATAGTTAAATACGGTACCGGCTTCCGTTCTTTGCAGACCTTCTACCCGAATATCCGAAATTACAAAAGGCTCAGTAGCATTGGCATTGAAGTGCATAGCACCAGCCAGTAAAAACAACCACAATTTAGAATTGGTCTTTTTTTTCATTAAATATACTTTCAACCTGCCACGTAGCGATTGATGTCATTAAAAAAAGCAATGAACATCAATGCCCCAAGAATACCGAAGCCAAGGCGCTGACCTATTTCCAGCACCTTGTCAGGCAATGGTTCTCCTCGAATCAATTCCGCCATATGATACAACAAATGGCCACCATCTAATACTGGAATTGGCAGCAGATTCATGACTGCGATGCTGATACTTAACAACGCGATAAACCCGATATAAGGCTTGATACCAAGATCAGCTGTTTGTCCGGCAACATCTGCAATACTCACCGGGCCACTGATTGCTTTCAATGAAACTTGACCAGTCAACATTTTACCGATCATTTTGAGCGTAAAAACCACCGTGTCTTGTACACGGCTGATGGCCAGAAAAGCTGAAGCTGTCACGGTGTATTCACGCACAATTCTATAAGGGGAAAAGTCCACACTACGCATATCTACTGCCGCCCCTAAGCGCCCAAAGCGTTGACCTCCCTCAATCACGGCTTCTGGCAACAGTTTCAGCTCGGACAGAAACCCATCTCGCTGGTACTGTACGCGTAAAGGTTTAGAGGGACTGGCTCTAATCAATTTTACAAATTGCTGCCAATCCTGCACAGGCTTTCCATTGACTTGAGTTATTTTATCCCCTGCCTGCAATCCATTCTTGTCTGCCACAGAGCCTGGAATAATTTCCCCTACGACAGGTGGAATGATGGGCATCAAAATAGACAATCCGAGTTTTTCCAGTACATCGCCATCAGGCTCACCCGACAAATTCGAAATTGGTAACAGATGTTTATGCAACTCACCTTGCGGTGTACGCGTGACTACAGTAAGTGAGCGGTGTTCGAGCCAGCCTTGTAATAATTGCCACTGTGCCTCTTGCCAAGTTTGTACCACTTCCCCATTCAGCGAAACAATAACATCGCCTTGGCGCAATTTAGCCTGTTCCGCCATCGACCCAGTTGCAACTGTGCCGATATAAGGCTTCATTCCAACTTCTCCCTGCGCAAGTAGACCCCAATAACACACAAATGCTAACAGTAGGTTGGCCAGTGGCCCTGCAAAGACAATCCACATTTTGGCCCAAACTGGTTTGCGATCAAAAGAGTAGGAACCATCAATATTTTCTGCTGTAAACATTGATTCCTGTAATGTTTCGCGGCCATCAAGCATTTTCACATACCCACCCAAAGGCAACACAGAAAGCACCCATTCAGTGTCTTTAGTAGAGCGTTGATAGCGATAGAGTACCTTACCAAAACCAATCGAGAAACGCACAACATGGACGCCACAACTTTTTGCGGCCAGATAATGTCCAAATTCGTGGATGGTAACCAGCACACCAATGGCGACAATAAAAGCCAGCGCAGTCATCATGATGCTGTCTTCCGAAATGAGCTGGTCATTGTTTTGCGCTGGAGAAATTCGCACACAACGGCTCTCGCCTCAGCATCCACTGCTAGCAACTGCTCAACAGAGGAGACTGGTTGGATTGGTAATTGCTCAAGCGCTGCAGAAATCAATGCAGGAATATCAAGATACCGGATTTCATCTCGTAAAAAGGCGGCTACCGCCACCTCATTTGCGGCATTGAGCACTGCTGAGGCAGTACCTCCAGCATTTAACGCATCATAAGCCAGTTGTAAACATGGAAAGCGCAAGGTGTCAGGTGCTTCAAACTCAAGCTTGGCTACGTCAATCAGGCTAAGTGGCTTTACACCAGAAGCAATGCGTTCCGGGTATCCCAACCCATAAGCAATTGGTGTTCGCATATCAGGGTTACCTAGCTGAGCAAGAATACTGCCATCAACATACGAAACCATTGAATGTATGACGCTCTGAGGATGTACAACCACATCGATCTGTGATGGATGCGCATTAAACAACCAGTGAGCCTCTATCACTTCCAACCCTTTATTCATCAAGGTTGATGAATCAATGGTGATTTTGGCACCCATAACCCAATTTGGATGCTTCAATGCTAACGCTGGAGTAACAGTCTCGAGCTGGTGCTGTGTATAGCACCTGAATGGTCCACCTGATGCAGTCAAAATCACCTGGTTAACACCAACATCAGTCAGTGCATTACAACTTTTCCTTGGCATCACTTGAAAAATGGCATTGTGTTCGCTATCAATGGGCAATAGCGTGGCTCCCCCTTGTTTGACAGCATCCATAAAGAGCTGCCCTGCCATCACAAGTGTTTCTTTATTAGCCAGCAGAATCTTTTTTCCGGCTTCAGCCGCTGCCAGTGCTGGTAACAACCCAGCAGCCCCCACAATAGCCGCCATGACGATGTGCACGTCAGGATGGGCAGAAACCTCACTTAAGCCCTCAACGCCAGACAGAACCTCCACGGACAAGCCAGCAGCCTGACATTGTTGATGCAAACGATCAGCAGCCTCAATATCTTGCATCACTGCAAACCGAGGATTAAAGGCAACACATTGCGCAAATAATGCATCTACATTCTTATAGGCGGCAAGGGCAAACACAGCGTAACGATCTGAATGCCTGGACATCACATCCAGTGTTTGCTGACCAATTGTTCCGGTACTGCCGAGTATGGTGACTAATTGCAAAACGGCCTCTTAGAATGCATAAGATTGTTGCATGTAATGAAACCACAGAACCAGACACAAGCCCACTGGTAATGCAGGAATGACACCATCAATTCTGTCTAGCAATCCACCATGCCCAGGCAAGAACTGGCCACTATCCTTTAAGTTGGCACGTCGTTTAAAAAGGGACTCAAACAGATCACCGTAGATCCCTGCAATGGTAATCACCCACAAACAACCCAATACCCACCATGTAGAAACTGCACCAGTTAGCTTTAACAAGCAAGCGTAAATACCCACAGCGAACAATGCCCCAGCCACACCCTCCCATGTTTTTCCTGGGCTAATGGCTGGCGCCAGCTTATGTTTTCCAAATTGTTTTCCTGCGAAATAGGCAGCACTGTCTGCTAACCAGATAGTTGAAATAATCACCAGCAAGAACATTGGGTTCAACTCTTGTGTAGTGACCAATGCCATCCATAACGATAGCATCAAGCCCAATCCAACCAGCATATTCAACCATTTCTGGCGAGGAAAGTAATGAAAGAACAGTGCCAAAGGAACCACCACCAACCAGAATATCGTCGCGACCAATAAGACTAGCAATGACTGATAGAAGAACCAGTGAAACCCTGATTGATACAATAAAAATAATAAATAGAGCCCAGCGAGTGCAGAGAATAGCAAGTATCCCTTTTCCTGCCGATTGGTTAATGTCAAAAAACCCGACCACTCACGAATACCGACCAGGGCCAATGCCATCATCAAACTCGCCCATAGCATCATAGGTGACAAGAACAGCGCTGGGATGAATACACCCAATAATACAACAGCAGTAATGACTCTGATTTTTAACATGGCTTATAGGGAACCGTTCTCAGAAACCAGCTGTTCACTGGTACGACCAAATCTTCGCTCTCGCTGACGATAAGACTTCAACGCTTGCTCAAAGGCTGTCTCATCAAAGTCAGGCCACAATACTGGTGTAAAATAAAGCTCGGTATAGGCCAGTTGCCACAGCAGAAAATTACTGATGCGAGTTTCACCGCCAGTGCGAATAAACAAATCAGGCTCCGGCGCGTATGACATTGACAGGTAAGGTGTCAAGTCGGCCTCACTAATCTCATCAATAGGCTGTTTATTCAGTAACAATTGATTTACAGCATGCACTACATCCCAACGACCACCATAATTGACTGCAATGGTCAGTGTTAACCCTGCGTTGGCTTCAGTTTTACGCTCAGCATCCAGCATTTTCTGCTGTAAATCAGCATTGAACTGACTTCGATCCCCTATTAACTTCAGGATCACATTCGCTTCATGCAGCTTGGCTACCTCGCGATCCAAAGCTTCCAGAAACAAACCCATCAAAAAAGTGACCTCATCAGGTGGTCGACGCCAGTTTTCACTGCTAAAGGCAAACAATGTGAGGTATTTGATTTCAAGACGCACGCAAGTCTTAACGAGTTGGCGCACAGACTCCAGGCCTCGCTGATGCCCGGCTACACGGGGTAAAAATCTCTTTTTGGCCCAGCGCCCATTACCATCCATAATCACTGCCACATGTTGTGGCAGGTTATGCGTCTCAGGCACTTGCTTGGTGGAACTTGAAAAAAGACCCAAAACGATATCCGTCCTCGATGAATGGCCGCTTATACGGCCATCAAGTCTACTTCTTTTTGTTGCAAAAGTTTGTCCACTTCAGCCACTGCCTTATCAGTCATTTTTTGCACTTCATCCTGTCCACGACGCTCATCGTCTTCAGAAATTGCTTTATCTTTTACCAGCTTTTTCAAAGCATCATTGGCATCACGACGTACGTTACGAATGGCCACTTTTGCACCTTCACCTTCAGTCCGTACGATTTTAGTCAGATCACGGCGGCGCTCTTCAGTCAACATTGGCATAGGAACACGAATCAAATCACCGTTAGTGGCTGGATTCAATCCCAAGTCGCTGTCCCGAATCGCTTTTTCTACCTTGGCAATCATATTTTTTTCATATGGCTGTACGTTAATGGTGCGCGCATCACCCAAATTCACGTTGGCCACCTGGTTCACGGCCACCATTGACCCATAGTATTCCACCACGACATGGTCAAGCAAGCCGGCATGAGCGCGACCTGTACGCACTTTAGCCAGATCGGTTTTCAACGCCTCCAGCGATTTGTGCATTTTCTGTTCTGCAGATTTTTTAATATCTTCAACCATTCTGATTCTCCAATTTCGCACGCGTCCAGCTTAAGCCATGACGCGCGTACCTTCATTCTCACCTAAAATCACGCGCTTGAGTGCACCTTCTTTAAAGATACTAAATACAGCAATCGGCATTTTTTGGTCTCTGCACAGGGTAAACGCTGTTGCGTCCATTACCTTCAGATTTTTATTGATGGCCTCATCATAGGAGACGGTATCATAACGGGTCGCGGTGGGGTCTTTTTTCGGGTCAGCCGTGTAAATACCATCAACCTTAGTGGCTTTCAATACAATTTCAGCGTCAATTTCCACACCGCGTAAAGCAGCAGCAGTATCTGTTGTAAAAAATGGGTTGCCAGTGCCAGCACCAAAAATCACCACCTTACCTTCTTCCAGATAACGGATCGCTTTGCCTCGAATATAAGGCTCAGCCACCGCCTCAATATTTAACGCACTTTGAACACGCGCAGCCACACCGGCATGTTTCATAGCATCTTGAAGTGCCATAGCGTTCATGACCGTTGCCAGCATACCCATATAATCGGCAGTTGCTCTGTCCATCCCCTCAGCAGCAGGCGCAATCCCACGAAAAATATTGCCGCCACCGATGACGATACCCACCTGCACGCCCATATTCACAATTTCTTTGACCTGCCCAACAATAGCAGTCACCGTTTCACGGTTAATGCCATAAGCATCATCGCCCATTAACGCTTCACCAGATAATTTGAGGAGAACGCGCTTAAAAACAGGTTGTGCCATTGTTATTTATCCCAAATTCAAAATGTGCCTATTTAATCATAAAACACGGTTTTATGGGCTGCAAACCGCCCAGTTAGCCATAAAAAAAGTGGAATCCGAAGACTCCACTTTTATCCAAGCTCGTTTACAATCGATTACACTTTAGCCGCAGCGGCCACTTCAGCAGCATAATCCACCACGGCCTTTTCAATGCCCTCACCTACGACATACATACTGAATGAAGCCACCGACGCATTTTTGGATTTCAGCAACTGCTCAATGGTTTGCTTGTCATCCTTTACAAACGCCTGACTTAACAAAGTCACTTCTTTCAAAAACTTCTGCACAGTACCATCAGCAATTTTTTCCAGCATCGCCTCTGGCTTACCAGCTTCTTTTGCTTTTTCGATGGCCACACGGCGTTCTGCTTCAATCAATGCTGCGTCAACACCACTTGCATCCAGTGATTTTGGTTTTGCTGCAGCAATGTGCATGGCAATATCTTTACCCAAAGCCTCGTCGCCACCCACCAGATCCACCAGCACACCAATTTTGCTGCCATGTACGTAGCTGTACAACTGACCTTTGGCTTCAGTACGCGCAAAACGGCGTGGCGTGATATTTTCACCAATCTTGCCAACCAGCTGCGCGCGCACTGCTTCAGCAGTTTCGCCACGCATTGGCAAAGCACCCACCGCATCGATATCGGCAGGATTGTTTTCGTTCACTGTTTGCGCCAATTCCCCGACAAACTTCAGGAACTCTTCGTTTTTGGCACAGAAGTCAGTTTCAGAGTTGACTTCAATCAAAGTACCCAGTTTGCCACCAGCAGCAATGCTGATACCAACCGTACCTTCAGCCGCTACACGACCAGCAGCCTTGCTTGCCTTGTTACCAAAACGTACACGCAGGATTTCTTCCGCACGGGTCATGTCGCCGTCAGCTTCAGTCAATGCCTTTTTACAGTCCATCATCGGTGCATCAGTGCGCTCACGTAAGTCCTTCACCATGCTTGCGGTAATTTCAGCCATTTATTACTCCTTTTGTTAGGATTCCTGCAATGAGGATTCATCTAGATATTCTTTTTACAATATGCCAATCATGTGTCAGCCATATTGCATACAACACAATAGAAAAAGGGGCGGACCGCCCCTTTTTATGCTGCATTTAATTACTCGGCAGCAACAGCCTCTGCAGGCACAGTTTCTTCCTGAGCCGCTTTAACGATTTCAGAAATCGCGTTCGCACGGCCTTCCAGAACAGCATCTGCCATCCCACGCGCATACAAGCGGATCGCACGTGAAGAGTCATCGTTACCTGGAATGACGTAAGCGATGCCATCAGGTGAGTTATTAGTATCGACAATACCAATCACCGGGATACCGAGCTTGCGTGCTTCAGTAATGGCGCCACTTTCATGACCAACGTCAATTACGAAAATCGCATCTGGCAAGCCACCCATTTCCTTAATACCACCAATAGAACGTTCCAGTTTCTCAACTTCACGCTTGTAACCCAGTGCTTCTTTTTTGCCGAATTTCTCGATACTGCCATCAGTCATCATGGCTTCAAAATCCTGCAAGCGCTTGATAGATTGTTTAACAGTTTTGAAGTTGGTCAACATACCGCCCAACCAGCGGTGATTGACATAAGCACAACCAGCACGCTGCGCTTCTTCTTTGACGATGTCACGGGCTTGACGCTTGGTGCCCACGAACAGAATACGGCCCTTGTTTGCCGCCAATGTGCGCACGTATTTTTGTGCTTCTTCAAACAGCGGCAGTGTTTTTTCAAGATTAACAATATGGATTTTGTTACGATCGCCAAAAATGTACTCTGCCATTTTTGGGTTCCAGTAACGAGTCTGGTGACCAAAGTGAACACCGGCCTCCAACATTTGACGCATAGTCACTGACATAATAAGTCTTTCTATTTCAAAGGGTTATTCATTAACATGTATTCAATAACACCCTTGCGGGCACCCTATGTAAATACATGCATGGTTAATTGACCAAAAAGTCAATCCAAGATTATAGTGGAATTTACGTGCCCGATCAAGCACTTGAACAACACGAGACCTCGGTCACTAATGATGCGCGTGCGGCTTCAGGTCGTAATGTTTATGCGGATGACTATGATTGGCATCAAACCACTGTTGTGCCATTGCATGGGCTTTTTGCACATCACTCTTGGACAGTTTGCTAGCTACATAGGAGCGGTAAAAGTGGGCATCATCATGTCCGTTACCAGCAGACAAATCCAGCCATTTATATGCTTCCAGCAAATCAGCCTTAAGCCCTTCGCCATTCATGTACATCTTACCCAGATGAAATTGAGCGTTGCGATCCCAACCCTTGGCAGCTCGCATAAACCATTGCTGAGCTTCTTCGAAACTGACTGCTTGCCCCAATCCGGTATAGGCCATCAAACCCAAACCATATTGCGCTTCCACATGCCCTTTATCCGCAGCACGTACAAACCAACTCTTCGCATTCGCAGGGTTCACGTCCACCCCCTGCCCATCAAGGTACATTCTGGCAACCTGATACTGGGCTTGTGCAAAGCCACCATCCGCCGATCGCGAAAACCATTTAAAAGCCTCTGCAGGGTCTTTTTTACCAGCCTGACCACTCACGAATGCCATACCCAAATTGAACTGTGCGTCCGGATTACCCGATTCGCCAGACTTCTTTAACCACTCCATACCGGCAGCGACGTTTTGTTTTACACCCTGACCATTCACTAACATGACCCCCAAACTGAATTGCGATGCTACATGCCCTTTTTTGGCGGCACTTTCAAAAGCCTTATAGGCGCGCGCAAAATCCTGCTTAAACTCTTTGGACCCAGTATAGTAAAGCAGCCCCAAGGAATAAGATGCATCGACATGCCCTTTACTGGCAGCGCGTTCAATCCAGCCAATGGCTTTTTTGGGATCATTTTGACCGACTTTACCAGACAGCATTAATGCGCCAAGATTGTATTGCGCATCTACATCCCCTTTTTTCGCAGCGGCTTCCCAGGCTTTCTGCGCTGCCATAAAATCCCCTTTATTAGCGGCCTCCAATCCCGTTTCAAAGCTGGCAAATGCATGTATAGGCATCGCCAACATCAGGCCAGCGCATAAAACCAATCGAATAACCAATTGCATAATCATCCTTAAAAATATTTGTTATACCAGTGCCAACCTTTTAAGGTCAGCGCATTACAATTATGATAACAAACGTGCCATCACTGGAATTCAAAAAAGTGGAAAGGGTATCCGGTTTAATTAAAATGCTCCCTTAACAATTGCGGCCACCGTTCAACCCAGCAACACTTGTGATCAAACCCTTTGATCACCTGCATTTGCACATCAGCCTGAGCTGGAAAAAATGTGCGATAAGCCCAATATATAGAAGGCGGCATATTTTGATCTAACTCCCCTACAAAGTGCAACTGTCGGACACCCTGCAATTTCTGCCAGACGTCAGGTGGATTCATTGAATCATGCAAAGGACTTAAGTGATGTAAATCAGTCCAGACACGGTGATCAAGATTACCGGCCACAGTCACAATCGCATCCACATCCTGCCTTTGTGCTGCCATCAGAACGGCCAATGCCCCGCCTCCGGAGTATCCAATCAACATCAGATGTTCAGCATGTGCTTCCTGCTTTAGGCGAGTAACAGCCGCATTCATTGCAGACACCACCTCGGGCGAAAACCTTGCGTGCGTCCAATAAACAGAACGACAATCAGGCTCAGCTAAAGATACATACTGACATGGCCTTGCCAGATAAACAACATTGCCAGCCAGCGTATCCTTCACGGCAAGAAATGGGACAATACTGTTCAATGGTGTAGGGTTCAAGGCGGGTTGATATCGTGTAATCCATGACAGCCCGTCACCTTCAATGTATACACGCATATCCTTCGCGTCTACTGCTGGAGATTGCCAGACTCGCAAAGTAAAGTCCGGGGTAGAAATATCTCTCTGAACAAATCCATGTTGTGAAAAAAGCGAGGCTACAGGTTGCGTGCGCTCTGCGAGCTCCTGAGAGGCACAACTTGTTAGCAACCATAAACATGCAATGACCATAAGAAGAATACGCATGATTAATTCACTTTTTGTACGGGCAAATGCCAGAACAAATTTCGTCTAACATCAGGATGACTTATTTTCCAGATACATCCGTCTACAAAATAATGATGAATACTGACAATAGAGGCCAGCACCACTGCCAATCCATATGGCTGTTGACTTGGAAACAATATCACGGGCAAGTAGAAAATCAGCATGCCTGCAAAGACCAAAGTGCAGTAATAGCCTATTGTCGCGCCCAACAAAGAACTACGCTGTTTCGCAGGCAGATGTGGCACATTGGCAGCAATAGCGGCCTGATTCACCTGCATACGTAATGGAAACGCAAGATACTGTAATGCATGCGACAACTGCACCAACACATAGGCTGCCGGCATTAACAACAATACCCAATACCACAAGTAAATCGCCAACCAGGCAATCAATACCCGACGATCCGGCCAATGGCCCAACTGGCTTCTGATTTTGCACCAAATGACCAGTCCAATCAGAAACGAAAGCACACAAACGATAGTCAGGCACTGCAACAATAACGGGAGGTAAGACCTCATCGCCCCCAACCAGGCGACTGGTAAATCCTGTGCACCCCAAACGACATGCCAGATTAGCAGTAAACGCAATCCTGAACGCAACAGCAGTCGTTGCCCTGTGCTCAATATCAAGCCCGACAGGCGCGAGAATGTCGCCATCATCCCCCAAGCCTGACCAGTGTAATGCCAAGCCAGATAAAAAGCTGCCACCAGCCACAAAACGTATGCAAGGTCCTGATTAACACCCCAACCTGCTCCGCTGACAGGCCCAGTTATCAGTGCAATTACCAGATAAACCAGCAAAGCCACCGGGACAAACAGGGTCGAAAAAGGATATGTTTTTACATTCTGTAGCGGGCGATAGAGTAAAGCGTAAGCGCCCATAAAATGTGGCCAGTTAATCACTGCCTGCAACACAATCGCTTGACTAATCACGGCCGTGATATTTGCAGCGCTCGGCTCGCTGGAGGCATAGACCACAAGTAACAAGCCCATCACTACTACAGAGATACCGCCAGTCAGCCAAAAGTCCAGTGCCGGTGAAGCAATATAACCGGTCATTTGCGAGACAATTTTGTTTTTATTAGGGCGCTTGCGTTTGCCAGCGGGCAGCGTTTGCCTGGAAGCCGCTTTATTTACAGAGTCTGATAAGTGCGCCATAGAATTAAAGTTTCACCAAAAATCATCTGGATTGAAAACGATCCATCGCACGTAATGCCAAAGCTTGTATTGTGAGGCCAGGCGACTCCCCACCTCCTGAACTTGGAAATACACTTGCATCGAGAATGTAGAGGTTGCGCCAGCGATGACTGCGACAATCAACATTGACCACCGAATGGCGGGCATCATGCCCCATACGACAGGTGCCAAATACATGCGTAGAGCTAAAAATATCATACGAACTGAACTCTTCAAATATCTTTGTTGCACCCATCGCTTTGAGGATGTCACGGCATTGCTTGGCCATAAAAGCAATGCGTTTAGTTGCCATCTCATCGACATAACTATGTATGCTTGCCACCGGCAAGCCAAATACATCTTTTACAGCTGAATCCAGGCTCACGAAAGATTTTGGATGAGGCAGGCTCTCGCAAATACCGCTTAGAGACACAACACGACCAAAAGTCCGGCGCATCTCCTGCTTATGCTGATGGCCCCAGCCTTTTACGACTCTGGTGGCATAGCTGACAGGCCCCAGCAAATCTGACTCTGCAACAGAGGGTGAAAAACGGCAGCCGCCAATCACACCGGGGATTGCATCGGGAGCGTTGTAATCCCAACAAATGCTGTCTACCGGTAACCCGCGATAACTGGCGAGATCACTGTGATAAAGCGCATTGCTGGTCCACAACAGGGTTTCCATAAAGTTCTTACCAACTTGACCACTCTCATTGCACAATCCATTGGGTGAGTCTGCACTGGAGGACATGAGCAACAAGCGCGGACTTTCAACCGCACCCGCCGCCAGAATCAACAAGGGCGTTTTGATAAACTGCTTTTTGCCGGCTGAATAATATTCGACACCAGACACGAGGTCATTTGCACCGTCGGTGATAATACGGGTCACAACACATTCTGTGCGTATTTCACACAAGCCACTGGCTTTTGCCAGTTGTAAATACGTAACATCAATACTGCCTTTGTCTTTACGTGGGCAGCCTTTCAGACAGCAATTGCAATAGTTGCAGTTTAGTCTTTGAGCGCGCGGCTGAGGTAAAACCGCCAAGGGATTCTCAACCAGCCGCATGCCTTTAGCCGCAAACCCCTTGCGCAATAAATGCGTGGTATAGCCTGTTGCATGCGGGGAATATGGGTAAGGCGCGGAGCGGGGATGTATACCGTCATTCTCTGGGCCAGCCACACCAACGATATTTTCAGCC
Organism: Methylophilus aquaticus; assembly: GCF_030769565.1. Classification (GTDB taxonomy): domain Bacteria; phylum Pseudomonadota; class Gammaproteobacteria; order Burkholderiales; family Methylophilaceae; genus Methylophilus; species Methylophilus aquaticus. The sequence continues at coordinate 198,256 of NZ_JAVCAP010000014.1, read as the reverse complement.
TGCACGTAATAAGGCTCGAGCATGTCATAACTGACCGGCCAGTCAGCAGCAACACCATGCTGCGACCACATTTGCATGGATTTGGGATTCATGCGATGTGCTTCGCCGGTAAAATGCAAGGAACTTCCGCCGACACCTCTTACATGATGATAAGCAAAAGCCACGCGCTTTGCCTCCGGATTTAAATACCCGGTCATGTGATTCCATGAGCGTAAGTGTGCCCATTGCTTGCTCAAGGGCTGGTCCAGTACGTAGGTGTAACGCCCCTGTGATCCAGCTTTCTGCGGAAAAGGCTTCTGCCATCGTGATGTTCCAGCAAGATAGTCCTTATCAGGGGCGTAGGACGGCCCCGCTTCAAGAATCAACACGCGCAACCCCTGCTGCGTCAAGGCATAAGCACTGGCACCACCACCTGCGCCTGCGCCGATAATGACCGCATCGTAGCGTTTCATTTAGTCAACTTTCGGGGTTGGCTGGCATATGACAGGTACCCATGCGGCTGAGGCGCACCATGCAGCCCCAAGCTAGGCCAGATCGCTGGATGAGCATAATAGAAACTGAAAAGATCTGCCTTGACATGGTCAAAGAACTGTCTCGCAATCGTTCCTGACTGACTGGTCTCGCTGAGTGAAACAATGCGCACGCGCTGCTCTTCCTGCAACTGGTGGAAGGCCATATTGGCCATCGCTATGGCTTGAGTATCCAGCCACTGGCATCCGAGAATAAGGAGCGCGGTATAGTTTTGTATAGTCTGGGCATGATTAAGCAAAACCTTATCTAATCCCAATTGTGAAGATGAAGGTGTTTCATCAGGGGGAATAAGGGTATCTATAAAAGAGACCAGGGTCCCAAGCTGAGAAGTTGTTAGTGACGTTCCGGCCATTACAGAAAGCGAAGGCGCTAAAGTCAATGTAGACAACAGGGAAACTGACTGCAGACCCAGACTCAAAAATTGACGTCTTTTCATGATTTAAACCTGATTAGATCAAGATCTGGTATTTGAGAGGATTATCAATAAAGAGGAAGAATACTCGATATTGCAAGCAATACAAACTAGTTTGCTTGCACGGCAAGTCTAACAAAATACCGCAAACAAAAGCCCCTGCATGGCAGGGGCTCTAGAATGCTTCAAGATGTCACTCAAAATCGATAAGTGCCTGTGACTTGTCCATTGATGGCATCGTAACCGTCGCCCTTCTCTGTTCCCAGCTCAACGGCAACACCGACTCGCTCTGTTTTTTCCCAGTTGAGCTTGGCGGCTACCCCATAGACATCCTGATTTACTTTTTGGCCAACGCTCTCAAACTGCGCGCCACCGCCGATAAACGAAGAGCTTGTGTTCATGCCATCACGGATGAAGTCATGCCGCCAGCCAGCCTTGACAGACGGATGTAATCGGCTGCCATCAGCAAGCACTTTCAGCATCCCCAGCTCCAATCCCAGCAATGAACGCACGCGATCTGCATTACTGCTGCCGACGTTCAAAGAGAGAGCTCCTGCGCCCTTCTCACTAAATCCATCCTGTTCAATATGATGCGCTTCAACCCCGACTGATGGTGTCAAGGTTAACACCTCTGTGATGTAAAAAGGCACCCCTGCAACCAAACGCGTGCCATACATATCACCATTAAAGCTACCTTTTGCAACACCGGTGAGATGGGTATTTCGTTTAGTATCATAGTCCTGATAGGCGTAACTCAACATGCCTTGCAAGAACCAGCGTTCAAAAGTCTTGGCAAAATAACCCGTAATCTGGTACGTCTGGATGCCTGCGCTGTCCCCATTGCGGAAATCATTCATATCCACATTGGTTTTTGCATATGCCGCAGCTACACCTAGTACGAGGCCATTGTCCAGCATGCGATCCACACCCGCCATCATCCCGAAAACCTTACTGTCAGACCCAGCAAAACCACTACGCGCAGCCTGATCAGCTTTACCGCCAAAGGCTTTCAACCAAACGGTTTTGTTCAAAGCCTCATCACCTGAAGACATGCCTTGCGCAGTCCCCCGTCCAGCATTGATGTCGCCACCATGATTCAGCATCGCCATATCATTCTGGCCAGACATGCCCACACGCAAATTATCCAGGCGCACTTGCACTGTATCGAGCGCAGCAGTCGTTGTATTAATTGCAGACTGGCTCATTACCTGACTACGATCAGGGGAAATCAGGCGCATGGCATCCCGCTTGCTCTGCTCTGTCATTGCATCAATCACAGCAAGTACACCAGCCATTTGGCCCGTAGCACCACTGAGCCCATCCAGCGTGGCTGCCACACCGGTTTGGTTTGCGCCGGCGATACTGACGTAATTCGAACCACCACCAAGCTGCGAGGCATTCACCACTTGCGACTGATTGATGGGCGCAGCTCCCGTCCCGTTAAATGTTCCGCTGGTAGTGTAAATGCGGTACCCTTCCCATGTAAATTGACCTGCTGAGGCAATCACAGTCCAGGCAATTTGACCCGATGGATTCAAGCCGGCTGCAACAAGGGCACTTGATTGAATACTCAATGCAGTGCCACTTTGAGAGCCTCCATTAGCGACAACTGTGTCATAAGAAATGGTCTCATTCCAAGTGCCAATCGTCAGCTGAATGGCATCACCTGCCGACCAGTCACCGCCAAAGTCAATTGTGACTCTGCCGTTATTGCCTCCTCCATTTTCAAAGGTCAACTGCGTGACACTGAGACCCTGCCCTGCATTTAAACTGATTGGTGTATTGTTTGAGGCTTGTGTAAACAAGTGCCCAGCATGGGCAGCTGTGCTAAGTAACAGCCCAATAATGATAATGAACCATACCTTGAATGCTTGGGGAATCAATTGAATCATAACGCTTTACCTGACAAAAAATGAAATGGGCAAAAAACAGTTTATACACCGTACTTCCCGGCTTCATCGCAACCCTAGGTTGAATGCATGTCAAACTGCTACAGTTTATGAATATCGACTATTTTGCGAATGTCTTAAGTCGGATTTGTGCAAAAAATTGATAATTACTGAGCCTAAATATAAGCGATTTAACCAACCGACTATTGTTAAAAAAAACAGGAATATTCCCCTTAATTCCAGCAATTATGCATAGATAGAAAATACTTCCTGTAGGGAGCGATATATTGAAAAAATTGCAAAAAAGCATTTATAAAAAGCCGATACATGCTAATCTAATGCCCACTCATTTTTGATAGCATGGCCGCACTGGCAATTAAAAAGCTGGGTAAAAACAAAGTCCCTGTAGCTCAGTAGGATAGAGCACATTCCTCCTAAGAATGGGGTCGCACGTTCGATTCGTGTCAGGGACGCCATCTACACTTAAACATTCAAGTTTGCACCCTTTCCTTGCCGGTCACCGATACTTATGAGTTAAGATGCAATTCTTGAATCATGAATAGCGTACGTATATGCAAAGTAAATGGATTAATCAAGCTGCACTAAAAATCCAGCAATCAATACTGAAACACGAAGCCGATATTGAGTGCCTGGATCGAGAAATCGGCGATGGCGACCACTACATCAATATGAAACGCGGCTGTGAAGCCATTAGCAAAATGGCTGAAGAACTTGAAGGCTTCAATGCCCCTGATGCTCTCAATAAAATTGGCATGAAACTACTCAGCACTATCGGCGGAGCATCTGGTCCATTGTTTGCCAGCTTTTTTATGGGCATGAGTAAACACCTTAAAAGTGTTGAAACAGCGGGCAATTTAGACATTGCACTAGCGTTTGAGGCGGGCGTGCACGCGATCATGCAGCGTGGCAAAGCGCAAGCAGGCGAAAAAACCATGCTGGATGTATTGATTCCTGTGGCCGAAAATTTTAAACAACAGGCAAAAAACGGGCAGTCAGCCAACGAAATTGCAGATGCACTTAAATTGGTAGCATCACAGGGATTGGAATCTACACGTAATATGCTCGCCACCAAGGGGCGTGCCTCAGGTTTGGGTGAGCGGGCAATTGGTCACCTGGATGCTGGTGCCAAAAGCTGCCAAGTTATGGTTCATGCAGTATGTGATCTGATATTAGAATCCACAAAAATACAATAAAAGGCAACAGGCATCAGGAGATAACGATGAAAAAATTCATCAACAATATAGACAATATGCTTCACGAAAGTCTAGCTGGGTTTGCAACTGCACACAGCGATTTGATCTCAATACAATTTGAACCAACATTTGTATGCCGTAAACACAAAGCTGAGCAGAAGGTGGCCATCATATCAGGTGGCGGCTCAGGGCACGAGCCTCTGCATGCAGGTTATGTTGGCAAAGGCATGCTCGACGCGGCCTGCCCCGGTCAGGTATTCACCTCTCCCACGCCCGACCAGATGCTGGCTGCCGCTGAAGCGGTACATGCCAACAAAGGCGTGCTGTTTATTGTCAAAAATTATGCGGGCGATGTAATGAACTTCGAAATGGCAGCAGAAATGTTACCGTTTGCCCATGCCACTGTTCTGACCAGCGACGATTGCGCTGTAATAAACAGCACATATACCTCAGGGCGACGGGGCGTCGCAGGGACAGTGATTGTGGAGAAATGCGTTGGCGGGCTGGCTGAAACTGGTGCAGATTTGGCCGCATGCGAGGCGTTTGGCAACCACATTAATGCACACACTTCCAGTATAGGGGTAGCACTGACAAGTTGCACCGTCCCGGCAGCCGGTAGGCCGACGTTTGATATTTCCGATACCGAAATCGAAATGGGTGTCGGCATCCACGGAGAACCAGGCAGAAAACGTGAAGCCATGCGGGAAGCAGACGCACTGGTGAATGATATGGTTGCTGCCATCATGCATGACTTTGAGACAAAGCAATTGCCACTACGTGGTGAAGTTCTGCTGTTGGTCAACGGACTGGGAGCAACACCGTTAATGGAACTCTATGTGATGTACAACACGGCCGCCAAGCTACTGCAAAGCAAGGGCTTGCATATTGCCCGCAGCCTGGTTGGCAACTACACCACGGCAATAGACATGGCAGGCGCATCATTAACCGTGTGCATGCTCGATGATAAAATCAAACAGTATTGGGACAGTGCAGTACACACCCCCGCGCTACGATGGGGGCTTTAGCGGCTACCAACTGCCGTGACGATCAATCCATATGAGTGCAACCCAATACCAAATGGTCATTGGCAGCATTGATAAGAACCACTCCCAATCATCAAAAACAAATATTTGTGCTACAAGCGGTGCATCACTGTAGCGTGACCAAGGAAAACAATACAGTGTGAATACAGCGCAAACTATAGTGAGCCAGCAAGCCACTTTTCGACGGCTTACATTCGCATAGACAACTTTTACCCACCAAGGGGCTTGGTCAATATTTTTCATATTACTTTCTGCTGATTAATTAAACACTAATTGCCATGCATCATCGACCACTGCTCGTTGCGCCAGCATCTCGCTATCGGCCACTATCGCTTCCTGCCCTTGCAATTTTGCATGATGAATAAAAGTCCGGTAATCACGATAGGCTGCTGCAACTTGCTCGGCAAACTGAGCAGAAGGCAACAGCCCTAAACTGGCGCATCGCTGCAAAAGGGCAATATTACCAATATTCTCGGTCAGGCCACCGTGTTTTGTGGCATAGGCAAGTACCAAATACTGTACAACAAACTCGACATCAACAATACCGCCTCTGCCCTGCTTGATATCAAATGTGCCGACCTTTGATTTATGGGCTTCGCGCATTTTCTCACGCATCGCGCTGATTTCAGCTTTCAACTGCAAGGGTTCGCGCGGTTGACACAGTATTTGATGGCGAATATGCTCGAATGCCGCCCCAATAGCAGGCTCACCAGCCACGAATCGTGCTCGGGTAATCGCCTGATGCTCCCATACCCAGGCTTTACTGTTCTGGTAGTCATCAAACGCTTGCAGACTGCTGACCAAGAGCCCGCTGTTGCCGTCCGGACGCAACTGCAAGTCGGTTTCATAAAGCAGGCCAGCATTGGTTAAGGTGTTAAACCAGGTATTCAGGCGCTGAGCAAAACGCGCATAGACTTCCTGCGCATTTTCGGCCTCATCGTCATACAGAAAAATAATATCCAGATCAGATAAATAGCCCAGTTCTTTGCCCCCCAGCTTGCCATAACCAATGACCGCAAATTGTGGTATTTCACGATGCTTAAACGATAGGTTGTGCCAGACTGTTTGCAGACTGACTTGCAGAACCACCTCCGCCAACGCACTCAAATCGTCTGAAATCGCTTCTAATGGCAACGCTGTCATTAAGTCCTGTGCCGCAATCTTGAGCACATGGGCATGTTTGAAGTGACGAATGGCATCCATTTGCGCTTCCACATCGCCAGTCAACTGCTGCATCAGGCGTGACAATTCCGCCTTCACAACCGGCGCATCAATGCGCTTGAACAGCGTTTGCTTGTTGAGCAGTTCATCGAGCAATATTGGATGCGCAGAAACATACTGCGCAATCCACGGACTGGCTGCGCACAACTTCACAATCAGCGACAAAGCATCTGGAAACTCGGTTAGCAAAGCGAGATAACTGGCGCGACGGCAAATGCTTTCAAGCAAGTCCAGCGTTCTTATCAACGCGGTATCTGGCGTTGTGGCTTGTTGCTGGGCAGCCTCACGCAATAACAATGGCATCAGGCTGTCAAACCGTCGCCGACTTGATTCTGGCAGCTGCTGTATTTTTTGACTATTATGTGTATTTTGCAAAAGATGCCAAATATCTGCAGCCCGCGTGTAGCCTTGTGCTTGCAACCATTGCTCGGCATCACAGCCTGAAACGGTGCCTTGCCAGAGAGCAGACTCCTGCTGCAAACCTTCGCTTTGGCTATCTCTGAACGTATCGTCAAAAAAATGCTGTACCCGATCCCTGTGGCTGTTTAGCATCTGCATAAAGCTTGCCCAATCAGGCAGCCGCAACATATTGAGCAAATGCTGGCGATAGGTCTCTGATGCTGGCAGATCCTGAGTTTGCTGATCATCGATATACATTAAACGATGCTCGAGATTACGCAGGTAGAGATAGCTTTCTTTTAAGGCTTGGACATCCTCTTCAGGTAGCATCTCCCTCTCGGCAAGGCAGTCAAGTACTGCCAGCGTGGGCTTTATTTGCAGATCTGGCACCTGCCCGCCACGAATCAGCTGGAACAACTGGGCAATAAATTCGATCTCGCGGATCCCGCCCCGCCCCAGCTTGATATTGTCAGATAAACGGCGCTGCACCACATCACGCTGAATTTGCATTTTCAGGTCGCGCATGGAGGCATACGCATTAAAATCCAGATATTTGCGAAATATAAATGGCTTGATCAGTTTAGTGAGCGCCAGCGCCGGGCCATAGACCACTCGCCCTTTAATCCAGGCATAACGCTCCCACTCACGTCCGTAATTCTGATAATAGTCTTCCAGCGCATCCAGATTACACACCAGTGCGCCTTCCGAGCCAAAAGGGCGCAGGCGCATATCCACTCGAAATACGAAACCGTCCGCAGTCACCTCATCGAGTGCTGAGATCAATTTTTTACCCAAGCGCGTGAAGAAATCCTGATTACTGATGGATTTCTCTCCATCAGTCGCGCCATCGCATTCGTACGCAAAAATCAGGTCTATATCTGATGAAACGTTCAGCTCGAGGCCACCTAACTTGCCCATGCCTACCACAATCAATTGTTGAGGCTCACCAGCTGAATTGCGCGGGACACCATACACATTACATAACTGCGCATGGTAAAAATCTGCTGCACAAGCAATAGCGGCCTCAGCCATCGCGCTGGTTGTCTCGACCACCTCGTGAAAATCCGCAAGTGCATTAAGATCGCGCAGGATCATATGTGCAAGTAGAAACTGTCGGTTTTTTCTGATTTGTTGTAAAAATGTTGTTTCTTCAGAAATTATTTTATCTAAAAACAGATACTTAACATCTTTACTCTTATATCTTTTATATAAGTTATCTACCAAATCATTTATAAAATCTGTATGTTTTGTAACTAATCTGGCAAAAAACGGGCTACATTGAGCCGCATGTAGCAAATACGCGGCTTCTGTAGACGGAATCTGCTTTTCTGTTAGAATTTGGTCAAGTTGTTGCATGCGATATCGCTCTACTTTAATGGTGTGGTGATGCCTTGCGCGCTCGGAGAGTTTGTCAATTTAGAACCAGAACAATAATACCTGAGGTTCAACCTTACTTTCATTTTTTGACATTGATTTTTGGGGGACGACATGTCTATCGAATCTGTACTTCACGAACACCGCACTTTCACGCCGGAAGAGGCTTTTTCCAGCCAGGCGGCCGTGCCCAGTATGCAGGAATACCACCGTTTATGTGCCGAGGCCGCACAAGATTATGAAGGCTTTTGGGCCAAGCTGGCACGTGAGCTGCTGGTCTGGCATAAGCCTTTCACAAAGACCTTGAACGAAAGCGAGGCGCCTTTTTACAAATGGTTTGAAGATGGCAAGCTCAACGTTTCTGTCAACTGTCTGGATAAGCACCTAGACACCATCCCGAATAAAACGGCCATTATCTTTGAAGCGGATAATGGCGAGGTCAAAAACGTCACCTATAAAGAGCTGTACCATCAGGTCTGCCAGTTTGCCAACGGTTTAAAATCTCTCAACCTGGTCAAGGGCGACCGCGTCATCATCTATTTGCCAATGGGCATTGAAGCTGTGGTGGCCATGCAGGCTTGTGCCCGTCTGGGCATTATCCACTCAGTGGTGTTTGGCGGCTTCTCGGCCAAGAGCCTGAACGAACGTATTATCGACGCAGGTGCCGTGGCGGTGATTACTTCTGATGGCCAGTTCCGTGGCGGTAAAACCTTGCCGCTCAAACAGGCAGTAGACGAAGGCATGGCGATGGGCGGTTGCGAAAGCATCCGCGACATCGTCGTCTTTCAGAAAACAGGGCAAGACGTGGCCTGGAACGACCAGTGTATCTGGTGGCATGACCTGATTGCCGGTAAAGCAGACACCTGTGAGCCGGTGATGGTGGATGCAGAACACCCGCTATTCCTGCTCTATACCTCAGGCTCTACAGGCAAACCCAAGGGGGTACAACACAGTTCTGCCGGTTACCTGCTGCATGCAATGAACACCATGCGCTGGACTTTTGACATCAAGCCAGAAGACATATACTGGTGTACCGCCGATGTGGGCTGGATTACTGGCCACAGCTATGTGACTTATGGCCCGCTGGCCATGGGCGCCACACAAATTGTGTTTGAAGGTATCCCGACCTACCCCAATGCCGGCCGTTTCTGGCAAATGATACAACGCCATAAAGTCAGCGTTTTCTACACTGCACCTACGGCCATCCGTTCGCTGATCAAAGCCGGTGAAATGGATTACACCACCCATCCCAACCACTTTGAATTGTCCAGCCTGCGTTTGCTGGGCACCGTGGGCGAGCCCATCAATCCGGAAGCCTGGATGTGGTACTTCGAACAGGTGGGCGGCAACCGCTGCCCGATTGTCGATACCTTCTGGCAAACCGAGACTGGCGGCCATGTGATTACCCCATTACCAGGCGCCACGCCGCTGGTGCCGGGTTCCTGCACCCTGCCTTTCCCCGGCATTGATATCGATGTGGTGGATGAAACCGGCAAAGACATCCCCTGGGGCAATGGTGGCCTACTGGTCATCAAAAAACCCTGGCCCTCCATGATACGCACCATTTACAACGACCCGGAACGCTTCAAGAGCAGCTACTACCCGGCAGAACTGGGCGGCAAACTCTATCTGGCAGGCGATGGCGCCATCCGCGATACCAAAACCGGCAACTTCACCATCATGGGTCGGATTGACGATGTCTTGAATGTCTCCGGTCACCGTCTGGGTACTATGGAAATCGAATCCGCACTGGTGGCTAACCATCTGGTGGCCGAATCTGCTGTAGTTGGCAAACCGCACCCGATTAAAGGCGAATCTGTAGTGGCTTATGTAGTCCTCAAGGGAAAACGCCCGGAAGGCGAAGAGGCGAAGAAAATCGTTGCCGAGCTACGTGAGTGGGTAGGCAAGGAAATCGGCCCGATTGCCAAGCCGGACGAAATCCGTTTTGGGGACAACCTGCCCAAAACCCGCTCCGGAAAAATCATGCGCCGTTTGCTGCGTAGCCTGGCTAAAGGTGAAGAAATCACTTCGGATATTTCCACGCTGGATAATCCCGCCATACTGGAGCAACTGAAACAACCAGTGAACTAACGAAACAAGCTCAGAGAAGTGCGGGATTGCGACGCAGGCTAACCTTCAGCTTAAGCGCGAAGCGCAGCCGAAGCCACAATCCTGCCATACTTGACGAGCTAAAAGACGTCGTGAAGTAAACCGCCTGCATTCACGCGCAGGCGGGAAAACGTAGCTTGGCAGAGTTTTGAGAAGCGGACATCCAACCAAACAAGTGGTCAGTCAATGTGACATGCTACATAACATTGAGATGGATATCAGAAAGTAAAGCAATGGAAGGTTTGATTATCCTTGTGGCATTCGTGGCCGTGGCCATTTTCCTGATGCGAAAATAATCCGGGCAAGTCCTTGATTAGGTTAAAATAGCGCTTTTTTCCAAAGCGCACTTTTTTCATGTCCAGTTTGCAGCAAGAAGTTGAACGTCGGCGTACCTTTGCCATTATTTCTCACCCTGATGCGGGTAAAACCACCCTGACCGAAAAACTGTTATGGTTTGGTGGTGCGATTCAGGTGGCGGGTGAAGTACGTGGCCGTAAAGCGGCGCGTCATGCAACTTCTGACTGGATGGAACTGGAAAAACAACGCGGTATCTCGGTGACTTCTTCGGTCATGCAGTTCCCCTACCGTGCGCACATGGTCAACCTGCTCGACACGCCCGGCCATGACGACTTCTCGGAAGACACTTACCGCACTCTTACCGCCGTTGACTCGGCAGTGATGGTGATTGACTCGGTCAATGGTGTGGAAGCACAAACCATAAAACTGCTTAACGTCTGCCGCATGCGGGATACACCGATTATTACTTTTATCAACAAACTGGACCGTGAAAGCCGTGCGCCGATTGAGTTGCTGGATGAAATCGAAACCACGCTGGGCATGGAATGCGCGCCCATGACCTGGCCGATTGGTATGGGAAAGACCTTCCGTGGCGTATATAACCTGGTGACGGATAGTATTTTGTTCTTTGACCCACGTGCCGAAAAAGGGACGTCAGAAACCATACAGGGCATTGATAACCCTCGGCTGGATGAACTGATCGGTTATCAGGCGCAAGAACTGCGCGTAGATATCGAACTGGTGCGCGGCGCTTCAAATGAATTCAACAAAGAACGCTATTTAAGCGGCAAACAGACGCCAGTATTCTTCGGTTCGGCGGTGAACAACTTTGGCGTACAATCCCTGCTGGATGCCGTGGTTGACCTCTCGCCACCCCCGCAAGCCCGCCAGACAGCCACCCGTGCGGTGGCCGCCAATGAAGAAAAATTTGCGGGCTTTGTGTTTAAAATCCAGGCCAATATGGACCCCAAACACCGTGACCGCATTGCCTTTTTGCGCGTATGCTCGGGCCGGTTTGAGCGTGGCATGAAAATCAAGCAGGTGGCCTCGGGCAAAATGCTCAATGTGAACAACGCCATTACTTTTATGGCACAAGACCGCACCATCATGGATGAAGCGTACTCGGGCGACATTATTGGCATTCCCAACCACGGTACAATTAAGCTAGGCGACACATTTACAGAAAATGAAGCCCTTAAGTTTATCGGTATCCCAAGCTTTGCGCCGGAATTTTTCCGCCGAGCAAGGATTAAAAATCCTATGAAAATGAAACAGCTACAGATTGGACTTAAACAACTGTCTGAAGAGGGTGCTGCGCAACTGTTCCGCCCCTTGCTCTCGAATGATTTGATTTTGGGCGCAGTAGGCATGCTGCAATTTGATGTCGTGGCGCACCGGCTGGAGCACGAATATGGCGTCGATATGGTGTTTGAACCCTATGACTGCTACACCGCGCGCTGGCTCAAAGGCTCTGACGCAGATTTAAAAGCTATTGCAAACAAATACGGCTTTAATGTGGGTCTGGATAGCGCAGATGATTATGTCTATCTGGCGCCGAACCGCGTCAACCTGCAAATGGCGCAAGAGCGCTATCCGGATATTCAGTTTATGGAAACGCGGGAAATCGCCTAAATACTGGCGATAGCATTGTCGGATAGCCAGAGATGTCCACGTTAGCGCAGCCTGATTTCCCATCTGGTGTCATCAAGGCATTATCGTTCAAACAACCCGTTGCATGGCTAATTGCCAACGGCTATTTACTGGTAGATGACCGTAGCTGGGGCACATCCTACCGCGGGCCTATCCTCATACATGCCAGCAAAGGGCTGTATGAAGCGTATTATCAGTACATTAACTCTCATACCGACGTGCCTATCCCTGACAGGGATAAACTGGAATATGGCGGTGTGGTTGGCATTGCCCGCCTCGTGTTGTGCAGCAAGCCGGGGGAGTTACCCGCTGGCATGCGTGACGAGCAACGGGCCCACTTCGGCGGTGTGCATCAGGCGTATTATGGCTTTTTATTTGATCAAGCAAGACCATTACCGCGGATACCTTGCGCTGGCAAACTTGGCATTTTTGATATCAATGTCGATCAGCTGCTGGCTGCGCCACCAGCGGCACAGTCCGAATTATTTTAATGTATCCGTTTGCATGGGCACTTGCTTGCCTGGCTGGCGTATAAAGCGTATTTATAAGCAATGGAGTCATAATGAAAAACCGTTGTCCATGCCATAGCGGCACTTCTTATGCAGACTGCTGCCAGCCCTTGCATGCAGGCACAGCCGCGCCAGATGCAGAACGTCTGATGCGTTCGCGCTATAGTGCGTATGCGCTTAAATTGCCTGACTATATTCTAGAAACCTGGCATGCAAATACCCGTCCTGCCAGCCTGTCTCTGGCCGAATTAAATGGTATCAAATGGCTAAAATTGCAGGTGTTATCTTACCGCCAGACTGATGCCGGCCATGCCGAAGTGGCTTTTATGGCCACCTATCAGAGCGGCCAGCAGAAAAAGTCAATCCTGAAGGAACACAGTCTGTTTGAGTGTGTGGATGGACGCTGGTTGTATCTTGGTGAAAAGGGCCACCTACATAAAAATTAGTCGGGACCGTAAAAGCTTACCAGCCTGGCAAAGGAAGGGGAAACCTGTGCCGTGCTAGGTTCACTCAGCCAGTCTATAATCGCTAAATGGAGTTCATGTGGTGTCACGCGCGCGTCACCATCCTGATCCAGCGTGTGCATGAGTTGTTTCACCTCGTGCGCACTGACATCTTCCAGTGCGCGCCCCAATTCACGCTGCCCCAGATAGCCGCGTTTATCCACATCAAGTCGCAAGAATATGTTCTGCGTAAACTGTGCACTTACCGTACAAATAATACTCGCCATCTGATCACTCCCTCGCACTTGCTCTAAATCACAGGGTTATTGTAGGCGGTGGCTGTTGTAAACAGTGTATCGTACTGTAACGCTTTGTATCGCATTGCCTGCTTAACAAAAAGCCCGCCATCAGGCGGGCTTTTATTTGATCAAAGGCCCTGCTTCAGGCTTTCCATGATAAACGGGTCTAAATCCCCGTCCAGCACGCCTTGCGTATTGCCGATTTCGACATTGGTACGCAAGTCCTTGATACGTCCCTGATCCAATACATAGCTGCGAATCTGGTGTCCCCAGCCGATGTCGGTCTTGGCATCTTCCAGCGCCTGCTTTTCTTCGTTGCGTTTACTTAACTCAAGGTTATATAACGCGCCCTTCAGCATATTCATCGCCTCTTCTTTGTTGCGATGCTGAGAACGATCATTCTGGCACTGCACCACCACATTGGTCGGCAAGTGGGTAATCCGCACGGCTGAGTCGGTTTTGTTAATGTGCTGACCACCGGCACCACTGGCACGGTAGGTGTCAATCCGCAAATCCGCAGGGTTGATTTCAATTTCAATCGAATCATCCACTTCCGGAAAGATCTGCACACTGGCAAAGCTGGTGTGGCGCTTGGAGTTTGCATCAAACGGCGATTTACGCACCAGACGATGGACGCCGCTTTCTGTACGCAAGGTGCCAAAAGCATAATCACCGGTTACTTTAATAGATGCGCCTTTAATACCGGCAATATCGCCCTCAGACTCTTCCAGCACCTCCACTTTGAAGCCTTTGCGCTCCACATAGCGTAAATACATGCGTAACAGCATGCCTGCCCAATCCTGCGCTTCTGTACCGCCGCTGCCGGACTGAAACTCGATAAAGCAGTTGTTCGCATCCATGGGTTGCGAAAACATGCGTTTAAACTCCATGTCGGCGATGGTCTTTTCAATTTTCTGCACATCGTCGCTGACGCTTAACAAAGTATCGTCGTCATTTTCTTCACGCGCCATATCAAACAGTTCGCGGCTATCGCCCAGCGACTGTGCAACCGCGTCCAGCGTCATGACCACGTTTTCCAGCATGCGTTTCTCTTTGCCCAGTTTTTGTGCTTTTTCAGCGTCATCCCAGACTTTGGGGTCTTCGAGCAGACCGTTGACTTCCTCTAAGCGCTGCTGCTTGTTTTCGTAGTCAAAGATACCCCCTGAGCGATTGATGACGTGCACTTAAATCATTGAGCGCATTGGCAATAGCATTAAGTTGTTCGGCTTCCATAATTTCGGTCTAGGTCGTATAAAAGGCGCTATTATACAGTAGCTGTGCCAACGGTTAAGACCGTATCCCACTATCCATGCAGCCCGCCCATATATATTTTTGTCACATAATATGTCACAAAATAGTAAAATTACTGTCACAAAACTTGATACCTACAGGGAGCTCTCAATGGCGAATGCCACTTTTGGCCGAATCATGGCTGCAATCACCCCCAGAAATGAAAATTACTTTGTACTCTTTAACAATCTGGCTGATTGTGCTGTACGCGGTTCCAAAGTGCTGGCCCTGATGGCCGCCGTCGTTGATCAGGCAGGCTTCCAAACCCATTTTGCAGAAATCAGGAAAATCGAATCTGAAGCGGACGAATACACCAAAGAGATTTTGCTGTCTTTGCACAAAACCTTTATTACCCCGTTTGACCGCCGAGAAATCCGTGAGCTGGCTATGGCGCTGGATGACATCATTGACTATATGGAAGCCATTCCACAAAGTGCAGAAATCTACGGTCACACCAAATTTACTCCTGAAATGGTCGCATTGGCCCAAATCCTTTTGCGTGCTTCCGAAAAAGTACAGGATGCTGTCCATATGCTGTCGGACATGAAAAATGCCGAGCGCATTTTGCGTACCTGTGAAGAAATCAGCAAAATTGAAGGCGAAGCCGACCATATCATGCGTTCTGGCATGCATCGCTTGTTCTCGGAAGATCATGATGCACGCACGCTGATCCGCTCAAAACAATTGTACGATCTGTTTGAAGAGGCCGTAGACAGCTGTGAAGATGTCGCCGACGTAATTCACGGCGTTGTGCTCGAACGTATCTAGGATCAGTCATGGATCATGTCCTTCTTGTCATGGCGGTGCTGGTCATCGTCGCTTTGATTTTCGACTTCATGAACGGTTTTCATGATGCAGCCAATTCAATTGCACTCATGGTTTCCACACGGTTGCTCACCCCGCAGGCGGCGGTGATCTGGGCCGCCTTCTTTAACTTTGTGGCTTTCCTGTTTTTTGGCCTGCATGTGGCAGATACCGTGGGAAAAGGCATTATCGACCCGAATATCGTGAACAATACAGTGGTATTTGGCGCCTTGTTTGGTGCGATTGCGTGGAACGTGATTACCTGGTGGTTCGGCATCCCTTCCTCCTCATCGCATGCACTGATTGGTGGCCTGATTGGGGCAGGCATGGCCCACTCTGGAACCAAGGGGGTGATTTTAGGCAGCAAACTCATCAGCACCGGCATTGCGATCATCCTTTCCCCACTGTTTGGCATGTTACTGGCAATGATGCTTTCGATTGGTATTTTGTGGGTGTTCCAAAAGTCTTCGCCCTATAAAATCGAGAGTCGCTTCAACAAAATGCAATTTATCTCCTCTTCATTGTTCAGCCTCGGTCACGGTGCCAACGATGCGCAAAAAACCATGGGGATCATTACGGTATTGTTATTTGCCAATGGCTATTTGCAAGGGGATTTCCATGTACCGTTCTGGGTGGTGATTGCCTGCCAGCTGGCCATGGGATTAGGAACCCTGTTTGGAGGATGGCGGATTGTGCGCACGATGGGCATGGGCATTACCCGCATTCGCCCGACCGGAGGCTTCTCTGCGCAGACCTCCGGCTCCATTGCCCTATTTTTAGCGACCAGCCTCGGCATTCCCGTTTCAACCACCCACACCATTACCGGCGCCATTGTCGGGGTAGGACTGTCACGCAGGGCCACTGCTGTGCGCTGGGGCCTGGCTTCACGGATTGTCTGGGCATGGGTGCTCACCATCCCCTGTGCCGCGATCATGGCCGCCTTTGCTTATCATATTGGCAAGGGCTTTTTATAAGGCATTCAGTAACAAAAAGGCGCACTAGGCGCCTTTTTCATTTTTTGTCACATTTTTGTCACATTATGTTTCTATGATCCACATCATTACAACAAACAAACACACTAGGAGTGTATAGATGAAATCCCAGCTGTTTCGCAACGCTTTAATGCTCTCTTTAATCACACAGGCATTCAGCATGAGCACATCCGCTATTGCGGCTGACAAGATCATCAAAATTGATGGCTCAAGCACCGTGTACCCTATTACTGAGGCGGTAGCCGAAGAATTTCAAAAAGCCAAAGGCGTAAAAGTCACAGTGGGCGAATCTGGCACAGGCGGTGGTTTCAAAAAATTCTGCCGCGGTGAAACAGATATTTCCGATGCTTCCCGTCCGATCAGCCAAAAAGAAATCGATGCCTGTAAAGAAGGTGGGGTGCAATTTATTGAACTGCCCATTGCCTACGATGCCTTGACCGTCGTCGTCAATGCTAAAAATGACTGGGTGAAGCAACTGACTGTTGCCGAGTTGAAAAAAGTCTGGGAACCAGGCTCTAAAATTAAAAACTGGAAACAATTGAACGCGACTTACCCCGACAAAGCCATGAACCTGTATGGCCCTGGGACCGCATCAGGCACATTTGATTACTTTACTGAAGCGGTGAATGGCAAATCCAAGGCCAGCCGCACCGACTACACGCCTTCTGAAGATGACAATGTGCTGGTACAAGGCGTCTCAGGCAACTTGGGCGGCATGGCTTATTTTGGCATGGCATACTATGAGGAAAACACTGACAAATTGAAAGCTGTGCCTGTGGTTGCCAAAGAAGGCGGTAAACCGGTTTTGCCTTCAGAAGCAACGGTGATGGATGGTACTTACCAACCACTTTCACGCCCAATATTTATTTATGTGAATGCCACTTCTGCAGCGTTTAAACCTGAAGTCAAAGCATTCGTAAACTTTTACCTGGAAAACGCACCAAAACTGGTAAAAGAGGTGAAATACGTGCCATTGCCTAAAGAGGATTATGATGCGGTAAAAACACATTTCAAAGCCATGAAACCGGGTACCGGATTTAACGGCACCTCAGAAGTGGGTATCAAAATAACTGACTTGCTCTCCAGAATCAAATAATATGAAAAACGGGGCTACACCAGCCCCTTTTTTTCAGGCTTATTCGAAATTCAAGTGATTTATCCGCTAAAATTCAACTCTCGGCAGACCAACACATTATGGCGACCCAAGCAATGCAAGCACCCATGGAATTGACCATCAGTCCCAGACTGGCAAAAAACATCCGTAGAAACGTCAAAGAACGCATCATCGAATTGATTTTGATGTTGGCCGCACTGACAGCCGTCGCGACGACCTTTGCGATTGTCGGGGTACTGTTGTATGAGTCAGTCAGTTTTTTCAAGACAGTCTCTGTTGTTGAATTCTTTACCGCCACCGAATGGACGCCGTTATTTGAAGATGCGCACTATGGCATCATGCCGCTGGTCTCTGGCACACTGACGACTTCTGCAATTGCACTGGCAGTGGCGGTGCCTATCGGGACGATTACGGCTATTTTCCTGTCCGAATTTGCATCGCACAAGGCACGCGAAACGGTCAAGCCGATTCTCGAGCTTTTGGTAGGTGTGCCCACTGTGGTATTTGGTTACTTTGCCTTGTTTTTTGTGACGCCATTGCTGCAGTCAGTGTACCCCGAGTTACCCAGCTTTAATATGCTGAGTGCAGGGATTGTGATGGGTGTGATGATTATTCCCTATATTGCATCCTTATCAGAAGATGCCATGCGTGCCGTACCCATGAGTATGCGCGAAGGTTCTTATGCGATGGGCGCAACGCGCTTTCAAACTGCCATCAAAGTGGTTGCCCCCGCCGCAACTTCAGGCATTGTAGCTGCCTACATTTTAGCCGTCTCGCGTGCTGTTGGTGAAACCATGGTGGTGGCCGTTGCCGCCGGTCAGCAACCGACATTAACATTCAATCCACTTGAAGGCGCAGCAACCATTACGGCTTATATTGTTCAGGTCGCCATGGGAGATTTGCCACATGGCAGCATCGGCTATCAGAGTATTTTTGCTGCAGGCCTGGTATTGATGGTGATGACATTGTCATTCAATATTATCGGGCACTGGATACGCAAAAAATATCGCGAACACTATTAATCGCCCCTGCAATAGTAGCTGTCTCAATATTGACATATCGCATCTATAAACTTAAAGCTAAACGCTTAGCTGCAAAGAGATCACCACATGGAACATAAAGCCTCCGTTATTGAAAATCTGGCCGAAGTACGCGCCATGATCAAACGCCACAAACGTAATGACACCTTATTTGCAGTCATTGGCCTGTGCGCATTAATGCTGGGACTGATTACCCTGATGCTGCTGTTCTGGCAATTGATTGCCGATGGCTATCCAAAATTCACCATCGACTTTTTAACCGAGTTTCCTTCCCGCCGCGCGGGTCAAGCCGGTCTGCTCTCTGCATGGGTAGGCTCGTTTCTGGTGATGTCAGTCACCTTTCTGACAGCCGTCCCTGTCGGTGTAGCGGCAGGCCTGTATCTGGAAGAGTATGCACCAAAAAACTGGTTTACTGACCTGATTGAAATCAACGTTTCCAACCTCGCGGGCGTCCCTTCCATTATTTATGGCTTGCTGGCGCTGGGGCTGTTTGTCTACATACTGGATCTGGGCCAAAGCATACTGACCGCTGGCCTGACGTTAGGTCTGCTGATTTTGCCGATTGTCATTGTCTCGACGCGGGAAGCGATCCGTGCCATTCCGGTCTCTATTCGTGAAGCGGCTTATGGCGTGGGAGCCACCAAATGGCAGGTGGTGTATGACCATGTATTCAAATACTCTTATGGCGGCATTTTAACCGGTGTGATTATTGGCATGGCCCGCGCCCTGGGTGAAACTGCCCCGATTATC
Organism: Methylophilus aquaticus; assembly: GCF_030769565.1. GTDB lineage: Bacteria > Pseudomonadota > Gammaproteobacteria > Burkholderiales > Methylophilaceae > Methylophilus > Methylophilus aquaticus. The sequence goes on along the minus strand of NZ_JAVCAP010000014.1, from coordinate 178,876 downwards.
ACCATTGGCGCGCTGACCTTTATTGCATTCTTGCCGCCTAGCCCGATCACTGCCGAACCGCCATTTTTAAATTTTGAATGGCTGTCCTCAGGATTTACCGTGATGCCGATTCAAATGTTTAACTGGCTGTCACGTCCTGATCATGCATTTCATATCAACGCAGCCGCTACTGGTGCATTGATTATCATCGTCACTCTGCTGATGAACGGTACAGCCATCTGGTTGCGCTACAAAATTCGTAAAAACATTAAATGGTAATGCCACCAAAACGATATTAGGAAACAACATGGCGAACATTAACACTGCAATCAAAGCTGAAGCACGCGACCTGAACTTCTTTTACAGCAACGGCGCACGTGCCCTCAAAGGCATTTCGATGCCTTTGTATGAAAATAAAATCACAGCGCTCATTGGCCCTTCCGGTTGCGGAAAATCCACTTTTCTGCGTTGTTTCAACCGCATGCACGATCTTTACCCTGGCAATAAATACGAAGGTCAGATTGTTATGTACCCTGACAATACCAACGTGCTGGATGCAGGCGTGGATCCGATTGAAGTGCGCATGCGCATCAGCATGGTCTTCCAGAAACCTAACCCTTTTCCGAAGTCTATTTATGAAAATGTAGCCTATGGTTTGCGTGTGCGTGGTGAAAACAACAAGCGCATCATGGATGACAAAGTAGAAGAGGCCCTCAAGGGCGCAGCCCTGTGGAACGAAGTCAAAGACCGCCTGCATGACCTGGCCTTTAACCTCTCCGGTGGCCAGCAGCAACGGCTGTGTATTGCCCGTGCATTGGCCACTGACCCGGAAATCATGCTGTTCGATGAGCCAACCTCCGCACTAGACCCCATTGCAACCGCAAATATTGAAGAGCTGATGGTAGAACTGCGTAGCAAACTGACGATTCTGGTGGTAACCCACAATATGCAACAGGCCGCCCGCGTTTCTGACTATACTGCCTATATGTATCTGGGCGAGTTGATCGAATACGATGATACAGACCGGATATTTACCAACCCTGGACGAAAAGAAACAGAAGATTACATTACTGGAAAATTTGGCTAATCTTTGTAGTATGGTAGCCATTCAGGGTCGAAAAACGCCACTTTTTGTGGCGTTTTTTATTCGTCAGATGAAAGAAAATACTGTTTTAAATAGCTACCGTCTACGGCTAACGGCGGATACCCGACTCCAGGATAAAGAACTGTGGGTTAAGTGCTGCCAGCGGGCCTTTCAGCTTCTCGACCTCAGAAGCAGGTGCGTGCACTTCCAAGCGGGTGATTGTTGCTAATTTCAGTGCCTCGCCCAAGGGTTCAGCCACATTCTCAAGATGTGCCAGTAGGGCTTCTGCATGGCTATACCCTTCGCGACAATGTGCAGTATTGCCGCTGAATGAAAAGGCATAATGCAAACAACCCGCTTCGTTTCTGGTTTTTTCTAAAAATGAAGCTCCCAAGGCCTTAAAGGCAGGCAGATTCTCGGTAGGTACCTCAAAATATGGCACCAGGGTACAACATGTGTCCTGTGTAAACATTGTGATTATTCTCCTGATCAATAATGACGTCGTATGATGAATCCAATCACACGACATCTCTATCTTGGCGTGCACTGAATGCAACGTCAAGTGAGAATATTCAGCAGGTCACCTGTGCAGGAATCTGGCACCAAGCCTGTGAGGCATGGCATTGCAAGTAAAGCTCAAGAGATAGCAGTAGCCAGCAGTTGTTGATGCTCAGCAAACAACCGCTGGTAACACGCGAGCAATTTTTGCGCCTGCACATCGCTGGCCCATGTCTGCTCGACATATACCCGCCCTTGCTCACCTACCCGCTGACGAAATTTATGGTCAATGAGTAAAGTTTGTACCTGTTCGGCAAAATGCACCTCTTCATCTTTTGCAATCAATGCACCTTTTTCCTGAACCAGAATAGATGCAGTACCCAGTTCAGCAATGGCAACCACAGGGGTCGACTGCGCCATGGCTTCCAGCAATACCAATCCTTGCGTTTCACTTTTGGAGGCAAACACAAAGATATCGGCGGCCTGATAGGCAGCATTCAGCCCGATTTCACGATCAAGGTAGCCCAAGAACATTACATGTTGTTGCAATCTCTTTTCTTTGGACATTTTCTTCAGCATAGCTTCCGCAGGACCCTCACCCGTAATCACAAGCAGTACTTCCGGATGGTCCTGAATGACCAGATGCAGCATTTCAAGCAGAAACTGGATATTTTTTTCGTAAGCAACACGCCCCACGTAAAGCAGGAGTGGACGTTGTGATGGAATAGCATATTTTTGCCTGAATGCAGCACCATCACCGGGTACAAAACGCGAAGCATCCAGGCCCGTCGGAATCACCGACACTGGCGTTGTGACACCATATTGCTGTAACACATCGCGCATTTGTGCTGACGGAGAAACGACAGTATCCACTTGCTGACATTGTTTTTTGGAAACAAGCCTGGCAATATGCACCGCGATACTGCGTGGCACCCAAGGCAAGTAATGGTGCATATAGTCTTCAAAAAAGGTGTGGTAAGTTTCAATGACCGGAACTTGCAATTTTTTGGCAATGCGCACCCCCGCATAATGCGCAATAAATGGCGTGTGGATATGCACCACGTCATACTCACCGGGCTGCAAGTTGTCAACATATGCCATTAATGCAGACCATTTCATCAAATAATCTTCAGGATCAAAAACGATCTTGCGTGCCGCAATACGTGTAATCCAGGGTTCGTCATCCTTGCTCAATGCAGACTGGTGTGCATAATCGGGCGCAACCAAATGTACATCGTGCCCAAGCGCTCGCAAGCTCTGTGCAAATGTACGTATGCTAGTAGAAACCCCATTCACTCTTGGGAAATACACATCCGAAATCATCAAAACTTTCATGCAGTGACCCATATCATCATATTCCAACATAGCTTAACAATACTTCATGATGCTTTTGTGACGTATTTGCATTCACTTTTTATTCACACAGGCGTCATCTAAATGTCATCCATTGAACGCATCATGCGCGCATGACGAAAAAACTGTGCTGCCTGATACTTACACTGTTTTGTTTATTAGCCACTCCTGGTGAAGCACATGCATGGGGGCTCTATTCGCATGTCGCGTACACCCATGCCTTATTACAAGCCCTCCCCCTATTGCCATTGCCGATTCTGCGTGCCATTCAAAGTTATCCTGGCTTGGTCATGGCTGGGGCCTGCCTGCCTGATCTTGCAGTGGTATCAAGAAGCTTTAACCATAGTCACGGCTGGGGCGTAGGACAGCAACTACTGCAAACAAAAAATGATAGGCAACTTGCAATTGGAATTGGCTACAACATCCACTTGCTGACCGATGTGGTAGCCCACCAGCACTTTGTACCCACATTTGAGGCAAAGTGGAATCACGACAGCCTGCTCACGCATGCCGCCGCAGAATGGGCCATGGATGCTTATTTAAAACAGGCACATATTCCACACCCGCATCATTTATTGCGCTTGCATCAAAAAACGATTATAGAAACGCTGTCCATACAGCTGGATTATCCTGTGCACACGGCTAAAAAGGCTATTGGTCGATTAGCAACTGCAGACCAGGCGCTCAGGCTGTCACGCATTCCGCAATGGTTGCTGAACAGGTATCAACGCCTGGACAATGAGTTTGAAACCAAGCTTAAATATTACCGTGATCAGGTGACACTTGCTCTGCATGACTTGCCGCAATTATTACAAGGTGACTTTCCTTCACTGCATGCTGAGCATGTAAACCTCAGTATGGAGCAACTGGATGCATGGCGCAGTAAATGCCTGCAAGATGCCAGATTACGCCCCACCCGAGCTATTCGTGCATTTGAGCAGTACCAGCATCAATGGTTTAACCAACCAGACTGTTAGACTAGCCATGCTGCGCATGCGTCTGGGCATTGCAGGCGGTCCAATGCATCACACTCCACTACGCTGTTGCGACAGAGGGCACTCGATGGCGGTGGCAATGATGTGTGTGCAATGACTTGAATCTCAGCACGTAAACACCATATACCATTGATTGCTGTACTCTCACCGCCATTGATCGAAGGTCTTATGCCGCGTTTACGCTTCCTCATAATAACCACCACCCTGCTTGGCGTATTGCATTACTACATAGGCAGCCGGCTGTTGCATGATCTTTCCTCCTCAAATACATTGACCGTAGCGGCATGGTGTTTTCTTGGTGCCTCTGCCATACTGCAGCCACTCGGTTTTTTTGCGCGCGGCCTGCCAAATGCGCGACTGCGAGATGGGCTTAGCTGGGTGGCGATGACCGCCATGGGGGTATTCTCTTCATTACTGGTGTTTACCGTATTGCGCGACCTGATCCTGGTGATGATAGCCGCGCTGCATGGACTGGCTGTCATCTCTATTGATGTTGGCGCCCTGCAAAAAAACTCGGCCATCTTGACCATCGCTCTTGCTTTATCTGTCAGCCTGATAGGATTTTTCAATGCGCGCAGGCTGGCTCAGGTGATCAACATTGAGGTCCCGCTTCGCAACCTGCCCGCGCAACTGCATGGATTTCGTATAGTCCAGATCTCCGACATTCATGTAGGCCCCACAATCAAGCAAGGCTATCTGGCCCGTATTGTGGATCGTGTAAATACACTTGAGGCCGACCTGATTGCGATTACCGGGGATATGGTGGATGGTCGCGTGAGCGATCTTGCGCACCACACCTTGCCACTGTCGCGATTACAGGCGAGGCATGGCAGCTATTTTGTGACAGGCAACCACGAATACTATTCGGGTGCACTAGAGTGGATTAGCGAGCTGCAGCGGCTGGGTGTACACGTATTGCTGAATGAGCATGTTCAACTGTCGCACGATGGTGCGCTCTTGGTATTGGCGGGGGTCACTGACTACCATGCGGGGAGTTTTTATGACCACCACCACAGTGACCCGCATGCGGCGATGGCCGGTGCCCCACAGGCAGCACCCAGCATTCTGCTGGCACACCAACCGCGCAGTGCGCAAGCCGCATCCGCGGCAGGATTTGATCTCCAGCTGTCAGGACATACACATGGAGGTCAGTTCTGGCCATGGAACTACTTTGTACCTTTGCAGCAACCTTACACGGCAGGCATGCATCGCCTTGAGAACTTATGGGTATATGTCAGCCGTGGTACCGGTTATTGGGGACCTCCCAAACGCTTTGGAGCACCCTCAGAAATTACATGCCTGACGCTGGTCGCTGCCAATTTTTAAAAGATTGCTGTTCAAAACACATGCGCATACAGCAACACCAGGCCGTAACCAATAGCGGCCCCTGCCAATACATCGCTGGGGTAGTGCAAGCCTAGCACGACGCGTGACATGCCCACCAGTAATACAAACGGATAGATGACAGGAAACAGTTGCGGGTAATGTTGTACTGCCACCATGCCAAAGGCCACAGCATGCAGGGTGTGACCTGAGGGAAAACTGAAATAATCCAGTGGGGTACCGCTCAGCAATACATCCTGCCTGACCTGAAATGGGCGCGGACGACTGGTACGGTGCTTCAGCCATTTGTAAACCAAGGTACCCGTCAAGCCTGCGGTGAGCATATGCAAACATACATATAGTCCGGACTGACCTTGCGTCACTGCAATCACCGCCATCAGGATATACCAGAACATCCCATCGCCCATTCTTGAGATGGTGCGGAAAATCTGCCTGATACACCGGTATTGGCCAGTGTGGCTAACCTTGACACACAAGCGGCTATCCAAAGATTGTGCCCAGCCCAGATAATGTTGCAGTTTTAGCATCACAGCTCCTTAACGGGTGTCTACCCGTAACTACGCTTCGTTTTAGCGTAGTCTGACTGCCATGCTTGAAATTAACGTGAAGGATTCGTGAAATTAATGTGACGCACGCTTATTTCCAAAGCATGCGATAGATAAAACCTGGAAAGGACAGCACAATAAACAATGCCAGCGTAATGCTATAAAACTCCCAGCCTTGCGGCCAGACTTGCCCCATCACACTGCGTTCCACCAGAACAGCAATCCCTAGCATGATGAAGTAAGCCATTAACAGTTCGGCAAAACGCTGCCACAAGTGCTGCACAGAGCCATACAAACCGAGCCATTTATCCGAAATCCAGCCCAGATTGGCAAAAAACAGCATCAGCAGCAATAAGAGTAATTTGACTAACATAGACGACGCTTATTGCAAACTCATGAGCAGACTGCGTCCACAGACACCTAACAAGCTTTCCGGGAACAAGCCGAGACCAAGCAGTCCCAGGGCATGTACACTCAGAATAAAGCGCATATCCATCGGTGCCGTGATGGCAACTTGCGACCCGACCGGTGCATCAAAATACATTTTTCGCACAATATTAAGATAATAGAATGCACCGATCACTGCCATCAGTACTGCCGACACGACAGCCCAAGTAAACCCTGCCTGCCAGGCAGCCTGCAATACCGTAAACTTGGCATAAAAACCCACTGTAGGTGGAATACCAGCCATGCTGAACATGATGATCAACATCAGGAAGGCAATCCATGGGTTCTTCTGGTTCAAGCCCTTGAGATCATCGATCTGCTCGGCTTCAAATCCCTGACGGCTAAGCAACAGAATAATACCGAAGCCAGCAATCGACATCAGCACATAAGTACTGATGTAGAAAAAGCTGGAAGCAAATCCATTGGCGTTGGCACTCATAAAACCAAACATGATGAAGCCCACATGCGAGATGGTGGAATACGCAAGCATGCGCTTCAGGTTGGTTTGAACAATCGCACTGAAATTACCAATGACTATAGAAAGCACCGCCATCAGTAACATCATGTCCTGCCAGTCCTGGGCCAGCGGGTGCAGCCCTTGCACCAGCAAACGCACTGTCATCGCATAGGCGGCAAGTTTCGGCACTGACCCAATAATCAATGTCATCGGCGTCGGTGCGCCTTGATAAACATCCGGCACCCACATCTGAAAAGGCACTGCGCCAAATTTAAAGGCAATTCCGGCCACCACAAATACCAGACCCATAATCATTACCGGGCTCTTGCCCTGATGCTGCATGATGCTGTTGGCAATATCAGCCACATCCAGGCTGCCTGTCATGCCATATAGCATGCTCATGCCATATAACAACATACCAGACGCCAGCGCACCCAATACAAAATATTTCATGGCTGCTTCAGAAGCTTGCTTGTTGTCACGGTCAAATGCGACCAGCGAATACAAACATAGGGATAACAACTCAAGCCCCATGTAAATCGTCAACATGCTATGGCCAGAGACCATGATCATCATGCCAAGCAGACCAAACAGCACCATGGCATAAAATTCACCACGATACAGATTCCGATCTTGCAAGTACTTGCGGGTATACACAAAAATGAGTGAGGTACCGAGGTACATCATCAGTTTGATGACATCTGCAAGCGTGTCATCGATAAACATGTGGTTGAAGGCAAAGCCGACGGCCGGTGTATGTGTTTTAAAGGTGAAAAAAGCCGCGGCGAATAAGGTGAACTGGCTCAGCCCGTAAATGATAAAACGGTTCTGCGGCAGGATAAACAAATCCAGCAACAGGATAAACATGGCCATGGCCAGTACCACCATTTCCGGCAACAGGGTTAGCAAGTCGAATTGCATATTATCCATTTTTTAACATCCTGCTTTTAATAACCAGTGACCGGCAATTTTGAGATTGCCATGTGTTTCAGAAACTCTGCACTGGTTGCCTGCATTACTTCAGTAATCGGTTGTGGATAAACCCCAAATCCAATCACCAGAATCGCCAAAATAGCGAGAATCAGAAACTCACGCTTGTTCAGGTCTGTGAGCTCTGCCACGTGATGGTTGGCGACTTCGCCAAAAAATACACGCTTGGTCATCCACAAGGTATAGGCTGCACCAAAAATCAATGTAGAGGCGGCGAAGAAAGCCACCCAGAAATTGAATTTTACTGCGGCAAGGATCACCATAAACTCCCCCACAAAACCAGAGGTGCCAGGCAGGCCACTGTTGGCCATCGCAAACAGCACCGCAAAGCCTGCAAACACCGGCATGGTGTTCACCACGCCGCCATAAGCGGAAATCTCGCGACTGTGCACGCGGTCATACAACACGCCCACACACAGGAACATCGCAGCTGAGATAAAGCCGTGGGAGATCATTTGCATGACCGCGCCTTCCAGTGCCAGCTGGCTGAACATAAAAAAGCCCAGCGTAACAAAGCCCATATGAGAAATCGAAGAGTAAGCAATCAGCTTCTTCATGTCTTTTTGCACCAGCGCCACCAATGCGATGTAGACCACCGCGATCAATGACAACACCACCATCGCCTGCGTAAAGTAATGCGCGGCATCTGGTGCAATCGGCATGGCAAAGCGCAAGAAGCTGTAACCACCCAGCTTCAGGGCAATCGCGGCCAGGACTACAGACCCCCCTGTAGGCGCTTCCACGTGTGCGTCAGGTAACCAGGTGTGTACAGGCCACATGGGGATTTTTACTGCAAATGCCATGAAGAAGGCAATGTAAATCAGAATCTGTGCATGTAGTGAAATCGGCAGCAGGTAAAAGTCAGCCAGTTCGAAACTGCCAGTTTGGTGATACAAATAGATAAACGCCACCAGCATCAGCAAGGAGCCAAGCAAGGTGTACAAGAAAAACTTCACCGTTGCGTAGACGCGATTAGGGCCACCCCAGATACCAATCACCAGGAACATCGGGATCAACATGGCTTCCCAGAACACGTAGTACAGAATGGCATCCAGTGCAGTAAAGACGCCGATCATGATGCCACTCATAATCAGGAATGCGGCCATGTATTGGGCCACGTGTTTGGTGATCACTTCCCAGCCAGCCAGCACCACAATCACCGTGGTAAAGCTGGTCAACAGCACCAATGGCAATGAAAAGCCATCAATACCGAGGTGATAATGCATATTGAATGCGGGAATCCATGGCAATAATTCTTCAAACTGGAAGAATCCGTCTTTCACATCAAACAGGGTGTATAGCGGTATGGTCACCAGGAAACTGACGAGGCTGCCCACCAATGCCACCCAGCGGGTCAGTGTTGCTTTGTGGTCACCACCGAGCAGCAGTACCAGCATACCGGAAACAACCGGTATCCAGATTGCCAGGCTTAACCATGAAATACTATTGAGGTCGGCTTGCATCATCAGTTAATTTTGATAAAAAAGGTCATGAAGAGGAATACGCCAATAATCATGGCAAAGGCGTAGTGATAGATTAAACCGGATTGCAAATGACGGACCCTGGCAGCTATTTTACCCATAACTCTTGCGGTGCCATTGACCATGGCACCATCAATCAGGGTGATATCGCCAAACTGCCACAACAGCTTACCGAGATAGCGAGAACCATTGGCAAAGAATTTTTCATTAAAGCTGTCAAAGCCATACTTGTTTTCGAGCACTTGGTAAATCAGGTTGCAGCGTTGCTTGATAGCGGCCGGAATATCCGGACGCTTCATGTAGAAAAACCAGGACAACAGGACACCGGAAGCTGCCAGAGCAAATGGCAAACTGGTCAAGCCATGCATCGCCATGCCGGCAGGACTATGCATCATCTCATGGTAATGGTGCGCCAGATGCGCCATGGCCGGATGACTTTCAGCATTAACGAAAATGACGTTATTGAAGAATGTGCCAAATAACATGGGTTCTATCGCAATATAGCCAATAATGAATGACGGGATGGCGAGCAGGATCAATGGGAGTGTCACCACCCAGCCTGGCTCGTGTGGATCATCATTAGGGCCAAGGCCATGATGGTGGGCATCGTCATGCGTATGGTCATCGTGCGCATGGCTATCTTCTTGCGTGTCATGTTTAGCATTGTCAGTGGCGTTAAGATGCGCATCCTGTGTTTGGTGCGGTTGGCGCCATTTTTCTTTGCCGTGGAACACCAAAAAATACAGGCGGAAAGAATAAAACGCGGTGACAAACACGCCGACAATCACAGCAAAATAGGCAAAACCGCTGCCCGGGATGTGTGAGAGCTCTACCGCCTCGATAATACTGTCTTTTGAGTAGAAGCCTGCGAAGAATGGCGTGCCGATCAATGCGAGTGATCCAATCAACGAAGTAATCCAGGTAATGGGCAGGTATTTTTTCAGGTTACCCATGTTGCGGATATCCTGATCATGGTGCATACCCATAATCACAGAGCCAGCACCAAGGAACAGGAGCGCTTTAAAGAAAGCGTGTGTCATCAGGTGAAAAATGGCGACTGAGTAAGCCGATGCGCCCAAGGCTACGGTCATATAGCCGAGTTGAGATAAGGTAGAATAGGCCACCACGCGCTTGATATCGTTCTGGATAATGCCCAGAAAACCCATAAACAATGCAGTAATGGCACCAATCACCATCACTGTCGACAAGGCAGTGGTAGACAACTCGTACAAGGGTGACATGCGTGCCACCATAAATATACCTGCCGTCACCATGGTCGCCGCGTGAATCAGGGCGGAAATCGGGGTTGGGCCTTCCATGGAGTCAGGTAGCCAGACATGTAACGGCACTTGTGCCGATTTGCCCATGGCCCCCACAAACAGCAGTAAACAGGTGACTGTCATGAGGGACCATGAAGTGTTTCCAAGCAGGTTGACCTGCGTATTGGCTAACTCAGGCGCACGTTGAAAAACCGTTGCATAATCGAGGCTGCCAAAGTAATACAGCACCATGCCAATGCCCAGCAGGAAGCCGAAATCCCCCACACGGTTCACCAGAAACGCTTTAAGGTTGGCATAAATGGCGGTCGGACGAGTAAACCAGAAGCCAATCAGCAAATAAGACACCAGCCCCACCGCCTCCCAGCCAAAGAACAGCTGCATAAAGTTATTGCTCATGACCAGCATCAGCATGGAAAACGTAAACAGGGATATATAACTGAAGAAACGGCTGTAACCCGGGTCTTCTTCCATATAGCCGATGGTGTAAATATGCACCATCAGCGACACAAAAGTCACAACCACCATCATCATGGCGCTCAGATTATCAATCAAAAAACCTACTTCAAAATGGATATCCCCTGAATTGAGCCAGGTATACACTGACTCATTCAGGCTGAAGCCATTGAGTGTCTGGTTAAACACATACACGGACAAGGCGCAGGAAGCTGCAACCCCTGCAATCGTCAGCACATGGGCAAGCGTGCGTGGTAAATAATTACGAAAAATACCCACCACGGCCGCAGCCATTAAAGGCAACAGTGGAATCAGCATCAGGATTTGTTTTATTGTCATCACCACTTAACCTTTTAATTGATCCAGATCGTCCACGTTGATGGTACGCAGATTACGGAACAACACCACCAGAATCGCCAAACCAATGGCAGATTCTGCAGCAGCCACCGTCAGAATAAAGAAAACAAATACCTGCCCGGCAATATCGTTCAGATAGTGCGAAAAAGCAATGAAGTTAAGATTCACGGCCAGCAACATGAGCTCAATGGCCATGAGCAAGATAATGACGTTCTTGCGATTAAGAAAAATACCAATCACGCTGATGCCAAACATCAAGGCCCCCAGAATCAGATAATGCGACAAACCGACCATATTATTTCTCCTCCTCTGGCGCCACGTGCTCTGGCTCAACTTCTGCAGGCATGGAAATGATGCGTAGGCGGTCATTACGTTTTACCTTCACCTGATCGGCCGGATTCATGGATTTGCTGTCTTTACGATCGCGCAATGTCAACACGATGGCGGCAATCATGGCCACCAGCAACACAACGGAAGCCAACTCAAACGGTAACAGATAATCGGTGTAAAGCACTTTTCCCAATTCAGCTGTATTGCTGTAGTTAGGTGGCAAAGTCACTGCCTGGCTTGGGCGCAGGTTCTTTTCCGCCAAAACCATGCCCATTTCAACAATCATCAGCAAACCGATAGTGCCTGCCATGGGGAGATACTCCCAAAAGCCTTCGCGTAATTTGTCGATGTTAATATCGAGCATCATCACCACAAACAGGAACAGCACCATCACGGCGCCTACATAGACAAGAATCAGCGCAATAGCAAGAAATTCGGCCTGCAACAATAACCAGATGCCTGCCGCAGTAAAAAAAGCCAGCACCAGAAACAAAGCAGCGTGCACCGGATTACGCGTGGTAATCACACGCAGGCCTGAGAGCAGCAATATCGCCGCCAACACATAAAATACAACATCGGTAAACATCATGATTATTTTCCTGTCAGCTTATCGATAAGATTTATCTTGTGCGCGATCAGCTGCAATTTGTGCTTCGTATTTATCACCCACGGCCAGCAGCATTTCTTTGGTGTAAAGCAAATCACCACGCTGTTCGCCGTGATAGTCAAAAATACGGGTTTCCACAATACTGTCAACCGGGCAGGATTCTTCACAGAATCCGCAGAAAATGCACTTGGTCAGGTCGATGTCATATCGGGTGGTTCGGCGCGTATTGTCTTCGCGTTGTTCTGACTCAATCGTGATCGCAAGCGCCGGGCATACCGCTTCACACAATTTGCAGGCAATACAACGTTCTTCACCGTTCGGATAACGACGCAGGGCATGTAATCCACGGAAACGATTGGATTGCGGTGTACGCTCTTCAGGATATTGAATGGTGATCTTTTTAGCAAAGAAATAGCGTCCAGTCAGGGCCATGCCTTTGAGCATTTCCCATAACATCAAACTTCCCAGTGTGTTTTTAATTGTGTTCAACATAAGGTTGTTGTCTCAAAATTCAATCCGATTCCACCATCAATGGAACAAATAAGCCCATTGGGTTTGCATCATTGCAGCGACCACCACAATCCATACCAGTGTGATCGGGATAAATACTTTCCAGCCCAGACGCATGATCTGGTCATAGCGATAACGCGGGAAGGTCGCTCGGAACCATAAGAACAGGAATAGCAGAAATGCAATCTTGGCCAGTAGCCATAACACACTGTCAGGCAGGAAAGGTACAGGCGATAACCAGCCCCCCAGAAACATGAGGGCAGCCAGGGCTGACACCAGAATCATGTTGGCATACTCGGCCAGGAAAAACACTGCAAATGCCATGCCGGAATATTCAACGTGAAAGCCGGCTACAATTTCAGATTCACCTTCCGCCACGTCAAAAGGTGCGCGGTTGGTTTCTGCCACGGCACTGATGAAATACACAATAAACAGCGGAAACAATGGAATAAAGTACCAGTGCCAGAAACCACCCTCCTGCCCCATGACAATTTTGCCGAGATTGAGCGAATTGGCACACATTAAGACACCCACCAGGGTAAATCCCATCGCTATTTCATAAGAAACAATCTGTGCCGCGGAACGCAGAGAGCCGAGAAACGCATATTTTGAGTTGGAAGCCCATCCCGCAATAATCACCCCGTACACAGCCACCGATGTCATGGCCAGAATATAAAGCAAACCGGCATCAATATTGGCTAATACCAGTGTGCTATCAAATGGCACCACGGCCCACGCCGCAAATGCCGGTGCAATGGCCAGAATCGGGCCAATAAAAAACAGCGCCTTGCTCGAAGCCGTTGGCAGGATAATTTCCTTGAACAGTAACTTCAGGCCATCTGCCAGCGGCTGCAGCAAGCCAAAATAGCCCACGCGGTTAGGACCAATCCGCACCTGCATATAGCCAATCACCTTACGCTCAGCCAGCGTCAAGTAAGCCACGGCAATCATCAAAGGCAACACAATGGCAACGATTTTTATCAACGTCCACACCACCAGTTGCACGTCTGTCCAGTAAGAGCCAAAAAGTTGAGCAAAGAATTGCATGTTACGCCATCTCAGTCAGTTGTTTTTCGTAAAGAGCGGCATGCTCTGTGGAGGCTTTTTCTATGGTGATATCCCCCATCAGATCGCCCAGACCAGCAGTCAACGGGTGCGCCGCGGCCACCCGTACGCAGCCTTTGGCTACATGGTTATCGAGGCGAACCTTGAGAAGCGCACTGCCTTTATCCTGGTACGCAACCACCAGATCACCGTCCTGTAGTCCAAGTTCAGTCAACTGGTCTGCATGCATGCGCGCCATCGGACGAATATTATATTTGGTCTTTTGCAGTGGCGGTGAGCGTCGCACAATCGGATCAGATTCGTATTGCGGCACTTCCCCAATCCGTTGCAAGCCTTCTTTTTTGATATTGATCTGAATCTCAACCAGTTCTTTCAGGTTGTTATTGAGGCTGCGCCATACCAATGCTGAAGGTTTTTCGCCATGGAAAATTTTGTTTTTAACTTCTTCAGAACTGTTGTAATCGAAACCATTTAAACCCAGTGTATTGGCCAGTACACGTAATACTTTCCATGCCGGACGACATTCGCCTAGCGGTCTGGTGACTGCCTGGAAGCTTTGTACGCGACCCTCCATACTCATAAACGTGCCGGAAGTTTCAGTAAATGGCGCGATGGGCAGCAGAATGTCAGCATTTTCAAGCGCAGCTGATTTATAAGCTGTCAGCGCAATCACGCACTCGGCTTTCGCCATGGCATCTGTAGCCAGCGCTGCATGCTGGCAATCCAGCTCAGGCTCGATATTCAGTAATAAATATGCCTTGCGTGGCACTTCAATCATCGCGCGTGCATGCATGCCTGTCGCGGATGGCATCACACCCATCAAATGCATGCCAGTGCTGTTGGCGGCAGGCGGCAAAATACCGCCTTTTGCACCCGTAATGCCGCCGATGGCTTCGGCCATGCTATACATTTCTGTAAACCGAGGGTCGCTCAAGGCCATGTTCCCCAGAAAAATTCCGACTTTAGGCGCGATCAGAATCAGTTCTTCACTGATCCCGGCCAAGCATTCGGCAATTTTCTGCGTATTAGGACGGACTTTAATTTCTTCAAGCAAGGTATTTAATGTCGGCGGCAAGCACAGCGAGAGTTTTTGCAGGCCGGACATGGCTTTCAGAATCTGTCCCAGGACATTGACCATATCATTCGGACGCACAATCACTTTATGTGCCACGTCCATCAATGGATCATTGTCGAGCGGGCTGACGATACACAATTCGGCACCATTGGCCACCGCTTTACGAATCCGCTGAGCCAGTAGTGGGTGCTCGTTACGGATATTTGAACCGATCAGCAAAATACGATCCAGTTCTTCTATTTCCTGAATATTACAGCCCATCCATGGCGTGCCGGTTCGCTTGCCATCGAGACGAAAATCCGTCTGGCGCAGACGATAATCCACATTACCACAACCAAGCCCTTCAGACAGTTGCTTGATCAGATAGCCTTCTTCCATCGTGCTGTTAGGTGAAACCAGTACACCCAGTGCATCGCCGCCATACTGCTTGGTAATGTCTTTGAGTTGGCCTGCTGCAAATTCCAGCGCCGTTTTCCAGTCTGTTTCCTGCCACTGACCGTTGTGCTTGATCATTGGCACTTTTAAACGGTCGGGACTGTTGAGACCTTCGTAAGAGAAGCGGTCACGGTCTGACAACCAGCACTCGTTAATTGACTCTTTTTCACGCGGTAATACACGCATGACCTTGTGATCTTTCACATGCACTTCAATGTGAGAACCCAAACCATCATGCGGCGCAATCGACGATCTCCGTGTGAGTTCCCAGCTACGGGCAGAATAACGGAAAGGTTTGCTGGTCAATGCGCCAACAGGACATAAATCAATAATGTTGCCACTGAGTTCCGAGTTCACGGACTGATCAACATACGCAGTAATTTCCGCATGTTCGCCTCGCCCCACCATCCCCAACTCCTGCATGCCACCAACTTCCTTGAGGAAGCGCACACAACGTGTACATTGAATGCAACGCGTCATGTCAGTACTGACCAGCGGGCCGATATTCTTGTTAAAGACCACACGTTTCTCTTCAGTGTAGCGAGAACCGGAGGCACCATAGGCAACTGCGATATCCTGCAAGTCACACTCACCGCCTTGGTCACAAATGGGGCAATCCAGCGGATGGTTGATCAACAGGAACTCCATCACGCTTTGCTGGGCCTCGACCGCTGCCTTGCTGCGAGTATAGATTTTCATACCATCCGCCACTGGCGTTGCACAGGCAGGCAGTGGTTTGTTGAATTTCTCGACCTGCACCAGACACATGCGGCAGTTAGCAGCCACTGACAGTTTCTTGTGGTAACAGAAGCGCGGGATGGCAATGCCTGCGGCATCTGCAGCATCAATGATGGTGCTGCCGTGTTCGACTTCTAGTGGTTTGCCGTCAATTTCGATGTTTAACATGTCTGCTATCTCTAAAACTTATTTGTTGCGCATTGACAAAATTGCAGTCAAACACTCAAAAATAGATTTTTTGTGGTCCATCTTTAATTTATTTTCCATCCACCATGGATTTACCATGCTGAATGTAATACTCAAACTCTGGGCGGAAGTGCTTGATAAAACTGAGTACCGGCGTCGCTGCTGCATCACCCAACGCACAAATGGTACGTCCGGAAATGTTATTGCTGAGGTCAGTCAGCAGATCCAGATCCTCCATCTTGCCTTTGCCGTCAACAATACGTTCAATAATACGATAAACCCAGCCGGTGCCTTCGCGGCAAGGCGTACACTGACCACAGCTTTCTTCGTAAAAAAAGTAGCTCAATCGTTTGAGCGTTTTGACCATACAAGTAGTGTCGTCCATCACAATCATTGAACCAGCGCCCAGGCTGGAACCTGCTTTGCTTAAGCCATCATAATCCATAGTGGCATTTTCAATTGCGCGGGCAGGCATCACTGCTGTTGATGGGCCGCCAGGGATGACAGCTTTCAACTGGCGCCCTTTCCAGATTCCACCGGCCATTTCCAGCAGTTCTTTAAATGGCGTGCCCATCCTGATTTCATAGTTACCCGGTTTTTCGACATGACCGGAAACCGAGAATAACTTGCTTCCACCGGAGTTAGGCACACCGAGGTCAGCAAATGCTTGGCCACCATGCTGCATAATCCATGGAATAGAGGCATAACTCTCGGTATTATTCACATTGGTCGGCTTGCCAAATACGCCATAACTGGCAGGAAACGGTGGCTTAAAACGTGGCTGACCCTTTTTGCCTTCAATCGATTCAATCAGCGCAGTTTCTTCTCCGCAAATATACGCACCATAGCCATGCACGGCATATAAATCAAAGCTGAAGTTGCTGCCAAACAAGTTTTCACCCAGATAGCCCGCTTCGCGCGCTTCAGCCAGTGCCGCTTCAAAAATCTCGTAATCCTGCCAGATTTCACCATGGATATAGTTGTAACCGACGCGCGCACCCAGAGTGTAAGCTGCAATCGCCATGCCTTCAATTAACTGGTGCGGGTTATAGCGAATAATGTCACGGTCTTTAAATGTACCAGGCTCGCCTTCGTCCGTATTACAGACCAGGTATTTTGTGCCGTCGTAATAGCGCGGCATAAAACTCCACTTCAATCCGGTGGGAAAACCGGCCCCACCGCGACCACGCAGGTTTGAGACTTTCACCTGATTAATGATCTCTGGGGCCTTGATTTTTTCTGTGACCAGTCGCTTGAGCTGAGCATATCCACCCAATTTTTCGTAGGTAGCCAGCGAGGCAGGATTTTTCTCATTAAGTGTACGTAGCGTAACCAGCGTCTGACCTGTCAGGTCAGTCATGACGACTGGACGAGCCGCTTTTTTAGCAGAAGAGGATTTGCGCGTTGCCATTTTTGTGGTTTGCTCAGCCATTATTCGAGTTCCTTCAGCCTTTATTCAGTTCTTCTAGCAGGGCATCCACTTTTTCAGTGGTCAAAAACTCGTGCATGTGGGTATTGTTGACGTGTAATAATGGTGCGCCACCACAACAACCCATGCATTCACCCTCTTTAATGCAGAACTTGCCATCAGCAGTCACTTCGTTAAAGCCCACGCCTAATGTATGCTGCAAATGATCAACAATTTCATCAGAACCACGCAACATACAGGAAATATTGGTACAGACCGTAATTTTATATTGACCGACAGGTTGCAGGTCGTACATATTGTAAAATGAAGCCACTTCCATCGCCGCAATCTCGGGAATACCCAGATATTTGGCAACATCCGTAACACTTTCCTTGGACAACCAGCCACGTTCGATTTGTACGATACGCAGGGCCGACATCACAGCTGCCTGACGTCTATCCTTGGGGTATTTGGCCAGTTCGTATTCTATTTTTTCAATTGCTTCTGCACTTAACATGCTTGACCCTTGCTGTTCTGTTTACGCCGCTTATCTGTCAATTTCGCCGAACACAATATCCTGTGTCCCGATAATTGCCACCAGATCGGCAATCATGTGACCACGTGTCATCTCGTCCAATGCTGCCAGATGAGGAAATCCCGGTGCACGAATTTTCAAACGATAAGGTTTATTGGCACCATCAGAGATCATGTAAATACCAAACTCGCCTTTGGGGTGTTCAACAGCCGCATAAGCTTCTCCGGCCGGGACGTGAAACCCCTCTGTAAACAATTTGAAGTGATGAATCAAGTCTTCCATATTGGTTTTCATGCCCTCGCGATTTGGCGGGGCCACTTTATTGTCATCGGTAATGACGGGGCCTGGATGTTTGCGCAACCAATCCACACACTGCTTGATAATACGGTTGGATTGTCGCATTTCCTCGATACGCACCAGGTAACGGTCATAACAGTCACCATTCACACCTACTGGAATATCGAAATCCATCTTAGCGTAGACTTCATACGGCTGCTTTTTACGCAAATCCCAAGCAATGCCAGAACCGCGCAACATGGCACCTGTCATGCCTAATGCCAGCGCGCGCTCAGGGCTAACCACACCAATACCTACGGTACGCTGTTTCCAGATACGGTTATCCGTCAGCAAGGTTTCATATTCGTCCACATACGCTGGAAAGCGCGTCGTGAAGTCTTCAATAAAGTCCAGCACGGAACCCTGACGATTTTCGTTCAGCTTCTTGATCTCATCTGCACTGCGGAACTTGGTTGTTTCGTGTTGCGGCATTTTCTCCGGTAAGTCACGATACACGCCACCAGGACGGTAGTAAGCTGCATGCATGCGTGCACCCGAAACAGCTTCATAGACATCAAATAAATCTTCTCGCTCACGGAAAGCATACAGGAAGACAGTCATGGCACCGACGTCCAGTGCATGGGCGCCCAACCACAACAAATGATTCAGTACACGTGTGATTTCATCAAACATCACACGGATATATTGTGCACGTTCAGGCACGCTAATACCCAGCATTTTCTCGATGGCCATCACATAAGCATGCTCATTGGCCATCATGGACACATAGTCCAGCCGATCCATATAGGGTACGCTTTGCAGGTAGGTACGGTTTTCAGCCAATTTTTCAGTGGCACGATGCAACAAGCCGATATGCGGATCAGCACGCTGAATCACCTCACCGTCTAACTCCAGCACCAAGCGCAATACACCGTGAGCCGCTGGGTGCTGCGGACCGAAGTTCATGGTGTAGTTTTTAATCTCAGCCACGGTGCGCTCCTTCTTCACGAATCACGCGCGGTACATTATTTCTTAAGTCGATGGAGACCGGCTGATAAATCACGCGTTGCTGTACCGGGTCATAACGCATTTCGACATTACCAATCATCGGAAAATCTTTACGGAAAGGGTGACCGACAAATCCATAGTCAGTAAGCAATCGACGCAAATCGGGGTGGTTTTCAAACATCATGCCATAGAGGTCAAAGGCTTCCCGCTCAAACCAGTTTGCAACTGGCCACACATCCACCAGGGTTGGGAACACAGGGAAACCATCATCGGTCGCAAATGCTCTTAGACGCACGCGTTGATTCAAGCTGACAGACAATAAATGTATGACCACAGCAAAGCGTGGACCTTCCCACAATCCATCGGCATACTCTGAATAATCAACGCCGCATAAATCAATCAACTGCTCAAATTGGAGTTCAGCATGCGCTTTAAGCTTTTCAGCAGCCACCGTCAAATGCTTTGCAGCCACTTCCACGGTGATCTCGTCTAGCTTATGCTCTAGCCTGACTAGGGTATCTCCCAAGGCAAGCTTGAGTTGTGCAGACAAATGTTCGAGTTTTGCAGACATGATTTAGCTTCTTGCGATCGTGTTAGTACGTTTGATTTTTTTCTGCAACTGGATGATGCCGTAAAGCAGAGCTTCTGCAGTCGGCGGGCAACCTGGTACATAGACATCCACCGGTACAATGCGGTCACAGCCACGAACCACAGCATAGGAATAATGATAATAACCCCCGCCGTTGGCACAGCTGCCCATGGAAATTACCCAGCGTGGTTCAGCCATCTGGTCATAGACCTTGCGCAAGGCTGGCGCCATCTTGTTAACCAGCGTACCAGCCACAATCATCACATCTGATTGTCGCGGACTGGGTCTGAATACAATACCAAAACGGTCCAGATCATAGCGGGACGCTCCGGCATGCATCATTTCCACCGCACAACACGCCAAGCCAAATGTCATCGGCCACAATGATCCGGTACGGGTATAGTTAATCACCGTATCCAGCGTGGTTGTGACAAAGCCTTTTTCCAATACGCCTTCAATGCTCATTTTGCATCAATCCCATTCCGATCAGTCCCACTCAAGGGCACCCTTCATCCATTCAAAAATGAAGCCAACCACTAACACAAACAAGAAAACCATCATCGCCCAAAACCCTGCTGCTCCAATTTCCTGGATAACTACCGCCCATGGAAATAGAAAAGCAATTTCGAGATCAAACAGAATAAACAGAATGGCAACCAGATAGTAGCGAACATCGAACTTCATGCGCGCATCTTCAAAAGCCTCAAAGCCACATTCGTAAGGAGAGTTTTTTTCCGCATCAGGACGATGTGGAGAGACAATTTTACCGAGGACAAGTGGCCCTAAGCCAACACCCAGGCCCACCAAGATAAACATTAGAATCGGGAAATAGTTTTCTAACACTGATTCGCCTTAATCAATCACTTAAAAAGTATTTTTTAGCATGACAGCCCACTCTGCCCCAACTGCAAACAGAAAACAATCCCTTTTAACAACCTTAACAGTGACCAATCTCTCAGCAAAGAGTTCATCACTGGTGCCGTCGGCGAGACTCGAACTCGCACGACTTTCGTCACTACCCCCTCAAGATAGCGTGTCTACCAATTCCACCACGACGGCTGAAAATTAATTAGGAATATCTTTAGGTGTATTTTCAACCGGCTTGGCAGATTCTGTCGACACTGCCGTTGCTGGCGCCTCTTGAGTTACCGCAGATTTAACTACGCTCCCTGTAGACACCCGATGACTGGACATAAAGGCCAAAGTCAAACTGGTTGCAAAAAATACGGTAATAAAAATTGATGTTAGCTTACTGAGCAAGTTTGACGAACCAGACACACCAAACAGACTACCTGATGCACCGCTACCAAATGCAGCACCCATGTCTGCACCCTTGCCGTGTTGTAACAAGACCAAGCCAATCACTGCAGCAGCAGCCAACACATGAATGACGAGAATGACGTTTTCCATAACTTTTTTAATCCATTAATTTGTAATAACGAGCCAGCTTTTGGCGTTTTCGCTATCAAGAGGGGACTGATTGGCAAATTTTTATAAATTGCCCAGCTTCCAGCGAGCATCGTCCAACCAGTGCACCGTCTATTTCCTTCTGATGCAGTAATTGTATCGCATTTTGCGGGTTTACGCTGCCCCCGTAGAGGATTTTTAGCGATGCGGCTGCAGATTTACTGGCCCCGGCAATCGTATCGCGAATAAACTGGTGCATGGCCACCGCCTGCTCCGCGGTGGCTGCCAAGCCGGTGCCAATCGCCCAGATCGGCTCATACGAAACAATGGTATCTGCAAACGCCTCACCGCCAAACAATCTGACAATGGTTTCCAGCTGCCGGCCAACCACCCTCTCCATCACACCTGCCTCGCGCTCAAGCAAGGTTTCCCCTACACACAACACTGGCGTCAAGCCATGGCGCTTGGCCATCATAAATTTTTCCGCAATATTTTCGTCAGATTCGCAATAAGCGGTACTTCGCTCAGAGTGTCCAATAATCACATATTGCGCACCAAAGTCACGCAACATTTCAGCGCTCACCTCGCCGGTGTAGGCCCCCTCTTCAAACTTGGCCACGTTTTGCGCACCCCAAGCGAGATGCGTGCCTTGCAAAAATGACTGAATTTGCGCCAGATAGGGATAAGGCACGCACACCACGACATTGGCATGCAATGATTGCAATCCGTCGAGATACTTTTCAACGAGGTGCTGGTTGCGCGCAAGATTGCCATGCATTTTCCAGTTGGCAATGATGGTTTTTCGACCCGAAATCTGTTGGTAGGAAAGAGGTGCTGAAGTGATTGTCATGCAGAAATTAAACTCACAGTGCGCAGTGGCGTGGAAAGGTAGAGATTCGCGTTGCGCGAATTTTACGCCTGCACACCGTGAGCGGCAAGTGCGGTCACCAAAGTAACCGCTTATTTATTATGCCAGAAATGGATAGTCCGTATAACCCTGCTCACTGCCACCGTAAAAAGTGTTGGCATCAGCGGCATTCAGAGGTGCATCTGTGGCAAATCGGGCAACCAGGTCAGGGTTGGCAATAAACGGCACGCCATACGCAACACAATCCGCATGGCCACTGGCAATCACAGCATTGCCACGTGCCTTGTCATAACCGAGGTTCGCCATATACGCACCTTTGAACAACTTGCGCATTGCAACAAAATCAAATGGCTCCGCCTCGCCACCGCCATGAATGCCGCCTTCAACCACGTGCAAATAGGCCAGGTTAAAGCGATTAAGTGCCTGCGCCACTGCGTTAAAAGTGATTTGCGGCTGACTATCTTTCATGTCATTAAAAGGGTTCACCGGCGACAAGCGAACACCCACCTTGTCAGCACCCACCGTATCAACAACTGCCTGCACTACTTCCAGCAACAGGCGCATGCGATTCTCAACCGTACCCCCATAGGCATCCTGACGGTGATTAGTGCCGTCTCGCAGGAACTGATCAAGCAGATAACCATTGGCGGCATGCACTTCTACGCCATCAAACCCTGCGGCAATGGCACATTCGGTTGCATGCACATAATCCTGCACAATAGCCGGCAACTCATTGGCATCGAGTGCACGTGGCGTCACAAAGTCTACCAGGCCCTGATAAGTAAAGGCCTTGCCGGCGGGCTTAATCGCTGAGGGCGCCACTGGCAGGGCTTCATTCGGCAACAGGCTCGGGTGAGAAATACGGCCTACATGCCATAACTGGATGACTATTTTCCCACCCTTGGCATGCACGGCATCGGTCACTTTTCGCCAGCCCGCAACCTGTGCATCAGTATAAATTCCCGGCAGTGCGGGATAACCATGCGCCATGGGTGAAATCGGTGTGGCTTCGGTCACAATTAAACCGGCTGTTGCGCGCTGCTCGTAATACGTGACATTCATCGCCTGCGGAACACCCCCTTCAGCCGCGCGGTTGCGGGTGAGCGGGGCCATCACTATACGATTTTTCAGAGCAATTGCACCCAGCGTTGCTGGTGAAAATAAATCCAATGCCATATTTTTCTCCATAGATTATTTCGCTTTCACGCCTTCAATCAGCAGGGTGATTTCAATATCATCACCCACTGGGGCGCTGGCGCCGGTCGCCCAGCCAAAGCCGTAGTCAGAGGCTTTGAGTGTAATACGCCCTTCGAAGCCTGCACGCTGCCCACCCCATGGGTCAGCACCATACCCCAACACCCTTACAGGAATATCTACCAGCTTGGTCACACCATGCATGGTCAACTTGCCTTGCATGACTGCCTGCGTCTGGTTACTCGCCGTGATTTTGGTACTTTCAAACTGAATCTGGGTATATTTGGCGACATCAAGATATTTATCAGCCTTGATATGCTCGTCACGTTTGCCAAACCCTGTATTCACACTGCTGACATTAATCGCAGCACGCACTGAAGCCGTATTTAGATTAGCCGGATCCAGCGTAATGACCCCGGTAACATCATTAAAAGTGCCAGAGGTTTTAGAGACGACATGACGAATGCTAAAGTTTGCAAAACTGTGCGTCGCATCAATATTATAAGTCTCGGTCGCAGCCCATGCCTGGCTTGTCGCCAGTAAAGCCAGCAACATCAATGTTTTTTTCATTTGATTCTCCACTTGTTATTTCTATTTAAAATTAAGCTGCAAAACGCCTGGCGATGCTGGCAACACGCTCACCCAGATGTTCGGCAGTCAGCAAATCACTCTGGATAGGCGCAACATCAGGCCCCTCATCGGAGTTGGCTTGTGCCATCGCACCCAAAAAGCTGCCCAAACGGTTCAAATCGTTGACAGAGCCTTTGCTGTTATTGTTCCCCGGCAGCAAGTCTTGTCCTACCCAAATCATGCCATGCTGTGCTGCAAATACTGCCAGTTGTACCAATGTACTGAGCTTGTCGCCACTCTGGCTGGCAGAAGTGGTAAAGCCGGCAGCAATCTTGTCTTTCCAGTCACGGATATACCAGGCTTTGGAGCTGGCATCCATAAAAGCTTTAAACTGCGCCGAGGCGGAGCCCATATAGGTAGGGCTACCAAAAATAATCGCGTCACTGGCTTTGAGCAACTCCCACTGCTGTTGCGCCTCGTCTACATTCAATAAATGCACGGTCACGCCCTGCACTTTGGTCACGCCACGTGCAACCGCCTTGGCCTGTTCGCCTGTGTGGCCATAGCCACTGTGATATACCACTGCTACCTGCGTCATAAAAACTCCCCTTCAAACCAAATAAAAAATCAATTCATCAAAGAACCCGGCAAATCGAACCACAAGATCTCAGCCTCCGCCAGCGCCTCAAGCTTCAGGTTGACCGATGCATCTATCATCAATGCATCGCCGGCCTGCAATGACTGACCATCCACGTTTACGCTACCACGTGCAACATGCACATAAGCAACCCTGCCTGGCTGCACATGCAAAGACAACTGTTTTTCTGCATCCAGAACCGTCGTATAGAGTGATAAATCCTGATGTACCAGCAGCGAATGGTTGCGTGCATCTCTCGATGCAATCAAACGCCACTGATTCTGTTTCTCAGTCAGTGGAATGTTTTTTTCCTCATACCCTGGCGGCAGGCCGTTGGTTTCAGGGATAATCCAGATTTGCAGCAAGTGGGCGGTGCTTTGGCTTGAAGCATTCATTTCACTGTGGCGCACTCCGGTTCCGGCAGTCATGCGCTGCACATCACCGGCACGAATTACAGAGCCATTCCCCATGCTATCTTCATGACGCAACTCGCCAGCTAGCATATAGGTGATAATTTCCATATCCTGATGCCCGTGCATGCCAAATCCGTTTGCAGGCGCCACCTTGTCGTCGTTAATCACGCGTAGCACCGAAAAGCCCATATGCGCCGGATCATAGTAGCCAGCAAAGGAAAAACTGTGGTAGCTCTCAAGCCAGCCATGATGGGCGTATCCACGCGATGCAGACGTGCGAATATTGACCATGTTGTTCACTCCTGCTGAAAAGTTAAGTGTATGATATGGATAACTTTCAATCAGTGATAGCAAAAGATTTTGCATCAATTGTTCAATTTTTTTGAAGAACCTGCATGGCCATTAAACTGAGTATCGAAGCGCTTGAGGTCATAGACGCTATTGACCGCAAGGGCAGCTTCGCTGCAGCCGCAGAATCGCTCTACCGCGTCCCATCTGCCCTCACCTATACGATACGCAAACTTGAAGAAGACCTGGGCATTACCTTGTTTGACCGTAGCGGTCACCGCGCAGCATTGACGGAAGCAGGCGCAGAGCTACTCAAAGAAGGTCGTTACCTGCTTGATGCGGCACAAGCACTGGAATGCAGGGTACGCAGGGTGGCAACCGGTGTAGAAACAGACATCACCATCGCAGTCAGTGATTTATTCAACTTCAAACCCATACTGGACCTGCTGGAAGCATTCTACGCACAGGGGTTGGGTACGCGGGTGAAATTATTGCGTGAAGTCTATGGGGGGAGCTGGGATGTACTGCAATCCAACCGCGCCGACATCTCGATAGGCGCCCCTGGAGACGCACCGCCAGGCGGCGGCTTTAGCACCCACCTGCTCGGACAACTGGATTTTGTATTTGCTGTGGCACCGCACCACCCCTTAGCCAACATGCATGAGCCGCTCAGCGCGAACGATATCGTGCAATACCGCGCCGTAGCAGCCGCCGACAGTTCACGTAACCTGCCTCCCAGAACCTCTGGCATCCTTTCAGGACAGGATATTTTGACGGTGCCCGACATGCAAACCAAGCTGCAAGCACAGATTTCCGGGGTGGCTATTGGTTACTTACCAAAAAACATGGCACTTCAAGCTGCCAGTCAAGGGTTGCTTGTCATCAAGCAAGTGGCCGAGCCCAAGCCGCTCGGACCCGTTTTCATCGCCTGGCGCCAACAAAGGCAAACCGACATGGGTAAAGCTATGCAGTGGCTGCTCAAGCACCTTTGCCAACTGTCGCTGGAGCAATTACTGGTCAGATGATTTATCATAACAAGGATTGCAGCAACCACAGGAAATCGCATGTCGCAAGAACAACTGCCTGAAAAATTTGCTCCACTTAACCGACTGGCGATCAATGCCATGTTATGGCTGAACGGCTTTGCCCATATCATCATTGGTTTGGCCTTAGCGGTTTCAGTCATCATGTTCACTTGGCTATTTTTTCTGGATGTCAAAGAAGCCGCCTATGCCCACAACCTGGTGCATGGTTTTTTACACGCACTGGGCACGCTCATGCTGCTGTGGTCCATCTCAGCACTGATTTCCGCCGAAATACGCTACCTGCGCGGACATAAACTCCTGGTAGAAACTTTTGTTGAAGTGGTGTTGGTGATGTTTCTGCGCAAACTGATTGTCCTGCCAGTGCAAGATGCCACGCCCACCTATGAGGAAATCGGCATCTGGCTGGCAGGTGCTTTCATCATGGGGCTGGTTTATATTTTAATACGCATCGCCGACAAGAGCAGCCAGAAATAATGCACACCACTGACGAAGACTTTATGCGGCTGGCCATCACGCTTGCCCAACAAGCCGGACAAGCTGGAGAAGTTCCAGTAGGTGCGATTGTAGTAAAAGATGGTGTTGTGATTGGACGCGGATTTAATACACCGATTGGTCTCAATGACCCGAGCGCACATGCTGAGATTCAAGCGCTACGCCAGGCAGCACATCACCTCAACAACTACAGGCTGGTGGATTGCACACTTTATGTCACGCTTGAACCTTGTGCAATGTGCACTGGCGGAATTCAGCATGCACGTATTGCCAGACTGGTTTATGGTGCCAGCGATCACAAAACTGGTTGTTGTGGCAGTGTCATCGACCTGATGGCAGAACAAAAACTCAATCATCACTGCATTGTGAGTCATGGCATTTTAGCTCATGAGTGTGGGAAACTGCTCAGCGACTTTTTTCGTCAACGACGATTAGAAAAACAGAAATTTGACGCCATCTCTTGACGCGACCAAGTAGAGTAAAGCCCAGATACAACAAACCCGCCAGAATCGGCGGGTTTGTTGTATGGCTAAAGTCAAATCGACTTATTTTCGCTTGCCTGTTTTAGTCTCGATTGCCTAATAAAGAAAGCAAGATATTTAACAGGTTAACAAATAAGTTATAAATATCCAGATAGAGGTTCAACGTTGCCATCACGTAGTTGGTTTGACCGCCACGTACAATCTGGTTAACGTCGTACAAGATGTAACCAGAGAAGATCAGCACTGAAACACCTGAAATTGCCAATGACAGCGCCGGGATCTGGAAATACAGGTTAGCCAAACCAGCCACAATCGCTAAAATCAGACCGATCATTAAAAACTTGCCAATACCACTGAAATCACGTGCCGGGGATGAACCAATGCCAGCCAGACTTAAAAAGGTAATGCCTGTTCCCGCTGCGGCCAACCCTACAATTTCGGCACCATTACGCAAATGCAGTGCATGCTGCAGAATCGGGCCTAACATCACACCGAATACAAAGGTCATGGCTAACAATAACCATACACCCAAACCACTGTTCTGGTTAACAGCAATCAGTTTGAACATACCGAACATGACAGCCATAAAGCCGATGGCAAATATAAATGGATGCGCCGCCATCAAACCAAAATTAATTTGTAAGCCCACGTAAGCACCAATCACGGTGGGGATCATGCTTAAACCAAGCAACGCATAGGTATTGCGCAACACTCGGTTCTGCGCGTCAGAAACGTTATTCTCGCGACCTAGTACTTGCATATCAGACATTACTTTTTCCTCTTTTAAAAAATAGCCAAATAGCTACACGCTTTAAGATAATGATTATTGACTAAAGTTTCAAGCATTAAAATGTGACAATTGTGTTGCAGATACCTATTAGGCAAACAAATCAGACTCTTTCTGGCCCACTTGACCCACCCGCTTCACCGCATCTACATAGTGCACAGATTCGCGTAGCGCCACCATATCAGCCGGATGGTGGCCACCATGCATGCGCGCCAGACGAGCGATGCTTTGCGCCGAAATTTTCCAGTCCAGATTTGCGAGCAACTCATCGGCCAAATCTGGACGATTACACAGCAAAATCATATCGCAACCTGCGTTAAGCGCCGCCAGCGTGCGTGCGGTAACGTCGCCAGCCACTGTCGCGCCCTCCATGCTCAGGTCGTCACTGAAGATGACTCCATTAAAGCCCATACGCTCTCGCAAGACCTTCTGTAACCAGCGCGGCGAGAACCCGGCCGGTTTGTCATCCACCTTGGGGTAAATGACATGCGCAGGCATTACGGCATGCAAGCCCTCGTCTATCATGCGCACAAACGGCTGCATGTCATTCTGTGCAATCTGGTCAAACTCACGCTCATCGACCGGAATGCTCACATGCGAATCTGCCACCACAAATCCATGGCCGGGAAAATGCTTGCCAACGGCGGCCATACCTGCTTTTTTGAGGCCCTGCATCAGGCTAAAGGCCAGTTCGTTAATCGCCTGCGGATCGCGGTGAAAAGCGCGGTCTCCAATCACCAGACTGTCGCCATAGTCCATGTCCAGCACCGGTGTAAAACTGAAATCCACCCCATGCGCCCGCAATTCGGCACCGAGCACGTAGCCAGCTTCTATGGCCAACTCTTTAGCCTTCCGCGGATGCTGATCCCAAATATGTCCAAATTCACGCATGGGCGGAATCTTGGTAAAGCCTTCCCTGAACCTCTGCACACGACCGCCTTCATGGTCTACCGCAATCAGCAAGGGTGGCTGACGCACGGCATGAATGCTGGCGGTCAGCGCTTTCAATTGCGCGCAACTCTCAAAATTGCGTGCAAACAAAATCACCCCGCCCACCAGCGGATGTTGCAAACGGCGGATATCATCGGCAGTCAATTCCTTGCCAAGGACATCCAGCATGACGGGACCTAAAGACATTACAGATTCCTAAATTTCAACGATCAATTACATATTAAACGATAAAGACTGGTCACCTCTTTTACGCGCGCAGCATACAGGGGGTCGGACTGATCAGTGGCTTTGGCATGCTTGGGGGCAACTTGCAGTTGCTCAACCACATTTAATCCTGCTTCAGCAAACCAGCTTTGCAAATCATTCGGGGCGCGCAAGCCAATATGCTCAGCCAGGTCAGACATCACCAGCCAGGCTTCACCGCCAGGATTTAAATGTGCTTTCACGCCGTTTAAAAATCCTTTGAGCATTTTACTCTCAGGGTCATACACAGCATGCTCAATCGGTGCGTTGGCCTTGGCAGGCAACCAGGGCGGATTGCATACAATTAAATCGGCCTGACCTTCCGGAAACAAATCCGATTGTAATACCTGAATATTACTGTGCATGTTTAACCGCTGCACGTTTTCTGCTGCACATGCCAGTGCACGCGGACTGTTGTCTGTAGCTATGACCTGCTTGACACCGCGCGTCACCAGCGTGGCTGCAATCACGCCAGTGCCCGTGCCAATATCCCAAGCCACTTGCGGGTTATTGAGTGGTGCCTGATCAATCAGTTCAAGATACTCGCCGCGCACCGGTGAATACACGCCATAGTGGGCGTGGATATTGGTATTGAGTGCGTCAATCGGCACCCCTTTTTTACGCCACTCGTGCGCCCCTACCATGCCAAGCAATTCGCGCAAGGAGAGCACCAGACGTGCTGGTAATTTTTCAGTTTTTTCATCGACAATCAGCGCGCCTTGTACCGCAGCTTTGACGTCAGGTGCACGCGGCAAGTCACATTGACCGTATTTGAGCTCGATGAGAACTTTATTGGTGATGTTGGCACGACCAATCTGACGGGCGCGGTGCTGGTGAAAGGCTTCCAACATGGTAGCGGCTGGTTTTACCGGTTTGCGGTCTACGCGGCGGGTAATGGCTTGCAACAGTTGCTTGGCATTTTGAAAGTCACCGCGATAAAGCAAGGCAGTACCTTCACAGGCCAATCGGTAGGCCTCATCAGCTTTGGTAGTGTCATCTGCAATCACCACTGCTTTAGGCGGCGGATTGCCTGCCTCGGATTGCCAGTCGGCGGCTTGGGTTTTGTTTTTTTCGTACCAGTTAATCAGGTTCAATGGGGTTCCGATAATCTAAAAATAAGAGGCACTTTCACGTGATGCCTGCTTTATACAGTGCAAGGGCAAAAGTGCCTAGCAACAATTCAAATGATAAACGCTTAATCCGCTTTGTCTGCGTCGGCTAGCGTACCGCCTGTGACTTTGCTCAACACGCTCTTGCCGACGTCAGTTTGCGCCAGCGCTTCCAGCATAGAGCCCATTTGTGTACCGCCGTTGGCGCTAAACAAATCAGTCACCTTGCTAATGCCGTTACTCACCGTGCCGCCTGCATTGGCAATGATTTTGACCTGGGCTTTTTCCAGCGCTTTGGCTTGTTCTTTGCCAACTTCACCCATGACTTTGACTTGCTCTAGCGAAATCAGATACTTCTGGTAGCTTTCGTTTTCACCAATTTTTTCCGCCAGGGTGATTTCGGCTTGCACCGAGGCCAACTGCATGGCTTTGGCTGCTTCTGCACGGGCATGCCCTTCGGCCTCTATGCCTTTGGACTCCAGCACTTTGGCTTCTTTCAAACCGGCGGCTATCGCCATCGTGGATTGTTTCTCGCCTTCGGCCTTAATCATCACGGATTGTTTTTCTGCCTCGGAGTTAATCAATGCAGTGGCCTGTTCGGCTTCGGCATTAATAATTGCGGTTTCCTTTTGCTGGTTGGCGTTGACGATTTGCACTTCTTTGTTGATTTCAGCCTGTTTGACTTGTGCCACTTGCTCTACCGCCATGGTTTTTTCTTTGGTGATACGCTCTTGCTCTTTAATGCTTTGCACCGACTGCTCTTTGGCAATACCGACTTCACGCTCCTTTTCTGCCGTGCGCAAACCAACTTGCTGCTGGCTGACCTGGCGTTGCAGCTCGACATCGCGGCTGGCATCAATTTCGGCCATCTCGGCTTTACGTTTATTGGCGGCGACTTCAATGCGCGACTGCATTTCAATCTCGGATTTTTTCTTCTCCATGATGTTTTTAATCACATTGGAGCCTTGCGAGTCACGGATATCCATCAACTCCACTGATTTAACAGTCACCACCCCCCAGGATTTAAGGTTGTCATCTACCTGCCTGGTAAACTCTTCGCCAAATTTGGCGCGGTCTTGCATGATGGTTTCGATGTCATTCATGGCCAGAATCGAGCGTATGCAGCCTTGCAAGATGGCATTCATTTGCTTGCGCATTTCATCGAAAGTCGCTACCCGCTTGGCAGCCACGTTACTGTCTTCGATTCTGAAAAACGCTTTGACATCAATCACAAAGGGGAGTCTGCCTTGATCGTAGGCTTCATAATCAATCAACTCTTCAGTAAACACTGACACCGGATAACGGGAGACGGAAACGCCCAACACCGGCATCCAGATGGGGAATTCGTAATAAGTATTGCCGTATTGCAATCCAGTGCCATAAGAACGGCTCTGGTCAGCGGTCTGCACAATATGCACCTCATTAGTGGGCACGACACGACGCAAGAAAATGATCCACAGTACCAGCAACAACAGCAAGCCGGCCACCACCATGCCTATCAACATTGGTAACTGCGTGCTTAAATCCATTTCCATCTCTCCCTCTGCGAATTAAATGTACTAACAATAAATTTTGAAAAACAGCATCTTAACCCTGAACCATAAACAAAAGAATCGGGACTTTTTCACAAGCCCCATCCCCTAACGTAAGGCAAATGGACTAAAGTCAGTATTGTGGTCGTAATAGTCTTCGTTTTCTGCCCGTTTGAGGAAAGCGACAACTGTATAAGTGACCGGCGTCAACACCACTTCTACCAGAATCTTGCCGATGACTTGCGCCATGATAATCAGCGGAATTTTATCATTGGGAATGATACCTGTATCCCAGAACGCCAGCGGCACAAACATCAGCGTATCTACCGCCTCGCCAAACACGGTACTGGTGATAGTACGCTGCCACAGGTGTTTGCCAGCACTGATGACTTTCATTTTAGCCATGACATAACTGTTGACGAACTCGCCAACGGCAAAGGCCACCAGCCCGGCCAGCGAAATGCGCCAGGTGCTGCCAAAAGCCACTTCGTATTCGTGCTGGTTGTGCCAATAGGGCGCGGACGGCAACGCCACAATCATCCACGCCATCAGGCTGGCAAAGGCCAACCCGGCAAATCCGGCCCAGATGACGCGACGACTGGCGGCATAGCCATACACTTCAGTGAGAATGTCGCCAAAAATAAAACTGATGGGGAAAAATAGTATCCCGGCACCGAAGGTCAGCGTACCCAGTAGTGGCACCTCGATTTGCGTGACTTTGGCCGGGCCGATCAGGTTGGAGCAGACCAACACACAGACAAAGGCCGCCATGATGAGGTCGTAATAACGATAGTGTTTGCTCATAGCTGCCCTTCACTGCGCACATCCAGCCTGTCGCGCAACCAGTCGCCACCGAGATTGATGGCCAAAATCAGGCTCATCATGCAAAAGCCGACCGCCAGCACATAATGCGGCGCTACCAGCATAAAGCGTACAGCATCTCGCAGCATCGCGCCCCATGAAGCTTGCGGCGGCTGTATGCCCAAGCCAAGAAATGATAATGAGGCTTCGGCAATCATGACACTGGCCATGCTGTAAGTGGCCTCCACCAGCAGCAGTGAAAGCATTAACGGCAGCACATGCCTGTACATCACTCTTACGGGTCCTGCACCTAATGAAAAAGCTGCCAGCACATGTGGTCGTGCGCGCAACGCGAGTGCTTGTCCTCGTGACAAGCGGGCATAACTGACCCAGCCAGTCATACACAAAGCCAGCATCAGATTATTGATGCCTGCCCCCAACACCGCTGCAAAAGCGATGGCAAGCAGCATACCGGGAAACGCCAGAAATACATCAGTAAGCCGCATCAGATTGCTATCCAGCCGCCCCCCTAGCGTCCCAGCCAGCAAGCCAATCGAGACGCCGATTGCCATGGTGATGACGGTCACCATCATCGCTACAGAAAGTGACACTTCAACCCCATGCAACACTCTGGCTAAAATATCTCGCCCCAAATCATCAGTGCCCAACCAGTGCCGGGCATCCGGCAACTGCAGAATGGCATTTAAATCGATGTGATTGGGCGACATTCCCAGCCAACGGCCAAACACTACAGCCACTAACCAGACAGCTAAAATACAAATAGAGGCTAGCCTCATCCTGCACCTCTGGTTCTCGGATCAAGCCAGCGATACAAAAGATCGGTACACAGGTTTACCAGCACATAGCTAAGTGACACCACCAACACGCAAGCCTGAGTGACAGGGTAATCGCGTTTCTCTATGCTTTCCACCAGCAGTTTACCAATGCCATCCCAACTGAAAATGGTTTCTGTAATGACAGCGCCAGCCAGCAGACTGCCCATTTGCAAGCCGATGATGGTCACCAAGGGCAACAGCGCAGCCCGCAAGGCATGTTTAAACATCACAGCCTGCTCACTTAAGCCTTTAGCCCGTGCAGTACGAATGTAATCTTCATTGAGCACTTCCAGCAGACTGATACGGGTCATACGGGTCAAAATGGCACTCAAACCAAGCCCCAAGGTCAAGGCCGGCAATATAATCGCCACAGGAGAATCCATGCCACTCACAGGCAACCAGCCCAGCCAAATGGCAAATATCAGCATCAAGACTGGGCCCAGCCAGAATGCAGGCATTGCGGCCAGACGGATACTGAACAGGGTAACCAGAATATCCAGCCAGCCACCGGCCTTAAGCGCGGAGGCAATGCCCAATGGCACCCCCACCAGTACGCCAATGATCAGTGCCGTGGCCGCCAAAGCCAGCGTTGCTGGATATGCTTGTATCAGCAGTTGTGTAATCGGCGTTCTGGTTTGGATGGAGAGGCCAAGGTCACCCTGTAATAGTTGCTGAAGATAGTGCGCGAACTGTTCTGGCAATGTTTGATTCAATCCCAGTGTTTCCCGCAATACTGTACGGTCCGCCTGGCTGGCCGACTCACCCAGCATGACATCGACGGGGTCACCCGGCACCAGGTGCAACAAGGCGAAGGTGATCAGCAGCACCCCGAACAACACCGGAAAAAGAGCCATCAACCGTTTGATCATGCCGGATCAACCATCAACAATATTGACCGGCGTGCCTACCGTGACCAGCTCAAACAAATCAATCAAATCAGTGTTATGCATACGGATGCAACCATGCGAACCTGGCTTGCCCATTTCTGCAGAGGCGGGGGCACCATGAATGTAGATATAACGTTGCATGGTGTCGACATTACCTAAACGGTTCTTCCCGATTTCGGTGCCGCTCAACCACAAAATGCGGGTTAAAATCCAGTCACGCTCAGGAAACAGTGCCATCAGTTCAGGTGTAAAGATTTCTCCGGTTGGCCTGCGCCCAACGAATACGGTATTTTCAGGCGCATCCTCACCTATTTTGGCACGAATAATGTGTTGACCCAACGGCGTACAGCCACTGTTCTTTTCGCAGCCAATCCCGTTACTGGCTGTGGATATGGCATACCGTACGGCCAACTGCCCCAAGTCGTTAAACAACGAGAGTGATTGATCAGAAATTGAAATTTCAATACGCATAAGCGTTATTCTAAGCGATTTGCCATTTCCTCGCCCGGTAACAGCAATTCTTCGAGAAAGAAAGCAGACAACTCTGCTTTACCCGTTAACCCGGCTTTGCGGTATACCGCTCTCGCTTGCTCTCGCACGGTACGTTCGCTGGACTGCCTCAACACAGCAATTTCGTGATGACTAAAACCTTTAAGCATAAGCAATGCTATTTCTGCCTCGGCTCGACTCAAGCCCCATAGTGTGAACTGTTTTTTAATTTCCAGACCCAGACCTTGCATCAGGCTGCGACTTTGTGTGCGCCAATGCACTGCCTCAGCCTGTGCGTGCTGCAAGTTCACATGTAGTTGCGCAAAATTGCGCTCGGTAATCCGATAGTAGTCTAGCCCCAGCAAGAAAATCCCGCACAGTGACAGCAAAACCACCATTAACTCCATGCTAATGTGCAACCAGCTCTGCCCCTCTTGATAGTCATCCACAACATCTGCCGCCATCAGTAGCACGATGATCACAAACAAAGCCAGACTGAGCCTGAGTGTATTGCGGGTAAATGCGGTAACCACTTCTGTCATCCTTTAACATCCATTGTTAAGATTGTCTGGACTATTGTAATAGACATCACTCGCGACTGTGTAGCGACTTGTGACACGAGAAATACATTACAATCATTATGATTTTTTGTTAAATGTCAGGACAGAATTTAGTGATGAAACACCATGAAACACATCGTTTACACCGCAGTGGCTGGTTACGTGCTGCCGTGCTTGGCGCCAATGATGGCATTATTTCCACCGCAAGCCTGTTAATGGGTGTAGCTGCGGCCAATGCTTCTGCCAGCATGTTGCTCACTACTGGAGTGGCCGGACTGGTGGCAGGGGCATTATCGATGGCTGCAGGTGAGTATGTCTCGGTCAGCTCGCAGGCAGATATTGAACAAGCTGACTTGCAGCGTGAAACGCAAGAACTGCGTGATGACCCTGAAAGCGAGTTGCGTGAACTCACTGGCATTTATATGGCGCGGGGCTTGCCATCACCGCTGGCCACACAGGTTGCCCAAGCGTTGACAGCACATGACCCTCTAGCCGCGCATGCCCGGGACGAACTTGGCATTCACGCGCAGCATGCTGCCCAGCCACTTCAAGCCGCACTGGCCTCGGCAATCGCATTTGCAGCGGGTGCAGCGCTGCCTTTAGCTACCGCAATCTGCGCCTCGCGCAGCGATATCACTTACTGGCTGGCCGCCAGTACATTGCTGTTTTTAGCGATATTAGGCGCGACTGCTGCTAAAGCAGGGGGTGCAAATGTGTTAAAAGGCACCACTCGCGTGCTGGTTTGGGGCGTTGTTGCAATGGGGTTTACTGCGCTGATAGGCCACTGGTTTGGCGTGCAGACGCTTTAAATACGACATTAGAAAGGCCATCCCAGTTGCCGTCCGGCATTGGCGCATAGGTCTGAATCGATGGCCGATAAGCAGCAAACTGCCCTTCGTACCATAGCGGAATATACGGTAAGCGACTGTGAATACGCCGGGTGGCGGCCATCCAGTCCTCCGCGGCCAGCAAGCGATCCAGTTCACTGTCGCGATAGCGCCCGCGGTTCACCCCTACAGGCGGTACATTAGCTGATGCAAAAACCTTGGTATAAATTTCGGGCGTTTTAATGCCGACCCAAGTGAGACCATACAGCTGAAAATTCCCCTGCTGAACATCGGAAAAGAAAGTCCCCCAATCCAAACTCTTGATGTGCAAATCAATCCCCGCCTCACGCATTTGTGCCTGCAATATCGTGGCCAAGCGGACACGTTGAGCGTCAGTACTGGTTTTGTAAATCAGGGTCAATGGCAACTTAATGCCCGCAGACTGTAGCAATTGTCGTGACAGCGCTGGTTGATAGCGATAAGGCTGCAAGTCACGATTGCCTGCATAATGCTCGGGCGGCAAAATGGCATTCGCTGAACGGGTATGCGGCACCATGACCTTGCGGATAATGGCATCCGTATCAATTGCGTAGGCAATCGCTTGCCTGACTTTGGAGTCACGCAAATAATCCGCCTGAGTATTAATGCCTAGATACGAATAATTGGCGCCTGCTGCAGTTTGCACCATCAAGCCAGGCTGCGCTTGTAAATAGCTGACGAGCTCCGGCGGCAAATCTCCCTGTATCAAGTCAGCTTCTCCGCGTTTGAGCTTCAGCACACGGACATTAGGGTCTTTCACTTCATTAAAACAAACCTGCAAACCATCGCGCACACGGGTCAACACCAGTGACCGCGACCAAGCGTTCAGCCTGAATGGACCATTACCAACTGGCTGATGCGTAAAGTCATGGCCAGCGGCAACCAGGTCAGCAGGTAAAATACCAATAATCAAGCGTGCCGGAAAATGGGAGTCAGGGCGATTAAGTGTAAAGTCTATGGTGCGTGCATCCGGAGTGTCTATGCGCTGAATGTGTTTAAATTCAGCAACATGGGGAGAGTCTGGCAAAGCGAGCAAACTGTCATAAGTGGCCTTGACATCTTGCGCAGTCAACGGCTGACCATGGTGAAACGGTGCCGCCTGTGGCTTTAAATGAAATCGATAATGCCGCGCGTCTATTTGCTGCCAGTCAGACAGGCCGGCAACTTCATGCGAAGCACTGTCAAACTCTACCAGACGTTGATATAACAAACGGTTGGCGCGTTCAGAAGCTGCATCAGTCGCATAACGCGGATCGAGATTAATCGGCGCCTGAGCGACTGCAAACACCAGCACATTATTTGAGGATGAGGATTGGCAACCTGACAACATCCACAAGGTTGCGATCAGCGCCCCCTTCCACCACTGTCCAGCACGCATTAACTTCTTTCAAACCAGGCAATAGACTCCACATGCGCAGTATGCGGGAACATATTCATCACCCCGGCCGCTTTTAACACATAGCCTTTGGCTTGTGTCAGAATCGCGGCGTCACGGGCCAGTGTGGAAGGGTTACAAGACACATAGACAATGCGTTGCGGCGCGATATGCGCATGGTCAGCCCCGGCGTCCGGCAGCGCTTTCACCAGTTCAATTGCCCCATCACGCGGCGGATCAATCAACCATTTATCAAAGCGCCCCAGGCCCTGCAATAATTCAGCCGTCATATCAAACAAATCCGATTCGGCAAATTCCACATTGCTGACACCATTTAATGTTGCATTCTCAACCGCACGCTTCACCAGCGCCTGCGCACCCTCCACGCCATACACTTGTGCGCCACTGCGTGCAATCGGCAGAGTAAAGTTACCCAGACCGCAGAAGAAGTCCGCAATGCGTTCATGGGCTTGCGGCTGCAATAACTGCATGGCACGCCTGAGCATGACGCGGTTAATCGCCGGGTTCACCTGGGTAAACTCGAGCGGATTGAAAGGATAGCGCAGACCGAACTCAGGTAGGCTGTAATGCAAGCCTTTGTCATGCGCAAACAGCGGCTTCACCGTGTCAGGCCCCTTGGTTTGGGTCCACAGTTGCACACCATGCGCCTGTTCAAACGCCTGCAAATGCGGCAAATCTTCTGGCTCCAGCGCCTCCAGAATACGCAATACCAGCACCGTAGCCTCTTCGCCCACTGCCACTTCTATTTGCGGCAATGACTGCTTCACACTGAGCTGCGCGATCAGTGTCTTGAGGGGCACAATCAGGTCAGATAAAGGCTTGGGCAGCACCTGGCAACTGTCCATAAAGGTCACGTAACTGGTGGCTTTTTCATTAAAGCCGACCAGTACACCGCCCTTTTTCTCGACATATCGCACGCGCAAACGGGCCTTATGCCGATACTGCCAGGGCGTGCCCTGAATCGGCGGCAGTATTTTTTCAGCCTTCACGCGACCAATATGCCATAAGTCATCTTCCAGCATGCGCTGCTTGGCCGCCACCTGCGCTGAAAACTCAAGATGCTGCATGGCGCAGCCACCGCACACCCCATAATATTCACAGCGTGGCACCACCCGCTGGCTGGAAGGCTTGAGCACTTCGACCGTGGTAGCGACCTCGTAGGTAGATTTCACATGGTACGAGACAAATTTAATTTGCTCAAAAGGCAGTGCCCCTTCGACAAATATCACTTTGCCATCGACATGGGTCACGCCACGCCCTTCCTGGTCTAGCGATTCGATGGTGGCAACACGGGGGGGCTTTGACGCCAGCGCGGCAGGCGACAGGCGGTTGATTCGTTGACGATTGCTTCTCATGGCTATTATTTTACCGCAAATGCTCTTACAATCAGCAAAGAAACGTCAAAGTCTGAGAGGAGTCTGATATGTTTGCTCAATGGAGTTTTTATATAGCGTTCTCAATTATCGTTTGTTTATCGCAAGCAGCCTTTGCTGACGAGATTGCGATTCAGCAGGATAGCCATGGTGTGGACTATGTCACTGGCGGCATTGGGTCTGAAGAAGTTGAAGCGCTGGAACCCTACAAAAAACAATTCAATCTTTACTTTTTATTTTCTGAGGGCAAAGCTGGCCGCGTGATCGACAACGTCAATGTCGAGATTGTGGACAGGAAAAATCAGCCGGCATTTACGCTGGAAAGTGCTGCGCCGAGGCTGATGCTGAATTTGCCCAGCGGTAAATATACAGTCATTGCCAGTTATCAAGGTCATGCGCAGCGCTATGGTTTTAACCATCAGGCCAACAAACCGCAGCGGATTATTCTGAACTGGCGCAATGCGATCGATGGGGACGCGACGGAAGACGCTCCCGCAGAAACGGCAACCCCCTGAAGCACACCAGAGCAGCTATAAATGAAGCAGTCCAGCAGTTTATTGCCAGGCCGCAATAAACTGCTGCCAATGCGCTTCGGAATAGCTAGACAACGTCTCTTTGACCAATGCAATTTCAGTGTTGTACTCAGCTTCGGTCAGATGCCCGCGCATTTTCAAAAAGCGCAAATAGACCAGATGCGTATTGGCGACATCCGTTTCACAGTAATCGCGAATCGCCTTGATTTCGCCATTTAAATACGCCTGCCACACCTTGCTGCCATCCATGCC
This sequence comes from Methylophilus aquaticus, assembly GCF_030769565.1. Classification (GTDB taxonomy): domain Bacteria; phylum Pseudomonadota; class Gammaproteobacteria; order Burkholderiales; family Methylophilaceae; genus Methylophilus; species Methylophilus aquaticus. The sequence goes on along the minus strand of NZ_JAVCAP010000014.1, from coordinate 138,839 downwards.
CAGCTTGCCGGGAAAGCCGCACAACTGGGCCATTTGATCGAGCGGTGCATTTGCACGACCGCTATACATGGCCAGTACATCCATCAAATCCAGATGCCGCATGTGATAACGGCTGATGTAGTTGTTCCATTTAAAATCTTTCTCATCCTCGCCCAGATCCCAGTAACGCGGTGCTGCAATGCCATGCACCATGGCACGATAATGCAGTACGGGCAAATCAAAGCCGCCGCCATTCCAGCTCACCAGGTTGGGGGTGTACTTTTCAATGCCGTCAAAAAAGCGCTGGATAATTTCCGCTTCTGTTGCCTGCTCATCGCCTAATGTCCATACCCGAAACTGGTTACCTTCACGCAAGGCACACGAAATCGCACAGACCCGCTGCAAATGATGTGGCAGAAAGTCGGTGCCATTCTGCTGCCGACGCTGGTGAAAGGCGATATTCGCCACGTCGGCATCCGCAAGCGTATCCGGTAATTCTTGTAAACGGCGGATACCGTCTATATCCGGAATAGTTTCGATATCAAAGACCAGGCTCAGCATGATGTACTCACAAAAAGATTGCGACATACCTTAGCATAGCTGGCTGAAATTCACCAAGCCGTCCCCTTTCAATCTTCACTGCCATACACGCGAACAGTGGTTTGTATCATTTGATACAAACCAAGGATATTTGTATCAAATGATACATTTAAATATATGATTTATAAGGTTTTTTTACCTTTTATTCACCCATAATAAAACGACTGTAAAGGTTAATCTTGGCATGTTCAGCGATTTGGATAGCATGCACACTGCGTGCGCCCTCCATGCTGAGCCACTTTAAAACCATAGGGAGTCACACCATGACCAGTATTAGCGCAGTCAACAGCAGTAGCAGCATTCAATCCTTTTCCCAGGTGAGTCAGCGCGGCATGCCACCGCCACCGCCTGATGGCGAGCAACGCGGCAAAGATGGAGGCGGATTACTGGGCGCCATAGATTCCGCCCTGAAAAGTGCGGGCGTAGAAGGCGGACTGGAAGCCATATTTGGACAATCTTCAGGCACAACAGCATCCACAGATGCCACCACGACAGACAGTGACAGCAGCGACACCAGCACGACCACCGATGCGGCCAGCGCACTCAATTCATTTTTACAGCAACTGATGAGCGCGCTGCAAGCGCAAGGTTCAACCGACGCCAGCAGCACTGACACGTCATCCGCTGATAGCAGCGATGTGGCCATGCAGGGAATGCCGCCCCCTCCGCCAAATGGCTATGGCGGACAAGGTATGGAGGATAAGTTGCAAAGCCTGCTCTCTTCACTGACCAGCAGCAGTGACAGCAGCACTGATAGTAATACAGCGTCGGACAGCAGCCTTGAAAGCAGCTTTCAATCGCTGGTGAGTGCCCTGGGGGGAAACAGTGACAATAGCAATCTCACAGGCTTTCTGCAGGCACTATCTAGCAGCATGCAGAACCGTGGCCCCAGCGGGAATGTCGTGAGTACAACAGCTTAGCCTGGCGCTAGTCCATTCAAGCATTGCCTCCTGAGGAGGCAATGCGGAATTAATGCGTGCAAAGGTAATGCGTTCAAAAGGTGATAAGAAAGTAAAACGCTGACGCTTGTCAGGCAAACTCTGCACGCGGTAGCAATTGTTCAGCCGCTGACTCATCTTCCAGCCATTCGGCAGGGGCTTTATGCAAACGAATTGGCCGCTTCATCTCTTCACCATCAAAGGTCAAAATCGCATAGCTGACTTCGTCCGGACTGGACATAGGCGTGAATTTGGCAAAACCAAACTCGTGATTACGCAGCACCTGCCAGGCACCCACAGGTTCAGAATATTCAGGCCTGGAGAAGTAATGGGCGATTTGCTTGTCGCTCACCGGCCTCAAGTCACAATCCTGCTCTCGCGCCATGACAGACCAGCGGTAATCCAGTCCATCCGCAATCGGCTGCAACTGCAATAAATACCAGTGCAAATTTTCTCGCACCAGTTGAATCAGGGAACGTACCCGACCGGTTTGTTGATTAAGAATATAGTAGACACCAAGATCATCCTGCTGAATCGTCTGGCCCAGCCGGGGAAGTACGAAAAGATTATTTGCCACAACAAACTCCTTTCAACGCAACATGCACAGAAGACTGCATGCAATGACTATGCCTGAAACAGAAATCAGGCCTTTTTCCCCCTGTATTCACAGCATACCCTGTGATTACAGAAGAGCCTACAGTTTCAGTCTACGTGAGAAAGAGCGGCGGCAATTGGACGATAAAGCAATGATTTACCGGTGTTTAGTAGCTTACTTGCGACTCCACTGCCCCTCGCGTTGCACAAACCAGCCACTTTGGGCCTTGTCTATCCAGCGCAGGGCAAAGATGCGCTGGATTTCACCCTCCCACTCAGGGTGACCATTCGCGGCAGCAATGCCCTGATACAAATGGGTCCTGTCTGTATTTTCATCATTGACGAGTCCTGCCAGCGCACCACGTTGGGACAATGGCACCAAACTGGCATCTTTGACTGCAACAAACCCCTCAACGGTCAAGCCAACCGCACCTGACTGGTAATAGGCTGACAATTGCGCATGACGTGCCTGCATCGCGGCCTTGACTGCAGCCACCGCTGGCGTGTTGACATTCAGATCGGCCGCAGCCTGCGCATGCGAAAAAGCTGCCATGAAACAAAAAGCCAGAAAGACGCCTGCTATGTATCTTGTCATCATTTGGCTACTCCTTGCGATTGGCAGGCTGACTGCCACTATCATTGACCGGTGTGACGGCTGCCGGACTTGCGGGAGGACTGACGGCATGATCAACGGGGGCAGCTTGATCCGGGGGTAGCTGCCAAATTTCGTCAATCACTTTATCGGCGGCTTTTTCGGCCGCCGCCGCCGGGAAATAAATATTGATTGTGACACAGCCCGGCAAGCCAGCCGCCAGTACGGCGACAAGCAGCCATGCCCTTTGACACGAACACAATGTGCATAATTTATTCACGCCAGGCTCTCCATGGTTGATCAGATTAATCTTCTATTTGATAATGATTTTACTGTTCGAGTCAGTCACGCGCTGCATGCGGCTCAGCACATCCTTCCAGCTAACGTACTGGGTATAGCCATTCACATTCACGGCAGGGACACCCTGCCCTTTGACAATGACAAAACCGTCAGGCACATTTTCTACACCGCCCATTTTGCAGATATCGCCGCGCAATTCACAGCGCAAGCCGATTTTTTCGTACCCAAACTCTTTAAAAAAACGTAGAAATGTTCTTTGCAAGGCCGCGGCAGTCCCCTCACCACCCAAGGCAGTAATATTTTCTACGGCCCGTTGCGATATTTTCTTTTCAAACGGGCCATCGGCAGTCTGAATCACCGCATCCATATACACGGGCTTCCAGTTTTGCAGGCGCAAATGCCTGACATCGCCCTCCAGTTTGCCACTGATAGAGCCAAAGTTGAATGTACGCGTAATCTCACCCAGATCAATATCACGCATGTTGAAATTGGCATGCAGCTTGGGCACAGCGCCCAGCGGGTCGACAATCTCCAGATCCGACATCCCGACCTTGCCATTAAAGAGTTTGAACTGCATTTCACCTGTCATGCGCAGTGCATGGTTGGCATAGGTGACCAGCGGGATTTCGCCATCAATTTGCCCGCGCATTTCGGGCCAGCCCAACGCCTGACTGAAACTGCGCATACTGATAGGCTGCATATCCATTTTCACATGCCACACCATGCTCTGGTTGATCCAGGCCGCCGAAAAATCCTGAAAATCCAATGCACCGTCCAGCAAAGGCAGCCGCAACTGTGGCGCTGTAATCGAAAAACGGTTCACCTCGGCCTGCCATTTGGTTTCCCCCAGGGGAATTTGCAGCACATGTCCTGACTGGTAGCCCATACTGATCTGTTGGGGCCGCTCGTAATCCCAGGGAATATTGGCATTAAAATGGGAAAAGCCGAACTTGCCGTTCTGGTCCTCTACACTGGCATCGATAATATGCAAGTTGAATTTGAGCGGTTGCAGGCCTTTGGCCTCAAACGACCAGTCGGCTTTGCCTGACACATTCAGGCTACCAAACACTGACTTCGCCACCAGTGGCTGAATAAACGCCTTGTATACCCCATTAAAATCGACATCCGTCGCATTGACTGTTAACAATTCAAAGTCCTTGCTGACCAGATTGATCCGGCTTTTACTATGCAGGGTGCCTACACCATCCAGACTGAGTTGCGCCTGTTCAATATCCAGATAGGGCGCTTGGTAAAAGCCACTGATCTCAAAACGCTTGCCGCCTTCGGCAAAGTAAAAAGGTTGCCAGAACAACTCGCCTTGTGTCCAGTGAAACAAGCCTTTCCAGCGCCAACCATCTGCTTGCTCATAAGCAGACAGCCTGATCTGGCCAGTCAGATTCTCACCTGCATGCAATCCGGCTGCATCGCTGAATCTGGCCTGATTGACATTGAGCATCACCTCCATGCCGCGTGCCAAAGATGTCGCCCCTGCTGCCGACTTCAGGGTTGGCGTCACCTGAACATGAAATGGAATATGTGAACGCACGTCCTGATACAAGCCATCATGACACTGCCAGGTCTGCAAAGACGCCTGAGGCGGAACCAGGCAACGCAGGTGAAACGTGCCCCATATCTCGTCACCAGTGGCTTTGATCTCTGCATCCAGAGACAATATCGGCTGGGTTGGATGGGTACGGTAATCAAGCAGGATTGTGGGGTTTCTGGCCTGATAGTGCTCAGACTGTAATGCAGAGGAAGTCACCAGCAAGGTCGGGTGACGGCTGACATTGAGGAATATCTGCGGCTTATCCAGCGTTGCAGCTCCGATTTGCAAACGCGCTGCATCCACTTTCACTTGCTGCCCGGACTGTAAATCAAGCTTTGCCCTCGGCTGTTGCAACACAATATTATCGTAGCTGATACTGTCGGCGCTCACACTGATATGTGTGACTGCATGCACATGCGTAATCCACAGGCACACGATCATCCAGCAGATACGCATCAGGCGGGAAACACTCCGGTAGACAGATAACGGTCACCGCGGTCGCAGACGATGCTGACAATTACGGCATTATTCACTTCTCTGGATAATTGCAAAGCTGTATACAACGCTCCGCCACTGGAAATACCTGCAAAAATGCCTTCCTGTGTGGCCAGTTTGCGTGTGGTCTCTTCCGCATGCTGTTGACTGACATAACGCAACGCATCAATACGACTAGCCTCATAAATGCCAGGCAAATACGCTTCTGGCCACTTGCGTATGCCTGGAATCTGCGCGCCGTCTTCAGGTTGCACACCAATAATCTGCACCTGGCTATTTTGCTCTTTCAGATAGCGTGAAGTGCCCATAATCGTGCCAGTGGTCCCCATACTGGAAACAAAATGCGTGACCTGGCCTTCGGTATCGCGCCAGATTTCAGGCCCGGTGCCTTCGTAATGCGCCTGCGGATTATCCATATTGCCAAACTGGTCCAGCACAACACCCTTGCCTTCGGCTTGCAGCCGCATCGCCACATCACGCGCCAGTTCCATGCTGCCGTCTTTAGGCGTGAGCACCAGTTCAGCCCCATACGCCTTCATGCTTTGTCGGCGTTCAACGCTCTGATTTTCCGGCATGACCAGCACCATCTTGTACCCACGCATGGCAGCCACCATCGCCAACGCAATGCCGGTATTACCACTGGTTGCCTCAATCAGCGTGTCTCCTGGTTTGATCTGTCCGCGCTGTTCCGCTCGCATAACCATGCTATAAGCGGGTCGATCCTTGACGGAGCCTGCCGGGTTATTCCCCTCCAGCTTAAGCAATACGGTATTGCTGGCATTTGGATTCATGCGCTGCAAAGCCACCAGCGGCGTATTTCCGACAAAATCATCCAGTGTTTTTATAGGTTTCATCTCTTATCAATTCACTCTTAATCAGTTCAATAGTGACAGGATTTACGCAAGATGGCCGCACAGTTTGCTGGCGTCATCCGCGACTTAGAATAAAATTGATACACCATTCAAATGAATAAATGTAAAATTTACATCTGTCTTTTAGGCGAAAATGTTCAAATAGCAATTTTCACATAAACTGACCTCCGTATAAAAATATAATTTCAAAAGGAAACAGGATGTTGAAAAAGTGGATTAGCAAAGCACTTATCGTCATGCTGCACCCAATCAAACTTTTTCCTGAGTTAAGTGATGCACACAATGTGCGTTACAAAATTGTTTTTCTTCAAAATGTGTTTACATTCGCTGGCTTTGTTTCACTTATCATGGGTGTACTGCGCTGGGAACAACAACCGATCATCGGCAAAATCGATGTAACATTCGGGCTGCTGGCTTTTCTGTTGCTGTCCACCATGCAAAGATACCGCCACAAAATTGAGCTGATCGCCAGCATTGCACTTTGGCTGTGTTTTATTCAATTCATGGCTGTGTTTTTTCTTGCCGATGGCAATAACAGCCGCAGCGGACTGCTGCTACTCATCTTGGCTGGCGCGTTTTACCTCAAAGGCAGGCTAACTGGTTACTACATGCTCGCAATGATTGTCATGCTGGTCGTCAGCAATCATTTTCTGGCGGTGTTTGACACACACTTTACCAATCTGGATATCTTGACTCTTTGCTTTTATCTGCTCGCACAGTTTTTTATCATTCATAACTATGAAAGTTTACGGGAAACGCAAACCCAGCATCTGAAGACACTCAATCAAGACCTTGAGGCTTTGGTTAAAAAGCGCACAGAACAGTTGGCTGCCGCCAACCATGCCCTGGAACTGGAAAAGCAAAATCTTAAAAAACTATCTGATACCGACCACCTTACAGGCTTGAGTAACCGCCACCACTTTGAGGCCCTTTTTTCGCAACAACAAAGAATCAGCGAGCGTGACACAACAGATGCACTGATCCTGATTGACATAGACTATTTCAAGCATATCAATGACACACACGGCCATATCCATGGCGACAATGTACTGAAAGGCATCGCCAGATCGATGCGAGAACATACCCGCGCATCCGATATTTCGGTGCGCTGGGGTGGTGACGAGCTCATCATTTATGCACCGCGCACGACTTTGCTGCAAGCCCGGCAATTGGCAGAAAAACTGCGTGACCACATACAAACATTACAATTGCCAGACGTAGGCACAATTACCATCAGTGCTGGCGTTGCCGTGCTGTGCCCAGGCGATACGTTTTCACAGTTGCTGCAGCGTGCGGATCAGGCACTCTATCGAGCCAAGCAGGCAGGTCGCAATTGCATTCAGACATTTGAGCCAGCATAAATCTGTATCCGCCCCCTAACCTTTTCCTACACACGCATTTGCCATGACCCACAAAAAGTCTATTTTAATTCTGAGCACTATATTCTGTTTTTGCACGCAAACTGTCTATGCCGAGCAATGGCAAACGGTATCAGGCAAAGAAAAATTTCTGGCAGTCTCAGTTGACCTTGAATCGATCCAGCCCGGCTATCATGAAGACATCGTTTTCTTTCGATTGAGATCAGATGACCACTACGACACCGTTTCTACCAGAACAGTACAGGCATCGTGTAGTGAACTATCCATCGAAGTTGATCAGGAGGTGGTTTTGAACAAAGCTGAGCAAACGGTAGAAAAGTTCGACTGGAAAAATCCCACGCTCAAATCCATCCCCACATACGCGCACTCCCGCCTATCATTCTGGGGCTACACTCAGGCGTTTGGCAACGCCATCAAGCTGGCATGTAACCGTATTGGCAATCACGCCCCGCAGCGCCTGGAGGCCATGGAGCAAGAGCAGTGCTCACTGGCCAATCCTTTATACAAAGTTGCCTGCGCTCCTTATGCCTCTTGGCGCGCTAATTACAAACTCTATTTGTCACGCTCACACGATGCAATTTACAATTGCGGTATTTCAGAAGACCGCATGGCCAAGCAAACAGGCCTGCTATTGAAGAATGTCATGCGTTGCCAAAGTGAATCTTGTGGCAATCAGATTCTGGAAAACTGGATACAAAAACGGGGGCAGGATATTGCCACGGTGATACACCTTCCCAACCAGCAGCAGCAACAAATATGGGTTGCCCCGGTGGAAAACCAACACTTGTGCAGCTCTCTGGATGAAGCCGATCAGGAAATTGCACGCATTGATAGTGAGGAAATGTTTGCCAAGGCCAAATACATGGGCTGTTTAAAAAGGGAGGGTTATCCGTATCATTCAACGCATAAAGATCAAGCACCAGCATTAAGTCTTAATAAAAAACAAAACGCGGAAACAGCATGCGCTCAGTACTATCAACAGTGGCAACACATCATTTCTGAAAAAGCGGCTTTTCAAAAAGAAATAGAAACACCTGAAACTGAAGCTGAGTTCATATTATTCTCAAATGCATCGGCAACCGATGATGAACAAGCAATCGATGTGCAAAGCAAACACTAGAGATGCATATGTTATAAACGATCCAATCCACATGGCTTCATTGCCTGGAACAACGCGTATCTTGAGGCGATGAATACAGCTTACATTAAAGGGCAAATGCTGACTTCAGGATTTATCAAGGTAGCACTGTTCGTTTGGTGTCCAGATCATGCCGGTAATCGTGTTGTTTCTTCTTGTAATATTGTGAAATGCGCTTGATGTAGTTTTGCGTTTCAGGAAAAGGTGGAATGCCACGATATTTTAAAACATTGTTTTCTCCCGCATTGTATGCCGCCAGAACCAACTCAATATCGCCTTTAAAGTAGGCAAGCAACCAGCGTAAGTAAGACAATCCACCTTTAATATTTTGCTCGGGGTTATACGCATCTTTTACACTGAACCGTGCTTGCGTTTCTGGCAACAGTTGCATCAGTCCCTGTGCATTTTTTGGTGATCTGGCGTTAGGATTAAAGCCAGACTCCACAGCAATCACTGCCATGGCAAAATCCACTTCAATATCATAAGAAGGCGCGTGTTTCTGCACCAGCCTGTAAATCGGACCTTTGGGATAGGTCATGGGTGCTGAATTATGGGTCTCTTCTTTCTCGTTTTTAGCGACTTCAGCCACCGGCTGAACTGGCTCTTTAACTGACTCGACAGGGACGTCCGGCTTTTCCATACACGCGGGTGGATTAGCCAAAGCAGGATTACCTGCTGTTTTTACCAGCCACGCCCCGGCCTCACGATGTCCGTGCTTTTCAGCAAGGCTAAAGAAAAAAGCGGCAAGATCATGATTGGTATCAACGCCTTTACCCATGCTATAAAGCCAGCCCATTGCAAATTGCGCATTGGGATCCTCAGCGTCTCTTGCCTGCTGACAATAGTAATCGTAGGCTTGCTGGTAAGTGGTTATACCTAAATCATTTGGCGTACGAAAAGCCAGACTGACCAAGAGAATGTAAGGATTGCTCAGTGCACCCGAGTTTTTTTGACGTAGCACATTACCTTGCCCCATTTGTGATTGAGCGTCCAGTTTTGCTTGCTCAGCATGGCAAAAAGCAGGTAAACACCACATACAGCAGCCCAATGTCAGGAACACGGTTTTTTTAAAAAAGTGCATGCAGTCACAGTCTGATAGAGAAATAAGCAATCTACGCAGTTAAGGCCGTAGCGCGTTAATACGGTACAACCAAAACGCATAAACCGCAGTTGCAATAAAAGAAATCAGGCCAAGTTGTGGCAGCGTCAGTCCAAAAAAGGTCCAATCTATTGCCGCGCAATCGCCCGTTCCTCGAAACACTAAAGTTAACGCTTTTTTAAGAGGAAAGTTTTCAAACATGTAGTCAAAACCAACGCCGCAATCCGCAAAAACTTCGTCTTTATGTACTTGTAACCACCAATGTCTGATAGCGACCCCGGCTCCACCGAATGCCGTCAGAATTTGCAGAGTCGTGAGCAGCCTGTGACTCCAATGTCTGGCAACAGGCCATGCCTGGATGAAAAACAACGCACCCAGCCCCATAAAAATCATCCTTTGCGAAATACAGAGCGGACAGGGTTCCAGATTGTTTTGAACCTGAATAACCAAGGCCAGCCCAACAATGCAAAAACAAGCAATAAAACCCAATAAATATCCAGACCGCCCCTTAAACCAACGCATCATACAAAGCTCCGATTATTTTAAATAAATCTAAAATTGTAATGGATATCCAAGAATTATCCATGTCAGTGACATGAAAGCAGACCATGCTGACGTGTAAATATTCTGGGATAATACGCTGTATGACACAATCTATTACGACATCGTTTCCTCAAATCTTGAGCGTGAGCGGATTAAATCGCCTGGCAAAAGAAACTCTGGAAGCATGCTTCCCGCTTTTTTGGATCAGTGGCGAGATTTCCAACTTCACGCGCGCAGCCAGTGGTCACTGGTATTTTTCATTAAAAGATGATCGGGCACAGGTCAGATGCGTCATGTTTAAAGGGCGCAACAGTCTGTTAAACACCCTGCCGCGAGAAGGCGATTTAATTGAAGCACGCGCAACGGTCACACTTTATGAAGCTCGCGGGGACTTTCAACTGACCATCGATTTCTTGCAGCCTGCCGGCATGGGCAGATTGTACGAAGCCTTTGAGCAACTCAAGCAAAAACTGCAGGCACAAGGCCTGTTTGATGCTGCACGCAAAAAGCCAATTCCAACCGAGCCATGCCGTATCGGGGTCGTAACGTCAGCAGATGCCGCAGCACTGCGAGATGTGCTGACGGCCATCCAGCGACGCTACCCCGGCATGGGCGTAATCATCTACCCAACGCCCGTGCAAGGCAAAGGTTCTGCCGAACGCATTGCGCAAGCCATTCATACCGCAAATCAGAGACTGGAAGTGGATACACTGCTTATTTGCCGCGGTGGAGGCAGCATTGAAGATTTATGGTCTTTTAATGAAGAGGTCGTTGCCCATGCCATCGCTGACTGCCGCATACCCACCATCAGTGGTGTAGGTCACGAAACGGACTTCACTATTGCTGACTTTGTTGCGGATTTGCGTGCTGCGACACCCACTGCGGCGGCTGAACTGGCCTGCCCTGACCAATCACGGCTGATACAACATCTGGACCAATTGCAACTCCGGCTACGCAGAGGAATGCGCACTCTTTTAGACAGGCAAGCACAGACACTGGATTACATGTCTCGCAGATTGATTTCACCAACGCAGCAATTACAGCAACAAAAAAATACCGTACTACAGTTGCAACACCGATTGCAACTGGCAATGCAACATAGCCTCACCGGCTACCAGCGGCAACTGCAACTGCTTGCAGCCAGCTTGCAACAACTAAATCCTCATCATGTGTTGGCCAGGGGCTATGCTATCGTGCACAAGCAAGATGGTCGCGCTGTGACCAGTGCACAACAACTGGAAATAAGCGAACAGCTTGCCATTACCTTGCAGCACGGTGCTGTCCAAGTAAGTGTCACACATTTATCCAATCTGAAATAAGTGTGCGTGGTCGTGCTTTTTGTAAATTTTCCACACACAAAAAACGCAGTTGCATGAATTGTTTAAAAAGCATTGGTCATGAACTGAATTTGACTGATAATGGCGGTTTGCTTTAAATCGTTCACACAATGGACCAATCAAAAAGTCAGCAAACAGCGCTGCATACAATGGCGCTGGCAGCATTGGGAGTGGTATTTGGTGATATCGGAACCAGCCCGCTCTACACCATGAAAGAAGTATTTGCTGTTGGGCATCATCCTTTATTATTGAATCAGGATAATGTGTATGGCATTTTGTCGCTGATTACGTGGGCATTGTTGCTGATTGTGTCTTTCAAATATGTCTGCTTTATCATGCGGGCAGACAACCGTGGTGAAGGTGGCATTATGGCCATGCTATCGCTGGCCAGCCGCTATGCAGGTGGCGACCCCAACCAGCGAAAGCGCATCATGATGTTGGGTATTATTGGTGCATGCATGTTTTATGCAGATGGCATGATTACACCTGCTATTTCAGTATTGTCTGCTGTAGAAGGTCTGGAAGTCGCAGCCCCACAACTCGAAAGCTGGATTGTTCCAATCACCCTCTTTGTACTGTTACTGCTGTTTTGGGCGCAAAGCAAAGGCACGGCAGTGGTGGGTGCATTTTTCGGACCAGTCATGCTGACCTGGTTTACGGTCTTAGGCATTTTGGGGGGCATCAATATCAGCCATCATCCTGAAATCCTCAAGGCACTCAGCCCTTATTATGCGTTCATGTTCTTCAACACTCAGCCTGGAATCGCATTTATTGCCTTGGGCGCAGTAGTGCTGGCTGTGACAGGAGCTGAAGCCTTGTATGCAGATATGGGACACTTTGGCCGCACCCCAATCAGATTGGCATGGTTCTGTTTTGTTTTACCCGCGTTGATCTGCAATTACTTTGGTCAGGGCGCCCTGATTCTGGCCGAGCCAGAATCCATCCAAAACCCTTTCTATCACCTGGCACCGGACTGGGCACTTTATCCACTGATTATCCTTGCTACCCTGGCCACCGTGATTGCATCACAAGCCGTCATTACCGGCGCCTTTTCAGTGTCTCGCCAGGCCTTGCAACTTGGTTTTATTCCACGCATGCACGTAGAACACACCTCTGAAAAAACAGAAGGTCAAGTGTATATGCCGCGCGTTAACTGGGGGTTAATGGTTGCCGTAATGGGGCTGGTACTTATCTTTGGCAGCTCCGGGGATTTGGCCGCAGCCTACGGTATCGCTGTGACAGGTGACATGGTGATTACCACTTTACTGGCAGCGGTGGTGTTCCATCACCTGTGGGGCTGGAGCAAGCTTAAAACAGCCAGTTTGATTAGCGTATTCCTGATTATTGACTTGTCATTCTTCTCTGCAAACATTCTTAAAATACCAGATGGCGGCTGGGTGCCTCTGCTGATCGGATTGATCATTTTCACCTTGATGCGGACCTGGAAGACCGGACGTGCTTTGCTTTACAGCATTTTAAAATCCGAGTCCATGGAACTGGTCCCTTTTATACAAGCCATCGGTGCACATCCGCCTGGCAGAGTCAGTGGCGCTGGCGTGTTCATGACCCCCAATCCAGATGGTGTTCCACATGCGCTTCTGCATAATCTCAAGCACAATAAAGTACTACATGACAAAGTCATTATCCTGACCGTTCGCTTTGAAGACTTCCCGCATACCAGCCTGGAGGAACGAGTGTCGGTAGAGGCCTTACCGCATGCGTTTTATCGCGTGACCTTGCGTTACGGCTATATGGATGAACCAGACTTGCCGAGAGACCTGGTACTCACAGAAGCGCATGGACTGACACTGGACACCATGGACACTTCATTTTTTATTGGCAAGGAAATCTTGCTGGCTTCAGACAAACCGGGCATGGCTTTTTGGCGTAAAAAAATCTTTATCGGTTTATTTAGAACGGCTGAAACCATCACCAACCAGTTCAAGCTCCCGCCAAACCGCGTAGTTGAACTTGGCTCACAAGTAAAACTCTAGCTTCAAGCTGGATTCAAGAAATAAATACTGTAAAATCCATTTCATAATTTTATATGATGATGTAACGATGAAACGACGTTTACGCTTCACCGAGTTATTCAAAGGATAGCTAACCATGATGCTCATCAAAATCTTTTCCATCGCCACGCTTTGCGCACTGTTGTCAGCCTGCGCCACCACAACGAGCAGCAGTGTTTCAGGTGTTAAACGAAGTCAGTTGCTTTTACTGCCATCCAGCACAGTGAACCAGATGTCGGCACAATCGTATGTGCAAACATTGCAGGATGCACAAAAGAAAAACACACTGAATGCAGACAAGCCTTTACTTAACCGAGTCAAGACCATTTCCAACCGCCTAATTACCCAGGTTGGCGTGTTCCGCCCAGATGCCAGCAAATGGAAATGGGAGGTCAACGTCGAAAAAAATGATCAATTGAATGCTTACTGCATGCCGGGTGGGAAAATCATGGTGTTTTCAGGTCTAGCAGACAAATTGAACGCAACAGACGATGAACTGGCTGCCGTGATTGGGCATGAAATTGCACATGCCTTGCGCGAACATGGACGCGAACGCATGTCACAAGCTTATGTACAGCAATTTGGTTTACAAGCGCTGGCTTCACTCATCGGCGGAACTGCGGGCAGCATGGCCGCACAGGGTGCAGGCATGGGTAGCCAATTGCTATTCTCGCTACCCAATGGTCGCGAGCAAGAACGCGAAGCAGATCGCATGGGGCTGGAATTAGCTGCACGGGCGGGCTATAACCCAGAAGCGGCAGTCACTTTATGGCAGAAAATGAATGCTGCCAACAAAGAGTCTCCGCCTGAGTTTTTAAGTACCCACCCTTCCAGCGAAAATCGCATCAAGGATTTACAGGCATTAACACCTAGTGTAATGCCTTTGTATTTGGCTTCAAAATCAAAGTAATACAACATCATCACGCCGCGGAAGCGGTGTGCACGCACCCAAACCCATATAATTTGAGTTAAAATGTGAGGTTTACCCAAGTAAATTAAGTAGAGAACACATGGATCCTCGTCAAAGTATTATTGAAGCGGCTTTCGAAGACCGCGCAAACATCAACCCAAGCAACGCCTCTATTGAAGTCAAACAAACGGTTAGTTCCGTTCTGGATGATCTGGATGCAGGCAAACTCCGCGTAGCCACCCGTATCGGTGATACGCAGCAGTGGGAAACCCATCAATGGCTAAAAAAGGCTGTTTTATTGTCATTCCGCCTGAAAGATAATGTATTGATGGATGATGGCGTAACACGTTATTTCGATAAGGTGGACCCGAAATTTGCTGACTACACTGAAGAGGACTTTAAAGCTGGCGGTTTCCGTGTGGTGCCTAATGCAATTGTCCGAAAAGGCTCATTCATTGCCAAAAATACAGTGCTCATGCCATCTTATGTCAACATAGGTGCTTATGTTGGAGAAGGCTCTATGGTAGACACGTGGGCCACTGTTGGATCGTGTGCACAAATTGGTAAAAACGTGCATTTATCGGGTGGTGTAGGGATCGGTGGCGTTCTTGAACCAGTTCAGGCTGGCCCAACGATTATTGGTGATAACTGCTTTGTCGGTGCGCGCTCTGAAGTGGTTGAAGGGGTTGTGGTTGAAGATAACTGTGTCATCTCCATGGGCGTATATATCGGTCAATCTACCAAGATTTATGACCGTGAAACAGGTGAAGTGCATTTTGGCCGCGTCCCGGCGGGCTCTGTCGTAGTGTCAGGCAACTTGCCTTCCAGCGATGGAAAATATAGCTTGTATTGCGCAGTTATTGTTAAAAAAGTAGACGCCAAAACACTGGGTAAAGTAGGCATAAACGAGTTGCTACGCGGCATTTAACCATTACAGCTTTATCATATCGGCAACATACTTATCGCAACAATCAGTAGCAACACTACATTTTTTAACATGCGTGTCGTTATAGGTATGCGTGCCGATTGTTCTACCACTATTTTGAAATTGAGTCTGGAGCATTAAAGGCAATAAAAATAAGCACAATAAAGACAAACAGTAGTCACGCAGTAGAATACCAAGAACAACATTGCAATTACTTATGAGCCAAACACAAATTTATATCAGCCTGCTTTTCGCACTCAGTGTGATCGGGTGTTATTTTGCGTTTGAACTGGTTTACCGCTTACGAAAAGTCGCACAAAAAGAACACGAACTTTTTCTTAAAAAGTATGCATCCATACTGGCTGCAGGAATATTTATCCTGCATGCAGGCTATCAATTCACTTCAGACAACATTCCAAAAATCGCCCAGCACCCTGTGGATTTTATAGGCGCATTACTATGTGCCTATCTATTGGCCCTCTCATTGTTAAACACCGTCAACCAGAGAAGCCTGCCATTAAGGGAACTGATGTATGCGGCAATGGCAGCCGGCTTCAGCGCGTACCTACTCTCCTACTTTTACCATATTGCATCAGGCGCAATTAATATCAATATCGATATTTGGACAGCGCTATTTGGCTTATTTATCGCCTGCATGACGTCGGCGCTGGTCATTGTGACCATGCTCTGGCTAAAAGGCTATGAAGGGAAAGCGTTACGATGGCTCAAACTGATGTTTTCGGTAGAAATTGCCCTTGGATTCCTTGCCGCCCATGCAGCAATCAACCTCAGCATTCTGCACAGCAGTGAATTTGCTTTGCAGCCGACTGACCAAGCCAGCAACTATTTAACTTTGTTGCTGGTACTTTCGCCAATTTTGCTATTCATGACTTCGTTCATATTAGTGGTTTTTTACGAACGTGCTGTCGACATTAACCAGAGTAAACTGAGCTTTCGTAACACACAAACCAGCCATAGAAAATTAACAGCTTATGACCCGCTAACGCATTTACCCAACAGGGACGCACTGAATCAGCACTTGGTAATCAGTGCAAAGCGTTGCGACCGTAACGGAGAGTCAATGGCATTGGCCTATATTGATCTTGACCACTTCAAACCTGTAAATGATCAATTCGGCCATCATATTGGTGACCTGCTACTGATAGAAGTCTCAAAACGCATCAGCAATGCGCTGCGTAATTGTGACTACGTTGCACGCGCCGGGGGCGATGAGTTTATTGCCATACTGAGCGAAATCGAAAATCATCAAAGTGTGGTTACGGTCATTCAACGTATTATTGATACCATGCGCGAAAGTTTTGTCATTGAAGACCATGTGATTGAAATTTCCTGCTCAATTGGCATCTCCATGTACCCACAAGATGGAAATTTACAGAAGTTAAAATTGAACGCCGATGCAGCTATGTACAAGGCTAAAGAAAACGGCAAAAACCAATATCGTTTTTTTGATGCTGAAATTGAACAAGCATCAGATGAAATGCAGCAAACCCGGATTGAACTCAAACATGCAATCACCCAACGTGAGTTCAAATTATTGTTCCAACCCAAGGTGGATGCCATGACCCGGCTGGTACATGGCGCCGAAGCCTTGTTACGTTGGGAACATCCATCCCGAGGACTGCTATCACCATCGACCTTTATCGAAGCGGCAGAGCGTTTTGGAATGGTTGAAGAGATTAATGAATGGGTTATTTCACAAGCCTGCCATACGATTAGAAAAGCCAGAGAAATTGGGATTGATCTCAGCATTTCTGTAAACCTTTCCCATCAGCAATTCAGAAATAAACATCTGGGCGAACATATCCAGTCAATCCTGGACATTAATCAAGTTGAGCCGCGGAGTCTGATCCTCGAGGTATCAGAAACAAATGCAATTCATCATCAAGAGCAATTCAGGGATACATTGCGACACTTTAAAACATTAGGTCTAAAAGTCTCGCTAGATGACTTTGGCTTGCACCCATTCAGTTTAAGCTACCTGCAGAATCTTGAAATAAGCGAAGTCAAGCTGGATCGCTCCCTCACCAAAGGAGTTGCAATTTCACAAGTATCATTATCAATTGTAGAAGCAGTGGTGAAGCTCGCGCATGCCCTTGACCTGAATGTAGTTGCCGAAGGTGTAGAAGATGAGGAGCAGCGGCTGGCACTTGCCACTACGGGCTGTGATCAAATGCAAGGATATTTATTTTCGAAACCTGTGGAACAGCAGTTTCTGTTTGATGTATTCAGCGACTTGCAGCATAGAACCACCACCAAAAGCCTGTTCTGATCACTAAGCTACGACCATTTGCCACAAATACTCGCACGCAGTACTGGCTGGCTGTTAAAATATTATTTTTTTAATAGCCATAGTCGAGCATGAAACTCTACGGAATTCCCAATTGCAGCACGGTCAAAAAAGCGCGTGAATGGCTGGCACAGCATGATGTGCCTTACGCATTCCACGATTTTAAAAAACAGGGATTTGAGCAAGCTGTTGCGCAGCAATGGCTGGAACAAGTCCCGTGGGAGAAATTGGTCAACCGTGCCGGAATGACCTGGCGCAATTTGTCAGAGACTGAAAAAGCGGCTGTGAGCAATGCTCAGGCGGCACTTACCCTTATGCAGTCCAACACATCTGTGATCAAACGCCCGGTTGTAGTGAAAGATCACCAGATTATCGCCATCGGTTTCAACGAAGCTGAATATACCCAACTTTTCCAGAAACAGTGACACCGCCATGTCCAACACACTCGAACTTGCTATTGATTTATTATGCAGACGCTCACTCACTCCCGAAGATGCGGCTTGCCAGGAAACCATGATTGCACGACTGGAACCCCTGGGTTTCAAGATCGAGCGCATGCGATTTGGTGAAGTAGATAATTTTTATGCCCGACGTGGCAACAGCAGACCGCTGATGGTGTTTGCAGGCCATACTGACGTCGTCCCTACCGGCCCTCTGGATAAATGGCATACGCCGCCTTTTGAGCCTACGATAAAAGACGGCATGCTGTATGCACGCGGCGCGGCCGACATGAAAACTTCGCTGGCTGCATTTATTACCAGTATTGAAGCCTTTATTACCGAACATCCTGAACACACAGGTTCTATAGGACTACTGATTACATCAGATGAAGAAGGCGTTGCGATTGAAGGTACCGTAAAAGTGGTCGAAGCCCTGCAAGCCCGAGGTGAAACCTTTGATTATTGTATTGTGGGTGAACCTACCAGTAACAAAGTTGTAGGCGACATGATTAAAAATGGCCGTCGCGGCTCACTGTCCGGCAAACTCATTGTCAAAGGCGTCCAGGGGCATATTGCGTACCCTCATCTCGTAAAAAACCCGATCCACATGGTGGCTCCTGCTATCAAGGACATGGTGGAAACCACATGGGATCAGGGTAATGAATACTTCCCGCCGACCTCATGGCAAATTTCAAATATGAACGGCGGCACGGGTGCCACCAACGTAGTGCCAGGTGAAGTAGAAATTCTGTTTAACTTCCGTTATTGTCCAGAAGTCGATGGTAACGGCAGTTCAGAAGCCAGCTTGCGATCACGCGTACATGCCATTCTGGACAAACATGCACTCGATTACACGCTCGATTGGGAACATAACCAGTCTTACATCACACCGCGCGGTGATCTGGTTGAGGCGATCAGCCAGGCCATTGTGGAGAGTTATGGGGTGAGCCCAGAGCTTTCAACCACGGGCGGAACGTCTGATGGCCGCTTTATTGCCGACATTTGCAAGCAAGTGATCGAGTTCGGCCCACTCAATGCCACCATCCACAAACTGAATGAATGTGTTGCAGTGGCAGATATCGAACCGCTCAAACAAACCTACAAACGCACCATGGAACTGCTCTTACTTAAATAATATGACCACTCAACTTAATAGCATACGCGACTGGTTACGTTACGCCGTCAGCCGTTTTGAAAACTCTGATATTTTTTATGGTCATGGCACGGATAACAGCTATGACGAAGCGGTGTGGCTGGTGATGAGTGCATTGCATTTGCCGCATGACACCCTGAGCAACTTTCAGGACGCCAGGCTCACCACAGAGGAATGCGAGCATCTGTCCACGCTGATTGAAAAACGTGTCAGCGCGCATGTGCCGACTGCCTACCTGGTCAATGAAGCCTGGTTGCGTGGCTATAAATTCTATGTGGACGAACGCGTGATTGTGCCTCGCTCGTTTATTGCTGAGTTGCTGGAAAATGGTTTGCAGCCTTGGATAGAATTTCCAGAGATGGTCGAATCTGCAGCCGACATTTGCACTGGTTCAGGCTGCCTCGGCATATTGCTTGCCGAAGCTTACCCGAATGCGCATATTGATGTGGTGGACATTTCTACGGATGCGATTGAAGTCTGCAATATCAATATCGGCCGCTATGGTCTGGAAGCTCAGGTGCAAGCGGTACAATCTGATATGTTTTCAGCCCTAAAAGGGCGTAAATATGATGTCATTATCAGCAACCCGCCTTACGTTGATGCCCCCAGCATGGCGCAGCTCCCGGCGGAATATCGGAACGAACCGCAACTGGCATTGGGCAGTGGAGAGGCCGGACTTGACCATACCCACACCCTTCTGACGCAGGCGAGTGAATACATGAACGATGGCGGGCTGCTGGTTGTGGAAATCGGGCATAACCGCGATGCGCTACATGCAGCATACCCTGACTTACCTTTTCTCTGGCTGGATACCAGCGGCGGCGATCAGTTTGTATTTTTGCTAAACAAAGAAGATCTGATCGAGGCAGGCTATTGATAGCCTGCTGCATGATTAACCGCGATTGCGATTACTGCTTTTTTTAGCCCTTGTATTCAACCGGGCATTTTGTCTGGAGGCCTCTTTTAAATCGGACTCCTGACGAATGCGGCGCGGCTGCTTAGGTGCTGCGCGCTGTGGGCGTTCAGCCTCAGGTGCGTTTGCAGTCTCAAGCAGACTGCGACGCTGTTTACGCACTTTTGGCACAAAGACACGAGTTGCACGGTCTTTTTCATGCGGGCTCAATTGTTTGAGTGGCTTGCGTGACACAGGTAAATCTGCCCACTCCAGCAACGAAACCACCTGTTTTTGTTCCAGCTTGAGCATGGTGCCACGCTTAAGACGTGGCGGTAGGTTGATCGGGCCAAAACGCACTCGCATCAGACGGCTCACCGGCAGGTGGAACGCCTCAAACAGGCGGCGGACCTCACGGTTGCGTCCCTCTTTAATCACAACCTGATACCATTTATTGGCACCCTCACCGCCCTGTGCGTGGATGCTTTCAAAGTTGGCAGGGCCATCTTCAAGCTCAATTCCGTGCTTGAGTTGCGCCATCTGCTCTTCAGTCAACTCCCCCAGAATGCGCACCGCATACTCACGCTCCACTTCATAGCGTGGATGCATAAAGCGGTTTGCCAGATCACCCGAGTTGGTAAAAATCAACAAGCCGCTGGTATTCATGTCCAAGCGGCCTACAGCAATCCACTTGCCTTGCTTGATGCGTGGCAATTTATCAAACACCGTGGCACGTCCTTCCGGATCATCTTGGCTGACAATTTCACCTTCCGGTTTGTGATACAGCAAGATTTGGGGCAGCTCCGGGTCAAACGGCAAATGCAAAATACGGCTATCCATGCGTACCACATCATGCTCTGTCACCACTGCACCAACCAAAGCCACCTGACCATTAATCGTGATACGTCCACTGGCAATCAGCGTCTCCATATCGCGGCGTGAGCCAAACCCGGCCAATGCCAGTAACTTGTGAAGACGCTGCCCCTCACGCGGGGCATCTGCATCAAGGGCAATATTGTGCGCATCAGTCGATGCGCTGGGCTTTGGGCTTGGAGTGCGCGGAGCGGGAGTATTCTTGGGTGTTTTAAACGGACGGGCCATGCTTCAACCTCTTCAATGAAGGCTGTATTTTACCGTATTTAATGCAAACGCCCTAAAAGCTTGATAAGACCGGAGATGAACACAGATACCAGCAAATTTAAAATAGCAAACCGATTCATCGCCAAGACATTGAAAATCCTCAATAGCGGACTAGAAATGCGCAATTAAACATGCACCACCAACATTGAACACCACTCATTTCTCAAGAATATATTTTCCTCAGTGCTTACTACGCACTATTCGGTGACTACTGTGTAGTGAGGCTTACACCTTGCATAAGAGCACCTCTAATCATTCAAAATGCTAAGCAAGCCTTGGCGCGATTAAAAAATTTAGACGCAGTGGATATGTACGGAAAAAAATTTATGCGCAACAACACAGCATCGCGACGGAATTTGAATGATTATTAGAGGTGCCCATAAAAGTCTCCATCAGACCACCGCATGCACTACCTGCAATTGCAAACTACGATTGCCATTAAATTCGTTCACCTGCAAGGCATAGGCAAGGTCAATTTGATCGGGTAATGGATCAGCATGTTGAAAATAGATCGCTTCGAACACCTGCCCCTGTTTTTGCAGGCGTAGTTTGAGGTGTTTTTCGGCCAGCACACGTTGTTGCAGTATCTCAAAACGATCATAAAATACAGGTTGCGGAAAGCCTTGCCCCCAAACTTCATTGGCAAGTAATTCTGCAGTACCTAAAGTCATCTCCTGTAAAGCGAGTGGACCATCCATCTCCAGCACTTCCTGCAAAATTTCTGCTGATATCAGACTTTTCACCACCTGCTCAAAAATTTGCTGGAACCGGACAAAATCATGCATACGAATAGTTAATCCGGCCGCCATGGCATGCCCGCCAAACTTCACAATAATATCTGGTGAGCGCTTGGTGACCAGGTCAAGCGCATCGCGTAAATGTAACCCAGGGATAGAGCGGCCAGACCCTTTAATCAACCCATCACTGGCATCGGCAAAGGCGATCACCGGCCGGTGATAACGTTCCTTGATGCGAGAAGCCAAGATGCCAATCACGCCCTGGTGCCAGTCCGGCTGGTAGACACTGATAGTGTACTGACTGGCCTGGAAATCACTTTGCAAATCGGCCATGGCATCCCACTGCATCTCGGCTTCAATTTGCTTGCGTTCTGCATTCAAAGCATGCAATTGTCGTGCATAACGCATCGCCTCCTCATCCGTCTTGGCTAGAAGACAGCGTATACCGATCGCCATGTCATCCAGCCTGCCGGCGGCGTTGATTCGCGGCCCCAGATAAAAACCTAAGTCTTGCGCATTAACTTGTGATGGCTCGCGGCCTGCCAGCTTGAGAATAGCCAGAATCCCGGGGCAGGCATGGCCTTGCCGTATCCGTTTGAGCCCCTGCGCCACCAGAATCCTGTTGTTGCTATCCAGCCTGACCAGATCAGCGACGGTGCCAAGTGCCACCAAATCAAGCAAACCGGCCAGATGCACAGCATTCTCTGCCAGCATACCGCGCTGTTTCAGCTCGGCACGCAGGGCAATTAACACATAAAACATCACACCAACCCCGGCCAGATGTTTACTCGGGAAAGCACATCCCCGCTGGTTCGGATTGACAATACAATCTGCTACTGGCGTCTGTTCAGCAGGTAAATGATGGTCGGTAATCAGTACCTGCAAACCAATCTGCTTGGCAGCAGCGACGCCCTCAATACTGGCAATGCCGTTATCCACAGTCAGAATCACATCAGGCTGCTGCTGTGCAGCCAAGGCAACAATTTCCGGAGTGAGCCCGTAGCCATACTCAAAACGATTCGGAACCAGAAAATCCACTTGCGCACCCATGGTCTGTAAGCCCAGCATGGCTACGCAAGTTGCAGTAGCGCCATCCGCATCGTAATCTCCCACAATTAAAATACGTTTCTTTTGCAGGATGGCATCTGCCAGCAAAGTTGCCATCTGCGAGCAACCCAGCAGCGCTTCAGGCTTAATCAAATGTGGCAACGCTTGTTGCTGACTGTCTGCCGAAACAACACCTCTTGCTGCCATTAGTCGCGCCAGCAAAGGCGAATACCCTTGTGCTTGCAAGGCTTCACAAGCCGCCATAGAAAACAATCGTTGCTGTATACGCACTAGCGTACCCCTTGAGCAGACTTAGGCTGCGACAACAGTGACTCATGCAATGCTTGCAACAAACTGTCCATCGGGCGCGGCTTTCGCCAAAAACACCAACGCAGGCCCCGCTTTAACGTGATATGCACGCTACACTCAGCAAATGGAAGCATAATTTTTAATTGCGTAAATATGCCTTTACTAAAAGCAACTGATAAAGATTCCCAATCCACATCTCGCATACTGTCAGCCACAAACAGAGCATGCTTATAGCGCTGACCGCTTGCAAGCTCTGCAATCTTGAGAGCCCTGACAGCGGACAAACCACTAGCAGTCAAGCCCTCTAACAAGCGTCCCTGCCCACTGATCAGGTCAAACCTGTGTTGCCATGAGGGCAATTGCGCGACATTGGAAAACCACAGACTGTTTAAAGTCGCTGGCCAGGACGCATCGGCATGATGCGCGATTTGATGCATGAGCATTTGACATTCATTTACCCATTGGCGTAGCACACGCGCACCTCTACCTGTGGGTTGCCAGGCAAACGCTTGTTGAAAGAGCACACTTTGTGGCCAAGGGCACTCAACCTCTAGTGTTTGCAAGGGTTGTACCCACCAGAATCGATTATCTGGATCGGTATGCAGAATAAAGTCTTTGGCAAAATGCTCGCTGATTTGTACCGTCAACTGCTGATAATGTGCTTTACTCAACGGCACAATCCCTTGCAGAGAAAAACTGTCACGCTGCATATTCAACTGGACAGGGAGCAAGCACAACATAGTGCCAGAAATACTGCTCGTTTTTTTGCTAACTAATACTGAGGATGCGAGCGATGAGGTGCTGCAAATGTTTTCATCACCCTGCAACTGGTTAAATAATGTTTGGAGTGGCCCATGCCTCTGTACTTGCCACTTCGCATACAATAATTCTGGACAAGCGTCGACTATCGACTGTACTGTCTCAACAGGTGCGATTGCCGCTTCACACATAAAATCTGTAATATAAACTTCTAAAATCATGATAAATTGTATTACCAATAAGCATTAAACATAGCGCACTGCCTTGCAAGAATTTATTTAACATAATTTAATATATTGCATGTTTTCATGTGCCCAATCTGCAAAAGTGGTCCTGTTATAATGCGTTGGACTTATACACGAAAATATGGGGGATGTCATGAAACGCTATGCAAGCATAGAAACACTCCATTTTGATATTAATCCATGAAAAAGGTTGTTGAGTTCAAACGGCTATGCAATTTCTTCAAAATTTAAGCATACAAGCCAGACTGCTGTTGCTTGTAATCGCCCCGGTATTTGCACTCTCATGTACTTTGCTGATGTTTGATTTTCAAGATCAATTACAGCGGGAAGAAAGTAAATTAAGCCAGCATGCACTCACTACAGCCAAGTTTTTGTCTGCTGTTGTGCATAATCAGTCAGAGCTACATGGCCAGCAGTACATTGATCGCTTATTAAAAGCGAGCCAGCTTGAGCATGAGCCCTACATGTCACTGGTGATTGCCGATGCAAATAATCGCTCACTGGCGAGCTTGGGAACCTCCTTCAATGTTGAACAACCATTGCCGCAACAAGATACGGTTGTCCTGCAACAATCAAGTTTTGACATCACCATGGTCAGAGTCTTTACAACTGAACCCAAACATGTGCTGATTGGCTACATTTTTGTTGCAATTGATAAGGCATCACTGATTGAAGATCACAGGCAAGCATTTATTAAAAATGTTGGCTACATCACACTGGGGCTCATGCTGTGTTCTATTCTGGTTTACTGGGTGAGCCGTTCAATTAGCCAGCCCATTCGCGAAATGACGACCGCGCTTAAAAAATTCATGATCGGCAATCAAGAGGTAAGTCAGGTCAAGCATTCGCTCCCAGAAATACAAACGCTGCAAACAACTTTAAATGAAATCTCCCGAGAGATGCAACATGCTGAAGCTGATATGCGTGATCGCATTCAGGATGCACAAGCGCAGCTACGCTATCAGGCAAGACATGACGCTTTGACCGGGCTCGTCAATCGGCAGGAGCTCGAAAGAAGGTTGCAACAAGCACTTGATGACGTCAAACAACATCGCGCCAGCCACATATTCTGCTACATGGACCTCGACCAATTTCGCGTCATTAATGATACATGTGGCCACCTCGCCGGTGATGAAATGTTGCGGCAAATCAGCATGATTCTTAGTCAACGTATTCGCGCAGAAGATACTTTTGCCAGATTGGGTGGCGATGAATTCGGGCTATTACTCAGTTATTGTGAGGTCGAAAAGGCCATCGAAATTACAGCGCAATTAAGACAAATGGTCGAAACTTTTCGCTTTATGCACGAAGGTCGCTTATTTCAAACTGGCATCAGTATCGGTATTGTTGAAATCACCGCAGATTTAAAAGATGTTGGTCAAATCACTCGCCATGCAGATGCAGCCTGTTATGTTGCCAAAGACAACGGCCGAAACCAGATTCATTTATTTCATCCGGAAGATAACGTATTACTCAAACGTCACGTTGAAATGGAGTGGGTATCACGCATCAACGAGGCCATCGATCAAAACGATTTTGTGTTGTACTGCCAAGGTATTTACCCCTTGCAGAATCGTGATTTACCACCATTCTACGAGGTGCTCATCCGCAAACGTGATGAACAAGGCGGCATCATTCCTCCAGCAGAGTTCCTGCCTTCAGCGGAACGCTATCAATTAATGACAAAAATTGATCGATGGGTCATACAACATGCATTTATGGCTTTGCAGCCATTATTTAAAATGCAACAGCAAACAAAACCTTTTATCGTCAGCATTAACCTTTCAGGCATGTCATTAGGTGACCCCAACCTACTGGCGTACATTAAAGAGTGCTTCAGTACCTACGACATCCCGGCTAACCATGTCTGCTTTGAGGTGACAGAAACCTCGGCGATTATTAATATTGATAATACGATTAAACTGATTCAAGAGCTGAAACGCATGGGCACGCGCTTTATGCTTGACGATTTTGGTAGTGGCATGTCGTCGTTTAGTTATTTGAAACATCTACCAGTCAACTTTCTAAAAATGGATGGTTCATATGTCAGAGATATCACCCATAACAAAGTGGATTTGGCGATGGCAAAAGCGATACA
This sequence comes from Methylophilus aquaticus, assembly GCF_030769565.1. Classification (GTDB taxonomy): domain Bacteria; phylum Pseudomonadota; class Gammaproteobacteria; order Burkholderiales; family Methylophilaceae; genus Methylophilus; species Methylophilus aquaticus. The sequence continues at coordinate 112,452 of NZ_JAVCAP010000014.1, read as the reverse complement.
AAGTGTTGCCGAGTCGATGGAAATCGAGACTATTGCCGAGTATGTAGAAGATCTGGCAGCCCTTGAATGCCTAAAACAGATTGGAGTTAGCTATGCGCAAGGTTTTTATCTCAATAAACCTCAGCCCTTATCTGAAGCACTTGCTCGTCATATCGGGACAATCAGTGCACAGCACTCCACAGCCAGACTAGATATTTGATAGCGCTCGTAACAATAGGATAACAAAAACGCCATTCATTTCTGTATGGCGTTTTTTTGATTCAACGAGCTTCTGGGACTGATATAACATCCACTCACATCATATTCATTTACCAGTAATTCCGTTCATTTCTATACTGATGACCGGCAGGTCCATGCCATGCAGCAGGTTTAATCGGTGGTTGCATTTGTGTCTGATGAGGCCTTACCAACACGCTCACATCAATGCTGGGCCCAGGCTCTCTATCCATCAAAGTTGAGTACTGCCGGCCCTGATACTCGTAATTGACCAAGTAACCAGTTGTCACCGTTTGCCACTGATCAATCGTCACACACTGCTCTATCGGGCGGGTCACTGTTCTCTCACTCCCATAGGTATCTTGATTTCCTACGCGGTCACCCACGATTGCGCCCAAGCCAGCCCCGACTGCCGCCGCTGCTACTCGTCCGCTACCACGGCCTATAGTACTGCCTAACAATCCACCAGCAACGCCACCAACGACCGCCCCTGTATTGGAACGACTGGCAGGCTCATAAACACTTTCACGCACATACTCGGTATGACACTCTTGCCTAGGCTGGTTAATACGCTGGACCTGAGGTGCGACAGAAATGACTCTGGCACGATCTACGAATTCAGTATCGGCTAGTGCTGCATGACTAGTCACCATCAATACAACACTCAATCCAATCAGTTTACGCATTCTGGTTCTCCTGTTAAAAATGCACTGCATAGTGCAGCTGCTTACCATAACGTGCATTCAATCATGAGAGATGACCGAAACATGTATCAATCGCCCGAAAAGTTTGTATCCGCCTGGATACACCGACTGACATTGACTGTTAGCCACTATTTGCCAACTTGAGCAATGCACTCCGCTGTTGAATTTCAATGACACCTCGCCCCATGGTTAACCAGCCTTTCTGCTCAAGTCGCTTAAGTTGCCGGCTCACCACTTCGCGCGCTGTACCCAACTCATCTGCAATCTGCTGATGCGTGCGCTGAATGGTGTTATTGCCCATATCCAGCAGCCATTTTGCCAAACGCGCATCCAGTGTTTGAAAAGCAACCTCATCCAGCAATACGATCAAATCACTGATCAGTGCGCCATAGTTCTGCATCACATACTGGCGAAAAACGATTGAATCAATCATCAATCGATTAAAAATAGGCTCTGGAATAAGTACATCCTGAATCGGTTCCTCCACAATAGTGGAGGCCGGATACTGACTGTTACCGAGCAGACAGGTGGTGGTAATCACACATGTTTCCCCGGCACCAACACGGTAAAGCACTATTTCGCGACCGCCGGATGACATCTTATAAACACGAGAGCGTCCCTTAAGACGCAACACATACGCACCACAATGGTCACCTTCACGATAACCTATTGTGCCAATAGGTGCCTCAACGATACGTGCATATTGCACCAAGAGCTTCTTGGCAGATTCATCCAGTGCCTGCAACTCAGGAAACACCGTTAACCAGGCCAGTGATTGCATATTATCCATCTCTTCCCCCGTCTATATTTTTTATAAAAATGCATGCTTGCATAGTGAAAAAAATGCGCATTTATGCGATAAACTTTAACATATAAGAAAACATATCCACCATCTCGGTGACAAGCAATCCATAAAAAGCTTTTACAAGTCAAAGAGTTGATGGCTAGTTTTACAATTGAATACATTTTTTAATATCATAATAAAAAATACGTATCGTAGGGGTATCATGCAAACTTCAGAACTTGCAGTGGATCTCTTTGACCAGCTGAGAGCCTCTGCTGATCAGGCCAGTCAGTTGATGAAAGCAATGGCAAATACCGATAGGCTCATGTTGCTTTGCCAGCTATCACAAGGGGAAAAGTCGGTGGGTGAGCTGGAAGCCAGCCTCGACCTGCATCAACCCAGCCTTTCGCAACAGTTGACAGTATTGCGCGAAGCGCAACTAGTGAGCACCCGCAGAGAAGGTAAAAATGTGTTTTATTGCATTAGCAGCCCGGCAGCACTGGCGGTAATCGAAGTACTGCATCAGCAGTTTTGCCGCAAACCCGCAGCATGACAATCCGATAGAGAGTACAGATAATGAGTGACCAAAGCGACATGTCAATCAAATCAATAGACCAGCGATTTAGCATCACCGGGCAAATCAGTCTGAATGATTTGGAAAAAATCGCACACTCCGGCTTTAAAACGGTTGTTAACTTCAGGCCCGACGGAGAAGGTGGCGATGCACAACCGACCAGTGCCGCACTCGCTGCCAAAGCGGCAGCGCTGGGACTGGCCTATGCTTATATCCCGGTAATTCCTAACCAGATTCAACCCGGACAGGTAGCAGCACTCGGTGCAGCATTCGGTCAACATCCGCAGCCAGTGCTGGGATTTTGCCGCACTGGCAACCGTGCGCAAACGGTATATCAGCAGCTTTTACAAACCACCCCGCTTAGTGGCAGTACCGCCCATCCCGCATGCTGTCATGCACAGGTGCACCAAACGGGATGGGCGGCCGGTCTATTAAAGTTTTTCAAAAAATAACCCGTCATCACGCTGTCGTAATCCACAGTTTCAGAAAACACAAGCACGCGTTCCCCACTCAGTGCCGTCTCAGCCATTTCATTCGCCAGTTTGTGCAATTGGCAAAGAGGCCGCTCATCCGCGTACCCAATACCGCCTTGCTTACTGTTAAGAGGGCGTAAGTAAGGAGGACGGCAGGCTGGTCAAGGACAATGTGTCAGCCAGCATTATGCGCCATACCACATCCGCATGCCCCACCTTTATCGTCATACCATTTATGGCCGAAATCACCCCATTTTGACCTATATGGTTTTGCACCAACGCAAGCCAGGAATGGCTTGACGGCTTGTCACAACAAGGAGTGCTGATTAAATACCGAAGCCCCTCCCGACAGGCTCACTACACTCATGAAAGCCCCGTTATGCATTTCAACGAGCCATGGTAACTGTTGCAAAGACGGCTATTGCTGACGTGTACACTGTAACTTAATTGTGATTTTATCCATAAAAATACATATTTCAGGCACCTGACCATCAAACACAATTAATACATTTTTGGCAAAATTACGTACATTTGAGCTGCCAATAGCAGCATGATGCAATCACTTCATAAAAAATACTTCTGTTCAGGTCTTATATAAAACTTGATTCAATCGTAGCGAATGCCAAAAAAAGCAAGGGCAACAGCGTGGTTTAACTTGACCAAAATCCCTAAAAAAGAGACACTTAGCACTAAAGATAGCGCTGTAAAGCATGCAACAAAAAAGCAGCGCATTACCAAGATAGAAACACATCCATTTTTCGGAATATCCTTTCTGGTAACCATCAGCTTTTCAGTTTTAGATTATACGCGTAGCGTCACACAACACGGAGAATCCTCACGCATGGCAACCCCTTCGCAAGCCCACCTTACGGAAACCGATGCACAAGAAACGCAGGAATGGTTAGACGCGCTCAGCGCAGTCATCGAGAACGAGGGGCCTGAACGTGCCCACTTCTTGCTGGAAGCCATGATCGACAATGCCCGTCGCTCAGGCAGCAACCTGCCATACAACGCAACCACTTCCTATGTAAACACCATTCCCACGCATCTGCAGGCAAAACTGCAAGGCGACCCGGAAATGGAGCGTCGTGTGCGCGCACTGATTCGCTGGAACGCTATTATGACGGTGCTACGTGCCAACGAGAAGTCTCCTGGCATTGGCGGTCACATTGCCAGCTTCCAGTCCGCGGCAACCTTATATGATGTTGGTTTTAACCATTTCTTCCGCGCCCCTAATGAACAGTTTGGTGGCGATTGTATTTACTTCCAGGGGCACTCATCGCCTGGCGTGTATGCGCGCGCCTTTCTCGAAGGCCGCTTTACAGAAGAGCAAATGGACAATTTCCGCCAGGAAACTGCTGGCAATGGCTTATCCAGCTACCCGCATCCATGGCTGATGCCAGATTTCTGGCAGTTCCCAACGGTGTCTATGGGCTTGGGCCCATTGGCGGGTATTTACCAAGCACGGTTCCTGAAATACCTGCACAACCGCGGCATTGCCGATACCGCTGACCGCAAAGTCTGGGTGTTCTGCGGTGATGGCGAGATGGACGAGCCTGAATCACAAGGTGCGATCTCACTGGCGGCCCGCGAAGGCTTGGATAACCTGATTTTTGTGATTAACTGTAACTTGCAGCGTCTGGATGGCCCAGTGCGCGGTAACGGCAAAATCATTCAGGAACTCGAATCCAACTTCCGCGGTGCGGGCTGGAACGCAATTAAAGTCATTTGGGGTTCGTACTGGGATCCACTGCTGGCGATGGATAAAGACGGTCTGCTGCGTAAACGCATGGAAGAGTGCGTAGATGGCGAATACCAGAACTTCAAACAAAAAGGCGGCGCTTACACGCGTGAGCACTTCTTTGGCAAATATCCTGAACTGCGTGAAATGGTGGCGGCCATGTCAGATGCCGACATCTGGCGCCTGAACCGTGGCGGCCATGATCCACACAAAGTATTTGCAGCTTACAATGCAGCGGTCAACCATAAAGGCCAACCGACTGTCATCTTGGCTAAAACCGTTAAAGGCTATGGCATGGGCGAAGCCGGTGAAGGTCAAAACACCACCCACCAGCAAAAAAGCATGGATATTGCTTCCCTGAAGGCTTTCCGCGACCGCTTTGACTTGCCATTGACTGACGAGCAGGTAGAAAACCTGTCTTACTACCGTCCGGCCGAAGATAGCCCGGAAATCAAATACATGATGGAACGCCGTGCAGCACTGGGCGGATTCGTTCCTACGCGCCGTCGCAAAGGTAATACGCTGACCGTACCTGAACTTTCAGCATTTGAAAACATGCTGGGTGCCACAGGTGAGCGTGAAATTTCCACGACAATGGCATTTGTACGCATTCTGTCCACACTGGTACGCGACAAACAAATTGGTAAGTACGTAGTCCCGATTGTACCTGACGAAGCGCGTACCTTCGGTATGGAAGGCATGTTCCGCCAATTGGGCATTTACTCTTCTGTTGGTCAGTTGTATGAGCCACAAGACTCTGACCAGGTGATGTTTTACAAAGAATCACAAAGCGGCCAGATTCTGGAAGAAGGTATTAACGAAGCGGGCTCATTCGCTAGCTGGTTAGCGGCTGCCACGTCTTACAGCGTTACCGGCACGCAGATGATTCCGTTCTACATTTACTACTCCATGTTTGGCTTCCAGCGTATTGGTGACTTTGCCTGGGCTGCAGGCGATAGCCGCGCACGTGGCTTTCTGCTTGGTGCGACCGCTGGTCGTACCACACTGAATGGTGAAGGGTTGCAGCACGAAGATGGCCATAGCCACCTGATGTCAGCGACGATTCCCAACTGTATCTCTTATGACCCAACCTTTGGCTACGAACTGGCTGTGATTATTCAGGAGGGTATGCGCCGCATGGTACAAAATCAGGAAGATGTGTATTACTACATCACCCTGATGAACGAGAACTACAGCCACCCAGCCATGCCGGAAGGCAGTGCCGAAGGCATTCTCAAAGGCATGTACAGCTTTAGCCAATCAAAAACCAAAGGCCCCAAAGTGCAATTAATGGGTTCTGGCGTGATTTTACGTGAAGTAATTGCTGCCGCTGAGTTACTGGAAAAAGACTGGGGGGTTTCGGCGGATATCTGGAGCGTGACCAGCTTCACCGAGTTGCGCCGCGAGGGTATTGATGCCGAGCGTCACAACCTGCTCAACCCGGAAGCCAAGCCTAAACTGAGCTACGTTGAAGCATCGCTCAAAAAAGCGGAAGGTCCGGTAATTGCATCTACCGACTACATGCGCAGCTTTGCTGACCAGATTCGCCCATTTGTGCCTAACCGTTTTGTCACACTAGGGACCGATGGCTATGGCCGCTCAGACTCACGTGAGGCACTGCGCAGCTTCTTTGAAGTTGACCGCTACTATGTGGTACTGGCTGCGCTAAAAGCGCTGGCAGACGATGGCAAACTGCCAGTAGCAAAAGCCACCGAGGCCATTAAAAAATACAATATTGACGTTACTCGTGCCAATCCGGTCACGATTTAAGGTCACGACATAAGGAAATTACACAATATGTCTATCAAAGAAGTACTCGTGCCAGATATTGGCAACTTTGAGAGCGTGGATGTCATTGAAGTGTTGGTCAGCGTGGGTGACACGGTGGCCAAAGAAGACTCTCTGATCACGGTTGAATCTGACAAAGCATCCATGGATATCCCCTCCTCTCTGTCGGGGGTTGTGAAGGAAATACACATTAAGGTTGGCGACAAAACCAAGCAAGGTGCACTGATTTTGACGCTGGATACTGCCGCAGAAGCAGCGCCGGCCGAAAAAGTGGCTGCGCAACCCACGGCAACCCCGGTCGTCGCGACAGTCAAAGTCGATGAAAAAACCGTCGCCATTCCTGAGCCCACTCGCCCTGTTGCCGAAGTCCCGCAGGTTGTGCAACCGCAAGCCACCCCTAACCCTGTAGCGCAATCCAGTGTAGGCGTGACTGGAAAATTGGCGCATGCCAGCCCTTCAGTGCGTAAATTTGCGCGTGAATTAGGGGTCAATCTGGCACTGGTGAAAGCCACAGGCCCGAAAAACCGCATCGTACAAACAGATGTGCAGGCATACGTTAAAGGCGAACTGTCGAAACCACGTTCAGAAAATATGGGCGTAGGCACAGGCCTGAGCACCTTGCCGATGCCAGTGATTGATTTCAGCCAGTTCGGCGCGATTGAAAACAAACCATTGTCGCGCATCAAAAAACTGTCTGGCGCTAACCTGCACCGCAACTGGGTGACTGCCCCGCACGTGACTCAGTTTGACGAGGCCGACATTACCGATCTGGAAGATTTCCGTAAATCCATGCTGGCAGAAGCTGAAAAGCGTGGCGTCAAACTCACGTTGCTGGCTTTCCTGATGAAAGCTGTGGTCAATGCCCTGCGCACTTACCCCAACTTTAACGCCTCGCTTTCGCCAGAAGGTGATAGCCTGATTCTCAAGCAATACTACAATATCGGCTTCGCCTGTGATACGCCTGACGGGCTGGTTGTACCTGTCGTGCGTGATGTGAACCAAAAAGACGTGATGGACATTGCGCGTGATCTGGCTGACCTCTCTGCCAAAGCGCGCGAGCGCAAATTGAAGGTAGAAGAAATGCAAGGCGGCTGCTTTACCATCTCCAGCCTGGGAGGTATCGGCGGCACCATGTTTACGCCGATTATCAACTGCCCAGAAGTGGCGATTTTGGGGGTTTCCCGTGCGGCCATGCAACCGGTCTATAACAAAGACAGCGGCGGCTTTGACCCACGCCTGATCATGCCATTGTCATTGTCTTATGATCACCGCGTGATCGATGGCGCAGATGGCGCAAGATTCACCAGCCACCTGCGCGTGATGTTGAGTGATGTAAGACGTTTGTTGCTGTAATTTTTTACAGTCTAAACAATGGGCGCATCAAGCGCCCATTGTTTTAAGCTCGCACAAGCCAAGCCCTTTCATAAAGTCACCTTCTTTAATCAGTACCTTGTCATTGATTGGCCATTGATAAAGATAAATCCATACTTGTTCGAATAAGGTTCCATCCTTAGCATGAATGCGTGCTATGACGCGCTTATATTCAGCAGGTTGCGTATGCTGCGCACTGCACTCTTCATACGCATCCAATATCGCCAGCGCGCTATCCGGATCATTTAACTTGTAAACCTCACCGTATACGCAGTCGTTTACATCCTCCGAAGCTATCACCCCGGGATAATAGCTGATTTGGAACATAAGCCCCTGAAACCAGGCATGCGTGAGAAACTGTGCATGTGTGGATAGATACGCTGACATCTTATTGGCGTTACCTTTGCGCAGCGTCCCATAAACAAACAACAGATCAGACATGATGATACGAGCTAAAGCAACGTCAGCTGCGGCCTCGCAGGCTTCTGCTGCCATGACACCTGCACTACAAACAAATCCCGACAAAAACCTGCCCGCTCACCAGACATTCCCAACTTGTGGCTGCTCAGCTTGAAACGGTTTGCCAGCAAATACGCAAAAACACCCTCTACCGGCATACGTTTGCCAGACGCACTCTGACAAGTGTCTTTTATCCGACTTGTATTGTCATCACCCATAATAACCAGATAGCTAATTCAATATTTACGAGACTCGGCTGAACTAAGAAGAGGCCATTTTTAACAAAAAAATCAAGCGCCCGATATTACCGCGTTCGCGAGGACGACTAAGAGATGCACTCTTAGGATTTACTTTCATGCGTACAACAGTCTATTTACCGGGATTCTTGCACAATCCCATTACTGCTTTTCAGACAGCCACTGACAGGCAACTGCGCTCAGGTATGGCAAGGATTGTAATGCCAGCATAGACACCCATAGTTGCGCATCCAGGTTGCTGAACCCTCGTGAATACAACATGGCCAGACTGCTCACGATGAGTGCAATCAAAATGGCCAATTCTTCGCGTATCGGATCAATCAATTGCCAGTTAGAGAGCTTAGCCTTGGTTTTGGCGGTCACCACAAATACGCCGGCCTTGTGTGTAAGCCCGTTGATAATGCCTTTGGCAATGGCATGCGACAAACCCAAGCTGGCAAGGGACGCGCCAAAAATATCTTTCCACTCACAATGCATAGTTTTCCGGTACAACATTGGACCCAAAATCGCTTTAATCGCCAAAAAACACAAAATCGGGACAATCATCACGACCACAGGCAAGCTGAAATGTTTTGGAAACAGCAACATCGCCATGGTCCAGAAAACTGAGCCTATGGTAAAAATCAACTGCAAAGCCTCACCAAACCAGCCAAACCAACCCGTAAGAAAATGATAGCGCTGACTGAAGTTCAGCGTAGATTTCCCCAGCAGCTTGGGCATATGGTGCTTGAGAATCTGCATGGCGCCAAACGCCCAGCGATTACGCTGTGACTTCAAGGCTTTGAAGTTGGCGGGGGTCAAGCCGCGGCCAAAAGTTTCGTCGATGTAACGTAACTCCATATTGGTTTCGAGCAGACGTAATCCCAGTTCGGTATCTTCACAAATACACCACTCAGACCAGCCTCCCAGCGTTTGTAATGACTCACGACGGATCAAGGTCATGGTGCCGTGCTGAATTAATGCATTGCGCTCATGCCGGTGATGCATGCCTATGCGGAAGAACCCTTCAAACTCCCAGTTACACATGCGATGAAAAAAGTCGTTTTCCCACTCGCGGTGTGCTTGTGGTGCCTGCACCACTGCAACTTGTTTTTCGAGGAAATGCGGTACCAGATCGGATAACCAGTCATCTGTGACCACATAGTCAGCGTCAACCACGCCGACGACTTCTGCATCAGGATGCGTTTTATCCAGTGCAAAATTCAGGGCACCCGCTTTAAAACCAGGCCAGGAAGGCAAATGATAAAAATGGAAATGATCGGGCATGGTCGCCATGTAAGCCTCAATCGGCTTCCATTTCGCTTCGTCTTTGGTGTTGTTATCCACCACAATCACTTCGTAACGTGTGTATTTGAGTTGTTGCAAACTTTCAATCGTGGCAATAACCATTTCTGGCGGTTCGTTGTAGCAAGCCAGGTGAATAGAAACAAACAGTTCATCCTTGGCATCAAGCGGTTGTGCACGCTTGAAAAAACGACGCCAGTAGGGCTTGAACATGACCTCGCTGAACTCGACGGCATAAATCATCAAGACCATCGAAGTCAGTGCGATACCTAATAACAAACCAACCAGCACAACGAAGTCGCGCAACGAATAGTAATAATCTCCCGGCAAATTCCAGGCAATCACCAAGGTCGTCACACAGGCCTGAAACAGCACTGCCATAGAAACCACACCACCCATGCCCCAATGTTTAAAACGCCAGGCAATAAACATCAACGGCAGGAATGCCAGTACGGTCGACCATGTCGCTTTAGCCGCCCAACGGTTATTAGGTGGCACCGCACCTTGCAGGGAGTATTTTTGATGGCGGTCCGCGTTATACATGCCCCAGTAAGCCCCAGCCCAGCCCTCCAATGCCACTTTCCAAGGCTGGTCAAACGCTTCCATCAGATAGTAATCAAGATCTTCAATGGCATTACGCGCTAAAAACTCGCGGACAAACCTGGCCTGATTCACTTCACTGGCCACCGAGGCACCAATCGTAGGACCGCGACTGGGCCAACCCACCTCGGTAATGACAATTTTTTTACGAGGATAAGTCGCCAGCAGCTCTTGATAACGCTCCATTGTGTATTGCACCGCACGCTCAACCGGCACCCCTTCATGGTAGGGCAGCAAATGCACAGCAATATAATCCACATGCTTGACCAGCTCTGGATTTTTGAGCCAGACATGCCAGGGCTCTGCAGTAGAAACGGGGGCATCCACGTTTTCGCGGACGGCATCAAGGTACTGGATCAAATCCTCTAAAGGCAGATCATTTCTCAATAAGGATTCATTACCCACAATGACACGGTCAATATTCGTATAGTTATCCAGCTTTTCCATTAATGCGGAAATTTCCCTGGTATTCTTCAGACGGTCACTGTCTATCCATGCCCCGGCAATCACGTTCATCTGGCGTCTGGCAGCCAAAGGAATAACCTCATTCAAGTCTAATGAAGAGTACATACGAATATGGTCTGTATGCTTGCGCATCAAATCCAGATCTTGCGCCAACTCTGCAGTATTGGGATGCTGACCCTCCAGCGGACTTTGATCGCCACGATAGCCACTGTAGGCGAAGCCATTGACCGTCGGTTTTACACTGATCAGGGGCAGCGCACGGTTAGCCAGCGCCCACATGCCAACATGCAGTGCAGAAAAAAACAATGCAAAGACCAGACCAGGAATCAGTTTTTTTAACCACGACAACATAAGCAATGTTTTATATCTTTCGTATCAATTAATCGTTAGGGATGATGGCCGCCTGCGGCGTCAGCATCGATTTGGCTGGCAATACGAATGCGGCCAGTCCGCAGAGTCCGGCCCACATCCAGGCCGAAGTATTGCCCAGTTCAAGCATCGCCACGCCAAGCGCAATATTCGTGGCGATCAAAGTCAAGACAGCCAGTAACCACACAAAAGCCTTCCCTGACTGCATGGCTCGCGGATATTGACCATATTGGTAAATAAGCGTTATTAACACGACAATCACTGGTAGCAATGTAAGCACGAGTGGAAAATCTATATAGCGTCCATTGATGCCAAGACTGACACTCACCGCAAATAATGCACCGGCAAATAGCAACAACATACCCTGCTCCAGACCGTGGCTTGATGACATGTTCAACAGCTGTCGCACTTGCAACCATAGCAGCCCCCACCCCAGCAAGACCAATCCACCCAGCATGAGGTATTCATTGCGCATCCGTGCCGCATGTTGCACATAATCTACCTGAAGAAAGCCATGCAGACCAAAGGTTGCCGCCGTAAAAATGACCAGCAACTGACTTGATAAGGGCAACCGCCTGCGCCAGGCCCAGACAGCCGCCAGCATCGCAAGACAGAGTGAAATCACATAAGGCAACAGACCATCATACCGTTCAGAAACGCTGCCTTGCATGGCGAATTTAGGTTTTAGGTCCACATCAAACAATCCCCAATAGCCGCCAACAGTGCCTTCCAGTTCACGCTTCCATGGCTGGTCAACGGCCTCAATAATATTGTATTGCCATCCATTGGTGTGCGCGGCCTGTAAAAACTCCCGCACGTAGCGCGCCTCATTGACCAGACTTGGCGCAGCAGCAAAGCGCTGTCGCCCCTGCGAGGGCCACCCGGTTTCGCCAATCAGCACAGGTTTTTTAAAGCTGTTCTGCACCCGGTTCATCACGGCAACGGTATGCGGTACCGCCTGCGCAATGGCTACAGGCAAATCTTCCCAATAAGGCAGAATATGCACCGTAATAAAATCAACATCCTGCTCCAGTGTCGGATGTCTTAGCCAGAACTCCCAAACATCCGCATAAGTCACCGACACTTCTGTATTGGCTTGTGCCCATTGCAAATATTCATGCATTTTGGCTTCTGGCTGTTCACCTCGCAACAACACTTCATTACCAACGATGAGACCCTTGACTGTCTGTTTAAATTCATTAGCCAATTGCACTGCTAATTGGAGTTGTACTCTGTTTTCAGCATCCAGCCAGCCAATCCAGGTACCTAATAAAACCTGCATGCCCAGTTTTTGGGCGGCCTTGGGCACGTAATCCATCCCTTGCGAAACGGAATACGTCCGCACGCATTGAGTCACTACAGACAGTGCTTTCAAATCTCGCTCAATTTGTAAAGGATCTATATAAGTATCCTGAATGGTAGGGTTCATGCCAGGTTTGTAAAATGGGGCATAAGAGACACACTGCAACGGCTGCGGTGCATCTACCACCACTTGAGGTTGCTGCGCACGCCACACATAGAACAAGGTGGCTGCAAAAAACAACCCCATCAAGACGGCTACTGCAAAACGTTTAAAGGGGTATGAAAGCATCATGGGGGAGCATTATTAAAACAGTCGGATATTCTCTCACAAATGCCGAGCTTGTGCAGACCGTTTGACAGGGGTGATGGAATCGCATTGTGGATGGATAAATTTGCAAAAGAGTCCAAAAGAGACTTGGTAAAATAAGCATTTGGAATTATGATGAAAAGTCATGCACAGTCAGTACAAACTGCCTGAAAAATGCTTTAAAACCCGCGCTACAACCATCTTTTCTCGAAGTGATATGAACATAAAATTCTGTTTAACAACGCTCTCTTTTCTGTCTGTATTTTCAAGTGCAGAAGCATCAGCCGCTCCGGTGAGTAAATCCATTGATTACAGTGGTGAGTATTTGTGCAAAGGCAACAATGTAGCAGTGGGTGATTATGAAGTGACCATCTACCTCAAGAAAAATCGCCGCAACAGCACTCCAATGGCATCCGTATACGATCTGGTGACCCATACCGAAAACAAACAAAGTTACACAGGACAAGCGGTTACCAATGGAAAACAACTGGCCCTCACATTTAAATTGTCTGATGCCAAATATGCAGAATTTTCAACCGGGCTGGGGCAATTTACCAAGCTCAATAAAAATATGTGGTCGTTTAAAACAGATTATTACGAACCTGATGACACAGGTGGCAACTATGGTCATGAAACATGCACCATGAAAAAGCTGTTAAATCCGCTTGAAAAAACTGGAACACTTTCCACCAATAAACGCTAATCACATCCTGCGATGCAATTGAAACTTAAGTAGTTTTTTTGATGATAAAATAGCAATATTCTTTTGATTGTAAGGTTTTCATGAGTCAGTTAGTAGAAGTCAGTGTGCCAGATATCGGCAATTTTGAAAGTGTGGACGTCATTGAAGTACTGGTGGCTGTCGGTGATACCATTGCCAAAGAGGACTCCCTGATTACAGTAGAGTCAGACAAAGCGTCGATGGATATCCCCTCTTCGCATGCCGGGGTCGTCAAGGAACTCAAAGTCGCTGTGGGTGACAAAGTGGCCAAAGGCAGTGTCGTGCTGGTGGTGGAGTCGGCGAAGACTGCAGCAACGCCGGAAGCCAGTGTGGCTTCTGCTAAAGCCCCCGTTCAAAATACAGCAACTGCGTCGCTTGCTGCAACAGCGCCAACGCCTGCGCAAGCCAGCGGCAAGCACGACCTGACTGCGCAAGTCGTGGTGCTGGGCTCTGGCCCTGGCGGCTACACTGCCGCCTTCCGTGCGGCTGACCTTGGTCTAAAAGTAGTCCTGATTGAGCGCTACCCAACACTCGGCGGTGTCTGCCTGAATGTTGGCTGCATTCCTTCCAAGGCATTGCTGCACACGGCAAAAGTAATTACTGAAGCTGAAGAAACAGAACACCATGGCTTGAGTTTTGGCAAACCTGCGATTGATTTGGACAAGCTGCGCAACTGGAAAGCCAACGATGTGGTAGGCAAGCTCACTGGCGGTCTGGCGCAAATGGCCAAGGCGCGTGGGGTGACTGTAGTGAATGGCATAGGTAAATTTACCAGCGCCAACCAAATTGCAGTGACAGCGGCGGATGGCAAAGTGACCCTGATTGGATTCGACAATGCGATTATTGCTGCCGGCTCTCAAGCCACAAAATTCCCCGGCGCACCAGATGATGAACGCATCATGGACTCTACCGGTGCACTGGCACTGGCAGACATCCCCAAACGCCTGCTGGTAATTGGTGGCGGCATCATCGGTCTGGAAATGGGGACTGTGTATGACGCGCTGGGCTCTAAAGTCAGCGTCGTCGAATTCATGGATGGCCTGATCACCGGTTGCGACCGCGATCTGGTTCGCCCATTACAAAAACGCATGGAAAAACGGTTTGAAAGCATCATGCTATCGACCAAAGTTTCAAAAATTGAAGCCAAAGCCGATGGTATCTATGTTGATTTCGAAGGTGCCAGTGCGCCCAAGGAAACACAAAAATACGATCGCGTACTCGTTTCTATCGGTCGCCGCCCAAATGGTAAAAATATCGACGCCGACAAGGCTGGCGTTGCCGTGGATGATCGCGGTTTTATCGCAGTGGATAAGCAGATGCGCACCAATGTTCCGCATATTTTCGCTATTGGCGATATCGTCGGCCAACCCATGCTGGCGCACAAAGCCACGCACGAGGCCAAGGTAGCAGCGGAAGTGATTGCCGGGCACAAGGTCGAATTTGTTGCCAGCGTCATTCCTTCGGTGGCTTATACAGATCCAGAAATTGCCTGGGTCGGCATGACTGAAACCGAAGCCAAAGCCAAGGGTATCGACATCGAAAAAGCCAGCTTCCCGTGGGCGGCCAGTGGACGTGCCATTTCTATTGCACGTACCGAAGGTGCTACCAAGCTGATTTTTGATAAAGAAACACATCGCGTAATCGGTGCAGGCATCGTCGGCACCAATGCCGGGGAGTTGCTGGCAGAAGCGGTATTGGCGATTGAAATGGGGGCCGATGCGCATGACCTTGGATTGACTATCCATGCCCACCCGACGTTGTCTGAAACTGTGTGTTTTGCAGCGGAACTCAAAGAAGGCACCATTACAGACATGCTGCCCCCTAAAAAGCGCTAGCGTCAAAACTACACCGCCACCGGCGGGTCTACACCCCAGCGCACTATGCGGTACAACAACGGGTTACAACAACAAAGCCTCTTGAAACAAGAGGCTTTGTTGTTTGTGATCTGGTTATTTTATGACTGGGAGCCATGTGGCTATATCAACATGGCCAAGCACGCACCTGGCGCCACAAGTGCTAACCCAACTCGGCGATCAATTGTTTTACCTCATCAACGGGAACATCACGGCTACTGCCTGCACCTTCCAGTGCTTTTTGCAGTGCTAATTTGGCATGCAATTTATCCAGCACAGCCAGATACGCTTTGCCCAAGTGGTATTGAAAAACCGGATTCGCCGGGACTTTTTCAGCAGAAAACTCAAGGGCTTTTACAGCTTCTGCATACTTGCCAGCCTTATACGCCACCCAACCCACAGTATCCTTTAATTCAGGGACTTCTTGTTTAGAAAACTTCTGTGTCATTTGGTAGGCTCGAGCAATGCTATCTTTATCGCTATGATGCTCAACCAGCAAAACAGCCAAATTATTTAGCACACTTGTGGCATTAGCATCTACTTTCAACATAGCCTCATATACTGCCTGCGCAGCGCCAGGCTTACCCGTTGACTGGTATAAATCCGCCTGCAAAAACTGTAATGACAAATCCTTGGGATGCTGCTTTATGCCATCCTCAATCACAGACTCAGCTTCAACCATTTTACCTGTCATCAAATATAACTTTGCCAGCTCTTGATAAGCCTGTACCACTTTACTACTTTGCTGAATGAGAGATTGATACACCTGCGTTGCTTTATCTAGTTGCTTGGATTGCAGATAGACTTTTGCCAGCATGAGCTGTGACAGCGCATCCTGAGGATTTTCACTATGCAAGCGATTGAGCAAAGTCACCGCCTCGCTCGACTGACCGGCCATCACCAAATGGCTGACCAAATTACCCAACACCTGTGCATCCTTGGGCTCTGCCGCATAGACACGCTTGATCAAAGGCAAACTGGCTGCATAATTTTTTTGTTTAAAATAGACATCGCTCAACAAATAATCGGCTACCAGTGGCGACTTGGCCACCTGCCGCACTTTATCCACCACGGCCACTGCTCCCGTCCAGTCACTGCGGGCAGTTTTTACATCCACCATCATTTTCAGTGCAGGCAAATCATTGGCTTGTTGCGCAAGCACCGCATTGAGTGTTTTTTCAGCTTGTTCAAACTCACCTGTTGCAAACTGAAAATTCGCATAAGACATCATAAAGCGCACATTGCCCTGACTGGCATCAACCGCTTTCTGATAATACTGGTTAGCTTGCACAAATTGTCCTGTTTTGGCGTAGGACTGTGCCAGCACCAACATGGCATTGGCGTCTTTGGCATTGTCAGCGGTCACAATCAACAACTTGGCAATCGCAGCCTCCAGCTCGCCCGCCTGAATATCCAAGCCTGCCTTGAGCGTTAACGTTTGCTGGTCACGCACGTCTTCTTTCAGCACCTCAGCAATTAAAGCATCGGCGGCAGGTCTGTTTTTTTCTTGCAAATGCAGCTGTGCTAACAAACCCTTGGCTTTCAATCTATCCTGCTTTTCACCAGCAAGCGCAATAATCGTTTCCAACGTTTTTTTAGCCGCTGGCATATTCTTATTTTGCATATCGGTAGCAAACTGCGCAAACCGCAATTGCATATCGTCAGGCGCATCGTCAACAAACGCTTGCAATTGTTTAGCCGAGGCTTCTGCCCCCTTGCTACGTTTAATCACATCCAACAAAGCCAACTTAGCCTCTTGGTCTTTGGCATCAACAGCAATCAACGCACGCAACTGCTCCTCCGCCAAATCCATCTTCTGATGCCTCATATAAAACTTAACCAAATCAATACGCAAATTCTTTTTATTCGGTGTTTGTTTAATCAACTGCAAATACACCTGTGCCGCCTCATCTAACTGCTGGCGAGATTCAAGCACCCTAACCTTATAAATACTCAAATCCACATCGCCAGGCAACTGCTGCAAGCCCTGATTTAAAAACACCAACGCTTGGTCAGGGTCTTTATTTTGCATGCGCTCAACTGCCAACAGCGCATAAGCCTCATTAAACTTAGCATTCTTTTTAAGCGCTTGTTGCGCCAACGCCACCGCTTTTTCATGGTCGCCTTGGCGCAAACTTGCCCCCGCCTGCAACAACAACACATGCTCATCATTAGGGGCCAGCCTTGCCAATTGCGCCATATAATCTGCCGCTTTTTCGGGTTGACCCGCCAACATATAAATATTAGCCAACTTCACCCTCGCCATCACATGCTTGTTATCTTGCTCAGCCACCGTTAAATAGTGCTGATAAGCAGCTTTTAAATCGCCTTTTTTCTCAGCCACTTGCGCCATGCCATACACCGCCGCCGTCACGTTTTTTTTAATCTGCAAAGCATTTCTAAACTCAATATTCGCTTTGTCTAACTCATCATTTTCTAAAAAGGCCATGCCTTTTTCATAATAAGCCTGCACTTTCTCCTCTGGCGTTTTACTAAACAACAACACCAAAACCACCACTAGCACAGCGGGCAACACAAACCATTTCAACAACTTCAACCACATTGGTGTGCGGCGCTTGCGGTTGGGCTGATCTAGTGTACTCTCAAGCGCAAGGTGATTAACTGCGGTATCATGATTTTTAGCTTGTGTGTTTTCAGTCATAACAATCCATTTACTAAACTAAAAAAAGCGCCCTGACCCAAAGTCAAGGCGCTTAAGTAATAGCATTATTCACGCTAAACAATATGTTGAACAACACGACTTGGTTGCTAGCGTAGTTTTTTTCTCACCCAGAGGATAACTTATCGCTTAAACCGTTTTTTTACGGCGCAAACCTGCAAAGCCCAATACACCACTGCCAAATAACCAAGCCGCTGCAGGGATAGGTACGGCAGAAACAGTAGAAGAACTCGAAATTGACCCAGTACCGTTAACAATATTGATAGTACCACCAGCATTGGTCAATGCGCTTGCAAATTGCAGTGGCGGTAATGATAATAAACCCGCACTGTAATAAAATTCTCCAGTACTGTTATTAAATACGCTATTGAATCTATCTACATCTACTTGTGTTGCCACAAGTGTACCCCTTGTGCTGGAGGTGTCAGTGAAAGAAAAATTAACCGACGTTGCTTTACCCAGATCTGCGTCATATACAAAACTACCTGAAAATATTGTATCAACTAAACCAAAACTACCAGAAAAAGGAACACTTGCAGGGTCGGACTTTGCATCGTTACTAAATGTCCAAGTGACTGGAGTTGCTTGCGCATGGTTGGCGAGCAGGCCTGTGCTTAACGCTAATGCGATTGGCAGTGATTTAAAAAAAGGGTGCATCAATAGGCTCCTACGATAAAAAAATTAAAAAAACTAAATAACTCACAACATCAATGTAGCACAACACCAATGTTTGAAATCTGAACTTTTCTGACATTTTCGGCTGAAAACAACCAAATAGCCCAGATGGGCTAATGGGCACCTCTAAAATCAAATAGACCACAGAGTGCACAGAAAAAACCTTAAAACTGATTTAACCACTGATAAACGCGCATCATCACCGTATCCCCACCATGTCATTCCGTTGTCAAACGGAATCCAGCGACTTTTTATGCTTAAACACACTGGATACCGACTTGCGTCGGTATGACGGCGAAATAAACCAAGAGCTGGAAATCCAGCCCTTGGTTTATTGCTTAACTTTAATTGGTGGGCTTACCCCATAAAACAACCACTTACGCTTGCTGTTTACGACGACGCAGGCCCACTAAGCCCACCAAACCACTGCCAAACAACCAAGCCGCTGCGGGCACAGGCACCGCACTCACCGCTGGGATTTTTCCGGGGCTCACAGCCCAAGCATAATATTGGAGGTTCTTAAAGTCGGAGAAGCGCTGTCTACCGACGCTGGTGCCGAAGCTCCACGCGCTTATTGGATTGTCCGCGTACTCCGTGCCAGACCAGTAGACCCAAGATTGCTCGTTGTCAAAGGTGGCGGTGTTAGGGATAGCGCTAACGGCTGTGCCGCTCAGCTCGCTGTAAAACAGCTCTACCAGTTCATCACCCGCTGTGGTGCCATTGGTGGGGGTATTAAAACCAACTGTAGTGTTGACAACAGTAGGCAAGCGCCACTGGTTGCTGCCTGCATAGTTAATGCTGTTTAAATAACTGATAAACGCATTGGCACCATACCAAGAGGTTCGGCCTAACACGGTGGTGGAAAAGTCAGTGGCGCTGACGGTGTATGCCAAGCTGCCAATGTTGTTTGTGCTGGCAGCCACAATCTTGCTAATCACACTGCTGTCAGCAGCAATCATGCTGCCTAACAGATTGGCGTCTTTAGTCCAGGTGACATCGCTGACCGAGCTGTAGACCACATCTTGACCCCCAGATGTGTAGCCGGTGAGGGTGGCTTGGGCGTTGAGGCTGAATGTGCTGAGTGCGAGTGAGGCGGCAGCCAGGGTGTATTTAATAGCAGGTTGGTTTAATTTAATCATGTTAACTCTCGCAAGAATGAAGTATTCAATAAAGGGCACATCTAAAAATTCAAATTCCGTTGCGATACTGCGTTGCTCAAAAAAATTTCTCCTGACATATCAACTATATGCGGCGTCAAGTGGTGTAAGCAGGCAATGCGTGAAACGCATGCTCGCAAAATTTTTTACTCGCGCCTTATCTGGCTTAGTAATTTCAATTTTTAGAGGTGCCCTAAAAACAAAAGACGTTGTATTGCTTTAACTCAGGCATGCAAGTTAACAGAAAAATAAAAAACCAAATCTGAACTTTTCTGACATTACTGCTTGAAAATTAGGCAAATAGCCCGAATGGGCTAATGTGCGTTGTATCTACCTGCGTCATTGCGAGCGTAGCGCGGCAATCCATGCGATGTTTAAACCTTTTGGACTGCCGCGCTTTGCTCGCAGTGACGAGGGTAAAAACAAAAAAGGCTGGTTGCCCAGCCTTTTTAACACATCGACTTGAAAACCTTTTGCCTTCAAGCACTGCCCATCTTAAGCTTGCTGTTTACGGCGGCGCAAACCAGCCAAGCCTGCCAAACCACTGCCAAATAACCAAGCGGCGGCTGGGATAGGCACGGCAGAAGGCGTTGAAGAAGACACGATTTGTCCAGAAGTCACAGCCCAAGCATAATACCAGCTGTTCTTTTTGCGGCCGTCCGGGAGGCCAATGTTGTTATAGAAGTTCCACGCGTAATTAGGAATCGGCGCGTACTCCGTGCCAGACCAGTAAGCCCAAGCTTGCTCGTTATCAAAGGTGGTGGTATTGGGGATAGCGCTATTGGCTGTGCCGCTCAGCTCGCTGTAAAACAGCTCTACCAGTTCATCACCCGCTGTGGTGCCATTGGTAGCGGTGTTAGTGCCAATGCTAGTGTTGACAACGCCGGGTAGGCGCCACTGGTTGCTGCCTGCGTAATTAATGCTGTTTAAATAACTGATAAACGCATTGGCACCATACCAAGTGGTTTGGCCTAAAATGGCTGAAAAATCACTGGCACTGACGGTGTAACCACTAATTCCGTAGTTGTTGGTGCTGGCGGCCACAATCTTGCTAATCACGCCGCTGTCAGCGGCTATCATGCTGCCTAGAAGGTTAGCGTCTTTGGTCCAGGTGACATCACTCACTGAGCTGTAGACCACATCTTGACCCCCAGATGTGTAGCTGGTGAGTGCTGCTTGGGCGTTGAGGCTGAAGGCACTGAGTGCAAGTGTCGCGGCAGCCAGGCTGGATTTAATAGCAGCTTGGTTTAATTTAATCATGTTAACTCTCCCAGGAATGAAGTATTCAATAAAAACAAAAATGTGGTATTGCTTTAACTCAGGCATGCAAGTTAACAGAAAAATAAAAAACCAAATCTGAACTTTTCTGACATTTTCGGCTAAAAACAACCAAATAGCCCAGATGGGCTAATGGTTTTAAGTAAAAGTCGTCTTTGCGAGCGCAGCGAAGCAATCTAAGTAGGGTTGAAGCTAATCTCACTATAGAGAAATACAAAAAGACACAGAGAAAATCTTAAAACTGATTTAACCACTGATAAACGCGCATCATCACCGCCCCCCCCATCCCGTCATTCCGTTGTCAAACGGAACCCAGCGTCTTTTTATGCTTAACGACGCTGGATACCGACTTGCGTCGGTATGACGGCGAAAAAAACCAAGGGCTGGAAAACCAGCCCTTGGTTTATTGCTTAGCAGTCATTTGCGGGGTTAGCCCATAAAACAACCACAATCACTTAAGCTTGCTGTTTACGGCGGCGCAAGCCAGCCAAGCCTACCAAACCACTGCCAAACAACAAAGCAGCCGCAGGGACAGGTACTGCAGAAGGCGTTGCGGTGGTGGTAATTTGGCCAGAAGTCACAGCCCAGGCATAAAATCGGTTGTTATTAAAGTTGCGGTCCTGGCGGCCATTGGCGGTAGTGAAGTACCACGCGCGACCGGAAAGAACCGCGTGTTCCGTGCCAGACCAGTAAGCTACCCGCTCGTTGTCAAAGGTGGCGGTTTTGGGCATAGCGCTATTGGCTGTGCCGCTCAGCTCGCTGTAAAACAGCTCTACCAGTTCATCACCCGCGATGGTGCCATTGGTAGCGGTGTTAGTGCCAATGCTAGTGTTGACAACGCCGGGTAGGCGCCACTGGTTGCTTCCTGCGTAACTAATACTGTTTAAATAGCTTATAAACGCATTGGCACCATACCAAGAGGTTCGGCCTAACTCGGTCGTGGAAAAATCATTGGCGCTGACGGTGTAAGCCAAGCTGCCGTAGTTGTTGGAGCTGGCAGCTAAAATCTTGTTAATCACGCTGCTGTCAGCAGCAATCATGCTGCCAAGCAGGTTAGCGTCTTTGGTCCAGGTGACATCACTGACCGAGCTGTACACTACATCGACCCCAGCGGAGGTGTAGCTGGTGAGGGTGGCGTGGGCATTGAGGCTGAAGGCACTAAGTGCAAGTGTTGCGGCAGCCAGGCTGGATTTAATAGCAGCTTGGTTTAATTTAATCATGTTAACTCTTCCAAGAATGAAGTATTCAATAAAGGGCACATCTAAAAATTCAAATTCCTTTGCGATACTGCGTTGCTCAAAAAAAATTCTCCTTACATATCAAATATATGCGGCGTCAAAATTTTTTACTCGCGCCTTATCTGGCTTAGTAATTTCAATTTTTAGAGGTGCCCTAAAAACAAAAGACGTTGTATTGCTTAAACTTAGGCATGCAAAATAACAGAAAAATCAAAAACAAAATCTGAACTTTTCTGACATTGCTGCTTAAAAATTAGGCAAATAGTCCGAATGGGCTAATGTGCGTTGTATCAACCTGCGACATTGCGAGCGTAGCGCGGCAATCCATGCGATGTTTAAACCTTTTGGACTGCCGCGCTACGCTCGCAGTGACGAGGCTGGGACTGGCGCGCTGCGCTCGCAGTGACAGTTCAGACGTATACTGATCGGCTGATCACTTTTTGAGTAGTTCACTGATGGGTGCCGAGTCATCTGCCGCATTATATTCAGGCACTTAATTCTGACAAATTCTGACATTTTATGAAAAACGTCCTCTGATATGTGAAAATGCAATTTTAATTGTTGTTGCTTCCATACATGCTTAATAGCCGCCTTGCCATTGTTGAAGATGAAGCGCCGCTTCGACAGGATCTGATTGCTTTTTTTGAGATGCGTGGCATGCAAGTGTCTGGCTTCGCGAGTGCTGAAGATTTTTTTGAGGTTTTTGACGCAAGCACATTTGATGTGGTGATTTTAGACATCGGCCTGCCTGGTAAAAGTGGGGTTGAAGTGGCTGAAATAGTGCGTGAGCAATCACAAGCGCCTATTTTAATACTGACATCGCATGCCAATAATCAAACGCATTTAGACAGCCTGCAGGCGGGTGCAGATGTTTTTTTGTCCAAAAGTGCATCGCTTGAGATTATTGAATCAACCATCCTCAATATGCTCACGCGACAGCACATACTTCAAACACCAAGGGTACAGACTGACGCTCTGGCTACAGCGCACTTTGCAGGCCTCTCTCGCAAGTCTGATCAGGAGGTGTGGCGTTTGATTGAGAAGGAAACCATTTTAAAAGCGCCTAACCATGCATCGAGCAAGCTGACCTATACGGAAACACTTTTTTTGCGAGCGCTGCTTTCGCAGGCTAACCAGGCGGTAGCACGCGCGGAGCTGGTGTCTGCAATAGAAAGAGAAGTGACGGCTTCGAATATGCGTAATCTTGACACCTATGCAAACCGGCTTCGTCGCAAAGTATTCGCTGATACACATGTAGAGTTGCCGATTCGTAGCGCTTATAACCTGGGCTATGTTTTTTCCGGAACGGCGTATGTGTTGGCGTAAACACAGCGACAACATTCCAGATTGGCGCAGTTTACTCTCAGGCTTAATATTATGGCTCGCATGCCTGTGTCCGCTTGTCAGTGCCTCAGCGACACTACACCTGCCTGCTGAGCCCAAGTTCACTGACTATAGCAATCATATTGAGTACTGGTGCCCGAGTGCACGACTCTCATCATTGTCGGATGCCCAAGCAGCGCACTTTCAACCAGTGACACACCAATTTCACAGCCCTTCCGCTGCGTCCTCTATTTGCTGGTTCAAGCTGGCGGTGCAGTCCGATGCAAATACTGCAATCACCTGGATATTTTCAAACCATTGGACCCCGATTGATTTTCTGGATGTTTGGGTACTTAGCGACACGCACGCACAACACTTTACACTTGGAGACCATAGACCTTATCAAGATCGTATCATTAAAAGTCGCTTGCCCGCTTTTCCTGTCAGTTTGGCACCTCATCAAAATGCCACCATTTATATACGCGCCGAAAGCAGGAGTTTGATCGCCATACTCGGCAGTTTGTCGCCAGCAGAGGTGTTTGAGGCACAAGACAAAGCAGATGATGTGACTTTTGGTCTCTATTTTGGGGTATTCGGCATGATGGCGCTGATTGCGTTATTGATGGGCCTTTGGATTAAAGATCCGGCCATGCTGGCTTATAGCGGCTATGTTGCCAGCTTTTTACTGGTGACTTTTGCGGTGCTGGGCTATGCATCCGTGTTCTTCTGGACTACAAGGCTAGCCAGCTCAGATATTATGATAGGCGTATTTAGTTTAATGCTGCTGTTTTCGATCACATCGATGTGGATACATTTACTGCAACTGAAAATCCGCTTTAAAAAACTTTATTGGCTTTTTGCAGGCACCAGGACAGCAACCATCATCGCGTTGCCTATGGTATTGAGCCCTTTCTATACCGAGCTGCAAACAGCTTTAAGAGTCATCAGCTTCCCGTTTAACATTATTCCACCATTCATCTTAGCCATTCTGTGGTATCAGCATAAGAAAACAGAACATCTCATTTACTTGTTAAGCTTTACTGGTCTACTGCTGTCATCGTTCACTTATATCTCGATGACAGAAAACATCCTGCCTTTAACACTTAACAAAGCCTATTTATACATCGTCATGTTATTGATTAATATTTTCATCATGAGTATCGGCATGGCTTTTCGCGTACGCCAAATTCAGTTAGATAAAGTGGCTGCCGATAGCAAAGCCGAGCTGGCATTGCAGCGCACACAAGAAGAACGCCGATTTGTGGCCATGCTTTCGCACGAGTTCAGAAATCCGCTGGCCACGATAGACCGCAGTGCCCAGATGCTCATATTGACCAATCCGGATATTACACCTGCCTCAACCACTCGATTTAATAATATTCGCGCCAGCGTGAGTCGCTTATCTTCGCTAGTCGATAATTTTTTAATCTCCGAGCGTTTGCAAGAAGAACGCCTGACACTGCATGCATCCCTCCATTCAACAACTGATCTGATTGAAGATATCCGCAGCCACTTTACGGATGAAGACTGGCAACGCATTCAAGTAGAGTCGATCCGACAAAGCTTTCACTTTGATCTGAACCTGATCAGTATGGCCGTGGGTAATTTACTGCACAACGCCCTGCGCTATGCCCTGCCAGACACCATGCTTCAGTTAAACACAACAGTCCAACACAATGCACTGCACATTCTCGTAGCCGATGAAGGGCCAGGCATCTCTGAAGAAGAAATGCAAATGCTCGGCACACCCTATTATCGTGCCCCCAACGCGTTTGGCAAAAAAGGTACGGGCTTGGGCTATTATTTTTGCCGCAGGATTGTGGAGTTACATGGTGGCGAACTCACCGCATCAAAAAACAATGCAGGTGGATTAAATGTATTGATCGTTTTAAAACGAGAGTTAGCACAGTAAAGGCAATTGCCATTCACACACGTATCTTGGGAGAGATCAATAGTGCATCATTTCATCTTTAAATCAGTCCGTGCAAGTATATTTTTAGCGCTGGCGCTCATATTCACCTCAGCACAAGCGGCGCAACTCGATTTAATGCCAGACGATTATGTGGTCAAACCTGACACTGTACAGCTTGCCTTCAACCTGCTGCAACGCCGTCAGATAGGCGCTTATGTCAATGGCAGCTTACCGCAAAACAGCGTGCGTATCAGTCCGTTTTTACCTGCAATTCCTTTGGCTAAAACAGTCATTGAATCCCAAGTCGCCTCTATCCGCCTGTCAAAATTTATGACACTGGGGGAGTTTACTGTCGCACCGGTGTTAGTCGCCTCATACCGCAATATTGAAAATACCTCCAGCAGCTACAGCGCGCTGGTGGATATGCAGAAAATACTGGGAGAAGGTGCCCAAGGCGTGCATGGAGATATCGGTGTAGGTGGCACGCTCTGGCTGGTGAACCAACCGGCAAAACACGAGTTCTTAGGTGTCACTGCGTTTATGACGTTGCCTACCGGGGATTACGATGCCCGTAAAAACATCAATCTGAGTGAAAACCGCTGGCGTTTTGTCCTGAGTGGTGGCTGGGTGACGACATTGGGCGACAAGTGGGTGAATGAATTTTCACCCGAAATTGCGTGGTATGGTGATAACAATGCATACAGGGATTTCACTCAGTCGCGTTATATCCTCAACACACAACTAAAAGGCACCGATGAATTATCACAAGAAAAAACCTACGCGCTAAGTGATACTTTGCGTTATAAAATCACGCCAAGCATTCATGTTTTTAGCATGGCACAAATCAACCGTGGCGGCAAAACCTATGTCAACAATAGCAAGTTAAGCGATGCAGCTGATAATACGCGCATTGCGCTTGGCTTATTGTTTTATACGCAGGGCGGAAACCAGTGGATGTTGCGCTACCAGAAAGATACCGCGATTGAGAATGGCCTGCGGCTGGCAGATGAAGTAACTTTGCGCTATATGCATTATTTTTAAAAAAAGTGTAGACCAACAATAGCAAGGCCGGGAGCCCTGACAGGCACCCAGCCTTTTTAAATCAACGCTGGTTATTAAGCTTGTTTTTTACGGCGCAAACCTGCCAAACCCACTAAACCGCTGCCAAATAACCAGGCGGCGGCTGGGACGGGTACGGCAGATGGCGTGACCACGGCTGCAACTTGCCCTGAAGAAACTACCCACAGAAATGCACTGTTCCAGGCGCCATACCCTATATATGTGCTGCCGGATCCAAAGTTCCAGGCATCAATTCTTGGGTACATATCTGGTCTAAGAGTGGATGTCCAGTAAATACTTGGCTCCTCGTTATCAAATACATTATTGACATCATAAGCATTGGGTATGAAACGATTGGCAGTCAGATCATATTCCTTGCCGTTCAGTTCTTGTTGGTACAACTCTTTTTGCTCTTGAAAGGTTGGCAAGCGCCATTGCTGGCTACCACCATAGTTGCTGGCGTTTAATTGACTGATAAAAGCGTTGGCCGTCGATAACGAGATATGTCCGTTGGAAGTCAGATTGAGCGTTTTGTAAAGGTTTGCATCTTTTGTCCACGTCACATTACTGACTGAACTGTAAACCATGCCTGCACCGTTTGCACCTGTGTAGGATGTCAACGCGGCCTCAGCGTTGAAACTGAGGCTTGCTGCAGCAACGATGGCTGCCATCACCGCATTGTTTATAGTGGTATTTTGCATAACAGATTCCTAAAAATTGAATAATTGACCGCTAAAACTGCAAGGGCTATCTTAAACAACTCTTCAACTCCATGTTCTGAACTTTTCTGACAATTACTGACACTCTCTGTCATTCTGGCCGATTTTGCACGCCATTAGCCCGAATGGGCTAATGGATGTGGCTGTTATCTCTGAAATTAAATCATTGACGGCAGCGGATCAGAAGTTTCAATGCGCACAGTTGACCTCAAGTTCCAGAATATCGTGCCGTTATACAGGTTAAGCCTAATCGTGTTTAACCATCGCTTTATCCAATGCGGAATTGAATCAGAAAGGGCGATCCAAACCAACAAAAAAGAGAGGTGCCCATGAAATTTGTAAACTGGATAACGCTGGCGGGACTGACTATCAGTATGCATGCCAACGCAACACTACTGACCATTGTTAACAATGTGGTCTATGGCGCAAAAAATATTGAGATAAATGGGGTGCTGTATGATGCTGAATTTGGGCATGGCTACCTTGCCAATAACAGCGTGTTTGACAACTATGACAAAGGTAAAGCTGAGGTTGTTGGTCAAGCATTAATTAATCAAGTATTTTCGCAAATCAAGCTCAACAATGGTGAGTATCTTAACGGCTGTAGCGCTTATGACGCATGGTGCTCGGCATATACTTTTATGGATACAAGCACTGATGAAGGGTTTTTGGGTGCTTACACCAACGGTCACATTGAGTGGGAAGAAGGCTTTAACAGCGCGATTCGTGATAAGTTTAGCTATATATTCAGTACGTCCAACGGCAGTTCATACATCACAACCATTCAATGGTCTCTAGCCGGTGCGCAAGCACGTTCGGCATCTTCACCATCGTCAATTCCCATACCCGCCGCCGCTTGGTTGTTTGGCACAGGACTGTTCGGTCTTGCTTATATTAAACGACGCAGAATGGATTACTCATCGCTATAGTCAGTGCTGACCCTCCACTACCGAACCTGCCTCATGCAGGCTCGGTAGTGGAGGTAACTTACATATTTAAGTCATCAACTGTTTTAATGGCGTACCGTCATGCTGACTGTTGAAAGCAGTTATGGGCATGGTGTTTCTTTTAAAACGGAATCAGGAAACTGGGGTTGTGTTTTTTTCAGGTTAGCAAACTGTTGGACTGTCACATCCTGCAACTTGACCACAGCTTGCCCTTGTCCGCCATAACGCGTGGATTTGACCAACAGACGAACGCCTTTGGCTTTCAGGTCTGTCATGAGTTTATCCGCCAATTGCTCGTCGCGAAAAACACCAAATGAAATTGCATTTCGCCACTTGGGGTCTTGCACGATAAAAAAGTCTTCAACACCCAGTTTACGCAATTCATCCGCTTTAATCTGTGCGGCCTCGGCAGATGCCAGCGGTGGTTTATAAATCCAGTAGCGTGTATTCTCGACAGCACCAGTTTGTTGATTCACGAAATTTTTAATGCCAAGCTGGTTGGCTGCATCCACGGCTTCGTTGATTCTGGCCAAGTTAAAACTGCCCCACTCATAGCACACATGGGTCGCTGACATGTGCACCGTGGGTTTGGATTCTGCCTTATCAGCCACTTTAGTGTCCTGGCGTGGATTGGAAGGCTTACTTAACGCTGATATTGCAATTTCTGGCGTGGCGATTTCTGACTTGGCAATATCCGTTTTGACAACTTCAGTTGCACCCGGGGTTGTAACTTGTGCCGCAACATCTGACACGCCTTCAGCGTTTTCGGCCAGCGCATTCAGGCCTTCCTGAACTGGCTGGGCAGGACTGCGTCGAGGGTAATCATTCAGAGATTGCTCAGTGAGCAACTTCATCTGCTCCGGATGCAACTCCGGTTTTAATGTGCTGACCACAGGCGTCAAATCGGCCAGCTTAAAATAAGCAAATACCAGCACATTCAGCAGCAGTAATATCCAGACAAGTCTTTTCATTGCGTCATATTTTCGGCCACACTGGCCAATCCCCTTAAAACCAGATTATCCACAATAATGGCCTGTACTGACAATATTTGTGATAAATGAGGCTGTAAACGCGGTGCATCGCCTCCGCTGAGTAACAACAAGGGAGGGTTTGCGCAGGTGCTGGTCAATGCTTGATACTGCAACAATACCGCCCCCGCTATCGCATGCAAGCACCCTAGCAGCATCGCTTGCTGCGTATTTCGGGGGCGGGCATCCACCGCTAAAAAATCATCCGGAAATGCAGCATTCAACTGCGCGGTACGCTGTTGCATGCTTTGCCACATGAGTTGCAAACCAGGCTGTATGCTACCGCCGTCAAATACAGCATGCTTTTTGAGAGTCGGGGCTTCCATGATTTGCAGGGCATCTATGGTCACAGCAGTCCCGGCATTGACCACCAGTGCCGGTTGTTGATAATGTGCCCAGGCCGCCAACAGGCAGCACCAGCGGTCACTGCCTAATTGCGAAGGATCATGATAGCGATTATGCACCCCAAGCGCCTCCGCACTTGCACTCACCCAATGCATTCTTGCTACAGTCTCCAGCGATTCAAACACTTGCAGCCACAGCGCACCGGCAACATTGCTGATCCATATTTCTGTGGCCTGTGCTACTGCACTGGCAAAGGCAGTCTGCTCTGCAGCCTCTACATGATTTAACCAACTGGCATTATCAAAGGCAGATACGCTGTCAACGTCCGGACCACCCGCCTCCATTGCCCAAGCCCACTTAGTGCGCGTATTCCCCGCATCAATCAGCAGCCTCATTCGGCGCTCCGCACACTGATTTCACCGGCATTAAAACGTTGTATACCGCTGGCTGTTTCAACCAGCAGACTGCCCTCTTCTGCAATATCGATGACCCGGCCCGGCAGCACCTGACCATTCACCAGATGCAAATCGACAGCTTGCTGATGAAAGGCATGATACGCTGCCCATTGCGGCTGAAAATAGCTGAAACCGTGTTCGGCAAACAGGTTTAAATGCTCAGCCAGTGATGCCAGGCATCGCCCCAGCACCTGGTTCGGATCCAGCGCTTTGCCATACAACTGATTCAAACCCATCGCAGCCTGATCTATCTGCTGCCGTAATGTGGTGTCAACATCCAGGTTAAGGCCTACCCCGATCACTGCAGCACTTGGCCCTTCCATATCGCCTTGCAACTCGATCAAGATGCCGCCAAGCTTTTGCCATTCGCCATGGGTTTGCACGATCAGATCGTTCGGCCATTTAAGCCGGACGTCTACCAGGCCCATGCCATGCAGTGCGCGCACGAGCGCCAGCCCAACTACCAAACTCAAGCCAGACAGTCCTGCCGCACCACATTGGAAACGCCACAACAGTGAAAAAGTCAGACTACCGCCCAACTTAGAAAGCCAGTTGCGGCCGCGACGGCCTCGGCCCGCTGTTTGCACCTGAGCCACCACACAGGTCGCATGCGGAACGCCACGTACACTTTCCTGCATCAAGTAGCGATTGGTAGAATCCACCTGCGCCAATACCTGCATATGAAACCAGGGCGCATAGTCGCCACACGCCGCCAGAATCGCTTCCTGTTCCAACAAAACCACCGGTTGTGGCAAACGATAGCCGCGACCATGTACTGACAAAACGGTAATTCCCAACGTTTGTGCAGCCTGGATGGCGTTGAAGACCGTGGCCCGTGTCACACCAAAGCGTTGTGCCAGCGCCTCACCGGAGTGGAACTTGCCATCGGCCAGCACAGCAAGAATCGGAAATGCCAGTTTATTCATAGAATGATGTGTTTGGTTTTGTTCGGATAGCGTTGCGTATGGACGAATGGGCAAGCATGCCCCTTGTGAAGCTCTGTTTCAGCCAGAAGTGTAGCATACCCGCGAACACCTGCCGTGGCCTCTGGCGCAATGATAAAAGTGAGACTCACCGTGTATTAACTGTTTTGGTGCGCCCTGCGAAGGGTGTAAAATAGGAACACTTTAAAAACAAGTATCACACCATGTCCACAGAAAAAGAACCCCTGCCAGCCGCTTCCAATTTTATCCGCGCCATTATTGATAAAGATCTCGCCGAACACAAATACGCCAACAAAAAATGGGCTGGCAGTCCCGGTGATGCCGCACATCAAGCGGCTGGTCAGGTAGATTTTGCCAAAATCCGCACCCGCTTTCCGCCAGAGCCTAACGGCTACCTGCATATCGGCCATGCCAAATCCATCTTTTTAAACTTTGGCCTGGCGCGTGATTATGGTGGCGTGTGTCACCTGCGTTTTGATGACACCAACCCGGAAAAAGAAAGTCAGGAATACGTAGACAGCATCTCGGACATGGTGCAATGGCTGGGCTTTGGCTGGGAGAACCCCACTCCCAACGGCAAGCAAGAAAGCAATTTGTACTTTGCTTCAGACTACTTTGATGTGATGTACCAAGCGGCTGAAGCGCTGATTACGCATGGGCATGCCTATGTCGATGAGCAAACGGCCGATGAAGTGCGTATCAACCGTGGCACGCTGACTGAGCCTGGCAAAGATTCACCTTTCCGCAACCGCAGCGTAGAAGACAACCTGCGTATTTTCCGCGAAATGCGTGACGGCAAGCACCCGGATGGCAGCATGTTGTTGCGCGCCAAAATTGACATGGCTTCGCCTAACATTAATATGCGCGATCCGGCGATTTACCGTATTCGCCGTGCGCATCACCACAACACAGGGGACCAATGGTGCATATACCCGATGTACACTTTTGCCCACCCGATTGAAGATGCGCTGGAACAAATCACGCACTCCATCTGCACACTGGAATTTGAAGACCAAAGACCTTTTTACGACTGGCTGATGGCGCGTCTGGTGGAGGCAAACCTGCTGGCAAACCCGGTGCCCTACCAATACGAATTTGCACGCCTGAACCTGACCTATGTCGTGCTTTCCAAGCGTAAACTGATTCAACTGGTCGAAGAAAAACACGTATCCGGCTGGGATGACCCGCGCCTGCCCACGCTGGCCGGTGCCCGCCGCCGCGGCTACACGCCAGAAGGCTTTAAACTGTTTACTGACCGCATCGGTGTTTCAAAAGCGGATTCCTGGATTGAGTACAACATTCTCGAAGATTGCATGCGCGAAGTGCTCAACGAATCTGCGCCGCGCAAAATTGGCGTGCTCGACCCGATCAAACTGGTGATTGATAACTATCCAGCAGGCCAAGATGAAGATTGCCACGCCCCCAACCATCCGCAAAAACCGGAACTGGGCAAACGCGTGGTCAAACTCTCCAAAGAGTTGTGGATTGAACGTGAAGACTTTATGGAAGAACCCAGCAAAGGTTATTTCCGCCTGTTCCCGGGCAATATGGTGCGCCTGCGTTACGGCTATGTGGTCAAATGCATCAGCTGCGAGAAAGACGCGGCTGGTAACGTGACCACCGTACATTGCGAATATCTGCCAGACACCAAATCCGGCACACCGGGCGCTGACAGCGTAAAAGTAAAAGGCAATATCCATTGGGTGAGTGCCAGCCACGCTTATACCGCCGAAATCCGTCTGTATGACCGCCTGTTTAAACAAGCCCACCCCGGTAGCGGTGACAAAGACTTTCTGGAAGACATCAACCCGGATTCAGTGAAAACCATCACTGCGCAACTGGAACAAAGTGCACAGGAAGCACAACCGGGTGAGTGTTATCAGTTTGAGCGCCATGGCTACTTTGTAGCTGACCGTAAAGACAGCGTTGCTGGCAAACCGGTGTTTAACAGAACGGTGACCTTGCGGGATAACTGGCAGAAATAATGGATAAAAAGCGCACAAAGAACGCGTCATTCCCGTGCAAGCAGGAATACAGTTTGATTGAGCAAGCCATTAAAAAGTTGGATTTAAAACAGATTTTGGTGTTATTTATAAATAATACCTACGTCGGACTGTAAGCGCGTCAGATAAGTGTATTAATTCCTAGATTGAGATACCAAAGGAAATGCACTTGGGTTGCGGATAGACTCTACCGATAAATCAATATCCAATAGAGGCCAGTAGAGATGGTTAGAAGAAGGCTTTTCAACCGTTGTGACGGCTTCTAACGTGGCATGTTTAAACCATGGAAACTCAGAGAAAGGCACAAATAACTCCTCTGCGTCTAGCAACAACCAGAAACCTTTGTTTGATGCTAAAGAAACTTCAATTTCCGAAGTGTTTGTGCCAGGCATTTAAAATCTCCTCGTAATGCTTTTCAACCAACAGCAATACTTCATTAAGCTGCTTTTGCGTAAGTCCCTGGTTCATGGCCAACTCAATTTTTGGCTCAATCCAATACTTTGCTTCACCGTCCGTGTGTGACACGTGTATATGCATCCGTGGCTCTTCACGAGAAAAGAAAAAGAAGCGAAATGAGCCATCACGAAAAACGGTCGGTGCCATAAGCCAATCATAACATTTTTAAAAGCTATTTTGACAATAGACCAGACCCTTGCTATGGTTTCGCTAGCTTAATTGCAAGCACCGAAATGAAGTGTCAAATCCAATCGGTAACAAATAATATTGTGCTATAAGGTTAAGAAATTGGTGCACTACGCGTACCGTGATTCGGTAACGCGAGCACAGGGCGCATCCTACTTGGCTTATATAGTTGATAAATTAAATTGCTTGTATTTTTAGCAGTAATCACCCAGGAAGGATTTCAATAGGCAATGAATGGTCAATGGATTGGAAGGTTTGGTGGAACTACATCTGGACAAATAATACTTAATGTCGATGATTGTGGCGATTGGTACCAAGGGACTGCATTCCTATTACAGGACGACAATAGCATTGCTAATTCTTTGGTAGGGTTCAGCACCATTACCAAAAAGAATGAGTTCAAATTTACTACCAAAAATATCACTGCATTGAATAGATGGCCTGGCCTTCCGATTACGATTGACCAGATGCAAACTGAGTTCCCCCACTCTCAACTACCAGAGTTCGTTGAAGTTGAAGGGAAATGGACAGAAAGCAACCTTGTATTAAATTGGAAATCCAATCTTACTATTGGAAATTGCAATTTAAAAAAACCAAAAGCAAATACCAAATCAAAAATTTCTTCCAAAAAAGTCACCTGGGATAGTTTTAAAAGAGCAGTAGCTAAATTAGAAAATAGAAGATTTATCTTTAGAGGTCAACAAGAGCCTTGGCGTTTGAGAACCTCATTTCATAGAACAAATCGAACTAACATTCAGAGATTTATTAACGACGATATTCGTGTTCTGCACAGACATTTAAGTGCTAGAACAAAACATACATTCAACCTTGAGATACCAAATGAAAATGGCGCATTCTTTAATTTAGTCCAACATCATGGCTACCCAACTCCACTATTAGACTGGACATTATCTCCTTATGTAGCTGCTTTCTTTGCTTTTCGTAACATTTCGAAAGATGCAGTTATAAAAGCAGAGAAAACTAATAAAGTTAGAATAATTATGTTTGACCAAGATGCATGGAGAAATGACTATACTCAACTGGTCCACCTATCTACCGGAATATTGCATTTTTCAATGAGTGAGTTTCTTGCAATTGAAAATGAACGCATGATTCCTCAACAGGCAGTTTCTGCAATTACAAACATTGATGATATTGAAACTTACATACAACAATGTGAGAAGAAAAATGGCAAGAAATATCTTTATGCGTTTGACTTACCTTTATCTGAGAGGGATAAAGTGGTGCAGGAACTGCGCTACATGGGCATCACAGCCGGTTCGCTGTTTCCTGGTTTAGATGGGGCATGCGAAGAGCTAAAAAATAGAAATTTCGATTTATAAAATGACAATAGAGAGTAAATTAATCTACCGGCTTCTTAATCATGGCCCCACAACTCTAATAAGCTCTGCCCACGCCGGCCAACGCAACATCATGGCCGCTGCTTGGGTCTGCGCTTTAGACTTCAATCCACCCAAAGTCACTGTCGTCATTGACAGCAAAACCTACACCCGCGAACTGATGGAAGCCGAAGGCACGTTTGCGATTAACCTGCCCTGCGTGAAGCAAATCGAGATGGTAAAAAAGGTGGGGAGTATCAGCGGCCGCGATTTGGAAGGCACCGACAAGTTTGCTGAATACGGCATTGAAACTTTTGCTGCACAAGAAATCACTGCACCGTTAGTCACGGGTTGCGTGGCGTGGCTGGAATGCAAAATTATCCGCGAGCCACACAACCAGAACACTTATGATCTGTTTATTGCCGAAGTGGTGGCTGCGCATGCGGATGCACGCGTGTTTTCGGACGGGCGTTGGCATTTTGATGGGCATGATGATTTGCGTACCATACACCATATTGCAGGAGGTACATTTTTCGCAACTGGCCCTGCCTGCTGACTTTTAAAAGACTGCTCTATAAAGCCCTGTGTATCACTGCGCAGGGCTTTTTGTTTAAAAAAGCCGAAACTTTCCCATAAATATTTATGTCAATTATATATAAATAAAATTACTTAGTGCGAAATCACGCACATTCCGCTGTTACTTAAAAACAAAAACCGGATGCAGATTGCGTTCTTCGTGGCATGCACGCCGATAGCCAATGCTTACACATGGTTTAGCATCATTCATTCAACTAGAAAAATACATGCGAACACATTTAAAAGACCATTCTGAACCGTTATATATTTTACTGATCAGCGCTCATGGCTTGATCCGTGGCGAGCAGCTTGAGCTTGGCCTGGATGCGGATACCGGGGGCCAGTGTACCTATGTGCTGGAACTGACGAAGGCGTTGGCCAAACAAGCACAAGTGGCAAAAGTGGATTTACTCACCCGCCTGATTGATGACCCGCAAGTGTCTACAGATTATGCGCAACCAGAAGAGCGACTGTGTGATAAAGCACGTATTGTGCGTGTGCCTTGTGGGCCAAAACGCTATTTACGCAAAGAACATTTATGGCCACATCTGGATCAGATGGTGGATAAATGCCTGCATTATTTGCGTCAGCAGCGCCGGTTACCAGATGTGATTCACTCACATTATGCCGATGCGGGCTATGTGGGCCGCCAGCTCTCCATGTTGCTGGGAATTCCCCTGATACATACGGGTCATTCACTGGGCTTGCCTAAACAGATGCGTTTGCTATCGAGCGGGCGTAAACGCGCCACCATTGAAAAGCAATTTAACTTTGAACGCCGTGTGGCAGAAGAAGAAGCGTTACTGCGGGATGCTGCCATGATTGTGACCAGCACACGTCAAGAGATAGAGCTGCAATATGGCATGTATGCACACATGGATGGCAAGCGGTTTCGCGTGATTCCTCCGGGCACAGACACTACCCGTTTTTCACCGTTGGGCAGGCGTCAGGTTGTTGAGAACGTGGAAAACAGCATTGCGCGTTTTTTGACGCAGCCTAAAAAACCCATGATTCTATGCATTTGTCGGCCCGAATTGCGAAAAAACATTAAAGGGCTGCTGGCTGCTTACGGCACCCATCCCGAACTGCAAAAGCGGGCGAATCTGGTATTAGTGGCAGGTAGCAGGGAAGATATACGCCTGCTGGACAAAGCCCAGCAAGCAGTGATGAATGAGATGTTGCTGGACATCGACGCTTATGACTTGTGGGGCAAAGTGGCGATACCCAAACATTGGCCACAAGAGGATATCCCTGAGTTGTATCGTCTGGCAGCCAAACGGCGGGGAGTATTTATCAATGCCGCCTTTACCGAGCCTTTTGGGCTGACCTTGCTGGAAGCTGCCGCCAGTGGCCTGCCAACTATTGCCCCGGACGATGGTGGCCCCCGCGATATTCTGGCCAATTGTCGCAATGGCTTACTCACCAACACGCTGGAAAGCGATGCCATTGCCGAAAGCCTGCTGGCGGCACTCTCTGATAAAAAGCGCTGGCGCACATGGGCCAGTAATGGGGTCCTCAATATCAAACGCCATTACACCTGGGATGGTCACGTACGCAAATACTTAAAAGAGGTGCGTGCACTGCTGCACAAGCATCGGAAAAATCTGCGTAAACAGCGCATTGCACTGCATGCGGGGACTTCTACCATTCCATTGGCGGACTATGCGTTTATCAGCGACATAGACAACACCCTGCTGGGCAATCGTGAAGGCCAGACAGCCGTAGTCGATTGGCTTAAAGCCAACGCTGGAGAAGCGGTGTTTGGCATTGCGACTGGCAGACCCCTTGAAAGCGCCATCGATATTCTGCGCAAACATCGCATTCCT
This sequence comes from Methylophilus aquaticus, assembly GCF_030769565.1. Lineage (GTDB taxonomy): Bacteria > Pseudomonadota > Gammaproteobacteria > Burkholderiales > Methylophilaceae > Methylophilus > Methylophilus aquaticus. The sequence continues at coordinate 75,037 of NZ_JAVCAP010000014.1, read as the reverse complement.
GTTCCAGATGTATTAATTACTTCGGTTGGCTCCGAGATCCATTATGGCGCACGCCAGACACCCGATGAGGGCTGGGCTAACCACATACGCCATTTATGGCGCCGTGACGACCTGTTACGCGCCTTAAACACCTACCCCGGCTTGCGACTACAAGCCCCTGAAAATCAACGCGAATTCAAAATTTCATATCTGGTTGATCCATCAGTCATGCCAGGGATGGATGCCATTAAACAGCATCTGCACCAATTGCATCTGCACGCTCAAGTGATTTATTCACATGATGAATTTCTCGATATTTTGCCAGTGCGCGCCTCGAAAGGACATGCCATTCGTTATCTTTCCTACAAATGGGGCCTGCCACTCAAACACTTTCTGGTTGCGGGTGACTCTGGCAACGATATCGAAATGTTATCGGGCGATACCATGGCAGTTGTGGTTGGCAATCACAGCCATGAACTTGCCGCGCTAAAGGGTCAGCAAAAAATCTACTTTGCCCAGGCCCATTATGCCCACGGCATTATGGAAGGCATGGCCCATTACCGTTTTGGTAAACAACCACAACGCCAAACAGGCAAACTTGCTGAAGCACTGGCCTGATGCCACTCTGAAACAGGAAACGCTGTATGTATGAACAAATCTCACACGCGATGCTAAACAAGATCCTGCTGCGCCTGAAACCGGGCAGTCAGGAAAAAGACTGGCAGTATTTTTATACCCGGCTGGGTGCAAATTTTTATGCCATTTACTCGCTGTTTTATCACCTGTATGGCCAGCGCGATGACTTTAAACCACAACTGACGCGACTGGTGACGTTGCTGGCGCAACAATATGGCAACCGGGCAGCGCATTTAAAACAAAAAGATCTGCAGCGTGAACAAGACCATAACTGGTTTATGCATCAAAAATGGGTAGGCATGGCATTGTACTGTGATGGCTTTGCCGGCACGCTGGCAAATATGCAGCAAAAACTGCCTTACCTGCAAGAACTGGGCGTAAATATGGTGCATATCATGCCTGTGTGTGATTGCCCAACTGAGAATAACGATGGCGGCTATGCAGTCCGTGATTACAAGAAAATTGATACGCGTTACGGAACACAACAAGATCTGGATCAATTGATTACAGAAATGCAGCAACGTGAAATGTTACTCGCGCTGGATGTGGTGGTAAACCATACGTCTGATGAGCATGCATGGGCAATCAAGGCAAAACAAGGCGAAGCCACCTATCAGGATTATTACTATATGTTTCCTGACCGTCGTTTGCCGGATATTTATGAAAGTGCCATGCCAGAAGTGTTCCCTGAACAGGCGCCGGGCAGTTTCACGTTTAACGCCGAGACGCAAAAATGGGTGATGACGGTGTTTAATCATTACCAGTGGGATTTGAATTACAGCAATCCGGCGGTATTGATTGAAATTCTCGACGTCATTTTGTTCTGGGCCAACAAAGGCGTAGATATTTTACGGCTGGATGCCGTCGCCTTTTTGTGGAAAAAGATCGGCAGTACTTGTCAGAATGAACGTGAGGCACACCTGATTTTGCAGTTACTGAAAGATTGCTGTCAGGTATCAGCCCCAGGCGTGTTGTTTATTGCTGAAGCAATTGTAGCGCCTACCGAAATCATCAAATACTTTGGTGAAGATGCAGTGAATGCCAAAGAGTGCGAAATCGCCTATAACGCGACTTTGATGGCCTTGCTGTGGGATGCGGTGGCCACCAAACAAACCGGATTGCTGTTTAAGGGGATAGAAGCTTTACCGGAAAAACTGGAACGTGCCACCTGGCTGAATTATGTGCGTTGTCACGATGATATCGGGCTGGGATTTAGTGACGAATCAATTATTGCCGCCGGCTTTGATCCGGTAGCACACCGCTGCTTTCTGGTTGACTATTACACCGGCAGCTATCCTGATTCCAATGCAAAAGGCTTTGCATTTGGCGTGAATAAAAAGACAGGCGATGCTCGGATCTCAGGTGCACTGGCGTCACTGGCGGGTCTGGAAACTGCCTTACAAAAACAAGATGAAACAGCGATTGAAAATGCCATAGACACCATTATCTTGCTGCATAACTTGATCATGGCCTTTGGTGGCATGCCTTTGCTCTACTATGGTGATGCCGTTGGGACATTGAATGATGATGCCTATTTGCTGGATTCATCAAAAATGCATGATAACCGCTGGGTCCACCGCCCCAGACTGGACTGGGCCATGATGGACAAGCGTTTGCAAAAGGGCACGGTCGAACAACGCATATTCAGCCGTATTCAGCGCCTGATCGTAACACGTAAAGAAATATCCGCTTTTGCCGACCTTAATAACCGCAGTCTGTTAGCCCTTGAAAACCCACACTTGATTGCCTTTAGCCGTGAGGCATCTCAAGGCATGCATGACCACATTATAGTGATTGCCAATTTTGATACCACACCGCAATCTGTACCGCTGCAGTCGCTCAGGCAAAAACACCGGTTTAAACATCCACTGATCACTGAACTGATCAGTGGTCTGGCAATCTCTACCGAGCAAACAATGCTCGAGGTTCCAGCGCTGACCGCTTACTGGTTATCTATTTAAATAAATAATAAAGGAGTGTGTATGAATTTGTACTGGTTACATGATCTTGGCATTGAAAATCCGTCAGAAATGCTGGCACTGATTAAAACGCTGTTTCGCATTTTTCTGATTGTGGGGGTGGCTTACTTTCTCAACCGCCTGACCAAAAAAGTGATCATGCGTCTGCGTGACCATCTGAATACACGCACTTTAGACGATTTGGAAGAGACCAAACGCTTAAACACCCTGAGCATGGTCTTGCGTTATATTGTCACGACTGTGATCATGGCGATTACAGTGGTTGAGATATTACATGAACTTGGCATCTCGATTGCCCCTGTTCTAGCCGCCGCCGGGGTGGTTGGTCTGGCAGTGGGCTTTGGTGCGCAAAGTTTGGTCAAGGATTATTTCAACGGTTTTTTTCTGTTACTGGAAAACCAGATTCGCAAAGATGATGTGGTCGAAATTGCCGACAAAGCCGGACTGGTCGAAGAAATTACATTACGCTACATTAAAATGCGGGACTATGACGGCAATGTGCATTACGTCCCCAATGGCCAGATCACCACGGTGACCAACAAGTCCAGAGATTTTGCATTTGCGGTGATGGATATCGGGGTGGCCTACAAGGAAAATATTGCACAAGTTATGCAGATCATGCAGGCAGTGGGTGCAGCGCTCTATGCAGACCCTGATTTCGAACACAAGATATTAGACCAATTGGAAATGGCCGGGGTAGATCAGCTGGGTGATTCAGCGGTAGTGATTCGTTGCCGTTACAAAGTGCGTCCTCTGGAACAATGGACCATCAAGCGCGAGTATTTGAAACGCATTAAAAACGCATTTGATCAACAGGGCATTGAAATTCCATTCCCGCATCTCACGGTTTATCAGGGTCAGTTGGCCGCCTGATAAGCAAAGTGGGCAGCCATGCCCGCTTTTTACTGGCGATTCGCACGCCTGTTTTGTCTGGCGCAATACGTCAGTAAAACAATGATGACGGCAACCTGTGGCCTATGGTATGCGCCGGGTAAATCTCGCTGGTTAAAGTTGTCAACGCAGGGTTGCCGAGGCGAAAGTCGCCTTGTAGCATCTGGAGTAACAGCAAGGCACCAAATGCAATAAGATTAAGCATGGAGACCATCAGTGCAGCGAATTGGGAGTATTTGCGAAAGCCAAACAATCTAAGCGTCACAGGGCGTGACTGAAAGCATCCATGCTTGCCCTTGTTAGGTCAGGCAGCCAGTTGTCTGATAACTTCGGCCAGTTGTTCTGCCTGTGCTTGCACCAGTGATTTATCCATGCCTTCGATCATCACGCGAATTTTGGGTTCGGTGCCTGAAGCGCGCAACAACACCCTGCCCTGCCCATTCAGCACTTGTTCAGCCTGCTTGATGGCTGCTTGGACGCTTTGCTGATTGAGATCGAGTTTCTGTTTGGTGGTGACGTTAATCAGCACTTGCGGGTACAGGCGCAGTTCGTCGCCCAAGGTCTGCAAGGTGTTGCCACTGTCCCTTAAAGCATGCAGCACTTGCAAGGCTGCAATAATGGCATCGCCACTGGTATGCTTGTCCAGTGTCAGGATATGGCCGGAGTTTTCACCGCCCAGTTTCCAGTTTTTGGCTTGCAGCAGTTCAAGCACATAGCGGTCACCTACATTGGCACGTGCAAATGGAATCTGGTGTTTTTGCAAAGCATGCTCAAGCGCCAGGTTGGTCATCAAGGTACCCGCAACGCCTCCTTTGAGTTTACCTCGGGCATATAGCCCCATGGCGATGATATAGAGCAGTTGGTCACCATCAAGCAAGTTTCCTGCGCTATCCACCATCATCACACGGTCACCATCGCCATCAAATGCGATGCCGAGATCGGCCTGCTGTGCGACCACAGCCGCCTGTAAGGCCTCGGGATGCGTAGAACCGACCTTTTCATTAATATTCAAACCATCAGGCTGGTTGCCGATGGCGATGACATCCGCGCCCAACTCGTGGAACACATCAGGCGCGACATGGTAGGTGGCGCCATGGGCACAGTCGAGTACAATTTTAAGGCCACGCAAATCGAGATGATTAGGAAAAGTACTTTTGCAAAACTCGATATATCGACCGGCTGCATCGTCCACTCGTTTAGCTTTGCCCAATTGCGCGGATGCCATGACCTGCATTGGTTTGGCCAGCTCAGCCTCAATTGCAAACTCCAGTTCGTCTGGCAATTTGGTGCCCTGCGCCGAGAAAAACTTGATGCCGTTATCGTAATACGGATTATGTGAAGCCGAGATCACTATGCCAGCCTGTGCACGCAAGGCACGCGTTAAATACGCCACAGCTGGCGTAGGCATGGGGCCCGTCAGCAACACATCCACACCTGCAGCAGACAAGCCAGCCTCCAGTGAAGCTTCAAGCATGTAGCCTGAAATACGGGTGTCTTTACCAATCAGCACTGTCGGACGCTGGCCATTTGGCAGATGTTCGTGATTGGCCAATACGTGTCCGGCGGCATAGCCCAGTTTCATTATAAACTCAGGCGTAATGACGGATTCGCCCACGCGGCCACGAATACCATCGGTGCCAAAGTATTGTTTACTCATCGCTCTGTTCCTTACACTGCGTTACTTGTTATTTTGTATTGCTTGTTATGCTATGCGGCTTATTTTAAAGCGGCCACGACCTTGAGTGCCTCAACGGTGGCTTTTACATCGTGTACGCGCAGTAAATGCGCCCCCTGCATGGCACTCACCACTGCTGCGGCAACACTGGCATGCAAACGGGCATCGACATCATGACCAGTCATTTGTCCAAGCACAGATTTGCGGGACAGGCCAACCAATAAGGGGCAACCCAAAGCCAGCAGTTCGGCAAGTGATTTTGCCAGCGTAATATTGTGTATACGTGTTTTGCCAAATCCAAAGCCTGGATCAAGCATGATGCGCTCCTGACTGATGCCTGCTGCGAGACAAGCATCACGTTGCTGGCTTAGAAAGGCTTTTACTTCAGCCACCACATCCTCATAATGTGGATTCTCCTGCATGGTCTGCGGTGTGCCTTGCATGTGCATAATACAAACCCCTGCGTCACTGCCAGCGACAGCTTCAAGGGCACCGGGCTCTTGCAGGCCGCGTACATCATTGACGATGCTCGCACCTGCTGCAATGGCTGCGCGCATCACGCCAGGCTTATAGGTATCAATTGAAATAGGCACTGGAATCTGGCGTGCAACCAATGCCTCAATCACAGGAATCACACGAAGCAACTCTTCGTCCTCTGGCACAGGCGTCGCATTGGGACGCGTAGACTCACCGCCGATATCCAGGACTGAAGCCCCTTCATCGATTAATTGCATAGCCTGCGCAATGGCCGCATCTGTGCGTGCAAACTTGCCCCCATCAGAAAATGAATCAGGCGTGACATTGACAATCCCCATTACCTTGGGGGTAGACAAATCCAGTGTGAAATTGGCACAGTGCAGTTGCATAGCGTTATCGGTTTCAACAAAAAAACAAAGGCTGGCACAAGCCAGCCTCGTTATTTTAACCGAATTTCTACTCTAAATCGGCTTCATCATTTTTTGCGGTAGGTTGCGGTGCAGGATTAATCACCGTCCCGCTGCCACTGCCACCACCGGTTGAAACAGTCGGTCCGTTTTTCGGTTTGGGTGCGCGCACTGGTAAACCAGCCATGATGTCGTTGATCTGATCCGCATCAATGGTTTCCATTTCCATCAATGCCTTGGTCATGGCCTCCACCTTGTCACGATTATCCTCAAGCAGTTTGCGCGCAAGCGCATACTGCTCATCGAGGATACGGCGAATTTCTGCATCCACTTTTTGTTGCGTGGCTTCGGACACGGTACGGGAAGACATGTTACCCATCCAGGAATCCTGCTCACTACCGGCATAGACCATGGTACCCAAACTGTCAGACATCCCAAACTTGGTCACCATATCACGTGCAAGTTTGGTAGCACGCTCAAAGTCGTTTGAAGCACCAGTAGACATCTGGTTCATGAAGATTTCTTCTGCAATGCGGCCACCGAACAGAATGGAGATATCCTGCAACATTTTGTCCTTGTAGTTGCTGATACGGTCATGCTCAGGCAACTGCCAGGTCAAGCCCAACGCCCAGCCACGTGGCATGATGGTCACCTTGTGTACCGGATCAGCCTTGGGCAGCAACTTGGCAACCACCGCATGTCCAGACTCGTGGTAAGCAGTATTCAAGCGCTCTTCCTCACGCATCACCATAGACTTGCGCTCCGGACCCATGAATATCTTGTCTTTGGCATCCTCAAAGTCTTCCATATCCACAGTACGCTTATTACGACGTGCTGCGAACAATGCCGCTTCATTGACCAGGTTAGCCAAATCCGCACCGCTAAACCCAGGTGTACCGCGTGCCAAAATGTCCGCTTTCACGTCAGGATTAATAGGGACCTTGCGCATGTGTACATTCAAAATTTGCTCACGGCCTTTAATATCTGGCAAACCAACCATGACCTGACGGTCAAAACGTCCAGGACGCAATAAAGCCTTGTCCAATACATCGGCACGGTTAGTCGCTGCAATCACAATCACACCTGAGTTGGCCTCAAAACCATCCATCTCCACCAGCATCTGGTTTAATGTCTGCTCACGCTCGTCGTTACCGCCACCAGTACCAGCACCACGATGACGACCCACCGCATCAATCTCGTCGATAAAGATAATGCATGGCGCATTTTTCTTGGCAGTTTCAAACATGTCACGCACACGTGCAGCGCCTACACCTACAAACATCTCGACAAAATCAGAACCAGAGATGCTAAAGAATGGCACTTTGGCTTCACCGGCAATCGCACGTGCCAGCAATGTTTTACCTGTCCCTGGTGGGCCCACCATCAGCACGCCACGCGGGATACGACCACCCAGTTTCTGGAATTTGCTTGGATCTTTTAAAAATTCAACCAACTCGGAAACTTCTTCTTTGGCTTCGTCACAACCGGCCACATCAGCAAAAGTAGTGCTGTTGTTGGACTCATCCAGCTGGCGAGCCTTGCTCTTGCCGAAAGAGAAAGGACCACCGCCCTTGCCACCGCCTTGCATCTGGCGCATGAAAAAAATCCAGACACCAATCAACAAAACCATCGGGAACCATGACACGAAAATACTCATGAGCACAGACTCATGCTCTTCTGGCTTGGCTTCGACGATCACATTATTCTTCAATAAATCGGACACCAGCCATGGGTCTGATGGAGAGAACGAGTCGTAGCTCTTGCCTTCATTGGTAGTGGCATGCAAAGTACGCCCATCGATTTGCACTTTGGCAATACGCCCATCTTTCACATCCTGCATGAACTGGGAGTACACGACCTGCCCGCTACTTCTTGCGGGGCCGTTAAACTGATTAAATACCGTCATCAGCAACAAGGCAATGGCTACCCAAATCGCGATATTTTTCAATAGATTGTTCAAGGTGTTTCCTTAACTAATAAACACTGGCAGGGGTTAATCCCTATAAATGATAATGGCGCCAAAGCGGATTATTTCAAGCCCTTAATGCATTGTATACCCAAAAATAAACTTGTGCGACCCGATATGACGCCCTTTAAAGCCTCAGTTTATGGTTTGCGATGCATGCCCAGCAGATAGACTTCACTACTGCGATCACGTGATGCTTTAGGCTTGCGTGTAACAACCTTTTCAAACTGGCCGCGCATTTGCTTCACAATTTCATCAAATCCGCTGCCAATAAATACTTTGACCAGAAAGTGGCCGCCCGGTTTCAGCCATTGCTGACAAAAATCCAGGGCGAGTTCCGTGAGGTAAGTTGCACCAGCCTGATCGACATCTTTCAAGCCACTCATATTCGGAGCCATGTCAGAAATCACTAGATCCACCAGTTTTTGATTCAAAGAAGCTTCTAACTGTTTCAGTACTAATTCTTCACGGAAATCACCACAAATAAACTCGACGCCAGAAATAGGATGCATATCTAAAATATCCAGTGCAATAATTCGCCCCTGACCTTTCAGACGCTGCGCAACCACCTGTGACCAGCTTCCCGGCGTAGATCCTAAATCAATGACGGTCATTCCAGGTTTAATCAGCTTGTCCTTATCATCAATTTCCAACAATTTGTAGGCCGCGCGCGCGCGATAACCATCCTTCTGCGCCATTTTGACATAAGGGTCATTCAGATGCTCTTGCATCCACGCTTTGCTGGTTTTCGAGGGTTTCATAATTTTTTATCACGCCTTTTCTGGCTGAGTGATTTGTATGTACAGAAGCAAGCTGCCTTCATGTTAAAATGTTGTTTATTCAACAGAAATGACTTACTCATGCAATTTAATACTAAACAAATCGCTTATTTACGGGGCCTTGCCCACAATTTAAATCCTGTGGTCATGATAGGCAATAATGGATTAACAGAAGCTGTACTTAAAGAAATCGACCTCAACCTGAATGCACACGAGCTGATTAAAGTACAGGTGGCCGGGGATGACCGTGACGCCCGCAAAGCCTTGCTGAATGAAATTGCAGAAAAATCCAATGCACTGGCTGTGCATCATATTGGCAAGCAGTTAGTATTTTACCGTGCAAGTGAAACAGTGAAGGCTTCAGCAAAAATCATTATCCCAAAGCTTTAGAGTTAATACGCTTTCAAGTTCTCAAGCTTTAAATTGAAGCTTGTAAAATCAATAAACGCGCAGTACATAATGGCTGCGCGTTATGCTTAAGTTTCTGTAACACAGTCGTTAACTGTATTTAATGACTAGCCACAAGCCCAGCAGGCATTCAAGCAGATAGGCAATACTGGCCACACCATGCCAGGTCCTGAATCGGTTGGCAAACACGCTTTGCATGACATCATTGGGCAAGGCGCTTGCTTTCAGTTGTGCCAGCAGGGGCTGAATACCGAATTCGCCGACCAGCACCAGCACCCACATGACCAGCAGCACCCAGAACAAACTTTGTTTAAACGCAGACAATCCATCTGCAGCCAAACGCTGCAACAGCAACCACAGGCCGCACACCATTCCAATAATACTGACAATAGTAAACAGCTTGCCAGCCACCAGACCAGCCAACTGGCGATCCGGGAGGGTTCGGAATAGCACACTGGCTGTTATCGCTGTCATCCACAGTGCGCCGACCCAAAGAGTGATGGCAACTGGCGTAATCAGACCGGAAAAACCACTGTTGCGTGCCATCTCGATGCCCTTTAAATATAAAGCACTTCAATAATTTCGTATTCTTTAACACCACCAGGGGACTGCACCTCGGCTACCTCGCCCTCGGATTTGCCAATCAACCCACGTGCGATCGGTGAACTCACTGAAATTTTACCGTTTTTGATATCAGCCTCATCCTCACCCACAATTTGATAAGTTTTGGCATCCCCTGAATCCAAGTCTTCAAAGCGCACTGTTGCACCGAATACCACACGTCCCTCGGCATTCAGATTGGTGGGGTCGATCACCTGCAAATTGGATAACTTGGCTTCAACTTCGGAAATACGGCCTTCAATAAAGCTCTGGCGCTCTTTAGCAGACTCGTATTCTGCATTCTCTGACAAATCGCCCTGCGCTCGCGCTTCGGCAATCGCCTGAATAATATTCGGACGATCCACAGCGCGCAAACGCTGCAACTCTTCTTTCAGCAATTCTGCACCACGTACGGTGACAGGAATTTGATTGACTGCCATAACTAAAACCTTCAAAAAAGTAAGTATAAAAAAAATAAACCACACCCGGTTGAGCGTGGCTTATTTCAATATCAATTGCTGACTAGTGTAAGTTAAGCAAGACGTTTGTGCAAGTCTTGCACTGAGTAAACATCCATGTCCTTACTTTGCGCCATTCCAATGCAGGCGGCGCGTGCACCGGCCAGTGTTGTGTAATAAGTCACCTTGTTTTGCAAGGCACTGCGACGAATCTCATACGAATCGGTAATCGCTTTTTTGTCCTCTGTCACATTGACAATCAAACTGATCTCATTGTTCTTGATCATGTCAACAATATGCGGGCGACCTTCAGCGACCTTATTCACCGGCGTGACAGACAAACCGCTCGCTGCCAGGGCACGCGCAGTGCCCTTGGTAGCCACCAGTGTAAAGCCCAGATCCACCAGATCTTTGGCAATATCGATGACTTTGGCATGGTCTTCATTACGCACACTGATAAAAGCCCTGCCACCCGTCGGCATTTTCACAGAAGCACCCAGTTGTGATTTGACGAAGGCCTCTGCAAATGTAGCACCAACCCCCATCACTTCACCGGTCGATTTCATTTCCGGGCCAAGAATGGTATCCACACCTGGGAATTTGATGAACGGGAATACCGCCTCTTTGACCGAGTAATAAGGTGGAATCACTTCTTTGGTCACCCCTTGTGACTTCAGGGACTGGCCGGCCATGCAACGTGCCGCAATTTTAGCCAGCTGCAAACCACAGGCTTTGGAGACGAACGGCACCGTGCGAGATGCGCGCGGATTCACTTCCAGTACATACACCACCTCGCCCTGACCAGAATTTTGCACTGCAAACTGAACGTTCATCAGGCCTTTTACGCCGAGGGCCTTAGCCATTTGTACCGTTTGCCTGCGCAATTCATCTTGCAATTCACTGCTCAAACTGTAAGGTGGCAATGAACAAGCCGAGTCGCCGGAGTGCACACCGGCCTGCTCCACGTGCTGCATAATGCCGCCAATCAGCACATCTTCACCATCACTCAACGCATCCACGTCGACCTCAATCGCATCGTTCAGGAAGCGATCCAGCAACACTGGAGACTCGTTAGAGACTTTCACTGCTTCACGCATGTAGCGCTCGAGCTGGCTTTGCTCGTGCACGATTTCCATCGCACGCCCACCCAGCACATACGAAGGACGCACCACCAGTGGATAGCCAATTTCCATGGCCAGACGAATCGCCTCTTCCGGCGCACGGGCTGTACGGTTAGGTGGCTGCTTCAAATTCAATGTATGCAGCATCTGCTGGAAGCGTTCGCGGTCTTCGGCACGGTCAATCGCATCTGGCGTGGTACCAATAATCGGCACGCCAGCTTTTTCCAGGTCACGCGCCAGTTTAAGCGGGGTTTGACCACCGTATTGCACAATCACACCGACCGGTTTTTCGATATTCACGATTTCCAGCACATCTTCCAGTGTCACTGGCTCAAAATACAAACGGTCAGAGGTATCGTAATCGGTAGAAACCGTCTCCGGGTTACAGTTCACCATGATGGTTTCGTAACCATCTTCACGCATGGCAAATGCCGCATGCACGCAGCAATAATCAAACTCGATGCCTTGGCCGATACGGTTGGGGCCGCCGCCAAGCACCATGATTTTTTTATTGTTCGTTGGGTTAGACTCGCACTCTTCTTCATAAGTGGAGTACATGTAAGCGGTATTGGTGGCAAACTCCGCTGCGCAGGTATCCACACGCTTGTATACCGGACGGATACCCAAGGCCTGACGGAAGGCACGCACAGCATGCTGATCAGTATCCAGCAACTTGGCCAAACGGCGGTCAGAGAACCCTTTGCGCTTCAGCCTGAAGACTGTTTCTTTGCTTAAATCAGCAATATGCTTGCCAATTAAGGATTGCTCCAGCTTGATAATTTCTTCAATCTGCACCAGGAACCAGCGATCAATTTTAGTGATATCAAACACTTCATTGACTGACATGCCCAGACGGAAGGCATCCGCTACATACCAGATACGCTCGGGACCGGGCTCGCCCATTTCCTTGACGATACGGTCTTTATCCTCGGTAATGGAGTCCAGCCCATCGAAGCCCACTTCCAGACCGCGCAAGGCTTTCTGGAAGGATTCCTGGAAACTGCGACCCATGGCCATCACTTCACCGACAGACTTCATCTGCGTCGTCAAACGACTATCGGCCTGCGGGAATTTTTCAAACGCAAAACGCGGCACCTTGGTAACCACGTAGTCAATAGAAGGCTCAAATGATGCCGGGGTTTGACCACCGGTAATTTCATTGCGCAACTCGTCCAGGGTAAACCCTACGGCCAGTTTGGCCGCTACTTTGGCAATCGGGAAGCCAGTGGCTTTGGAAGCCAGCGCAGACGACCGAGACACACGCGGGTTCATCTCAATCACAATCATGCGCCCATCATCAGGATTGATAGCAAACTGCACGTTGGAACCACCTGTATCCACGCCGATTTCGCGCAATACCGCCAATGAGGCGTTACGCATAATCTGGTACTCTTTATCGCTCAAGGTTTGCGCAGGCGCTACCGTGATGCTGTCACCGGTGTGCACGCCCATCGGATCCAGGTTTTCAATGGAGCAGATAATGATGCAGTTGTCCGCCTTGTCGCGTACCACTTCCATCTCGTACTCTTTCCAACCGAGCAGGGATTCTTCAATCAATAATTCATTGGTCGGAGACGCATCCAGACCACGCTCGCAAATGGCGACAAACTCTTCACGGTTGTAGGCAATGCCGCCGCCACTGCCGCCCATGGTAAATGAAGGGCGGATAATCGCCGGATAACCAATGTTGGCTTGTACCTGCAATGCCTCTTCCAGGCTATGTGCAATCGCAGAACGCGCAGAACCCAGGCCGATTTTAGTCATCGCCTCTTTAAACTTCTGCCGATCTTCCGCTTTATCAATCGCCTCTTTGGAGGCACCGATCAGTTCAACCTTGTACTTATTCAGCACACCATGCTTGTCCAGATCCAGCGCACAATTCAGGGCAGTCTGGCCACCCATGGTCGGCAGCAATGCATCCGGGCGCTCTTTTTCAATGATTTTTTCGACAATTTGCCAGGTGATCGGCTCAATATATGTCGCATCTGCCATTTCCGGATCCGTCATGATGGTGGCCGGATTGGAGTTGACCAGAATTACGCGATAGCCTTCTTCACGCAAGGCCTTGCAAGCTTGCGCGCCGGAATAGTCAAACTCGCAGGCTTGACCAATGACAATCGGACCTGCACCAATAATCAGAATACTTTTAATGTCGGTTCTTTTTGCCATTAGATGGACTTTCTTTCTTGCATTAACTGGATAAAGCGGTCGAATAACACGCTCATTTCTTGCGGGCCAGGGCTGGCTTCAGGGTGACCCTGGAAGCTAAAGGCCGGTTTGTCCGTACGTGCAATCCCTTGCAGGCTGCCATCAAACAATGACACATGCGTAATTTTGACATTGGCAGGCAAGGTGGCAGGGTCGGCGGCAAAGCCATGGTTCTGACTGGTAATATACACACGCTTGCTTTCGACATCCTGTACCGGATGGTTGGCACCGTGATGGCCGAACTTCATCTTCAGCGTTTTGGCACCGCTAGCCAGCGCCAGCAACTGGTGACCGAGGCAAATACCAAAGGTAGGAATTCCGGTATCAACCAGTGTTTTAATGGCTGAGATCGCGTAATCGCATGGCTCGGGATCACCAGGGCCATTGGACAGGAAAATACCGTCAGGCTTGTAAGCCAATGCTTGTTCTGCCGTCGCCTGTGCAGGCAATACCGTGACTTTACAACCGCGAGAAACCAGCATGCGCAGAATATTACGTTTCACGCCATAGTCAAACGCCACCACATGAAACTGTGAAGTGGTTGTTTTGCCAAAACCTTTACCCAATTGCCATTCGCCTTCGGCAAACGCATAAGGCTCAGTACAGCTCACAACCTTGGCCAAGTCCATGCCGGCCAGCCCGGGGAAACTATGAGACAACGCTAACGCCTGCGCTTCATCCACAGCCTCGCCGGCCATGATACAACCGGCCTGTGCACCTTTTTCGCGCAGAATACGGGTTAATTTTCGGGTATCGATATCGGCTATCGCCACTACATTATTGGCTTTAAGATAATCAGAGAGATTTTGTTCACTGCGGAAATTGCTTTCCAATAAGGGCAGGTCACGAATAATCAGACCCGCAGCATAGACCTTGCCTGACTCGACATCTTCACTATTGGTACCATAGTTACCAATGTGCGGATAGGTCAGTGTCACGATTTGTTCGGTATACGAAGGATCAGTAAGAATTTCCTGATAACCAGTGATAGAAGTGTTAAACACCACCTCACCGACAGTATGACCGGAAGCGCCAATGCTAATGCCCTTAAAAACAGTTCCATCTGCTAACACAAGAATCGCTGGAATTGTTTTTGACACCTTTAGCTCCTTAAGTTTGATACGAAACACATCCGTCAGATACCCCACCCTAACAGACGAAAAACGTTAATCAAGCTGCGGCGAGTAGATGTGCAAAACGGGAAAAGCTTTTTGGACTCTTCCCGTTTCAGAATTGCAGCATTATAGCCTGATTCGGCTTCTCACTCAAGGGTGTACATCATGACATCTGTAACTTAATCGCTTGCGCCTCGACTTAATTTTTAGCAAAACCCAGTACGTCACGCATATCAAATAAGCCGACAGGCTTATCGGCCAGGTATTTGGACGCGCGCAAAGCGCCGAGGGCGAAAGTAGCCCGACTGGAAGCTTTATGCGTCAATTCAACACGCTCTCCAACACCCGCCAGCACTACAGTATGATCACCCACCACATCACCACCACGCATGGTAGCAAAACCGATGGTGCCAGCCTCACGCTCGCCAGTCACCCCTTCGCGCGCATACACTGCACAGTCCTTCAGTGCTTTGTCTAAACCTTTGGCTGCCGCCTCACCCAATCGCAATGCAGTACCTGAAGGCGCATCCACCTTGTGGCGATGATGCATCTCAACCACCTCGATGTCATAGCCTTCATTCAACACGCGCGCGGCTTGCTCCACCAGATTAATCAACAGGGTGACGCCCACACTCATGTTAGGCGCAAACACAATCGCGATCTCATGCGATGCGGCCGTAATCGCTGCTTTTTGCGCTTCACTGAAGCCGGTAGTCCCGATCACCAGTTTGACGCCTGCCTGCTGGCAAGCCTGCAAATACTGCATACTGGCTTCAGGACGCGTAAAATCAACCAGCACATCGGCGCCGTTCAATGCCAGCTGCACATCTGCACTGATTTTTACACCACTGATGCGCCCAAACTGCTCTCCGGCATCCCGTCCTAACATCGGGCTTTCTGCGCGATCAAGGGCAGCATGCAACTGCAAGCCCTCATCGGCAAACACACCATCCAACAAGGCATGCCCCATACGTCCGGACACGCCTGCAATCACCACTTTCAACATAACTCGCTCTGTATTTCCAATTGTTGACTGGCTTTTAGTTAAAAGCCAATTTGTTCCAGCACCCCATCCAGATGCTCTGCACTGCCTTCTGGCGCAGTCACATCACGCTTGGCTGCGGGTGCTGCTGCTTCAGTCGAAGTTGTTTCGCGCACAATCAACCACGCGTTTTGCGCTGGGTGATAACGTAACTGCAACTTTTTCAACATTTCATCACGGTAGACTTTGGATGCGTATTTTTGGGTAAAGGTCACTACGGCTTCATTGCCATTTTTCTGCACGTTCACATTACTGATGTCCACTGTAATCGCTCCCTGCTTGGGTGACAGACGCTGTTTACGCTGTGCCTCCCAGGCACGCTTGCTTGGCAATCCTTCCGGAACAAAGTCATCAGCATAGGCAGCCAGATAGTCGCTGATATTTTTGCTACGCCAGGCTTGTGCCCAGGCCTGCACTGAAGCTTCAACACTTTTCTCTGCAACAGCAGCTTCAGTGGCCGCGACTTGCGCCGGAGCTTTGGTGGGCGCAGCGGGTTCAGCCATATCGACTTTTGCTGATGCAACGGCGATTGCGGGAGCAGAAACAGACAAGGGCGTGACACGCTCGTGTGTGATTAACCAACGCTTCTGTGCCGGAGCGTAACGCAACTCCAGCGTTTTAAGCAACGCATCCTTGTACGACTTGGCCGCATACTTTTGCTCAAATTGCACCACTGCAGTATTGCCGTCACGCTGCACCTGCACATCATTCAGAACTAAACTAATCGCACCCTGCTTGGGAGACAAACGCTGCTTGCGCTGGGCTTCCCATGCAGCACGACTTGGCAATCCTTCTGCCACGAACTCTGGCGCATATGCACCCAAGTAGGCCCCAATATTTTTACTGCGCCAGGCCTGCGCCCATGCAGCCACAGCAGCATTGATTTGCGCATCGCCTGCCGGAGCATCCTGACTGATTTCAGTCTGTGCAGGCGTCACCGCCACAACTGGCACAACGGGTTGTGCTGCTGATTCAGACTTGCTGAACTCTGGCAAGGTGGCTGCCGGGACTTCTGAGACTGCTGATGCAACCTCTGGCGTTGGAACTACCGCTTGCACAGGCTCGGGCACTACGACCACGGGCGCCGCAGCGACTACCGGTGGCGCGGGCTCTTTAGCCACAGACTGCTTGACGGCTGGCGGCGGTGGCAATGCTGGTTCCGGCTCAACCACAGCTTCAGGCAGTTGTTCGGCAATAAATACTGGCGGCGGCTCAGCGGCATCAGCGGCGGCTTCCGCCTGCACACCTTTTTCAGTCACGGTATGAGTTGCGGCATCCACTGCAGGCGTATTGGACGCGGCCATATTACCCTTTACCATTTCATCAGGTGTTGGAATGACTGCTTCCGAGTATTCCCCTTCAGGAATAAAAGGAATCACCTCATCATCCTCAATGACTGGCTCAGCCACTGGCACAACAGCTGGTTTACTTTCAGATTTGGCCACAGTGACCGGCACTGGCGATTTTTCCGGGGCGACAGGCGCGCTGGATACTTCAGGTGTTGCGGCTACTACTGCCGCAACCGGGGCCGCAGCGACAGCAGCAGCTAGCACAGCCGGCTCCGGCGCACTGACGACTGCCGGGGCCGGTGGTGGTGGCAATACCGGCTCGGGCTCTGCAACGACCGCTGGCTCCGGCATGGCTTCCTGTTCAAAAACAGGCGTAGGCTCTGCTGATGCAGCACTTTCAACTTTTGGCGCAATACCTTTCTCGGTCACCTGACGCGCTTCAGCCGGGGCAGATGGCTGATTCGCTTCAGCCATATTGCCTTTAACCATCTCGTCAGGACTTGGCGCAAGTGCCTCGGCATACTCACCCTCTGGAATATAAGGTACAACCTCAGCATCTTCCGCGGCTGCTTTATCTTCCGCCGAACTGCTGGCTACACTTGCTGGAGCAGTCTGCGCTGAATTAACTGCAGGCTCCGGCTGCGCAGCAATCACTGGCTCTGATGCAGCAACAGCTGCTGTAGCCACAGTGTCTGCCGACTTGGCTTCAGGTGCATTTGCAGCAGCGGCTTTAACGCCCTGCTGATCCTCAGCCACCGCTTCATCTTTCCAAAACTTGAGTTTATCCGTCCAGGCCTGCTCTTTCTCAGCCGCAGTTTGCTTGGGTGCTTCTACAATCGTTTTCACATCAGGGTTATCCCCTGCTGCAACCACATCCCCCCGTACGGATACCAGACTGTCTTTATCAAAATCCAGAATCACACGGCGTTTTTCTACGATGACCCCTTGCTTGCGCAACTCGTAAAAATAATCCCATCGGTTATCTCTAAAGCTGTCAACAATTAATGGCGTCCCCATAATATAGCGTACTTGCGAGCGCGTCATGCCGGGGCGAAGTTGCAACAGCATTTTGGAAGTGACGACATTTCCCTGCTGCACTTCCATTTTAAAAGGTTTAACGGATGGAAGCTTTGCACCGCAGCCACTCTCGATAGAGGCAACCACCAATACAAAAAAGATAGAATTACGCATTGGATTCACTTTATAATCGGTATATTGAACACAAACATTAATATACCACGTAGTTTGGCCAATCAAATACGCCAGAATACGCAACACTGGACAAAACACTATGCATGATCCCAAAGAACTGAAGAATGCAGGCCTTAAAGCAACACTGCCCAGATTAAAAATTCTTGAATTGTTTGAAACCAGCGAACAACGCCATTTGTCCGCTGAAGACATTTATAAAATCATGATCACCAATGGTGAAGACGTCGGCTTGGCCACCGTTTATCGTGTACTCACGCAGTTTGAACAGGCTGGATTACTCGTGCGCCACCATTTTGAAAGTGGCAAAGCGGTGTTTGAGCTCAATGAAGGCAGCCATCACGACCATATTGTCTGTGTGCAATGTGGCCATGTGGAAGAGTTTTGCAACGAGGAAATTGAGAAGCTACAACACAAAGTCGCTGAAGACCGCGGCTTTAAAATCCACGACCACTCCCTGTATATTTACGCCGACTGTATCAAAACCAGCTGTCCGCACAAAAACTGATCCAAACTTTCTCAGTATCAGTATGCGCGCCAGCAGTTTTTTACCGATTGCGCGCGCAGATGCGCGCATACTGATACTGGGCTCCCTGCCCGGCCTAGCCTCGCTTAAGCAGCAACAATATTACGCTCACCCGCAAAATGCCTTCTGGCGAATTATCGAAGCTTTATATGGGATTCCGGCCTGGCTGCCATATCCGGAACGATGCCTGCATGTCATGCAAGCCAAACTGGCGATTTGGGATGTGTGCCAGTCCGCGCAAAGACAAGGCAGCCTTGACAGTGCGATTGAAAAAGAAAGCGTGATCGCCAACGATATTAATGGGCTATTAAGCCTGTGCCCTGACATTGCATTGATTGTGTTTAACGGCCTTGCAGCTGCCAGCCTGTTTAAAAAGCATATCAAGCTCAACCATCATATGGAAACGATGCACATTCAAACCATGACCTTACCGTCAACCAGCCCGGCACATGCAGGCATCGGCTTTGACGAAAAACTGGCAAGGTGGAAAGTCCTGTGTACCTAAAAACGTGCCCGAAAATACTTATCTGGGATGCGCATCGAGAATGCGGAATGTAAAGATAAAACTGCTGAGTGATGCTTAACCGACGCGCAGCATTTCCCTGGCATGATTTCTGGTTGTTTCCGTGATGTGCAAGCCGCCCAGCATTCTGGCAATTTCCTCTACGCGCTCTTCCGCATTCAGGGCACGAATCCGGCTTAACGTATTTCCATCTTGCTCGGCCTTGCTGACTTGCAGATGCTGCTGCGCCTGCGACGCCACCTGTGCCAGATGGGTAATGACCAGTACCTGACGGTGCTGGCCAAGCGCATTGAGCAACTGACCCACAACCTCAGCCACCCCGCCGCCAATACCCACATCCACTTCATCAAAAATCATGCATGGCACGGTGCCGAGTGAGGCCGTCGTCACCTGCAGTGCCAGGCTGATACGGGACAGCTCGCCCCCCGAGGCCACTTTATTCAATGGGCGCGGCTCCACACCGGCATGGCCTGCCACCAGAAATTCGACCTGTTCCAGTCCATATGCCGCCGCCTCGCAAGGAGTGAGTGCCACAGCAAACTGCCCGCCTTTCAGCGACAGTGCCTGCATTTGCTCCGTAATGGTTTTGGCTAATGTTTGCGCTGCCAGCTGGCGTGCTGCCGTCAAGGCCTGGGCGCTTTGCTGGTAGGTTTGCCACGCTGCATGTACCTGTTTTGCCAGCGCACCATCATCTGCCAGGTCTTCCAGTTCAGTCATCCGTGCAACATCCTGCTTCAGCAAGTCCGGCAGCTCTTCAGGCTTGATCCGGTATTTACGTGCCGTGCCATGAATGGCTTGCATTCTTGCTTCCACTTCGGCCAGGCGTTCGGGGTCCAGATCGGTTTTTTGCAAATAGCGGTTAAGCTGACGACTGGCCTCTTCAAGCTGGATAGCCGCTGAATCCAGGGTTTCAGCAATTGGCTGCAACTGCGCATCCATGTCCTGCAACTCGACCAGTTTGGCCTGGGTTTGCGCGAGCATTTCCAGCGCATTAACCTCGCCCTCGCTCATCAGCTGCAAACAGAGCTCCATGCCACTGAGCAGACTGGCACCGTTACTGAGTCTTGTATGCTCCAGTTGCAGGGTTAACCATTCCTCTTCGGAAAATGACAGTTGTTTGAGTTCGCGGGTTTTGTCGCGCAGTTCGGCCAGCTCATCCGCAAACTGGCTGGCATTTTTTTCGTAAGCCAGCTGTTGCTGATGCAATTGGTACCAGGCTTTAAAAAATTGGGAGACTTCTCTGGCCAGCGGGCCAGCTTGCGCATAGGCGTCCAGAATCTCGCGCTGCGTCGCTGTTTTAAGCAAGGAGTGATGTGCGTTCTGGCTGTAAATATCAATCAGGGCTTCACCGATCTCGCGCAACTGTCCAACAGTGGCCGTGACGCCGTTGATAAACGCCCGGCTGCGGCCATCTGCATAAATCACCCGACGCAACACCAGGGTGTCGTCCACATCCATTTCCTGGGCTTGCAGCCAGGCGCGCGCGCCTGCATTGCCAGCAATCGCAAAAGTGGTCGAGATCTCGGCTTTTTCACAACCTCTGCGCGTGACATCACCTTCATTACGCGCGCCCAGACTCAATGACAGGGCATCAATTAAAATGGATTTACCGGCGCCAGTTTCACCAGTGAGCGCGGTATAGCCCGATGCAAACTCCAAATCGAGTGCATCGACAATCACAAAATCACGGATAGAGAGTGCTTGCAGCATAGGTGTAATTTATTTTTCTCTTTTGATCGACCCGCGCAACACATAACGGGCAGACTGATCAATGATGGTGGAATAGACTTTCATGGACTTAAAATCGAGCACTTGTGTCACCTGGACACCACTTTTCTCAGTCCAGCTGACAAAATAAATATCGGGCCTCACCTGAATACGCTCGGGCAACTCTTCGCCACTAGCACCGGCCTCTTCACCCTGAATACATTCCCAGTGCATGCTTTTTTGATGGTTGGCAGTGACACGATAAACACTGCCACCTTCATAGCTGTATAAAAACTGTCCCTGCCAGGGCTGTGCGGCCCACACCGATTGGCTAGCTGCCAACAGCAGAAACCCTATCCCAGACCTAATCCATCCTTGCATGGCGACTAACCCCAGTTGAGTTTGTTACGTAACATATCAAAATAACAATAGCTTTGCGGATGCAGCAACTGTATTTTTTGTGCCGCACGCGCAATCCGTATGCGATCCCCTGGCAACAAAGGATATTGCCCCTGGCCATCAAAATTGATCTGGGCATCCGTGGCACTGACCACCGTGACTTCTATCGTACTTTCGGCAGGCACACTGACCGGGCGATAACTCAAGGTATGCGGGCTGATAGGGACGATAGAAATCGCATCCAGATCCGGATGCATAATCGGTCCCCCGGCAGACAGTGCATAAGCGGTAGTGCCAGTGGGTGTACTTAAAATCAGGCCATCTGCCCGCTGACGTGACACAAACTTGCCATCGACATGCACTTCGAGTTCAATCAGCCGCACTGCACTTTTAATGACGACATCATTCAAGGCAACGGTATGGTAAATGCTGCTTTCCCCTCGCATGACTGACGATTGTAACAACATGCGAGACTCAATCTGGTATTCCCCTGCCAGGATTTTATCAAGCTCGACCAGCATGTTATCCGTTTGCAAATCGGTCAAAAATCCCAATCGGCCCCGGTTAATGCCCACCAGTGGCGCAGCAGACTCGCGTAATGCGCGCCCCACGCTGAGCATGGTGCCATCGCCCCCCATCACAATCACCAGATCGGACTTTTCACCAATGCGGTCAAGATCAGTGACGACAAAGCCGTCGTAACCAATAAATTTTGCCGTATTTTCTTCAACACAGACATGCAGACCTTGCTGCAAAAGATGATGGGCCAACCGGGTTAAGTCGCTTTGCATCTGCTGCAATGCGTTTTCATCCATGTATTTACCAACGATCGCGACAGAAGAGAAAGGAAAGGACATGCGCGCATTAAAGCATATTCAACCTAGACTGAAAAGCACGCAGGGCTGTTAAGTCAGCATCAAATCAGGCAAAATCAGTATTGTAGATTTTTGAGTCACTCGCCTTGGACAAAAGAGCACAAATACTGTTAAAAACACTGGTGGAACATTACATCAGCGACGGACAACCAATCGGCTCCCGCACACTGTTGCAGCATTCCGGGCTGGATGTGAGTCCTGCGACCATCCGTAACGTGATGAGTGATCTGGAACAATTAGGGTTTATCGCCAGTCCGCACACCTCCGCCGGACGTGTGCCCACGCAAAAAGGCTATCGCCTGTTTGTCGACTCTCTGCTGACGGTCAAACCGATTGATGCGCGCGCCATCAGCCAGCTTAAATCCGGACTTTCCTCGCCTGACCCGCAAGCACTGATCAACAATGCGGCAGATATGTTGTCGCAACTCACCCAGTTTGCGGGCGTAATACTCACCCCCAAACGGAGCCGCAACCTGCTCAAACACCTGGAATTCTTGCTCCTTTCCGAGAAAAAAATTCTGGTCATTCTGGTGACGGATGATGGACAGGTACAAAACCGCATCCTGATGACAGAAAAAGCCTTTAGTGCCAGCGAACTCACCGCAGCAAGCAATTACGTCAACACGCATTGCAGCGGGCTGACACTGGATGAAGTGCAACTTAAACTCAGACAGGAATTGCAACAAATGCAGGCGGATATTAACCACCTGATGTCTGCTGCACTCGATGCCGCCAGCCAGCCTGAACAAACCAACAAAGAAGCCGTTGTCATTTCCGGTGAGCGCAACCTGCTGGAAGTCGATGAACTGTCAGCCAATGTAGGCAGCTTGCGCAAACTGTTCGAGATTTTCGAGCGGCGTACCGCCCTGATGCAACTGCTGGACCAAAGCCAGCGCGCAGATGGCGTGCAAATTTTTATTGGCGGCGAAAGCGGCTACCTGCCACTGGATGAATGCAGCATGGTCACTGCCCCCTATGATGTCGATGGGCAAGTGGTTGGCACCCTGGGCGTGATTGGCCCAACCCGCATGGCTTACGAGCGCATCATCCCGATTGTGGATGTCACGGCCAAGCTGCTCTCAAATGCACTTTCCAATCAGTAAGGATATTGCACAACCTAATCAATTCTGACACTTGTTTGTCAGATAAATCCGACAAAAAAATAGGCATTCAACTGCTATTATGCAGCCCTCAATATCGACATAATCCACTCAAATCTCAATCAACATCAAGGGAGAACCCTATGCACAGCAGCAAAAACAAAGCATTTAGCAAATCACTCACCTGGACCACTGTACTTGTCCTCGCATTAAGCACGACAGCCTGTGGCACCATGAGCACACGCGGCAAAAGCACAGCGGTTGGCGCGGGCATCGGCGCAGTGGCCGGAGCAGTACTCACTGGCGGCAGCTCAGTAGGTACCGTAGGTGGCGCAGCCATTGGCGGCGTGATCGGTAACCAGATTCATAAAAAGTAATGCATTGACTCGCCTCACAGACAGGCGAGTCGCACTTTTTTACAAAGCATGCGTCATAAGGGCATTTTAATCGCTTAAAATGCCCTTATGACATACTACAACCCCGAACCTCCCTACACCCACGGCAGCCAACCCAAGGTTGGCATTTTACTGGCAAACCTCGGCACACCCGATGCGCCCACTGCCAAAGCCCTGCGTCCCTATTTACAGCAATTTCTGATGGATAGACGCGTGGTCGAAATTCCTCGCTTTATCTGGTGCTGGATTCTGCACTGCATCATCCTGGTGATTCGTCCGAAAAAATCGGCAGAAAAATATGCCAGCGTGTGGACAGACCAAGGCTCACCGCTGATGGTCTATGCCCAGCAACAGAAAACCTTATTGCAACAGAGCCTGGCTAAGCACATCAACAGCCCGTTTGCCGTCGAACTCGGCATGACCTACGGCAACCCCAGCATGAAAAGCGCCATTGAATCGCTCAAAGCCCAAGGCTGCGACCGCATTCTGGTATTCCCGCTCTACCCCCAATACGCTGCCAGCAGCACTGCAGCGGCGTTAGATGCCGTGTGGCGCGTACTGCTTAAAATGCGCAATGTGCCTGCCATCCGCACCATCAAGCACTACCACGACCATCCACTCTATATTCAAGCACTCGCCAGCCATATCAAAGCCTACTGGCAACAACACGGCCAGCCGGAGAAACTGGTCATGAGTTTTCACGGCGTGCCCAAATTCCACCTGATGAAGGGCGACCCCTACCACTGCGAATGCCATAAAACGGCTCGTTTACTGGCAGAGGCCTTAGGCTTAAACAAAGAGCAATATCAGGTTGCCTTCCAATCCCGCTTTGGCCGTCAGGAATGGCTGCAACCCTACCTCGCCAACACGCTGGATGCTCTGGGCAAACAACAAGTC
This sequence comes from Methylophilus aquaticus, assembly GCF_030769565.1. Lineage (GTDB taxonomy): Bacteria > Pseudomonadota > Gammaproteobacteria > Burkholderiales > Methylophilaceae > Methylophilus > Methylophilus aquaticus. The sequence goes on along the minus strand of NZ_JAVCAP010000014.1, from coordinate 50,376 downwards.
AAACGGATAGATGTCGTTTGTCCCGGCTTTAGCAGCGACTGCCTAGAGACATTGGAAGAAATTGCCATGGAAGGTAAACACTTGTTCCAGTCTGTGGGCGGTGGTGAGTATCACTATATTCCAGCACTGAATAGTGAACCTGTATGGCTTGAAGCGATGCGAGATATTGCCTTGGAGCACTTGCAGGGGTGGGTAAGTAATGAGTTTGACTTAAAAAAAGCGGAGATTGAAGCACAAGAGAGTAAGCATCGTGCGCTGGAACTAGGTAGTAACCAATAATTTTAATTATATTAAGAAGCCTATAAATTTGGCATTCTAAATGTTTAACTCAAAATGAAAACTATAGAACATGACTTACTAGCAACAACAGTACTTAGGGACAAATATGGCCACAGTTTTTTTTCCTAGCGAATGCACTGAAATTGCAGTTTTCTCCTTTTGCGCTGAAGTTTTCAGCCATGCAGGTGCAGAGAATGTTTTAATTGATTTTTCAAAAATGGGAAGAATTGAGCCGTTCACCATGGGGTATGTGGCTAAACAAATAAGAGACTTCAACAGAGAAAACTCTGCTACAACAGTAAGTTGCATGGGCCACAAAAATAAAGATTATGCTGCTAATATGGGATTTTTTAGAGCATTTGGTTTAAAACATGGACGTGAGCCCAACTGTACTGATGGCAATGATCGATTTGTACCTTTCACAATATTACGGATCAAGACTATCAAGGAAGAGGCAGCGAAAGAGTGGGAAGTTGAACAAGAAATTATCGAACGTCGCTCCGAACACCTTGCAAAAATTCTCACTCAAGAAGATAAGGGCAATTTGGTTGATGCACTTACTTTTTCAATTCGCGAAATGATGCGAAATGTTCTGGAACACAGTGAGTCCAAAAGTATGGAATATTGTGCTCAATATTGGCCAACATATCACAAAGTCGAAATCTCAATTCTCGATAACGGAATAGGATTAATGACCTCCTTGCAAAATAACCCATATGTTCAAATAAACTCTCATTCCGATGCAATCCAGCAAGCTTTAATGCCTGCAATATCCAGTAAAAATTACAAAGGCGCTCGTATTAATACAAACGATCCATGGCACAACTCGGGTTTTGGCTTGTACATGATTAGTCGAATATGTCGATTAGGTGGGTCTTTTTTGATATGCAGTGGGGATCATGCTATTAAACTTGATGAAAACTCAAAAACTCACATCGACCTAAATCATCACTTTAAAGGTACAGCTGTTCGTTTAGTATTAAATACAAGTAAACTAACCGAGCTAGGTACTATGCTTGCAAAATTTCGCGACGAGGGTTACGAAGTTGCAAGACAAATTAAAGCCTCTGGTATGTACACAGCTTCCGCAGCATCACAAATGTTGTCTCGTGACTTTGCCAAATAACCGTAAGGCTCTATTTATTCATCTACCTCAATACCAAAACGCGACAATTGATTGAAATCACTTGGCAAAGTATCAAGAACCACTAGTAAACATGTCCCCAATAAGTGGTAGTGAGAAACCATCTCTGATTCATGCCAGCCCTTCCAGATTACGCGTTATAATCGCGGTTTAACGTTTTAATCACTCCCCTATGATCATTATCACCGGTGGTGCAGGCATGATTGGTTCTATCATGGCCTGGCATTTGAACAACAAACTGGGTCGCCAAGACCTGGTGATTGTTGACCGCATCACGCATGAAAGCCAGTGGCAAAACCTGGTGCACAGGCACTATGCCGAATATCTGGACAAAGACCAGTTGTTCGACTTTCTGGAGGATAACGATGACATCACTGCGGTGATTCATATGGGCGCGATCAGTGCGACCACCGAGCGTGACTTTAACAAGCTGGTGGCAGATAACATGCATTATTCGCAGGACTTGTGGTCGTGGTGTGCGGAATACGAAGTGCCGTTCTTTTATGCCAGTTCTGCCGCGACCTATGGTGGCGGTGAACAAGGCTATGACGATGCCAGCATCGACAACCTGCGCCCGTTAAATGGCTATGGCTATTCCAAACACTTTTTTGACCAGTGGGTGTTGCAGCAGGTGAACCAGAAGCAACCAGCGCCACCCGCCTGGGCAGGATTCAAGTTTTTTAACGTCTACGGGCCGAATGAGTACCACAAGGAACGTATGGCCAGCGTGGCATATCACACGTTTAACCAGTTTAAAGAAACCGGCACCATGCGCCTGTTTAAAGGCACCAAGGCTGGCGTGGAAGATGGTATGCAATTGCGTGACTTTGTCTATGTAAAAGACGTGGCGGATGTGATGGCATTCTTTCTCGAGGCCGCATTAAAAAACAAACCGGTCGCAAGTGCGATTTATAACATTGGCACGGGGCAGGCGCGCAGTTTTAAAGATCTGGCGACCAATGTGATGACCAGCATGCAACGCGAACCCAATATTACTTATATTGATATGCCGCAGGACTTACAGGGCAAATATCAGTACTTTACCCAGGCCGAGATGCAGAAACTGCGTGAGGCGGGCTATAAAAAACCTTTTACGTCACTGGAAGAAGGCGTCAAGGATTACGTGCAGAACTATTTGCTGCAGGATGACCCTTACGCATAACTTCCTCAGAGATTGTGAGCGATATGAACCATATTGAATATCTTAAAGGCGAACATGCTGCCCATGTGGTGATGTTCCAGGCATTGGAGCCACTCTTTCCGCTGATCAGTGATGTTGGCAACCTGTTGCGCGACTGTATTCAACGCGGTGGCAAGATTTTGCTGTGCGGCAACGGTGGCAGCGCGGCGGATAGTCAGCACATTGCGGCTGAGATTGTCGGACGCTTTAAAAAGGAGCGCAAAGGGTTGCCATCAATCGCGCTGACTACGGATACGTCTATCCTGACCTCCGTCGGCAATGACTATGGCTATGACTATATCTTTGCGCGCCAGGTGGAGGCTTTGTGTCGTCCAGAGGATGTATTGATTGGGCTGACGACTAGTGGTAACAGCGCCAATGTGGTCCGCGCGATTGAAACTGCCAATGAAATCGGCGCAACCACCATCGGCCTGACAGGTGGCAGTGGCGGTAAAATGAATGCATTGTGCACGCACAATATCGTGGTGCCTTCCAGCGTCACCGCCCGCATTCAGGAAGCGCATATTTTTATTGGCCATTGCCTGTGTGAAATCCTGGAATCCTGATGACTGGCACTGCACTGCATAACAACATCGCAACCCTGGTTGCGCATTTTGGCGAACAAAAGCAACACGCACTGGTGATTGGCGACGTCATGCTGGATCGTTACCTGATGGGTGAGGTCAACCGCATTTCACCTGAAGCCCCGGTACCGGTTGTATTGATCAAATCCGAGCAACAACGTGCGGGTGGCGCGGCCAATGTGGCTGCTAACCTGGCGCTGCTGGGCATTAATACCAAGATGATAGGCCTGATCGGAAAAGACAATGAAGGCGAGCGTTTATTGACGGCCATGTCGGATTACGGCATTGATACGCATGCCATGATCACTACACCATCGCGTCCGACCATCGCCAAAACCCGTATCTTGGGCGGTCATCAGCAAATGATGCGGCTGGATCAGGAAATCACGACGGCACTGTCAGCCACTGAAGTGGCTGATGTGATGCAAGCCATACAAAGTGCCTTGCAACAGCAACCTGCGTTGGTGATTTTGTCTGACTATGCAAAAGGCCTGCTGACCGAGCAAGTATGCCAATACGTGATCCGTTATGGCCGCGAGCACCAGATCCCGGTGCTGGTGGATCCCAAAGGACGTAATTACGACAAATACCGTGGTGCCACCGCGCTGACGCCCAACAAAAAAGAAACCGCAGAAGCCTGCGATACGCAGACCCAGGATGCTGTACTTATTGATAAAGCCAGCACACTCAAAAATAGTCTCGCTTTGGACTTTTTAGCGGTGACGCGCGGTGAAGAAGGCATTACGCTGATTACTGATCGTACAGATCATTTAGCCGCAACGGCCAAGCAGGTCTTTGATGTGTCGGGCGCGGGTGATACGGTCATCGCAACGCTGGCGGCTGGACTGATGCATGGACTGTCGCCACTCGATAGCCTATCACTGGCGAATATTGCTGCTGGTGTGGTGGTGGGCAAGGTGGGCACCGTGCCCATTACCAAAGCAGACCTGATGGATGCGATTGCCACTGCACAAGGCAGCCAGCAGGCGCATAAAGTGAGTGAGCTGCCTGAGTTGCTGCGAAAAGTCGCCACCTGGAAACAGCAAGGGCAAAAAATCGTGTTCACCAATGGCTGCTTTGATTTACTGCATGCCGGGCATGTGACCTACCTAGAGGGTGCCAAAAAACGGGGTGACAAGCTGATTCTAGGCTTGAACACTGACCGATCGGTGTCTGCCCTTAAAGGCCCGACCAGACCTGTCGTGAATGAACAAGACCGTGCCCGCGTGCTGGCAGCGCTGGAGTCGATTGATGCCGTGATCCTGTTTGATGAAGATACCCCGCTCGCACTGATCAATGCCATCCAGCCACATGTGATCGCCAAAGGCAGTGACTACAGCGCCGATCAGGTGGTGGGTGGCAAAGAGGTGTTGTCGTGGGGCGGCGAAATTGCCCTGATTGACCTGGTAGAAGGCCGCAGCACCACCAACCTGATTAAAAAATTGCACGCATGAACAAGATACTGGTGATGGGCCCGGCGTGGGTGGGCGACATGGTAATGGCGCAAAGCCTGTTCAAGCAGCTCAAAATCGACCAGCCTGACTGTCAGATCAGCGTCGCGGCACCAGCTTGGACAATGCCCTTGCTGGAGAGAATGCCGGAAGTATCACAAGCGATTGCCCTGCCCTTTAAGCATGGCGATGTGGCGCTACGTGAACGCTTTCAATGTGGCCGTTCATTGGCAAACCAAGGCTTTACGCAAGCCATATTGCTCACCAACAGTCTCAAATCAGCGATTCTGCCATGGGCCGCCAACATCCCGGTCCGTACCGGCTTTAAAGGCGAGATGCGCTATGGGTTGGTGAATGATATGCGGCCACTGGATAAAAGCGTGCTCAAAAAAACGGTCGAGCGCTTTGTCGCATTAGGGCTACCCAAATCAGCCGCGTTACCCGGCCAATTACCTCAGCCTGCCTTACTGGCTGATCCGGCGCGCGCGCGTAACTTGCTCACTACGTTCAACATCCTGCACTCCGACCAACCTGTATTAGGGTTATGCCCGGGCGCAGAATATGGCGAAGCCAAACGCTGGCCTTCTGAATACTATGCTGAAGTCGCCAATCATGCATTGAACCACGGCTGGCAAGTCTGGCTATTCGGCTCGGAAAAAGATAAACCCGTCACAGCCAGCATCCAGCAACACACACACAAAAAGTGTGTAGATCTGGCGGGAACAACCAAGCTAGGCGAAGCAATCGATTTAATGTCACTTTGTCATACAGTAATCAGTAACGACTCCGGTCTCATGCATGTGGCCGCCGCACTCGATAAAAAACTGATCGCCATTTATGGTTCATCTGACCCCAAGCACACACCGCCCATGCACCCACAAGCAGTGGTTGAATACCTTGCGCTGGAATGCAGCCCTTGTTTTGAGCGTGTCTGTCCTTTAGGGCATTTAAACTGCCTGAAACTGATCAGGCCAGACTCCGTTATTGGCAAAATCGTCGCATCATAGCCAACAGATCATCCAATGCCATGACCTGCGTTTTTCTTAGTTCAGCCCGCGCGCGCAGTACCTCTGGCAGCTTTAAACATGCCAAATAGAATCCTCTAAGATTCACATGATCCAGTAATAGAAGCTCACCAAGCAATTGAATCAGGGAAGCGGGTATAGCGCAAAAAATCAACTGGCATCTGGTTAAATGCATCCACTCAAGAATATAGCGATTTCTTCTTCTTATTGCTTTGATATAGTTCATTTTTACATTTGAGCGAATGGATCCAACACTCTGATGCACAATATGCACGCCAGGCTCAAAATAGCTCTCCCAACCACGACTCCATGCACGAAGGCCCAAATCATAATCCTCACTATAAAAAGGCTTATAAATTGGATGAAATCCGCCCAGAGCCAGAAACATAGACTTTCTCACCATAAAAGATCCGCCATGCGCGTAAGCACATGGCAGCCTTTTTCCTTCTGATCGCAATTGCAGCGCTTTTTCTAAAGTCCAATTTACCAATTTAAGCGTACCAAATTTAAATTGGCGCAAGTTCCAGGAGTGGCGCTTAACTTGTTTGCGTTCATCATAAATCAGCGGATTCACTGAAAACGTGTTGGTATCTTCAAAATAGGGAGTCAGCGCAGCAAAAATATTGAGAGAAACTTCCACGTCTGAATTCAGCAAAAATAGCAACTCTGTATTCGCCGCATTCACACCACTATGAATCGCTTCGGCGAACCCTTTATTTTGTGTATGTAAGACTAATTTCGCCTGTGGAAACTCATCTTTCAGGACGTCAATACTGTGATCACTAGATCCATCGTCCACCACGATCAGAAAGGATTCGCCAGGATAATGCACCATGGCATTGAGTACTGAAGGAATATTTTTTTTCAACAAATGTGCGCCATTGTAATTTGGAATCACAACTGTAATCGGGGCATGCATGTTAACGGCTCCGGATATGTTTTAAATATAAGCATATACCCGTCACGACGGCCAAAACATTCAGGTTCATGCTGACAAAAAATGGCATTGTAATACCTACACTAAAGATATCGATGGTCACGACCATCAACAACAGTAAATAAATCCAGGCAGGTGAATAATCGACGCGGGATCTTAAATAGGCAGAAATGATAAAGCGATATAGAGATAAGAGTCCGGCCAATACCAACAACGTACCGACAACACCATATTGATATAGCACCTCTAGCACGGCATTGTGAGGACTATTAAAGTCAATATTTTCCTTTATATGATAGCGTGAGTATCGAGGAAACTCCTGCTCGAACCCATGAAGGCCATGTCCAAATACCCATTGAAAAATATTACTATTATTTTGCATTTCCCATGCATCTTGCCAAATAGTGACGCGCTCCTCAGTGTTGGCATGCATGATCAAATCCTCCCAACGAGATTTGAAATTGCCGATATTTGTTGCAGCCAATCCCACACACAACACACTTGTGGCCAGCAATAAAAACATCGCATGTTTCCGGCGCAAAAAAATGGCAATGATGCCAACCGATAATAAAAGGCCAATCCAGGTGGGTCTTGAAGATGTGTTGATCAAGACAACACCAAGGATGATTGATGACAATCCAAGTAAATAACGATGAATCAACCGTTGATGTTTAATTGCCAGAAAACATCCGATCACCAGAAAAAAAGCACTGAATATTGCCAGGTAATGTGGATTCTTTGTTGTGCCAAAGTCTTTTTGCAGGAAGTACAATGCCACACCCTGTGAAATGGTATACAGATAAACCAGATTACTGCTAACGTTCATCAACTTGGGTTTGATAATGGCATGGTAAGAAGAAAGAAAGGTGATGCCGATCATCAGGCCGATAGCCAGTAACAAATGCCTGACGCTTTTAATATCAAAAGGAAAGTGCTGTGTTGCAAACCATTCTGCGCCAATAAACGCCAACCATAGCGCAACTGCGCCATAAATCACAACAGCATGCTCTTGTGCTGTTTGCTTATAGTAGGAAAAAGCAAACCCTAACACGAACAACAGATTCAGGTAAGCAAAGGATCTGTATAGATCTGCAAATGTGAGGGCTTGTAAAAACAGGCTGGACACAATTACATAAAAGTGAATCAAAGGGATTGGAAGTTTGGTTTTATTAAACATGGTCATTTTAGTTGGTATGATATGTTTGAATCGATCAGCATGCTGCGAGCATGCTATCGAACCAGTATATTGATCACATCGATATTCCTGCTTCTCGCTTGCGTAGCAACTTGGCATCCAGCTTCCTGGCGCGGCATTCTATTGCTAGCAAAAAGTGGGCATGCAACAACACCTGACGTAAAGGCTGTTGATAATAGACCTTCAGGAACCTGAGCACATCACGTTTTGTCAGTCCGATGTGCAGTGCAGAAAAATACAAGCCTGCCAGATCCTTCAGCCGCTTGCCATGAGGCAAATATGAATGAATTTCGACGCGGTGCAAATCCATCAAGTGCAGCCTGAAATTACCCGTCTCCAGATCAGTCAGCAACAGAGAAAAATGGCATAAATAAAAATCCCGGTGCCACATACCATGCGCATGGAAACGACTTGCCAATTCAGCCACTTTGACAATCAATTGCTGCTTTAACTTAAACGCTGGCTGCTGATATTGCCAGTGCTGGCAAAGGGTTTCCAGCGTAACAATATCCCCCAGGTCACGGGTCATCACAAACGATTGTTTGCGCGCAGGGTTGCAACCGCGCTCTCCATACATCAGTAATGGCGTGGTAGCGATGCCTATCGTATTCAGCTTTTGAATGGCTTTCCACTCATTGCGCGCACCGATCACTGGCCACTTCAGGGTCAACAGATTTTTCAGTATTTCAAACCAGCCCACGCCGAAGTGTTTTTTTATAAAAACCGACTCATTCCCCAGCTGTAATTTATGCGTTTGCCTGTCCTTAACCGTACGAAAGACTTCACCGGATAATGCCATCAGCGCATCAAAGTCAGTAATGACAGGCGTGTAGCCTGGCTCAGTATGGATAGTTGGAGCTTTATTCAACACGATACTCAATAAGGTCATAAGGGCATTAGGTAATTATTTGATCACTTGCAAATAATCAACGGAGGCCATGATTGTATCAGCGCAGTTATTTCCTCTTGGGGATTGGCTATAACCGTGCATGACACTACGCCAAAATGTAGCATCAAGTAAGCGCATTTCTTCCCGGTATTTACCTAAGCGAATAAAACTGCGGACGCGTGTAGCACAACGCAGGGGCCATGGATAAATCGTCATATCAGAAATGTCAATCAGACCAAATTGGCCATCAGGGGTTAGCAATACATTGCCGCTGTGCAAGGAATGAAAGTGAATACCCTGATCATGCAACTCAGCCAGAAAACGCCCCAGCTTCTCAGCCAGTGATTTAATTGCGGGTAACTCACTTTGCATTAATTGGCGCAGTGTTTGTCCAGCGAGCGGCTGATAAATAACCGCCGTGTGCCCTGCTTTTGGCAAATGGTGTAGTGACTTTACCGTGACTGTCGGTATATTGCGTGCCTGCAGGCGTAACGCATTGCGATAAAAACGCCTGGCATGTGAATACATCCGCGCCCCGCTTAACCAGCGACGCGCGCGAAAAATCTTCAGAAAATCCCCATTACTCAAGCGTACGACCTTCAGGCCGCGCACATCTTGCTCGATCACCTGACCGCCCTGACACAAGTCAATCAGCATTTCATCGGTAAGCAATGTACTGCTTGTACTTCGCAGCGTTAGCATGCCACACCCACTCAGTGCCCCAACATGGCATGCATATGGGCAACGACTGTGATCTGATGCTGCTCACAATAAGCCTGCCAGTCAGGCATATCAGTCCAGTCACTCAAAAATACAAAACTCAACCCGGCGCCTGTTGACGCTTGATGGTCAAAGCGGCTATCACCAATAAACAGCGCCGGAAACTGGATGGCACCATCAGCGATCAGCGTTTGCAGATGCTCGGTCTTTTTGGTGGGTCCGCCATAAATACCCAGTTCGAACAGGGTATCCAGGCCACGGCGCGGGAATATCTCACGTAACTCGCTCTGATCGCCGCCAGACATGAGCATCCACTTGGCTTGCGCCGTCTTGTTTTTCAGGTCCATCAACGCAGGCGCCACTTCGCATTGCATCAGGGTTTCATCGAGTATCTCGGTAAAGGTGTCCATATATTCCTGAAACAATTCAGGCGTCAGCGGCACTTTCAGAATCTCGGTAATGTAATAACGAATTTTGTCATTGCGAGGAATACTCCCCAGCTTGATATGGTAATCAACAAATGCCTGCGCCTGTGCATCCGTGCCGCCCAACCGTTTGGCGGTATTGTAATACGCATCCACCTTGGTCTGGTTACTGTTGAGTACGACGCCATCACAGTCCAGGACGATGGTTTTATATTGCTTGAGGTCTAGCATGTTTGACATAAATGGCAGCTAATAAAAAAGGCTTGTATGACTACAAGCCTTGATTATAGCGGATTTGAATTATTTCGCCGCTACGATTGCGGAAGCCTCTTTGGCCAGTTTGGTAATGTGCGCCCAGTCTTTACGCGCAACGGCATCCGCTGGCGTCAACCAGGTACCACCGCAGACGACTACGTTTGGTAATGCCAGGAACTGTGGTGCGCTTTCAACGCTGACGCCACCCGTGGGGCAAAATTTTACATCGCCAAATGGACCGGCAAAGCCTTTTAACAAGTTAATGCCACCCACAGCGACTGCCGGGAACAGTTTTAAAAAGTAATAATCATCTGCATTCGCCATCATGATTTCTGAACCAGTAGACACACCTGGCAACAACGGCAAGCCAATTTGGCGCGCAAACTGCCCCAGCTCGCTGGTGTAGCCAGGGCTGACAGCAAACTGGCAACCCACATCTTTGGAAGCTTGCGCATCCTTGAGGTTACGTACCGTACCGGAGCCCAGAATAGCATCCGGGACATGTTTCGCAATTTGTTCCATGGCTTGCAGAGCGCAAGAAGAACGCAGTGTCACTTCCAACACTTTGACGCCACCTTCAAGCAAGGCTTCGGCCATTGGCACCGCGTCTTCCACTTTATTAATGACAATGACCGGAATTACCGGGCCATGGTTAGCTAACTCTAATGTGCTCATGGTATGCAATATTTACCTAATAAATAAAAAAATGTTTTCAATCGTTTGCTTCATGTAAATGAACATTGCCAAGCAAGGCTAGGCGCAGGAGCGCAGACAGTACGAATAGTACGGCAAGCGAACTGCAACGAAGTATTGCGACGCAATGTTCATTTACAACCAGGTGACTGCGCCCTCTTCGGCAGACAACACATTTCTGCGCATGCCGCCAAATAGTTCGCGGCCCAGGCCGTGCGAATTGTGATGACGTTTGCTGTCGCTCAAGCCTTCTGCTTCACGCTCGGCCCAGGTATCTTCATCTACCAGCACATTCAACTGGCCGACCGTACCATTCAGTCGGATGATGTCACCATTGCGAATTTTTGCAATGGCGCCACCGGCACTGGCTTCAGGACTCAAGTGAATGGCCGCCGGGATTTTCCCTGATGCACCACTCATGCGGCCATCCGTCACAATCGCTACACGGAAACCTTTGTTTTGTAACACTGCCAATGGTGGCGTCAATTTATGTAACTCAGGCATGCCATTGGCTTTGGGGCCCTGGAAACGCACTACTGCGATAAAATCTTTTTCCAGTTCGCCGCGATCAAATGCCGCCAGCAACTCTTCCTGTGCATCAAATACAATGGCAGGGGCTTCAATAATGTGACGATCTTCAGGCACAGCAGAAATCTTGATCACGCTTCGCCCCAGATTACCCTTGAGCAGACGCAAACCACCAGACTCGTTAAACGGATGGGCTGCAGTACGCACGATGGTTTCATCGCCGCTCTCGGCCGGATAGTCTGTCCACACGAGTGTATCCCCCTGCTTCTCAGGCTTCTTGCCATAATCATGCATGCCGCCGCCACTCACCGTGAATACGTCCGGATACATGTAGCCACCTTCAATCAGCTCGCGAATCACAAAACCGGGCCCGCCCGCATCCTGAAACTCATTCACATCGGCTTTACCGTTCGGATACACACTGGCCAGCAAAGGAGTGGATTTAGCCAGATAATGGAAATCTGTCCAGTCAATGATAATGCCGGCAGCGCGTGCCACGGCAACCCAGTGAATCAGGTGGTTGGTAGAACCGCCAGTGGCCAGCAAAGCCACCATGGCATTGACAATCACATGTTCATCAACCAAACGGCCAATCGGTACAAATTTCTCTTTCTTGGTATTTTGCAGTACCAGACGTACTGCGGCACGGGTAAGGTCTTCACGCATGCCATCGTGTGGATGAATGAATGCGGCACCCGGCACATGCAACCCCATCGCTTCAAGCAACATCTGGTTACTGTTGGCGGTGCCATAGAAAGTACAGGTCCCGGCACCATGGTAAGCAGCAGATTCGCTGGCCAGCAGCTCATCGCGGTCACACAAGCCCTGTGCATATTTTTCGCGCACTTTAGATTTTGAGGTATTGTCGATACCTGTGCTCATCGGACCAGCGGGTACAAACACGCAAGGCAAATGGCCAAAATGCAAGGCACCGATTAACAGACCAGGGACAATTTTGTCGCACACACCTAACAACAAGGCTGCATCAAATACATCGTGAGACAGGGCAATCGCTGTACTCATGGCAATAGTATCGCGACTAAACAGGCTCAACTCCATGCCAGGCTCACCCTGCGTAATACCATCACACATGGCAGGAACGCCGCCTGCCACCTGTACGGTTGCACCTTGCTTACGCGCTTCGTCTCGAATAATGTCAGGATAATTGACATAGGGTTGATGTGCTGAAAGCATTTCGTTATACGCAGTCACAATCCCGATATGCGACGGCTTTTCAGCATAGATCTTGAACTTATCGTTTTGTGGCATCGCAGCAAACGCGTGCGCGACATTGGCACAGCCAAGACGATCAGGCCCTTTTTCACGATTCAGGTAATCATCAATCCGATGCAGATAGGCTGAACGCGTCGGACGACTGCGCTCGATAATGCGTTCTGTTACTTCAATGTGAGATTGTTTCATTGACTATCGCTCAACTGTATTTTTTGAATACGTGGTTCTTAACTACGTGATGGAATCACCCTGACCAACTGTTCAAACCTTGATATTTGCCACAGTTTTGGGGCATATGATGTATGAATCCAAGCCCGTTCCCGAATCATGATTATCGCTAAACTGCCTTATTCCGTCAAACCAAAATACCATCAATCAGAGTTTTTCAATATTATTCAAACAGTTAAAACAATCTATACTGTTTTAAACTCTATATTTTGGTCACTAAAATATCTTCCAGCATCAAATATTCGAGATCGCAACCATAAAACATATCCAAGGCGTCAGCTGGGCTACAGATCATAGGTTCGCCGCGGCGATTGAGTGAAGTATTCAGCACCACGCCATTCCCGCGCAGTGCTTCCAAATGTTCAATCAAAGCGTAATAGCGCGGATTGGTTGCCTTGGTTACCACTTGCGCACGTGCAGTGCCATCTTCGTGCACAACTTCAGGGATGCGTGATTTCCAATGTTCGGCCACATCAAAGGTAAAAGTCATATAAGGCGCAGGATGCTCGGTTTGCAAAATATCGACCGCCACACGATCGAGCATGCTTGGACAGAATGGGCGCCAGCGCTCCCGATATTTGATTTGCGCATTGATCCGGTCTGCCACACCCGGAAAGCTTGGGTCGCCTAAAATGCTGCGACAGCCCAGTGCACGCGGGCCAAACTCCATACGTCCCTGAAACCAGGCCAGTGGATTACCCGCCGCCAGCAACTCCGCTGCCTTTTTCGGCCCATCTTCAACACGCGTAAATTTGGGCTTGGACGGATGCGCCTCACAGGCAGCCATACACTCTTCGTTGCTGTAAGCAGGGCCCAGATAAGCGTGTTCCATTTTATGAATGGTTTCACCTGCCAGATGCGCCGCATAAGTAGCCGCCCCCAAACTGGTGCCGTTATCGCCTGAAGCAGGCTGCACAAACAGTTCATTGACATGCGGCAGTGCGATAATACGCTGGTTAAGCTTGACATTAAGCGCCACGCCCCCCGCCATCACGATTTTGCCGGTTTCACGAACAATATCACCCAGATAATACTCAATCATTTGCAGCGCGAGGTCTTCAAGCAGCTTTTGCACACTGGCCGCATAATGTATGTATGGGTCGTCAATTTCATCGCCAGCGCGCTTTGGACCCAGCCATTCAATCAATTTTGGCGTGAAATAAAAGCCCTTGCCATTTTCTTTATAGCGACGCAAACCGACCACGTTGACATACTCGGTATTGACGATCAGTTGCCCATTTTCAAACTTTGCCAAACGGCTTAAATCATACTTGCTTGGATCACCATAAGGCGCCATGCCCATGACCTTGAACTCGCCATCGAGCATTTCAAAGCCAAGATATTCTGTAATGGCACCGTATAAACCACCCAGGGAATCAGGATCATAAAATTCTTTAATTTTATGAATTTTGCCATTTTCGCCATAGCCAAAAAAGGTCGTGGCGTATTCCCCTTTACCATCGATACCCACAATCGCAGTTTTCTCTTTAAAGCCACTCAGGTGATAAGCACTGGAGGCGTGGGCCAGATGATGCTCCACCGGCACATAGCGGGCATTTTTCAGGCCCATGTCTTCCATCAGCTTTAAGGACTTATCGCGGTTACGCCGAAAGCGGCGATTACCATTAAAAATGGCATCCAGCGCACGGTCTGGCGCGTACCAGTAGCGCTTGGCGTAATGCCAGCGCGCAGCAGAGGTCAGCGGGATTTCACCATACGGAAAGGCGACAATATCCACCTGGTCTGGCTGGATACCGGCTTGACGCAGACAAAATTTGGCCGCTTCGTAGGGCCAGTGATTTTTAGCGTGCTTATCACGGATAAAGCGCTCTTCTTCCGCTGCAGCTACAATTTTGCCATCCACCAGAATGGCGGCGGAGGCATCGTGCCCCAAGGCGCCGGATATACCTAAAACAATCATGCAAAGACTCGTTCAATAATTAAATGGAGATGCCTGCCAGCTTAAGCGGTGCTACATCGCTGTATATCACACGCAAGCTTTTCACCAGTGCATTATACAGTGAAGTATCATCTTTCCAATTTTGCAGCAGCCGACGCAAGTCCTTGACATGCGCGCGCAAGGCAGTTTGCGCACAATGATGCTGGCGCATACTGTCCAGATCCATCACAACCACCTGACCGCCATTCGTGATTTGTAAGTTGGTCGCTTTCATATCACCATGCGAAAGTCGCAACAAATAAAGCTGGTAGCACAACAGGCTTAACTGCTTGACTGCTTCGGCCCGTAGACGCTTGTCTGTGGCCTGCTTAAAAAACAGCAGTGCATCCGGCCATGGGCTGAACGCCGCCACGAAATAAGCGCAGCCACGCATCCCCCAGCAGCGCGTCTCCAGCATTAACAAAGGTTGCGGCGTAGCAATGCCATGATATTGCAGCCGGTGCGCGTTTGACCATGAGGCTGCTGCACGACTGGGTCGCCATGCACGGCTCAAGGCATGCCAGCCATTTTTGATGTTGTACCGTTTGATCACCACTTGCCGGTCTTGCAGCTGTGTATGCATGACAGTGCAGGTATTGCCCATTTTCAAGGGTTGACCGCCATGCATGGCGACCTCGAGTGCAGGCAGGTCGGTGGCATGCAGGCCGCCTGCGCGACTGACGGCTTGCGCAGCAAGCGAAGTTTGCAGCCACTCGATATCACTGCAATTCCTGAATATTTTGTGCTGCACATACGCATTGACTTCAGCCCTTTTAAAGCGTTTGGCCCACGTTAACAAAACCTCTGAAGAGAGGGTTTGTGGCCACTGACGCGCTAGCAAATAAGTCTGTAACAAGGTCTCGCTAAAGGTGTGTTGATCAAGTACGGAAATTTTGGACAGCAGCTCAGCCAGCTGCTTGTGTGCCTGACGCGCTGAAAGCAGTTTTTCCTTGATGCCATCGCCATCGATAGACCACACCACGCCCTCTGCAAGCAAAAAGTTTTTGAGATGTAAATCCGTTTGCATCAAACCCGCTGCATGCTGGCTGGCAAGGGTTACGACAAGATGCGTCAACAGCGTCAATCGTTCTTGTTCTGACGCGTTAGCATAACGCGCATCCGCGCTCTCCGCCCTCTCAACTGCCGCATACAGCAGCACCTGCGCATCACCGGCCGCCGTCAGACCCTGCCATAACAAGGCAGGGGTTTTCAAGCCGGCCTGCAGCATCTGGCGCGCACCCTGGGCATCACGCGCTGCGTATTTGTCAGCCTGCTGACCCAGAAAAACCTTGGCAAACACTTTTTGCCCTTGCCAGTCAGCACTGAATACCCAACGCCGCGCCGGCAACACACGATAAGCAGTCAGTTGCTGCAACTGGCTGCCATCCGCCAGACTGATCGACAAGGTATGTGCATTGACTACCGGACATGCAAGTAGCGGCAAAGGCTGTGCCAGCAGATTGCTGATGACATCGTTCAACCGTGCCACCATTGCCTGAGTCTTTGCAAGACGCTACTTGAGCCACCAAACATTTTTTGCGCCCGCCTGTTACGTTTTTTCATCATTTTTTTCACTTGCGCCTTGGTCACTGCGTCATCTTCAGGACGCGCCACATACAGGGTATGCCGTGAATCTCCCGTCTCATTGGGAATAGGCAGTGCCTGATAGTAATACAGGGCAATCGATTTACGGGTAATGCCTTCCGGGGTCGTCAGCGGATCCGGGTGCCCATGAAAACTGTCAGCATCCGTATTAAAAATCACACAGCGATTAAACAGTGGCGCCACGCTGACCTGTCTGGCCTGCATCTGCCTGTCCCACAACTCCAGGTTACCACCGTACTCCGGCAACCAGTCCTCGTTCAAATACACCAGCATATTGACACGACGGTAGAGCTGCAACCCTTCATTGACCTGAAAGTCTGCATGAATACCCAGCAAGCCGCCACGGGAGGTTTCGTGCAAACCACCTCCGCCAAAATAAGGGTCAGGCAGCAAACCCTTAAAGCCTGTCAATGCCTCGATAAATTGCAACATGGGGGCAGAATTAAACAAAGCAAATGCAGCGCGCAACGTGGCATCACAGTCATCAGGCGAAATCTGGCGTTTATGCGTGCCTCCGTAGCCTTTTTCATACACTTTATCGTGCGCCTTGGGGTCGGCTGGAAAATGTGCCAGTAACGCCCTGGTCACCGCAGTCGGAAAAATTCCGTCAATCACTGCGTGTGCAAAAGGATGTGCCTGTGCATAGTCTTCTGCCAGCAACGTCCCTATTTCCCTGGCCAGGCGGCTATCCAGTGTAAAGCCGTCTGCCATTACAATCGGCAGCAAACCATCAGTAAGCTGATTCATTATGATTTCTCTTGTTGTTGTATATGTAACTGTTGCAGCAAAGTCTGTTTGCGTAACAATCGACGATTTTTTCCGTTATATCCGCTTACAAGCCCGACAGTACCAGCTTCCACATGGTCCAGATAGCGAAACAGTCTGGCTGGCGCAATCCGCTCGATCACATAGCCATCAGCAGAAAGCTTATCCTGCAACACATAGCCGGGAATCTGCTGCGCCATATAGAATCGGTAACCATGCTGTTTGATGCAGGCAGTGTTCCACAGGGCAAAAAAGCTTTTAATATAGGGCTCTATATAGGGCTTGGGCGGGCGGGTCGGTAGCCCGAGTACCGATTTCAACCGGCGAGTGTAATATTTCAGGAAACCGGTGAATGTGCGCCATGCAAGGCGAAAGTGTCCACGATTTAACTGGTGCAGACAGCCGATGGCCACCACATTCTGCCGGGATTGCATCCGCTGCAGACACCTGTCAAAAATCGCAGGATCATAGATAAATGTATCTGTATGCATCAGAAACAGATAATCCGTATCGATCGCAGTGAGGATCAGGTCGAGGCCTTCACCATGGGCGGCAAACCCTTGCTCCTTGCCAGGAGAAGACCGCTCGATCAGGTGAATCCAGTCCAGAGTGCGTAAATATGCCGTACTTTCATCCTGAGAATCATTGTCGACTACCCAAATATCCACCCTGTCAGCGGCCAGTGCACCACTGTCCAGATGCTGTTTTAACAGGGTCAGGCAGACCTTGGTTAAATCCAGTGTTTTATAATTAACCAGCCCGATGCTAAATCGGGGGGGTGATGTATATGATTGGCTCACAACAGTCCTTTCAAAACCATTCCAGTCACCTTTTACCTAGCGCTGACTGCGACGTATGATACGCATCAGGCACCAACGGTCAAATCTGGATAACTGTTTGACACCCAGATAATATTTGAAAAATAGTAGCCGATGCGCACGACTCAGCACCGGTGTATGCCGTTGCAATGCTGACAAATCAAACAGCATGCGACTGGTCAGTCCAGGTTGATGCCTGGCCTTTTCCAAGTCGATGAATGCAAGCTCGGCCTGCGCACCTCGACCACGCAGAAACAGGTGTTTTGGATAAAGCGCACGATGCACCAGCCCCAAATCATGAAAATGGCGCACTTGCTCAGCTACGCGACGTAGTGTCTGTAATTTTTCGGCATGCGGCCATTGCGTCCACTCAGGCAGCAAACGCTCAACATCACAAAAATCGGTCAAGTTTTCGGTCACCAGCATTGCACGTTGCTGACCTGAGGCTGATGACTCAGCATAAACAACGACACGTGGTGCCTGTAAGCCAGCGGCTGCAAGCGTTTGCAAGCGCAAGAACTCTCGCTTGAATGTAGGCTCACCGGAAAAAGGATGGCGCCAGCTACGACGGCCATGGTTCTCCTGTTTTTTTACAAACAGAATCAATGGCTGTGCTGATGAGACATTTAATACCAGGCGGCCCACGCCGCTCCAGCCACCGCGGCGTTGATTGGGTGGTTCAAACCATGCAATGTCACGCGCCCAGAGGGCGTCAAAGTCGTCCAGGCCATGTTGCGCCAGCGGCGCCATAAAAGCAGGGTCAATATATTGAGGTAAGGTTTGTTTCAAAATAAATCCGGCAACCCGCAGTTTTAAACTACATTTTGTTAAGATAAGCGCTTATGCCGAATTTTAACAGAATGACTTTATTAAGTTTTAGCCCATGCTAGGTTTTTTATGTAAAGCACTGGCCTGCCTGCCATTAAAGTGGATACATTATTTTGGCGCAGCTCTGGGATATGGCGCTTACCTCGTCGACCGCAAGGGTAACCGGACTGCACTCAACAACATCCTGCAAAGTGGCCTGACTGCTGATACAAGCCATGCGCGACACTTGATGAAAGCCAGCCGCATGTCGGCTGGCAAAGCGCTGATAGAAACCTTTTTTATCTGGGGACAACCGGCTGCCAAACTCGTGCCACTGGTGAAAGAAGTACATGGCTGGCAATTAGTGGAGGATGTGCAGAAAAACGGGAAAGGCATTATCTTCCTGACACCGCACCTGGGTTGCTTTGAAATCACATCGATTTATTACGGAATGCATCAGCCAATTACCGTGCTATATCGGCCACCAAAACTGCGCATCTTAAAAAACATGATCATCAGTGGCCGTCAAAAAGAACAGGTGACGATGGCCCCGGCAAACGCTGCCGGAGTTAAAAAACTGCTACAGGCTTTAAAAGCCGGTCAAGCGATTGGCATTTTGCCTGATCAAATCCCCAAGCGCGGTGAAGGCGAATGGGCGCCATTTTTTGGTAAACAGGCCTACACAATGGGACTGGCCAGCAAACTAGCCCAGAAATCAGACGCCACCATTATCATGGCATTTGGCGAGCGCCTGCCGGACGGGGCTGGCTATGCCATTCATCTCAGCGAAATCAGTGATATTTCAACACCCGCATTATTGAACAAAGCAGTCGAGCAGCAAATCGCCAGGTGCCCTGACCAGTATCTCTGGCAATATGATCGCTACAAGCAAAGGCGCTACGCCTTGCAAAAAAAGCCTTACCTCGCTGACGCAGCAACTGCTGAGCCGTCATCAGAGAAAGATAGCCAGAAATAAACCCAGACTACAAACCGGTAATCCAGCGCGCGTAAACCCTGTCCGCCACCGCATGCAAGCGCTCACAATCATGCTCAAGATTTGCCAGCATATGGCTCGCCGACTGAACAGCGGGGCTGCTTGCCGAATTGGCAATATCAGCCTTCCAGTTCTCGGTCCATACCTTGACCATCTCCGGCATCATTTCAATATGGCACTGAAAGCCGATATGCTTACCTAGCACATATGCCTGATTCTCGCAGTAGGGGCTGGCCAGAATTTGTGTTGCGCCATCAGGAATGGTGAATGTTTCACCATGCCAGTGAAAACTGTTAAAGGATTGCAAGTCGCCAAACCATTGCCTGGCGTGCGAATTATCTAGCACGCTGACTTCTCCCCAACCGATCTCTTTGACCCGGTTTTGACGCACAGTGCCTCCCAGCGCCTTGCTGATCAACTGCCCGCCCAGGCAATGTCCAAGCAGGGGCACATCCTGTTGCACCGCTTCACGAATCAACCCCAGCAATGGCGGAATCCAGGGCAAATCGTCATTCACGCTC
Source organism: Methylophilus aquaticus (assembly GCF_030769565.1). Lineage (GTDB taxonomy): Bacteria > Pseudomonadota > Gammaproteobacteria > Burkholderiales > Methylophilaceae > Methylophilus > Methylophilus aquaticus. The sequence goes on along the minus strand of NZ_JAVCAP010000014.1, from coordinate 30,161 downwards.
ATGGGGCCACCCATCAGCACAATACCGCTGTAAGCCGCTACCGAGGCGGGCACCGGCTCACCTTTGTCAATACGAACCTCGCACCACGGAATTGCATGCTGCGCCAAAAAAGTGCCTAAATAGCCTGCGCCTTCACAGCAGGCGTGTCTAAATATGACTACGGGTTTCATACTTTACCTTTTCACTTCAACCGCTTTGTATTCCCCAAGCAAGATTCCGTCCAAGGTATACGGGCCGACTGCATAGCGTATCAGGCGCAATGTCGGAAAGCCCACATGCGCGGTCATCCGCCGCACCTGACGGTTCTTCCCCTCGCTTATTTTCAGCTCCAGCCAGGTGGTCGGGATCAATTTTCGCTCACGGATCGGCGGATCCCGCTGCCATAAATGGTCAGGTTGCGTGATGATTTCTACGACGGCGGGCTGTGTCACAAAGTCACCCAAATCCACACCCTGTTGCAATGGCATCAAATCTGCTTGTGTAGGAGCACCTTCCACCTGCACCCAGTAGGTTTTGACCTCTTTGTGTTTGGGATGACTTAAACGATGTTGCAAAGCACCGTCATCGGTTAAAATAAGCAATCCCTCGGAATCGGTATCGAGCCGCCCGGCGGCATACACGTTGGGAATCGGAATATAGTCTTTGAGCGTCGCATGCTTTTCATGCGCAGTGAACTGGCAAACGACGTTAAATGGTTTATTAAACAGTAACAACATGGAAAGCGCTATGTCAAAAATCAAGGTGCCAGCGACTGGCAGCAAAATCACGGTGAATGCCGATAATACCTTAAATATCCCGGATCAACCTATCATCCCCTTCATTGAAGGCGACGGCATTGGCGTAGATATTACGCCCCCCATGATCAAGGTGGTGGATACCGCGGTAGAAAAAGCTTATGGCGGCAAACGCAAAATTTCCTGGATGGAAGTCTATGCCGGTGAAAAATCGACCACTGTATACGACAAAGATACCTGGCTATCTGATGAAACCATGGCGGTACTGAAAGACTATGTCATTTCAATTAAAGGCCCGCTCACCACTCCGGTCGGCGGTGGCATCCGCTCACTTAACGTGACCTTGCGCCAGGAACTGGACTTGTACGTTTGCCTGCGTCCTATTCAATATTTTACCGGCGTGCCAAGCCCGGTCAAGCACCCGGAAAAAACCGACATGGTGATTTTCCGTGAAAACACCGAAGATATTTACGCTGGCATTGAATGGGCAGCAGGCACTGAAGAAGTCAAAAAGGTAATCAACTTCTTGAGCGATATGGGTGTGCGTAAAAAAATCCGCTTCCCCGAAGCCTCTGCCATAGGCATCAAACCGGTCTCGATTGATGGCAGCAAGCGGCTCATCCGCAAGGCCATTCAATACGCAATTGATAACAACCGCAAGTCAGTCACCATTACCCACAAAGGTAATATCATGAAATTCACCGAAGGTGGATTCCGTGACTGGGGCTACCAACTGGCCAAGGAAGAATTTGGTGCAGTGCCGATTGACGGCGGCCCATGGTGCACACTGCCCAATGGCATTGTGATTAAAGACTGTATTGCAGATGCTTTCCTGCAAGAGATATTGCTACACCCTGAAGATTATGATGTGGTGACCGCACTTAATTTAAATGGCGACTACATGAGTGACGCACTGGCTGCGCAAGTCGGTGGAATTGGCATTGCACCAGGCGCCAACTTAAGTGACACCGTGGCCATGTTTGAAGCCACACATGGCACAGCCCCTAAAATTGCCGGTAAAAACCTGGCCAACCCGAGCTCACTGATTCTCTCTGCCGAGATGATGTTACGACATATGGGATGGGTAGAAGCCGCCGACCTGGTGTTGAGCGGAGTAGCAAAAGCTATTGCCAGCAAACGTGTCACGGGGGACTTCTCCAGCCAGATGGAAGGCGCAACGCAAGTAGGTACCGCAGAATTTGGTGACGAGATAATCAAAAACATGTAACAGCCAAGCAAATTTACGGCATAAAAAAACGGCTCACATACGTGAGCCGTTTCTATTTTAGTGCCCCTGAAACATTTTTTATGCTTTTTGAATATTGCTGGCTTGCTTGCCTTTAGGACCCTCAGTTACATCAAAACTCACGCGCTGTCCTTCTTTCAAGCTTTTGTAACCAGATTCCACGATTGCGGAAAAGTGTGCGAACAAGTCATCGCCGCCATCGTCCGGAGTAATAAAACCAAAGCCCTTAGAATCGTTAAACCACTTTACGGTACCTGTTGCCATTTCTACTTCCTTACTTATACTTAAAAGGGAGGCGCCCCAAAAGTTTGTCTCAAGAACTCAAGTCGCAATAAACAAGCTTTGCTTTAAAACTTAAATTAAAGACGGCTACAAAAAACCTGAACGCAAACGCCTGAATAATTTATAAGTGAGCATAATTTAAAAGTCAAGTGGAAAATAACAACTTTTAAGAAATTTATGATAAACCACGCAAAATTTGTATAAATGCCGCAGTAGAACATGTCTTTTCAAGCATTTGAATTTTCAACCCTTCAGTATACTAAAGAAAAAAGTACTGCTATATCAACACATTAACAAGGCTTTCTAACCAGCGAACAACTTTATGGCGACTCCGGCAAGTGCAAGTAAACTCGGTGGCATGGCCCGCATGCTGGTGCAATTGTCTCTGTTGACAGAAGGCGAAGCGGTTGCGATTCAAGATAAAGCGCAGTCACAGAAAAACAGTTTTCTGGCAACCACGCTCACTGACAAAAAAATCTCCTCCAGACACATTGCACAAGCCGCTTCAGACGCATTCGGCTTCCCATTTTTTGATCTGGATGCGTTGGATGCTGACGCGTTGCCAGCCAAAAGTATGGACATCAAGTTGATGCAGTCGCACCGGGTGGTATTGCTACAGCATAAAAACAATGTGGCTTACATTGCCATCTCCGATCCGACTAACCTGCATGCACTGGATACCATACAGTTTCAGATGGGTGCTACTCTGTTTCCGGTGATTGTTGAAGATGACAAACTCGGCAAATGGATAGACCGTATTGTGGAGTCGAAAGATACCAGTATGGCGTCGCTGAACAGCAACGATGACTTCGACTTGGGTCTGGATGAAAACAGCGAAGAGCCAGAAATTGAAAATACACAGGAAGTGGACGATGCCCCCGTCGTCAAGTTTCTACAGAAAATATTGATGGATGCCATCAACATGGGGGCTTCAGACCTGCACTTTGAACCCTATGAGAAGTTTTACCGTATTCGTTTCAGGATAGATGGCGTACTGCGCGATATGTCTCAGCCACCATTGGCGATTAAGGAAAAACTGGCCTCACGCATCAAGGTCATTTCAAATCTGGATATTTCAGAAAAAAGAATTCCGCAGGATGGCAGGATGAAACTCCTGCTCTCAAAAACCCGCGCGATTGACTTTCGTGTCAGCACACTGCCGCTGATTCATGGTGAAAAGATTGTGATGCGGATTCTGGACCCGGCCAGCGCGACACTGGGTATTGAAGCACTGGGCTATGAGCCAGAACAAAAAGAAGCCTTACTGAAAGCCATTTACCGCCCGTATGGCCTGGTACTGGTTACTGGACCAACCGGTTCGGGCAAAACGGTTTCACTCTATACTTGCCTTAACCTACTGAATGATCCCGCTGTCAACATTTCTACCGCCGAGGATCCCGCCGAGATTCCATTGGCCGGCATCAACCAAGTCAACGTGAATGATAAACAGGGCCTTACATTTGCAGCCGCACTGAAGTCATTTTTGCGACAAGACCCGGACATTATTATGATCGGTGAAATTCGTGATCTGGAAACAGCAGATATGGCGATTAAAGCCGCCTCTACCGGCCATATGGTGCTATCCACCCTGCATACCAATGATGCACCCTCCACCTTGTCAAGATTGCTGAACATGGGGCTCGCCCCTTTCAATATTGCTTCTGCGGTAACGTTAATCACAGCACAACGTCTGGCCAGACGTTTATGCAAGCACTGCAAGGTTCCACTCAACATCCCCAAAGAGGCCCTGCTGCAAGCCGGGTTCTGTGAAGCTGATCTGGATGGCACATGGCAGTTGTTTGGCCCCAAAGAAGGTGGCTGCGAGCATTGCAATGGTGGCTACAAAGGCCGGGTAGGTATTTATCAGGTGATGCCGGTCAGCGAGGAAATTGCGCGTATTATTATGTCCAATGGCAATGCCATGGATATTGCGGCGCAAGCCAAACGCGAAGGCATTAAAGATTTACGTGAATCAGGTCTGCTCAAAGTTAAACAAGGACTCACCTCGATTGAAGAGGTTGAAGCAGTGACTAATGAGTAAATTTTACAGCACTATTATTTAGGTATCCATCATGGCAGCAGCAAATGTAAAACAATTTGTATTCCTCTGGGAAGGCAAAGACCGCAAGGGCAAAGCGCTTAAAGGTGAAATGCGCGCCAATGGCGAAGCGGTAGTCAATGCCACCTTGCGTCGTCAGGGTGTGACTGTGACCAAAATCAAAAAACAGAGTGCGCTGGCCGGCAAGGGCAGGATCACCGAAAAAGATATTTCGCTGTTTACCCGTCAACTGGCAACCATGATGAAAGCTGGCGTTCCGTTGTTACAAGCGTTTGATATTGTAGGCAAGGGTCATAACAATCCGGCAGTTGCAAAACTGTTATCCGATATTAAAAATGATGTGGAAACCGGCAGCAGCCTGAGCGCAGCGTTCAGAAAGTATCCATTGCATTTTGATGCCTTGTTTTGCAATCTGGTTGCGGCAGGCGAACAGGCGGGCATTCTGGACGCCCTACTGGATCGACTGGCTACTTACAAGGAGAAAATACTCGCCATCAAAAGCAAAATCAAGTCGGCACTGGTTTACCCGGTTTCAATTCTGGTGGTGGCGTTTGTAATCACAGCGGTCATCATGATTTTTGTGGTGCCCGCTTTCAAAGACTTGTTCAGCAGTTTTGGGGCTGACTTGCCAGGACCAACAGTCATTGTGATCAACATTTCCGACTTTTTCGTCAAATGGTGGTTGGCTATTTTTGGCTCAATCGGGTTTAGTCTGTGGTACTTTTTTTATACTTGGAAACGCTCTGAAAAACTACAGGCTGCCATGGATCGCCTGATGTTGCGCCTGCCTATTTTTGGGGTACTGATTCGTAAAGCGACCATTGCCCGTTTTGCGCGCACGCTGTCTACCATGTTTGCTGCGGGTGTCCCGCTGGTGGAAGCGCTGGATTCCGTTGCCGGGGCTTCTGGTAACAAAGTCTATTTCGATGCCACTAAGAAAATCCAGAGTGAAGTAAGTACCGGCACCAGTCTGACCGTCGCCATGCAAAATGCCGATGTGTTTCCCAACATGGTGTTGCAAATGACGGCGATTGGGGAGGAATCCGGCTCACTGGATGCCATGCTGACCAAAGTGGCTGACTTTTATGAAGGTGAAGTGGATGACGCAGTCGCTTCGATTTCGAGCCTGATGGAGCCAGTGATCATGGTGGTATTGGGTGTGCTGATTGGCGGTCTGGTGGTGGCGATGTATATGCCTATCTTTAAAATGGGCAAGGTGGTCAGCGGCGGCGGTTAAGTCTGTTCAGGTCGCAAAAATAAAAAACGGGCTGGATAACCAGCCCGTTTTTTATATGGCGCCTAAACGCTACTTTTTAGCTGCTTGCAACGACTTTTCAATTTCATCATAAGGCTGTGCACCCAGCATACGCTTGCCATTTTCAAAAAACAGGGTAGGCGTACTGTTGACGCCATATTTGCGAGCCAACTCGCCCACTTTTTCCAGCGGCACTTCGCACTTGGCAGTTGTCGTGGGCAGCTTGTTGTTCATGATCCAGTCTTGCCATGCTTTCACGCGATTGCTGGCGCACCAGATACTGCGTGACTTGTTGGCTGCATCCGGATGCAACTGTTCAATCGGGTATAAAAAGGTGTATACCGTCACGTCATTCAGATTGCTCAACTCTTTTTGTTCCAGTCGCTTGCAAAACGGGCAATCTACATCTGAGAACACTACCAGCTTACGGCTACCATTACCTTTGACCACTTTGATCGCCTGATCCAGCGGCAAACTGTTGAAGTCAATTTTGGTCAGCTCATCCAGACGGTCACCCGTGATGTCCTTTTTGGTTTTGGGATCAACCAAACGTCCCTCGGCAATTAAAAAACTGAATTTATCATCGGTATAAATGATCTGGCCGCCCATGAACACTTCATACAAACCGGCATAAGGGGTTTTCACCACGCTGTCCACCTTGAATTTTGGATAAGCCGCTTCTATCACTTTTCTCAACGAGGCTTCATCTGCGCATGCAGCAACCGATACACCCAGCAATAACAGGGCAGACAACCATTTACGTATACTCATGACCACTCTTTCATTATGTGCACAATCACAGCCTAGGCGCCTGTGGCGGTACGTATTAAAAAACGTTTAAGCATAGCACTGTTTTCCAGGCCACGTAAGCCCAGAACTGCGGCATGGGTCCAGCCTGCTTGCGAGCGTGAAAACAGGCTATCCAGCCCTCTGGTCAATGCATGCATTGCGGCAATATCCGTTTTACGCGCACGCGCCACACGCTGTAAAAAACCTTGATGACCAATTGGCTGCAGCCTTGGCAAGCGCTGCATGTGTGTGCACAATGTCATCACATCCCCGAAACCGAGATTGACGCCCTGCCCTGCCATTGGGTGCACCTGATGCGCAGCATCGCCGAGCAACATCACATTCGGCAAGGCGGTCACCACAGCCGTTTTCTGTAGCAACGGAAAAGCCACCACTTCACCATGCGGTCGCAATGTCCCGGCGACCATTCCACAGCGTGCGGCAACCTCAGTCGCCAGTGCCTGCTGCGACAACTGAAGTTTGGCTTGTGCACTGACATGGGACAAAGCCCACACCAGTGACACTTGTTGTTGCGGCATTGGCAGCAATGCCAGCGTTTCATGTATACCAAACCATTGCCGCGCAATATCGCCATGCGGCTGGTCGCTGATATAGTTGGTCACTAATGCAGTTTGCGCAAAATCAAACACCTCGGTATTGATAGCACATTGTTCACGCACCCATGAACGCGCCCCGTCAGCACCTATCACCAACTGCGCTTCAATCTCGCGACCAGCCAATGTTAAATGGGCTATGTGACCGCAGTGTTGCAGGCCTGTGGCAGGTGCGTCGGTGATAATTGTCACATCAGTACGGTTAAGCGCTTGCCAGCAAGCGTTCATCAGCGCCCAGCTTTCGACGATATATCCCATGTGCGGCAGGTGTGCCTCTTCAGCTGTCAGGCGGATATCTGGCGTATCATGTACCTGTGTGGGCGACCATAAATGCATGGCAGCAATCGGGGTCACGCGTGAAGCAGGCAGATGTTGCCATACACCAATATCAGTGAGCCAGCTCACCGTGGCATTGGTCAAGGCATATATACGCGTATCCCAGTGTGCAGTGTCATTGACCCAACCTTCTGGCAGCGCCATGATAGGCTTGGCATCAGTCAAAACCACCCGTTTACCAAGTCGGGACAAGGCAATTGCTGCCGTCAGGCCAACCAGACCAGCGCCGACAATCACCACATCGGTTTGTAAATAATCAGCGGCCATAACTCATTTTATTGATTAAAAATCGCCGCGCACCGGGCAATACTCCCAACAATCCCAAACCGGCACCTCGCAATAAGCCCACGCCAATCAAATCATTGGAGAACACATTGACCAGAAAGTCTGTAAACAACAGTCCGCGTCCGGTATCCTGTGCGCGCGATTGCCGATAATGATCCAGCATACTGGCTACACCCCACGCAGAAGAAGGCGTCTCACGAATACTTTTAGCCAACGCCACGGCATCCCGAATACCGACATTAAACCCTTGTCCCGCCACCGGATGCATGGTTTGTGCAGCATTGCCAATCACCACGCAATGCGCTGGGAAAGTTTGCGTCAGTTTACTTAATTTCAATGGGAAACGACCGCGTTTGCCAATATGAAGAAATCGGCCAACACGGTCACCAAATGCCTGATGCAAGGCCTGCAGAAAAGCGGCATCATCCAGCGCATTAATTTGATCAATATAGGCTTGCTCGCCGGTCCATACCAGTGAGAACTGATCGCCATTCGGGAGCAAGGCCATCGGCCCTTTGGGTGTAAATCGTTCATAAGCAATATAGCGATGAGGCTGCTCGGCTTTCACCAACCCAACCAGCGCATCATGTCCGTAATGCTTGGTCTCCCTGACTAGGCCAGGGATAGCATCCAAGCTGCGACCGCCATCTGCAACGATAGCTAATGGCGAGCACAGGGTGTGTATTTCAGCCAGCATTGCCATAGAGATCTCAGCGGACCCGGCATCAACAGTCAACCCACCGACGGGCAAACCATAGCGGACAGCAATACCCTCCGGCCGTTCATCCAGACACTGATCCAGCGCGCGCATCAGCGCACCATAAGACACCACATAGCCCAAAGCCGGTATAGCCTGTTCACGAGCGTGCAACAGGGTACGGCCAAAGCCTTTCTGCTGGGAAATATGAATGGTCTCAATAGGCGTCACATCCGGCTCTAGCAAAGCCCACACGCCCAATTTTTCGAGTTCCAGGCGCGTACCATAGGACAAGGCGAGCGCACGACCATCGCCATACATCGCCCCTCTTTCTTGTGCCTCTAGCACAGTCACAGGCAAGCCAAGCTGCTGAAGGGATAGTGCCAGCACCAGCCCAACCGGGCCAGCACCTATGATGACGGGATGATCAATAGACTCACGTAACAAATTGCTTCTCTCTTCAGATTGTACGCATCAAAGCTTCGATATCTGCAACCGACTTGATGGCATCAGCGGTGATCACCTCAGCACCTTGTGCGGTCACCACCACATCATCTTCAATGCGAATACCAATGTTCCAAAAATGTTCGGGCACATTGGCAGATGGTCGCACGTAACAGCCGGGTTCAACAGTTAACACGTTGCCAGGTCGCAACATGACCCAATCGCCACCAGCCGTTTTATACTCCCCTGCATCATGCACATCCAGCCCCAGCCAATGTCCGGTACGGTGCATGTAAAACTGGCGGTAACTGCCACTTTCAAGCACGCCCTCGCGGCTACCCTGACATAAGCCATAATGAATAAAGCCATCTACCAGCACCGCCAAAGCGGCTTCATGCGGAGCATTCCAGTGATGCTCTGGACTTACATTTTCAATCGCAGCCAGTTGCGCCGCCAATACCAGTTCGTACAAATCCTTTTGTGCGCCACTGAAGTGACCGTTTACCGGGAAGGTACGCGTAATATCACTGGCATAACCATCCAGCTCGCAACCAGCATCAATCAATAACAAATCACCGGCGTTCAACTGCGCATTATTCGCGTTGTAATGCAAAGTACAGGCATTCGATCCACCTGCCACAATACTGGTATAAGCTGGCGCTTGCGCTCCATGGCGATAAAACGTATGTAAAAACTCAGCCTCTATTTCATACTCCCATTTGCCGGGCTGTACGCTGTGCATGGCCTGATTGTGCGCACTGGCAGCAATCCTGGCTGACTGTCGCATGATGTCAAGTTCGAAGTCGGATTTAAGCAGACGCAGACTGTCCAGGGGTTGACGCACATCAACCACAGCCGCTGGGGCTTGTATGCCTGCGCGTCCTTGGGCGCGCAACTGATTGAGCATGGCCAGCATTTTTGTATCCCAAACGGCATCTGCCCCCAGACTGAAAAAGAGCTTGGGCTGATTAGCCAGCAACTTGGGCAACTCCTCCTCAAGCTGCTTTATGGAAAAGGTCTGATCAAAACCAAACTCGGTTCTTGCGGCGTCCGGCCCAAAACGAAATCCGTCCCATATTTCACGTTCCAGATCTTTATCGCGGCAGAAAAGGATACTTTTATTTTCCTGACCAGCCACCAGCACCAGCAAGGCTTCAGGCTCTTTAAAACCCGTGAGGTAATAAAAATAACTGTCAAAACGGTAAGGGTAGTGACTGTCTCGATTACGAATCACTTCCGGCGCAGTCGGAATCACAGCGACCCCAGGCCCCATACGCGCCATCAATTGTTGACGGCGACAGGCAAATTCATTGATAGAGAAACTCAAGACAACCCCTCAAATAATTGGTGCATTTTAGCGTATTTGGTCTATGAATGCTGGAATGGTTCCTGACTTCACATCAAAGCATTCAGAAACCCATCATTTCATACAACGGCGACTGTCGCACCATTTTTTCAGCATTATCGATCTCACCGTCAGCCTGCCATTGCTGCAAAATATCAGCGAGTATGGGCCGCACCTGCCCGACACGCATACCCGACTTGATTTTTGGGGAGTACAGCATTTTCAGCAACAGAGCATCCAGTCCGGTGAGCAGAGTCTCTGGCGTTTTATCATTAAAAATGGAAGGGTAGACTTTGTCAGAGTCATTAGGCAGGCCCATGGCCTGTGTGGTTTCCTCCACAATACATGAAAGCAGCAATCGATGCTCCTGGGCATGATCTACAGGGATCACCACCCATGCACGCCGGATTGCCTTGCTTTCATCGAGATCGAGTCCAAACATGCAGGCGGCATCAGGAGGCGGCTTAAGCTTAAGGTTACCGCTAACCAAGGCGATATCGTTACGCCATAACTGCAAATAGCTAAACACGATGGTCATATTAGCCTCCGCAGCAGATGTCGCCATAGTGACCGGATGACCTGTAAGTTTTGCCAAATGCTCCAGATGATAGCGTGCCAATGTCGCATGCTCCTCTGCCTGGTCAACATGATGCACTAGCCACACTTTGACCGGCTTGCGCCATTTGCGTACAGTTTGTGGTGCAGACACGTATTCGCTTCTCAGTGCCACCTCCTCAAAAGCTTGCTGCAAATAGGCAATCTCTTGCCATGGTTCCGCAGACGAGGCAAGCGGTGGACAACACCCCCACCAGACGAATAGCCAAGCAATGTACTTAATCATGTGTGGATGTTTGCCGCAGCGGGTGTAGCAGTCCAGACAACCCATTGTGATCAATCTCCTGCATCAAATGCAGCAACCTGCCAAGTTCCCCCGGTGGAAAGCCTTCCCTCGCAAACCAGTTCAAATAATTTCCCGGCAAGTCAGCCAGCAAGCGACCCTTGTATCGGCCGAATGGCATGGTCATGCTGACTAGTTTCTGTAAATCAACTGGGTTCACCCAATTCTCCAATGAATATAAAACACAACTTATATGCAGTGTAGGTTCTGCATTTCATATCATTTTTTAACGCTACCCTTAATCATCCGGCAAATGCGCCGTTATTAGAAGCAGGTTTATATAAAAATTTTTAAAATCACCATTGAGAGATCACACGATGCAATATCAGGTCACTAAAGAGAAAAGTGCCGAATATCTTCGGCTGGCGGTCAACCATATGACCCAGCAGGATGCTGCGTTTCACCCAGTGAGCTATGCGGTATGGTACGAGTATGCTTCAGGCGAACATGCTAAATTGATTGAAGAGGTTGACGCTTTAATAGAAAAAGAAAAAAAGCTAAACGAAAAAAGTACAACACGCCTGTTTCAACATCATATTGCAAAGATTGATGATGCGGGTGCACAGGCAATTATTGACCGTTTTAGCCAGGTGATGACGGACATCAGCAGCTCGACTTCGAAAGCCGGAGAAGACACCACGCAATTTAAAAATGCACTGCAAAGCTGGTCAGACAAGATCCAACAACGCGACCATACCTCTGACCTTAATCTGCAAGCCATTCTTAATCAAACCTTGAATATGCAAGGCTCTATCAATAACTTACAATCAAAACTGGAGACCAGCGCTGAAGAAATGGTGCGTCTCAAAGACGAAATCACCAAAGCCAGACAGGAAGCCATTTCCGATGGGCTGACCGGACTAATCAATCGAAAAGGGTTTGATGCTGCGCTTGGGCAATGTTTATCCAGCTATGAACTTCAGTTAGATAATCTGCAAAAACCGCCATGCCTGTTGCTGGCAGACATAGACTACTTTAAAAAGATAAATGACAGCTACGGTCATTTATTTGGTGACAAAGTGATTAAAGCTGTTGCTCAGATATTGCAGTCCGCAGGTGCTGCACACCAAACCGCAGCCAGATATGGCGGCGAAGAATTTGTATTACTGTTACCTGAGACCAGTTTGGAAATTGCTGAAAAAATTGCAGAAGACATTCGTAAAAAAGTGGAGAAAATCACTATTAAAAACAGTGTTTCTCAAGCACAGATATCAAATATCACCATTTCATTAGGAGTGACCCCTTACCTGCATGGGGAATCTCCAGAATCATTTATCTCGCGCGCAGACCAGGCGTTGTATGCCTCAAAAGCTAAAGGCAGAAATCAGGTGACAGTCATTAGCAAAACTATGTCGGCATAAGTGCTTTTCTACCGGGCATTTAAAGTAAATCACGTTTCTGTTCTGGAATATCCTCATACGGAAATCTGGCATGTCCAAAGCGCATCGCCAGCACTGAAATTGCGAGAATAAAAATGGCTGATGACACGGCCAGCATATGGGTTTCGGTCATCTCTTTCATGTCGAGCAACAAATACCGCGCCAGCGCAACCATTGCGATGTAAATCGGATAACGCATCGGCAGCTTGCCTGAACCGAAGTAACTGTTGATCATGGAAAACACTTCCAGATATAAAAACAGCTGCAATAAATCGCCCAGCCCCACCATGCCGGCATGCCACATACGTGCCAGCTCGTGTGCCAATGAGAAAAAAGTGGCTACGGTGACCAGTGCAAGGCCCAGGCGCTCTATCCACATCAGGACATGATGCGCCAAACGGTCTGTACGATGTTCATAGGGTGGTTTCATAGCGTTCCCTGTTATTAAAATTAAGGCCATTAAGCCTGTTGTTTTTTCAGCGCAATATCCAGTTGCAGCAAGCGTTCCGGCGTACCAATATCATGCCATACCCCGTGATGATGCTGTCCACTGACGTGCCCGGTTTGCATGGCTTGCCGCAACAAAGGAGCCAGTTTGGCCGGTTCGCCTTTGGTGACGGATTCAAATAAGTGTGGATGATACACGCCCACACCTGAAAATGTCAGTTTGTGCCTGCCCTCGGCCTCGACCAGGCCATTGTGCAAACAAAAATCACCCTCGGGATGTTGAACAGGATTATCCACCAACACCAGATGAGCTAATTTGTCCTGTGTCAATTGCACGCTTGCATAGTCAATATCGGTATACACATCGCCATTAATCACCAGAAATGGCGCGCTGCCTAACAAGTGCAGAGCGTATGCAATCCCTCCCGCAGTTTCAAGCGCCACTTTTTCTGGACTGTACTGGATGGAAACGCCCCACTGCGTGCCATGCCCCAACGCCTCCTCGATTTGTACGCCGAGGTGCGCGTGATTGATCACCAGCTCAGTGATTCCTGCACGCGCAAGCTGCTCAATATGCCAGACAATCAGCGGCTTGCCACCTACCACCAGCAAAGGCTTGGGCGTATGGTCTGTCAGTGGACGCATACGCTCGCCACGCCCGGCTGCCAAGATCATGGCGCGCATGCTCAGGCCACCTTTTCCAGTTCGCGCAATAGCCTGAGAAAAGGACGCAACTCGACATACCGCTCACAGGCGGATTGCAAATATTGCATCACCAAAGGCATGTCTTTCAGGTAACCGTCCTTGCCATCCCGATGATACAAGCGCGCAAAAATCCCCAGTACTTTAATGTGCCGCTGCACACCCATCCACTCAAAATCTTTATAAAACTGACCAAAATCTGCATTGACCGGCAATCCGGCCTGTTTGGCCGCTTGCCAGTAACGGACTACCCAATCCATCAGGTCAGCTTCATCCCACTGAATATAGGCATCTTTAAACAGAGAAACCAGGTCATAAGTAATGGCACCGATCACTGCATCCTGAAAATCGAGTACCCCGGGATTGTGTTCGGCAGTCACCATTAAATTGCGCGAGTGATAATCACGATGCACTGTGACTTGTGGCTGTTGCAGAACATTATCGATCAGCAAGGAAAACGTTTTATCGATGACCGCCTGCTCCGCCACATTGAGCGTGCGCCCCAGGTGTTTTCCCACATACCACTCCGGAAAGAGTTGCAACTCGCGCATCAATAGCGCAGCATCATAAGGTGGCAGGCAGTTCTCCGCCTGCGTCGCAAGCTGCATCTTGATCAAAGCCTGGCAGGCATCACCATACAGTGACTTGGCATTTTCCGGCGTCAGTTGGGAGAGGTAAGTATCATTGCCTAGATCACTTAACAGTAAAAAGCCCTGTTCCAGCTCCTGCGCAATCACTTGAGGCACATTGACCCCTGCTGCAAGCAGCAACCCTGCGACCTTCACAAATGGGCGGCAATCTTCTTGCGGAGGCGGTGCATCCATGGCAATAAGTGTTTCATTGCCTACATGCACGCGAAAATAACGCCGGAAACTGGCATCCGCCGATGCTGTTGTCAAGGTAAATGGTTTTGCAACTACGGTTGCCAGCCACTGTTCTAGTTGATGCTTTCTATCCACAAAAATCCCGACTCATTGAATTAAGACTAACGACCATGAATACTTAACTGTTAAAATGCGACTCACATTTTAAGTGAAAAATGACTTTTTAGCCGTTTTCATGAATAATATACTGCACTTAAAAAATGTTGGTCAGGCTGGTTGCCTGATGGTAGGAAAGCACTGGCGTCGCCTCTTGGCAGGTGGTTCTGAAATCAATTATTCATAATACTAACTTGCAAGCATCTTCATCCACTTTTCAAGATCGGGGTATGTGCCTGATTCTGGCAGTTATTGCTACCAGCATGCTCGGGGCAACGTCTGTGCGTGCAGACGAACCGCCCACAGTTATTGAAACCCCTATTATGGTCGCTGAAACAGCCGTATTGCCCGGTGCCATCGAAATCGAAGGAGATACACTGCAGCTGCGCATCGACCGTCAGTTACGCGCAACAGGCAACGCCATTATCCGGAAAGACAATCAGAAAATCACTGGCGATGACATTCGTTATGATATGCAAAACGACGAATTGCAGGTGGATGGCAATGCAGTAATTACCATGGGGCAAGCCAAGATTACCGGACCTATGTTGCGTATGCGCCTGAGCGAAAGCATAGGTGAAATGCGCGACGTTTCAATCGAGTTCAAGAGTGCACCGCCCCCTCCCAGTGATCAGGACAAGAGCCCGCTCTTAAGCGATGAAGCCATTTTAATCAGCGACCCCAAACGCTATCTCGACGACAGCCTGGCATCAGGCACTGAGAATAAACAATCTAATTTTGACAATATCAGAATTTCAGCCAAACAAGTGCTGTTTGAAGGGCAAGACGTAAAACGGCTTTCCAAAGCCAGCTACACTTCTTGTCCCGCCAACTCTGATGACTGGTACATTAAAGCCAATGATCTTGAGCTCAATGACTATACACGTACTGGCGATGCAACCAATGCCTATATTCAGTTCAAGGGCGTTCCAATTTTATATACCCCCTGGATGAGTTTCTCGTATAACAATCAGCGCAAAAGCGGTTTGCTTGCACCGCTGATGGGAACGACTTCACGCAGCGGCTTCGAATTATTGACGCCTTATTACATCAATATTAGCCCGGACATGGATGCAACAATTGCTACTCGCATTTTAAGCAAACGCGGCCTGCAGCTTCAAGGCGAATTCCGCTACCTTGGTGAAAATTACTCTGGCATTAACAACTTCGAATATCTCGACAAGGATAGTACAACCGAAGAAACACGCTACTACGCAAAGCTGGCGCACACCCAACAGTTCAGTGACCATTGGTCTGGTGGCTACAACCTCGAAAAAGTTTCCGATGATAAGTATTTCTCTGAAATGGCTACCAGAATTGTAGTGACCTCACGCGTAAATTTGCCACAAACCGCATTTCTGAATTATCACGATGAGCATCTGACGTTCAACGGAACCGTACAACGATACCAAAACCTGGACAATGTTTCTTTTGTGTACCAGCGCCTACCACAGTTAACCATGACGTACAACAACGAGTGGAAAGGATTTACCACGCAAACCACCAGCCAATTCGTGTACTTTGACAGCATGAAAGAGGCTGGCACCTTACCGACAGGGTCGCGATTCAGCTTGTATCCATCGGTGTCCTATCCGGTCAATACTTCTTTTGGCTATATCACACCCAAGATAGGTGTGCATACCATTCAATACAACTTAAATGACAACAGACCGGTCGGTTACAATAACGAATACAATTCGTTGCAAAGAACGCTGCCGATCGTTAGCCTTGATTCCGGAATGTACTTTGATCGAGAGTCCACTCTGTTCGATACAAAATATACGAACACACTTGAACCTCGTGTTTATTACTTATATGTGCCTTACAAAGACCAAAGCAAGTTTCCAATTTTTGATACTGCGTTGGCAACACTGAATCAAAACTCGATTTTCAATGAAAACCAGTTTAATGGTGATGACAGATTCAGCAATGCAAACCAGGTCACGCTGGCAATGACAAGCCGATTCATTGATAGCGAGACAGGAATTGAACGATTGAGCACAACGTTGGGGCAGCGCTTCTACTTTGACGACTTGCAAGTATCGCTACCTAACACCAGTTTAAACAACAGGAAGTCTTCAGATATTTTGGCAGGATTTACCGCCAGACTTTCCAGCCGTCTGAATCTGGATACCTTCTGGCAATACGATCCCGACCGTAGCAATATGGAACGAAACAACTTTTTGCTGCGTTACAATCCCGAGCCAGGAAAATCATTGAATTTTGGCTATCGCTACACCGCGAACACATTGGAACAATTAGATGTTTCGGGCCAATGGCCGCTGGGCAACCGCTGGTATGGTATCGGCAGGCTAAATTACTCTATTCGGGATAACAATGCTGTACAGTCGCTGGCTGGTTTGGAGTATGACGCAGGCTGCTGGCAAGGTCGCGCAGTAATGCAACGTGTCCAAACGGCAACCGCCAATGCGAACTATGCGATGTTTTTCCAACTCGAATTAGGTGGCTTGACCTCGATTGGTGCCAATCCACTCAATATTGTCAAACGAAACATCCCCACTTACATGCGAACTAATGACATTCCGGGGATTTACAGAGAACAGAACGTAGAATGATGAATTACTTATCTAGAACAACGCTGGCAGGTGTGCTTTTGACAACCTTGTCAGTCAATCTGATGGCCGCCGAAAAAGCCGCTATTGAAAAAATGGATCGGATTATTGCGGTGGTCGATCAATCAGTCATCACCGAACGCGAACTGACTGATCGCACTGAAGCGATTAAAGCCCAAATGCTAAAAAAAGGCGCCGAAGTCCCGCCTCAGGATATCTTGCAAAAACAAATTCTGGAGCGCCTGATTGTAGACAGTCTGCAATTGCAGCTGGCAGGGCAAACAGGGATTAAGATCGATGATGCGCAACTGGATAAAACCATAGAACGGATTGCTGAACAAAACAATCTGACTATGCCAGCTTTCAAAAAAGCATTGCAAGATGACGGTACTAATTTCTACAAATTCCGTGAAGATATTCGCAATGACATTATCATCGCGCGTCTGCGCGAACGTGAGGTAGATAATAAAGTTAATATTTCGGAAGCCGAAATTGACAACTATCTGACATCGCAAGAAAGCCAAGGTGATCTCGATGAGTTTAATATGTCGCAGATTTTAATTCGCTTGCCTGAAGACAGTTCACCTGAAGATATTCAAAAAGCCAGAGCGCGTACAGAGCAAGTCATTAAAGCTTTGTCAGAAGGGATGACTTTTGAACAGGCCTCAGCGAGCTTTTCTGATGCGCCCAATGCACTGGAAGGCGGAAGCCTGGGCTGGCGTAGTGGCCAGCAAATGCCTGCCCAGTTTCTGGAAATCATCAAAACTGTCGAGGCGGGTGGCGTGACCAGACCTATCCGCAGCGGAAGTGGCGTGCATATCCTTAAGTTAAATGATCGACGTGCCAGCAATAACTCCATGATTGTGGATCAAACGCATGTGCGCCACATCTTGTTAAAACCCAATGAAATTTTGTCGGATAAAGAAGCCAGGCAAAAAATTGACGGCATTAAAGAACGGCTTGATCATGGCACCGCATTTGAAGACATGGCTCGTCAATACTCGGATGACGGCAGCGCTTCCAGTGGCGGCGATCTGGGCTGGTTAAATCCTGGTGATACCGTGCCAGTGTTTGAAAAAGCCATGAGCGAACTTGCCATCAACGAAATCAGTGCACCGATACGCAGTCAATTTGGCTGGCATATTATTCAGGTGCTGGAACGCCGCAAGCAGGATATGTCCAAAGAGTCCAAACGCCTGAAAGCGCGTCAGGAGATCCGTGCGCGCAAGGCTGAAGAAGCCTACAACGACTGGATACGCGAAATGCGCGATAAAGCCTTTGTCGAACTGCGTCTGGAAGACAAGTTCTAAACAGCATGTCCAGCCTGCCATGTATTGCCATCACTTCAGGTGAGCCTGCTGGTATTGGCCTCGATGTCTGTGTCAAACTGGCTTTTCAGGCACTGCCTGCCGGGCTGGTGGTGTTGGCAGATATTGCCGCATTGCATACCCGTGCTGCGCAATTGGGCTTGTCACTTAAAACCTATGCCTTTGCAGAGCGACCCCAGGCACACACCGGTGATGGCAGATTGTGTGTGCTTGATGTTCATGTACCCGCGCCCGTCGTTGCGGGGACACTCAATGCCAAAAACAGCGCTTATGTATTAAACATGCTCGATATTGCACGAGAAGGTTGTCAAACTGGCAGATTTGATGCCATGGTCACGGCCCCCGTGCATAAAGGCATTATCAACGACGCAGGCATTGCCTTTACCGGCCATACCGAATATCTGGCGGAAACGACCCACACCCCGCAAGTGGTAATGATGCTGACGGGCGGTGGCATGCGTGTTGCACTGGCAACCACCCACATTCCGCTCACGCAAGTCAGTTCCGCCATTACGCAGGCATCGCTGACCAGCACGCTGCACATTTTGCATCATGACCTCATACACAAGTTTGGCATTGAAAAACCGCGCATTTACGTTGCCGGCCTTAATCCGCATGCAGGTGAAAACGGCTATCTGGGGGATGAGGAGATTAAAACAATTAATCCGGTGCTGAATGCCTTACGGTCAGAAGGTATGGATTTGGTCGGCGCACTGCCGGCCGACACCCTGTTCTCGCAGAAAAACCTCGCACAAGCCGATGCCTTTCTCGCCATGTACCATGATCAGGGCTTGACCGTCCTCAAACATGCGAGTTTTGGCGAGGGCGTCAATGTCACACTCGGTTTACCCATTACTCGCACCTCGGTGGATCACGGGACCGCACTGGATATTGCCGGGAGCGGCAACGCCGATATCGGCAGCCTGCTCTCCGCTATCCACCTGGCCATTGAAATCGCACACAAGCAGACCAACTCGCAGACACCTAAGCACGCATGAAACATCAAGCAAAAAAACGGTTTGGACAAAACTTCCTGACCGATCAAGCCATTATTCAGAGTTTGATCACCGCAATCCATCCAAACACAGAAGACCTGATGGTTGAAATTGGCCCGGGCCTGGGCGCTATGACGCAACCGCTGATCCGGCATCTTGACCATTTGCACGTAGTTGAAATCGACCGCGACATCATCCAGTGGATGCAAGGCTTTTACCCTGCCGGAAAAATCACCATACATAACTCCGACGTCTTGAAATTTGATTTCGGGCTGATTGGGCCCCGTATCCGCGTCGTAGGTAATTTGCCTTACAACATTTCCAGCCCAATTCTATTCAAATTACTGGAAAACACGGCCCAAATCATAGACATGCACTTCATGCTGCAAAAAGAAGTGGTCGAGCGCATGGTGGCGCAACCCTCCACACCTGAATACGGACGCCTGTCTGTCATGCTGCAATACCGCCTGCAGATGGAGTATCTGATTACCGTGCCGCCAGAAGCCTTTGACCCGGCCCCCAAAGTGGAGTCTGCCTTTGTCAGATGCATCCCTTACGAGACGCTTCCCTACCCTGCAACTGATGAGGCACTATTTGCCAAAGTAGTCACAGCCGCCTTTGGTCAACGTCGCAAAACCTTGCGCAATACGCTGAAAGGCCTGCTGGATGACGCCGGATTCACAGCGCTGGGGATCAACCCGCAACTGCGGGCCGAGAATCTGGGCGTGGCTGAATTTGTCGACATCAGCAACTTTATCGCGGCGGCCAGTTAATCTGCCCTCATTCAGCTAGGTCAGCCATTTTTAGCCTGATATAATGCACTTTTTTCAAAAACCAATGTTTGGAGCATGACATGCGTTTGATTCTGCTGGGCGCGCCAGGAGCCGGTAAAGGCACCCAGGCCACTTTCATCAAAGAAAAATTCAACATTCCGCAAATTTCTACCGGTGACATGTTGCGTGCAGCGGTCAAAGCTGGCACCCAGCTGGGCTTGGAAGCGAAAAAATTTATGGATGCAGGCGGCCTGGTGCCAGACGAAGTAATTATTGGTCTAGTGAAAGAGCGGATCAAAGACGCCGATTGCACCAACGGCTTCCTGTTTGATGGCTTTCCACGCACCATTCCGCAGGCCGAAGCGATGAAAAACGCAGGCGTAGCGATTGATTACGTGGTGGAAATTGACGTGCCGGATGAGGCGATTGTCGAGCGCATGAGTGGCCGCCGCAGCCATCCTGCTTCTGGCCGTACTTACCATGTCAAATTTAACCCGCCCAAAGTGGCCGGTAAAGATGACTTGACTGGTGAAGAACTGGTACAACGAGATGATGACAAGGAAGAGGTCGTGTTGAAACGTTTGCAGGTTTACCATGACCAAACCGAACAACTCATCGGCTACTATTCAGGCTGGGCCAACTCCGGCACCGGTGGCGCACCCAAATATGTCAAAGTGAACGGCCTGGGCGAACTGAATGTGATCAAAGAAGAAATTTTTGCGGCATTGAAATAACAGCAATACTGTATCGTCTTAAACACACAGCCCGCAATTGCGGGCTGTGTGTTTTTTATTTGTCGTGCTCAAGCGTGGCTTAGAAGTCGTAACGAATCCCGGCAAACACCTGACGCTGACGCCCTGCTACCATCCCGTCCACGCGGCTGGCGAGATACTCCCGGTCTCCCAGGTTGTAGGCACTCGCAAAGTAGGTCAGCTGGCTACCTACAGGCTTATAGTTGACCGTTGCGTTAATCAGCGCATAGGCGGGAATATCACCTGTGACGCCGCGCAATACGTTTGCACTGCTTCTGCCGTCTCTAAACGCGACATCTTCTTCCTGTTCGCTGACATAATCGACACCAATACGCGCATCCAACCCAATGGGGTGCTGGTATCCAACATTCAGTGAAGCAAGGTGTTTGGGCGCATATGGTAATCGGTCACCACTTTGGATGCTGGCGCCAGCATTGGTCTTCTTAAACTCAGCAGTAAACAGATTCGTGTATGAGCCAGAAATGTAGAAGTTATGAGAGGTGTTATAAATCCTGCCAAAATCAACGCGGCCTGCAAACTCAATACCACTGTGTTCAGACTTACCGCCATTAATGAAAGTACCTGTTGTTAACCCATTGACAACGATGTCGTCAAAAACAGTGTGAAACAGTGTAGTTTCAAGACTGACGCCATTAAAATATTGCGAGCGCATTCCAAGTTCCCAGTTGGTGCTCTCTTCTGGCCTGGTGTTTACCACAACCGCAGTATTCGCCCCACCTGGCGCATTAATATCCCGGTCTGGGCGTGGCGGTGCAAATCCCTTGTGCACCCCGGCAAACAATGTTGTGTTTTCAATACCATTCCAGGTCAAGCCAAACCCGGGCAGCACCTTCGTTTGATTATTCGTTGCCTTAGATTCAGGATTGTTTTGCGCAGCCCCTTCAGCGCGACGAATATCGGTTTTAATACGCAGATCCTCTACGCGCAGCCCAGGCGTAAACGTCCAATCACCGACATAAAATGTATTCTGGGCATAATAGGATTTGGCTTCCACATTGGTATGAATCTGCTCGCGGTGATCGCCAAAGGCTTCGGCATATGCCTGACTCTGAATTCTTGGATCACTGCCACGATACTGGTTGCGCGCAATATCCTCGCGATGGTAACGAAAACCAACGACTGCGTTACTTTCAATCCCGAACAAGCTGTGCTGCAGATCCAAACGTGGTTCAATGCCCCAATATTCGTACTCACGTGGACGCCAGCGACCACCACATTGCTCTGCATTGGCTTCAGTTGCAACGCCTAAACCGGTACATCGATCCATCACCGAACGCCCACCCAGCGTGCCTGGATCATTAATTTGACGGAATGAAGCGCGGTCAGACTTTGCATAATACGCCTGTGTGCTTAACTTGACCTGGTTGTTAATCTGAAACAAGTGCTGTAGTTGAAATGTTTTTCTCTCATGTTCAAATACATCATTCTTGCCAGTGGGCGCCTGATATTTATCCTCGTGATACTCCACCAGGCCCAGCCCTGTTTCTGACACATGGGAATCCTCGCGGAAGTAGCTGGCCTTGGCAATCAGGGTATGCCGGTCAGACAGGTTCAACTGCCCCTTGGCGGTGTATTCCTGAATCTCAAAATCATGGTTGTCACGAATGCCATCGCCTTTTTTATGCAAGGCATCAATCATCAAGCCACCACGCTCGTCACCGGCACCAATATTGCCGTACAAACTGGTGAAATCATTATTACCCAGCATGGCGGAGGCTGTGCCGTGCACCTTGCCGTCATTGGGTACCGGACGCGTGACAAAGTTAATCATGCCACCTACTGTTTGCGGGCCATATAAAATCTGGCCCGAGCCCTTGACCACTTCAATCCGCTGCACACGTTCAAGCGGGGTGGTGTAATGTGCAGCCGGGTCACCATAAGGCGCCAGAAACAGCGGCATGCCATCTTCCATCAACAAAGTTCGCGAGGTTCGCCGTGGGTTCAAGCCACGCACACCGATGTTTACACCCAGACCAAAGGTGTTTTCACTGACTACGTTGATACCCGGCACAGTATTCAGCGCCTCCTGAATTGAAAAGGGACGCCGCTCATTGAGTTGTTTCTCGTCCACGACAAAATAGGCGCCCGGCACCGACTCCAGCCGATCCGGCAAAATGCCTTTCACTTCAATCGCATCGACCTTCACCGTACTCTTCTTTTTCTCTTCGTCCATTTCTGCCAGTACAAATCCGGCATTGGCCTGTAACGAGATCGCAGTCGCAATCACAATCATGTTTTTTTTGGGTTTTCGCATATTCTATATCCTGATAAATGCTATTGGCGTAACTCACCATTGCAACCTCCATGCCAGAATATCGCGATAATCATTAACATAATGATTTATTTATATAAATTGTTATGATGACAATTTAGCAATCAGGCTGGCCAGAGCGACGGCTGGTTGATAAGCTGCAATTCACAACCAATGTGCGTGATATCAACCAGCACCACGTCATTAGGTGCTAAAAATCTCAGCACCGAAGCCTAGTCCGGACAATGCACAGAAGCTTCTCAGGTATAATTGGTTTTTTTATCACCAAGTCATTTTCAACATGCAACAGCAGTATCCATTTAAAGAAGTCGAACAACAGGCACAACAACATTGGGAAGCCAAACAAAGCTTTCAAGCCAAAGCTGAGAGCAGCAAACCCAAGTACTACTGTTTATCGATGTTCCCCTACCCAAGTGGCAAACTGCATATGGGGCATGTGCGTAACTACACAATCGGCGATGTGCTCAGCCGTTATCACCACATGAAAGGCTACAACGTGCTGCAGCCCATGGGTTGGGATGCGTTTGGCCTGCCTGCCGAAAATGCGGCGATTCAAAACAGCGTGCCACCTGCGCAATGGACCTATGACAATATTGCCTACATGCGCAAGCAACTGAAGTCACTGGGCTTTGCCATCGACTGGTCGCGTGAACTGGCCACCTGCCAGCCGGAATACTACAAATGGAACCAGTGGCTTTTTTTACGCATGCTGGAAAAAGGCATTGCCTACAAAAAAACCCAGGTAGTGAACTGGGACCCGGTGGATCAAACCGTATTGGCCAATGAACAAGTCATTGATGGCCGTGGCTGGCGCACTGGCACGCTGGTTGAAAAGCGCGAGATTCCTGGTTACTACCTGAACATTACCGGCTATGCCCAGCAACTGCTGGATGATCTGGATAAGCTGCCAGGCTGGCCAGAACGCGTGAAAACTATGCAGGCCAACTGGATAGGCAAAAGCACAGGCGTGCGTTTTGCGTTTACCCACGAGATTAAAAACAGCGCTGGTACACTGATTGACGAAGGCAAACTGTGGGTATTTACCACGCGCGCCGACACCATCATGGGCGTGACCTTCTGTGCAGTGGCTGCCGAACACCCGCTGGCCACCCATGCTGCCCAGGGCAACCCTGCCTTGCAGGCGTTTATCGAGAAATGCAAACAAGGCTCGGTCATGGAAGCCGATATGGCCACCATGGAAAAAGAAGGTATGGATACCGGCCTGACCGTTGCACACCCACTGACTGGCGAACAAGTGCCTGTATGGGTGGGCAACTATGTGCTGATGACCTACGGCGAAGGGGCCGTCATGGCCGTGCCGGCGCATGACGAGCGCGATTTTGGCTTTGCCAAAAAATACAATCTGCCGATCAAACAAGTCATCAGCGTGCTCGACCAAAGCTTTGATCTCGCAAGATGGCAGGAGTGGTACGGCGACAAAAGCAAAGGCGTATGTATTTTTTCCGGAAAATATAACGATCTGAACTACTCGCAAGCTGTGGAGGCTGTTGCAGCTGACCTCGAAGCCAAAGCATTGGGTGGCCAACAAACCAACTGGCGCCTGCGTGACTGGGGCGTTTCCCGCCAGCGTTACTGGGGCTGCCCGATTCCGATCATTCACTGCGACGATTGTGGCGATGTGCCAGTCCCTGATGATCAGCTTCCGGTCAAATTACCAGAAGACTGTGTGCCAGATGGTTCCGGCAATCCACTGAACAAGCTGGAAAGCTTTGTGAACTGCACTTGCCCAAGCTGCGGCAAACCTGCCAAACGCGAAACCGACACCATGGATACCTTTGTCGATTCCAGCTGGTATTACGCACGTTACGCCTCCGGCTTCAGCGCCGATAGCATGGTCGATGCGCAAACCAACCACTGGATGCCTGTAGACCAGTACATTGGCGGCATCGAGCACGCTATTCTGCACCTGCTGTACTCACGTTTCTGGAGCAAGGTCATGCGCGACATGGGTCTCGTCAATTATGACGAGCCATTTGCCAACCTGCTGACACAAGGCATGGTGCTGAACCATATTTTCTCTCGCCGTACGGCCAAAGGCGGCATTGAGTATTTTGCACCTGAAGAAGTTGAACTGGTACAGGACAGCAACGGCAAGGTCACCGGTGCCAAGCTGTTAAAAGATGACTCAGCCATTGAGTATCAGGGCATCGGCACCATGTCCAAGTCCAAACGTAACGGCGTTGACCCGCAATCGCTGATTGAACAATACGGTGCAGATACCGCACGCTTTTTCATGATGTTTGCGGCACCGCCTGAGCAAACACTCGAATGGTCAGACAGTGGCGTCGAAGGCTCGCATCGCTTTCTTAAACGGGTATGGAATTTTGGTGTGACACTCTCGGAAAGCAAAGCCAGCGACATGCCGACCAAACTCAATGGCGAGCTGGCAAACCATAGACGTGAAATTCATACAGTTTTGAAGCAAGCCAATGTGGATCTGGCCAAATTGCAATTCAACACCGTCGCTTCTGCCTGCATGAAAATACTCAACACACTCGAAAAAGTGCTCAAAGAAGCTGAAGCCAACTGGCAAGCCGTGGCTTTTGAGGGTTATTCGATTCTATTACGGGTACTGTCCCCTATCGCACCGCATATTGCGCAGACCGTCTGGAAAGAACTCAATCTGGGTGAAGATATCCTCACGGCCAAATGGCCTGAGCCAGCCACCTCGGCGCTGGTGCAAGATGAAGTGGAATATGTGGTGCAGGTCAATGGCAAGCTGCGCGGCAGCATCAGCATCCCCAAAAGCATGGCCAAAGAACAAATTGAAGCGACGGCGGTCAATCAGGACTTCGTACAGAAGTTTTTGAATGAAGGCAGCGTGAAAAAAATCATCGTGGTGCCAAACAAACTGATTAATATTGTGGTCGCATAATCACACGCGCGCGAAAGGACGAACATGTTGCAACAGCCTCTCAGAACATTTGGGTTTAATACCCTTCTACATCAATGTGGATGGCTGATTTTAATTGCAGTATTAACGTCCTGCGGCTTTCACTTGCGTCAGCCCGCGCCCATTGTGTTCAAAACCGTACAACTCACCGGCAGCAGCCTGGTGATGCCTGCTTTACGCAAAAGCCTGACCAGTCAGGGCATTAAACTGGTAGAAAACAGCGAAGAGGCTGAATTACGGGTTGAACTGCTGAAAGACGAGAACGAAAAACGTATTCTTTCATTGAGCGGTACCGGTGTGGTGCGAGAGTACGAACTCTATTATCGCGTGCATTTCCGCACCAAAATTGCCAGTGATGCCACTTGGGCACTTCCGATGGTGATGGAAGCCCGACGCGACTATACCTATAACGACTCCAGCCTGCTGGCCAAACAAGCGGAAGAAAAGCGCCTGACAGAGGGCATGCAGACCGACGTGCTCAATGGCATTATGCGTCGACTGTCTGCCCTCAAAAAAGCAGAATAGACGCTATGCGCATACAGGCCGCGCAACTTGCACAGTACCTGCCGCCCAAACAGCAGTTGTTTATTCTGGCAGGTGATGAGCCGCTCTCCATCACCGAATCTCTCGACCAGATTCGTGCTGCCGCGCGCCAGCAAGGCGCACAGGAAAGGGCAAGCTTTA
The DNA here is from genome assembly GCF_030769565.1 of Methylophilus aquaticus. Classification (GTDB taxonomy): domain Bacteria; phylum Pseudomonadota; class Gammaproteobacteria; order Burkholderiales; family Methylophilaceae; genus Methylophilus; species Methylophilus aquaticus. Next base: position 3,357 of record NZ_JAVCAP010000014.1, on the reverse strand, counting down.
CCGTAGAGCGCTACTTTAACTGGCAGCAAATTAGCCAGTTTCTGCAAAGTTTTTCACTGTTTGCTGAAAAACGCATCCTCGAAATCAATATCCCGACCGGCAAACCGGGGGTGGATGGTGCAAAAGCCCTGCAACAACTGGCTACACACCCTGTAGAAGACACCACCATCATCATCACCCTGCCCGCCCCTGACCGCGACATGACCAACAGTGGCTGGTATGAGGCGCTCTCACAACAGGGCGTGTTACTGGTACAGAATCAGGTACCGCTGGCACAGCTGCCAGACTGGATCGGCCAACGTCTGGCCTTGCAACAGCAATCTGCGGATGAAAGCTCCCGCCGCTTCATCGCCGAGCAAGTAGAAGGCAATTTGCTGGCCGCCCATCAGGAAATCCAGAAACTGGGCCTGCTCTATCCAGCCGGCGCATTATCCGACGAAGCCATCCGTCAATGCGTACTCAATGTGGCCCGTTTTGACGTCTCGCAACTGGGTGAAGCCATGCTGCAAGGTGACCCGGCCCGTACCTTGCGCATTATCGAAGGCCTGCGCGAAGAAGGCGAAACGGCTGTCGCCGTCATGAATCCCCTGATCTGGTTGTTCCGCCCCCTGCTGCAAGTCAGGTTAGCCATGCAACAGGGCCAATCTGCGCAAACCGCCATGACACAGGCGCGCCTGTTTGGTGACCGCCAGGTACTGGTCAAACGCGCATTGGACCTGCTGCCGCATAAACCGGTCGAAGCCGCCGTGCAAAAACTGGCGGAGATTGACCGTATCGCCAAAGGCGTGGGTCAGGGGGATGCCTGGCTAGAACTTTCACGCCTGAGTACAGGCATTGCACGTATTGCCGCCAACCGCAAAACGGGGCAACACAGGTCAGCGAATCGGGCGCGTTAAATCTGGGTTAAAATAACACCATGGACATCAAACACTACATGCAACAACTGGGGGAACAGGCCAGAGCCGCTTCCCGCCTGATGGCAAAAGCCGACACCAACACCAAAAACGAGGCGCTGCGCAATATCGCCGCCCTCATCCGCCAGCACGAAAAAGCCCTGCTTGCCGCCAACCAGCAAGATCTGGACGCCGCCAAAGCCAATGGCATGGAAGCCGCCATGCTGGACCGGCTCGCACTGAGTGCCAAATCGGTGGCGACAATGGCAGAGGGCTTGGAGCAAATCGCCAGCCTGCCAGACCCGATTGGCGAAATGAGCAACTTCAAATACCGCCCTTCCGGCATCCAGATTGGCCAGATGCGCGTGCCTTTGGGCGTGATCGGCATTATTTACGAGGCCCGGCCAAACGTGACCGTCGATGCCGCAGGCTTGTGCATCAAGTCCGGCAATGCCTGCATCCTGCGTGGCGGCTCTGAAGCCATTCATTGCAACCAGGCACTGGCCAAGCTGGTGCATCAGGGCCTGCAACAAGCCGGCCTGCCACAGTCTGCCGTGCTGGTGGTGGAAACCACAGACCGCGCCGCCGTGGGCGAACTGATCACCATGAAGCACTATGTGGACGTCATCGTGCCACGCGGTGGCAAAGGCCTGATCGAACGTATCAGCAACGAGGCACGCATTCCGGTCATCAAGCACCTCGATGGAAATTGCCATGTCTATGTGGATGATGAAGCCGATTTGGACAAAGCCGTGCGCATACTCGAAAACGCCAAAACCCAGCGTCTGGGCACATGCAACACTGCCGAGTCATTGCTGGTCGCGCGCAGCATTGCCAATACAGCGCTGCCTAAACTGGCCGACATGCTGACCGCCAAAGGCATTGAAATCCGTGGCTGCGACGAAACACGTGCCCTTGTGCCACAAGCCATTGCCGCGACGGAAGAGGATTACTACACCGAATACCTGGCCGCCATTATCTCGTGCAAGGTGGTGAGTGGCGTCGATGAAGCCATTGAGCATATCAATAAACACTCCAGCCAGCACACTGAAGCCATTGTGACGGAAAACTACACCAAAGCCCGCCAGTTCCTGCGCGAGGTGGATTCCAGCAGCGTGATGGTCAATGCCTCCACCCGCTTTGCCGATGGCTTTGAATACGGCTTTGGTGCTGAAATTGGCATTTCCACCGACAAACTGCACGCACGCGGCCCGGTGGGTCTGGAAGGTCTCACTTCATTGAAATATGTGGTTTTAGGTGACGGCCACGTACGCGCTTAATAAAGAGAGCGTTCGCGCGGGTACAGCGCGTTTGCGAGCACCTCGCAACACGGCGATGTGCCCAAAGAATGGCTGAAATGGAAATCATTGGCATTTTTGGCGGCACCTTTAATCCCATCCACAACGGACACCTTGCGCTTGCACACACCGTATTAGAAACCCTGCACTGTACGCAAATCCGCTTTATTCCCGCAGCACTGCCGCCACACAAAACAACCCCAACCGTTTCCGCCCAACATCGCGCAGCCATGGTGCAACTGGCCATCCAGGGCCACGCCAACTTTGTGCTGGATACCTGCGAACTTGAACGCTATGGCGCGTCCTATACCGTTGAAACACTGCTGCATCAGCGCCAACAGTTCCCGGATGCGGCTTTATGCCTGATGATGGGCCAGGATAGCTACCAAAAGCTACCGACTTGGCACCGCTGGCTAGAGTTACTGGATTACTGTCATCTGGTGGTTGTACACCGCGCAGAGAGTGAGCACAACTTAACTCTGCATACTGCGCACCAGGGTAAATTCATAGACATGACAAAAGCACCCAACGCGTTTGCAGCAGCACACAATGGCTTGATCAGCTTTTTACCCATCACACCACCAGATATTTCCTCTACCCGCATGCGTGCGCAATTGCGCCATGCCGACGACATCGTACACAATGAAATACCGCCTCAGGTATTACATTTCATCCAAGAAAACCTTCTGTATCAAAGCTAAGCGATGGCGCATTGGTCGTGCTGGTTGCCTAGCTTGCCTTGACCAGCATACTAGCGCGCCGCATGCAGTTTTTTGTAGCTATCGACCAGGCGATGATGTCTGCCCACTATGCCAGCCCTTCCCGTGAAGTCATCGAACTTGGCTTCAAGACTTAGCTTATCGATAAAGTTGGCTTTGATTTCCATGGGGAGAATTTCAAAAATGACGTATCAAACCAAGGCTGTCATTATCGCCACCAATAGACAGCCTACCTAATAAAACAGCAGCGTAAATTGTTTAGCTTGCTGAAAGTTCGGGTAAGTGGACTAATCTAATTCAGCACCACATAGATGAAGCCTTGCTACTTTTCAAGACCTGATAATCATCTAGCAAGCCCATGATGCGGTCTCCGAGACCAAGCTGTATTCTTAAGTTTCGCAAGCTTAAAACAGCTCAACCAAGGAGACCTAAATGGAACTGTACGCG
>NZ_JAVCAP010000013.1 GCF_030769565.1 Methylophilus aquaticus | reverse complement strand
CCGGATGAGTTTTACTTTAAACACCTGCCCGCAACACCCAAGGCAGCTTAAACAGAATCGCAAGATATTTCACTTAAAAAAGCAAACATTCTGTCCAACTAAACGGGGCCACCTCTCTTCTGACCATAACCGGATGGCAGTTAACAGTCCGACCAGCGTGCTGCCTAATGGCGTAATCGTGTATTCAACCTTGGGTGGTACTGAAGGGTAAACCGTCCGTTGTATCAATCCATCTCTCTCAAGCCCACGCAGTGTTTGCGTCAGCATTTTTTGCGAAATGCCGCCAATTTCTCGTTGCAATGCACTAAACCGTTTTGTTTCCATTTCCAGCAAACCAAGTACTAACACTGTCCATTTATCCGCAATTCTGTTCAGCATCAGGCGTGTCGGGCATTGTGCATGATAGGCATCCCAGCTCTTGGAAATTTTCAATGCATTGTCGTTGAGGTCATTCATGGTTTATCCCAAGTATATATATTACTTTTAGGTGCCTACTTACTAATAGTAACCAATGAAAGTAATATCCGCAACTCCATTTTCCGGTTCGTATCTTGAACTGTTTTTGAGGAGTGTTTTATGAAGTTGTTTAGCGAGGTGTTAAGCGCATTTGTTTTTTACCTGTCATTTATTTACGGAGAGTCCGCCATGGCCCAAGATATATCGCAACAAAACAAACAATTACTGGCAAATTTTGCGAATGAAGTATTTGTGAAAAAAGAACTGACCCACATAGATCAATATGTGCACACCGACTACATACAGCACAATCCCTTAGTGCCACAAGGGGCGTCTGGTTTTCAGCAGTTTTTTGCTGAGTGGTTTAAGGCAGTCCCTGACTGGCATTATCAGTTGGAAAAAGTCGTGGCAGAAGGGGATGACGTGTGGGTTTATGGTGTTTATTCTGGCACACAGCACGGTGATTGGCTGGGAATTCCAGCCACTGGCAAGCATTACAGCATTCATGCCGTGGATATTTTTCGTATTGAAAGCGGCAAACTGGCCGAGCACTGGGATGTGATGGATGCTTATGGTCTATTTCAACAATTGGGCGTCATTCAATAAGTTTGTGTTGCTATAAACAGCCTGCTTTTCGCCGACTGTTTATAGCAACAGTGTGGGTAATTCTGCATTGATTTTTAAAGCTTTTTAGCAGGATGCGCTACGAGAGTATGCGTCAGGGCGCGCCCCAGCTTTTAAGCCACTGCACTGTTGCTTGTTGATCCATGGGGCGTGCAAAATAATATCCTTGTCCAAAGTGACAACCCAGTTCACGTAAGCCAATAGCAGCAATACTGTTTTCAATACCTTCTGCAATGGTTGCCATGCCCAAGCTCTCTGCAAGGTTGATAGTGGAAGCGATAACTTTGATGGATTTAGGGGAGTGTTCCATGGTGGTGACAAAGGATTTATCGATTTTAAGCTCTGAAAAAGGCAGCTGGGCGAGTTGAGCCATAGATGAGTAACCTGTACCAAAGTCATCAATACTCAGTCTGAACCCTTTGGTTCTAAGATGGTTAAGAATATCCTGTGCTTTTTCCGGGTCTTTCATGGTGGTAGTTTCTGTAAGCTCCAACACAACTCTTTGGGGGGCGATATCAAATTGTTGACAGTACTTGTTGAGCACTTGCACAAGATGGTTGTCTTTGATGCTTCTTGCTGAAATATTCAAAGAAAGAGACAGCATAGAGTTAAGCTTTTTAATAAAGTTAAATCCTTGAGCGATTGCAATTTCCGTTAACTGGTCAATGAGGCCGGTTTCCTCTGCGATCGGAATAAAAACTTCAGGTAGTTTGATGCCCGATTGGGGATGGTGCCATCGCATCAGGCCTTCAAGCCCGATAATTTCCCCACTCAGTAAATTTACTTGAGGCTGGTAGTACAGAATGAATTCATTTTTGTGCAGGGCTTCTTGCAGCGTGTCGTGATCCACGACGAATTTTTGCCCGCGTAATGCGGTAGTTAAATCTGCAAACAGGTCAACAGAAGTGAGATCTGACAACATGTTTTTTAAAATTAAATGGTTAAATGGCCGGTCTAATATGCCTCTGACATTTAACTTGTGTTTAATTGCTGTGAGCTGCGCGTCATGAAGTGTGGCTGTTCCGATACCACTGGTCAGAATGATCGAGGATTTACAATCGATCTGGATCAGGTTTTTCAGTAATGCAAGACCATCCAGGGATGGCATGATTAAATCAATCGCCAAGTGAGACGGGGCGCATGTCGGAATATGTTCAATAAAACATATGGGATCTTTGAATACCCGAACTTCAAATCCAAGGCTCTCGGCCTCCAGGCTGATGATTTTTGCAATGTCATCATCTTGATCAAGGATTAAAATAGTCTTCTTGCTCTTAGCAACTCCTGTTCTACCCATGGGTGAATTAAGTGAGCTCCCTCAATTAAATCTATACCAGATGAATCAGGCTATCTGCTTGCGGTTAATTAATGATTATTTTCGCTGGCTAAGAAGCTAATTGCAGCTAGTTACAAAGCAGCTAGTGAGATATCGGCTAAGCACATTTCGGCTTGTTGCAAAATGTTGATAAACTGCATAGTAACTTAAAAGTTACTATAAATGTACCCCTCAAAAAAACGGATATGCGTTTAGTACAGCGTAAATAATATACGCGTGCTTCGCCATTGAGTATGCGCTTTAAAAGACCCAAGCAGCAGTTTGGGTCTTTTTCAGGTGTTATCTAAAATTTAAAGCGCATGCCTGCACCTACACTGTTGACATCATGGTAGGTGCTTGCACGTGGATATTTGTCACCAGAGAAGTGGTTGTTGGTATAAGCCACATAGGTGTCCAGGCGTTTATTAAAGCGATAATCCGCAATCATGGTCCAAGTGTCGATCTTGCCTTCAGAGTTGGTAGAAATGGTTGGCCCATCAATCGCATCAAACCGTGTGTCATAGTAACCTACAGATGCCGTGAGGCCTGCCAGTGCCGGAATACGCTGTGAGAAGTCATAGCTGGCACCGATATAGTACACATTGTTATCTTGTTTAAAGCCTGGCTGCAGCGCAGAGGTGGCAACACCACCAAATACAGTCTGGTCAAACAGTGTGTTGTATTTGATCGTCCGGTCTGATGAAGGCTTCAGGCGATACCATTCCCAGCCCCCGGTGAATTTGATTTCCTTGTTCGGTGTCCATTTCAAGGCAAGCAAGGTCGCTTCAGTGTTATACAGTGCCGCGGAAATTGTGTCGTTGGCTGCAGGATTTCCTGCCGCTGCTGACCCTGCCTTGACTGCATTGTCAAAACGGTTAAAGGCAAACTGAACGCCAAACAGGCTGTTTTCAAATCCCAGCTGGCCAGTGTAACCATAGCCTTCTGAGGTGCCAGCGGTATTGCCAAACTGGTACATCCCTGCATAGTTGATTTTGCCCACACCCTCTACATTGTAGGTGTTGCCATATTTCAGGCTGTTCTTCATACGCGAGTTTTCAGAGATACCGCCGCCGCCGCCAATTGTACCGCTCTCACCCAGCGGGGAGAATGTATCTGCTTTACTGTTAGGATCGTATGGGTTAGTGATCTCAAAGAAGGGGTTGTATTGTGTACCGTATGACACGCGCCCAAGGCTGCCACCGTCTATACCTACCCAGGCTTGGCGGGCAAAAAACTCACCATTCAAGGAGGAGTCGGCACTGACACTGGAGTTGGCGTTGGTGCCGGAGTTATCGGCCAAGGTCTGTGCCGCATCATGCAGCTTCATATCCAGCGGGTTGAAGCCAGCTTCAAATTGATACATGAGTTTAAAGTCACGCTGCCACAATTGCAGTTTGCCTACTTCGCCTTTAATGCCCAAGCGGGAGGCTTGCAAGCCGCCATTTACCCATTCTGTTCTTGAGGTGGTTCTTGCGGTTCTTTTTGCGCCACTGTAAGGGTAAAAGTTGTTTGGTAACTCGTAGTTTTCTGGCAAAGAATGGTTAATGCTGGTGCGCGCAATATCAATAATGCCGTAAAACTGGATATTTGAAGGGTGGTCGCCCAGGCTAAAGTCATAGCTGAATGGCGCATCAGCATTGATGAAGTTGTTGAGCGCGTTATTGCTTACCGTTGGGTTGGGGCGGCTCTGGTTGTCACCAGCACTTTTCTGAGGGCCTTCAGCCGCAGTAGTAGGTTGGGCGGCATGTGCTGCATTACTTAACATGAAACACATGACTGCACATTTGATTTTAAAGCCTGGAGCCATATTTAAATCCCTTATCTATGATCTGAACATTCATTTTTAACCGAGACGAATTTTGAATGCTGTATATGACAATTCTGTGACAGTATGGGGCTAAATACATGATTTTTAATGATGTGTAAGTTTCACGTAAGCTTTGTAAGATCAACGTTACAAGTGATTGTTGGCTATTTTCCAGGACTAGTTCATCGGACTATGTCACCTTTGGTTTCGCGCTAGTTTGTATGAAAAAATCGACTGAAAACTGTGGTAGTATAATCATCTGTATTGATATAAATATAATATGTGGCTTGTGAAGAAATTTTTAATAACAATGGTGTGTTATTGTCTGCCTTTGTTGGCAAATGCTCAGGAATCACTGGCTGAAATGCCATTTATCGAGCCAAATGCTGCACATAGCGATCACTATATGCGCATCCCGGAACCGATGATTTTTGACCTGATGCGGCCGCTGGGCGCACGACGTGGTGAGATGGAGATGAATGCGCTGGCTGACGCAGATGCTCGGTCAGGAGACCTAAGTTGGGCGCCAGAGTTGGAGTATGCTTTTGACGACGGATTTGCATTGGAAATTGAACTGCCGTTTGAGAATGCGGCATTGAGCAAGTATAAATTCGGCTTGCAAAAAACGCTGGAAACCGATCTGGAGCGCGGCATGATCAATGGCTGGCAGTCCATTTTGTATAAAGACCACGGCAGCAAATATATTTCAGCGGATGTCACATATATCCATGCGCTCAGATGGAATGCGCGGTGGTCATCGGTCAGTTTGCTGGGGCTGCGCATGCATCACCTGAACGCGAAACCACGCACGGATCCCCTGCTGAATAACAGTGTGTTCTATGATGTCTCCACCCGTTTAACCCTGGGGCTGGAGTTGAATCATGAAGTGCAATCCGGCGGCAGGTGGCGCTACCGGGCAACGCCGCAGGTGCATTATGATCTCACTCAGTTTTATACTGCCCAGCTTGGGTGGGCGCTGTCCAATCTGGACGGACCGAAAAAGGAAGCCAGTGTCTTCAGTATGCGCCTGATTCGCGTGTTTTAGGTGTTAAGCATTAAACCTGCTTGTCTTGCCGCCATAGCCAGTGCGGAAAATAAACTGCGAGCAGCAGTATGAGCGCCAGCAGCAGGTACAACCAGCGAATATTGTAGTCAGAGACAAAACTGGCTGCAGGTTTGGTCTCGGCAATGTGGCGGTAAAAGGTGGCATTATCCTGTCCTTTGATATAACTGCCATTGAATTCCGAGGCCAGTGTTTTTAAGTAGTCTTCTTCGAGTTGCGAGCGTTGTCTGTCGTACTCTGCATACGCTACGGGCGGGTCTGGTTCATCCTGACTCGGGTCAGAATAGGTGACACCTACAGCACCCGCATTGTTATTTTCGCTCACAGGCCAAAATCCCACGCGTTTATTTGACGAGTTAAAGCGTGGAATAGCGACCTTTTCCGAACCACCCACACCGACAAACATAAACTGTTGCCCCATCTGTATGCCACTCAAGTCTTGCTTGATCGTCACGTTGACTCGGGGCGCTTCGTCTCCATCGGTAAAAAACAGCATCTGGGCTGGCACGTTGAGTGAGTCAAATACATTGGCCGCCGCCCGTACAGCAAAACTCAGCCGGCTGTTGCCTTTCCAAGCCATGCGCCACTCAAGGTGGTCAATCGCATCAGTAATGGTATCCAGGTTTTTGCAGACTTCCAGCGGATTCAGTAACAGCGCAACATTGTCCGAAGCAAAAATGCCCAGGCTGAAATAGGTGCCGCACGGCGATTGCAGCACAATACTTTTCATCAAATGCTGGCTGTATGCCAGCCTGCTGACCGCCTTCTGGTTGCGTGTTTCATCCTCAGCGTTCATGCTTTGGGACACATCCGCTACCAGCAGGTAGTTGTGAACTTCCTGCTTCAGGCGGATATGTGGCTTGAATAAAGCCAGTGAAAGCAGACAGAGTGCAGTGATATAGAGTATCGGCTCATAATGCTTTTGCAGCGTTTCGTTCAAGCGATTCATGGTAGTCCTATCGGCAAATTGCTGAGCTCCATGGTGGAATGCTCTTTCGCTGCCGCCTGCATGCCGCGCGCCATCACAGAATGCAGCAGGCTTAAATTGAATTTGGCGGCCTGATCATGCGGGTCCAGGCGCAATGATTGTTCATAGGCGATTTTTGCCTGTGTAAAAGCATAGCGCGCTTCGTCCTGAAAGCTGCCATCTTCGTTCACTTTTCGGATCAGGCCGAAGATAAACAGGTTGTTGCCGATATTAAAATGAATCCGCGCTTGTTCTGATTCAGAGGGTGACATTTCAAGCAACTGGCCATAGGTTTGCACAGCATGCTTGTAATCATTCTTGTTGCCCTGATCATAGGCCGCCATGAATTTTTTTATGGTTGGGAAACGGCTATCCCTGATCTGTTGGCCCTTGCGAATGGCCTGATTGATGTCTTGGATGGCGTAGCTTCGATAGCCCGCATAAGCGGCCACAAGCAGGCCGCCAAGCAATAACCCTGTGAACAATCCATTGGATTTTTTTGCATGCATGGTCATCAGTAAATCCTTATGTTTTTGATGAGTAAGATCAGCAACCCCAAACACAAGCTGATCACAATCAAGTCGCGTCCATAATCCCTGCCCGGGAGCATGACGGCGTATTGAATGACGTTCTTTTCCTTGGCATCGATTTCACGCAGGGCCGACTCCAGCGCCGTTGCGTTGTCAGCCTCGAAGGCCTTGTATTTGATTTTGAGTGACTTGAAAAAATGGTCCAGTGCAATGGCTTCAGGCAGGTGGTCATCTGCATACTCACGCTTGGAAAAAATACTGATATCATCCGGTTCACGCAGCACGATCCAGTATAAATTGAGCTTTTTGCCCACCAGTTGCTGGGTGATTTTATATTTGACGCGCGGACTCAATTTGCCGGCACCATCCGACAGCAAAATAACTGCGCGCGAGCCGGTACTTTGGATTTTGTCAAACAGTGTGACCGCTTCGGTAATGCCGGCGCCGATATTGGTTTGATTGAGTGCCGGGCCGGTCGCGGCATTGATGGCGGCATGAATGGCATCACGATTGCTAGTGATTTTCATGCCATACAGTGCTGAGTTGGTAAAGCCCACCACCCCCATCATGTCGTCGGGTCTGGCATCGATAAAGGCGGTAATCAGCCTGCGTGCGGCGGCAGACTTGATTTCGGCGGCACGACCGTTGACGGCTTGTCCGGCAAAAGGATGGTCCATGCTGACACTGCGATCAATCACAAACACACTTTGCGCGCCTTTACCGACTTTTTGCGCTTGATGGCTTTGTCCTTGCGGGCCGGAAAGTGCCAGTATCAGGCACAGCAAGAGCAGGGCAGTCAGGCTTTTCATGACCTTGCCCACGGTTTGCGACAAAGCGTCAGCAGGCACCATCTCTATCCATGCGCAGGCCTGTCCGTGGCGGCTATGCAATAAAAAAGATGCTGCTGCGAGCGGACACAGCAATAAAAACCATGGGTGCAGCAAAGTCATCGGGCACCCCGCTCGCAATCACGCAATTGGCGACACAGTGTGTTCATCTGCGACAAAAAAGTGCCAGGTTGGCCAGATTGCCCTGCATATAACAAAGCACTTGCTTGCGTGAAAAAGACCTTGATTTCTGCTTCCAGCGGCTGAAAGTGAGGGCGTTGTGTCAGCAATTCGCTGACATTGCTGGTCAGCACATTCACCCCCCAGCTCGTATTAAACGCCTGCTGTAACAGCAGGGCGGCCTGTTTTTGCCCGTCAGCTGTAGCTGGCAGTTTGCTGATCTGGCGACTGGCACGCGCAAATGCGCCATTCATCCACGGTAACCAGTTGGCCCCGGCGGCATTCACGTACAGCAAGCCAGCGAGACCGGTCAGCATGCTTAACAGACCGGCCAGCAGCCAACGGTCAAACTGGGTGTGGTCGAGCAGAGAGGGTTTGTATTGCGGGATCACACTGGCTTTCGCTTTGAGCAGTTTGTCTGGCAACAGGGCAGCAAACCAGAAGCGCCAGGATGGCATGGTTATGGTGGTGTCAGTTGGGCCACCTGAGAACTGGATGCGCTCAGCGGGTAACTGCAACTGGATGGGTTTCCCCGTATTGGCAAACACCTGATAACTGAAGGCGATCTGGTAAACGGTTTTACCCGCGGCCTGCGTGCTTTCAATTTCGATGTCCCTGAGCTCAATGCCCTGCCGGTTCAGGCCTTTGATTGGCAAGCGGGTGCGCACAAGCTGGTAAGGCTTTTCCACGGCAATCGTGATGGTTCTCTGCAACACATCGCCAATCTGAATGCCTGAGTAATGCGCCGGATTTTTCAGTGCCACCATGGTGGCTGCAGGCGTTGCCGCGCATAGCGAATACGAGGCTGCAGACAAGCCAAGGCAGAAGAGCAGGCGGGTGAATAATGTTTTCATCTTGGTCTTTCTTTTCGATGTTCTTCGAACTTCCCGTCAGTTGAGGTTCACTAGGCCATACGCGCTTCAAAGTAGCGGGACAACACACCGGCGTCATAGGCGTCACCGATATAAATGGCTTGTGTTTCGTATTGCAGGAACAGTGTGTCCAGTTGGTCTTTGCGCTGGCTGAATAACTCGGCAAACGCCTGTTTTAGCGCTGGTCGGAAAAAAACGGTTTTCTGCTGGCCGGTTTCCGGATCTTGCAACTGCCCAAATCCAAACCGCGGCAGGCGCTGGTATTCCATCGGGTCCCACAGTACTAGCGGGATGACTACATGGTTGGCCAGCAGATTCAGCGCATGCTCAATGTCAGCGATCGGTTGATGAAAATCCGAAATCCAGAATACCAGGCCTTTTTGCTGGCCGACGGTGCTGGCTGCTTCCTGTAAGCCATTGGCATTTACCCGTGGTTTGTGGTGCTGGCTTAGCTGTTCAATACAGGCAAAAGACTGGTATGCATGCTGTCCTGGCGGAAAGGTTAGATGTGGAATCACCTGCTGGTCATAACAGATCAGGCTGAACAAATCCCCATTGTCATGGGCAGAGCGGGCGACCGAGGCGGCAATTTGCATCGCGATATCCAGTTTTCGCTGCTTGCCCATAAACTGCATGGAGCTGGAGACATCGCAGATGGCATACAGTGGCGTGGTCGCGTCCTGATGAAATACCCTGACCTGCACCTGCTCATAAGGGTCGCGCAGCGTTTGCCGCAAGTCCAGCCGTCTGGCATCCGGATAGTCAATCAGCGACAGATGTTGCTTGAACTCATCACCCAGTCCACGCTGTGTGCCTTGGTGTTCACCGGCATGCACGCTGGCAGATTTCCAGGGGATCTGGTAGTAAAACGGCCTGGCGTGTTCTGCCATCATGCTGCTTTTGCTCTGGAGGGCACGCTGACCCTGGCCAGAATCTGGCTGGTCAGCTCTCTGGCCAATGCGGTCCTGCGGCTTTCATACATGGGATTGAGCACCAGGCGATGCGCAATAATTTCATGAAAGACCGCATGAATATCTTCAGGATACAGGCTGTCACGCTGCTTCAGCCAGGCATGCACCCTGGCGGCTTTGAGCAGCATGCCCATGCCGCGCGGGCTGGCACCGGAATGGATCAAGCGGTTAACATCAACGCTGTCCAGCACAATGCCGAATTTTTCAGGCGATTGGGTTGCCTCCCATAAATCAAGCGCATAGTCCTCCAGAACGTCGCTGGCGCCAATATGGCTTTGCAGCAGGTCGGAAAATGCATTCAGCTGGTCGTACTGCAACACATTTGCGCTGGCCTGCTGCGTCAGTTGTTCTGCGTGCTGAAACTTGACATCAAACATCAGTGACTTGCGCAATGCGCGATCAGCCGGAATTTCAATGGGAATTTCCATCATAAAACGGTCCCGCGCGGCGGATGGGATTTCAAATGTTTCATTTTTCTCGACCTGGTTACGGTCGGCGAATACCAGCATGTGTGGCAGCCGGTATTCTTGCTTGAACGCATGGATGTTGCGCTCAGCCATCACTCGCAACATCAGGGCATGAACCTGCGGACGGGCACGGTTGATTTCGTTAAAGAAAAATACTGAAAGCTTTTCGCCTGCCTGTAGTAATGGGCCTTCCTCAATTTTCGGACGACCGTCCTCTCCCAGAAAAGTATGGTAAATCAGGTCATTAGGCATCAAGTCTACCGTACCCTCAATCCGCTGATAGGCGCCACCCAGGCAACGGGCAATCGATTGCAGCAAGGTGGTTTTGCCGACGCCGACGCCGCCTTCCAGCAGGACATGGCCTCTGGCAAAAATGGCGATATTGATGGCCCGGATGGCTTTATCCTGACCCACAACGACTTTTTTCACTTCTTCCTCGAGGGAGAGCGCATGGGTATGCCAGTCGGCCAATTGGTGTTCGCTGTTGACTTGTTTCATCATCGTCCTGAGATTAAGATTGGGAAAGTGTGGGTAATGAAATGCATTGCAATCTCTTACCACTCACGCTAATATGCAGACAGGTCTGTTCATTTTTAGTCTACTGCAACCGGTTAAAAAAAAGCAAGAAGATTTTTAGGGGGCACCAGGGTGCGCTTATTACAGCATTTGAAAAGCATGGCGCGGCAGCCAGCCAGCATCGCAATCCGCGATTGTGCGGAGTTGGTTACGCTGTTTGCACGCAGTAGATGGGGCAGGTATGCGCCTGTGTATCGGCTCTCAAGTCAGTTGCGCGGCTGGCACGCGTGTCGCATTGCCAATATGCATGGTGTAGTAGCTTCCACCAGCGTGCTTGGCGTAGAAGATTTTGCCACGATTAAAACCATGATACGGCGTGCAGCAGTGCCGGGACTGGATGACGTGTTGCAGGATCAGCTGTTTTTCCTGGCGGTCGGCGCCATACAGGTGCAGTCACAAACCGGTTCCACGTTGGCATGGCAACGCTTTCATCAGGCGATACACCTGCAACTTGATCACAGAAAAGTCTTTCGAGGCTGGTCATTTGGGCTGGTCGTCAGTCTGTGTGCTATCTGGCTAACTATGTCGCACCTGCAACAGACTCAGTTGCATAAGACAACGCCGGTGACAGAGGACAATACGCTGTTGGCGAATGGCGGAACCGCCGATCCGGTCACCATCAGTTTGTTACAGTTGGCGTATAGCAAAATGAAAAACGGTACCTGCCAGTTGCCGCAGGCAGCCATGTTGCCAGAGGCGCAAAGACAGGCTTTTATTCTGTTTGTGACAGAAGGCAAGGTAGATGTAGAACATGTTGAGAGCCTTCGGGAAGCCCTCGGCTATGTGAATTGTTTATACCCGCAAGCGTTGATGCGACCACAAGGCAGGGACAGTAATGGTTCTGTCACCATGCACGGGGATTAAAAGGAAATACCTATGAATATGCGCGAAAAAATACTTACCATTGCCGGCAGTTTGTTTGATACCAGGGGCATTCAGGCTTCCGGGGTTGATACCATCATTGTCGAGGCAGGCATTGCCAAAGCCACCTTGTACAAGCATTTTCCCAGCAAAAACCAGCTGATCATGGCTTATTTACGCGATAAGTCTGACAAGTTCTATGCCTGGTTAAATACACAACTGGCCTCCAAAAAGGCCGAGTCGATTGAAATGCTGATTATGCTGTGCGAGCTGGTAGAGCAGTGGATTACCACGCCAGAGTTTCATGGCTTGCCATTTCATATTGCATCAGTTGAGTTCCCTGACCCCCAGCATCCGATTAACCAGTATTCGGTGGTACTGTCGGCAGAGTTGCAAGCCTATTTATCCGCGCTGGCAGAACGCGCCGGGGCCAAAGATCCTCAAGCATTGGGCCAGCAACTCACCATACTGTTTGAAGGGGCTGCGCTGGTGGAACGGCTGACCCCGCATAGTGGTGCTGCGACCCGCGCCAAGCATGCAGCAGTGACACTGATTAGGAATGCAACTTAAACTTGCAGATCGCTGGTTTTAGTATTTGCACTCGTCAACACATTTTAGGGCGCCTCTAATAATTCAAATTGCTAAGCTAGCCTTGGCGCGAGTAAAAAATTTTGCGAGCATGCGTTTCACGCATTGCCTGCTTACATCATTTTGACACCGCATATATTTGATATGTAAGGAGAAATTTTTTATGAGCAACGCAGTATCGCAACGGAACTTGAATTATTAGAGATGTCCTTTATATTTCTGCCCGGTGCAAAAACACCTAATCCACCTAGGGAACCGTCGAGTCGATATGACTGGTTAGTCAGGTTTTCACCGATAAGTAGTGTTGGCCGGGTTGAGCACGACAGGCATGCCCGGTTTTGCAAAATCTTCCAGATCCGTATGTCCGGTACCCACAGACGCTTTCAGATTAATCCACGGATGTGCCGGATCATACTTCAGCGTTTCAGGGCAGGTTAGTCATCAATCGAACGGATCACAGTGTCAAAGAAACCTGGGTAGCAGCATTCGCATCGTATTGTTGCAGGCCACAGTCTTCAAACTTGACCACAGAAGTCACCAGTTGAATGTCATCGGCGGGGAACCGGCTGACTTTTAACAAATTCGAAACCGATTCAATCGCTGAATTCTCGAATTTGGCGCCGTCTGCTAACGTTATGTTGTTCGACTGGCGATTTGTATAGTTATAAAGGATCTCTAGCCGTTAGTTCGGACGCGCATATTCAGCATTATTGCCGAAGCCGAACTTGATTTTTCAACCATACTGTTGGCCGCGCTTTAAAAAGCCTTCGGTATTTTCAAAGCCTTTGGGCATGCCGTCGACTTTCACCATCCCGTTTTCATTGTCGGCATAACCACGGATGCTGAATGTCATGGCGCTCTGCCTATACGCAGGTCGTCGTACAAGCTGCCAGTTGACCCACTTAGGCCGCTGTAAATGTTGCCATTGCAGCCGCCCGTCACAAATGCGCCGCCGGTTGTTTTCTGAGTCGATGCCGGAAGTGCCAGCCGACAAGGTAACATCAGGCGAAATGTCGTTTGTGCTGTTAAACAGGATCCACTCTGCGTAAATGCCGGTGGTTTGTGCTCCCTATGGGGTGGCAGAATCCCGGGTGGCTACGGTGGCAAATGCGGAGCCGCTAAAATTAATACCAAAAGCTAAGGCCAGCGTTGAAATTTTTATGTTGTTAATCTCTTCAAAGCGTGTCTGCAACCCCTTCCACATGAAGACGATGAGACGTAACTTAGATTAAGACTCATGGACCCGCACGGCCGAGTAATTGTTAGCCATGGCTGCAAGATGGCATAGCAGTAAACTGCACTTAATCGGCTATTGATGACGGTTGTTCAATTAGTGCCTCAAAATCAACCACAAAACGCTATTGTTTTTCATCGTTAATAATGACTTGCTTTTGTCCTCGCCTGAGCAGACGAATATCAGGGCATTTCTAATAATTCAACTTCCGTCGTGATACTGCGTTGCTCATAAAAAACTTCTTCTGACATATCAATCATATGCGGCGTCCAAATTTTTTAATCGCGCCTTGCCTAGCTTAGCAATTTGAATTATTAGAGGCCCCCATCAATCTTTAAACTGCCAAATCCGGCATGCGCCAGCAATTGGTCCAGCAGTTGAATAAGTCGCTATTTTTAATAGAGTTATCATTGGATAACATAGTGTATGTTTCAGCATTTTTATCTGAAATGGTGTTGTTATTTGTGTTTATACAACAGGCGTGTACAGGAGATGGGGCGGATTTTGTATAAAAGTCGATGGCTTGGTCATCAATGTCGCAGCAAAGCAAAATGATGGGGTACACTGGGGCAAAGTGCCTATCATTTCAATGGTAGAGGATAGCCGATTATTTTGTGTTCTGTTCCAAGCTGTAAGCCATTGAAAAATAAATATAAGATGGTTTTATGGGGGTGTTTATGCGATGGTTTGTTCAAGCAGCGTTTAAAATAAATACCAATTGCAGCGCAGTCCGCTGGTTGAGTATGTCTCGGATATGTACCCGGATATTTAATTGTGCAGCAGTGGCATTTGAATTTTCATTCCAATTTGTTAAGGGTGTTGATGCATAGTCATCTGATCACTGGCATGTTGTTAATTTCGCGTTCTCTGGTCGTTTTCTTCTGGGCCTTGTTGAGCTATCCTGCACAGGCCTCCTCAGCTCACACTTCCTCAATCACTGTGATCAGTGATGATAATTACCCTCCTTATTTATTTAAAGATGCAGACGGTAACACGGTCGGAATCGTTGCCGATATCTGGGCGCTATGGGAGCAAAAAACCGGGGTAAAAGTCACGCTGGTCTCGACCGTCTGGGAGAGCGCACAGCAACAGCTATTGAGTGGCCAGGCAGATGTGATTGAAATGATCTTTAAAAACTCAGAGCGGGAGAAAAACTATGCGTATTCGCCGCCTTATGCTCAGGTGCCTGTGGGTATTTATGCCCATGAAAGTCTGACTGGCCTCACCTCGCCAGCCTCATTGTCAGGATTTACGGTTGGCGCGCAAAAAGGGGATGGGTGCATTTTTAAACTCAAGGAAGCGGGTGTTAAGTCGTTCAGGCTTTATAACAGTTATGAAGAGATTATTCAGGCGGTATTACACCAGCAAGTGAAAATAGTGTGTATGGACGATTACCCTGCCCGTTATTATCTATATCGGCTGGATAATACAAATCAGGTCAGGCGTGCGTTTGGCCTTTATGAGGGGCAGTTCCACCGGGCAGTCAGCAAAAACAATCTGGCGATGCTGGCATTGGTCGAGAAGGGGATGGTTGCAATATCTCCACATGAAGTGGCTGCAATTGAGGAGAAATGGAAAGGGAGTTATGTCCAGGCGTTTTCATATTCCAAGAGAGTATTTTATCTCATTTCTGGATTGGGGCTGGTGGCAGCCATCATGGCGCTCTCAATTTTAACCTTACGCCTCGCGGTTAAACGAAAAACCCTGGAAATTGAAAATAAAAGCCTTGAGATTGAACATCAGCGCGCCCGTTTGCAAAATATTCTCGATGCAACGCGCGCCGGCACATGGGAATGGAATGTGCAAACAGGTGAGTGCCAGTTTAATGCACGATGGGCTGAAATGCTGGGCTATGCTTCTGGTGAGTTAATGCCCTTTTCTGTAGAGACAGCCCAGCGCTTGATACATCCGGATGACTGGCAAAAAGCTAAAAGTCTGGTTGCACAGCATCTGGCTGGTGAAAGTGAGTTTTATGAGTGCGATATTCGCATGCGTCATAAACAGGGGTACTGGATATGGGTCGCTGACCGAGGGCAGCTCATTCCACGTTCAGCGGCCCATTTGCCGTTGATGATGAGTGGGACGCATATTGATATCACGGAAAAAAAAGAGGCCGAGCAGGAGATATGGCGTCAGGCTAACTATGACAGCCTCACCCAACTGCCGAACCGGCATTATTTCAATTGTCATGTTTTACAGGGGCTGGAATCAGCCAAAGAAAATAAGCAGCGTGTGGCTTTGCTTGCGCTGGATCTTGACAGGTTCAAGGAGGTAAACGATACCTTGGGTCATCACCGTGGTGATGAGTTGCTGGTGCAGGCCGGGCAGCGCATACGCAATGAAGTGGAAGCGCAAGCTATGGTGGCACGTCTTGGTGGGGATGAATTTGCGATTATGTTACCCCTGGTCAGTGATGCTGCGCTCGCGAAGCTGTGTGAGCGATTGCTCGGTGCACTTTCAAGTAGCTATGTGCTGGAAGGGGAGCGTGTATTTGTCACGGCCAGTATTGGAGTGAGTATTTTTCCGGATGATGCTGCGACCGCGGCTGAAATGATGCGCCATTCTGATCAGGCGATGTATGATGCCAAAAATAATGGGCGTAACCAGTTTCGTGTCTTTACGCCTGCCATGCAGGAGGCGCTGGATACACGCATGGCGCTTGCCAGAGATTTGCGCCTTGCCGTTGAAAATGGAGAGTTGCGCGATTATTATCAACCGATAGTTGATTTGCATACTGGGGAAATTGTCAAAGCCGAAGCGTTGATGCGTTGGCAGCATCCTGCCCTGGGGTTGATTGGACCTACGGTGTTTATTCCCGTCGCGGAAGAAATAGGTGCCATTATTGAAATGGGTGACTGGATATTTCAGCAAGCTGCGCATCATATATTGCAGTGGCAGTCTTTGGTGGGAGCGGCTTTTGCCATTAGTGTGAACAAATCTCCAGTGCAGTTTACCGGACACCAGTTGAGCAAAAATGATTGGGTTTCTCATCTCAGGTATATGGGTATAGAGGGTAGGCGTATTGTGGTTGAAATCACTGAGGGTTTGTTGCTGAACCCGGATCCTGAAATTGAAGATATTTTGTTGCACTTCAGAGATGCTGGTATCCAGGTAGCGATAGATGATTTTGGAACAGGCTATTCGTCCTTGTCGTATTTGACCAAGTTTGATATTGATTATCTGAAAATAGATCAGTCATTTACACGACATTTAAACGAAGGCAATGAAAGTTATGTGCTCTGTGAAGCCATTATAGTGATGGCACACAAATTAGGTCTGAAAGTCATTGCGGAGGGTGTGGAAACAGCCTTGCAACGTGATTTACTCCGCGCCATTCACTGTGATTTTGCTCAAGGGTATTTTTATTCACCTCCAGTGCCAGCAGAGACGTTCAAAACGCTGCTGGAACAGGGAAAGGTTACCGCTACCCAGATGTAAGTCGCGTTTAGTGCATGCGATTGATGCTATGGCTTAAAACGTGTGCGAAAGCTGCACTGTCAGAATGTTCGCATGACCGGAATATTCACCAGAAACCAGGCCTTTGCCGGGTGTGTCATCATGAATGTGGGCATCCTTGATAAACAAATACGCATAGCCTGCATCAAGAGTGGTTTGCGCTGAATATTGCCAGGAAAATCCAGCCGACAACCAGATTCTGTCGTTACCTGGAATGCGAACTGTTCTGTGTTTGTTGTCTATCGCTTCCTGATCATAAGCCACACCGCTGCGCAGTTTTAATGTCTCCGAGAAGCGATAGTTCAAGCCCGCAGAATAACGCAAAGTGTTGTTCCAATGCTCTGTGGTGGATGACAGTATAGAATTGGATCCGTTATCTCGAATCACACTCAGGTTTTTAAATTGGCTCCAGCGCGTCCAGGTAATGTCTGTTAGTAAGTCCCATCGCTCGTTCAGTTGGCTAAAAGTACTGAATGCAAGGCTTTCAGGCAGTGTGATGTCAGCTTTAATATCTGTGTTTAGTGTATTACTGGGTAACCCATTTAGCGCAGTGACGGAAGACTTGGATTTGCCTTCCAGCTGCTGCGTGACTTTTGAACGGTAGGCCAGACCTATGCGCGTGTCAGGAGTGATTTGGTAGATGGCACCAAGATTAAAGCCAAATCCCCAGTCGTCACCTTGATTTCTGACCAGGGGCTGACCCAGTCCAAAGCCTGTCAGATTGGCCACGCTGCTCAGGTCTGCTTTGGCCCACATCGCCGAAATGCCCACGCCTAATGACAATTGGTCATTCATTTTCCATGCCAGCGAGGGATTGATGTTAATGGTTTTAAGTTCTGATTTCACACCTTGAAAACGGCCAATCCAGTCACGATCATATTCTGTTTTTAACCCAAATGGGCTAGAAATTCCAATGCCAAATTGCAGGTTGGAGGCAAGTTCCTGTTTGTAATACAAATTGGGAAGAAACGCCCAAGTACCGATGTCTCCACCTTCACTACCAGTAGCTGAGGGGTCAGCGTTGTGAAAGTGGCCGGTAGGTTTGATGGCAAACAGTGCCCCCACTAACTGCGTGCCATGCAGATAGGTCATGCCCGCAGGATTGAAATAAATGGTGCTGGCGTCTTCCGCGACTGCTGCAGCCCCTGCGTAAGCATTGCCAAGACCGCTGCCACTTTGCTCTGACAACCCAAATCCCGCAGCATGCACTAGCGCTTGATGTGCGCCCAGCAGGCTATAAATAATTGCGGACAGCAGTCTGCCTGACATATGTGGAATCCCCCCCTGCGATGTTGGTTATTTTTACTTTTTAAAAGCATAGCATAGGATATTTAAATATGGAGTGCGGATATGCCAGCCAGCTGGTAACAATTTAGGCAAGCACGTTAAGCAGGACGGACTAGTTTACTTTGAATAAACTATTAAGGATTGTACGGTTTTTAGTGACAGCATCCCTTGTGGCTTCGATGCTCCATGGGCTTGCATTTTTATTTTGCTGGCTTTCTTATTGCCTGTTTCTTAAGCATTCGTACTGGCTATTTTGCGGAAGGCCGGCGGAATGCTTTCCGGGAAATCGGCCAGAAATGTCGTCGTCTGACTTGCTGATAATGCGGCACTGAACAGGTAGCCTTGCACATGATGGCAATGCTTGTATTGCAGGTATTCAAATTGAATGCTGCTTTCTACCCCTTCTGCAACTACTTTGAGATTCAGGCTGACAGCCAGCGCCACTAAGGCGTCAATAATCGCGATATCTACCTTGTCGTGCGGAATCCCTGCTGTAAATTGCTTGTCAATTTTCAGGATATCTACAGGAAGTTCTTTGAGGTAGTTCATGGAGGAATAGCCAATGCCAAAGTCGTCAATGGCGATGCCGATTCCCAGTTGCTTCAAAGCATACAATACATGCTTGGATGCTTCGACGTTGCGCATGATCATGGACTCGGTAATTTCAAGATTGACGGTGCGTGGCGCAATGCGGTGCCGTTCGATCGCATGGTGGATGGTTGTAGCCAGGCTGTCATCTTCCAGTTGGCGAGATGAAATATTGATGTTCATAAACAAATCGACATCAAAGGTTTGCTGCCACATTGCCAACTGCTTTAATGACTGGTCAATGACCCACTCGCCAATGTTGATGATTAAGCCTGAGCCTTCCGCCAGGTGAATAAAACGGTCTGGTGTTAGCAGATCTTTGCTTGGATGCCGCCATCTCAACAGAGCCTCAAAGCCGATAATTTTAAGGAGTTGCGTATGAATAATTGGCTGAAAAAACAGTTCAAGCTCATTATTCTGCAAGGCATAGTGAAGCTCTTCACGCAAGTGTTTTAATTGTTGCGGGTTCACGTCGACGGCATCGAGATAAAAACGGTAAGTATTGCGGCCAGCGTCTTTTGCCCAGTAAAGTGCTACATCAGCATTTTTGAGAATATCGGTTTTAGAATCCACGCCTGGGCGGAAGTAAGCAACACCAATGCTGACTCCGATGTGGATTTCATGGTCATCGACGATGAATTTTGCCGACAGTGTTTCAATAACCCGCTGACAAACCCGTTCAATCTGCGCCCGGCTGGGTGCATGCAGAATGATGGCAAATTCATCGCCTCCCAAACGGAATACATTATCATCTTGAGACATATTGCCGCGCAGCCGATGTGCGACCTGTAGAAGCAGCTTGTCCCCTGTATGATGGCCAAAGGCGTCATTGACTGACTTAAAGCGGTCAAGATCAAGCATCAGCAAGTAAACATGTGTATTTTCATCTATCTTTGCTGATAGCTGTGCAGACATGTGCTCTTCAAACGCATGACGGTTTAGCAGCTGGGTATTTTTGTCATAATGTGCCAGAAACTGTAGTTTTTTCTCAATTTCTTTACGATGCTGCAGTTCTGTTTGTAATTGCGCATCCCGCTGGCTGATACTTTCCAGCATATTGTTAATCCCTTTGCCCAGCATGCCGATTTCGTCATGACTGGTGACTCTCACGCGCTGATCGTAATGGTGGTACGTGGTGATGTCACTCACAAATTGCTGTAACGCATGAATAGGTTGCACAATATAGCGATTGAGTCCCCACATCACTGACCAACCTGTGAGCATCGCAGCAATGATGGCAAGCGCATTAGACCAGGCAAAACCAATCAGTCGGTCTACAACCTGGTTCTGTTTGACAACTGTCCCTAATACGCCCTCAGACTTGCCATCAACAATGATAGGCGTGTTTATTGTAAAGTCGCCAAAGTAGCGGTAGAGCCAATGCCATGGCGATGGCGCGTCATCGATATTTGGCTCGAAACTGCCAAGTTGTTTTTGCTCCGTATTAAGTATCATCACAATGCGGATATTTTTGTTTTCTGTGAGTGGAATCAGAGACTGTGTTGCGGACTCCAGTTCATCAAACTTCACTGCCGGGCCAATCGCCGCGGCGACAACGCTCATTTGAGTGTTGATATCACGGATGAGTTGCGCGCGTTGTGTATGGTACTGACTACCCAGTGCTATGGCCAGAAATACCAATAAAGAACTGGACATCAATGCCAACTGGGTAAGTAGCAGCTTTTGAGCAATTTTGAGGTTACGCAGTGAGGTTAGCATAAAAAATCAATCGCTATTGATACGGTTCTCAAGGGTTATCAGACGTGAGTCAAAACTCGCTATGACTTATTGGGCCATTTATAAGCGGAGCAGAATGTAAGTGGGTCACAAATGGATTGCGTTTGCCCTGAACGCTGATTTTTATATGGCTATACACCGAAATGCTGTAAATCGTATGCCCAACCGCCAGTACGCTATGAGTAGCCAGAGCTTGTAGTAATTCTAACGGTTTTTTATAGTCAATATTCTCAATATACAATAGATTGCAGCCTTTAACTTTTTCATTGCTTTTGATTGTCGGAAAAAGCACTAACAAATTCTGCATTTTTTGTGTGTGGCTTATGGCACGCGTTCTGAAGCCTGAATTTTTCTTAAGCATATATGCGGGATCGACATCTTGGCTCAATCTCTGGCGCTTGCTAAAAGCATCTTGGAAGCGTTGTGAACGCGGTTTGAGTCCCCCTGATTGCAATTAGCAGCAGCCATGCATGCATCTCTCAAATCAACGTCATTCAGTAAAAATGCAGTGAATAGCATTGGAATCTATACTGCGCGCATAAACGTGCAAGCATTTTGATAAAAAAACGCCTGATTTTCTGGCTAATCATGTATTTGGCTTTGCCAAGAGGGGCTAATACTGGCTATGAGAGGTGGCTAAGTTGGGTGAAGGCTTTAAGTCAAATGCAACGCAAATGCGCTCAGCATCAGCATCGAATGGAATGGTGCGATGAAAAAGAGACGAGGGAAACAATACGATATCTCCGACTTTGGGTTTGATAAATGCCGTGGGAAAGTCAGTGTGTAGTTGCGGATATTGGTCACCGTGCGTTCCGTATTCGAAAGCCCCTTCTTTAGGGTCTACAGTTTCTGGCATTGCCAGATAAACAGCGCCACTTATCCAGCCAATTTCATGAATATGCGCGTCCAGATGACCGCCTTTATGCATTCTCACATACCATGAGCTGGTAAAGTCCAGCGCCTCTGGAAAATGACTGATGAGTGCGCAATTGGCTGCATTGAAATGTGTTCGGTAGTTGCTGAACTCGCGTTTGACCAACTCTCCTAGCGCTCTAAAAGCTGGCTCTGAGCGCTTGAACAGGTTGCCAGCAGATTGTTTGCCGTTGGTGAGACGTGCCTGTTTGCGTTCTGCAATGTCCGTCTGAGCAATGTTATTGAGTAGTTCTTCAAGCAATGCAGTGCCGGGCGCCAACTCCGGAATGCTGCGCTGATAAACGAAATCCAGCCCATTCGGACAAAACTGATAAGGATCGGCTTCGCCATGATTGATGCTGTAATGTGTTGATAAAGTGGCAATAAATGGAGCTGTATGTGCCCCTTGTTTGGCGATGGTGTCACGCAATTGCTTGAATGCTTCAAATTGCTCTGCACGATAAAGGCAGTACAGAACCCGTGCTTGCCAGTCGTCCAGTTGCGAGGTTTCAAAATAAGGAATGGCTTCTTCAAAACGCTTGGCAAGGTATAAAAACTCGCCCATGTTGTAATTGGCATTCGCATGTTGCGGATTACGCTGGAGTGCTTGCTGGTAATAGTGGACAGCTTGTGACATGTCACCCTGGTCGCGGCAGGTTTCCCCAAGGTTGTTGTAAGCGTCTGTATAGTTTGGGAAAAGTGTAATTGCCTGCTCGTAACTGGACACAGCATCTGCTAATAAGCCTTTGTCGCGCAGCGCCGTGCCCAGATTAAAGTGGCCGCGCGGATCTTGGGGTTGAATGGTCAGGCCTGTGCGGTAACTTGCAATTGCCTCATCCAGTTTGCCTTGTTTTTGCAGCAAGGTTCCGAGGTTGCCATGCGCTTCAAAAAAACGTGGGTTTAGCGAAATTGATTTGCGATAAGCTTGTTCAGCCTCTTGCCATTGACCAAGATGCGTCAGCACAATGGCATAGTTAAACCACAACTCAGGGGAGGTGGCTTGTAATTGTAAAGCCCGATGATAGGCTTGGGCTGCTTGTGGGTATTGCTGGCTTTGATCTAGTGCTAATGCCAGCACATGATGCAATACAAATTCACGAGGATGTTGTGCAAGAAGCAGGCGTGCTCGTTGCACAACATTTGCGAACTGCCCTAGGCTGAGCAGTTGAATGAGTCCGTTAATTTCTTGTGGTAGCGTTTTGGCCATGAAGAAGAATTCCTGAATACATTACAATTTTGTAACATATATTACAATTCCGCAACATGTTGATGGTCAGGCTGCTGCAAGCACTCTCGCGTCTGAGCTATTTTGAGCTGTAGTTTTCTTTGATTAGTTGATTAAAGCAGGGTTGATTTGTACGTTATCAGAGAGTTGTTTTAACAGGCGCACGGCTATTTTTGGGTCCTCTTGCAACAGGTCGTCCATGTATTCAGCGTAAATTTCAATCAGGGTGGCATGTGATGAGGTCACGATGGCGCTGGCGATAGCCGGTTGGGATGAAAACAGCGCAATCTCACCAAAAAAATCACCATTTTGCAGAATACGCAGCGGCTGTAACGTACCACTTTCCTCCCGTCTTACCAGTTGCACTGTGCCCTCTAGTACCATGTAATAATGTCGCCCCGAACCGCCCTGCTGAAAAACAACAGCATTCTGGGTATAAGTTTTTCCGTACCTGCGCAGCAATGCATGCAGATAATGTTGTTGATTTGGAAGGTCGTCAAACAAGCCCTTCAAAAGCAATACATCTTTTTGTCTTAGCGTCACCATCAACTCAATCCCAATCAGAAATACAGCAAAATTGAGATAAAGCCAGCTGATTGAAACGAACATGGCTTTCATGCTGCCAAAAATGGCGCCGTAATTTTTGTTGATACTCAGAAATAGTCCAAACGCTGGCCGCATAAGCATCCATAGGGTTGCTGTGACCATGGCCGAAAATATTAAATGACGCCAATTGATATTTAGCGGGCAAAAGGCATGATAAAAACCGGCAATCAATGTAGTGGTCAATAGTAGGGATAGCAGGCCGCCCATAACGGTGATCAGGCTGGCAGGCAGATGTGTAGCTAAAAATAGAATGACTGACTCCAGGATGAATCCGGCGGCAGTAAACAAGAAAAACACCATCAAAACACCCAGTACGGCAATCACATCTCTGATTTGTTTATTCCAGAATGATGGCACATCTCGTCGGCTCGCAATCAGGTAAAAGCTGGATCGCATATGCGCGGCGAGGGGCGTGATTGTCCATAGCAGTACCAGAAATCCGACAAGCCCCCAGGCTGCCCGGGTTTGTGTGTTGTTGTAGACCTCTATCATGATGCGCTGACTGAATTCAGGCAGCAGGTTGCTGGTCAGTATCGCCAGTTTGACAATGGCGTAGTCAGACGAGTACACCAGGTGGCTGATTAAAAAGAAAATCAGTACGATGAGCGGAATCAGCGCAAACAGGGCATAGAAAGATAATGCAGCTGACAAGCCCATGACATTATGCTTGCTGATGCCGCGTAGCGTTGCAACAAGAACAAACCACGGCGACTCATATGCATACTGCATAAGGTATTTTCGTAACTGTTGCCAATGGCGTTGCCAAAAGTGGTATACGTTCGTAATGAGCATATTTGGGTGTGCAAAAGCTACGTTGCAGAAAGTGCTTTGTAACGCTCAGTAGTTTCCAGCAATGCTTGGCAAGTTCCTTCTTCCATTGCAGAGTGACCAGCATCTGCAATCATGAAAAAGCGCGCATGCGGCATGCTTTGACTAAGTTGCCAAGCTGTCTGTGGGGGGCAGACCATATCATAACGTCCCTGAACAATGGTTGATGGAATGCGTTCAAGCTTTTCTTTTGCTTGCTCTAACAACCTTTCGCCATCAATAAAACACATGTGCTGAATATAGTGAATCTGTACTCTTGCGCGTGCAAGCTCTACAGCGCCATTGATGTGACTGGTATCAACTTTTGGTAGCAAACTCATGATACTGGTTTCAAAGGCATTCCAGCGGATGGCGGCCGGGATGCTGATGGCAGTATCCATATTAAATATAAGCGCACTGTAATACCCCAGGATATTTTCCTGCTGGTCCATGGGGACATCTATTGTCAGTGCTTGCCAGGCATCCGGGAAAAACAGCGCGACCTGTCCTAAAAACCAGTCAATTTCGTGAGGCCTGCTTAGAAATACTCCTCGCAGGGTCAAGCTTATTGCAGTTTGCGGGTATTGAGTGGCGTAAGCCAGTGCAAGTGTGCTTCCCCATGAACCGCCGAAGATATGCCAGCGATTAATTCCTAAGTGCTTTCTTATTTTTTCAATGTCGAAGACGAGATCGTCAGTAGTGTTTTGGGTGGTCTCACCTGCTGGTTGGCTCCTTCCGCAGCCGCGTTGATCAAATAAAATAATCCTGTAGTGCATGGGGTCAAAAAAGCGCCGCTGCATCGTGTTGCAGCCGCTGCCCGGGCCACCGTGTAAAAACAATACCGGAGTGCCGGATGGGTTGCCACATTGTTCCAGATAAAGAGTGTGAACTGGGTCGACTTGTAACATCTCATGCTGAAAAGGGCTGCATTCTGGATACATATTAAAGCTGCTCATAAATCTAATTTTCTGTAATCTTTTGATTTTATTAATAAAAAAATATGGATGTCGTACGCTTTAAAAAAA
Source organism: Methylophilus aquaticus (assembly GCF_030769565.1). GTDB lineage: Bacteria > Pseudomonadota > Gammaproteobacteria > Burkholderiales > Methylophilaceae > Methylophilus > Methylophilus aquaticus. The sequence continues at coordinate 66,911 of NZ_JAVCAP010000013.1, read as the reverse complement.
CGCAAAATAAATCCGGAATATTTGTAACCAATTTGTAACTAAACTGTTGCAATGTGAAATAAAATGTTCTATATTGCAATCCTCACGCGATGCAAGTGAATTATTCTGTCAATAAGAAAGAATTTTTCCCTTGAGGAAAGTGTGATTAAAGTATGCGTGATAACTTGGGTTGTTACCAGTCCTAGTGGTGTCAAGTGTAACGTGTACTTCATACAAACCCTTAGTATTAACTTTGGAGATCAATATGCAAGTTAACAAAATCAAACTGGCCTTAGGTTTAGTTGCTGGTGTAGCTGTTGCGATGCCTATGGTTGCATCTGCCGCCGCTGACCAAGAAGCAGCAATGGCTAATGCTAACAACTGGGCGCACCCACGTGGCCAACACAATAACCAAGGCTACAGCGCCCTGGCACAAATCAATAAAGGTAACGTTAAAAACCTGAAAGCATCCTGGACATTCGCTACTGGTGTAAACCGTGGTCACGAAGGTTCTCCAGTTGTTGTGGGCAACATGATGTATGTACATACAGCATTCCCAAACAACGTATACGCTTTGGATTTGAACGACAACCAAAAAATCGTTTGGTCCTATTTCCCTAAACAAGACCCAAGCGTTCAAGCAGTTCTGTGCTGTGACAACGTTTCACGTGGTCTGGGCTACGGCGACGGCAAAATCTATCTGCAACAAAACGACGGTATGTTGGTTGCTTTAGATGCAAAAACTGGTGCTAAAGCTTGGGAAGTTAAAAACACTGACCCAAAAGTTGGTGCTACTAACACAAACGCTCCACACGTAATCAAAGACAAAGTATTGACCGGTTGTTCAGGTGCTGAGTTCGGTGTACGTTGCTTTATTGTTGCTTACAACATTAAAGATGGTTCACTGGCATGGAAAGCATACTCCACAGGTCCAGATAGCGAAATCTTGCATGACGCTAACACCAACAAAGAAAACCCACAGTACAACGCTCTGTCTGTTTACCAAGATGTAAACGGTGGTAACAAAGAGGGTGGTTCTTTCAAAAAGATCCCTAACGATCAACTGAAAATTGGTGAAAAAGAACTGGGTACACGTACTTGGTTGAAACCACAAGCTGTGAAAGACGGCTGGCAACATGGTGGCGGTTCCGTATGGGGCTGGTGGCCATATGATGCCAAGACAAACTTGGTATACTACGGTTCAGGCAACCCATCTGTTTGGAACCCAGACGTACGTCCAGGCGACAACAAATGGTCCATGACAATCACTGCACGTGATCTGGACACTGGTGTTGCTAAATGGGCAATGCAAATGACACCACACGATGAGTGGGATTACGACGGTATCAACGAAGTAATTCTGTTCGACAAAGGTGGCAAAACCTACGCATGGCACCATGACCGTAACGGTTTCATCTACACATGGCAAGCTGGTAATGGTTCATTGGTTGCAGCTGAAAAAGTGCATCCATTTGTTAACTGGGCTAACAGTGTTGACCTGAAAACAGGTGTACCAGATAAATTGGCATCTGCTTCAACTCACCAAGACTACAATGCTAAGGGTGTTTGCCCAGCTGCTTTGGGTACTAAAGACCAACAGCCTGCTGCTTACTCTCCAAAAACTGGTTTGATGTACACACCATTGAACCACGTATGTATGACATACGAGCCAGTTGAGTCCAAATACGTTGCTGGTCAACCATGGGTTGGTGCTACATTGACCATGTTTGCTGGTCCAGACGGCGTGATGGGTGGTTTCGGTGCTTACGACCCAATGACCAACAAAAAGGTTTGGTACAACAAAGAGAAATTCTCTGCTTGGGGCGGTGCTCTGACTACAGCTTCTAACATCGTGTTCTACGGTACTTTGGATCGTTGGTTCAAAGCTGTTGATGCACAATCAGGTAAAGAACTGTGGAAATTCCAAGTAGGTTCTGGCGTGATTGGTAACGCATTCACATACGGTAACAAAGGTAAACAATACGTTGGCGTACTGTCCGGTATCGGCGGTTGGGCTGGTGTTGCGATGAACCTGGGTATGACCAACGACACTGATGCATTGGGTGCTGCTGGTGGTTACAAAGAGTTGACCAAGTACAACGCTGCTCCTGGCGGCGGTGCACTGAATGTATTCTCACTGTAATTTAAGCAAGTCTTAGGTTATAAGTAAGTAATACCTGGCTCTATTAGACACCCTGCTTCGGCAGGGTGTTTTTTTATCAGCAATCATAATTGGATTGTATTGCTGATAAAAAAACAAAACTAAACAATGTTGCCAGTTCAAGCTAAGATGTGGGGTATTACGCCGAAGTTGACAGAACTTTTAGGGGTGATGTGACTCATAAAGTAGCAGGTCAGAGATCAAGATAAAAAGGATGAAACGAAAATGAAAAAAACATGGAATATATTGGGTGCGATTGGATTAATGAGTGTGATGCAAGCCACTGTATTTGCAGAGGAACTTGAAATTCCTTCACTCAATCCAGACGAAGGCCGTATTGGTGAAGTACGCCGTGTTGCAGATGACTCTGAATTCAAAGTCTGTGCTGATCCGGATAATATGCCGTACTCAAACCTAAAACTGGAAGGCTTCGAAGATAAAATTGCCAAGGTGCTTGCGGATGATTTGGGTAAGAAATTGACTTTTGCCTACGCCTACAATCGCCAGGGCTTTTTGCGCAATACGATTAATGCAATGCGTTGCGATGTCATTATCGGGATGACTTCTGATTTTGATGCGCTACGCACATCCAAACCGTACTATCGTTCTGGCCATGTATTCGTCTGGCGCAAGGATAGTAATTACAACATTGAAAACTGGGATTCCCCAGATCTGAAAAAAGGTATTATCGGGATTGTGGACAAGAGTCCCGCAACGATTCCCCTTAACGATTACAACTTGATGGGAAATGCCCGTCCATACCGTTTGCAACGCGATCTGAACTTGCCTACCAGCTTTGTGATTGATGACCTGATTAAAGGCGAGATTGATGTGGCAGTGATGTGGGGGCCAATCGCTGGCTATTATGCAAAACAATCAAAAGTGCCGCTGGAAATCCGATTGATCCCTGAATACAACAAGGTGAATCTAAAAGGTAAAGAATATTGGAACATTTCAGTCGCGGTTCGTCATAAAGATAAAGAGCGTATGAACTTGATTAATCAGGCACTCGAGCGCAATAAAGATAAAATTGACGCCATACTGAAAGATTACGGTATTCCAACGGTGCCGGTCGTTGAAGGTGATAGTGTGTATAAAAAGTAACAACTGTTTGAAAAAGTATTGTAAACAGTCAGTTAGTAATGACATACAGCAAAAAACGCAGTAGAATCGCAAGCTTGTTTTGAAATGGCTGTGTGAATAATTCTGTCATCTTGGTAGGAAAATTTCTGTCAACCGTTTCTGGCACGATTCGTTAAATGAGCATGCGTTGATTGTTAATTGTATTACCCGGTTAATTCACGCTCATTTTGTTTTGGATTAGGAGAAGACATGTTAGGCAATACACTTAAATCAGCATTAATGATTTCTTTGTTGGCTTTGGCTGGCAATGCAATGGCTGATATCACTTTTTCAAAAACAACTGATGGTTCAGCATTGGATATCGATAAATCAACATTCGATACACCTGCAGCCAAAGAGTTTTTGGCTACTGGCAAAAACCCATATGTCGGCAACGAAGATGCAATTAAAGCCGGTAAGAAAAAATTCAACTTGTACTCCTGTGTAGCTTGTCACGGTGGTAAAGGTGAAGGTGCTGTTGGACCAGGTTTGATCGGCTCTAACTTCCGTTATGCTAAAAACGCAACAAACAAAGGGATGTTTGAGACCATTTGGAACGGTACTAACGGTGGTATGGGTGCCAAGGGCTTCGGTTTGATGGCCCCGGATGATGGTTTGACACCAGATGAAGTATTGAAGGTCATTGCTTTTATTCGTAGCAATAGCAATGTGAAAATGACTGGTAACGAATAAACGTTATACAGTAGTCAAAAAACGGTCGCCAAGGTGACCGTTTTTTGTTTTTGTGGCAAAATAGAACGGTGATTTAGACATAAAAACTCAAAATAAAATCACTTCTATAAACATCGAAACTTGGGGATTTTGGATAATGCTAAAAATATATTTATATGTTGGATTGTTGGCAAGCTTGGTTGCCGGATGTGGCAGTCAATCATCGGGATCAGGTGAGGTTGCGTCTGAAGGTGGCGATGTCAAAGCGATACAGTTCGTCACTACGCAAGACGGACAGCCAATGCAAATTGATACGAAAATGTTCGATACGCCAGAGTCAAAGGAGTTTTTGGCAACTGGCAAGAATCCATATATTGGCAATGAAGAAGCAATTAAACAAGGCAAGAAAAAGTTTAATTTATTCTCATGTGTCGCTTGTCATGGTGGACATGGTGAAGGTGCAGTTGGCCCTGGGTTGATAGGCGAAAACTTTCGCTATGCAAAGAACGCAACCAACAAAGGCATGTTCGAGACGATCTGGCACGGAACCAATGGTGGCATGGGTGCAAAGGGTTTTGGTTTAATGGCGCCGGATGATGGCCTTAAGCCAGATGATGTTTTAAAGGTCATCGCATTTATTAGAAGTCATGCCAAAATTACTGGTAACGAATAACCGTTATAATGCAGTGTCTTGTGCGCGCTTGTGGGTATGGCAGGCGCGCATTTTTATTGAAGGATAGAGAGCAACGTGACAGACGAAAATAATTTACATCATGTGATCATCGTAGGTGGTGGTGCTGGCGGCCTTGAGTTGGCTACAAAGTTGGGTGACTCATTGGGTAAAAAGAAGAAGGCACGTATTACCCTGATTGACTCCACCAGAACGCATGTGTGGAAGCCTTTGTTGCATGAAATTGCAGCGGGTAGTATGGATCCGGATCGTCATGAGCTTGAATATCTTGCACAAGCACATTGGCACCATTTCAAATTCCGTCTTGGCCGCATGGATGGTTTGAATCGTGCAACTAAAGAAGTATTTTTGGCACCATTCCATGATGAGGATGGGAGTGAGGTGATTGCACGCCGTTCCTTTAAATATGATACTTTGATTATTGCTGTGGGCAGCACGACCAATGATTTTGGTATTAAAGGCGCACGCGAGTTTTCGCTTGCATTGGATACGCAGTCGCAAGCCCAGAAATTCCATCGTTATTTGCACAATGCCTTGTTGCGTGCGCAAACGCAACCCGAGCCCCTGAAGCCAGGTCAACTGGAAGTTGCAATTGTGGGTGCCGGTGCAACAGGTGTAGAGTTGGCTGCAGAATTGCACAATACAACACGTGAACTGACTGCGTATGGTCTGGACAAGATTGATCCTGATCGGGATGTCAAAATCTCATTGATAGAGGCCAGCGATCGTATTTTGCCTGCCTTGCCAACAAAATTGTCGTATGCGGTTGATGTCGAGTTGCGAAAACTACGTGTCAATGTATTCACTGGCGAGCGCGTTACTGAAGTTTCTGCTAAAGGGATTACTACCCACAGTGGGCGATTTATACCTGCGGAGTTGGTGGTTTGGGCTGCGGGCATTAAAGCGCCAGATTTCCTTAAAGATATTGATGGGTTGGAAACGAACCGGATCAACCAGTTGATTGTGAACCAACATTTACAATCCACGCGAGATGAGAATATTTTTGCGTTTGGGGATTGTGCTGCTTGTCCATGGTTAGGGCATGACAGTACTGTGCCCCCGCGTGCGCAAGCCGCCCATCAACAAGCATCCGTATTAGTCAAGACGGTCAAAGCACGTGTTGCAGGTAAAGATAGCTTGCCAGAGTTTCATTACCACGACTATGGGTCATTGGTGAATCTGGGTAAATACTCTACTGTCGGAAGTTTGATGGGTGCGGTTGCGGGCGGTAGCATGTATATTCAGGGACTGTTTGCACGCGTCATGTACCGGTCACTTTATAAAATGCACCTGATGGCATTACATGGAGTGTTGGCAGTCATTCTACATTCGATAGGGCGTATTATTTCGAGACGTACAGAGCCTCACGTTAAGCTGCACTAGTGAGCACACTAAATCAAAAGGGCGCTTAGGCGCCCTTTTGATTTAGTGTGCTCACTTAACTACCCTTGGTCTTTATTGAGGCACGCGTGCCCGCTTGCGATAGGCAATGGTAATTAACGACATACTGATAATAATAAACAGACCAAAGATGGCTACAATCGAATTGATTTCATACTGTTCGCCAACCATCCATGTATAGGCGCCAAGTAACAACAAGATGCCGATATTTTCGTTAAAGTTTTGAACTGCAATTGAGTGTCCGGCGCCTAGTAAATGATGACCACGATGTTGTAATAGGGAGTTCAGCGGAACAAGAAAGTAACCGGATAATACCCCAATGACAAATAATAGAATAGCAGCTATGAATGGGCTGGTAATCAACATCATGCTCATCACTAATACCCCCATGTAAATGCCCGCCGGGAGAACCTTGACGGCGTTTTCAAGCTGCACATAGCGCGATGCGATGACGGAGCCTGCAGCAATGCCAACTGCAAGAATTGCGATTAAGTAAGTGGCTTGTTGAGGTGAGAACCCTAATTTGATATCCGCCCATTTCAATACCACAAATTGTAATGTTGCCCCCGCTCCCCAGAAAAGTGTGGTCACTGCTAATGAGACCTGTCCTTGTGGATCCTTCCACAGCGTAACAAAAGCATGCCAGAAGTCCTTAAGTAGAAACCGCAATGTTTTCTGTTGTACCTGATGGTCGATCGGCAATTTTGGAATGTAATAGTTAAAAGCAGCTGCGAGCAAATAAAGTACGGTGATGCAAGCGATGCCAAGATAAGGATTATTAGCCGAGATTGATGCTCCAAGCACCGGCCCGAGAATGATGGCGGTTACTGTAGTTCCCTCCATCCAAGCGTTTGCCTTAATCAATTTGTGTGAAGGCAACATCTCGGTCAATATGCCGTATTTTGCGGGGGAGTATGCCGCTGCACCAATCCCGACGATGGCGTAAGCGTATAGCGGTGGCATGCCTGCAAGCGCCATCGCACAGCCAAAAAACTTGAGACCGTTACTCAGAAACATGACGCGGCCTTTGGGTAATGCATCTGCAAAGGGGCCGACAAAGGGCGCGAGAATAATGTAAGAGATCACAAAAAATTCACGCAACAGTGGCTCGTGCCAACTGGGAGCATTGAGCTTTGCCAACAGCGCAATTGCTGCAAATAGCAACGCATTGTCTGCGATTGCAGACAAAAACTGCGCAATCAGCAGCGTGAAGAAACCTTTAGCCATAACCCGTGGTAGACAAAGGTCTACAATACCTCGGCTGCAAAGTCGGCCAAGCGTGAACGCTCACCACGAACCAATGTGATGTGTCCATTATGCGACCAGCCTTTGAATCGATCAACGACATAAGTCAGCCCAGAGCTGCCCTCGGTCAGGTATGGCGTGTCAATTTGCGCAATATTGCCCAAACAGACCACTTTAGTGCCAGGGCCGGCACGCGTGATCAAGGTTTTCATTTGTTTGGGCGTCAGGTTCTGTGCCTCATCAATAATTAAAAACTTGTTGAGAAACGTTCTTCCACGCATGAAGTTAAGCGATTTTATTTTGATGCGGGTGCGAATTAAATCCTGAGTCGCGGCGCGCCCCCATTCTCCTACATCTTCGTCAGTCTTGTTTAGCACATCCAGATTGTCCTCTAGCGCCCCCATCCATGGCGCCATTTTCTCTTCTTCTGTACCCGGCAAAAAGCCAATATCCTCACCGACTGGCACCGTGACACGCGTCATGATGATTTCCGAATAACGCTTTTTATCCAGTGTCTGGGTGAGGGCGGCGGCTAATGTGAGCAAGGTTTTACCGGTGCCTGCTTGCCCGAGCAAGGTTACAAAATCAATCTCAGGGTCCATTAGCAGATTTAACGCGAAATTCTGCTCTCGATTGCGTGCAGTAATGCCCCAAACATTGTGCTTGGGGTTCGCATGGTCATGCACCACTTCCAATACCGCAGAATTATCTTCCAGCTTACGGACGATGGCATGAAATGGTTTGTCATGTTCGTAAAATACAAACTCATTGATTAGCATGGACTTCACAAGCGGCCCCAGGACTTTGTAAAACATCCGGCCGGACTCTTGCCATGAGTGCATATCCTTGCTGTGTGTTTCCCAGAAGTCATGGGGTAATTCCCGCAAGCCGGTATACAGCATATCGCTGTCTTCGAGAACCTTGTCGTTAAAATAATCCTCGGCTGGCACGCCCATGGCACGCGCTTTGATGCGGATATTGATATCTTTGCTGACCAGGATCACATTGCGTGCAGTTTGCTGTTTTTGCAGCGAGAGCACCACGCTGATAATCTGATTATCAGCCTTGCTGCCTGCCAGTCCTGGCAAGTCTGTGGGGACGTGTTCGGTTTGGAAAAACAGCTTACCCGTTAAATGGCGGTTGCCTTGAATCGCCAATGGACAGCCATCTTCAAGAGTAGATGCATCCGTGCTACCCATTATTTCTTCAAGAAAGCGGCTTGCCTGGCGGGCATTGCGTGCAACTTCTGTTAACCCTTTTTTATTATTATCCAACTCTTCAAGCGTCACCATTGGTAGGTAAACGTCGTGTTCCTCAAACCTGAAAAGGGAGGAAGGGTCGTGCATCAATACGTTGGTATCTAGAACAAATAACTTGGTTTGTGGAGCACGTGCCATAGATAATCGCTTTATGGATGAAAAGACTGAATACAGGCCAATACCTCTGCGGCATGACCATCGACTTTGACGCCTCGCCATTCTTTGACGATAGTGCCTTGTGGATTAACAATAAAAGTACTGCGTTCGATGCCCCTCACTTGCTTGCCGTACATATTTTTCATTTTGATGACGCCAAACAACTGGCAAGCAGTCTCTTCACTGTCAGAGAGTAATTCAAACGGGAAGCTGTATTTGGCTTTAAAGTTTTCGTGAGATTTAATACTGTCGCGCGAAATGCCGAATATTGCGGTATCAGCAGCACTGAACTGGTCATACATGTCGCGAAACTGGATGCCTTGCGTTGTACAGCCTGGAGTAGCGTCTTTGGGGTAAAAATAAAGTACCAAGAATTTACCTGAATAGTCGCTGGCTTTGAACTGCAAGCCAGAAGTGGCTGGCAAAGTGAAATCCGGAAGGGGTGAATTCAACATAGTATTCATAACGATTGCTTACCCACATTGTTGATAAAAATTAAGAATTAAGCAAGCAAAAAAAATCAAATTATTGGGTGGTTGCAGAAGATTAAAGTTTTAAATGGATTGCTTACTCAGTGGTGAGACCGTACAAGTGCTTGAATGATCCAAGCACTTGAAAAGTTATTGCGGGAGTAGAATCGACACCCGCGTCCCTTGCATTGGTGCAGGCTCAAAGCGCAGTGCCCCTCCTAATTCTTCGCAGACTTTGAATGCGAATGGGATACCTAGTCCAGTACCAAAACGTTTGGTAGTTGGGCCCGGCGTAATGGCATGCGGGTCGGGTGTGAAAGGCATGCCTGGCCCTTGGTCAGTGATAGAAAGCATGAGCTCCTGATTCGCTAATGAGCACTCGATTGTAATCTCAGAATTTTTTGGAGATGCTTCCAGCGCATTTAAAAGCAGGTTGTAGAGCATTTGTTCCAACAGATGCTCATCTGTCAGTATGGGGCGTTTGATTTGACTGCTGTTTTCAGTGATTTTGATTGATTTCTCTATGAGCTTGGGCTGCAATGTCGTGATGGCGCCCTGTACGATAGAAGCCAATGAAAGTTTGTTTAGCATTGGTTTTATTGGGTGCAAGTAGGATAGTAATCCGCCAGTCCAGCGTTCTAAACGATCTACGGTGTGGATAATGCCTTGGATAGAGTCTTGCGTATCTTTGTCCATGTCTGGTGCATCAATCACTTGTGCAGTTGCACGAATACTGGCTAACGGGTTCCGTATGTTATGCGCCAGCATAGGCACCAGTAAACCCAATGCTGCTTGCTTTTCGCTTTTGACCAAGGCATTCCGGCTGGCTGCCAGATCTTCGGCCATTTTATTAATTTCACGTGAAAGCGTAGCCAGTTCCTCTGCCCCTGCTTCAGGGACCTGGTGTGTCAGGTTGCCCGCACTGATTGCATTGGTGGCCAGCATAATGTCTTTAATCGGTTTGACAATCGTATTGTTTAAAATGCGACGCGAAAACAGCAGAAGAATGCAAGCCAGTATGATCGGCAAGGACAGCACAGCGATTGAATGCCGCTTGGCTTCGTCCAGGCGTTGTTTAATCTCGCTTTGCTTAATCATCAGCAAACGCTCTGCGCGCTTTGATACTTCTTCATAATGCGTAAAAATGCCGGTTTCGATGTCCTGATAAATTGATTTTTGTGCTTGATGATCGGGATTGCTCTGATAGCGATAGAACAGGGCCGGTGCTTCATTCACAAACTTGCGGTATTTTTCTTCAATTTCATTCAGCGCTTCACGCTCTTCAGCGTCTACCGCGATTTTCTGTAGTTGTTCCAAGTGCATCAGAATTGAAGTTGTATATTGGTTGTATTCGGCCAGGGCTGAACCTTCCTGCAGAAAAAAAGCATCAAACAGTTCTTTCATTTGCCGGTAGAGGTCACCGCGAACCAGATAAATTTCCTGAACCAGAATGTTAATGCGTTGAGACTGTTTGGAGGCCTGATCCCACAAATAAATACCATATGCGCCACTACCAACTGCAAATATAATCAGCGCAATAAAATACAAGTCGTGCAGAAGCAGCAGAAATCTTAATGGTTTGCCAAATACTTTCTGTGCGGTGCTCAATGTTTTGATGTTGTCAGGTTTGGGCATGTGTTAGCTGGTCAATTTGAAGCTGACAGTCACAATGATATTGTTAATTCTACCGCGCAGAATTTCATTGAAGTATTGTTTTAATTGTGCTTTCTGTGCCGCAGAGATGGCTGCTTCATCAATCGGCTTATTTCCGCTGGATTCAAGCACTTCGATGCTGGTAATGCTGCCGTGATCATCAAGGTTGATACTTAATTTAACTTCGCCTTCAATGCCGCGATCTTGCGAAATTCTTGGATAGCGCTGATTTTTTTTCAATTCCCGGTGTGCAGCATTCCGGAATGCATTTCGCGCTGCCTCAATATCCCCTTCGCTGGGTCCAGAGACCTTAACAGGTTCTGGTGCCGGGGGAGGCGCTGGCGGAGCTGGGGCAGTGACGGTTTCAGGTTTGCTGTCACTGACCGTTGGTTTGACAGCTATGACTGGGGAGGGCAGTGTTGGTGGTTCAACGGTTGGCTGAGGGCGATGTTCAGCAGGCAGCTCCGGCAAGGGGGAGGGCTTTCGTGGTACAGCAGGTTTGAGTTCTGTCGGAGTGGGGCGTGGTTTAACCGGTACAGGTTTTGGCGGCGGCGGTGCTTCCTGTTGAATGGCTTCAGGTTGCGGCACCTCTTGTTTAACCAGTTCAATTCTGATTTCCTGTTTTGGGGCGTGTTTTACCTCGTAGGCGGGCTTGGAGATTGCAAACATCATGACAATGTGTGCCAATACGGAACCAATCAGGCACCACAAGAGTAAATGTTTGAATTTTTTAGATGGTTGTAAAACGGCTTGCACGCCCAAATCCTTACTGAAAGCCTCCGTCGCAAACCGACACTATAAGCGATTTTTGACAGTCCTTGCCAGCAATGATCTCGCTGGTGCGCATTAATATATCCCGTGAAATGGTTGTACGAAGACCATGCTGCCCGCTGCTAATGCACCTGTCTTTTCATCCAGAACAATAAAACAATTTGCCTGACTCATACTGCTTAACATGCCCGAACCTTGGCCACCAGTAGGTTTGACTTTCCATACGCCCAGATCGTCAAATAATATTCCGCGTTGAAATTCGGTACGGCCCGCCGCTTTTTTAATGGCTGCCACGCATTCCACCTGGAATTGTGGTTGAGGGGCTGCCGACTCACCCGATAGGACTTTCAGGGCTGTCTGCACGAACTGGTAAAAGGTCACTACGGTGGACACTGGGTTTCCGGGCAGGCCGAAATAATGCGCATGGCCGATTTTTCCATAGGCGAGCGGTCTGCCGGGTTTCATATTGATTTTCCAGAACAATACCTGCCCATGTTTGGCCAGCAGTTGCTTCATATAGTCTGCTTCACCTACCGATACGCCTCCACTGGTCAGTACTGCATCATGGCTGCTTGCGGCTTCTAGTAGGGTTTTTTCCAGCATTGACGGGTCATCTGCCACATTGCCCAGATCGAAAACTTCAACGTCTAAGGCGTGCAGCATGCCCCACAGACTGTAACGGTTGCTGTCATAAATCTGCCCTGCTTGCAGCGGTGTACCGACCGAGACCAGTTCATCGCCTGTGCTAAAAAAGGCCACTTTCAGGCGGCGATAAACGCTGATGCTGGCAGTGCCCAGCGATGCCAGTAGCCCAAGATCTGCAGCCTGCAAACGATGGCCCGCCTGCAATACGGTTTGGCCAACTTTCAAGTCTTCACCGGCCAAGCGCACATTCGCGCCCAGCGGTGGGAGTTTATCAATCAATATCGCCTCTGGTGCCATCGTGGTGTGCTCCTGCATGACCACGGTATCCACATCGGCAGGCATGACGGCGCCAGTCATGATCTTGATGCAGGTGTTGGCTGGAATGGCTGCGTTGAATGGCTTGCCAGCCAATGCCGTGCCGACCACTTTCAGCGGTGCCTGACCTTCAACATGGCGAAATGCAAAGCCGTCCATTGCCGAGTTGTTGTGGCCGGGTACGTTGGAGGCGGAAACTACCGGCTGCGCCAATACCCTGTGCAAGCCGTCTTTGATGGCAACCATTTCAGTTTCGGCTACCGGGCTCAGGAACTGCGTAATAAATTGTCTTGCTTGCGTAACCGACATGGCATTGGGGTCATAGTCTTCCATGCAGGAAGGATCGTGTGCGAGTTGAGAAAGTAATGATGGGTTCATGATGCGTGGCTGGTTGAATGCGATGTGTTGGGTTGGGAGACATCGATACTGTTGATGTTGGTGAATGCTTGATCTGCTTCAAAGAAAACATAGGCAGGCTGATGCTGCATTTGCCAGGTACTGACTTTGCGCTGACCACAGTCAAGAAATGATGTCAGACTGGCCAGCAAGCTTCGGTGCATCAGGCAAAAAACCGGGTGGTTGCCACTGGTGCTGCGGGCGATAGCCATCAAGCTTTTTTCTTTGACGATGGCCGCGCCGAGAAGCTGCACAAGATCCAGTGGCAGCAAGGGTGAGTCACAGGGTACGCTGACAATCCAGTCGGTTTCTGTATGGTGCAACCCTGCCTGCATGCCTGCCAGCGGACCATCAAAGTGCGGGCTGGCGTCAGTAAAGACCGGATAGCCCAGTGTTTGGTAAGTGTCCAGATTGCGGTTGGCGTTGATGATTACCTGATCTACCTGGGGTATGATCCGTGCCAGTACGCGCTCTATCATCCGCACGCCTTGATAGGTCACCAAGCCTTTGTCCGCGCCTCCCATGCGGGTGCCGCGGCCACCTGCCAGTATGAGTGCAGTGACTTGCATGGTTAGCCGCCTGTATGCGACATGAATCTAACCACCGCCGGTTGTGCGCGGCGCAGGTCAAAATCGTGCCCCTTGGGTTTGATGCGCATGCCGTGCAAAATAGCCTGAACCAGTGGCGCATCATCGTGAGGATGTGCGCGAAGCAATGGCATTAACTCTATTTTGTCCTCCTGCCCCAGGCAGAGAAACAGTTCACCTTTACAGGTAATGCGTACCCGGTTACAGCTTTCACAGAAATTATGGCTGTGCGGTGAAATAAAGCCGATTTTGGTGAGCTGGCCGTTGACTTGCCAATAACGTGCGGGACCGCCTGTTTGATGGGTGCTCGGGGTGAGCGAGAATTTATCTTTTAACAGGGCGAGGGTGTCTGCATTACTGACACAGCTATTCTCGCGGGTATGGTTGACTTCACCGAGTGGCATCTCTTCGATAAAGCTGACATCCACCCGTTTTTGAATGGCAAAGTTAACCAGTGCTTCTGCTTCATCCTCGTTGATGCCACGCATCAGCACCGTGTTGAGTTTGATATTTTCAAATCCGGCCGAGAGGGCGGCATCCAGTCCGGCGAGTACTTTGTGCACATCGCCCACCCGCGTGATTTGCTGGAAGTGGTCGGCATCTAGGCTGTCCAGCGAAATATTGATACGCTTGACGCCTGCCGCTTTCAGTTGCGGAGCGAATTTATCAAGCTGGCTGCCATTGGTTGTGAGCACACACTCTCGCAATCCATCAAGTTGGCCAATCTCTTCGAATAACCACATTGCATTTTTACGTACCAGCGGCTCACCGCCGGTAATGCGAACTTTACTGACTCCAAGACGGACAAACAATTTAACCAGTCGTGCGCATTCCTCGAGCGTCAGTACTTCGTCACGCGGTAAAAAAGTCATCTCCTCTGCCATGCAGTAATGGCAGCGAAAATCGCAACGGTCAGTAATCGACAGTCTGATGTAGTCCACGCGCCGACCAAACTGGTCGATGAGGGTGTCAGGGAAGGTGGTTGTAGGTTGCATTGTGCTCATGAATTCTAAAGTAATCAGTATTTTATGCCCTTTTCATGCTTTAACAAGGCATAAATAGAGGTTATGATTTGATGGTGATAGAATGTAACTAAATTGTAAACAGATAAAATGTGAGGTCGGTTTGGATAACACATTGAGCCATGAGCAGCTTGTACAAATACAGGCGCATATTCACGCACACCAGCATGTGCCAGGCGGATTAATGCCATTGTTACATGCGATTCAGGATGATATCGGCTATGTACCTGAGTCCATCTATCCTGACATATCTAAAGCCTTGGCTTTGTCCGTGGCTGAAGTGCATGGGGTGGTCACTTTTTATCATCATTTCCGAACGCATCCGGTTGGTAAACATATTCTGCAAATTTGTCGTGCCGAATCTTGTCAGGCCATGGGGTCAGAGAAGCTGGAGTCCGAGGTAAAAGCCCGCTTGGGTGTGGACTATCACCAGACCACGGCTGATGGCAGCCTCACGGTGTTACCGGTGTATTGCCTGGGTAATTGTGCCTGTTCGCCAGCGGTGATGCTGGATGACGAGGTGTATGGACGCATGACCGCTGAAAAAGTCTCCGAATTAATTGGTGAGGTGTGCCATGGTTAAGGTGTATGTACCTGTTGATTCAACAGCATTGTCACTAGGGGCTGAGCGCACGGCACAAGCTATTGTTGCAGAAGCGCAAAAGCGGGCGATTCCGATTGAGCTGGTGCGTAACGGTTCTCGCGGGCTGTTCTGGCTAGAGCCCATGGTAGAAGTGGCGACTGCACAAGGGCGTGTTGCGTTTGCGCCGGTACAACCCAAGGATGTACCGGGCTTGTTTGATGCCGATTTTCTGAATGCCTTGTCTGACAGTGCAAAAGCACATCCACTATATTTAGGGTTGACCGAAGAACTTGCCTGGCTCAAAAAGCAACAGCGACTGACTTTTGCAAGAGTAGGGGTGATTGACCCGGTTTCGCTGGATGATTATCTGGCCCATGATGGCTACAAAGGCCTCAAAAATGCGTTGGCGATGACAGGTGCAGACATCGTCAAAACCGTAACAGACTCTGGCTTGCGCGGGCGTGGCGGTGCCGCTTTCCCAACCGGTATTAAATGGAACACTGTGCTTAACGCGCCTGCCGAGCAGAAATATGTCGTCTGTAATGCCGATGAAGGCGATTCCGGGACCTATTCCGACCGCATGGTGATGGAAGATGATCCCTTCGTGCTGATTGAAGGGATGACGATTGCAGGCATTGCAGTGGGCGCCACCCAGGGGTATATCTATTTGCGCAGTGAATATCCGCATGCCTTAAAAACGCTGAACGAAGCCATCCGCAAAGCCAATTTGGCTGGATATTTGGGTGAGGACATTCTTGGCTCTGGCAAGACCTTCCATCTGGAAGTACGCCGGGCGGCCGGTGCATATGTCTGCGGTGAAGAAACTTCCTTGCTGGAAAGCCTGGAAGGCAAGCGCGGGCTCGTGCGCTTCAAGCCGCCACTGCCAGCGATTGAAGGCTTGTTTGGCAAGCCGACCATCGTCAACAATGTGATTTCACTGGCCACCGTACCCATTATTCTCGATAAGGGTGCTCAGTTTTACGCTGACTATGGCATGGGGCGCTCGCGCGGCACTTTGCCCATTCAGTTGGCTGGTAATCTCAAACAGACTGGGCTGGTGGAGCTGGCGTTTGGTGCGACCCTGCGTGCGCTGTTGTACGACTACGGTGGCGGTTCAGCCACCGGTCGTCCGATTCGTGCGGTGCAGGTAGGTGGCCCGTTAGGTGCCTATTTACCGGAAAGCCAGTTTGATACACCGCTGGACTATGAAGCGTTTACCAAGATATGGGCAGTACTTGGCCATGGTGGCATTGTGGCCTTTGATGACACGGTAGACATGGCCAAAATGGCGCGGTATGCATTTGAATTTTGTGCGGTTGAAAGCTGTGGCAAATGCACACCTTGCCGGATTGGCTCTACCCGTGGGGTAGAAGTGATGGACAAGATTGTGGCGGGTAAAAACCATACAAAGAACGTTCAGGTATTACGTGATTTGTCCGATACTATGCTGAATGGGTCCTTGTGCGCGCTGGGCGGGATGACACCTTACCCTGTGTTAAGTGCAATTAACCATTTCCCTGAAGATTTTGGTGTGAGCAGTAAAGAAGCGGCTGCCTGATGGCGCAAAGGATGTGAATCATGGATGACATTAAATACACCCCTTCCCAACCCAATGTGCGCAAGTACGATCCAGACAAGGATTATGGTACGCCCAAGTCTGAGAGCACAACGCTGGTGACACTTAATATTGATGGCGTAGATGTGACGGTGCCGGAGGGTACTTCCATCATGCATGCTGCGCAGCTGGGTGGCGTGACCGTGCCCAAGCTGTGCGCCACCGATTCGCTGGACCCCTTTGGCTCCTGCCGCTTGTGCCTGGTAGAAATTGAAGGGCGTCGTGGCTATCCAGCGTCCTGTACCACTCCTGTGGCACCTGGCCTTAAAGTGAAAACGCAAACCTCCAAGCTGGCAGATATTCGCCGTGGTGTGATGGAACTCTATATCTCTGATCATCCGCTGGATTGCCTCACCTGTGCTGCGAATGGCGATTGCGAGTTGCAGGACATGGCTGGTGCGGTGGGCTTGCGCGAAGTGCGTTATGGCTATGAAGGTGAAAATCACCTCGGTCAGGCCAAAGATGAATCCAATCCTTATTTTACGTTTGATGCGTCCAAGTGCATCGTCTGTTCACGTTGCGTGCGCGCATGTGAAGAAACACAGGGTACATTTGCATTGACGATTCAGGGTCGTGGCTTTGACAGTAAAGTCTCTGCCGGCAATAAAGATTTTCTCGATTCAGAATGTGTGTCTTGTGGCGCATGTGTACAAGCCTGTCCAACAGCGACTTTGATGGAGAAAACCGTGATTGAAGCGGGGACGCCTGAACACAAGGTGACCACTACTTGTGCTTACTGTGGTGTGGGTTGCAGCTTTGATGCCGAAATGAAAGGCGAAGAGGTGGTGCGCATGACCCCGAGCAAAGAGGGGGGGGCAAACCATGGGCATAGTTGTGTGAAAGGCCGTTTTGCCTGGGGCTATGCTACCCACGCGGACCGCATCACTACGCCGATGATACGCAAAAGTATTCATGATCCCTGGCAAAAAGTCAGCTGGGAGGAAGCGATCAGTTATGCTGCCAGTGAAATCCAGCGTATCCAGGCCAGGTATGGCAAGGATGCGGTGGGCGGGATTACCTCCAGTCGCTGTACCAATGAAGAAGTCTATGTCACCCAAAAGCTGATCCGGGCGGTTTTCGGCAGTAATAACGTCGATACCTGCGCGCGTGTTTGCCACAGCCCGACCGGCTATGGCCTGAAACAAACACTGGGAGAATCGGCGGGTACGCAGACATTTGATTCGGTGATGAAATCCGATGTGATTTTTGTGATGGGTGCGAACCCGACCGATGGTCACCCGGTATTTGGCTCCCTGATGAAGCGCCGTCTGCGTGAAGGTGCCAAATTGATTGTGGCGGATCCGCGTGCGATTGATCTGGTGGAAAACTCACCCCACGTGCGTGCCGACTTTCATTTGAATTTGCGTCCGGGCACCAATGTTGCGTTAATCACCGCGCTGGCCCATGTGGTTGTCACTGAGGGTCTGGTGCAAGAAGCGTTTGTGAAGGCACGTTGCGAGTGGGATTCATTCGTCACCTGGCGAGATTTTGTGGCCAAGCCCGAAAATTCGCCTGAAGCACTGGCCAAAGAACTGGGGCTGGATGCTGAACTGGTGCGCGAGGCCGCACGCCTGTTCGCGACTGGCGGTAATGCAGCGATTTACTACGGTCTGGGTGTGACCGAGCACAGTCAAGGCTCTACCACTGTGATGGGTATTGCAAACCTTGCCATGGCGACCGGTAATGTTGGCCGAGAGGGCGTGGGTGTTAATCCCCTTCGTGGTCAGAATAATGTGCAGGGCTCATGTGATATGGGCTCCATGCCCCATGAGTTCCCTGGTTATCGACATGTGGCAGATGATGAAACGCGTGCCCTGTTTGAACAGGCCTGGGGCGTCAAGCTGAGTGCTGATCCCGGCTTGCGTATTCCCAATATGCTGGATCTGGCAGCCGAGGGCAGCTTCAAGGCCGTCTACTGCGTGGGTGAAGATATTGCACAATCCGACCCTGATACCCAGCATGTAACACATGCATTGGAAAGTATGGAGTGCGTGATTGTGCAGGACCTGTTCCTCAATGAAACGGCCAAATTTGCGCATGTATTTTTCCCGGGGGCTTCTTTCCTGGAGAAAAATGGCACATTTACCAACGCTGAGCGACGTATCTCGCCTGTGCGTAAAGTCATGACGCCTAAAAACGGCATGGAAGACTGGGAAATTACTGCCAAATTTTCGACTGCACTCGGTTACCCCATGCACTACACCCATGCCAGCGAAATCATGGATGAAATCGCAGCTTTGACCCCGACATTCAAAGGGGTCAGCTTCAAAAAACTGGATGAATTAGGCAGTATCCAGTGGCCATGCAATGATGAGGCACCCGAAGGGACACCCACCATGCACGTAGATGAATTCGTGCGTGGTAAAGGCAAATTCTTTATTACGCAGTATGTTGCCACCACTGAGCGAGTCAATGCTAAATTCCCGCTGATTCTGACCACAGGACGTATCTTGTCGCAATACAACGTGGGGGCGCAGACACGTCGTACACAAAACGTGGTCTGGCATGCTGAAGATTTGATTGAAATTCATCCGCACGATGCGGAGGAGCGTGGCATCCAGGAAGGTGACTGGGTAGGCATTAGCAGTCGTGCAGGGCAAACCGTGCTACGTGCAAAAATCACAGAGCGTGTGCAGCCTGGTGTGGTCTATACCACTTTCCACCACCCCGAGTCTGGTGCCAATGTGATTACCACGGATAACTCGGACTGGGCGACCAATTGCCCGGAATACAAAGTCACCGCGGTGCAGGTATCTCGTGTGAACCAATTGTCGGATTGGCAGAAAGAATATCGTACATTCAGTGACACGCAGATCGAGTTGACTGGCATGGATCCACACACGGTTGTTTCCTGATGGCTGTTTCAGTGCCTGAACAGGCCGCGTGCCTGTTTGAAGTGCAGCAGGCAGTCGATCTTGAAGAGGTCGATGCGGTTGCGACCGTCGATGCACAGCAGGTCGTGCGCTGGCAGTCTGGTCAGCCATCGGCGCTGAACGATGCGCTGGCGCAAGAGGTGCCTGTGGCCCTGGTCTATAATGGGCTTTCGCACGTGGTGATGTTATGCAGTCCGGCCGATCTGGTGGATTTTGCTTACGGATTCTCGTTTACCGAAGGCATTATCAGTCATGCCGAGCAGATCTACAGTGTGGAGCTGCAAGCACGCTATAGCGATGCTGGGCAATATCAGGGCATAGAGGTGCAGGTTGCCTTGGCCTCGGCACAGTTTGCCGGGCTAAAGCAGCAGCGGCGCAATCTGACCGGGCGTACTGGTTGCGGTTTATGTGGTGCAGAGAGCTTGCAGCAGGTGTTCAAGCAGCCGCAGTGTGTTCATCATGAAGCCACTGCGGCGCTTTCGGTGCGGGCAATCGATGAAGCAGTTTCACGATTGCAGGCGCAGCAACCTCTGCAACAGTTAACGGGGGCGACGCATGCGTGTGCCGTGATGGATCGTTCAGGTGTGGTGCTGGCTGTGCGTGAAGATGTTGGCCGTCATAATGCGCTGGATAAGTTGATCGGAAGTTTGTTGCGCAAGCAGCAGTTGCAGGCATTACAGCAGTCGCAATATATCCTGACCACCAGCCGGGCCAGTTACGAAATGGTGCAGAAGGTAGCCATGGCCGGAGGAAAAGGGTTAATTGCGATGTCAGCACCCACTGCCTTGGCAGTGAATTTGGCTAAACAGTATGATTTGCTACTGGTGGGGTTTGCCAAGCCGGGGCGCTGCGTGGTCTACCATGGTAGCCTCGCTGAAGCGTAACTTGAACTGAACAGCATATATACAAGATCATTGAAAGTGTTTGTAATGGATATTGAAAAACTCATAAAAATGGCTAATCAGATTGGTGATTTCTTTGAAGCTAATCCAGACGCTGAAGACGCCAAGCTTGAAATCGCCGGCCATTTAAAAAAGTTTTGGAATTCTGTAATGATTAAAGCGATTGTTGCACATGTGCAGCAGCAACAGGGCGCAGGATTACACCCAAGAGTGGTTGCGGCTATTCAGCAACATGTCAGCGTTTAAACTGACAGGCAAATGCTGCTGGCGGTCGCTGGTATTTTCGGTGGGTAGTCTTTTAGGTGGGGCCTGTAGCCATTATTGCCGTTGAAACAGCCGGAATGACTCTTTAGTCTGGCGGCGTTGCTCACCTTCCCAAATCTGTTGCCAGTCCTTTCCAGGCAAAGCATGCCGCTTGCCCGGCTCATCCCCAATCAAATACAAATCGCAATGTCGTATTTGCATGTCCTCCGCAGGAACCACATGGATGCCAGTATGATAATGCAGCAAATCAATTTGTGACGCGCCGATATTCTTGCTGTAAATACAAGTGTATTTGGAAGGCAAATGCTTGCGCAGGTCTTCAAAAATAGGCTGGTAGGTGCGCGCAGCTTCTATCATCGGTAGCCACAAACTCATAAATACAGTCCACGCGCAGGTCATGCCGATGGCCCAATTGGTTGCACTTGAGCGATTGGAGTGTTTTGAACGTAATACACTGGAAAGCCATATCAATGTCACGGCCACTGCAATTGCGCCATAAAACAGGTTGAAGTTGATGGTAGACAGTCCTGATAAATAACTGAGGCGCTGATAGAGCCGTGCCGGACTGCCATTCAACATGGCCCACCAACCTACCCAGGCAATACCCATCAGCAAGCCAAATAAAATTAGCCCAAACCAGTTCAATGCGCCCGCGGCCCCACGTTTAAGTGTCTCGATGCTGCCAGCCGCCAGAACGGTGAGCGGGATCAGTAAAGGTAATGCATGCACCTCACTGCGGTCACTGTAAAAGCCAATCAGTACAAAAGAGGCAATAAAGAACGCCAGGCATAATTGAAAACGGTAGGTGTGCAAAAAGCTGTGTCTGAATCTCCAGATTCCCCACAGCGCAAATGGCAATGCAGGCCAGGCATACCAGGCCAGTGTTCTCAGGAAATAAAAGTGCTTGCTGGGCTGGTTGATACTCCACTGCGATTGCCACCAGGCTTGCCACAAGTCTGGCGCCCAGTGTGCGCACAGGGCGCACCATAACCAGATAGAGGGCAGGGCAAGTAGCACCCCAGTGAGTAATGCCCGCTGTACTGGTGGATTTCTCCATAGGGTTGGCAACAGCATTAAGCTGAGTGTGGTAATCACGATAGTTGTTGCAGGCAGTACGCCTTCAGCAAGGAATGCGATGGTCAGGCCGGCTGCCAGTAGCCATGTCGCCCGCCACGGTTTGCGTAGTACCAGCGCCAGCGCATAAAAAGCCATACTCATGCCGGTCAGTGCAGCAACTGCGGGCATTAAGGTATGCGCGCTCACTACCAGGCCAAGGCAGCCAATAAAAATAAAATTGGTTTGGCGGCCAATACCAAGGTTCCATAGTTCGCGACCACTGAGCCCCATCATCAACAGCGTGACCAGCATCCAGATGCCTACGCTCAGTCTGGCAGCATCATGCGCCGGGAGCCAGGGTGAAAGCAAGTCTGCGAATCCGGCAGCTACCCAGTAGAATAGTGGCGGCGTTTCCAGGTTCGGGTGGCCGGCAGAGGTTGGTGCTATCCAGGCGCCATGCTG
This sequence comes from Methylophilus aquaticus, assembly GCF_030769565.1. GTDB lineage: Bacteria > Pseudomonadota > Gammaproteobacteria > Burkholderiales > Methylophilaceae > Methylophilus > Methylophilus aquaticus. Next base: position 44,611 of record NZ_JAVCAP010000013.1, on the reverse strand, counting down.
CCAGCTTTCCATGGACCAGAATGGCTGATCCATCAGTGTCTTGATAATGCTGATCGATTGAGATTCGAATGGTTTCCAGGGAGAGTGGCCAATCAGGCCGACACATAGCCAGATTGCACATAGTAAAATGAGCAAATGCGTTTTTGCCCTTTCCCCCACTTTGGCGCGGGGGGTGGCCATATTTTCTTGCCAGTCGTGATCAATGAAAAACTGCATGTCGAATACTGGATAATCTCTTGAGAGTGAACAGTCCACATATTAGCGCAAACCATGCGCGTGGTTGAAACATAATAAAAAAGGCAGCCAAGCTGCCTTTTTTCGAGTATTCCACCCAGTTACATACCGTATTTCTGACGGAATTTTTCAACGCGACCAGCAGTGTCTAAAATTTTCTGTTTACCAGTATAGAACGGATGGCATTGTGAACATACTTCAATGTTCAGGTCTTTGCTGTTTGTAGAACGGGTTTTGAACTTGTTGCCACAGCTACAGGTGACATTAATTTCAACGTAATTTGGGTGAATTTCAGCTTTCATGCTTTCTCTCTAATCTTAAGCAGTTGCAGTAAACCGGCAATTATCTACCAATTTTTTGTTTTTAACAAGAGCGCGCTTGTAAAAAACCCGCAAGTTGGCCATTTTAACCGCGACGCATGCTGTCGAAGAAGTCGTTGTTATTTTTGGTGGCCTTGATTTTATCCAGCAAGAATTCCATCGCTTCGAGGTCGTCCATCGGGTATAGCAACTTGCGCAAGACCCAGATTTTTTGCAATACATCTTTTTCCAGCAGCAACTCTTCGCGGCGTGTGCCGGATTTATTGACGTTAATCGCCGGGTAAGTACGTTTCTCGGCCATACGTCTATCCAGATGGATTTCCATGTTGCCGGTGCCCTTGAATTCTTCGTAAATTACATCATCCATGCGTGAGCCGGTATCGACCAGTGCGGTGGCAATAATGGTGAGTGAGCCGCCTTCTTCGACGTTACGTGCCGCACCAAAAAAACGTTTTGGTTTTTGCAGGGCGTTGGCATCGACACCACCGGTCAGTACTTTGCCTGAAGAGGGGATGACCGTGTTGTAAGCACGCGCCAGACGTGTGATGGAGTCGAGCAGAATCACGACATCCTTTTTATGCTCTACCAGTCGTTTGGCTTTTTCAAGCACCATCTCGGCGACCTGCACATGGCGAGTGGCTGGTTCATCAAAGGTAGAAGCCACGACTTCGCCGCGCACAGAGCGTGTCATTTCGGTCACTTCTTCCGGGCGCTCGTCAATCAGTAACACGATCAGAATACAGTCAGGGTGGTTGGCAGTAATGGCATGTGCCACATTCTGCAACATCACGGTTTTACCGCTTTTCGGGCTGGCCACCAGCAAGGCGCGCTGTCCTTTACCAATCGGCGCAATCATGTCAATCACGCGGCTGGTTGTGTTTTCTTCCCCTTTGATGTCGCGCTCCAGCTTGAGTGGCACAGTCGGGAACAGCGGTGTCAGGTTTTCAAACAGAATCTTGTGTTTAGTGTTTTCCGGGGCTTCGCCATTCACGCTATCGACTTTGACCAGGGCGAAATAACGTTCACCATCCTTGGGCGTGCGAATTTCCCCCTGAATGGTATCGCCGGTATGCAGGTTGAAGCGGCGGATTTGTGAGGGCGAAACATAAATATCATCAGGACCGGCCAGATAAGATGTATCTGGCGACCGTAAAAAGCCAAAGCCATCAGGCAAGACTTCCAATGTGCCATCTCCAAAAATGCTGTCACCCTTTTTGGCCTTGTTTTTCAGAATGGCGAAAATCAAGTCCTGTTTTCGCATGCGGCTGGCGTTTTCTATTTCATTGGAAATAGCCATTTCTACCAGTTCGGTGACAGGCAGGTGTTTGAGGTCAGATAAATGCATGAGTGACTCGCTAGATGGAGAGGCTTTAGAGATTGGAAGAGAAGCCCGGTTTCGACGTTGTTTGAAACCGGGTGGAGTTTACTTAAATATTGCTGTCAATGAATGCGCTGAGTTGAGACTTGGACAGTGCGCCCACTTTGGTGGCTTCCACATTGCCGTTTTTGAACAGCATTAGGGTTGGAATGCCGCGGATACCATATTTAGGAGGCGTGTTCTGGTTATCATCGATGTTGAGCTTGGCCACTTTCAGGCGACCGGCATACTCTTTGCTGATGTCATCCAGAATCGGGGCAATCATTTTGCAAGGACCACACCATTCAGCCCAGTAGTCAACCAATACCGGAATCGTAGATTGCAAGACTTCCTGTTCAAAGCTGGCGTCGCTTAAATGGGTAATGTTGTCGCTCATTGTTGCCTCTTAAGAATGGTGATGGGTCTAAAGTAAGAATAGACTGGATATCAATTGAAAAAATTCCAGAACTGTATGACTTGTTTGCGGTACGTGTGCACGTATTAATTTAAGACTTTGGAAAGTATAACAATAGAATTCGGGCATAATCAAGTCATTTTTAAATGAATCATGTGCCTTGTCGCGCCAATTCTTTGTACAATCTGTTCATGGTGTTTTGTCGTTACATAATAACTATCAATACTTGCATCCGTGTTGGGTTGGCAGTACTGCTTGTGATCTTGCTGGCGGGTACTGCGGCCGCTCAGTCCGAGACGGCATGGGTTTTGCAGGATATGGTCGGCAATACGCACACTTTGTCTCAGTACAAGGGGCGATGGGTGGTGGTGAACTATTGGGCGCCCTGGTGCCCACCTTGTCTTGAGGAAATGCCTGAGTTAGTAGCGTTTTATGATGCCCATTTGCACCATAAGGTAATGGTGATTGGCGTGGCTGTACAGTATGATACGGAGAAATCAGTTAAGCGCTATGTTGATGATATGCTGGTTTCTTATCCGATTGTGCTAGGTGAGGCGCAACCTAAGCAAGTTTTACGGCAGGCAGTCTTGCCTACAACCTACATTTATAAGCCCGATGGCAATTTATACCTGATAAGGCACGGCACCATAAGTAAACAGCTGTTAGAACAGTTGCTCAAAGTGCCGTGACAGGGCGTGATCAGGTGAACTTCAGTAAATAATTGGCGCTATCCTAAATTGTCACTGCCTCGCCCGCCGTGTTGATCACGCTGAGCTGGTTTTCTTTGGCAAATTGTATCAGCTGTTCAAACCCTTCTGGATTGACCTCTTTCAGTTTCATATCTACTGACAAGCTGCGAACATTATTCACCAGCTTTGGTTTCAAATAAGGCGAGTAGCGAAGTTTTTTATCATCGCCAAAGGTGGCGTAAGTGCTGCACATACGGTCAACCCAGTCACTCGGACGGAATTGTTTGCCTGTCAGAGTGATGCCTTGAATAATAATTTCCTGATTTTCCATTAAGTTTCCTAACGTTTCTTTTATTATTTAATGTATTCGAATACTTTGACAACCTTGCTCACGCCTTCTGTATTTCTGGCGATTTCAACGGCGTCGTTGGCTTCTTTTTCTGAGACGATCCCCATCAGGTAGACGGTGTTCGCTTCGGTCACTACCTTGACAATGTTGGCTGGGAACAGATTCTCACTGATGAAGCGAGTTTTGACTTTGGTAGTTGTGTAGGCGTCATTGCTGCGGTCGCCGATGGAAGAAGCTGCACCTACAACGAGTGCATTATGGATTTCTCGTACATTGGTGATTTCGCGAGACAGATTTTCTGCTTCAGTTCGCTGAGCTTCAGATGGTACTTCACCAGTGAGTAGGACGACGCGGTTGTAGCTGGTGACATTCACATGCGCTGCGTTATCCATATAGCTTAGCAAGCGTTTACTGACTTTGAGTTCAATGCCTTGGTCTTCTACGAAAATACCTGAAGTGCGGCGGTCAGCGGCCATGATGCCGCCCGCAGTGGCGCCGCCCACAACGGCAGGAAAGCAGCCTGCTAACTGAGTACTTAACAGTAATAGGGTGATGGCGGAAAAGTTCTTAATCATGGAGTTTCCTAAGCATTAGAAGATTGAATGTGCGAGAAAAGTGCAAAACTGCATATTTAGCAGTTCATCAGTGTGACAATCAATAACAATTAAAATTCTACGCCTTTTATGTGTCGATTGCATTACGAATCCAATCGGGTGCACGCATCTGTGTGTCATGAAACAGCACCACATCAAAGCGGCAAGCTGTATCGGGCGCGTGTGTTTGTAAGTAATGTTGCGCAGCGCGGATCAGTTTTTGCTGTTTGTGGTGATGGATGCTTTCTGCCGCACTGGTGAAGTGTGGATTGCTGCGTAACCTGACCTCAACAAATACCAGCGTACGCTTGTCGCGCATAATCAGGTCAATTTCACCAAAGCGGCAACTGTAGTTTTGCGTAAGCAGTTCCATGCCTTGTTGCTTTAAAAAAACAACAGCTGCGGCTTCGGCAGCCAGCCCTTTGTTATTCTTGTTGAGTTTCATGGGCAAGGTGCATGTTGTGTTGTTTATCAGCGTATGCGGGCTAATAGTGCTTAGTGAATTTGCCCTGATACCTTAAAATGCCCGTATGAATGGAATGGGTACATTATATGTGGTCGCTACACCAATCGGCAATCTCGGTGATATCACCTTGCGTGCATTGGAAACGCTGAAACAGGTCGATGCTATTGCTGCAGAGGATACGAGGCATACCGTTGGTTTGCTGCGTCATTTTGGCATCAGCAAGCCCTTGATTGCTGTGCATGAGCATAATGAGCAGCAATCTGCCGAACATTTATTAAATCGGCTGCAAGCAGGTAATTCGATTGCCTTGGTTACGGATGCCGGGACGCCCGCGGTGAGTGACCCAGGCGCTGTGGTGGTGCAGGCCGTGCGTGAAGCTGGGTTGATTGTGGTGCCAGTGCCTGGGGCAAGTGCAGTGATTACGGCTTTATCTGCAGCCGGTATTGTGCAGCCGGGGTTTTGGTTTGAAGGTTTTCTACCAGCGAGCGGGGCGCAGCGTCGCAAACGGCTTGAACAGCTTAAATTGCTGGCAGGCACCGTTGTCCTTTATGAGGCGCCGCATCGTATTGTGGAGTGCATGGCGGATATGCAAATGGTGCTTGATGCTGTCCGGCAGGTCACGATTGCCCGTGAGTTGACCAAGACATTCGAGACCATACACACCTGCCTCTTGGTCGATGCAGTAGACTGGTTGCAATCGGATTTAAATCAGCAGCGTGGTGAGTTTGTGGTGTTGATTCATCCACCTGTCGTACAAAAGCAAGTGGGCTTGGAAGCAGGTGCGTTACGGATATTGCAGCGGTTGTTGCAGGAATTGCCGCTTAAACAGGCTGTGTCACTGGCTACCGATATTACCGGGCACAAAAAAAACGAACTCTATGAAGCTGCGCTGGCAATTAAATCTGGTGATTCTTTAAAACAAGATTGAATTTGAAAAAAGACTCTTATGACCACAGAACTCTCCATTATTCGCCCCGATGACTGGCATTTGCATTTGCGTGACGGCGAAACGCTGAAAGCAGTGCTGCCAGATACCGCCAGACAGTTTGCACGGGCCATTGTCATGCCTAACCTGCGTCCACCGGTGACCACTGCTGAGGCTGCGCTAGCGTACTACCATCACATCCGGCAGGCACTGCCTGCCGGGGCTGGTTTTGAACCCTTAATGACCTTGTACCTGACCGATAACATGGCTGCAGGCGAGATCGTGCGTGCGCGCCAAAGCGGTGTGGTACACGCGGTAAAACTGTATCCTGCGGGAGCCACTACGAACAGCGATTCTGGCGTCACCAGCCTCGCCAAGTGCGCGCATGTATTGGCCGAGATGGAAAAGCAGGGCATGCCCTTGCTGATTCATGGTGAAGTGACCGACGGCGATGTGGATGTATTTGATCGCGAAAAGGTATTTATCGAGCGGCATTTGCAGCCGTTACTTAAAGATTTTCCTGGCTTGAAAGTCGTGTTTGAACATATCACCACACAAGAGGCTGTCGAGTTTGTTGCTTCAGGCCCGGACACGCTGGCCGCCACCATCACTGCTCACCACCTGCTGATGAACCGTAACGCCATGTTCACTGGAGGCATCCGTCCACATCACTATTGTTTGCCTGTGCTTAAACGTGAAACGCACAGACAGGCACTGGTGCAAGCGGCAATCTCCGGGTCAGGCAAGTTTTTTCTGGGCACGGACAGTGCGCCGCATCCAAAGTCGGCCAAAGAAGCCAGTTGTGGTTGTGCCGGCATGTATACCGCGCATGCTGCGATTGAGCTCTATGCCGAGGCTTTTGAAGAGGCCGGGGCGCTCGATCAGCTGGAGGCATTTGCCAGTTTTTATGGGCCGGATTTCTACAACTTGCCGCGTAATACAGAAAAAGTCACCCTGCGCAAACAAAGCTGGCAGGTGCCAGAAACTATTCCGTTTGCAGGTGATGTGCTGGTACCTTTGCGGGCCGGGCAAGAGGTCACTTGGAAGCTGGCTTAAATTTGCCAGTGGACGGGTGTTTGCCCTTTTTTAATCAAATATTGGTTAATCTGCGAAAACTGGTGATTGCCAAAAAAGCCGCGATGCGCCGATAAAGGTGATGGATGCACTGATTTTAGAATCAGATGTTTGCTTGGGTCGATCACAGCCCCTTTTTTTTGCGCATAACTTCCCCACAATACAAACACCAAGCCTTCGCGATGGTGGTTCAAGGCCGTAATGGCTGCATCTGTAAACTGTTCCCAGCCGCGGTTTTGATGGGAGCCCGCATTGGCCATTTGCACGGTCAACGTGGCGTTGAGTAATAGCACGCCCTGGTCCGCCCACGGAGTCAAATCACCACGGCCGCTCATGTGGATACCTAAGTCCGACTCTATTTCCTTAAAGATATTCATCAAAGAAGGTGGTAAAGCCACGCCGGAGGGCACCGAAAAGCTCAGGCCGTGGGCTTGCCCGAGGCCGTGATAGGGGTCTTGACCAATAATCACCACCCGAACCTGTTCAAAAGGCGTGTGGTTGAATGCATTAAAAATCAGTGGCCCGGGCGGGAAAATTGTTTTGCCCGCAGTTTTTTCCTGTTGCAAGAATGCTTTGAGTGTCTGCATGTAGGGCTTGTCAAACTCTGCGCCTATTTGGGCTTGCCAGGAGGGGTGCAATTGGCCTGTTTTTTCTTGTGTTGTCATGGTAGCTAATGCGTGATTGTTTGCACTCTATTATAGGGTCTCAATGCGACCGTGGTAAAATACAAGTGAAGCCAACCAGACAGTCGCCGCTTAGCGCAAGTTAAGGGGAGGAAAGTCCGGGCTGCACAGAGCGGGATGACGGCTAACGGCCGTACGCTGAAAGCTGGAAACAGTATAAGGTGAGGAATAGGGCCACAGAGACGAGCGTATTAAGTTACGGTGAAACGCGGTAACCTCCATTCGCAGCAATATCAAATAGGCTGGCATTTGTCGCAAGACATAAGGCGTGGCTCGCGCTGCCAGCGGGTAGATAGCTTGAGCGTGTGAGCAATTACACGCCTAGATGAATGACTGTCGCCACGCAAGTGGATACAGAACCCGGCTTACCGGTTGGCTTCAATTTTTTCTAGCGGGCCCTTCTTTGCGGTCTGCTGTGTCTGCCAGATTGTCAGCGCTTGAATTATTTTTCTTTCGTTAAATCCCCTGATCACTTCCCGGTCTATCAACAATACGGGCACGCCCTTGCCTGCGAGCCGCAGGTACTGTGCTTTGCCTTCTTCTGATTGCTCAATGTCAAACTCCTTGTAGGGGATCTGCTGCTGTGTAAGTAGTGCTCTGGTTTTTTCGCAATATGGACACCATGAGGTGGCATACAGCACAACTTTCCCCTGACTGTAATTGGGTGCTGGCGAAAGGTGAAAGAGCAGTGTACGCCATTCCATGGTGCATAGGGCGGCGATGCCTATCACTAAAAACTTCAATCTGGGGCCCATGGGTCGTTTCCTGAAAAAGTCATGTATGTGCGCAATGCCTTTCTGCTTTTGCTGAAGTCTTGCCGCTCAGCAATTTTGATCCTTAAAACGCATTTTTTGTGCAGAAAAAGGGGGTAAAAAATACAATTTTTTAATTATCCAATGTTTTCAATGGGATACGGTTTTTTATTAAACAACTTTGTTTGTTTTTTGCTCCAATGGCTTGATTTGAATTGGATTGTTATTTTAACGTAAGTCTTTGTCTTTAAAGAAAAACTTCATGAAAAGTGCTTGCAAAGCGCTTTTGTTTTATCTATAGTGTGCAAAAGGGTGAAATTGTGTTGAATTGTGGGAAATTTATCCCTATTTGGCTGAAAACAGATCAGGATCAGGAAAATATAGAATGTTTCGCGGTGCGGTACAGCTCAGTTTGGATGCGAAAGGACGGCTCAGTGTGCCGGCCAAGCATAGAGACGTGCTCACTGCAGGTGGTCAGGGTGAGGTGGTATTAACCGCGCATCCGCACCGTTGCCTTATTCTGTATCCTAAAGCCGCTTGGGAGCCCATTGAAACCAAGCTCACCAGTTTGTCCAGTTTTAATCCGCAAACCAGTGGTATTCAGCGCATGATTGTGGGCCAGGCCGACGTCATGCACCTGGATTCTGCCGGTCGTTTACTGGTAAATGCAGTGTTGCGAAAATTTGCCCGGCTCGATAAGGAAGTCATGATGGTTGGGCAAGGCAGTCATTTTGAATTGTGGGATATGGCAAGCTGGGATCAGCAGCTGGAAAGTTTGATGGCTGCAGATCAGTTGCAGATTCCACAAGAGCTCGAGGGATTCTCATTATGATGGCGGGCGCGAAGTCAGCGCCCGCGTCTTTGACGGAAGTGTCTGTTTCGCCAGCCGCTGCCAGTCATGTCACGGTGTTATTGCATGAGGCTGTAGGCGCGCTGAATGTGCGCGAAGATGGCGTCTATGTGGATGGCACATTTGGACGTGGCGGGCACAGCCGTCTCATTCTTTCTAAACTGGGTACTCAGGGTCGTTTGATTGCGCTGGACCGCGATCTGACGGCAGTCGCGCATGCGCAAACTATTGCGGATGCGCGTTTTACTATGGTGCACGCCCATTTTTCTGAAATGGCAGAGGTGTTGGCAGACATTGGCGTGCATGCGGTGGATGGTGTGCTGCTGGACTTGGGGATTTCATCCCCGCAAATTGATCAGGGCGACCGCGGGTTTAGTTTCAGGTTTGATGGTCCGCTGGATATGCGTATGGATCAGAGCCGGGGCAAGACGGCTGCCGAGTGGCTGGCGGTGATTTCAGAAAAACAATTGGTTGAGGTGATCAAAGATTATGGTGAAGAACGGTTTGCTAAGCAGGTTGCAAGGGCGATTGTTAAAGAGCGCGAAGATGGGCATGCCATCACCACTACAGGGCAACTTGCCAAGATCGTGGCAGGCGCCATCCCAAAGATTGAGCCGGGCCAGAACCCTGCAACGCGCACATTTCAGGCTTTACGGATTTTCGTCAATCAAGAGCTTGAGGAATTGTCGCTAGTGCTGCCTGACTGCTTGCGTCTGTTGCGGCAGGACGGGCGTCTTGCCATCATCAGTTTTCATTCGCTGGAAGATCGCATAGTGAAACGCTTTATTCACTCCGAGCAGGACCGGGATAACTTGCCTGCCGGATTGCCGATCCGCGCCAGTGAATTGCCGCAACCACGGTTGATGGCAGTTGGCAAGGCGGTCAAGCCAAGTGCTGCCGAAGTGGCTGCGAACGTACGCTCGCGCAGCGCAGTGTTGCGCGTGGCTGCACGAACGGCTGTGCAGTAGTAGCGTAGGGGTAGCCAGGCCATGATACGACTGAATCTGATTTTGTTTGCACTGACAGTGGCCTTGGCACTCGGTGTGGTGACTGCGCAGTACAAGGCGCGAAAATTGTATTTTGAGCTGGATCAGCAGTCACAACTGACCAAGCAGTACATGACCGAGTATGACCAGTTGCAGATTGAGCAAAGCACCTGGGCAATGCATTCGAGGCTGGAAGAGTTTGCGACAGTACGGTTGCATATGCATAGTCCGACCATGCAGCAAACGCAGGTGATTTACGTGGATACGCCGGGCGCGCCCTGAGTAGGACTTTATGCTGCTCAAGGAAAGTCAACATAAGCTGGTCAAGTTACCGGCCTGGCGTCGCAGAACACTGCTGGTGTTGCTGTTGCTGAGCTTTATGTTGCTGTTGGGGCGCGGGTTTTACCTGCAGACCTTGCATAAAGAATATTTGATTAAAAAAGGTGAGGCCTTTTCCCGGCGCAAAGTGGTGCTGATGCCACATCGCGGCAAGATTTATGACCGTAACTTTAAGCCATTGGCGATCAGCTTGCCGGTGGAGTCACTGTGGATGAACCCGACAGATGTGCGTATGTCGGTGCCCCAGTTAAAGCAGGTGGCTACATTGCTGGAAATGCGGCCCAAAGAGTTGCAGCAAAAACTGCAGCAAAAGAAAAAAGAATTTGTATTTATCAAGCGGAGAGTGGCGCCCGATGTGGCAAAGCAGGTGATGGCAATGAAGATTCCCGGCGTATTCAGTCAAAAAGAATACAAACGCTTTTACCCGGCGGCGGATGTGGCCGCCCATGTGGTGGGCTTTACCGGTGTGGATGACACGGGGGTCGAGGGTATCGAACTGTTTCGCAATGGTGTGCTTTCCGGTACCACCGGCAAGCGTGATTTTGTGCGCGATCGCAAAGGCCATGTGGTGGAAGATCTGGTTGCAGTGAAATTGCCGCACGATGGACAAGATCTGGTGTTGAGCATAGACCGCACCGTACAGTACATTGTGCACCGTGAGTTGCTCAAGGCGGTGGATAAGCACCAGGCCAAGGCTGCTGCTGCAGTGGTGCTGGATGCTAAAACCGGCGAAGTGCTTGCAATGGTGAATATTCCCACCTATAACCCGAATAATCCGGTCAATATCGCTGGTAAAACCCGAAATTCGGCAATTGTGAATATTTTTGAGCCAGGGTCAACCATGAAGCCGGTCACGGCGGCGGCGGCCATGGAGTTCGGCAACTATACCCCTGAAACCAAAATCCAGACTGCGCCAGGCTATTTGCGCATAGGCACGGCGACGATTCATGATGCGCATCCGAATCAGGTGTTGACTGTGTCGCAGGTCATTCAAAAGTCTTCCAATGTGGGTTCGGCCAAGATGGCCCTCGATCTGGACCGTGAGCAGTTATGGAACACCTATTTGCAATTGGGCTTTGGTGCACAAACCAAAATTGGCTTTCCAGGTGAGGCGGCTGGCAAGGTGCGGAATTACAAAACCTGGCGGCCCATTGAGCAGGCCACCATGTCCTATGGTCATGGTATCAGCGTGACCTTGCTACAACTGGCGCGCGCTTACACCGTGTTTGCCAACGAGGGCGAATTGCTGCCTGTCACCCTGAACAAGCTCTCTGAACCGCCGGTTGGGCGCCAGGTGTTTTCGGCCAAAGTGGCGAATGCGGTTAAAGGTATGCTGGAACTGGTAGTACAGCCAGGCGGCACCGCCTTGAAAGCACAAGTCACCGGTTACCGGGTTGCAGGTAAAACCGGTACAGCGCACAAGCTCGGCCCGCAAGGCTACGAGCATGATAAATATGTCGGCTCGTTTGTCGGCATGGTACCAGCTTCCAATCCGCGTCTGATTATGGCGGTGATGATTGATGAACCCAATAACGGTGAATATTACGGTGGCACTATTGCTGCACCGGTATTCAGCGCGGTGATGAACGATGTATTGCGCATGCTGGTGATCCCGCAAGACGGCAATGCCATGCCAACAGTCAATCCGGCAGAAATGCCGGAAGTGAAGGAGGCTATGTGAGCAAATATGTGATTCCGGCGCCGGTGCATGGCATTACGACTGACAGCCGCCAGGTGGAAAAGCATGGCTTGTTCCTGGCCTATCCAGGCCAGCATAGCGATGGCCGCATGTATATCGCAGATGCGATTGCCAGAGGCGCCAACACGGTCATTTGGGACAGTGTGGATTTTGACTGGAACCCTGAGTGGACGGTTAATCAGATTGCAATTCCCAATTTGCAGCATCAGGTAGGGCATATTGCCGGCCAGTTCTACAAAAATCCGTCAGAGCAACTATGGTGCATTGGCGTGACTGGCACCAATGGTAAAACCACGGTGGCCCATTGGCTGGCACAGGCTTATCGCTTTTTACAGTGCAAATCGGCAGTGATTGGCACGTTGGGTAACGGCACACTGGATGATTTGCAGGCGACCAATAACACGACCCCTGGTCCGGTGGATCTGCATAAACTGCTGGCGCAGTTTGTGGCAGGGGATGTGAAGGTGGCTGCCATGGAGGTTTCTTCGCATGGCCTGGACCAAGGCCGCGTCAATGGTGTGGCATTTGATATCGCGGTGCTGACCAATGTCACGCGTGATCATCTTGATTACCATCTGACAATGGAAGCGTACCAGTCGGCCAAAGCGCAATTGTTTGCCTGGGAAACGCTGAAAGCCTCGGTGATTAATGCGGACGACACATTTGGCGCTGCGCTGATTGCGCAGCTGCGTGAAAAAAATCAGCGTGTGATTGCGTATGGAATGCAGCAAGGTGATGTGTTTGCAAGCGCTATTGATATGCATGCAACCGGGTTTGAGGTCACGGTGAAAACATGGCAAGGCGAGGGGAAAATGCAGGTGCATGCATTAGGCCTGTTTAATGTCTATAACGCACTGGCGGTACTGGCATGCTTGCTGGCCGACGAGGTGGCATTGCCTGCGGCTCTGCAAGCGGTTTCAGGCATGGTACCTGTAGCCGGGCGTATGCAAATGTTTGGCGGTGGCGATTTGCCGCTAGTGGTGGTCGATTATGCGCACACCCCGGATGCCCTGGAAAAAGCATTGCACACTTTGCGAACACAAACGCATGGCAAACTGACTTGTGTCTTTGGCTGTGGCGGCGACCGCGATGCAGGCAAGCGTCCGGAAATGGGTCGGATTGCCAGTCAGCTGGCCGATACGGTGGTGGTCACGAATGATAATCCGCGCAATGAAAATCCCTACGTCATTATTGCCACTGTCACTGAAGGCATCGTTGGTGGCTACGTGGTTGAAACGGATAGAGCCAAAGCGATTGCGCTGGCGATTACGCAGGCGGATAAAGGTGACGTAGTACTGGTTGCAGGGAAAGGCCACGAGGACTATCAGGAAGTACAAGGCGTGCGTTACCCATTCAGTGACGCAGAGTGGGTACTGAGTGCGCTGAAGAAAGCCAGTCAATCATGAGGATGCAGCTGCATGAAATCGCACTGGTATTGCATGGTAAGTTGCAAGGCAATGCAGAGGTGGTGGTGACTTCGGTGGATACCGATAGCCGCCGTGTGCAGCCAGGACAATTGTTCGTGGCATTACCAGGCGAAAAATTTGATGGGCATGATTTCTTGTCGCAAGTGGCTGCCCAAGGGGCTGTTGCCGCCTTGGTGTCCCGCCCGGTTGTCACGGACCTTGCTAGCGTACAAGTGGCAGATACACGCTTGGCAATGGGGCAGCTGGCAGCCTACTGGCGGCAAAAAATGGCGACACCGATGATTGCTGTGACTGGCAGCAATGGTAAAACCACAACCAAAGAAATGATTGCTGCCATCATGCAAGTGCACGTCGGCGGCATGGAGCACGTGCTCGCGACGGCTGGAAATTTTAATAATGACATTGGCATGCCGCTGACCTTGCTGCGTTTGCAACCAGAGCACCGTTGTGCAGTGATTGAAATGGGCATGAACCACTTGGGCGAAATTGACTATCTGACCCGCTTGGCCGTCCCAGATGTGGCAGTGATTAACAACGCCGGTACTGCGCATATAGGCGAACTGGGTTCACGTGAAAATATTGCCAAGGCTAAAGGCGAAATCTTTGCCGGATTGCCAGCCAGCGGCGTGGCGGTGATTAATGCTGATAGTCCGTTTGTTGAGTATTGGCGTTCCTTAAATGGCGAACGGCACGTGCTGACCTTCGGTGTCGAACATGGTGCAGATGTCAGAGGTGAAGTGACAGAACTTGCCGGGCAGGTAGTGTTAGCGATTCATTATCAGGGGCAGACCGTCAATGTAAGGTTATTGGTTCCAGGTGTGCACAATGGTATGAATGCACTCGCCGCAGCTGCGAGTAGTTTGGCAGCGGGTGCCAGCTTGCAAGAAGTCGCACTGGGGCTGACACAGTTTTCTGGGGTTAAAGGCCGATTGCAAGTTAAAACTGCCAGCAATGGGGCAACGCTGATTGATGACACTTACAACGCTAATCCTGACTCCATGAAAGCTGCGCTGGATGTGTTACATGGTTACCCATCGTCTGTCTGGTTTGTGATGGGAGACATGGGCGAGCTGGGGCCAGAGGCTGAGGCCATGCACGCCATGGTAGGTGAGTACGCTCGCGCACAAGGCGTCCGGCACTTGTATGGTTTTGGAAAACTTACCCGCAGTGCAGTGCAGGCATTCGGTGCAGGTGCTCAACACTTTGAAGAGCTGGATGCGTTGGTGGCGGCATTGCAAACAACGCTACCAGTCAATGCAGTCGTGCTGGTTAAGGGTTCACGCTTTATGCAAATGGAACGTGTGGTCAATCGATTGGTAGCCGCATAAGCGGCTGTTGAAGTTTGTCGCGCAAGCGACTTTGAAAAGATAAACGCACAAGCAACTTGGGAAAATAGGAAAAGCAAAATGTTACTTGAACTTGCTCAATGGTTGGCGATGGATATACGTGGATTTCATGTATTTGATTACATCACTTTACGTGCTGTGCTGGCAACGCTCACCGCGCTGACGATTTCCTTTATGGTGGGGCCCGCTATGATACGTAAGCTGACCGAGTACAAAGTCGGCCAGGCAGTGCGTGATGATGGCCCGCAAACACATTTGGTCAAAGCAGGCACCCCGACGATGGGCGGGGCCCTGATTCTGGTAGCCATCGCCATTTCGACCTTGCTGTGGGGCAATCTGCATAACCGCTTTATCTGGGTCGTGCTGATGACAACATTGGGTTTTGGCGCCGTCGGCTGGGTCGATGACTATCGCAAGGTCGTCTACAAAAATCCAAAAGGCTTGTCTGCCAAGGAGAAATACTTCTGGCAGAGCCTAATTGGTTTTGGTGTGGCCGGCTTCTTGTACGCGACTTCCACAACCCCGGTTGAAACAACGCTGATTGTGCCGTTTTTCAAACACCTTGCTTTTCCGCTGGGCGCGGCCGGTTTTATTGTACTGACCTATCTGGTGGTGGTAGGCAGCAGTAATGCTGTCAACCTGACCGATGGCCTGGATGGTTTGGCGATTCTGCCTACCGTGATGGTCGGCAGTGCGCTGGCAGTATTTTCCTATGTGGCTGGTCATGCTGTGTTTTCCAAGTATCTTGGCATTCCTTACGTCGCGGGTGCCAGTGAACTGATGGTGTTTTGTGCCGCCATGGCCGGTGCTGGCCTCGGCTTTTTGTGGTTTAACGCTTATCCGGCGGAAGTGTTTATGGGCGATGTGGGCGCGCTGGCATTAGGGGCTGCATTGGGTGTCGTGGCCGTGATTGTGCGTCAGGAAATCGCGTTGTTCATCATGGGCGGCGTGTTTGTGATCGAGACTTTCTCTGTGGCCGCACAGGTGTTGTATTTCAAATACACCAAAAAAATGACCGGCACCGGCAAACGCATTTTCCTGATGGCGCCTTTGCACCATCACTACGAACAAAAAGGCTGGAAAGAAACGCAGGTGGTGGTGCGATTCTGGATCATCACCATGATGCTGGTACTGGTGGGATTATCTACCCTGAAGTTGAGGTAAGCGGCGTATGAATCGCATCATGGTTGCGTTGGGGGAGGGACACATGCGCATGGGTCTTCGCGCATGTTATGCCGACACCAAACGCAAACAAGCGATTCTGGATCATCACCATGATGCTGGTACTGGTGGGATTATCCACCCTGCAGTTGAGATAAGAAACAAGTAAAGGCACACAGGCAACAATATGAAAAAGCACTTTGAACAACAACGTATTGCAGTACTGGGGTTGGGTGACACCGGCTTTTCTGCCATGCGCTGGTTGCGGAGCCAGGGTGCAGAAGTTGTGATGTTCGATTCCAGGTTACATCCGGCGGGCATGGATAAACTACACGAATATGACGTTGATATGGAATGTCATACAGGGCCTTTTGATGCCGAATTGCTTTGTGCGGTGGATATGATCGTCATTAGTCCCGGTGTGCCATTGCAGGAGCCAGCTGTGCAACAGGCTATTGCACGTGGTGTGAGTGTTGTAGGCGATGTTGAGTTGTTTGCGCAATATCGTGCCCCGTATGCCAAATTGATCGCAATTACTGGCTCTAATGGCAAAACCACAGTGACTAGCCTGGTGGGGGAAATCTGCAAGCAGGCGGGCTTGAACACTATCGTAGCAGGCAATATCGGGCTGCCGGTGTTAGATACACTGCAAATGACTGCACCGGATGTGTATGTGCTTGAATTGTCCAGTTTTCAACTGGAAACCACACACAGCCTGCAGTCGGATGCTGCAACTGTCCTGAATTTGTCTGAAGACCATCTGGATCGTTATCGGAACATGCAGGATTATGCCCGTGCCAAGGCCCGTATTTACAAACAGACAAGAATCGCTGTGGTAAATCGTGATGATCCTGACAGTGCAGCCTTGGCCGCGCAACTGCCGCAGATATCATTTGGCGCAAATCCAGCACCGACCATCAATGATTATGGTTTGGATGAGGCTGGCTGGTTATGCGCAGGACGCAGGCAATATATAGACGGCGACACTTTACATATCCGCGGCAAGCACAATATTGCCAACACCCTGGCTGCCATCGCTTTGTGTCAGGCCATCGGTGTGGACAAGGTGTCCATCTTGCATACTGTGCAGTCCTTCAAGGGCTTGCCACACCGCGTGGAATGGGTGGCCTGTATCGATGGCATTGATTTCTATGATGACTCCAAAGGCACCAATGTCGGGGCAACCTGCGCTGCCATACAAGGGATGCTTAAACAGGGAAAACCACAAAAAGTGGTGCTGATTGCAGGCGGTGACGGCAAAGGACAGGATTTTGCACCGCTGCGTACCGCGATTTTGCAAAATGCGAGAGCCGTGGTGCTGATTGGTCGTGATGGCCCGAAAATTCAGCACATTTTGCAAGATTGCCAATTGCCGGTTGTCGATGCGGTGGATCTGACTGCCGCCGTGAGCGTCGCTAAAACCCTTGCCGAACCGGGTGATGCTGTGTTGTTGTCTCCGGCTTGTGCCAGTTTTGACATGTTCAGAAATTATGAGCATCGCGCACAGGTATTTGTGGAAGCCGTCAAGGCATTGGAGGCCGCATGCTTGGTCCTCTAATGATGACGCGTGAGCGTTACAACTCGCCGAGTTACGACATCTCGCTGATCTGGGTGGTATTGAGTCTGCTCGCTTTCGGCATGGTCATGGTGTATTCGGCATCGATTGCCTATGCAGATGCCAGCAAGATGTTTGGACATAACAGCACCTATTTCCTGATGCGTCAGGCCCTGTATATCGTCGTTGGCCTGGTGGCTGCGACCATCGTATTTCAGGTGCCGATGGCCTGGTGGCAAAAAATGTCTCCTTACTTGTTTATTGGCGGCATTGTCTTGCTGATTCTGGTGCTGATCCCTGGTATCGGCAAGGTGGTAAACGGCAGTCGTCGCTGGATTTCACTGCTGGTGATGAACCTGCAACCCTCAGAGCTCATGAAGCTGTTTATTGCCATGTACGCTTCAGATTATGCGGTGCGAAAAGCCACGAATATGCATAGTTTTACCAAGGGTTTTTTACCGATGCTAGGCGTGATGGTGTTTGTCGGCGTGTTGCTGTTGCGTGAACCAGACTTTGGCGCCTTTGCCGTGACAGCTTCTATCGCTTTTTCCATTATGTGGCTGGGTGGCGTGCACATCAAAATATTCCTGGGCATGCTGGCCGCTCTTCCATTGGCAGTGGTTGGCCTGGTGGTGATGGAGCCCTATCGCCTTGAGCGCATGAAAGGCTTCCTGAATCCGTTTGATGATCCATTTGATACCGGTTACCAACTGTCACACGCATTGATTGCCTTCGGTCGGGGTGAGTTCTGGGGGGTGGGCCTGGGCGGCAGCGTAGAAAAATTACTGTATTTGCCAGAGGCCCATACTGACTTTTTACTGGCGGTGGTGGCTGAAGAGCTAGGGTTTGTCGGTGTGCTGGTGGTTGTGCTGCTGTTTGCCTGGCTGGTGATCCGCGCATTCAGCATCGCCAAAGAAGCTGTGGCCAACGAGCGCTATTATGGCGCTCTGCTGGCGCAAGGCATCGGGGTATGGATGGGCGTGCAGGGCTTTATCAATATGGGCGTGAACATGGGCCTGTTGCCGACAAAAGGCCTGACATTGCCATTGCTGTCTTACGGTGGCAGCGGCATCCTTGCCAATTGTATTGCGTTGTCGGTGTTGCTGCGGATTGACTTTGAAAACAGGCGCTTGCAGAAAGGCTTGAACTCATGAGTCGGCCAAGCACATTAATGGTGATGGCCGGTGGCACTGGCGGGCATGTCTATCCAGCCATGGCAGTGGCCGATGCGCTGCATGCACAAGGCTGGCGTATTGTGTGGCTAGCGACTGAAGGGGGCATGGAAAACCGCCTGATTGCCAACAAGCCCTATGAGAAAGCCATGATGACCATGCAGGGTGTGCGTGGCAAAGGCCTGCTAGGCTGGCTGACTTTGCCATTGAAACTGCTGCGTGCCTTTACCCAGGCGCGCCATGCAATCAAGCAACATCAGCCTGATGTCGTGCTCGGTATGGGCGGATTTGCAGCGTTCCCAGGCGGGGTGATGGCCAAGTTTGCGGGTGTACCGCTGGTGATTCACGAGCAGAATTCGATTGCCGGCTTGACCAATAAAGTACTGGCCAACATAGCCAATCGTGTCTTGACCGGCTTCCCGAATGCGTTAGGTGCACAGGGCGAAATGGTGGGTAATCCTGTGCGTGAAGAGATTACCTTATTGCCCACACCGGATCAGCGCTTTGCTGAACATCATGGCGTATTGCGCGTGCTGGTGGTGGGCGGCAGTCTGGGCGCGGTCGCCTTGAATACCCTGTTACCCAAAGCTTTTGCCCAACTGCCACTGAGTGCGCGTCCGCAAATTATTCACCAGGCGGGTGAAAAGCAATATGAAGTGTTGAAAACAGCCTATGCCGATGCCGGCGTGGCCGCCGATTGTCGCGCCTTTATTCACGATATGGCAGAGGTCTATACCTGGGCGGATCTGGTGATTTGTCGCGCAGGCGCACTGACGGTGGCCGAACTGGCGAATGTTGGCGCGGCCAGCATTCTGGTGCCGTTCCCGTTTGCTGTGGATGACCACCAGACAACCAATGCGGCGTATTTACAGCAGGCGGGCGCAGCAGTGCTGGTACAGCAACGTGACCTTGAGGTGAAGGCGTTTGCGCAGATGCTGCAGTCGCTGACCCGCGCCACCTGTCATGACATGGCGAATAAAGCCCGCACGCTGGCCCGTCCGCAAGCCACACAGCAAGTGGCAGATATCTGCCGGCAGTTGGCAATCAAAGAAAGTACAGCATGAAACATAAGGTCAAGAATATTCACTTTATCGGCATTGGCGGCTCAGGCATGAGTGGCATCGCCGAAGTGCTGCTGAATCTCGGTTTTGAGGTCAGCGGTTCTGACCTGGCCAGCAATGCGACCACCCAGCGTTTGCAGGGTTTTGGTGCAACGGTCTATCAGGGCCATGCCAGCGAACATCTGCGGGCTGCCGATGTTGTGGTGGTGTCCAGTGCGATTAACGAAGCTAACCCTGAAATTATCGAAGCACGTGCGCGCAAGGTGCCGGTGATTCCGCGTGCAGTGATGCTGGCTGAGCTGATGCGTTTTAAACAGGGGATTGCCATCGCGGGCACCCATGGCAAAACCACCACGACCAGCCTGATTGCCAGCATCCTGGCAGAAGCTGACATGGATCCAACCTTTGTGATTGGGGGCAAGCTGGAAGCCGCCAGTGCGAATGCGCGCTTGGGCACTGGCGAATGGATTGTGGTGGAAGCTGATGAGTCAGATGCATCGTTTCTGCACCTGACCCCGGT
Organism: Methylophilus aquaticus; assembly: GCF_030769565.1. Taxonomy (GTDB): domain Bacteria; phylum Pseudomonadota; class Gammaproteobacteria; order Burkholderiales; family Methylophilaceae; genus Methylophilus; species Methylophilus aquaticus. The sequence continues at coordinate 24,638 of NZ_JAVCAP010000013.1, read as the reverse complement.
ACTGGCCGTCGTGACCAATATCGATCAGGACCACATGGATACCTACGAGCACAGTTTCGACAAGTTAAAAACAGCGTTTGTCGAGTTTTTGCAGCAGATTCCGTTTTGGGGCATGGCGGTCATGTGTATCGACGATGCCAATGTGCGTGAAATTCTGCCGCGCGTGACGCGTCCGGTCACCACCTATGGCACCCATGCGGACGCCAGCATCCGTGCAGAAAATATTGTGGCTGATGGCGGCAAAATGCATTTCACCCTGGTGCGTAAAAATGGGGTGACCTTGCGTAATGCAGTGACCTTGAATCTGCCAGGCCATCACTATGTGCTGAATGCACTGGCGGCGATTGCGATTGCCACCGAACTCAACGTGCCGGATGCCGCCATTCTCAAAGCGCTGGCAGAGTTCCGCGGCGTAGGGCGTCGCTTTGAACGCTATGGCGAAGTCGCAACCCAGGGCGGGCATTTTACGCTGATTGATGATTACGGACACCACCCGGTAGAAATGCAGGCGGTGATTGCAGCGGCGCGCGGCGCATTTCCCGGGCGTCGTCTGGTGCTGGCTTTCCAGCCGCATCGTTACACGCGGACCCGCGATTGCTTTGAAGACTTTGTCAACGTGCTCTCAACAGTCGATGCCCTGCTGCTCACCGAAGTCTATGCAGCAGGTGAAGCGCCGCTCGTTGCTGCCGATACGCGCAGCCTGATTCGTGCCATTCGCGTCAATGGCAAAGTCGAGCCACGGTTTGTGGAAACCACAGATGCGTTGCCGCAGGCCATTCTCGAGAGTGTGCAGCCGAATGATGTGGTGGTGGTGATGGGCGCAGGCAGCATTGGACATGTGGCGGCTAAAACACGGGAGCAGGCCGCGCCATGAAAAAGCAGTCAAAACAGGTGTTGCTGAACGAGCCGCTGGCACGCTATACCAGCTGGCGTGTAGGCGGTCAGGCGGATCGCCTGGTGCTGGCTGACAGTGTAGAAAGTTTGCAGCAGTGCCTGCAACAGCTGCCAGCGGATGAGCCGATTACTTTTATCGGTCTGGGCAGCAATTTGCTGGTGCGAGATGGTGGCGTGCGTGGCACGGTCGTCGTGATGCATCAGGCCTTGCAGCAACTGGAAATGCAAGGTGAACGTATTTATGCCGAGGCTGGTGTGACCTGCGCCAAACTGGCCCGTTTTTCTGCCAGCCATGACCGTGAGGGGGCCGAATTTATGGCCGGTATTCCCGGTACGGTAGGCGGTGCACTGGCCATGAATGCAGGATGTTATGGCGGCGAAACCTGGCAGTGGGTCGATCAGGTGAAAACCATCCATCGCACCGGCACGATACAGATACGTAACAAGATAGAGTACGAGCCTGCATATCGTCATGTGACCCATCCGGTGGAAGATGAGTGGTTTCTGGGTGGTTGGTTTCAGGTGCCGTCAGGCGACGGCAAGCAGGCTGCCGAAAATATTAAAACGCTGCTTTCCAAACGTTTGGCCAGCCAGCCACTGAATATGCCCAGCGCAGGATCAACCTTCCGTAATCCGGAGGGCGATTTTGCTGCAAGGCTGATAGAAGTGAGCGGTCTCAAAGGGTACAGCATAGGGGGCGCGCAGGTATCAGAAAAGCATGCCAACTTTATTGTGAATACCGGGCATGCCTCCGCGGCAGAAATTGAGGCCCTGATCGAACATATTAAAACCACTGTCAAGCAGCAGCAAGGTGTGACGCTGGTACAAGAAGTCAAAGTCATTGGTGAGAGATAGTTAAGTATGCAAGCAACACAGACACAATTTGGCAAGGTCGCCGTGTTATTCGGCGGACGCTCTGGTGAACGCGAAGTCTCGCTGAAAAGTGGCTCGGCGGTATTGGCTGCCTTGCTGCGGCAAGGCGTAGATGCGCATGCCTTTGACCCGGCAGACCGTGATTTATCAGAACTGGCGCAGTTTGACCGTGCAGTGATTGCCTTGCATGGACGCTATGGCGAAGACGGCACCATCCAGGGTGTACTCGAACTCATGGGCATTCCCTACACCGGTAGCGGCGTGATGGCCTCGGCGATAGGCATGGATAAATGGCGCACCAAATTGCTATGGACTGCTGCCGGGGTGGTGACCCCTAATTTTGTATTGATGGATGACCAGACATCTGCTGAGGATGTAGTCGCTGCATTAGGTCTGCCACTGTTTGTGAAACCTGCCAATGAGGGCTCCAGCATTGGGGTAAGCAAGGTTAAAACGCAGGCCGCACTGGCGGCGGCTTATGCACTGGCCAAGCAGTCAGACCCGCTGGTGATCGCAGAACAGTTTGTCGGTGGAGGCGAATATACAGTGGGCATTTTGGGTGAAACCGCATTGCCGGTGGTGCGCATTGTGCCTAAAAACGAATATTACGATTACGAGGCAAAATACCTGCGCGATGACACCGAATATCGCTGCCCGAGTGGCTTGTCTGCCGCGCAGGAAAAACAGATTCAGGCCGAAGCGCTGCAGGCATTCAAGGTGGTGGGGTGTCACGGCTGGGGACGCGTGGACTTTTTGATGGATGAAGCGGGCAAGCATTACTTTCTGGAAGTGAACACCAGTCCGGGCATGACAGACCATAGCCTGGTGCCGATGGCCGCCAAGGCCGCCGGGCTGGATTTTGATGCGCTGGTTATACGCATTTTGCAACAAACCTTACCGGTGCAAGGCTAGGGACGGGACATAGCCATGTGGGATAGACCGACATTGCTGAACTGGATTGCCAACCTGCTGTTTTCACTGGCAGTGGTATTGCTGATGTATGCGGTCTTGTTTGTGATCCTGCATTTGCCGCTGTTTCCGGTCAAGCATGTGCAGGTGGAAGGCAATCTGGACCATGTGAATCATGAACAGATACAGCTGATTGTGAGCAAGTACTTAAAAGGCAATTTTTACACGCTGGATTTGCGGCGCACCCGCAGTGCTTTTGAAAAGCTGCCGTGGGCACGCAAGGTCAGCGTGCGGCGCCAGTGGCCAGACACGATAGTAGTACAAATTGAAGAGCATCAGGCGCTGGGGCGCTGGGGCGGGATTGCACTGGTGAATCGCCATGGCGAGCTGTTTCAGGCGGCTTCCGATGCACAGCTCCCGACGTTTTATGGTCCGGGGGATGCGATTAAAGAAGTGGCGCAAGGCTATAGCACTTTTGCGCAGTTGTTGCAGGGTACGCCAATGCAGATACAGCAACTGAGTTTGTCCTCGCGTCGGGCATGGGAAATTAAAACCAGAGATGGCAAGCAGATGATGTTGGGAAGGGAGTCGGCCAAACAGCGTTTACAGCAGTTTGTGCTGGCCTATCAGCAAAATAGTCAGATTGCGGACAGTGACTGGCATGACGCCGATTTGCGCTATCCCAATGGTTTTGCACTGCGTGGCGTTCGTATTTGACGACGACACCGGTGAACAGCGAATTCGCAAGGAAACACAATGAGCAGAGTAAGAGAAGATAAAAATTTAATCGTGGGGCTGGATATCGGCACTTCGAAAATCGTGGCGATAGCCGCCGAGATCCTGCCGGAAGGCACCTTGAAGGTGATTGGTGTTGGCCAGCATGCCTCGCGTGGCCTGAAAAAAGGCGTGGTGGTGAATATTGACTCCACCATGCAGGCCATCCAGCGCGCGATTGAAGAGGTCGAGCTGATGGCAGACTGCAAGATCAATACTGTGTATTCCGGCATCGCCGGCAGCCATATCAAAAGCCTGAATTCGCACGGCATGGTCAAGATCAAGGAAAGCGAAGTCTCGCAAATGGATATTGACCGGGTAGTGGAAACGGCGCGTGCGATTGCGCTGCCAGCCGACCAGCAGATTCTGCATATCTTGACCCAGGAATTCATTATTGATGGCCAGGAGGATGTACGTGAACCCATGGGCATGAGCGGGATCCGTCTCGAGGTGCGCGTGCATATCGTCACCGGCGCCGTAGCGGCCGCACAAAATATTGTCAAGTGCATCAAGCGCTGCGGGCTGGAAGTCAGTGATCTGATTTTGCAGCCACTGGCCTCCAGTGAGTCAGTGCTGACTGACGACGAAAAAGAGCTGGGCGTGTGCCTGGTGGATATCGGCGGCGGTACCACCGATATTGCAGTGTTCAAGAGCGGCGCTATCCGCCATACCGCGGTGATCCCGATTGCGGGTGACCAGATCACCAATGACATTGCAGTGGCCCTGCGTACGCCGACCCAGTCGGCTGAGGAAATCAAGGTGAAGCATGGCTGTGCCTTGCGGCAGCTGGCCGATCCGCGGGAAGTGGTGGAAGTGCCTGCCGTCGATGGGCGCGAGCCACGCCAGCTTTCGTGCCAGGCTTTGACCGAGGTGATTGAAGACCGCGTCGAGGAAATTTATGAGTTTGTGCAGCAAGAACTGCGCCGCAGTGGCATGGAATCCATGATCGCATCCGGCATTGTGATTACCGGCGGTGCGGCACAGATGCGCGGCATGGTCGAGTTGGGCGAAGAGATTTTTCATACCCCCGTACGCCTGGGCGTGCCGAGGGGGGTGGAAGGCTTGTCCGAAGTGGTGGGCAATCCGCGGTATGCCACCGGCATAGGCTTGTTATTGATGGCCAAGCAGCAAGTGGAAAAACAAATGGTGAATAACCTGCAGTCCGGCTCGCTGGGCCGGCTGCTGGAAAGAATGAAGAGCTGGTTTACAGGTAATTTTTAGTGTTGTGATTAAGTAGTTTAGGGCGAGTATGAGGCGCAAGCCGAGTGCTCAGAGATAAGGCAAATGGAGGCTATATGATTGAAATATTTGATAAAGACAATGACGGTGCGGTCATTAAAGTGATTGGTGTCGGTGGTTGCGGTGGAAACGCCGTTGAACACATGATGACCAAGCATGTGACTGGTGTAGAGTTTATTTGTGCCAACACGGACATGCAGGCCTTGAAAAAGAGTAATGCCAAGGTCGTCCTGCAAATTGGTGCGGATATTACCAAAGGTCTGGGCGCGGGTGCCAAACCACAAATTGGCCGCGAATCAGCCCTTGAAGACCGTGACAGCATCGCTGAAACCATTGATGGCGCAGATATGCTCTTCATTACGGCAGGCATGGGCGGCGGTACCGGTACTGGTGCGGCACCGATTATTGCCGAAGTGGCACGTGAAATGGGTATCCTGACCGTGGCGGTGGTGACCAAGCCATTTGCGTTTGAAGGCAAGCGTACCAAAGTGGCACAGGAAGGCCTGGAAGAACTTTCCCAGTATGTAGACTCTCTGATTGTCATTCCCAATGAAAAGTTGATGGAAGTACTGGGTGAAGACGTGACCGTGGTAGACGCTTACCGTGCAGCCAACGATGTGTTGCACAACGCAGTTTCCGGCATTGCCGAAATCATCAACTGCCCTGGTTTGGTCAACGTCGACTTTGCTGATGTGCGCACCGTGATGTCGGAAATGGGCATGGCAATGATGGGTTCCGCCGAAGCCAGTGGACAAGACCGTGCACGCATTGCCGCCGAACAGGCCGTCGCCAGCCCATTGTTGGAAGATGTGAATCTGGCCAATGCGCGCGGCGTACTGGTTAACATCAGCGCCAGCAGCAGCTTCAAAATGCGTGAATACTATGACGTGATGAATACCATCAAGGAATTCACCGCTGAAGATGCGACTGTTATTGTTGGTAACGTCATGGATGAAAGCATGGGCGACAATCTGCGTGTGACCATGGTCGCGACTGGTTTGAACGGTTCACTGGGCAAGCGCCAGGCCAAACCTGAGCTGAAAGTGATGACCACGCTGCGTGATGGTACAACCAACCAGCCAATTTTTAGTCAAGTGGCTGAAGAGGATGAACCGGCAGTCTTTACCAGCAATAGCCGCCGTGCGCAGGTCGAAGCCATGAAAAATTCCGGGATTGAAGAATATGATATTCCGGCGTTTTTGCGTAAACAGGCTGATTAGTGGTCGAACACTGATTGGCTTATAATAGAAGTCATCAGTGAATAAAGAGAGTTCCATGTTAAAGCAACGCACGCTTAAACAACGTATCAGTGCCACCGGCGTTGGGCTGCACAGCGGTGAAAAGGTCACCCTGACACTCAATCCGGCGCCTGCTGATCATGGTGTTGTGTTCAAGCGTATCGATTTGCCCGATACGCCTGCCTTAAAGGTCAATCCTATGGCAGTCAACGACACCCGCCTGAGCTCCGCCCTAGAGTTTTCAGGTGCGCGCGTTGCGACCGTGGAACATTTAATGTCTGCCCTTGCCGGGCTTGGGGTAGACAATGTATTGATAGAGTTAACGGCTGCTGAAGTCCCCATCATGGATGGCAGTTCGGGGCCGTTTATCTATCTGTTGCAAACGGCTGGCTTGGAAGAACTGGAAGTGCCGAAGAAATTTGTGCGCATTCTCAAGCCGGTAGAGGTCAACGATGGTGATAAATGGGCAAAATTTACGCCGCATCATGGATTCAAGGCAGAGTTCACCATAGACTTTGCCCATCCTGTATTTGAATTTTCTGGCAAAACAGTGACCATCGATTACGACAGTCAGAGTTATGTCGATGAGATCAGCCGTGCCCGTACCTTCGGTTTTATGCATGAGGTTGAATATTTGCGTGCCAATGGCTTGGCCAAGGGCGGCAGCCTCGATAACGCGATTGTACTGGACGAGTATAAAGTGCTGAATGGCGGTGGCTTGCGTTACGATGACGAGTTCGCCAAGCATAAAGTGCTGGATGCGATTGGCGACCTGTATATTCTGGGCTATCCGATCATCGGTCAGTTTACTGCATTCAAATCTGGTCATGCCCTTAACAATCAGTTATTACGCGCCTTGCTCGCCGATCACAGTGCATGGGAATACTGCACGTTTGATAATGATGCGCAGGCACCGGTTGGCTTTCTCAGGCAGCGCGACTATTTTTCACCCGCGCCTTATTTGCCAGCCTAAGGATCAGGCATTATGTGGTGGATACGCATTTTATTTACAGTACTGGTCTTGAGTACGTTGATACTGGCGCTGCTCGGCTGGCAAAGTGGCAACCCGCGTTACTGGCAGTGGTTGAAACAGGTCTGGCGCGCAGGGTTTGTAGTCTTGCTGTTGCTGTTGTTATTTTTCTTTCTGAGCAGGCTGGTCAGAATCTAGTTTTGTTTGAACTTATCACTGTCCGGGATTAAACACGTCTGGCAGATGGCCACACTTACAACCATGAAGTACACGTTTGATTATTTGTTGAAACTTGGCCTATGCATCCTGTGGGTGCTCCCTGCATCGGCTGCACACGCCGGGGATGCCGAGTTGTATCTGCAAGCCAAGCAAGCCTATCAAACTAAAAATCTGCTTGCGCTGTCCGATGCCAGTGAAACTCTGAAGCAACATCGCTCCCCTTTACTGCCTTATCTGCAATACTGGCAAATGATACTGACCATGGATCAGGTCACACTTTCACAAGTACAAGGCTATTTGCAGGAGAACAATGAAACCTTGCTGGCGCAACGGGTGCGTGAGTTGTGGCTCAAGCGGTTGGGTAAAACCCAAACCTGGGATCAGTTTGCAGAAATGCGTGCGCAAATGCCAGTTTACTACACCATGTCTGATCCTGTGAACCAATGCTATCAGGTGCAAGCCGAAATTGCGCTGGATGAGCCTGCCGCCTATGATGATGGCAAAGTGTTGCTAGCTTCGGGCAAGGAGTTGCCAGCGGATTGTCAAGGCATGCTGGAAGCCTTGCAACAGGTGGGTATATTGGATGAACGCCTGCTTGTGCGGTTGTATCGCGATGCATTATTCAATAATAAAGTGAGTCTGGCCAAAAGTCTGGCAAAACGCAGTGTCAATGCAGACATTGCGTTGATCAAGCAAATCGATGAGGCCGCGCAGAGCCCGGCGCTGACCTTGAAAAAAAGCAATCAAATAGACAGAAGCGTTTATGGCAAGGGAGTGTTGTTGTATGCCTTGCAGCGCCAGGCCCGGGCCGATACACAGCTGGCACAAACCAGTTATCAAAAAGTGAGCCCTTTGCTAAATCCGGAAGAAAAGCAACTTGCACTGGCTGCGCTGGCATTTGAAGCTGCGCGTAAACATGAGGCTGATGCAAATAAGTGGTTTGCCAAAGTGGATGCCGGTATCCTGAACAATGAACAATGGGAATGGTACGCGCGTAGCGCTTTGCGTCAGGAAGACTGGACCTTGCTGCTCAAGGTCATTAATACCATGCCTGCGCAGTTGGCAGAAGATGCGACTTGGCGTTATTGGAAGGCACGTGCGCTGAAAGTAAAGGGACAAGAGCCTGAAGCCAACGCCATATTAGCCAAGCTTTCGCAAGAGCGTCATTTCTATGGCTGGCTGGCGGCCGAGGATTTAGGGCCGGTAGCCGGTGAGCCGATGGCGACCTATCAACCGCTGGATGAAGAGGTCAAGCAATTTTCACGGCAAATGACCATCAAACGTATCGAAGCCTTGTTTGAAGCCGAAGCGCGCTATGAGGCCAGACTTGAGTGGCAATATCTGATCGAGGGGCTGGATGATTCGTCACGTCTGGTGGCTGCCCAATATGCCATGCGCAAGGGGTGGTTTGATCTTGCCGTGCTCGCCGCTGATAAAACCAGCCGTACGCATAATTTTGAATTGCGTTATCCAACACCGTATCGCGAGTATTTGCAAAAAGCCTCGCGTGCCCGTGATATTGACGAGGCGTGGGTCTATGGCATCATTCGCCAGGAAAGCCGGTTTATGCATTATGCAAAATCGATGGTCGGTGCAGGTGGTCTCATGCAGGTGATGCCTGCGACCGCTAAATGGATTGCTAAGAAACTGGGTTGGAGTAGTTACCATGATGGTTTGCTACACGATATTGAGTCCAACGTAAATCTCGGCACTTATTACATGCGCTATACGCTAGACACCTTTAATGGTCAGGAGGCGATGGCGACAGCAGCGTATAATGCAGGACCCAGTCGCGCCAGAAAATGGGCGGCAACGACACCGCTGGAAGGCGCAATTTATGCAGAAACCATTCCTTTTGGTGAAACCCGTGGTTATGTGAAAAAGGTGTTGGCCAACGCACACATGTATGCGCCCAGGTTGGGTTTGCCTGTGGTGACCCTTAAAAAGCGCTTGGGCACTGTGCCTGCCCGCGCCATGGCCGATGTTGCGTTAACGGTTTCAGCAAATACAGCGGAAGATGAATAAGGTTTTTCGTTCCGGTCTGTCAGGTATTAAATGGTTTAATGAGTATTACATCAGGAATCAACTATGAAGACGATTACAGTATTGGGTGGGAGTGGTTTTGTGGGTAGCAGTATGGTCGCCAGGCTCGATCAGGCGCGCTATTGCGTCAAAGTGCTGACGCGTCGCAGGGAAAAGGCCAAACACTTGATTCTGTTGCCGCATGTCAATGTGGTCGAGTGTGACATCAACGACCAGGCTGCATTGAAAGCGGCGCTTGCTGGCAGTGATGCCGTGATTAACCTGATTGGTATTTTGCACCAGACGCGCGACAATGGTTTTGAAAAAATGCATCATCAGCTTCCCCGCCGTTTGGCGCAATTATGCGTAGAACTGGGTATTCCGCGTTTGTTGCATATGAGCGCCTTGCAGGCCTCAGCCAGCGCCCCCAGCGAATACTTGCGCAGTAAAGCCGCAGGTGAGCAGGCGGTGATGGAGTACAGTAAAAAGTTGCAGGTCAGCATTTTCAGGCCATCGGTCATTTTTGGCACGCATGACCAATTTGTGAACCTGTTTGCCAAGCTGATTCGTTTTATTCCGGTATTGGCGCTGGCCATGCCGCAGGCGAAATTCCAGCCGATCTGGGTAGAAGATGTGGCCGCCGCTTTTGTAAATGCACTGCCCTCATCTTCAACATTCGGCAAGGTCTATGAGTTGGGCGGCCCCGCGATTATGACCTTACAGCACATCATTGAACTGGTCATGGCCACCATGGGCATTCACCGTCCCATTATGGGCCTCAGCCGCAATTTATCCTTGTTGCAGGGCACCTTCATGCAATATATGCCAATCAAGCTGTTGTCGCGTGACAATATCAAATCCATGATGGTCGACAATGTGTGCCAACAACCCTTGGCTAATGAACTGTGTGTGCTGCCCACTGACATGGGTGCGGTAATTTCAGGGTATCTGGTTCAAAATAACCCGCGCGGCGCTTATGATCATTTCCGCGCAGCGGCTGGGCGTGCAATTAATGCCAGACGCTAAGCCTTGAGAAAATGCAGATTTATCAGGTAGGTGGCGCAGTCAGAGACAGCCTGCTTGGCTTGCCCGTCAAAGACCGCGACTACGTAGTGGTTGGTGCAACGCCTGAACAGATGGTCACTTTGGGTTATCGTCCAGTGGGCAAGGATTTTCCCGTGTTTTTGCATCCCGACACCCATCAGGAATATGCGCTGGCACGCACCGAGCGCAAAACTGCCAAAGGCTATAAAGGCTTTGATGTGCATGCCTCTGCCGAAGTGACCCTGGAACAAGACCTTGCCAGGCGGGACTTTACCATCAATGCCATTGCACAGGCCGAAGATGGTAGCCTGATAGACCCGTACCATGGACAGCAGGATGTCACCGCGAAAGTACTGCGTCATGTGACGGACGCTTTTAGTGAGGACCCGGTGCGTATTTTACGCGCAGGGCGCTTTCTGGCACGCTTCACTGATTTTACGCTGGCCCCTGAAACGCTGGCGCTGATGCAAACCATGGTTGCCGCAGGTGAGGTGGATGCACTGGTGCCGGAGCGTGTCTGGCAGGAAATTGCCAAGGGCCTGATGGAGGCCCAGCCCAGTCGCATGTTTGAAATGCTGCGCGCCTGCGGCGCACTCAAGGCGATTTTGCCTGAACTCGACAAGTTATGGGGCGTGCCGCAAACTGCAACTTATCATCCGGAGGTGGATACCGGCATTCACGTCATGATGGTGATTGACTATGCGGCTAAACAAGGCTTTAGCCTGCCCGTGCGTTTTGCTGCATTGACGCATGATCTTGGCAAAGGGACGACCCCGGCGGACATGTTGCCACGCCATATCGGGCATGAAATGCGTAGTGTCGACTTGATCAGGGCTGTGGTAGCGCGCCTGAGAGTGCCCAATGATTGTAAAGATCTCGCGCTGGTCGTTGCCAAGTTTCATGGCAAACTGCATGCAGCGCGACAAATGAAAGCGACCACCTTACTGCACTTTCTGGAGGAGCTGGATGCGTTCCGTCAGGGCGCCCGATTTGAGTATTTCCTCAAGGCTTGCGAATGCGACAGTCGTGGAAGGTTGGGCTTGGAAAACTGTCCGCTGGAAGATGCCGAGCATCTGCTGACCGCTTTACGGGCGGCGCAAGGGGTAGATGCCGGTGCAATTGCCCAGCGCTGTGCAACACCGGCCCACATCAAACAGGCGGTTGCCGAGGCACGGATACAGGCAATCGAAGCAGCTTTATTGCGCTAAATATTGTATATCAGGGCGGTGCTAGGTCCGGGTTTGGGCTTGCACAATACGGTTTCTACCCTCATTTTTTGCCTGATACATCAAGGTGTCGACCATTTCCAAAAAAGTATTGCGCTCATCATGCATGGTGGGCACGATGGTGCCTATCCCCATGCTGATGGTTAATATCTGGCTGACTCCGGACTGGGCATGCGGGATTTGTTCCTTGAATATCAGGTTGCGGCAGCGTTCAGCAATTTTCTTGGCAGAGCTTTCATTGGTTTCTGGCAGAATCAAGGCGAACTCTTCCCCGCCAAAACGTGCAAAAAAGTCTTTTGCGCGCAGGCATGCATTATTCAGGAGCCGAGCCACGCATTTGAGTATTTCATCACCCTGCAAATGGCCGTAGTAATCGTTGTACTGCTTGAAATAATCAATATCAATCATGATCAGTGACAAGGGTTGTTGGCTGCGCTTTGCTTCCATCCATTCCGCTTCCAGCATGCTGTCAAACATGCGCCGGTTAGCAACGCCAGTCAGCCCATCCTGATAAGACAGTACTTCGAGCTTTTTCTGCATCTCAAGCAGTTGCTGTTCGGTACGCTTGCGTTCGCTGATATCAAACATAAAACCAACCAGGGCCTCCGGGCTCCCATCTGGCAAGCGGATCACGTGCACGACATCCCGGATCCATACATAATCGCCTGTAGCCGTCATGGCACGATAGTCAGCTTCATGGTCTTCACCCAGCAATGAGCGTTCCACACAAAAGTTCACGATGTTTTCACGGTCATCGGGATGCATGCGCATAGCCCAGTCCTCAACACTCTTCCAACTCGCCTGCGGCCATCCCAGCAAGCGCTCTATTTGGGGCCCGATATAGCTAAACTGCTTGGACGCCCAGTCAATTTTCCATGGAATGGCTTTAGTCGACTCCAGCAGTGTTTTGTAGGTAGTACTGTCGAATTCATCGACGGAGGAGGCTTGCATAAAGTCCTGTTCTGCATCATAAATCAGTAATGACATTATTATAGGGCTGTGTATGGTCAGAATGTCGCTTTTGGCCGGAGTTTAATGAAGTTTACAGACAAAAGAGGTTGATGAATTGGCAGTATTCACAAAAGATACTGTAGTCCGCTGGTGCGAGTGTGTGGTTTTCAGGCTTGATGCAGGAGCGCGTGACAAACAGGCGCGAGCGCAATGCCTAACCTGAGGTGCTGATCGGCGTCCAGATGGATGCCATCAATCCGGCTACTGGTTACGATGCTGCCAGCATCAAAAAATGCGCAACGCAGTTGTTCGCAGACCTGTTGATAAGCATCTGCCAGCCCTTTACACTTTTCTTCGGCACCTGCAAATTTTGGGGCAATACTGCCTCGAGGGGTGGTCACTGCCGGTGGTGCAATCACGAGAATTGGAGGTACTGGCATACCCGGCTCAATCGGAGCGCAGCGCACCGTCTGGATGAGGGTTGCCATCCCTTGTGTCGCATGCCAGGCTGTGTGTGGATGCATAGACTGAAAGTCATTCGTCCCGAGCATTAAGATGACCAGGGCTAGCGGGGAGTGGCTTTCAATACATTGCGCGAGCCCGTGCAGTCCATTACGGCCAGGTTTGAACGGGTCTTCAAATACGGTACGACGACCATTCAGACAGTCCTCAATCACTCTGGCATCTTGCCCGGATTGAGTGAGTGCAATTTCCAGCACGCCTGGCCAGCGTTGCGCAAACGGCAACCTTTGACGAGTATCGGGAATAATGCCCCAGCTGAGTGAGTCGGAATAAACCAGAATCTGTTGCATCTTTATGCTTCTGCGCTGATGTGAGGTGCAGGTACGGCGTCGAAGTACGGTCAATGAATACGGTTTACTGAATATTCAGATAATGCTGAATCACAAACTTGGCGCAAAAGCCGACCAGCCCAAGGGTGAGTGCCAGAAACAGGGCAAATGTACCGATTTTACCAGCTTTGGATTTCCAGGCCAGATTGCCAACAATAAATACGATGAACAGCATGAGCCCGGCCAGGCCCCAAGTCATCCCAAACTCGGTGAGCTGGGCTTCGTTCATGCCAAAAATGGTGATTTCCATGGGTTTTATCTTTCTGATCAGGCGGCCAGCATTATTGCAGGCAGCCGGTAATGAGCTGCGTTAAATGTTGGTCCAGATTGTCGCTGGGTTTACGTTTAAACCCGCTCTTGGCAAAACTGTGCCAACGCCCCACAACAAAGCTCATCATGGTGTTGGCAGCCACGCCTGCATCACTCACTTTGTGGCCTTGCGCCTCGGCAATCCGTAAGGATTGCTTGATACTGGCCTCCAGGCGGTCAATCAGCTGATTGATGCGCGCTTGCAAGGCGTCGTCTTCATTCACCAGCGCATCCCCAATCAACACCCTGGACATGCCAGGATTACGCTCGGCAAATTTAAGCATAGTATTCAGCATCAGTTGCACTTGCTTCAGGCCATCGGTTTCGTCACTGGTGATTTTATTCATGACGCCAAACAGGGCACTTTCAATAAATTCAATCAGGCCTTCGAACATTTTGGCCTTGTTGGCAAAATGACGGTAAAGCGCGGCTTCTGAAACTTCCAGTTTGGCAGCTAGAGCAGCCGTTGTTATTTTCTCGCCGCGTGGATTTTGCAGCATGGCTGCCAGCGTTTCAAGAATTTGCTGCTTTCGGTTTGCTCTAACTTCTTTATTGGTGGTTGCCATGAAAATATCCGTGATCCCGTCGATTGCTGATAATTGTTTTAAGGTCACATTTTAACCGTATTCGCTGGCGGCTGGAATGCGTTAAATCCCTTTTTTGAGTGGGCTGTGAGTAAGTGCCAACACATGGGGCAGCCGGTAATTTACATAGACCGGTTTGTGCAATCTTCGCGTAATCCACACGGTACGCATGCCAAGTCGCCTGGCTGTCATCAATGCGGGCAAACTGTCTTCAAACATGATGCAGTCGCCAGCTTTGCAACGCAGTGCCCGCAACAGCATGCGAAAGCCGCGCAGGCTGGGTTTTGCATGAAAACGCGACGATTCAACGCTAAATACCAGCTCAAAGCAGTCGGCGATGCCCAACACTTGCAATACGCGCATGGCATATTGGCGCGGTGCGTTGGTAAACACGCATTTCCGGCCCGGCAAGTCATGCAGGAGTTGTCGCAGCCGTCTAGTGGTCTGCACCATATCGTCGGTCAAAAAGGCATGTGTTTCAGATAAAAAATGCTGCGGATTGATGCCGTGATGGCGCATCAACCCTTTCAGCGTGGCACCGTAGATGCGCCAGTAATGTTGACGCAAGGCACAGGCGGCAGATTCTTCGAGTTGCAAATGGGTTTGTATGTATTGCGTCATGGCCCGGTTCATCACCGGGAAAATGTGTGCCGAAGCATTGTGCAGCGTGTCGTCCAGGTCAAAAATCCACACAGCTTGCGACATGGTAAACGTTCGCTTGTTACAACACGTCAGCGCGTTGTCTGGCTGGGCGTTGCAGCATACGCGTTACATACTCGCTGAACACCGCTCTTGGGGCATACGCTTTGGTGTAAAACATGCCGAAGCCCAAATGGGAAGCCATGTAGATGTCCGCAGCGGAAAACTGTTCCCCGCACACATAAGGCTGTTGGCGTAAATGGCTCTCCACTGTGTCCAGCGTCAGTGACAAACTGCCAAAGCCAGAAAAGGCCGGGCCGGGCGTTTCTCTTGGCGTGGTGGCCGGCACTTTCCAGCCAAGAAATTCAGCGCAGGTCGCAGCTTCCAGCGGGCCGGCAATAAAAAACATCCAGCGATAAAACGCAGCACGTGCGGGGCTGCCTGCCGCCGGGATCAGGCCTTTGTCGGCAAACCTGTCAGCCAGGTAAGTCAGAATCGCGGCGGTTTCGGTGACTATGGCCTGGCCATGTTGTAAGGCCGGGACTTTGCCCATGGGGTTGATGGCCAAAAAGTCTTCAGTTTTCATCGCCGGGCCAAAATCCAGCCAATGTACCTGGTAAGGCACCTCCAACTCCTCCAGCAGCCAGTGCACCATGCGGCCACGGGAAAGTTTGTTGCTGTAGAGAATGATATCGGCCATGATAGGTGTGTGTGAGTTGCCCATTTATTTGGCTTTGATCAGCGTCCCCACGCCTTCATCGGTCAGCACTTCCAGCAGCAGGGCATGTTCCACACGGCCATCAATAATATGCACCGACTTGACGCCGCTACGTGCAGCATCCAGCGCTGAGCTGATTTTGGGTAGCATGCCGCCACTGAGGGTGCCGTCTTCCACCAGGTCGTCAATTTGCTTGGGGGTGAGCCCGGTCAGCAATTGTCCACTTTTATCCAGTACGCCGGGTGTATTGGTCAGTAAAATCAATTTTTCAGCATTGAGAATTTCGGCCAGTTTGCCCGCCACCACATCTGCATTGATGTTATAGGTCTCGCCGTCTTTGCCTACGCCAATCGGTGCCACTACCGGAATAAAATCGCCGCTGTCGAGAAAGGTGATGATGCTGGGATCAATGCCGGAAATCTCGCCCACCTGGCCGACATCAATGGTCTTGGTCGGGTCTTTGAGGTCTTCCATCAGCAGTTTGTGGGCATGAATAAAGTTGCCATCCTGTCCGGTCAGGCCCACCGCTTTGCCGCCATGGCGGTTAATCAGGTTGACGATTTCTTTGTTGACCTGGCCGCCCAGCACCATTTCTACCACGTCCATGGTTTCTGCATCGGTGACGCGCATGCCCTGAATAAACTCGCCCTTTTTACCCAGCCTGTCCAGCATTTCGTTGATTTGCGGGCCGCCACCATGCACCACCACCGGGTTCATGCCAACCAGTTTGAGCAATACCACATCTTGCGCAAAACACTGTTTCAGATGTTCATCAGTCATCGCGTTACCGCCGTATTTGATCACAATGGTTTTATCAAAAAAACGCTTGATATAGGGCAGGGCTTCGGAGAGCGTTTGCGCCTTTTGGGCGGCTGTGGAGGTTTGCATAGAGGTGCTTTCAGTCAGAATTCAGGCGATTAAAATGAAGTCCATTCAACAGCCTGAATTTTAGCGAAAAAATCATAACGGTTTGATGAAAACTTTCGATTTTCGTTGAAAATTGTAGAGTTTTTGTTTTTCATGCGGTAAAGCGTCAATCGACTGCGCCATAAATCCGCGTTCAATAAACCAGTGTTCGGTACGCGTGGTCAGGCAAAATAGTCTGGTATGGCCTTTTGCCTTGGCTTGTTCCTGGCAGTAATTAAACAGCTTGTCGCCACGTCCGCCGCCGCGGTAAGCCGGGTCTATGGCCAAGCAGGCAAATTCCACCATTTTTTCCTGGGCAAAAGGGTATAGGGCCGCGCAACCGATGATGCGGTTGTCGTGCTCCATTACATAAAAATAATTGATTTCCATCTCGATGCGTTCGCGCCCACGCCGCACCAGGATGCCTTCATTTTCCAGTGGTTCTATCAGCAATAAAATCGCGCCTACATCATCAATGCTGGCCTGGCGCATGGTTTCCAGCGGCAGTTCGGTCACCATGGTGCCTATGCCCTGACGTGTAAACAGTTCCTGGATAATGGCGCCGTCTATATGCCGCGAAATGAGGTGTGTGCGCGTCACGCCATGCTCGCAAGCGCGCACGGCGGCTGGTAGGTAGTAATTGACGTCTTCGGAATAATGAATGGGCTCGTCGCTTTCCTGCACATTGCGCAACAGATTTTTAGCTTTGGCCGAGGTCATCTCGCGCAACAATTCGCCGCGCAGGTTTTGAACGCCAGCCGAGTCCATCATGAAAATCAGTTTTTCGGCATCCAGCGCAATTGCGGCGCTCACCGCCACATCTTCCAGTGACAGGTTAAAAGTCTCGCCAGTGGGCGAATAACCCATAGGGGAGAGCAATACCAGTTCGCCATCATCCAGGCGCTTCTGGATGCCAATCGCATCAATTTTGCGCACTTCCCCGGTGTGTTGTAAATCGACGCCATCCCGTACGCCCAGCGGTTTGGCGGTGACAAAGTTGCCACTGGCCACCCGGATATCACTGCCAGCCATCGGTGAGTTGGCAATGCCCATCGAAAGCAGAGACTCAATCTCAACACGTACGGCTCCGTTAGCCTCCTTCACGGCCTCCATGGCGGCGTCATCAGTAATCCGTAAGCCGTTGTGCATTTTTGGTATCAGACTGTCACGTTTCAGTCGTTGCTCAATTTGCGGTCTGACGCCGTGCACCAGTACCAGTCTGACTTCCAGACTGGCCAATAGATTGAGATCATGCGAAAGCGCAATAAACTGTTGTTCGCTGACCACTTCGCCGCCAAAGGCGATGACAAAAGTGCTGCCACCAAAGGAGTGAATATACGGTGCGGCCGAGCGAAACCAGTGGACAAAGTCTTTGCTGTTGGTCGCAGACAGCACTGTGGTCGGCGTGAGGGTCGCGCTGGCGGGCAGATGTGCGTCGTATAACCGGCCAGGTGTGGTGTTGAGTGCCTGTGCGGCTGCCCTGAGGAGCGCCTCGGAAATGCCGAGTTCACCGCGCTCGATGCGCGATAAATTGCTGGCATCCGTGCCCATACGCGCAGCCAGTTGTTGCAGGGTTAAATTTTGCGATTTACGCAAACTTCTGATATTTGATCCCAACATTTTATTATTTATCCGGTTATTTATACAAAATAATACTTAAAATTGGTTTTATTTGCAAATTATGTTAGGTGCGAGGCGTAAAAAAATGACGGCATCAGCCGTCATGAAATGCACTGCAGAGAGAGACTACGAAATCATTAAAGCGGGCGCATCGAGCGGTACATGCGGGTACTTTCGCGTTTGCTGAGCACGAGTTGCCAGAGCTGACCCTGCCGCGAACGGAAATAGCCAGCACAACACATCAGGTAATATTTCCACATGCGGTAAAAACTTTCATCATATTGAAATTGCAGTTCTGGCCAGGCACGGTTGAATTTCTCCCACCACGCCATCAGTGTGCGGTCATAGTCCTGGCCAAAGTTGTGCCAGTCTTCAATCAGAAATTTCTTCTCAATGGCCGTGGTGATTTCACTGGCAGACGGCAGCTTGCCATTGGGGAAAATATAACGGTCTATCCATGCATCCGTTTGCAGTGCGGTTTTATGGTTACCTATGGTGTGCAACAAGAACAGACCATTGTCTTTGAGCAGATGGTGCGCCGTGTCAAAATAAATACCATAGTTTTTGGGGCCTACATGTTCAAACATGCCTACGGATACGATTTTGTCGAATTGACCATCCAGGCGGCGATAATCCATCAACTCAATTCGCACAGGTAAGCCTGCACAGCGTTCGCGCGCCAGTTTTTGCTGCTCTTTAGATACTGTAATGCCCAGCACTTCCACGCCATAATGCATGGCCATGTGCCTGACCAGCCCACCCCAGCCACAGCCAATTTCCAGCACCCGTTCGCCCGGTTGCAGATCCAGCTTGCGGCAAATCATATCCAGCTTGTGCTGCTGCGCCTGTTCGAGTGATTCTGCGTGCGCCCAGTAGCCGCAGGAGTAACTCATGCTGGAATCCAGCATCGCTTCAAACACATCATTGCCGATATCGTAATGTTGCTGGGCGACCTGATAGGCGCGTTGGGGTGTTTGCAGGTTGAACAGGACATGACGCAGTACATCACCCAGCAGTTGCAGTTTGCCCCAGCCACCAAGCGCTTCATCCAGATTGGCGCGCATGACACGGTGAAAAAACTCGTCCAGGCGGGCGCACTCCCAGCGGCCTTCAATATACGCTTGCCCTAAGCCGAGTGAGCCGCGCGTGAGGACATCCCGATACACCGTTTCGTCATGCACCTGTACGTCCCAGGGGGCGTCGCCGTTGATGGTGATGTCGGCTTTAGCCAGTAAATTGACTAGGGTTTCTGGCGGCGTTGCGTGCCGCTCCATGTAATGATTGAGGCTGGTTTTTGGCATCGTGGTCAGACTCCTCCAAAAGCATGTAGATCAAATATGCATCATCAGTATCTTAAAGAGCGCCATTCATACTGAACACTCGTCATATAACGTATGCGATATGTGTGACCAGGCACGGGGCGATTTGTTCGATATGCGTGTGACTTGCTGCTAGTGCGAAAGAAAGTGAAACCAGGCTGTCAGCGTGAACAGGCTGAGCAGTGTGGTAGAAAACACGGCGGCTGCGTATAGGGCCCCATCCAGCTGATAGCGTTCGCAAATAATGACCCCAAACACCATGGTCGGCATGGCGCTTAATAAGGTCACTGCCGTCAGCGTATGGCCGCCCAGTCCCCAATATTCTGCAATCATCATCGCACTCAGTGGCGCAATCAGCAGGCCGATCAGTGCAACCGGTAATAGTTTGGGCAGTAAAGCCATATTGAACGTATCCCAACGGATGCTCATGCCCAATGCAATCAACATCAGCGGCACCACGCCCCCCGCCAGTGTGTGCAGGGCATGCGCCAGCATTTCAGGTTGCGGTGTATGTGACAGGTTTAGTATGCAAGCAATCAGCAGTGCCCACAGGGGCGGCACGCGTAGCAGTGCGCGCAAAGGGTTCGAGCGGTTTTCCACAGGGCCGTAGGCCTGCGCCATCAGCATGCCGACAGACAGCAGAATGGGCGTGCAGGCAAACAAATCAAATTTCAATACCACTTCCTGCGACCAGTCACCGAGCACCTCGCTGGTCACTGGTAAGCCGAGATAGGTGGCATTGGGAAAGGTCGCCGCCAGCATCAATGCCCCTTGCTGTGCGCGAGAGACGGGCAAATAGCGCTTAAAGAGTTGCAAACAAGCCCACATCAAGAAAGCTGCAATGCCGAGTCGTGAAATGGCTGTCAGCTGGATACTGAAGGTATCGGCATCCAGGGGTGCATGCCACAGCACATCAAGCACCAGCGCCGGCAGCAAGATATAAAAGACCAGATCGGTCAGGGCGCGACGATGCGAAAGTGATGGCATATGGGCAGGTGCAAACCGTTGCCAGGCAATGCCCGCAGCAATCAGCAATGCCATTTGCAGCATCACATTAAACATTTGTCTCGGCTCTCATTTCAGGAAAACATTCTCGCACGCGTGGCAGACATCGCATTAACAGACTAAAAGTCTCCCCATACGGTTTGCATGCTGGCAAGGGCGGTCAGTGCGGCCGTTTCTGTACGCAGGATGCGCGGCCCAAGCACAATAGACTGAAAGTGATGCTGGCTTGCGGCTGCAATTTCGTTTGCACTCAAGCCACCCTCCGGGCCAATCAATAACTGTATGTGCCCGGTTGGCGGAGGCAGTTCCGCCAGTTTTTTTGCGCCTACCGGATTGAGTAAAATATTCAGGCTGGTTTGCGTGTCATGCTGGACGAGCCACTGCACGAGTGTCAATGGGGGGTGAACGACAGGCACTAGTGCGCGCCCACTTTGCTCGCACGCGGCAATCGCCACGCCTTGCCAGTGCTCAACCCTTTTCTCTACGCGGTCACCACTGAGCTTGGTGACACTGCGTTCGGTATGGATGGGGTAAATGTCCGTCACTCCTAGCTCCACGGCTTTCTGGATGGTGAAATCCATACGGTCACCACTGGAAATGCCTTGTAACAGGCGAATTTTGAGTGCGGATTCGTTGCTGACGAGGGTACGGCCAAGTACGGTCACCCATGCAGATTTTTTCTCGATGTTGGTCAGTGCACACTGGTAGTCAAAACCATCACCGCAAAACAGGGTGAGTGTATCCCCTGCTTTCAGTCGCATGACTTTGACGGCATGTGCCATGGCGTTATCACTCAGTGGCACTTGCTCGCCTATAGTCAGCGGCGCCGGGCTATGAAATCGTAAATTGCTCATGGTTGACATTGTAACCAAAATGCCCCGTTGTCAGCATGGCCTCTAGCCAAGATTCACCTTGGCAAATTAATCACGTACCATAGTGGTTTACATTTTATCTGCAGGAGCAACTTTGATGGCAAGCATTAGCCCCCCCGTGTGTGACTTTGGCTGGAAAGCCCCTGAATTTAATCTGCCGGATGTCAATGGAAAATTAGTTAGTCTCAAAGAGAGCATGGGGCCGAATGGTTTGCTGGTGATGTTTATCTGCAACCATTGTCCCTACGTCAAGGCCATTCTGCCGCGCTTGCTGGATGACGTGAAGGCGCTGAAGTTGCTGGGTGTGCATACCGTGGCGATCATGTCGAATGATCCTACCGAATACCCGGAAGACAGCCCAGCCAATATGAAAAAACTCGCGGATGTACTGGGATTCCCATTCCCTTATTTGCTGGATGAGACCCAGCAAGTTGCCAAAGCGTATGATGCGGTGTGTACGCCAGACTTTTTTGGGTTTAATCAGCATTTCGAACTGCAATACCGTGGTCGCTTTGACGAAAGCCGCAAAGAAACCGCACCTGACAGCACGCGCGATTTGTATCATGCAATGAAACTGGTTGCGGCCACCAGTCAGGGGCCGAAAGAACAGATCGCCAGTATTGGCTGCTCGATTAAATGGAAAGAGTAGCCCCGCCTGCAGCGTTTGGGATCCAACCGTATTCTATGGCTTTAATTAGCCAGCCATGCCGTCTGTCCGCGGCTGGCTAAGGATAGGCCAATAGGTAACACAAAACAGCGCGAAGGCTGCAATCCAGCAGGTAGCCGCCAGCATGACGGACAGTCGGTAGATCTCCGGGTGTATCAGTGGTAACAATACCCTGCACAATGCAGAGAGCATGATCAGGCCGAAAATCCAGTGAACGCTGCGCGGTGGGGTATGAATATTTCGGCCAGTATGCCCCAGGGACACGCGTGCCATCATTGCCAGTGTGATGACGCCAATACCGCCAATGGCCCAGCAGTGGATGGCGAGTATCTGTGACATGCCAGGGTTCAGAAAGCTCAGGGCGTAGATGAAGAAGCCGGCATTCATCAGCCATAGGCCGCAATAAAAACTCCACAGTAAAGGGACTCTCCAAATGCCCGGGGTGTGCCAGCGCCATAGCCTGAAGCTGCTGAGTAAGGCGATAGTGAGTCCTAACACTACATTTGCCTTTTCGGCATCCAGCGTCAATATATTGATCAACAGGGCGACGAGGGCGACCATCAGCAGACGGTCAATCCAGTGTGCGTTTTTGAGGGAGACTTCTTCTTTCACACCGCGTTCAATAAACATCGGCAATATGCGGCGGCTGATGACCATGATCAGGCTGACATTCAACAGTAAACCCATCCATAAGGCGGCATGGGCGCCGTTGTTTGCCAGACCTGTTGCTTGCGCATAAAAAGCGGCATTGCCGATGGTTAGCAGAATCACTTTTGAGAGCACGCCGAGTTGCCGCCATTGTTTAACCTTGATCACCGGTTGCGCCACCGCTGCGATCAGCCACAGGTTAAAGCAAAGATCGAACCCTGCCGCAATCAATACCTGATCTGGTGCGATCAACATGACGCAACGTGCCATCGCCCAGCATGCAACCAGTGCCATGAGCGGGCGGCCATGCAGCGTTTGTATGCCGGTCCAGTTCTTCACTGCAGTCAGCAAAAATCCGGCAATCACGGCAAACGCAAAGCCATACAGCATTTCATGGGCATGCCACTGTGACGCCGTGACTGTACTGAGACTGAGTGACGAGAGCTGCGTATACTTCCAGCTCCACAAGGCAATTGCAATGACCGCAAATGCTGCCGCCAGCAGAAAAAATGGCCTGAAGCCGAGGTTAAACAGGGCGTACTGATTGTCTGGCAGTTTTTTGCCGGGTGGTGAGATGTGAACAGGTGATTGCATAACGGCCCCTCCGATTGGTTTGAGCTGAATATAACGTGGGCAGTATCTTGCAGTATTGCGCTAACGCATATCGAACGCATATGATGCGCCAAATGTGCGTAATCTAAAACTAGCCATGCAGGAAGGTGGCGGGGGGATAGCGAGGGCTTACTTGTTGTTTTGATTAAGCATGCCTAATGGTTGGCGTGTTTTTGAGAACAGAAGGGCAGTATTTGCCCCTCTGTGTTCATGAGGCTACATTGAAAAAGAGTTTTTTCTTCTCAATCTGGCCAGGCCTGTCAAGCCTAGACCCAGCAATGCCTCCTGTGCCGATGGTGATGCACTGGATGCCACCGGCAAACTGTATGCTGAAAAAGTGGTCATTGCCTGTTGAGTCGCCAAACGTGCCATCAGCAGTGCCCGCTAAAATCATTACGCGCGAATGACGGGTGATTGATTCTTAGCGGCTTTGTTGAAAACGTTTGCGCATTCTGCTGAGTAAGAGCCATCCACCCGAGAGTAACAAGGCTGCATTTGGCTCAGGCACGGGCGATGGCAAAACGCCAAAACTGGCAACGACGAATAGCTGATTGGTGTAAAAGTTGTTGAGTTGCAGTTTGCTAGCTGTTTGATCACCACTGAGCTGTAACAGGCCGTTAAAAACCTCGCCGATGTATGTTTCACCGCTATCCAGCGTGAGTTGCGTGCCAGCATAGTTGTCATTGCCAATCACGGTCAGGCCATTTGCTGATCCTTCAAGCAAACTTGCCCTGTCAAAGCCATTGCGAAAAAACGCATAACGATCAGCAGCCAGCAAGTCGATGTCGACGGTGCCGCTGCTTGCGTTTCCCAGGTAGTAAACTGAAAGCAGAGCATTATTCAAGCCCAGCAGTGCACCATCGAGGGTGAGCAGGGCCGTGGAACCGGTGACCATCGGTTGTGCGAGCAGACTGTCCAGTTGTGTGGTGAAGTCGTTATCCTGCACTCCGTTCAACACCATTTTGAGCACGGCCACTTCTGCCGCGAGGTCCGTGCTGGTCAGCGCGTCGCTTGGGTAACCCGCTAATGATTTGCCCAGCGAGGGGTCGACGGTGGCCGCCATGTCCCAAAGCTGACGCGTCAGTGCAAAGCGTGAGTTGTAACTGGTGTCTGTGGCCCCGTTCGTCAATAGGGTGGCACTGTCACGCGCCGCCGTCAACAGGCGTTGTGCGGCTTCCAGTTCAGGCGTTTTGCTGGCTTGCAGAGGGCTGCTGACAGCGATGTCTGTATAGCTGCCATTGCGAACCAGTTGCACATCTGCCGCTGCCGCTGCCCAGCGGGCGGCCGCCACGCCACTGCCTGCGCCTGTGGTGGCGAAAAGCGCATCGTTAATATAGTGCGCGGTGGTTTTTGCCGTAAAGGTGGCATTGATTTGCAAGTTGCCATATAAATACAGTGCACCACTGTTAATACTCGTATCATGTCATTGCTGAACAAAAATCTCCGACAAGCCTTACACTATTGCCTGTGATTGAGTCAGCTGAGTCGAGTGACATCGGCTAGACTTTAGGCCAATAATATCAAAGCCT
>NZ_JAVCAP010000012.1 GCF_030769565.1 Methylophilus aquaticus | reverse complement strand
GCGTGGGTTCTTCGGGTACGTTTCATTGCTTTCTTTCTCTGCTTTCTGCCGCCTATCGGCTGCAAGGTTAAGCAAGAATATCACTTAAAACACTGTCCAGTTTTCCGGGTCCACCTCTGTTTCATTCTCTTTGTACTACTCAATCCAACAGCGAAAGCAGATGTTGGTAATCTTTATAGCGATCCTGGACTGGAAAAACTCTTTGAAACAAAACCATTAAATGCATCAGCCAAAGTGGAAGTTACGAAAGTATTAGAAAGTTTGCACACAAAATATTTAAATGAAACAGATCCCACTTTTATAAATGCAATGATGAAAAAATTCCGAGAGGCTAAGATCAATTCATCAAAACCAGATATTGAGTTAAAGATGCAAGCCCTATTAGTTGGTCAAGCTGCCAAGTGTATAACTAGTTTTGCGGTTGAAAAACTGGACAATGCAGGCGCTTTTAATCGTGAGGGGGTTGCCCCCAAAGATATTCTCACTGATCAATATTTTGAGCAGGCTCTCTCAGGCTGTTATAGCACTACGGAATTAGCTTTGGATCAGGGAATTGCCAACAAAAAATCGCCGAGGTCTTTGTCTGTTAATGAACTCATTTTGAACTACGGCACATATGAAAGAAAAGTGATCCCAATATCGGGGTACTTCATATTTGATCAAAATCTTTCTTTGCTGTTGCATAGTCAGGACAATTTGAACAGGGTGAATGTTTATACGTTTAATCTTAGTGATAAAGACATGCTTCGAGTGATGGAGTGTACCTTGGGCTGCAATCTTAAGTTTGAAGCCAGAGTAGATATATATGATCCTCGAAGGAAATACACCATCGGTGCCGTACGGATTCTTGACTAAAGCTAAGGTATACCTTGCTTTTTAAAATTTAATTAACAGGAGGATTCAATGCAGGTTTGGATTTTATTAATGGCATTATTAGTATCAGCAAACGTATTCGCTGGCGAAGCAGAAAATATTACCGCTTGTGTGAGCAAAGCGAAGGAGTTTGCGGGGGTGAGTCTCGATCCATTTTCGGTTAAATACGAAGGTAACTATGTTGCATTCAGTACCGCCAGATGGCCAGAAGCTATATGCGAGGTCAAGGTGGCACAAGTATATAACTTGCAAGTTAATGGCCAGCATTATGTTTACAAGGGTTATTCAGGAAAAGAATCTTATGATTTAGCAATGCAGTTGCAAGCAAAAACCAATGAAGCTATTAAGCAAATGCGCTCTCGTATTGCGCTTATTGAACAACGTGCTGATCAAGCATCTAATAGTTTGCGTAAGCCTAATCCAGACTACAAAAATTTGAGTAAATATGTCGATGAAGGAATCCAACGGTCATTGGGAATTCAGAATCAAGCAAGTGTAAGCCCATAGCTAATTACCCTCAGATGGGTTTAGGTACAACACAGCCAAATCCAATTCGGGTTTGGCTTTTTATTTTAGAAAGGACCAACTATCGCCAATAAAAACAATCACCGTACCATCCTCAAAAAAGCGGCCAGAAAGTCATACGCTGTTACCGACAAAGCTATCAACGCATTCACCGAGACTCATCAGCCATTTCTTCAAAGCCAGAATGAGGTCACATCAACACTCATTTCATTAGGCATCAATCTAGCCATTGAGCGATACAAAATCCGCAAACTTACCAGCGAAAACAACCATGCAGCAGACATCGCCAGATTGATTCTGGATATAGCATGGGCTTTTCTTGAGCCTATCGTTTGGGCTTTAGTCACGACCATCATTTACGGAATTGCTAGCCTGGCAATTTTCGGATTGATGTTCTACATCGTGTTCATCCTGTAACTCAACATTCCAGTTTTCAGTATTCCAGCCTGTCATCGAGAGATGCCGGGCTTTTATTTTTAAAAGGAGACCTATGATCGAAATCAGCACGTACAAACAAGCCTATCAGTTTCATCAAGTCAACAGCATTTCATTAGTCATATTGCAGGACATTGCTTTTACGTTGATGAATGCATGTGATCCACTGAACCCGCAGGTATTTAATAACTCATCTGAACTCACCATAGAGCAACTTGATTCGTTAGCTACCTTGGAAGCCGCCGACTTTTCATTTAATGCTTACCTAGGTGGTGATGTTTATATCTGCGAGTCCGAATCTGAACTATCCAGCATCAAAGCCTTTGATCCGCAGTGGGCTGACGAGCATGGGGAATGGCCAGACGTGACAGACAAGCCAATCGTTTGGGATGTGTTCTATCTCCTGAATAACGAATGGGCAGTGTTTGCCTACCTATGGAACAACGCCGGTGGTGATACTTTTTATGTCCCTAAAACTTTATGGCAGCAAGCCAGAGTAGCTGAACATCGTCAGCTGAGTTAAGCAAATTTCACTGCGGAAAACTAAGCATCTTATATGAGAGCAAAAAGCCTCATTCCATTATTCAATTTAATTTTAATCCAGGAGTTTCTATGAAAGTAAAACGTATCGTCAAAGTGGGCGAGTGCCTAAACCTGTCTGCGAAATACAAACTGACTTATCACATTGGTATTGATGACCAGGACGCCATTATTATCAGCATCGCTAGTAATGAAGGGGGAGGGTACTACTCGAAAGAGTGGGTAAAGCTGGACACGATATTAGCCAAGCTGGAATCAGCTAAAAGGCCACTCACATCATTTTCATTGCATGGCATTTTCGAAGGTAAGTCAGCTAACACACCGGGTTTCATGTTCGCTGTGCTTTATGCCGAAGGCTTGGTAGAGCGGGATATTGAAAACCCACGTGTCTATTTAGCTTCTGATCCAAAACCAGTCATTGAGTTGATTGAAGCACTCATCAATAGCGGCACTGACATCAAAGTTTCAAGCAATTCTGATGGTGCAACGCCATCAAAATCTGAACCTAAAAAGCAGCCAGCCAAAAAGTCTGGACTTCACCCGCTTTACTAGACACCTTTAAGCCGTAATAATGGCAAAAAATAAAAGTGCAGTGTGCGTGGTAAACGTTACCCAGAAGAATTCAAAATAGCAGCAGTCCGTCAAATCACAGAAGGCGGATAAGTACCTTCAAGTTTTCCTAATATTGCTGCTTTCATCAGCCTTCTAAATGAAGGGCACTCCAGGTGCGAGGGCGCTTTGCAGGCGGCGGCATGCTTCAGGCATTTACTCATGATATTCAATCGTTTGATTGATTCATCAATCTGATCAGCCTTATTCAATAACTTGTCGCGGTCAATCACCGGTGTGTTGTTATCGCCGAACATGGCAATGATTTCAGAGAGCGGGAAATCAGCCGTTTTTGCTAATGAGATCAGTGCAAGATGATCTAATATTTTGGGCGAGAAGACTCTTTGCAGCCCATGCCGGCCGACCGATTTGATCAAACCAATTTCTTCGTAGTATCTCAGTGTCGATGCGGGAACGCCTGTTTGTTTCACGACTTCAGAAATGTTCATTGAGTACTTGACCTCAAGTTAACTTGAATTTGTATAGTGCTTGAACTTGCATGATTGAGTCAATAAGGAGGCATGGAATGAACATACAGGGTGTGGTATTTTTAAATGGCATTATGCTTGGAACGACGGCCACGGTCCTTTTTGATCTATGGCTGTTATCGCAGAAACTCATGGGGCGCAGAGTTTTGAATTTTGCATTGTTGGGGCGATGGATAGGCCACTTCAAACAGTTAAAGTTTGTTCACAAGCGCATTGCAGAGGCGCCAATAGTCCCTTTGGAGTTGATTATTGGCCTGATTGCCCACTATGTCATCGGGATTGGGATCGCAGTGCTTTTGCTCTTGGCTGTTCATGAGGGATGGCTTTTAAAGCCAGATATTTTTGCAGCACTGTCTGTGGGCGCCTGCACTGTTGTTTTTCCATTGTTGATTATGCAACCTGGTATGGGCGGAGGGCTTGCGTTTACTAACACAGCCAGCCCATTCAAAAACTGTCTTAACAGTTTGTTCAATCACATGGTCTTTGGTTTGTGCCTTTATCTGGCAGCAATGCTGATGCGGATGTTTCACTAGATACTTAATATTTAAGGAGTACGTATATGCAATATAAATTACCCAAAAAATTCACACCGGTTGTGTTTGCTTTTTACATGTCGGCGATTATGGCGTTACTGATGTGCATTGTCATCGTTGCAATCAATACTGGGGTCAGTGGAAATTATTTTGATCGGGTACTTCACGCTTACGCCTTGGCGATGCCAATTGCTTTTTTGGTTCTGCAGGTGGTGAGGCCGGTCGTTTTGAAGTTGGTGGAGGTAACTGTTTGCCGCACTTAGTAGTGATAAGGCACGTGTCTGGGGTTTGCAAAGCAACATTCCACGATGGCTAAATTAGGCGGCATGTAGGTTGTGAGCGATAATAGTGCCCTTAGCATTTTTTGCAGCCTTCCCGGAATATCTCAATGGAAATCAAGGTCAACTTTCTCGATAAGCTACGTTTGGAAGCGAAGTTTGATGACTTCACGATCATTGCCGATCAGCCTATTCGCTACAAGGGCGATGGCTCGGCCCCTGGGCCGTTTGATTATTTTTTGGCCTCCTCTGCGCTGTGTGCAGCTTATTTTGTGAAGTTGTATTGCAGCACGCGCAATATCTCCACCGAAAATATCCGGTTATCGCATAACAATATTGTCGATCCGGAAGATCGCTACAAGCAGATTTTTAAAATCCAAATCGAGTTGCCAGCGGATATTTCGGACAAAGACCGTCAGGGGATTTTGCGTTCGATTGACCGCTGCACGGTGAAAAAAGTGGTACAAGCCGGGCCGGATTTTGTGATTGAAGAAGTGGCGAGCCTGGATGCCGATGCGCAGGCGTTGCTGACCGTAAACCCAGCCACGGAGGCGCAGACGTTTATCACCGGCAAAGATTTTCCGCTGGAGCAAACCATTGCCAATATGACCCGCGTATTGGCAGATCTTGGCATCAAGATCGAGATTGCTTCGTGGCGCAATATTGTGCCGAATGTGTGGTCGTTGCATATTCGTGATGCGCATTCGCCCATGTGCTTTACCAATGGCAAGGGCGCGACCAAGGAAAGCGCGCTGGCCTCAGCCTTGGGTGAGTATATCGAGCGGCTGAGTAATAACCATTTTTATGCCGGTTCGTATTGGGGTGAGGAGATTGCCAATGCGCCGTTTGTGCATTACCCGAACGAGCGCTGGTTTAAACCGGGCCGCAAGGATACGCTGCCTAAAGAGATTCTGGATGACTACACGCGGGAAATTTACAACCCTGATGGTGAGTTGCGTGGCTCACACCTGATCGATACCAACGCTGGCAATGTCGAGCGCGGCATCTGCGCGCTGCCGTTTGTACGGCAATCGGATGGCGAGGTCGTCTATTTTCCGTCTAACCTGGTGGAAAACCTGTATGCCAGCAATGGCATGAGCGCGGGCAATACGCTGGTGGAAGCGCAGGTGCAATGCTTGTCCGAGATTTTTGAGCGGGCAGTGAAACGAGAAATCATTGAAGGTGAAATCGCCTTGCCGGATGTGCCGCAGGACGTGCTGGCGAAATATCCTGGCGTAGTGGCGGGGATTCAAGGGCTGGAAGAACAGGGCTTCCCCGTGCTGGTAAAAGATGCTTCGCTGGGTGGGCAATATCCGGTGATGTGTGTGACCTTGATGAATCCGCGCACTGGCGGGGTGTTTGCCTCATTTGGCGCGCACCCGACCATGGAAGTGGCACTGGAACGCAGCCTGACCGAGTTGCTGCAAGGTCGCAGCTTTGAAGGGCTGAATGATTTGCCGCCACCGACGTTTGCCAGTGAGGCGGTGACTGAGCCGAATAACTTTGTTGAACATTTTATTGATTCCAGCGGCGTGGTGTCGTGGCGCTTTTTTAGTGCCAAGGCTGATTACGACTTTGTGGCGTGGGATTTTTCGGGCGAGGGCCAAGGAAACAAAGAGAGTGCCAATGCCGAGGAAGCCGCCACATTGTTTGGCATGCTGGCCGAGATGGGCAAAGAGGCCTATGTGGCCGTGGTTGACCAGTTGGGCGCAACGGCTTGCCGCATTCTGGTACCGGGGTATTCTGAAATTTATCCAGTGGAAGACCTGGTGTGGGATAACACCAATAAGGCTTTGTTGTTCCGTGAGGATATTCTGAACTTGCATCAACTTGACGATGCCCGCTTGCAAGCCCTGCTCGATCGTCTGGAGAATAATGAGCTGGATGATTATGGTGATATCGGCACCTTGATTGGCATTCAGTTTGACGAGAACACCGTGTGGGGTCAGCTCACGGTGCTGGAGCTCAAGTTGCTGATCAATCTTGCTTTACAACAATTTGAAGACGCGCACGACCTCGTTGGGGCGTTTTTGCAATACAACGACAATACGCTGGAACGCGGCTTGTTTTATCAGGCCTTGAATGCGGTGCTTGAAGTGGTGCTGGATGATGACCTCGCGCTGGCAGATTACGAGGTGAATTTCCGCCGCATGTTTGGCGATGCCCGCATGGACGCAGTACTGGGGTCTGTGGATGGCTGCGTGCGCTTTGCTGGTCTGACGCCGACCAGTATGCAGTTAGAGGGTCTGGACAGGCATCATCGCCTGATCGACAGCTACAAAAAACTGCATGCCGCGCGCGCCAAGACGGTGCTGGCTTAGGTCACGCCTGACCACGGCTAGCCATCGTCGATCATTCAGTCATGAAGCCAGCGGTATCCTCTTCATCCTTGCATCCACGTAACCTGCATCGCAACGGCTACGACTTTGCCGTGCTGGTGCAGGCGCACCCCGCGCTTGCCGACTATGTGCGCCCCAATACTTATGGCGATGACTCGATAGACTTTGCCAATCCGCAAGCGGTCAAGGCGCTCAATCATGCTTTGCTCCGGCAGTATTATGGTGTGGCGGTGTGGGATATTCCCAAACATTACCTCTGTCCGCCGATTCCGGGGCGGGCCGATTATGTGCATTATCTGGCCGATGTATTGGCGGCGCATGGGCATGCGCAGCAGGTGCGGTTGCTGGATATCGGCACCGGCGCGAATCTGGTGTATCCGCTGATTGCGGCGCATGCCTATAAGTGGCAGTGTGTGGGCGTGGATATTGATGCAAAAGCCTTGCGCAATGCTCAGCACA
Source organism: Methylophilus aquaticus (assembly GCF_030769565.1). GTDB lineage: Bacteria > Pseudomonadota > Gammaproteobacteria > Burkholderiales > Methylophilaceae > Methylophilus > Methylophilus aquaticus. The sequence goes on along the minus strand of NZ_JAVCAP010000012.1, from coordinate 117,792 downwards.
TCATCGAGACCAACGGCTTGCAGCAGCAGATTTCACTCCGTCAGCAGCCGCATCCGGCGTCAATTTTCAAGGGCGTGATTTTGCCGGGCGAGCAGTTTACCGTCACCTTATGTAACCCGCCGTTTCATGCCTCTGCTGCCGAGGCGCAGGCGGGTACACAACGTAAATGGCGCGGCCTGGGCAAGCGCCCACCGCAAGCGCTGAATTTTGGCGGGCAGGCCAATGAGCTGGTGTATGCGGGGGGGGAGGCGGCGTTTTTACAAACCATGATTACCGAGAGTCGCCAGTTTGGCAAACAGTGCGTGTGGTTTAGCACGCTAGTTTCCAAGGCGAGCAACTTGCCGCTGGTATACCGTGAACTGAAGAAGGTACAGGCGCTGGCGGTGAACACGGTAGAGATGGAGCAAGGTCAGAAACAAAGCCGCTTTGTGGTATGGACGTTTCAGCAATAAAAAGCCTGACGCTGACTTACACATTCGGCCTTGCCTTGCAGGGGGGCGGATGGAGGATTGCAGCGAAGGGCTTTTGCTGGGGATACGGTTTCAGCGCGCGCAGCCCCTGTTTGCTTGAGTGCCTTAACAGGTGTATGGATTCGTCTCTGGTTATTTTTAAACGCTTGTATTAGCATCACTGAACAATAATGCATTGCTTGATAAAAGATAAAGCGAGTGCCATGAATTTAGATAAGCGTGTTGATGAGGCTTTGTTCCATCGGTTAATCGCCAGTTCTCCTATTCCATTGATAGGCAGTGCACTCGGCAGTCTTTTGGTGGCAATGCCACAAATAGGCACCCACAAAGGCCCGCTTTTTATTGGCTGGTTATGTGCGGTTTATGCCATCACTGGTCTGCGTGTGGTTTTCACCAAAGTCTGCCAGTCGCAATTAAACAAGCATGGATACACCTATCGCCTGGCTATAAAGTATTGTTTGACGATTGCGTTATCGGGCATTGCCTGGGGGGCTCTAGGTTTTTTTGTCAGTGATGCCCCGCCAGTGACAGTCGTTTTAGTGGTGACTGCGATTCAGGCGATGGTCATGGGGGGGGTGGTCTCGCTGGCCACGTTTATCCCAGCATTTTTTGCTTTTAGCATTCCGGCTATTCTGCCTCTTATTTATTTATTTTCTATTGCCAGCAATGCACACGACAAAATTATTGCGCTTTACAGCGCGATTTTTTTGCTGTTGATGGTCGCAGTTGCATATCGATTCAATCAGTCTTTAAGAAATTCGCAGCGTATCATTTTTGAAAATGCGGATTTGATATACTCATTGCAGGCAGCCAATGCAAAAATACTTTTGCAAAATATAAAATTAGATCATGTTGCACATCATGACCAGTTAACCGGGCTCCCTAACCGTATCATGCTGGCACAGTGTATGCAGCAGGCACTTGAAGTCGATCAGCTCAAAAATAATAGAATTGCGGTGTTATATATCGATTTGGATGGTTTTAAAGCGATTAACGACACGCTGGGTCACGATGCGGGTGACGCAGCCTTGTTTTCTGTGGCGCAACGCTTAACCACGGCTATTCGTAGTGCAGATGTGCTGGCACGTGTCGGCGGAGACGAGTTTGTTATTTTGTTGTCAGACTTGAATGCGCATGGTGAGCTTGCTGTGGAAAAAGTCGCCCATAAATGTTTATCGGCCTTTGAGCAGCCTTTTATGATTCAGGAGCAGTTTTGCCGCCTCGGTGCTTCTATTGGTTTAGCCATCTGCAATAAAGGTGATACCCCAGAAAGCTTATTGGCCGCTGCTGACAGTGCGATGTATCAGGCCAAGTTGCTGGGCTCCGGGCATATGCATTGGGCGCAATAACCCCATGCGTGTTTAACGGTTGTTTTTTTGTCTGGTCATTTGTAAATACAGGGTTTCAACCTTGTCCCTTGCCCAAGGGGTGCGACGCAAAAATTTAAGACTGGATTGAAGACTGGGTTCATGGCTGAAGCAGTTGACCGGAATGCGGCTGGACAATCCTTGCCATCCGAAATGCGCTTCTAGTTCAGTCAGCATGTGTGCGAGAGTAACGCCATGCAAGGGATTGTTGGTTTGTGTGTGCGTGATGTTAGGTGTTTTTTCAGGCTTGGGCATTTTGCCAGTATAGCAAACTGCATCCTTTACCCACTGTGCTGTTTTCTCAGTGATGTTTTAACAGAAAAGTGTTAACAGTGCATGTCGTGTAGGGGGGGGGCTTGTCGGATGGAGGCATTCAGTCGCTGGATCATTTGTGCCAGTGTGTCTGCAATCATGTTTCTTGTGGCCTTTTGTTCAAACATGACAATCTGCTTGCCAGTATTTTCCGGATGATTGAAATGTGCTTGCCATGCCTGAATCTGACAGCTGGCTTGTTGTAAGCGCTGCGCATTGCGTTCAGGCGGTATTTCAAACTCGTTTTTTGCGCCATAGGCATCAAACAACAAGGTTTCTAGGCCTACTATCAACGGTAAAATGTGGTCACCCATGTATTCAGGGTTCAATACCAACGACACCGCCTCAGTTTTTTGCTGGCCGCGAATGGCATCAAATTTCCAGTTGGCTTTGCCATCAAACACCCATTCCGTCATCTCTCTGGCGCTTACTTGTGTGCTTTTGGCCAGTTCCTCCGGGTATTGCGTATACAGTGCCAGCATTAAAGTACGTAATGCTTCTGTATGCCCAGTCATTTCTGCTTTTGTGGATTGCAATGCCGTTGGCATGGCAGATGGATTACTTTTCTTTTCATGCAGATTTTTTGGCCATGCTGGCTGCGCCACTTGCAGTAGGGCGCTGAGTAATAGCAGCGAGACTATGGTGTTGGGTGGGGCGAACATGATCAATAAAGAGGCTTTTTGTTTAAGGGGCCAGTTAAGTAATAAGCAATGTAACAAAAAATGCTAACCTGCAATATGGGTGTTTTTCACAACATGCCACCATAACAATGAGGTGCTCACAATTTTTATTTGCGCAAATTAGCGTTTGCGATAAGAATTGCTATTTGCATGGGGCTGAGCGGTATGGCCGCAGATTGGCATCGCTTAGGCTGCGTTCCCAGGTAATCAATACTTGCAGGTACGCAGAACCCTACTGCGCAGACATCCCATGTATTAGTTTGTGAGCGAAAATGGATATGTAAATGGCTATACAGGAAGTGTCATTCTCACGTTTGGTTGTGGTCATGCAAGTGTTGCTCGCACTGGTTGGTATGGCGGTGGGTGGCTACGTCTATGTCACGTTGCAAATGGCAGATATTCAGCGCATTAAAGTGCATGTGGTGACGGTGGTGAGCGATGAGCATCGTCGCTCTGAGGAATTGGCAAGGTTGGCGCGCTATTATGTGCGTACCGTGGATGCACAGGTGCGACAGCATTATGAGGCCGTTGCTATGTTGTATGACGGTTTGTCCCCCGCATGGCAACAGCTTGCCACACAGGGTGACTTTACCCTCAGCGAGCGTGATCAACTGACCGTCATGCACATGCATTTGCAGCAATTGCGAGCTATTGAGTTGCAAGCAGTCAGGTTGGCTCGGGTCAATGAGCCTAAGGGCCCACCTCTCAACGCGTCAATTGCATTGTTAAGCGGAACGACCTATCAGCATGTTCAGCAAGATGTGTTTCAGGCGCTGGATGCGTTTTCGACAAGACTTCAAACCCGATTGCAAGCAGCGTTAAGCAAGCTTGCATTTCGCCTGGTGTGGTTGCAGTGGTTGCTAATGGTGTTGTTTCTGCTGCTCGGATATATGTGCTTGCATACAGTGCGTCGCTTAAAGCAAATATTAGGTGCAGATGTTGATAAGGTGCATGCAGAAGCGACTCGTTTGTATCACGGCACCTTGCAAGAGGCCATCGTCGTGCCGTCTGGACTGGGAGGCAGCGTACTTGGGCGGCTGGCAGAAATTCAAAAACAGCTTGGCAGTGCCCGTACGCGAGAGCATGCGGCTCGAAAAAACAGTCAGCGTCAGGCGCAGTTATACCTTGCCTTGCGTCAATGTAACCAGGCTATTGTGCGTTGCCAGAGTCGTCAGGCCTTGTTTGAGCAAATTTGCCGCATTATTGTGGTGTTCGGACACGCCAAAATGGTCTGGATTGGTGAACTGGATGCCGATAATGAAACGATCTTGGCTGTTGCTACTTATGGTGAAGGCACTGACTACTTAAATCGAGTAACGATTTCGGCAAATATGGATATCGCCTCGGGAAGAGGGCCTTGCGGATTATCCATTGCTACGGACAACCCTTGCTGGGTGGACGATTTTCTAAACGATTCACGTACCGTGATGTGGCATCAACATGCCGCCCAGTTTGGTTGGGCAGCCTGTGCCTCGCTACCACTTCACTGCGCGGGCAAGGTGGTTGGGTGCTTGTCTCTGTATGCGGATCAACCCGGGGCTTTTGATTCGGAAGTCCAGAATTTGCTGCTGGAAATGGCCGCAGACATCGATTTTGCTCTGGATCGGTTTGCCATTGAGTCGGAGCGTGCGCAATATCGTGAAAGTTTACGCTTGAATGAGGAGCATGCAAGGCAGGTGCTTGAAAACGCACTGGATGCCGTGATTAATATTGATGCTTATGGCGTGATCACGGAGTGGAGTGGCTCGGCATTAAGGATTTTTGGCTATACACGTGATGAGGTGTTAGGTCGTAATCTGGCAGAAGTGATTGTTCCACCAGTGCACAGAGAGGCCCATGCTACGGGCATGCAGCGGCTGTTGCAATCCGGCGAGCCGCATTTGATTGGCAAGCTGATTGAAATTACTGCACTGCGACGGGATGGGGCCGAGTTTCCGGTCGAGCTGACGATTGCCAGTATTGCGCGGGACGGCGAGCACTACTTCAGCGCCTTTGTGCGTGATATTTCAAGACGTAAGGCATCGGAGGCGCGCATTACTTACCTTGCAAATTACGATGCACTGACCGGATTGCCAAACCGTAATCATCTCAACGAGTGTGTCCGCAAAGAAATACAGCGGGCACAACAATTTCAAACACAGTTCGCTTTGATGTTTCTCGATCTTGATCATTTTAAGGATGTAAATGACAGTCTGGGCCACAGTTTTGGCGACAGTTTGCTCATTGAGTTGGCGCAGCGCTTTCAGGCTTTATTGCGGCACGATGACGTCATTTGTCGCTTGGGAGGAGATGAGTTTGTATTTCTTATCCATGGCGCTGATCATCAGGCGGCAAAAGAAATGGTTGAGCGCTTGCTATGTGTCATTGATGAGCCAATACAGATAGAGCAATATCAGTTGTCTGTGAGCGCATCCATCGGGATTACCCTCTATCCGGATGATGGCGAAGATATTGAAAGCTTGCAGCGTAATGCGGATGTGGCGATGTATCGCACCAAAAAAGAGAGTCGTAATGGCTATCGCTTTTTCAGCAGTACCATGCAAATACAGTCTGCGCGTAATCTGCAATTGGTTAATGCCTTGCGGCAGGCTATTACCCTGGAGCAGCTGGCAGTTTTTTATCAACCACAAATTGATTTGCAGACGCAAGAAGTGATCGGTGTTGAGGCCTTGTTGCGCTGGACGCATCCTGAACTTGGCCCCATTTCACCTGCTGAGTTTATCCCCTTGGCTGAGTCGAGTGGGCTGATTATGTCGATTGGTGGTTGGGTGCTGGAACAAGCGGTTCAACAAATTCAGTGTTGGCATGCTGAGGGTTTCGAGAATATGCGGGTGGCGGTCAATCTGTCCAGTATTCAGTTTCGTAATCCGGAACTGCCCGTGCTGGTGGCAAAGGTCCTTGAAAAGCATGCCCTGTCGCCTGCGTTTCTCGAGCTTGAACTGACCGAAGGTGTGGCACTTGAGGATCCTGTGGGGGCGATGACCATGATGGACGCACTGGATCAGCTTGGGGTGCGATTATCGATTGATGATTTCGGAACGGGATATTCATCACTCAGTTATCTGAAGAAATTTAAAGTATACAAACTCAAAATTGACCAGTCATTTGTGCGCGATATCAGTACGGATGAAGAGGATAAGGCGATTGTGATTGCCATCATCCATCTTGCCCGTAGTTTGGGCCTCAAGACCATTGCCGAGGGGGTTGAAACCCCCTCGCAACAAGACTTTCTGCAATCACATGGCTGTGATGAAATGCAAGGGTATTTGTTAAGCAGGCCGTTATCCAGTGTCGATGCTACCGTTTTTCTGCGGTCCAGATATCCCGAAAGTTAAAACACTTAACGCCGGGTTAAGGATGTTGCCGGTCTGAATAGCGATATATCTGTGCGCTGGGTGCAAGCCCTTACTGTTCAGGAATCACGGTATCCAGCCATCGCAAAAGCAAAGGGGCAATGAGCAAAATACAGACAAACGCGGTAGGCCAGGCAATCAGGAGGCTGTGTAACCACTTGTCAAAAAACTGACTGCTGGCAACGTGGTTATTCAACAATATTGCCAGGCAGACAATGTTTACTGTCACCAGCGACATCAGTGCTGCAAACAATCCCTTTTTGAGTATGCGCAGGTGCATGGTATCGGTGTGTTGGCTAAAGCTTGTGAGTATGCTTTACCATGGCAATGCATCAGCTTCATGAAAAAATCCACCTGTAGGTCCGGTTTCATCCAGCGTAGCCAGCCTGACTGAAGTCTTCCAGCTATCGCTGATTTCCATCGGCGCATGTGGACCACCCAGCTCGGTTTTGACCCAGCCTGGATGTGCAGAGTTGACCTTAATTGCGCTGTCTTTCAAGACATGCGCCAAATGAATTGTAAACATGTTCAAGGCACTTTTAGAGGCGTTATAGGCCAGGCCTTTAGCAGCTTCAATCGGTGAGTTAGGTGTGCTGTGCAGCGTTTGTGACCCCAGAATGCTGGTCAGATTGACAATGCGACCTGCCGGTGAGCGCTGTAACAGTGGCAGCAACGCCTGTGTGAGTGCCACCACTGCAAAAAAGTTAGCTTCGAATGTCGACTTCAACACTTCCTGTTTTATGCTGATGGCATTATTTTGACCGATCAGATCCTCTTTTAATATGCCGGCATTATTAATCAGGATGTCCAACTGGCCAAAGCGTGCTTCAATCGCCTGCGCAACTGCAGTGGCTGAGTGGGGCTGGCTGGCATCATAATGCAGGTACTCTGCATCCACACCGTTTTGAATCAATTGCTGTACTGCCTGCGCACCTTTGCTCGCATCACGGGCGCCAATCACGACTTTAATGCCTGCCTCCCCCAAATGTTTTGCGGTTTCAAATCCTATGCCGCGATTCGCACCTGTAATAAAAGCAATACGTTGACGAGAATTCATTTTTGTCTCCTATTATTTATTTACCGATTGGTATTTAAATAATAGGGCCCTCTTTAAGGAGTGTCAACATATTTCTTACCAAGTGGTATAATATTTAAAAAAATGAATGAGGGACTCATCAATGACAGAGATTGAAATGCGCAAAAAACGTGGCCGTCCGGCTGCATTTGATTACGATACAGCATTAGATCAAGCCATGTATGCATTCTGGCGGTATGGCTATGAAGGTACTTCCATGAGTACGCTGATGGAGGCCATGCAGATGAATAAAACGAGTATTTACGCTGCCTTTGGCAGTAAAGAGGCCTTGTTTGAAAAAGTTATTGCACGCTACATCAATGGCCCGGCTGCTTTTGTCATACAGTCACTCAATCAGCCAACGGCTGAAGCCGTGGTGCGCAGTCTGTTGACCACCGCCGTGCGCAATCTGACCTCTCCGCAAGCACCCAACGGCTGCCTGGTCATTCAGGGTGCATTAAGCTGTAGCCCGGAGGGTAAAACCATACAGGCGCTACTTGCGGGCATACGCCGAGAGATAGAACAGCGTTTGTATGAGCGCTTTGAACGCGCCAAAGCCGAGCATGATTTGCCGGCAGAGGCTGATGCTAAAGTGCTAGCAAAACTGGCATTGACGCTACACCAGGGGATATCGGTGCAGGCCTCTACGGGCGCAAGTGAAGCAGAACTCACTGCGATGCTGGCATTCGCGCTGACCCTTTTTAAATAGAGATGACTAAAAAGCAAAAGCAACAAGAGCGTTAAAGGGTGTGCGTTGCTTGTGCCAGACTTGTATCGCTCTGAGCGTCGATCAGAATCGGGGTCTCTTCTATTTTGAGGAGACGTCTGCACAAAGGCTGATTCATCGGCTTTAATCACAACAATATAAAAAAACTTGATTCTCGCACTGGCGACCACCTTGGAAACTGAATGCACTGTCAGTGCCATAATGACCAGTGTGCGCGTTTTCTGGTCAAGCAGCTTTGCGCGCGAAAGTCTTTTGATCTTCCATTTTATCTCCAGTCAACACTGGATATCTGTTTGTTGATTACCCATTTACAACAGGAATACAAAATAAAACCTTGACCATTTTAATGAGAATGATTATCATTTAATTAATCTCAACAAGATTAGGAGAACACTGATGAGACATCAGAAAGTGGTCGGACAAACCCTGTTGGCCGGTCAAACGGTGTGCAAGGTGCTTTATCACAAATCTTCCGACATGGTTGAAGTGGAAGTCGGTGGTACGACTTTAAAGTTTGAGGCCAGCAGCTTTATTTTGATGAACGAGATGTTACGAAAAGCAGCTGCGAAAATTGTGATGCAAACCGATATTGAGTGGGTAGCTTGAGAGGTGAATGATGAATGCAATAGAAGTGAATATGAACGCGATAATTAAAGACCCTGCTTTGCCTGATGCGGAGTCAGTGATGGCCTCGTTGCTGTATGTAGCAACACTTTACATAAAAAAACCTACAATGGATTTGGCGAAAATGGCTTTGCGGCTGTCCGAAACGCTGACCCTGCCTGAATATGCAGAGTCAGAATTGATTTGCAGCGTGTCCCGGCGCATGTGTGTGCAATGGACATTGCTGGTTAATGAACACGAGCAAGCAGCAGGGGTGGGCAAGTGTATCTGAATAAAAATATCCTGGAAACTGTGTATGCCTGTTCTGCAAGGAGTTTTGATGCGTGATCGTGGCGGATGTAAAAGAATTCTGTTATCAGGGCATTCCGGCTTTCGAGTTCACTTTTGCGAGACGCATCGTACAATTGAACTCGAAATCGGTGTGATGAGTTTGCGACTGGATGAGGATGCGCTGGCTTTGTTAAGCCAGACCTTGCAGGAGTCTGTCAGAAATCTGCAAGGTCTGGATAACAGTGATGAGCGCTTTGAGGCGTTTATGCGGCAGTTGAAAAGTAGCTGACAATCACGCCTGTTAATCAATTAAACATCGCAACAAGCGCAAAAAAAGCCCCAATTATGATGGGGCTTTTTGCGAGTTAACATTTCGTTTAGCTCGGGTTGAGGGTTAGCTCGGGATTTTTGCGGAAACGTTTTTGGTCAGATCACTTAATGTTTTGTTTAATGTGTTGAATGCACCTTCATCCAAGCCTGTGTCGCACGCGACCCTTTTTTGTATATCCGAGAGCTTGCTGCGTAATGCCTGACCTTCCTCCGTCAGGCTGACAATCACAACACGTTCATCATCTTTCTGGCGAGTACGTTTAGTCAGCTTCTTGACTTCAAGGCGCTTGACTACTGGCGTAATTGTTGCCGGCTCCAACAGCAGTTTTTCCGCGATTTCCTTGATGGAGAGTTGGCTATATTGCCACAATGCAACCAGGACCAAATATTGCGGATAGGTCAAATTAAGCTTGTCCAGATCTGGCTTGTAAGAACGCAACAAAGCATGCGTTGCAGAGTAGAGAGAAAAGCACAACTGATTTTCCAGATATAAATTAGGCATGTGATACTTGTATGTAAAAGTAATTGACAAAGATGGATTACAGCACCATTTATCAGTGCTGTCCATAGTCGATTCGTCATTAGTGGTAACAATTTGTATCTTTTACAAGACTGACAGAATTCTTAGCAGAATTGCGTGTTTTCTGACGCACTAAAGAAGTGTAAGTGTTTAATAATTATTGATAAATATTTTTCGCAATGGTATTTTGCGATGGTTTATGTTAATGCAAAATAAAAAAATGAATCATTAAGGAAATTAAAGCTGTATCTGATTTGTCAACCAGCAAAGAATGCTCAGTGGGCTAAAAAAATAAATAGATGCCATTGCTGACTGGAATCAGCTACACTTTTTTGAAGTAGCACATAATAATGTGCTGTTATTGATTGGTATGACGTCATTGGAAAAATATGAGTACAACGCTCCCTCAGTCTAGCTTGGAAATCCTGGAAAAAATCGTGGCTGAAAGTTGTCATTGCAAGTTACGCGAGCATTGTCCTGATAAAAGTGCGCCCGAATGTTTGAAGCATCGGAATATCTATGGCGAAGCAGTGCTGGCGCACAAGTTGACGCAGCTTGGTTAATTGGTCGTTGGCATTGCCTGATTTTGCTGTTGTAGATGCTTCCCTCAATTACCTTTCTTGATCTGGAAACCACTGGCGCAACGCCTTTGCGTGACCGCATCACCGAGATCGCGCTGGTCCGTTTTGACCACGGCGTAGAAACTGCTCGCTGGCAGACATTGGTCAATCCTGAACAGCCGATTCCTCCGTTTATTCAATCGCTGACTGGCATTAATGATGCGATGGTGGCTGATGCACCGCGGTTTGCCGAGGTGGCGGATACCTTGCTGGCTTTTCTTGAAGGCAGCGTGCTGGCCGCGCACAATGTACGCTTTGATCATGGCTTCTTGAAAAGTGAGTGCAAGCGTTTAGGCATTACGCTGCGGCAGAAAGTGCTGTGTACCGTCAAGCTGTCACGGTTACTGTATCCCCAGTTTTTCAGCCATGGCATTGATGCCATTATTGAGCGTCATCAGATCAGCGGGCTTGCCCGACATCGTGCGATGGGCGATGTTGAAGCTATTTTAATCATGCTGGCAGATGCGAGGCGAGATCTTGGTGAAGGCGCGGTCAGGGCCGCTGCCGAAAAGCTGATGTCGGCGCCAACTTTGCCACCGCATATCGATGCGCATATGGTGGGTGAGTTACCAGAAGCGCCAGGCGTTTATTTGTTTTATGGCGAAAATGATTTGCCATTGTATATAGGCAAAAGCATCAATCTGCGGGCGCGGGTGTTGTCGCATTTTAGTGCCGATCATGCCTCCACCAAAGAAATGCGCATGACGCAGGAAATGCAGCGGTTTGAGTGGATCCCAACGGCTGGTGAGTTCAGCGCACTGTTATTGGAGTCGCGCCTGGTAAAAGAGCGCCAACCCATATATAACCGTCAGTTACGCCGCGAGCGCCAATTGTGCAGCTGGCGATTGGACACGCAGGCGCTGCCTTTGTTGACACTGGTGGGTGAGGATGATATTCACCCCGCTGACATGGATTGCCTGTTTGGTACCTTCAAGAGCAAACGGCAGGCCACCGAGGCGCTGCGCAAAATAGCTGAGCAACACCAGTTGTGCCTGAAAGTGCTGGGGCTTGAGAGTGACCGCACCGGACCTTGTTTTGCCTATCAGCTCAAACGCTGTAAAGGCCTCTGTTGTGGTCAGGAATCCGCAGGAATGCATGCCTTGCGCGTGCAACAGGCGTTAATTGCACACAAACTCAAGAGTTGGCCTTTCGCCGGAAAAATTGGTATCGAAGAGTACAGTCTCGATCATGATTTGAAACAAATTCATGTGTTCGAGCACTGGACTTATCTGGGGGTGGCCGAGGATGACGAGACCTTGCTGGCTTTACGGCAACAATCGGCATTGCTCAAGTTTGATCTTGATACCTATAAATTGCTGCTTAAAATGCTGGCGCAAAAAAAGACCCGCGTGCTGAATCTGTCTGTCTGAGGATATGACGCATAGACTGTCAGCGTTCAAGCGCTCCGTTATATAAAAACCGTAGCGAAACACGCGGGTAAGGGGCGCTTGAATATCATGGCGAATAAAAGGTGGTCTTGCTGACTACGGTTTCACCTGAGGGGTGTGCGGTGACTTCCAGACGAATCTGCTGACTTCCTGTTTTTTCCGGATGTGTCAGGCGAATGCTGAGTGGAATCAGGGCTTCGCCGGCTGCCGTGAGGGTAATTTGCTGTTCGGATTGCACGCTCAGTCCTGCCAGTCCACTGGCTTGAATCTGATAATGCTGGGTGGTTTCGGTGGCATTGGACAGATGCAGCTGATACAGATTTTCTACACCTTCATTCGTTTCACGGTACATGATGTTGCGGTCACGCATGATGTCAACCATAAAGCCAGGTTTGCTGGCAAGGCTGTAGGCAAACACCGCCGAGATCACCAGCAGAAGCGCGGTGTAAATCAGTACACGTGGCCGCAGCAAATGCCGCCAGGTGGCTTGCATGGCCTTGCCATCGGCCGTTGCAAACTTGATTAGCCCGCGCGGATACTGCATTTTATCCATGACCTGGTCACAGGCGTCAATGCACAGGCCGCAACTGATGCATTCATATTGCAGGCCGTTGCGAATGTCGATGCCGGTTGGGCAGACTTGTACGCAGATATTGCAGTCCACACATGCCCCCAGCCCTTGTTTCTGCGGGTCAGTGTCTTTGCTGCGGCTCCCACGCGGCTCCCCTCTGGCACTGTCATACGCGACAATCAGGGTGTTATTGTCGAACATGGCACTTTGAAAGCGAGCATAGGGGCACATATGCTTGCACACTTGCTCACGCAAAAAGCCGGCATTGCCATACGTGGCCAGGCTGTAGAAGCCTAGCCAGAACCATTCCCATCCACCCAGTTGCATGTGTTGCAGACCCGCGAACAGTTCGCGTACCGGCGTAAAGTAGCCCACAAACGTAAACCCTGTGATCAGCGAAAATGCCAGCCATGCACCATGTTTGCTCAGCTTGATTCTGGCTTTTCTAACCGTGATGCCAGGTTGATCCAGCTTGATCCTGGCCAGCCGGTCGCCCTCTATCTTGCGTTCCATCCATAAAAATATTTCGGTATACACAGATTGTGGACAGGAAAATCCACACCATAAACGCCCGGCCACCGCGGTAAATAAAAACAGTGCCAGCGCGCAGATAATGAGTAGTAGCGCAAGATAGAACAGGTCTTGCGGGTAGATCACGAGACCAAACAGGTAGAAGCGGTGTGCGCCAATATCCAGTAAAAACGCTTGCCTGTCGCCATGCTGCAGCCATGGCAGGCCATAAAACACCAGTTGGGTCAGCCAGATCATGGCCCAGCGCCAGTTTTTGTAATAGCCACTGAGGGTGCGCGGATAAATTTTCTGTGTCTTCTGGTAAAGTGAAATGGTCTGCTCAGTGGCGGGGGTAGCGACGATCGGGATCACAGGATGGTTGCGGGGGGAGGACATACAAACACGCTCGTCTTAACAATGGGATGAGCGTGAGTGTAGGGCAGGGTGTAATAATAAAACAGATTCAGTTGTTAATTAAAAAACCATATCAGTTCAGGGCGGAGGCTGTGCGATGAGTCGGCCCAATGTCTGTAATGCCTGTGCACTGGCAGCATTCCACACATGCCCGACATTGAGGCAATGTAGTTGGAAAACTGCTGCTTTGACGCAAACATATGCCCGGGTGCCAGGCTGATATTGTGCTGGATCGCTGATTGAAACAGCATCAGGCTATCTACTTTTTCGGGAAGTTGTATCCAGAGAAAATAACCTCCTTGCGGCGGTGTCATGCGGATATCGGTTGGAAAATAGGCGCTGATGGCCTGGCTATATTGCAGTTGTTGCAACATCAACTGGTGCCGGAGCTGGCGCAAATGCTTGTCATACCCGCCTTTGGTCAGGTAGCACTGCAAGTGCGCGTTGTGCTTGCAATGAGGTGGCAATGAGGTGGCAATGAGGTGGCAATGAGGTGGCAATGAGGTGGCAATGAGGTGGCAATGAGGTGGCAATGAGGTGGCAATGAGGTGGCAATGAGGTGGCAATGAGGTGGCAATGAGGTGGCAATGAGGTGGCAATGAGGTGGCAATGAGGTGGATATTTTAAGTGTGGTCACGGCCTCGGTAAACCGTCCGGCAGACACCCAGCCAACCCGGTACCGGGTGCCAGACACTTGAAAAAAGAGCTGCAATGCATCACCCAGCCATCCTAGTCATAGGTCTTGGCCGGCAGTGGCCGCTGCTTACCAAAATACAACTCCCGATAGACATCATCCCCAATCAATGGCAGTTGGTAGCGATGCATTAGTGCCACCAGTGCCTGTTTTTTGGCTTCCGGCATGAGACTGCCAGTTGGATTCTGAAAATTTGTCATCAACCAGCAGGCCTTGGGCCGGTGTTGGATAATGGCATGCTCTAGCGCTTGCAGGTCGATGCCTTCAGCCGGATGGCTGGGTACTTCCACTGCCCGTAACCCTTGTCTTTCGATGGATTGCAGCGCTGCATAAAAGCTGGGTGACTCAATGATCACAGTGTCTCCCGGTTGCGTCACTGCGGCCAGGCAGGGGTTGAGTGCTTCTAGTGCGCAATTGCACACCACAATTTCATCGGCAGAAGTGGACGCGCCATCCAGCTGATAACGTAACGCAATTTGGCGCCTTAATTCGGCATCGTCTTGGCCAATGTCATTGATGGTATCCCATGGGTCGATCCGCCTGACCTCGGTTTCCATCTGTTCAGCCAGTTTTGATAGGGGAAAACAGGTGTGGGTTAGGAAAGGCTGAGTCGAAGGGGGTATGCGCGCTATCCTTGATGTGCGCGAGTAAAGTGAACACTAACTGGCTGATATCGGTTTGTATGGGCACGGAATCATACTGGATATCTGCCGGTTGCAAAGGGCGCAATGCGCTTGCGCCGGTGACGTAATAGCCTGACCGCGGTTTGGCCGCAATCAGCCCCCTGGCTTCCAGCAGATAATAAGCCTGAAATACCGTGGAAGCATTGACCCCTTTGCTTGACTGAATTTGACGGATAGAAGGCAACTTTTCACCGCGACGCAACAGGCCTTGTTGAATGGCGCTGGCAATTTCTTCTGCAATGATTGCGTATTTTTTCACGATTATGCTTTACTTGCGCGGTGAAATGGGTTCTCTGATATGGTTAATTTAATCCAAACTGCAACTGTTCGGCAATTGCGATTTTCCTTAAGCTGAAATTTTCGGCGCGATGCGTGCTTTAGGAGGTCGCAGCACATGGATGAAGTCAGGGTTTCTTACATGACGCAATTAAATAAGCGGGATTATCAATGTTGGCTCTCGGATGACCGTTGCTTAAAGTTGCGGGTTGCGGATATGTTCAGTGTTGTGCTGACAGAGGCCGCCGTGGAAGTGGCGCGCATTACCTTTCAGCCGCTCAGTTCGCTTAATAATGTGGAAATGCCACCCGTTTACCGCGTGGTTTTTTATCAGGCCCCGCAGGGTGAGTTGAGCGCACTGGCCCGAACCCTGTTAGAATCAATGTTGAGTGTTTATGCGTTCTACACAAATGGCACCATCAGACCGTGGCGGGCTTAGGCCGGTGTGGAAAAGTGGATGAAAAAGTAGCATGGCAAATCAAAATGCTTGATGGTCGGCAGCATACGCAAATGTATTTGCATTCTTTGATAAATTGCGTATAATTGCCGGTTCTTTAAAAGGCGATGTTTAAGGCATTATTATGTACGCAGTGATTAAAACAGGTGGCAAACAGTACAAAGTAGCCGCTGGTGAAAAATTAAAAGTTGAGAAATTGACTGGCGACGTAGGTTCAAAAGTGGTGATCGACAAAGTATTGTTGATTGCTGACGGCGAAACTACCACCATTGGAGCACCATTGGTAGCTGGTGCGAAAGTGAGTGCCACAGTGGTTTCACATGGCCGTGGCGACAAAGTGATGATTTTTAAAATGCGTCGTCGTAAGCACTATCGCAAGACTCAGGGTCATCGCCAGAGCTACACAGAAATTCAAATCGATACTATTTCTGCTAAATAAGCAGGCTCTGCGGAATACGCAGATTGCAAAAATAAGGAATCCATCATGGCACACAAAAAAGCAGGCGGTAGTTCACGTAACGGCCGCGACTCACAGGCTAAACGTTTAGGCGTTAAAGCTTTCGGCGAAACAGTGGTAAACGCAGGCAGCATCATTGTGCGCCAACGTGGCACCAAAATGCACGCTGGTGAAAACGTAGGCATGGGCAAAGACCATACCTTGTTCGCATTGGTAGAAGGCAAAGTAAAATTTGCTGTTAAAGGCGCATTAAAGCGTCATACCGTGAGCATCGAAGCGGTTTAATCGCACTTTTATGAAAAAAGCCCTGTCGCTTGACGGGGCTTTTTCATTTATAGTTTCGTGTGCTGGTTGGAATGGGTTTTTAAGCCTGCATCAGTCGCGAAGCGAATCAACGGAACACACCACATATGAAGTTTATTGACGAAGCAACCATTAAAGTCTACGCCGGTGACGGCGGCAATGGCGCTGCCACGTTCCGCCGCGAGAAATACGAGCCTATGGGCGGTCCAAACGGCGGTGATGGCGGTCGTGGTGGTTCTGTGTTTGTGATTGCAGACCGCAATATCAACACGCTGGTGGATTACCGTTATACCCGTACTTTCACGGCCGAGCGTGGTGAAAATGGCAGTGGCGCCGATTGCTATGGCAAGGGCGGTGACGATATGGTGTTGCGTGTGCCAGTTGGCACCACCATCAGTGACAAAGCCACTGGCCAGATGATGGTAGATTTGAATGCCGATGGTTACAAGGTCATGATCGCCAAAGGGGGTACGGGCGGGCTGGGTAATATTCACTTTAAAACCAGTACCAACCGCGCGCCGCGCCAATGTACCAAAGGTGAGCCTGGTGAGGCTTTTGAGTTGTATCTTGAACTCAAGGTACTGGCGGATGTTGGCCTGTTGGGCATGCCAAACGCAGGCAAGTCGACGTTCATTCGTTCAGTGTCTGCCGCCAAGCCCAAAGTGGCTGATTATCCGTTTACAACGTTACACCCCAATTTGGGCGTAGTGCGCGTTGATAGCAATCGCAGCTTTGTGATTGCAGATGTGCCTGGTTTGATTGAAGGTGCGGCTGAGGGTGCGGGGCTTGGGCACCAGTTCCTGCGTCATCTGCAGCGTACCTCCCTGCTGCTGCATCTGGTGGATATCGCGCCCTTTGACGAAATGGTCGACCCAGTGCTGGAGGCCAAGGCCATCGTCAACGAGTTAAAAAAATATGACCAGTCGCTGTACGACAAACCGCGCTGGCTCATCCTGAATAAAATCGATATGCTGGAAGACAGCGCGCAAAAAGTGGCCGAATTCGTCAAGGCTTATGGCTGGCAAGGGCCAGTATTTGCCATATCCGCCATTAGCGGTACAGGCTGCAAAGAGCTGACATATGCCATTATGGACCACATTGATCAGGCACGCGCGCAGCGAGAGGCTGAGGCTGCGCAACCGCAACCAGTCATCGAATAATCAGAATATGCCACTGGTATGACCGTTTCGTTAATTCAAGACAGTAAAACCCTGATAGTCAAAGTGGGCTCCAGTCTGGTCACCAATAATGGCCAGGGTCTGGATAAAACCGCTATCGCCGCCTGGGCGCAACAAATCAGCGCATTGGTCAAGCAGGGTAAGCAAGTCGTACTGGTTTCCAGTGGTGCCGTGGCGGAGGGCATGCAGCGCTTGGGCTGGAAAAAACGTCCGGTCGAAATCAACGCGTTACAAGCGGCTGCTGCAGTCGGGCAAATGGGACTGGTGCAAATGTATGAGCAATGTTTTGCTCAACATGGCCTGCACACTGCACAATTATTGCTGACACATGAGGATCTGGCAGACCGCAAACGTTATTTGAATGCGCGCTCAACACTGCGTACATTGCTTGATTTAAATGTGATTCCCATCATCAATGAGAATGATACGGTGGTCACCGAAGAAATCCGTTTTGGCGATAACGATACGCTGGGTGCGCTGGTGGCAAACCTGATTGAAGCCGATGCGCTGATTATTTTGACAGACCAGCAGGGGCTGTATTCTGCCGACCCGCGTAAAGATCCTGGGGCGCAGTTTATCAACTTTGAAACGGCAGGTAATCCTGAATTGGAAAAAATGGCAGGCGGTGCAGGCAGCGCAGTCGGCACGGGTGGCATGCTGACCAAAATTCTGGCTGCCAAACGCGCAGCCAACAGCGGAGCACATACGGTCATTGCCTCTGGCCGCGAACCTGAAGTGCTGATGCGCCTGAGCCAGGGAGAGGCGGTTGGGACACATTTAAGAGCGGTAAAAATGAAAACACTGGCCAAAAAGCAATGGCTGGCAGATCATTTACGCGTGGGTGGCAAGCTGGTACTGGACGAAGGCGCGGTGAATGTATTGCTCAAGGATGGCAAGAGTTTGCTGCCTATCGGCGTGGTGGATGTGCTGGGCCAATTTGAACGCGGTGATGTGGTGGCGTGTGTAGATGCACAAGGCAAAGAATGGGCGCGGGGCATTGTCAATTATAATGCGAACGAGGTCCGTCGGATCAAGCGCAAACCCAGCAGCGAAATTGAAGCCGTGCTGGGATATATCGAAGAAAAAGAATTGATACACAGAGATAACCTGGTATTGGTTTAAGTGCCAACCAGGCTAAAAACGTGCAAGGCAACATGGAGAGTGCAAGGCAATATGATGAGTAAACCTTTGGTAGCCATTATTATGGGGTCGGACAGTGATTGGCCGGTCATGAAAAACGCGGCACAAATGCTGGCAGACTTTGGCGTGGCCTATGAAGCCCGTGTCGTCTCTGCCCATCGCACGCCAGATTTGATGTTCCAGTTTGCCGAGTCTGCTGCCAGCCAGGGGGTTCAGGTCATTATTGCCGGTGCCGGAGGCGCAGCGCACCTGCCAGGTATGGTCGCAGCTAAAACAACATTGCCCGTATTAGGTGTGCCAGTGCCTTCCAAGCATTTGCAGGGGCAGGACTCCTTATTGTCTATCGTACAAATGCCTAAAGGTATTCCGGTAGCTACCTTTGCAATCGGCGATGCCGGTGCAGCAAACGCAGGCCTGTTTGCAATAGCCATGCTGGCCAATCATGATGCAGGCCTGGCTCAGAAGCTGACTGCTTTCCGTCAAAAGCAGGCTGAAAAAGTACATGCAATGGAGTTAAGCGAGAAACCATGATGCCAACCGTGATTCAACCACCCGCCATGCTCGGGATGCTGGGTGGCGGCCAGTTAGGCCGCTTTTTTGTGATTGCAGCGCACGAAATGGGTTATAAGGTCACCGTGCTGGATCCGGACAAACACAGTCCGGCGGGCATGATTGCCGATGTGCATTTGTGCGCAGCTTATGATGATGCCGCGGCACTCAATACGATGGCGGAAACCTGCCAGGCGATTTCAACCGAATTTGAAAATGTGCCTGCCGAAACATTGGCTACGCTTGCACAAAGCACGGTTGTGCATCCGAGTGCCGATGCGGTGGCGATTGCGCAGCACCGTATTAAAGAAAAAACTTTCTTTAAAGAGGCAGGGTTGCCGGTGGGTCCATTTGTGCCGGTGCTGGCTGAAAGTGACTTGCCTGAAAATGGCGAGATGTACCCGGCCGTACTCAAAGTGGCGCGTTTTGGCTATGATGGAAAAGGGCAGGCCCGCGTTGCCAATCCTGAAGAAGCGAAAGCCGCTTTTCACGCCTTCAAGCAGGAAGTGTGCGTGCTCGAAAAAATGCTGCCACTGGATCTGGAGGTCTCTGTCGTGCTGGCGCGAGATGTACATGGCAATATTGCGGCTTTTCCCACTGCTGAAAACAGCCATTTAAATGGCATTCTCGATATCAGCATCGCCCCTGCGCGCTGTACTGAGGTGATCAAGGCCAACGCCCAGGAACTGGCGAAAAAACTGGCGACACAACTGAATTATGTGGGTGTGCTCGGTGTGGAATTTTTTGTGGTGGGCAACCAGTTGCTGGTCAATGAAATTGCGCCACGACCACACAATTCAGGTCACTACACGATTGATGCCTGCGTGACAAACCAGTTTGAACAGCAGGTACGTGTGATTACCGGGCAGGCGCTTGGCAGCCCGCGTTTACATAGCAAAGCGGTGATGGTGAATATTCTGGGCGACAGTTGGCTTTACAGTGGTCAGCAAAGCGAGCCAGCCTGGGATAAAGCATTTGCACATGGTGACTTGAAAATGCATTTATATGGCAAACAGGAGCCGCGCAAAGGCCGCAAAATGGGTCATTTTACTGTGATTGGCGAGGATGCGCAGGCCGTGCTCAATAGTGCCAGGGTTGCGCGGAGTGAATTGCATATTGGTGAATAATGGTTGAGCATTAAAAAAGCCCGGGATCATCCGGGCTTTTTTAATGCGGGCAAGAATGGCGTTGATTAAGACAGCTGCGCTTGAACCTGCTTTCTAAACTCCAGGGGCGACGCGATGAGATCAAATGTTTCCTTGGTGCCGCCAGTGCCAGAAACGATGATGGTGCCGAATCCGAATATCCTGCCAGGAATACTTTGATTCACGCCGATGCCTTCGACTTTGTGCAGCAGCACTTCCAGCGAGTGGCGTCTTATAAAGCCAACTTTGATCAATACACGTTTGTTGGTAATTGCAAACTCGGAGGTTTTATACCTGATCAGGCTGCTGATCGCTGATCCCAGCGCTAATGCCAGGCTGAGGAGGCTGATATACCAGAGCCCTTGAGTGGCTTCGGACTGCAATAATATAAAAACACTGAGAGCTACACTCAATAGTAAATACAAAGCCGCGTTGATGAAAATAATCCAATGCAATCTGGCGCGGTAGATGACTGTTTCACTGGCAAGCAGATTGTTGTCGATAAAGCTCACAATATTTTCCTTCCGGAGGATAAATGCGCAAGTGGCTAAAATGGCGGCAAGTGAATAGTGATGCTGGCTGGGTAGCAATGCCACCAGTATCGCCGATTGCTTTTAAATCAGTCAATCAGCGTCAGGGGATAGAGGCTAATAAAAAAGCCGGACATCTGTCCGGCTTCTTTGTATGCACCCCTACTGAAATTATTCAGCAGCTTTTTTGGCGCGAGGCTTGGCAGCTTTTTTAGCTGGTGCAGCTTCTGCTTTAGGCGCAGCGGCTTTTTTTACAGAAACCAAAGCAGCTGGAGCATCCCCTGACAGTGCCTTGATAGCAGCAGTCAAACGGCTCTTGTGACGAGCAGCTTTATTTTTGTGAATGATTTTTTTGTCAGCGATACGGTCGATCACGCTTACATTTTCCTGGTATGAAGCGACTGCAGCCGCTTTATCACCAGTTTGAATGGCTTTGATGACTTTTTTGATTGCAGTACGCAAAGTAGAGCGCAACGCAGCATTATGCGCATTCACTTTCACGGATTGACGCGCGCGTTTGCGAGCTTGTGCGGTATTTGCCATGTTAGTTTATCCTGTTACTTTCAAAGGGGTGTAATACGAAACCGTGCATAATACTGTTATTGTCTTGTTTTTGCAAGATTAAAAACGTAATTTCATCGATTGAATCTGGCTGCATGGTAAAATCGCCCAACTTTTAAACACGCTGACAGGCTGCGCTAGATGCCTTGCTGCCAAAAACAATCAAGGCGCGTATTCTCCACTATTTATGAACTTGCTCAAAGCACTCGCCACTGTGGGTGGCATGACTTTTATCTCGCGGTTGCTCGGTTTTTTGCGCGATACGCTGATTGCGCGTATTTTTGGCGCTGGCATGGCAACAGATGCATTCTTTGTTGCATTTAAAATTCCTAACTTGTTGCGTCGTATTTCAGGCGAGGGTGCGTTCAGCCAGGCCTTTGTGCCCATCCTTTCCGAGTATCGCAAGCAACGCACGCCAGAAGCCACCCGTGCCCTGATTGACCATGTATCAAGTTTGCTGGGGTTGTTTCTGGTCGCAATCACCATTGTGGGCATGCTGGCTGCGCCACTCATTGTAAAACTTACGTCGCCTGGTTTTGTGGCTGACCCTGCCAAGTTTCAACTGACCACGGATTTGTTGCGTATTACCTTTCCCTACATTCTCTTTATCTCACTAGTATCGATGGCGGGTGGCGTACTCAATGCCTTTAGCAAGTTTCAGGTGCCAGCGTTTACACCTGTGTGGCTGAATCTGTGTTTTATAGGCGCGGCCTTGTTTGTGGCGCCGCACTTTCACAATTCGGTCTATGTGCTGGCCTGGGCGGTGTTCGTCGGTGGCATCATTCAATTACTGTATCAATTGCCGTATTTGCAACAAATCGGCATGTTGCCGCGCTATGCACTTAATTTGCAGGATGAAGGCGTGCGCCGTATTTTAAGACTGATGGGTCCCGCCATTTTTGGTGTCTCCGTGGCACAAATTTCCATTGTGCTTAACAATATTTTTGCCTCGTTTATGCCTACCGGCAGTGTGTCCTGGCTGTATTACGCAGATCGCCTGATGGAGTTTCCTACCGGTGTGTTAGGCGTGGCACTTGGCACTATTTTGTTACCCAGTTTATCCAAAGCGCATGTCGATAAGTCTGGCGCCGAGTTCTCGTTGCTGCTGGATTGGGGCTTGCGCCTGACCTTTATGTTATCGATTCCGGCAGCGGTGGCCATGGCTGTGCTTTCCAAACCTTTGGTAGCCAGCCTGTTTTATTACGGAAAATTTACCCCGGTGGATGTGGCGCAAACCGAAAGTGCATTGATCGCTTACAGCCTGAGTTTGCTCGGTCTGATTATGGTGAAAGTGCTTGCGCCCGGTTTTTATGCCAGACAAAACGTGAAAACACCGGTCAAAATTGCTATTTTCACCCTGGTGATGACCCAGATATTCAATGTCTTGTTTTTATATTTCACGCCTTTGCGGCACGCGGGGCTGGCGCTGGCCGTCGGCCTGGGCGCTTGTCTCAATGCAACGTTGCTCTGGGTGACTTTGCGCAGAACTGGAGCCTATCAACCACAGGCCGGATGGCTGTTATTTTTAGCCAGGCTGCTGATTGCGGTGACTGTCATGGCACTCGCATTACATGCTGCCGCGACGTGGTCGGGAGACTGGTTGCAGATGCCGGTATTGACTCGCATGCTACATCTGGCGGGTGTGGTGGTGTTGGGCATGGCCGTCTATTTTGCCATGCTGGGAGTGTTAGGGTTTCGTCCGCGTGACTTCGTAAAGCGGGTTGCCAAAGAATAAGGATAGACAGTCATGCAGGTATTTCGTCACCTACCGGTCTGTACACAGGCACAAGCCATTGCCATCGGTAATTTTGATGGCATGCATCTAGGTCATCAGGCTTTGTTGCGCCAGCTGCTCGCCTATACCCAAACTTACAAGATTTTGCCAGCGGTGATGACGTTTGAACCGCATCCACGCGAGTTTTTCATGCCGCATAACGCACCAGCACGGCTGGCCTCCATGCGCGAAAAGCTGGAGTATTTTGCTGCGTGCGGTATCCAGCATGTGTATGTGCAGCGTTTTAACCATGCGTTTGCCGCGCAGAGCCCTGAAACTTTCATGCAGATGTTGCGCGCGCAACTGCATACACAGGTGGTGATGGTGGGCGAAGACTTCTGTTTTGGCGCCAAACGTGCGGGCAGTGTGCAAACCTTGATAGAAAACGGCTTTAATGTCATCCCCTTGCCTGAAGTGCAATGGCAGGGTGAGCGTGTGTCGAGCACGCTGGTGCGCGATGCACTGGCCGCAGGCGATTTACTCAAGGCTCAAGCGCTGCTGGGCCGTCCTTACAGCATCAGTGGCAAAGTGGTGCACGGAGCCAAATTGGGGCGTCAGTTGGGTTTTCCTACCGCCAATGTGCATATGCGTCACGAACGCCCTGCACTGACCGGAGTTTATGCGGTAAAATTGAACAATTTACCGGCAGTTGCCAATTTGGGCATCCGTCCAACGCTGGAAGGCATTCCCAAACTCAAACTCGAAGTGCATGTGTTTGATTTTTCTGGCGATTTGTATGATCAACATGTGCAAGTACAATTTTTGCACAAACTGCGTGACGAACAAAAGTTTGCCGGGCTGGATGCACTCAAGGCGCAAATTGCGCTGGATGTTGACCAGGCGAAACACTATTTTAGCCACCGATAATCACCGACTGTACTGCCCGGTGTCATCTGTGGCTGATTTTTTTGGATATAACAATGACTGACCAAGACAAAGATTCTAAATACGCACTGAATTTACCGGAAACCAGCTTTCCGATGCGTGGTGATTTGGCCAAGCGCGAGCCGGCCTGGTTAACAAGCTGGCAAGAACGCAAGGTCTACGCGCGTATTCGTGCCAAACGCAAGGGTGCTAAAAAATTCATCCTGCATGATGGCCCACCGTATGCCAACGGTGACATCCATATTGGTCACGCTGTTAATAAAATCCTCAAGGACATCATCATCAAAGCCAAAACTATGGACGGTTTTGACGCGCCTTATGTGCCCGGCTGGGATTGTCATGGCCTGCCAATTGAACTGGTGGTGGAAAAAACCCACGGTAAGAATATAGACCCTGCCAAGTTTCGCGAATTGTGCCGCGCCTACGCTGCCGAGCAGGTGGAAAAGCAGAAAAAAGATTTTATCCGCCTGGGTGTGTTGGGTGACTGGGATCATCCTTACCTGACCATGGATTATCACACCGAGGCCGACATCATGCGTGCTTTGGGCGAAATATACAAAAATGGTTATCTGTACCAGGGTTCCAAGCCTGTGCATTGGTGCGTGGATTGCGGTTCTGCGTTGGCTGAAGCAGAAGTCGAGTATGAGGATGTCAATTCGCCGGCGATTGATGTTGGGTTTAAGGTTGTGGATAACGCGGCCCTTGGCAAAGCATTCAATACCACGGTGAGCGGCGATGCGTATGCCGTGATCTGGACGACGACGCCATGGACCTTGCCTGCCAATCAGGCGGTGAGTGTCAATGCCGAACTGGAGTATGACCTGATCCAGACCAGTAAAGGGCTGCTGATTTTGGTGCGTGACCTGGCAGAGAAAACACTGGCCAGATATGCAGAAGAAAATACTTCTGTGCTTGCTTCTTGCAAAGGCGCAGCTTTGCGCGGCTTGCTGTTGCAACACCCGTTCGACAACCGTCAGGTGCCTGTGATTACGGGTGACCACGTCACCACCGATGCCGGTACCGGTTTGGTACACACCGCGGCTGCGCACGGTAATGATGACTGGCTGGTCATGCGTGCCAATTTCCCGAACGAGAAACCACGGGTGCTCATCGGCGGCGATGGCAAGTTCTTCACGAGCGAACTGGTTGAGCTGGCTGACATTCGCGGCTTGAGCCGTCAGGACGCCAATAAAGTGATTCTGGCCAAGCTGCAGGAAAACGGTGTGCTGTTCGCCTCGGCGCGCCTGAATCATAGCTTCCCGCATTGCTGGCGTCATAAAACACCGCTGATGCAACTGGCCACCCACCAATGGTTTATCGGTATGCACTCCGTCGGCAAAGATAGCAAGGCCTTGCGCGAGCATGCGAATGCCGCTGTCGATGCGACACAGTTCTTCCCGAGCTGGGGCCGTGCGCGTCTGGAGGCCATGATTAAAAACCGTCCTGACTGGTGCGTTTCGCGTCAGCGTAACTGGGGCGTGCCTATGCCTTTGTTTGTGCATAAAGAGACAGGTGAGCCGCATCCAAAAACAGCCGAGTTGTTAGAGCAAGCGGCTTTGCTCACCGAGCAATCGGGCGTAGAAGCCTGGTTTAGTTTGGATGGCGCCGCTTTTCTGGCCAAGCATGCGCCTGAGAACGCTGATTTATACAAAAAAGTCAGCGATACTCTGGACGTGTGGTTTGACTCCGGTGCGACCCATGCGGCAGTGTTGAAACGTCGCCCTGAACTCGCGCATCCCGCAGATTTGTATCTTGAAGGTTCAGACCAGCACCGTGGCTGGTTCCAGTCCAGTTTGCTGACGGGTTGTGCCATTGATGGCCGCGCCCCATACAAAGCCTTGCTAACGCATGGGTTTGTGGTTGATGGCGCGGGCCACAAAATGAGTAAATCCAAGGGCAACGTGGTTGCGCCACAAAAGGTGATGGATACTTATGGCGCGGATATTTTGCGTTTGTGGGTAGCTTCGACCGACTATTCTGGCGAGTTGACCATCAGTGACGAAATTCTCAAGCGTGTGGCCGATGGCTACCGCCGTATCCGCAATACCTTGCGCTTTTTGCTCTCCAACCTGGCCGATTTTGACGCCAGCAAAGATTTACTGCCGATAGATCAGTGGCTGGAAATTGACCGTTATGCCCTGCATTTGACGCAGTCATTGCAAACGGCGATTTTGGCGGATTATGACAAGTACGAGTTTCATCTGGCTGTGCAGAAGTTTGTTGGTTTTTGTTCGGAAGGTCTGGGTGGTTTTTACCTGGATATCCTCAAAGACCGCCTTTATACCAGTGGTGAACACTCAGCTGCCCGCCGTGCGGCGCAAAGTGCTTTGTACCATATCACCCATGCCATGATGCGTCTGATGGCGCCGATTTTGAGTTTTACTGCCGATGAAATCTGGCAGACGTTGGGCCTGGATAAGGTCGCGACGGTATTTGAAGAGGATTGGTATGCGCTGCCGGAGCATGGCTTGAGTGCGTCTCAGGTGCAACACTGGCAAACCATTATTGCGCTACGTGCGCAAGCGGCGAAGGAGATCGAAGTATTGCGTGGTGAAGGCAAAGTTGGCTCTTCATTGCAGGCCGAACTCGAATTTCATGTCGCAGGTGATGCATTTGATGCACTGAGCAGTCTGCAAGACGATTTGCGATTTGCCATGATTACCTCGAGCGCGACAACACATAAAGTGGCAGATGCTGCCGCACAAAAAATTCTGGTGAAGCCAAGCGCGCACAAAAAATGTGATCGTTGCTGGCACTATCGTGCCGATGTGGGCAGTGATGTTGCGCACCCCACGATTTGCGGCCGTTGCGTGAGCAATTTGTTTGGCAAGGGCGAAGTGCGTCGTTATGCGTAAGTTAAAAACTGCGGCGCCCTGGTTCGGGTTGAGTGCGCTGGTGATCGTGCTCGACCTCTACACTAAACACCTGATCCAGAGTGCTTTTCTTTACGGCGAGCATTTACCTGTGACCGGGTTTTTTGATCTGGTGCGGTATCACAACACCGGCGCTGCATTCAGCTTTTTGGCCAATGCCGGTGGCTGGCAGCATGGGTTTTTCACTGCG
This sequence comes from Methylophilus aquaticus, assembly GCF_030769565.1. Classification (GTDB taxonomy): domain Bacteria; phylum Pseudomonadota; class Gammaproteobacteria; order Burkholderiales; family Methylophilaceae; genus Methylophilus; species Methylophilus aquaticus. The sequence goes on along the minus strand of NZ_JAVCAP010000012.1, from coordinate 90,866 downwards.
GTATCCACACTGGCTTCTGCGGTGATGGTCTACCTTATCCTCAAAAATCAACACAACACACTTTTCTGCCTGGGACTTGCCCTGGTGTTGGGTGGGGCGTTGGGTAATTTATATGATCGCCTGACCTTGGGCTATGTGGTGGATTTTCTGCTGTTTTATTATCAGCAATGGGCATGGCCTGCATTTAATGTAGCAGACAGTGCCATTTGTGTGGGGGTCGGTGTGTTGTTGCTGGATAGCTTTAAAACACCTGACCCTTCTTAAAAGCTCGCCAAGAAGCTTTGCAACATGAGCCATTGATAAACCGTTTGTACGTTTTTATTACTTGGGGGAGTTGTTTTGCCGGACTGGAGAAAACTGATTGCCGCAAAAGTGGCCTTGGCCAAACGTGGTAGCAAGCCGCGTAGCAAAACTATGAGTCAACTTGGTATACAAGGGGTGGATGCGCGCGTGCCACCGGGTCAGCGCTTAGTGGATAACTTTCCTGTGCTCGATCTCGGTGTGCGCCCTAACGTCAATACTGCCAACTGGATGCTGAATATCTATGGTCTGGTGGAGATGCCGCTGACGCTTAGCTGGCTGGATTTTCGCAGCTTGCCACAAACCAGCGATACTTCGGATTTTCACTGTGTGACGCGCTGGTCACAACTCGATATGGCCTGGGAGGGTGTACAGGCGCGTGAGTTGTTGATGATGGCAGGGCCTTTGGCATCAGCCAAGTATGTGACCATGCATGGCTATGATGGCTACACCACCAATTTGCCGCTGGAGGCTTTGCTGGATGATGATGTCATGATTGCGCACAGTGTCAATGGACATTCGCTGACGGCTGAGCACGGTGGCCCGGTACGTATGGTGGTGCCCAAGCGTTACGCATGGAAAGGCGCCAAATGGTTGAAGGCCATTGAGATGCATGCGGCTGATCGGCCAGGTTTTTGGGAGGTGCGCGGCTATCACAATGACGCTTTTCCGTTTGCAGAGCAGCGTTATTCTGACGATGCGTTTTAGTGTGGTAAACCCGGTATGGATGGATTGGATTATGTATTTACTGATGTTGTCAAACTCTGGCAGGGCAGTAGTCGTTGGTATTACGTCAGCTTGCCGGTTGAAATGTCCAACGAAGTCCTGACTTTAAGCAAATATCATCAGGTCAAGCGCCGCGGCTGGGGTGCCATTAAAGTGCAGGCGCACATTCTGGGCACGGCTTCCAAGCAGCCACTGCGTGAACAGGTGGTGTGGCAGACCTCTATTTTTCCGGCGTTCAAAAATGGTTTGTACCAATTGTTTCTTAAAGCCGATGTTCGCAAGTTAAGCGGCATCGGGGTGGCGGATGCTGTCACTGTGCAATTGCGCCTTATTTTTTAACTTGAATTTTTAAACTGGGCTGGTTTCATGCCGTTCGCTCTCTTCCAGCAACTGTTTGATCTGCTCTATGCCACAAGGGCGCCCCAGTAAAAATCCCTGAATCTGGTCGCAGCCCAGCGATTGTAAAAAGTCAAACTGTGCCTGGGTTTCCACACCTTCTACCACCACGCTCAAGCCCAGAATATGGGCGGTTTTGGTGATGGTTTGAATGATCTGCTTGTCGGCTTCACTTTCCGGCACATCGGTTAAAAATGCACGGTCAATTTTCAGGTCATCAATCGGTAAATGTTTCAGCTTGAACAGCGAAGAGTTACCAACCCCAAAGTCATCCAGCGCAATGCGCACGCCCAGTTTTTTCATCTGTTGCAGAATCTCCAGTGCCTGTTCTTCCTGCTCAAACACGGCACTTTCGGTAATTTCAAGGGTAATGGTGGCGGGGTCCAGATCAAATGCATGCAGAATCAGTGAAATGTAATTGGAAAGCCCCTGATCGCGGAATTGTTTGGGAGAGATGTTGATCGAGAGCCCGATTTCTTTTTTAAGTTGTTTTGACAGTTGGGATACCGTTCTGCAGGCATGTTCAATGACCCATTCTCCAATCGGCACAATTAAACCTACTTCTTCAGCATAAGGGATAAATGTGGCGGGCGAGATAATTTCGCCTTTGGGCTTTTTCCAGCGGATCAGTGCTTCTATCGTTTTGATGCGCGGACCATTGGGCTGCAGCTCAAAAATGGGTTGAAACTCCAGAAAAAACTCATGGCGTTGAATGGCTTTGCGCAGCTGGATATCGAGATGGTAGATGCTTTGTGCCAGCTTGGTTTGTTCTTTGGCATAAAACTGATATTGATTGCCGCCACGCTGTTTGGCCACATTGAGTGCTGTATGTGCATTCCGGGTCAGGTTGGCCGTATGGCTGGCGTCTTTGGGAAACAGGCTGATGCCAATATACGTTTCCAGAATCAGTTCATGGCCATCTATCGTCGTCGGCGTATTGACTGCTCGCATTAAAGACTGCACCAGATGAATCAGTTCGGATTCATTCAGCCTGGCGGTGACGATCAGGGCGAATTTGTCGCTATGCATACGCCCCACTTCTCCCAGGTTGGTGGCGACTTGTTGCAGGCGTTTCGCTATATTGATCAAAAACAGATCACCGGTATGGTGTCCAAAGCTGTCGTTAATCGCTTTAAAGCGGCTCAAGTCAATGAGTACCAAGGCCACAGTCTGGCTTTCGGTGGTGGCGTGTATCAGGGCATGTTCGAGTTTAAGCTGAATGGCGTGACGATTGGGCAAGTTGGTCAGCGGATCGTGTTGGGCAAGATGTTCATACGCATATTCTTTATCCGCCAGGCGTTGCTCGGCGATCAGTAGTCGCTCACTTTCACGCAATAAAATACTTTGCCGCATGGCAGAAAACAGCAAAATACAAATCACTGAGGCGATTGCAATATTGTATGCATAAGGATGGGGGCCATTTTGTGAGGTAATCAGCACCAGTGTCCCAATGCTGAACACAAAGGCAATCAGCGGAATGATTGCGCGCATGCGCATGCATTGTCGTTGGAAACTGCGACTATTTGAGCTTTCGAGGTGCCAGCCATACAGGCCAAGTCCGATCAGCAAATGAAACACCGAAAATGAAAAATTCAGCCATGGATTATTTTGTGGCACGTGATTCAGTGCATTCAAATTCCATTGCATCCAGCACAGGCCCGAGAGTAACAAGCCCAGGCTTAGTTGCACCCATGGCAGCATCAATGCAGGCCGCAAGTAGGGGATCATCAGCAGAGAAACCAATCCTGCACTCAGCATGCTGACCGGATAACCCGCCAGTACTGCCAGTTGCAAGCCATCGACATGGCCGGACTTTGGCAGGTAGGTCACCAGTACATAGCCTAAAACAGCCGTGGTGAATGAGAGTGCATCAATCGTAAAGGCGATGGTTTTTGATCTGGATAACTGACTTTTGAGCGCAATCAGAAAACCAATAATAAGGCCGGGGCCAAGCAGTAAGTAGAAAAGATCAGAAGGTGCAGGAAAGGTAGTAAAGTGGGTCGCAGTCTGTGCAACCCACAACAAGCCACCAATCAGGTAGCTGGTGGCGCCGATTAAAAACCATTTTTTATAAGGTTTCTGTGCATTGTCTGCATGGCGGTAACCCAGCCAGGCCAACAATGCGCCAAAAATATTTGTGCTTAACCAGTGAATATTGTCCAGAATAATGATTGCAGACGAGGGAACAATCTCATATGCACACATCGTAAGTAACAACACCGATACTGCTACTGCCGTGACGTTTTGAACCACTGTCATAAGCCCCCCCGTTTTAAAGGAATTTAGCAATCACTTGGTTTGAATATCTATTTTTTATTTATTAACCATTTTGTACTTGAATACAAAAGAAAACACACGCCGCCTAACACTAACCCAAACAGGCCATTGAGCGCAATATCCCACAAAGCAACATTGCTGAGCCAGTGATGCAGTTGCGGAATACTGTGCGTGAAGATGCCGCCACCAACCAGAAACATGGCGGCGGTGCCAAGCACGGTGAGCAAGCGCATGAGGTAGGGCACGGTACATACCATCAGCCAGCCTGATTTGCGTATCAGTTGAGACAGCGCCTGTGTTCCGGAGGTGCGCATCAACCATAATCCGGCATCGTCCATCTTCACAATCGCGGCAACCAGGCCGTAAACGCCCACTGTCATCAACACGGCAATCACCGAGAGCACCATCACGCGTTGCGTCAGCACCACTTCAGCCACCACACCCAGCGCAATCACAATGATTTCTGCCGAGAGGATAAAGTCTGTGCGAATCGCACCCTTGATTCTTTCCTGTTCCAGCGCAAGCAGGTCTTGCTGTGTATTTTGCATGGCCTGGTGAATATCAGCCGCATGTGCATGGTCTGCCGCTACATGAAACAGCTTGTGCCAGGTTTTTTCAAAGCCTTCAAAACATAAAAAAGCGCCACCCAACATGAGTAGCGGTGTGATCAGCCAAGGCGCCAGCGCACTGATCAGCAAAGCAGTGGGCACCAGGATCAGTTTGTTGATGAGTGAACCGCAGGCCACAGCCCATACCACCGGTAACTCGCGCTCGGCAGCAATGCCGCTGACTTGCTGTGCGTTAAGCGCCAGGTCATCACCGAGGACGCCAGCCGTTTTTTTTGCAGCAAGCTGGCTCATCACCGATACATCATCAAGCATGGTCGTGATGTCGTCTAAAAGCGCGAGCAGGCTTGCAGTGGCCATATGAATGATTCCCCGTGATAAAGCAAAGTTTGCTTATTCTACTGTAATCCGGCTAGAATCACGGAATGCGAAATGTTAAGACACAGCGTTGGATTGCCCGGCTCGCCATGATGGCGATGCTGCTGGTCAGTCTCGTGCCGACATTGAGCCTGGCTTTCCCCATGCAAAGCGGCAAGAGCTTTGTGCAGGAAGTCTGTTCCACCCAGGGCAGTAAATTAGTGATTCAGGTCATCACTACCCAAGGGAAACAGCTTTCTACCCTGATTGATTACAAGCCCTCTCAAAAGCCTGTTTCGCTCAGTCATCACCTTAATCATTGCCCGTTCTGCCATATGGCCATCGATGATGTGGTGCAGCCTTCTTACAGTCCTGCTTATATTCTGTTTCAGCAAGCACAGGCAGATATCGCGCTCAGCGAATATCAGGCGCCTGTTGTTTCGTATTTTTACCCTTCTGCGCATACCACCCGCGCACCGCCACTGACTTCATCCCCAGTCTAGTTCCGTCCGCAGTTTTGACGGTTTCGAGTAATGCCTGTACTACGCAGGCATGGATGGAGTCATCACATGATCATCATTAACCTTCAGGCAATGATATTTGCCAAACAGGTGGAGTGGAAACGCCACATCACCCTCAAAGAAATCGCCGAATCTACCGGCATCAGCCGCATGACCTTGCACCGCATGGTCAAGAAACCTTCCTACAACGCCTGCACCGAGCATCTGGACAAACTTTGCGCATTTTTTAATTGCGAGATTGGTGCATTGATCCGCTGGCAACCTGATGCTGCTGTCAGGCACAGCGTTGCAGCCTGATTCAATCTTTTCATAAAAATAAATCTAGAGTACTGCCGCAGTCGATAAACGGCTGCGGCTCAGGGAGTATGTATGTTATCTAAAATGTATCTGACTGTATTCATGGCGTTGCCTGCACTGTGTGCACAGGCTGAGTCAATTGAAGTCAATAATGTCGAGGTTAAAGCACCCAAAAAAACCAATGCAGTCGCGCAGCAAAATGCTGCACAAGCAGCGGGAGACAGTGCATATGTGATTGGAGATATGCTTGGTTTGCAATTGCGCCGTAACGGCGGCGTATCCAGTCTGCCGATGATGCAAGGGTTGGCCGATGACCGCATTCGTATCAAAGTCGATGGCATGGATTTGATTTCGAGTTGTGCTAATCACATGAATCCGGCGCTTTCCTACATTGCGCCGACCAATATTGCCGAAGTTAAAGTCTTCAAAGGATTGGCGCCAGTGAGTGTGGGAGGGGACAGCATCGCTGGCAGCATTATTGTCAATTCGGCAACCCCCGAGTTTGCAACGGACGACCAGTTGCTGACACATGCCAGTGTGAATACTTTTTATCGCAGTAACAATGATGCATTTGGTGTGAACGCCTCGGCTTCGGTGGCTAATCAGCAAATGTACATGCGTTACACAGGCGCCACTGTTGATGCCAATAATGCACATGCAGGAGGAGCATTTAAACCTGCGGGTCTGGCTGCAACGGGCAGAGGTTGGCTGGACGCCGATGAAATCGGATCCTCCGCCTATCGTTCAACCAACCATGCTTTGGCCCTCGGTTTTTATATGGACAATCATTTGTTCGAGTTCAAGCTGGGTTTACAAGACATCGACAAGCAGGGTTTTCCCAATCAGCGCATGGACATGACAGGTAACCGCAGTGAGCAATACCAGCTGAAGCACGAGGCCAAGTTTGACTGGGGGAAATGGCAGAGCCGTGTGTATCACGAGCATACACAACACAGCATGAACTTTGGCGCTGACAAGCAGTTTTGGTATGGCAATGCGCCGGGCATGCCGATGGACACACGCGGCAATACCACGGGGTTTAATACACAGGTGGACTGGTTGCTGAATCTGCGCGATACCGTGCGTTTCGGCTTGGATTTGCAGAGATATAGCCTGGAAGATTACTGGCCAGCTTCGGGTAGCGGCATGATGATGGCGCCCAATACTTTCCAAAATATCCACAATGGCAGGCGTGACCGTAATGATCTCTACGCCGAGTGGGATGCTGCATGGTCTTCACAATGGTGGACGCAGGCTGGCGTGCGTTTGAGTGAGGTGAGCTCTGATGCAGACAATGTGCAAGGATACAACAACAGTCTGGCTGGAATGGCTGGCTATGGTGCGGCGGCTGCGATCTTCAACGCCAAAGATAAAAGCCAGACCGACCACAATGTAGACAGTACTTGGCTGGCAAAATTTACCCCTGACGCTACGCAAGACTATGAATTTGGGTATGCGCTGAAAATGCGATCACCTAATTTATATGAGCGCTATACCTGGGCAAACACCAACAGTATGGTCATGAACATGAATAACTGGTTCGGAGATGGTAATGGCTATGTTGGCAATCTCAATCTGGATCCTGAGAAATCTCATACTTTGCAATTGACCGCTGATTGGCACGATGCAGACCGTCAGGACTGGCAAGTCAAGGTTACCCCTTTTTATCGCTATATCCGTGATTATATCGATGCGGCTACCTGCGTGAGCGTAGGGGTGACATGTGCCGCACGTACCGATGGTTTTTCTAACCTGACACTCTCTAATCAAAACGCACGAATGTACGGGTTTGACCTGAACGCCAAAAAAACACTGGTGGTTGATAGCGCCTGGGGCAGTGTGGGCGTGCAGCTGAATATGAACTACGTACGCGGTGAAAACACGGAAAGCCATGACGACCTCTACGCCATCATGCCACTCAATGCAAAGCTGGCCTTATTACATGCCGATGGCAACTGGAAAAGCCGTGTGCAAACGCGCATGGTCGAGAATAAATCCCGTGTGCAGGCGATTCGTAACGAGAACGAAACTGCGGGTTATGTCTTGCTCGATATGTACACCAGTTATGAATGGAAAAAGGCGCGCTTGGATATGGGGTTGGAGAACATACTGGATAAGCTCTACTTTGACCCAACCGGTGGAGCATATCTTGGACAAGGCGCGACGATGGGTGCAACCGTTCGCCAAGGGCTGCAAGTGCCTGGAATTGGGCGTTCGGTCAATCTGGCGTTAACACTGTTTTATTAATCCTGGGCAAAGTTCGCAACGATGCGGACGTTAACATTGAATCATTGAATAGGGAAGAAAAATGAAGAAATCAACATTGGTATTAGCTGTCTTGTCTGCGTTACCTTATCTTGCATGGGCAGAGCATGGCGGCACTGAGCATCTGGATGAAGTGCGCGTTACTGCCGAGAAAAAGAAAACTTCACTCACGCAGCCTGATATTGAAACAGCCAAGGAAAACTTATCCAAAACAGCGGGGGGTACGACCGTGGTGGATATGGCGACCGTACGTGAAGGGCGCACAAGCAACATGCAGGATACACTGGGCATGGCGACCGGTGTCTTGGCACAATCACGTTTCGGTGCCGAAGAAACCCGCTTGTCGATTCGTGGCTCTGGCGTGCAACGCACTTTTCATGGACGAGGCTTAAAACTGATGCAAGATGGCATGCCGACCAATCTGGCTGATGGTGGCTTTGACTTTCCGGCCATTGACCCGATGGCAACGGATTACATTGAAGTGTATCGCGGTGCCAATGCTTTGCAATATGGGTCAAGCAACTTAGGCGGCAGTATCAACTTTATTTCCAGAACCGGCTACAACGCACCTGCATTAGAAGTACGCTCTGAAGGCGGTAGTTACGGATACTATAGGCTTGGCGTGAGTACCGGTGGTGTCAAAGATGATGTTGATTATTTTGTCACAGCCAGCAAGTATGGCACCAGCAGTTTCCGTGATAATGCACAGCAAAGTGCTGACCGGCTGACCGGGAATGTGGGCGTCAAGATCAGTGATCATGTTGAAACCCGTTTTTATTTCGGCTATACCAACAACGACTCACAATTGCCAAGTGCATTAACAAAGTCACAGTTAAAAACAGACCCCAAGCTATCCACTGTCACTGGTGGGCCGCTTGCGGGGCAAGGGATCAATGAACGCGACATTAACGTCACCCGAGTGTCAAACAAAACCACGATTCTGTTTGATCAGAGCAGACTGGAGTTAGGCGCCTTTTATTCCAGAAAAAGTTTGTTCCATCCGATTGTCGACCTATTCGTCTTTGGTAACGACACCTTGGGCGTGATTGATCAGCAATCTGATGATTATGGCTTATCCGCACGCTGGATCAAGGAGGGTGAGCTGTTTGGCCTCAAAAACGAGTTTATTGCAGGCATGACGCCGACTTATGGGCACACCGATGCGAAGAACTTCCGTAATGTGAATGCACGGCGCGGTGCAAAAATAAATGATTACGACCAAAAAGCGAGCAATTTCGAGGTGTATGCAGAAGACAGGTTGAGCCTGGATGCACAGTGGACAGTGATTGCCGGACTACAATATACGCGCTCAAAACGTGACTCCAAAGACCAGATGATTACCTCTACTGGTGACCAGAGCTTTAACGCAGACTACCACCAGACTAGCCCAAAACTTGGCGTGTTATACCAGTTGCAACCGAATGTTCAGTTGTTTGCGAATGCTTCCCGTAGCTTTGAGCCACCAAGCTTTGGTGAGTTGAATGTGGCTGTAGCGGGCACCCTGAAAGCGCAGCGAGGGACCACTTACGAAATTGGAACCAGAGGGAACGGTGAGTATGTCGATTGGGATATTGCGCTCTATTACGCGCGTTTGCAGGACGAGTTACTTGCATTAGGCAATGTGGCAAGTCCTTCCACCATTAATGCAGACAGAACCATACACAAGGGTCTTGAGTTCGGTCTGACCGGGCGTTTACCGTATGATTTGCAATGGCGCTCCAGCTTGCTGATTAACAATTTTAAACTCGATGGCGATGCGCTATTTGGTAATAACCGGTTGCCAGGCATTCAACGCTCATTATTGAGAGCAGAGTTGGTTTATCGTGGCAGTGATGTGCTCGAAAACTTTTACATCGGCCCGACCATTGAGTGGTCTCCGCAGAGATACAACGTAGACTTTGCGGAAACACTTTATGCTGATAGTTACTTTCTGTGGGGGATGAAAGCTGGGCAAAAAATTAACCAACACTGGTCTTGGTTTATTGAAGGTCGTAATCTCTCTAACCAAAAATATGCAGCAACGACCGGTATTTCAGGTCGGTGGAATGGAACGGATGCATTGTTTTATCCTGGCGATGGCCGCACCGCTTACCTCGGCGTGACCTGGACGTATTAACCATTGTTACCGGGGGCGGTGCTCCCGGTTTTTTGGAGTGTGTTGTGAATAATTGGATCAAGTTAACGGTGTGTTCGTTGGTGTTGTGGTGGTCAGCGACGTTATTACATGCACACGCTTCTGCGGCAGAAGATGTGCACTCTGTCGCTACAGAAATGCATGAAACCTGGGATAAACCCAATATACCGCTAATTTTGCCGGTGATCGTGATTCATCAAGGCATGGCAATTGCTGACTGGATTCAAGGCGATAAAGGCGGACGTGCTTTGTTGAAGTATCATTCTGCCCATCAGCATTGGCATACCTTGCTTTGCGGTGGCGCGGAGTTGACATCCTCCAGGCATTTGGAGGCGGCCGGGATGTCTGCGGCCGATGCACAGGCACTCGCGGCCTTGCTGCAAAGCCAAGAGCAGGGGTTGGCGGAGGATCAACGTCAGCGGATAGACAGTTTTAAAGGCCTGGTGAAGTTTAGCAAGGGCAAACCAGTTTCATCGACAGTGCATGACCAGCACGGAGAAATGCATGGCCATTAATTCATCTATTAAAAACCACTGGTTATTCTGGCACCGGTGGATAGGCATTGTTGCCTGTATCGGGTTGGTGTTATGGGGATTGTCTGGCGCGTCTCACCCCATCATGAGTCGCTTGCAGCCTGCACCCAAGCAGTTTATGCCGCCACTGGCACCAGTGGATTTAAGTCATGCGGTCGCTTTGCCTGCACTGTTGCAACAGCATGGCATCACCCGATTTGAGCACATTAGTCTGGTGCAACTGGACGGCCAAGGCTATTACCGTGTCTCAGTGCCTGATGCTGCGCCCAGATACTTCTCTGTCGCTAGCGGGGAAGTGCGCAACGATGCAGAACATGCGCTGGCCATCAGTCTGGCCAATTACTATACCGGCCTTGGTGGACAGCCGATTGCTGCGGTGCAGGCGATGCATACTTTTGAGCCTGATTATCACCCGGTGAATCGCCTGTTGCCGGTCTGGCGTGTCGCCTATCAGCGAGAGGACGGCTTGCGCGCCTATGTGGATGTTGAGCAATCCAGATTGGCGACTTTGGTGGATGATCGTCGTGCGCTATTCACCAAGGTGTTCCAGTTTGGTCACAACTGGTCATTTCTGCAAGCATGCAGTCTGCTGCAACTGGCCGTCGCAAGCTTGGTGCTGATCTTGATCCTGGCCTCGGCCGTGACCGGAGTGGTGCTCTACATCAAGCAACGCAACACAGCGCCTTACCGATTAAAACGCTGGGGCATGCAGTGGTGGCATCGACAGTTCGGTTTGTGGGTTTCCTTGCTGGTTTTATTGCTGGCCAGCAGCGGCCTGTTCCATTTGTGGATGTCGGATATTCAGCAGCGCAGACCCGTCGTGCATACCAGCTTCACCAGTGACAGTTCGGCATTGAGCGCACATGCGTGGGCTGCACTGGCAACCGGTCGGGTATTAAAACTCGATATTTACGGCCGGGAAAAAACGCTATTCTGGCAAATTATTCCAGCATCCGCCGGAGTTTCTAACCTGCCTTCTGCACAGGTGGCAGCCTTGCATCAGCATCACGCCGCAGATAGGCATCCGTCTCAGGAACCAGCGCTATGGCTGAGCAGAAACAACACAACAGTCGCTCTGACGCCAGTGAGTTTTGCTTCTGCATGGCTTGAGACTTTGGGGTCAAACACCGTTTTTGATGTGCAAGGTGTTAACTGGGTCACTGCGTTTGCCAACGAATATGGTTTTATTTTTAAACGCTTGCCCGTACTTAGGGTGCAAACCACGCAAGCCAACCATCAGCGCTTTTATCTGGAGCCAGCCACTGGCGTACTTGCGGCCAGTATCAATGATAGCGATGGTCTGGAAGGCTTTGTGTTTGCCTATCTGCACAAATGGAGCTTCGACTCTGTGAGCAAAGAGTTTCGCGATGTGTTTGAAATTCTTGCTGCACTGTTGATCAGTGCAACCGGGCTGATCGGGGCTTACCTCTTTATCAAGAAGCGTTAGGTTGTTAGCCGACGCACATGCCCTGCCGGGCATGTGCGTTATGAGGTCGCGTAGACCTTGTCAATAAAGTAACTGGTGCGTTGTTTTCTGCGCAGGATACTTTGCTGAATGGCTGTCAGCTGATCGGCTTTAATGCATTGCGTGATATTGATCTCCATCGATTCACGCATATCAATAATCAGCCCGTCTTCATCATCATTATCGTTAATCAGTTGCACAAACGGCCGCAACGGTTGTTGCGGGTTGGTGGACAATACGGTCGCCAGTCTCTGGTCAGACAGGCGAATAATGCTGCCGGGCGGGTAGATGCCCAGACATTTGATAAAGCGGCGCAGGATGCTCTGGTCAAACAGATGGCGCTGCTGTGCAAACATCAATGACAAGGCCTCATAGGGTGATTTTGCCAGCGCGGGATTCGGGTTTGACGGATTGCACAGATTGTCATACATGTTGGCGATGATCAGGATGTGCGAGAGCGCATCAATCTGTTCGCATTTCAATCCTTTGGGGTAGCCGCTACCATCCGCAAATTCGTGATGTTGTGCAATCAGTGTCAGCATTTTTTTGGGTACCGGCAGGTCTTTGAGCATGCCCAAACCCAAGATGACATGGGTCTTGAAAATGGAGGTTTCGCGCTCTGACCAAGGGTCTCTTTTCAGCAGAATCTTGTCGCTGATCTGGCGCTTGCCTATGTCATGTAAAATAGCTGCCATGCCCAAAATTACTGCATCCTCTTCACTGACTTGCATGGTTTTTGCCAGCATCATGCTGAGTACCAGAATGTTTAACTCATGCTGATAGTGCTGGTCACCAATACGATGACCATTCATGGCATGCATGGCAATATCACTCTCGGTCAGCGTATTGCTCACGAGGTCGCTCACCAATGTGGAGGCAATCTGATAGGCCTGATCCGGGTGCTCGACTGAAAGCTTTTGAATACTCCTGACATCCGTACTGGTTTGAATGAATTTTTGTTCACTTTCGTGAATCGCTTGTTTGAATAATTGCTGTTTTTGCTGGGTCGGTGTCAGGCTCGGGCTATCGTTGATAACTTCAGTATTTGCATGACTTGCTTTTTTTAGTGGAAACTCAACCACATTATTACTTTGTGCCGGAGTTGTACTGCTTCGTCTGGGGTCGTAACGCACCTGCTTTAACCCGAGTGACTTGATGGTTTCAATTTGCGCGTCATCCGTGAGTTTGAAGTTGCTGACCGAAAAAGGATGGTCCATCCAGCCCAAATCGAGATGGATGTAAAGCCCCACACGCAATTGTGAGGTCTCTATGTAAAAAGTGTCTGAGGCTTGACTAGGCATGGCGTTTTATTTTTCTTTGATTGTTTAACTCAAGTAGCTGCAAAAATGCATCGGCGCTGACCGGATAGGCGTACAAGTAGCCTTGTGCGGTCTGGCAACCCAGGCGTTGTAAAAATTTTTCCTGTTCTTCTGTTTCGACTCCTTCGGCCACCACGGTAAACCCGAGCTGGGTCGCCATGGCATAAATTGCACTGGTAATGGCCGCATCATCCTTGTCATCAGGCAGGTCCTTGACAAAGCTGCGGTCAATTTTTATTTGGTCTAATGGTAAGCGTTTCAAGTGTGACAGCGATGAATAACCGGTGCCAAAATCATCAATCGCAATGCTGACGCCAAGCTGTTTGAGCTGGTTGAACGTATTCACCACATGCTGCGTATGCTGCATTAATGTACTTTCGGTAATTTCCAGTTCCACAATAGACGGGTCACAGTTGCTATCCACCAGGACGCCATATACTGTATCTGCAAACTGGCTCTTCATGATCTGTACGCCAGACACATTGATCGCAATTTTCTTGAACTCCGGGTGCAGATGGTGCCATTCATTGGCTTGGCTCACCGCTTGTGTAAGCGCCCACTCACCAATGCTCAGGATCAGCCCGGTTTCTTCGGCCAGCGGAATAAATTTGCCGGGTGGAATCAGCCCTTGGGTGGGGTGTTGCCAGCGTATCAGTGCCTCGGCGCCTACAATCAGGCCGGTATTCAGGTCAATTTGTGCCTGGTAGAACACACGTAATTGCTGACGGCTCAATGCCTGGCGTAATTCAGTTTCCATCTGGAAGTGCTCGACTGCATCGCGACTCAATGAAGCGTCATAAAACAAGTGATGGTTTTTGCCATTGTTTTTGACCTGATACATGGCCAGATCGGCTGCCTTGATCAGGCTTTCAACATCCGTTCCGTCTTGCGGATACATAGAAATGCCGATACTTGCACCCACAAAAATCTCATGTGCATCAATCATGAATTCCCGTTTGAGCGCCAGCAATATGTCTTGCGCTTTATGGGCGGCATCTTCTTTGTCGTGGATATTCTCCAGCAGCACGATAAACTCGTCCCCGCCCAGACGTCCCACAATGTCAGACTCACGCAAAGAGGTGCGAATGCGGTCAGTCACCCCCAACAATAGCTGGTCTCCGGCATAGTGGCCGAGGCTGTCATTAATATTCTTGAAACGGTCAAGATCGATAAAGAGGACCGCCGACTGTTGCTGGTTGCGATTGGCCCGTTGAATGGCGTGGTTAAACAACTGACTTATCAGCCTGCGGTTTGGTAGGCCAGTGAGCGGATCATGATTGACCAGTGCATTCAATTGATGTTGCGAGCGTTTGATCTCGCTGATATCGGCAAATACCCCCACGTAATTGGTGATGGTATTGGCATGATTGCGCACAGCGGTAATCGTCATCCATTCGGTGTAGGTTTCACCATTTTTACGGTAATTCTCGATCTCGCCTGTCCATTTGCCATGGCGTTTTAATGCGCCAAAAAAACCGCGTGGACGCTGCCTGAAAATTTGTGGCTTGGTGCCCAGCACTTCGGCTTCATCGTAACCTGTGATCAGGGTGTAGCCCTGATTGATGCCAACCAGTTCACCCGCCGGGTTCACAATCATAATACCTTCGGTGGTGCTGTCGAAAGCAATCTTTGCCAGCTTGAGATGACCGCCGGTTTGTTCTCGATCAATGGCCACACTGAGTGTGCGGCCTATGGCCATCAGCGAACCAAGCTCTTGCGAACTGGTATTTTCTGCATCAAAGCAACGCTCGATTACAATCGAGCCCCACCATTCATGGTCAATCATCAACGGCACAATGACCATGTTGACGGTGTCATGTGATTTGAGCAGAAAACGTTCATCTTCAGGGAGAGTGTTGGCCTCACACATGACTGGCTGTCCTTTGGACAGCAGCGTATGCCAGCGTTGCAAATGCGGTGAGGTGAATGAAACTTTTTCCCAATGGTCATAAGTCGGGTGAAACCCGTTCATCGCCCAATGATAAATGGCTTGCGATCGCATTTCCTGCCGCTCGCGGCCATTGACCATATGGTGCTGTAGTAACACAGCTCGGCTAAAGCGGAATGACAGGCAACACTGCTGCAAGACATTCTCGGCGACATTTTGCCAGCGTTCGGCAGAATGCAGCATCCAGTCACAGGAGATCAGGGTATCCAGCACTGCACTACGGTTATACAGCTGGGTTTCAATGAATTTTTGCTCACTGACATCCCTGGCGACTGTAATTAAGTGGCTGGGTTGTTCATGGCGGTCAAAATGAGCCACTTTACGCACTTCCAGCGTTTTGTAGCCACCCTCCGGCAAATGCACCAGCTCTTCATTACGGTATGCCTGGCGTGTATGCCATACCTCCTGATCCGACTTTTCGTGATGTTCAAAGCTGTTGCGAAAAACCGGGTGCAAGGCATTGGCGATTTGCAGGTTGTTTTGAAACTCAAAGTCATGCGCATCAATCTGAAAAGTATTCAGCATGCGCTGGTTTGCCATGATCCAGCGGTTGTCAGGATCCTTAATTGAGATCAGATCCGGGCTCATTTCAATCAAAGATTGCACAACCGAATGCATATGCAACAACTGTTCGGTGAGGTTTTTTTCTTCTTCCTGCAAGATCAAACCAATAGCGCGTCGTTGTTGTTGCGGGTAAAACAGGCGACATTTGAAATGTCGCGTCAAGCCTGAACTCTGTATAGAAACAGAGACTTCAGCTGTTTGTTTACGCATCGCTTGCACCAGCGACTGGCGCAGATTTTTTGGCAGAACTACCGGGTGTTCTATATGTGTGGACAGATCCAGTGACGTGATCGCAACCGCATTGGCAGCCAGGCATTGTGCGCGACGGTTAATCGCGAGCATGGGCATGTCAGGCATGGCTGTGGCCAGCGGCCGTAACCATGCTGTACTATGATGATCAAAATGAGGTTGCATTGACATAATCGGTATGTTTTGTCCGGCTTGTAATCGTTGTGCGGATAGTTGAGTTAACGGCGGCAGAGCCAATGAACTTTAGTCTCGTGTTCAAATCAATTGTAATAAATTTATTGTGATCAGACGGTCAAAAGGAGGGGTAGTGCGTGCTTGGTTGGTGAAGGGGTTGCTGCTTCTCGGTTGTTGGGCAGTCTGTGTGTCTGCTCAAGAGACCCATGCTGAGCAGGCAACAAGTCTTGCAGTCAGCGTTGCCAGCGATGCACAAGGCAGACTCTTACAAGTGCAAGTCAGGCAAGGGCAGGTATGGTTGTCCGTCAGCGAAGATGCTGGAAAGCATTTCTCACCACCAGTGGCTGTGAATGGGAGCCAGATGAACATTGTCGCAGACGGAGAGATCAGGCCCAAAGTAGCCGTGGCTGCCAACGGTAATATTTATGTGTCCTGGAGTGAGGCATTAAAAAAACCTTTTGTCGGGGCGATCTGGTTTGCCCGCTCGCTCAATGGTGGAAAAAGCTTTGAACCTGCGTATATCGTGCATCAGGATAAACAGGAGAGCATGCACCGCCATGATGAATTGCAGATTGCCGCTGATGGCACACTGACATTATTCTGGGTCGATATGCGCGATGCGCTGGCCGCTCGAGCTGTGGGAAAGCCTTATGACGGTGCGGCAATTTATTACGTAGTATCTACTGATATGGGCAAGCACTTTTTAGCTGCGCAGAAGTTGGCAGACAACAGTTGCGATTGCTGTCGTATCGCCACGGCGAGTAAACCCGATGGTACGGTCGCTGTGTTGTGGCGGCATGTATTTGCGGGTGGTGAGCGAGATCATGCCATGGCAGAAATAAAACCTGGAACCAAGCCCGTGCTGGTGCGCGCAAGCTATGGACACTGGAAAATGAATGGCTGCCCGCAGCATGGTGCTGCATTGGCCATGGGTGAAGGCTTTGGTTACCATTTGGCCTACTTTGATGGTGCGGGCGATCGTCCAGGCTTGCGTATTGCCCGCATGGATGGCGAGGCCTGGGTGACTTCGCCCCCTAAACGTTTTGGAGACAACCGGAAAAATGCCGGGTATCCCGCTTTGTATAGTCTGGGCGATAAGGTTTGGCTGGCCTGGCGCGAACAGGGCAGCAATGGCATGGAAATCTTGAGTATGGCTTCACTGGATGGTGGAAAAACGTGGAACTCGCCCAGTGTGATGTTACGAGGGGCGGGCAAGCTGGATTATCCGTTTTGGCTGAGCTTGCAGGGGCAAGTCGTCCTTGTCATCAACACGGCTGAAAGAGGTTTACAGGTATTGCCATTCACCTCTCTGCCATAGGCCGTCCATTTCGCTCATGCAAGGCTTTGTCGGTTACTATGCTTAAAGGGCACCTCTAATAATTCAAATTCCGTTGCGATAGTGCGTTGTGCATGAAAAATTTCTCCTTGCATATCCACTAGATGCGGCGTCTAAATTTTTTAATCGCGCCAAGGCTGCTTAGCGATTTGAATGAATACAGGCGCCCTAAAGCGGGGTTAGGTGTTCACCTCTTATTTTCCCGGATGAATTTGATGTATATCTATTGAAAAAGCAAAAACCCGCCGCATTATAGGGGTATCCAGCCGCTTGATGTGGCTTTACTCACACAATGAAAGGGTTTGCCATGCGTTTTGATAAACTCACTACCAAATTTCAACAGGCACTGGCCGATGCACAGAGCATGGCAGTCGGTGCTGATCATCCTACCATTGAGGCTGCACATTTATTATTGGCGATGCTCAATCAGGAAGAATCTGGCGTGTCTGCCTTGCTCTCACGCGCAGGGGTACAGGTGCCTGCACTCAAGACCGGGTTGACTCAAGCCATTGCTGGTCTGCCCAAGATCAGTGAAAACGCGGGTGAGGTCAGCGTTTCGCGCGATTTGAATAATCTGCTCAATATCACCGACAAACATGCTCAAAAACATGGTGACACCTACATTGCCAGCGAAATGTTTTTGCTCGCACTGGCAGAAGACAAGGGCGAAACCGGCAAACTGCTCAAACAGCATGGTTTGAATAAGTCTGCACTGGAAAAAACAGTTCAGGCCGTGCGTGGTACTGACGCTGTGCACAATCAGGAAGCGGAAGGGCAGCGTGAGGCATTGAAAAAATACACACTTGATCTCACCGAGCGTGCCCGTGCGGGGAAACTGGACCCGGTGATTGGTCGCGATGATGAAATCCGTCGCGCGATTCAGGTGCTGCAACGCCGAACCAAAAATAACCCAGTGCTGATCGGTGAACCTGGTGTCGGTAAAACTGCGATTGTCGAAGGGCTGGCGCAGCGCATCGTCAATGGCGAAGTGCCTGACTCACTCAAAAATAAAAAAGTCTTGAGTCTGGATATGGCCGCCTTGCTTGCCGGTGCCAAATATCGTGGCGAGTTTGAAGAGCGGCTGAAAGCAGTGCTCAAAGAGTTGGCGCAGGACGAAGGCCAGACTATTGTGTTTATTGATGAAATTCATACCATGGTGGGTGCCGGTAAGTCTGAAGGCGCCATGGATGCAGGCAATATGCTGAAACCCGCGTTGGCACGCGGTGAGTTGCATTGCGTTGGTGCCACCACACTGGATGAATACCGCAAATATATCGAGAAAGATGCCGCACTGGAGCGCCGCTTCCAGAAAGTGCTGGTGGATGAACCGAGTGTGGAAGCCACCATTGCCATTTTACGTGGCTTGCAGGAAAAATATGAATTGCACCACGGCGTGGAAATTACCGATCCGGCTATTGTGGCGGCGGCAGAATTGTCCAACCGGTATATCACTGACCGTTTTTTGCCGGATAAAGCGATTGACCTGATTGATGAAGCGGCCTCGCGTATCAAAATGGAAATCGATTCCAAGCCGGAAGTCATGGATAAGCTGGACAGGCGCCTGATCCAGTTGAAAATTGAACGTGAAGCGGTGCGTCGCGAAAAAGACGAGGGCAGCAAAAAACGCTTTGAGCTCATCGAGGAAGAAATTTCCAGACTGGAAAAAGAGTATGCCGATCTCGAGGATATCTGGAAGGCAGAAAAAGCAGCTGTGCAAGGTTCTGCCGGGGTCAAAGAGGCCATAGAAAAAATCAAGCTTGAGATGGAAACCGCCACGCGTGAAGGCAACTGGCAAAGAGTCTCGGAGTTGCAGTATGGCAAATTGCCGCAGCTGGAAGCCCAGCTCAAACAGGCCTCCAGTGCAGAGGTGACGGGGACGATGAAGCATAAAATGTTGCGCACTGAAGTGGGGGCCGACGAGATTGCCGAAGTCGTCAGCCGTGCCACCGGTATCCCGGTCAGCAAAATGATGACAGGCGAGCGCGAAAAACTGTTGCATATGGAAGACAAGCTGCATCAGCGCGTGGTGGGGCAGGATGAGGCCGTGCGACTAGTATCAGATGCCATTCGCCGTTCGCGTTCAGGCTTGAGTGACCCTAATCGTCCCTATGGCAGCTTTTTGTTTCTGGGCCCTACCGGTGTCGGTAAAACTGAGCTGTGCAAGGCATTGGCAGGCTTTCTGTTTGATTCCGAGGAGCATTTGATTCGCGTCGATATGAGCGAATTTATGGAGAAGCACTCTGTGTCGCGCTTGATTGGCGCGCCTCCGGGCTATGTCGGCTACGAAGAAGGCGGTACGCTGACTGAAGCCGTGCGGCGTAAACCTTATTCGGTGATATTGCTGGATGAGGTTGAAAAAGCCCATCCGGATGTATTTAACGTGTTGTTGCAGGTGCTGGATGATGGTCGGCTGACCGATGGTCAGGGTCGCACTGTAGACTTTAAGAATACAGTGATTATCATGACCTCGAACCTGGGAAGCCAGATGATACAAAGTATGGCGGATCAGGATTACCAGGTGATCAAACTGGCGGTGATGGGCGAAGTTAAAACCCACTTCCGCCCGGAGTTTATCAACCGGATTGATGAAGTTGTGGTGTTCCATGCATTGGGTGAGGCACATGTGAAATCGATTGCCAGTATCCAGTTACAATTGCTGGCCAACCGACTGGTCGCGATGGATATGCAGCTCGACGTTACAGAGGCTGCCCTGGCTGAAATTGCAAACGCCGGGTTTGATCCGGTCTATGGTGCACGTCCGCTCAAACGGGCGATCCAGAGTGAAATTGAAAACCCGTTGGCCAGAGAAATTCTGGCTGGGCAGTTTGCAGCCAAAGATACCATTCGTGTGGATTTTCAAGGCGGTAGAATGCAATTTCAAAAGGTCTGAGAGGGGCCAGTTCAAACGGGTATCGAACCTTCAGCCTGACTCAGGGTCACACTTGGTGTGGCCCTTTTTTAATGGCAGGGTGTAGAATGGAAGCATGATGAAGCGTGTGAACTTGTTACTCATATTAGGTGTTGCGCTGGTGATTTCCAGCCTCGGCGGCTGTGCTACGCAACCCCCACAGCCGGTGCAGATTGACCGTATTTCTCCGGAACAACTGGCTGCGCTGGTGCCGCCTGCACAGTCCACACTCAGCTTGCAGGAAATTGTCAGCATGCGCAAACAGGGCAAGCCTGATAGCGAGATTATTGAGGCGATCAAACAGTCACAATCTCGTTATGCGCTCTCTGCCTCTGAAGTGCTGGAGTGGCATCAAAAGGGCATTTCTAAAGGCGTGCTGGATTACATGCAGCAAGCCAATGCATTGGCTACGCAAAATGCGATTGCCGATGAAATCAACAAGCGGGAAAAAGCGCGTGCCGAAGCTGAAGTCAAGCTCAAGCGTGAGCGTGACATGGCCCGTTTACGCAGTATGGATCCCTGGTTTTATGGTGGCCCCGGTTTTTATGGCGGGCCTTGGGGTTACCGTCCTTACTGGGGAGGGGGTATGGGGTGGCGGTACTGGTAGCCCGCAATTTATTACAGATGGCATCAACGGTATAATTCTGGTTTAGCTTAGGAGCCCGTGATGCGACAACACCATGAAACATTACAGATCAGTGCGCAAGGGCGCCGATTGTATGACATCACCCCGCAAGTGTCGCAGTGGGTGCAAGAAACCGGCCTGCATAGCGGCCTGCTCACGCTGTATATACAGCATACTTCAGCAAGTTTACTGATTAATGAAAACTACGACCGCGATGTGCTGGTGGATATGGAGGCTTTTTTTAATCGCCTGGTACCGGATGGGGATGACTTGTTTATCCACACGGTTGAAGGCCCTGATGATATGCCGGCCCATGTGCGTTCAGCACTCACCCAGACCAGCCTGTCCATCCCTGTGATTGATGGCCGTGTGGCCCTGGGGCAATGGCAGGGCATTTTCCTGTTTGAACATCGACATCAACCCGCACGTCGACGGGTATTGATGCATGTGATTGGTGAGTAGCACTCATCAATGGTAATTAAAATCATAACGACGTGTTAAAGGAGATACTTTATGAAATGGATGACTTTGCTTTTTACAAGCCTGCTGGCTTTGTTTCTCACTGCGTGTGGTGAACAAGAAAAAACGACCCCGGAAGTCAGTCCGGAAGATTCCGCTGTGACCGCGCCCGCAGCCGAGGCCCCTGCACCCGCTGCAAAGTCCGGTGGTGGCGGTTATGAGCCATCTGACAGTGAGCGTGTACCCGGCATTACCATGACGCAAGAAGAGCTCGACAAGATTTATGCCGAGACCCGGGCAACCACGCCGATGCCGCAGATTCCTGAAGAGGCTAATTAAGGTTCATCCGGTCGACGCCATAAGAAAGCCTGTCATTTGACAGGCTTTTTTGTGCTGCTAGCCTAGCGTACACTGCTCCATTGCAAGGGGTCAAACGGAATGCTGTTGCGGCGAAGCTCATAATACACGCCGTTCTCCGCATTGCCGCCGCTGTTCCCCACTGCTGCAATCGTATCCCCCGCTTTGACCGCTTGACCTGAGGATTTATACAAGGCTTCATTGTTGCCATACAGACTCATATAGCCGTTGCCATGATCAATCACAATCAGGTTGCCGAAGCCCCGCATCCAGTCGGCAAAGACCACTTCGCCCCCTGCGACAGATTTTACTTCGCTGCCTTCTCTGGCACGGATAAACAGACCTTTCCAGCTCACGCCTGTATCGGCGCGGGCACTGCCAAACCGGTTAATCACCTCGCCACGCACAGGCAGGCGCAGGCGTCCACGCAGTTGTGCAAAATTTTCTTTTTGGGCATTGTATTCTGGCAGTGTTTCGTTTTTGGCAATCACCGTACTGTTTTGCGTATTGCCTGCGTTGTCATCGACCTTGCTTTCTGGCGCATGTTCGAACGTGCGGCCCGCCGATTTTTTCTTTTTGGATAACTCGGCAGCACGTTTGGCGGCCGCTTCTTTTTGCTGTCTGGCACGCGCATCCTGCTCGCGTTTTTTAGCAGCTGCCACCAGTTTCTGAAACAGTTGGGATAATGCTTCTTCATCCTTTTTCAGGCGCACCAGTTGTTGCTCCTGGGTCTCGATTTGTTTGGAAAGTTGCGAGAGGGCTACTGATCGCTGGGTTTTCTCTTGCTCAAGCTTTTGCGTGGTTTGGTTATATTGTCTGGCCAGTGCATCTGTTTCCTGTACTTGCTCCGCCGTCTCGGCTCGCACACGGCTGATGGCCTCCTGATTGACTTGCAATGACTGAATCTGGCTTTGATGGGCTGCGGTCAAATAACCGAGATATTTGAGATTACGTGCAGCGTCTGCCGGGTCTTGCTGTTGTAACAAGAGCTGCAAGGCCCCGGTGTTGCCATGCCTGTATTGCTGGTTGAGCTGCTGGCTGATGGCTTGTTGTTGTTTACCCACCTCACGGTGCAGTTGCGACATCTGCTTTTGCAGAGCGCTCAAATGCTCGCGGTTGCGTTGCTGCGCCTCTTGAATATCACGTAATTTTTTGCGCGATTCACTGATCGCAGACTCAGAGGCCTTGAGCGCGTCATGCGCATCCTGCTTGGCTACCCGTGAGGCGCTAATGGCATTCGACAGTTGCTGAATTTTTTCTTTGATCTGATCGAGGTCCCCTTTTGCTGTTTCTGCTTTATCAGTTTTTGCTGCCTGGGCTGAAAGTGGCATGCCCGCACTATGCAGGATGCACAAGGCCATGAGGCCTATGCGGGCACTCCATCGTGTTAATGGTTTGGGCAATGCGTAAAACTCAGACATGCGTCATATCAGTAGACACTATGAAACCAATGTGGAAACCAAAGTAATCAGGTTGCGGCCGGTCATTTCTGCCGGTTGTTGTAATCCCATGAGGTGTAACATGGTCGGCGCAATATCTGACAGCGCCCCGTCATTCTGTATTTGCCCTGGTCGGCCAATGTAGATAAATGGCACAAGATTGGTCGTATGTTGTGTGTGCGCCTGCGCACTGTCATGATCAAACATGCTCTCGGCATTGCCATGATCTGCCGTGATGAGCACTTCTGCACCAGCTGTTTGCGCAGCCGCGACGACACGGCCCACGCAGGTGTCCAGCGTTTCAACGGCCTTGATCGCCGCCTGCAAATTACCGGTATGGCCTACCATGTCGCCGTTCGCGTAGTTACAAATGATGGCCTGATATTGCTGTGATGCAATCGCCTCCACCAGTTTGTCGGTGACTTCCGCCGCACTCATTTCCGGTTGCAGGTCATAGGTGGTGACCTTGGGTGAAGGAATCAGGATGCGGTCTTCTCCGGCAAATACTTTTTCTTCGCCGCCATTAAAGAAAAACGTCACATGCGGGTATTTTTCAGTTTCGGCAATGCGCAGCTGTTTATGGCCGAGTCTGGATAAATACTCGCCCAGGGTGTTGGGCACGGTAAACGGCGCAAATACCGGTTCTGCCAATACCTGATTCTGGTCATATTGGGTGAGTGTAAAGTAATGGCTGAACTGCGGTACGCGGCTGCGCTCAAAACCACTGAACTGCGGGTTGAGCAGTGCGTCGGTCAACTGGCGGGCACGGTCACTGCGAAAGTTCATAAACACCAGACAGTCGCCGTCTTCAATGCGCACAGGGTCTGCGTCTGCGGTACGAATGGCGGTGCATTTTACAAACTCGTCACTTTCATCTCGCGCATAGGCTTGCTGCAAGGCGCTCAGACTGTCTGCTGCAACAAAATCGGCGGTTCCGTTGACAACCAGTTCATACGCCGGTGCCACGCGCTCCCAGCGCTTGTCGCGGTCCATGCCATAAAAACGGCCGCTGACAGAGGCTACTTGTCCTGTGCCCAGCTGGCGGAGATGGCCTTCCAGTTTTTCCAGATAAGGTTGCGCGCTTTTTGGGGGAGTATCCCGACCATCAAGAAACGCGTGCACGTATACTTTGCTTAAGCCCTGTTGTTGTGCCATGTCCAGCATCGCATGAATATGTGGCTGGTAGCTGTGAACGCCGCCGTCAGAAAGCAGGCCCAGAATATGCAGCGCTTTGTCTTGGGCTTTTAGCACCTGAAGGGCATTGACCAGCGCAGGCAGTTTGAAGAACTCACCAGTAGCAATGCTGTTATTAATCCGCTCAAAGTCTTGAAAAACAATGCGTCCAGCCCCAATATTCAAGTGACCGACTTCAGAGTTGCCCATTTGGCCATCTGGCAGGCCGACATAGTGCTCGGAGGCGTTAATCAGTCCATGCGGGAACCGGGCCTTCAGGCCGTCCAGAATCGGTGTGTTGGCTTGCATCACAGCATTGAACTCACGCTGGTCACTGTGGCCAAAGCCATCCAGAATCAGCAAAATGACAGGTTTGATTGACATATCGAACACTTTTAAATGGTGGTGACAGAACGTCGGATTGATGAATGTGTACTATTATAATGCCAAGTGCGGATTGCGCCTACCGGCGGCCTTGATTGGCCGTGTGCGGAGTTTGGATGCAGTCTGTTTTAGAAACGGTTTATTTGCGGAAGATCAAGTGGATTTTTTAAAACAAAATATATTATTAATTGGCTTGGCGCTCGGCTCCGGCATCACACTGTTATGGCCGATGTTGGCGCGTGCTGGCGCAGGTAGTGTGCTGATCTCGGTGACCGAGGCGGTGATGTTGATGAGTCGCAATCAACCGCTGATTCTCGATGTCCGTGAGCCAGACGAATTTGCACAAGGGCATTTGCAAGGCGCTCGCAATATCCCGCTGGCACAACTCAATGCCAGGCTTGGCGAGTTGCAGAAATTTCGTGATAAGCCGGTGCTCGTGGTATGTCAAAGCGGGTCACGCGCCAAGGCGGCATGCACTCTGCTCAAGGCTGAACACTTTACTGCCTTGCATCAGTTGCAGGGAGGTATTCAGGCCTGGGTTTCGGCAAACATGCCTTTGATTAAATGATTTCGGAAAGAGCAGAAATGGCTAAAGTTGTGATGTATACCTCGGCAGTCTGCCCCTACTGCATGAATGCAGAGCGCTTGCTGCGCAACAAAGGGGTGACCGAGATTGAAAAAATTCGCGTGGATTTGCAACCGCAGTTGCGTGAAGAAATGATGTCCAAAACTGGTCGTCGTACTGTGCCGCAGATTTATATCGGTGAGCAGCATGTCGGCGGTTTTGACGATTTGCATGCACTGGATGTGCAAGGTGCACTGGAAGCGTTGCTGGCAGCGCCCTGAGCCTGTCGTCATCAAAAACACGTAGTCAGCCTAGCCGCGAGCAGTTAGAATAGCGGCTTTGTCTATTCACAATTTAAAAGGATAATTCATGGCTCAGGAACCACAAAATCAGGCCGACCAAAACGCGGGTCCGGTATTTAGCATCGAAAAACTTTACGTGCGTGATGCTTCCATCGAAGTGCCTAATGCCCCTGCCATTTTCACTGAACGTACGACTCCCCAAATTAACGTTGAGCTGGGTAACGCGGTACAAAAGGTACAAGAAGACATTTTTGACATCACAATCAAAGTGACGGTCACGGCCAAAATCGAAGACAAAGTGGCCTTTCTGGTAGAAGTCACCCAGGCTGGTATTTTTGCTATTCGCAATGTACCTGCAGAAAACCTGGAGCCCATTTTAGCGGTGGCTTGTCCGAACATTCTGTTTCCATATGCGCGTGAAGCGATTTCCGATATGGTGACCCGTGCCGGCTTCATGCCAGTATTGTTGAATCCAATCAACTTTGAAGCGCTTTACCTGCAACAGCAGCAACAGGCTGCACAAGCCGCAGGCGCACCTAACTAAGTAGCT
This sequence comes from Methylophilus aquaticus, assembly GCF_030769565.1. Lineage (GTDB taxonomy): Bacteria > Pseudomonadota > Gammaproteobacteria > Burkholderiales > Methylophilaceae > Methylophilus > Methylophilus aquaticus. The sequence continues at coordinate 64,677 of NZ_JAVCAP010000012.1, read as the reverse complement.
AGCTTTCTGAATGGACTGGCTGAAATGAGCAAGGTCGCTGTTTTAGGCGCGGGTGCCTGGGGTACTGCGCTGGCCATGCATATTGCGTTGCAACACGAGGTGACCTTGTGGGCGCGCAATAGTGGTCATGTCTCCGGCATGCGCAAAGCACGTGCCAATCCGCTTTATTTGGGGGATTTCCCTTTTCCCGAAAAACTGACGGTTGAAGAGGATCTGGCGACAGCGGTTGCCGGTAGTGATCTGATTCTATCGGTCGTCCCCACGGCTGGTTTTCGTCCCATTTTGCAACAGCTTAAAACATTGGGCATTCGCCAGCCGCTCATCTGGGCCAACAAAGGCCTAGAGCCACAAACCGCCAAGCTGCCGTTTGAGGTGGCGCAGGAAGAACTGGGCAGCGATTACCCCTGGGGGGTGTTGAGTGGCCCCAGCTTTGCTGCCGAGCTCGTGCGTGGATTGCCGACAGCGATTACGTTGGCGGCCAATCATGCCGAACTGGCACAACAGGCTGCGCAGCTGGTACACGGCGGCTGTCTGCGCGTGTATGACAGCACAGATGTGATTGGTGCCTCAGTGGGCGGTGCTGTAAAAAACGTGATGGCCATTGCAGCCGGTATTTCTGACGGCATGGGCTTTGGCAATAATGCCCGTGCCGCCATGATTACGCGGGGTCTGGCTGAAATTACCCGTTTTGGCATGGCACTGGGTGCCAAGGCTGAAACGTTTATGGGCCTGGCCGGTGCGGGTGATTTAATCCTGACGTGTACCGGCCAATATTCCAGAAACCGTGAAGTGGGGCTGCAACTGGCCTCTGGCAAGTCGCTCGAAAGCATCTTGGCCGGTCTGGGGCATGTGGCAGAAGGCGTGAATACTGCGCGTGAGGTGATGCGTCGTGCTGAAACCATCGGTGTGGAAATGCCGATTACCTATGAAGTGAATCAACTCCTGACCAACCAAAAAACTGCGCAGGACGCGGTCGGCGCATTGCTTGGCCGCGGTCAGCGCCAAGAATCTGTTTAAAACTCTCCAAACTAAAAGCTGATTATCTACGCTGCTGGCGCTTTGTTTTACGTCAGCTATTTTTATTGTGTGGATTGCTGCGTTAATGCACAGCGTTCAGGAACTCTGTCCTTCACTTGCAGTCATCAATACAATTGTAATAAATGGATGAGCCAGTTGAAGCGTTTCAATGATCGATTAATTTGTGCGAGCATGATGATCAGCCTCGTCGTGGGCCTGCTCTCTACCCTCTACTATCTAAAAGCCGAGGCCGTTGCCTGGCACCTCTGGCATCAAATACATGTACAAAAACATGCGGGCCTGCAGCTCTCGTCTTACCAAGTTGTGATAGAAGGCAAACGTCTGGGCAACTACAAAAATGCCTCAGACCTGACTTACAACAGCGCCACAGGAACGCTCTTCACCGTGCTTAATGACATGAATATAATTGTGGAGCTCACTCCGCAAGGTGAGCCGTTGCGTGAAATCATGGTGAACGGTGCAGATGACCTCGAAGGGATTACCCATGTCGAGGGCGAGTATTTCGTGCTTGCTGACGAGCGGGACAGTCGTCTGGCGTTGATAAAAATAGCCGCAGATACTCATACAGTGGCTATAGATGAAACAAAGCTGCTGCGACTGGGTGTCAATGATCGCGGCAACAAAAATTTTGAAGGCGTCTCATGGGATAGCGCACAGAATCGGCTGATTGTGGTCAAAGAGCGTGACCCGAAGTATGTATTGTCCGTGTCTGGCTTTTATCATCCTGATAGCTCGCAACCTCACATTCTTGAAGTCGAGCGGCTGAAGCAATATGACCATGCCCTGAACTGGGCACTGCGAGACTTGTCCTCGGTGACCTATCATGCGCAAAGCGGGCATTTGTTTCTGCTCAGTGATGAGTCCAAGCTGCTCAAGCAATTTGACGCATCCGGCCGAACCATGGGTTCTTTGGCCTTATGGAAAAACTTTCATGGCTTGCACAAAAGCGTCCCGCAAGCAGAAGGGGTGACCATTGGTGAGGATGGCACGGTGTACATTCTCAGTGAGCCCAACCTTTTTTACGTATTTAAGCCAGGCAAGCCACATGAGAATAGTGATCCGCGGATTTGATGCAGCACTGCGTTGATTGAAAAGAGTTAACCAGCCCGATACAAAGCAACAAACCCGCCTTAGCGGGTTTTGTTGCGGGTTTTTCAATGTAACCCTCGCATGGTGAGTTACACAATCGCTAGCAGTTCTACTTCAAAGATCAGTGTGGCATCCGGGCCAATGGCCGGGCCACTGCCGTTGGCGCCATAAGCCAGATTTGATGGAATTGCCAATTCAAACTTACTACCCACGTTCATCAACTGCAGACCTTCCACCCAGCCAGCAATTACACCCGTCACCGGAAAAACAATCGGTTCGCCACGGTCATACGAACTGTCAAATACTGTACCATCAATCAGCGTGCCTCTATAATGCACTTGCACGCGGTCACTGGTCGTCGGTTTTGCGCCATTGCCAGTGACCAGTGATTTGTATTGCAGACCACTCGCAGTCGTCGTCACCCCTTCTTTTTTAGCATTGTCTGCCAGATAAGCCGCGCCTTCTGCTTTGTTTTTATCCGATTGCTGGGCTTGTGCGGCTTGCTGCTGTTTTTGACTCTCGTATTGCACCTGCTCAACCGTGCTTCTTTTTTCATCATCTGTCAGGCGTGAAGGCTTGCCCCCCATGACGTCATCAATGGCCAAAGATAAGGCGGCGGTGTCCAAGCTGAGCCCATCATTTTTGAGTTGATGCGCCATGTTTTCGCCAACGATATAGCTCAAACGCTGGATTAAAGAGTCTAGTTGAATGGTCATTGAGTGATTTCTTTCGTAATTTGAATTTAACAATGCAGTGTAAATACGCCTGATGGCAACGGCATAACTCGACATTATGTCGGATAATTAAGAGATTAACAAAACTTGCTGTTATTGTTTCCAATGTTCATGTATGGAAAAGGAGCGACAATCATATGCCCAAGCAAACCAATGAAATAATGCCCCACTGTTGCTAACAAGTAAGAAGAGCGTGCGTTTTGGGAGAGCAAAGAAAGCGTGGATTATGTGGATTGGACAAAGGTAAAAAATGTTCGCCTTCCCAACTTAAAATCCACCACCAAGGCTATTTCTATCAGGCTAGCTGTAGATATGATAGAAAAGCTATAAGGGGCAGCGAATAAAAAGATGTGCCTTATCAATCTTTAGTTAAAGTGGATTGTTGAAAAGTTAGCGTAGCTTGCACGTACTTCATGTGGCGCCGCGCGAAAACGTCACTTTGCGCACAAGTAAGTACAGACTACGCTAGCTGTATAGCAGTCGGCTACACGGGTTAACTGATTGTTTTTAATGAATTATATATGGTTTTTAAATGCGAGCAACAGTATTGCTACCTGACGAATACAATAAGTATTCACCACGATAACCTAAAAGACTTAGTAAGTACTCTCTGCATAGGTCATGAATTTCGTCGTGAAGCTTGACTGCGGCATCATGACTCAGCTCTGTAAGCCCAGAGTGGATTATTTCATTTCGTACAATTATTACCTGATCTAATTCTTTACTTATACCAACTTCATCAAACATCATTTTCAGAAGCTCTTCGAATGAGTACGTATCTTTGCCTTTACTTGGTCTAGGCTCTTTTCTAAAAAAGCCAGATCTGAAAGGAATGTTTTTTGTATGGGCATAAGTACTTTTCAAGTTCTCTAGCAGCATAAAAATCAATCCTAATTTTGCTTCTGTCGGTAGATTACTGGTTTCAATCAAAAGTAAATAATGAATTGCAACATTAAGCTTTCTTGAGTTTTCAAGAGCTTTGTAATTATGGAAGGTGTGTTCAATAAATGACTTAACAGTCTCGCCATCCCTAATTTCGATTGTTGGCCTAAAAAATTCAAGCGTACCGCTTGTAGTCCATCTGCGACCTGTATTCAGGTTTGCAGGATAGGCGTAACTATAAAAAGTAACATTTGATAAGGTGGCAAAAGATAAAAGCCAGCATAGCGCGTGAACATCCGACTCAACTCCTACCAAATCATTCTCGCTGACGTCTTTTATAGTTAACTCGCTACTTGCGAAAAATTTACCCTTTAACTCATTGAAATTGCCCTTGGCAATTTCTGGATGTTGTTTGAGTGAAAAAATACGGCCACTAATTTCAAAATCAATGGTGTCACGAAGATTCGTGCTACCACATTTTGTAAAGTCTAAACCTGCTACTGTGCAGTTTGATATAAATGCTCGAAAGTCAGACATCAGCAGATTACCTGTTAGTCAAAGTGCGTTAAGTATATCGCAACAAAAAAACCTCGCCGAAGCGAGGTTTTATTTGGAAACGCTGGTTAGTGCGTTAAGCGTGATAGTGATACAAGGCAGTTATCCGCAGACAGTACAATAAGTACGGCAAGGATAAGCAACGCAGCATCACTGAACTGCTTAAATGCAAAATTACATCATGCCGCCCATGCCGCCCATGCCGCCCATATCACCGCCCATGGCCGGTGCATCTTCTTTCGGAAGTTCAGCGACCATGCAGTCGGTGGTCAGCATCAAGCCAGCCACTGAAGCTGCATTTTGCAATGCAGAACGTGTGACTTTGGTTGGATCCAGCACGCCCATTTCAACCATGTCGCCATAGGTTTCGTTTGCGGCGTTGTAGCCGTAATTGCCTTTGCCAGCTGCTACGTTGTTCACCACTACGGATGGCTCAACGCCAGCGTTTTGGGTGATCTGGCGCAGAGGCTCTTCAACTGCGCGCAGCACGATTTTGATACCGGCTTCTTGATCCAGGTTGTCACCTTTCACTTTGGCAATCGCGTCACGGGCACGAATCAGTGCAACACCGCCACCAGCCACAATGCCTTCTTCCACCGCAGCACGTGTGGCGTGCAATGCATCTTCCACGCGGGCTTTTTTCTCTTTCATTTCGATTTCAGTCGTTGCGCCCACCTTGATCACCGCAACACCGCCAGCCAGTTTGGCCACGCGCTCTTGCAGTTTTTCACGGTCGTAGTCGCTAGAAGCTTCTTCGATTTGCGTTTTGATTTGAGTGATGCGTGCTTTGATCGCTTCTTCGTTGCCAGCGCCATCAATGATGATGGTGTTTTCTTTGCCCACTTCGATGCGTTTGGCTTGACCCAGATCGTGCAGTTGCACGTTTTCCAGTTTCAGGCCGACTTCTTCAGCAATCACAGTGCCGCCAGTCAAAACAGCAATGTCTTCCAGCATGGCTTTACGACGGTCACCAAACCCAGGTGCTTTCACAGCAGTGGTTTTCAGAATGCCGCGGATATTGTTGACTACCAGTGTTGCTAACGCTTCGCCATCGACATCTTCAGCAATAATCAGCAATGGACGACCCGCTTTGGCCACTTGCTCTAAAGTTGGCAACAAGTCACGGATGTTGGAGATTTTTTTGTCGTGCAACAACACGAAAGGATTGTCCAGCAATGCGATTTGACGCTCTGGATTGTTGATGAAGTAAGGAGACAGATAACCGCGGTCAAACTGCATGCCTTCCACCACGTCCAGCTCGTTGCTCAGGCCGGAACCATCTTCTACAGTGATCACGCCCTCTTTACCCACTTTGTCCATCGCATCGGCAATGATCTGGCCAACGGAAGTGTCAGAGTTGGCAGAAATAGAGCCTACCTGAGCGATTTCCTTGCTGGTTGTACAAGGTTTGGATTGTGCTGCCAGGTCTGCCACAGCCGCTTCAACGGCTTTGTCGATGCCGCGTTTCAGATCCATCGGGTTCATGCCAGCAGCAACAGACTTCATGCCTTCGCGAATAATCGCTTGTGCCAACACTGTCGCAGTCGTTGTACCGTCACCCGCGATATCATTGGTTTTGGAAGCCACTTCCTTCACCATTTGCGCGCCCATGTTTTCGAATTTGTCTTTCAATTCGATTTCTTTGGCCACAGACACACCATCTTTAGTGATCGTTGGCGCGCCGAATGAACGCTCCAGCACCACATTACGGCCTTTAGGGCCCAAGGTTACGCGTACTGCGTTAGCCAATACGTTTACGCCATTTACCATTTTTTGGCGAACGTCATCACCAAATCTTACGTCTTTAGCTGCCATTTAAATTCTCCTAAATTTCAAATTAGCCTGGAATTGATTGCGAGTAAATTACTCAACAATCGCCATAATGTCTTCTTCGCGCATGACCAACAGCTCTTCACCGTTGACTTTTACTGTCTGACCGGAGTATTTGCCGAACAACACTTTGTCGCCGACTTTCACATCCAGCGCAATGGCTTTGCCATTGTCGTCTTTTTTACCATTACCTACGGCTTGCACTACACCTTGATCTGGTTTTTCTGTAGCGCTGTCTGGAATCACAATGCCAGAAGCTGTTGTGCGCTCTTCAGCTGCGCGTTTAACAATCACTCGATCATGCAATGGACGAATATTCATTAGTTTCTCCTTGGAGTTTTCCTAAATTATTGTTTGGAAAAGAATATTAAAAAGTTAATGCAATTTGGTATTACGGCACGCATTTTAGCACTCACGCACCTTGATTGCTAATTTGGGGTGATTATTTTTGATTTCAAGAGCAAAGACGCAAAATTTTTGTCGTCTTGGATCTTAAGTTAAATTACAGACGACATTTTGTATGTGATACTCCAGCACTTTGAGTCTGGGTAAATGATTCACTGCGAGAAGCAGTTGTGCCTTTCAGCGAGTTTTATATTTTCAAGATGAGAGGGCTTCGAGGTTTGACAGGATTTTGTCCTTGAAACTTTCAATGGGCATCGGTTTGAAATAGTAATAACCCTGCACCAAAGCACAGGATGTGCTACGTAAGAAAAGCAATTGATCGGCCGTTTCAATGCCTTCGGCAACCACATCAAAATGCAGAATTTCGGCCAGTTTGATGATCGCCCTTACCAGTTCAGTATTGTCCAGATGTAGCGGGATATCACTCATAAAGGTGCGATCAATTTTGATTTGGCTGATTGGATATCTGGTCAGGTAGCTGAGGGAGGAATATCCCGTGCCAAAGTCATCCAGAGAGATGCTGATGCCATAAGAGGCAATCTGGAAAAGACGCCTTAATACGGACTCGCTGTTGTCTAACAGTGCCGACTCTGTGATTTCCAGTTTAATCCAGTTGGGCATACAGGCATATTTGTTGAGCTTGTCACACACAGAATCCACAAAAGTTTCCATCATGATTTGATGTGATGAAATATTAATCGACAGAGGAATGGCCTCGGTCCGGTGTTGATTAATGTCAACCGCCATGGCAATGGCATGTTCCAGTACCCAGTCTCCGATGTGTAGAATTTGACCATTTTTCTCCGCAATCGGAATAAATTTATCCGGAGAGATAAATCCCTTTAATGGATGCTTCCAGCGTAAAAGCACTTCGGCGGCCACCACTTTTTCAGTATGTATATCTACTTGCGGTTGCAGATAGAGTTCGAGTTGATCATCATCAATGGCATGGGAGAGGTCGGTTTCAGTTTCAATATGTTCCTGGATTTCTTTGATATATGCGGCCTCAAAGAAGGCATATTGATTCGGCGCTTTCTCGGCTTTAGCTGCTGCAGTATTGGCATATTTAATCAATAACCTAAAGTCACTGGTATCTTCCGGGTATTTCACCACCCCCATAAATACTTTGATCTTGATTTTACGAATACCCACATCGTAAGGTTCCTGTACACGCTGGAGCAGCGCCTCAATCTCGTGTGTGCGTTCATCGCTGATCAGCCGGTACGCATTCACGATTAAAAAACTGCTATTCGACACTCTTGAAAATAAAACTGCCTGTGGCTGGATGGTTTTTACGCGTTCGACAAATAGCCTTAACAGCCGTTTGGTATCTTGCGGCCCCAGGTATTCTGACAGGTTATCAAAGCCATGAATTTTCAGCATCATGCCAGTCGCGTCATTATTCTTGTTGAGCGATGGCAATATTTGCAAGGTGCCTAGTCGGTTTGGGAGTGTGGTTTCCTTATCCATCAGGAACACTCTTTTTAAGCTTGAAAGCAGGCTGTCTGGAGACGCCGTTTGAAAGTTAACATATCTGCCATCGAGTAATGTATTCACAATATAAAAAATCTCCCGTGGCTCCACACCCAGCAGATGGATGATTTTTCGATAGGTTTTTAGCCCGGCAAAGACGAGCAGCGCACTTAACATCAGCATGGAAAAGAGATAGATACCAACAATGGTCAGTTCCGTATGTTCAAGATCATTGAAGATGGAGGCTGTTTTTTGAGCATTTAGCTGTTGTGCTGTGTGCAGGGCGCGTTGCACATCGTGCACGGCTTCATAAAAAGGCATCAGATTCAGCGGCGCCTTGCTGTGCTGAGCGAGAGATGAAGCAATCAGTGGTTTGAGCGCAATGCTCAGATGTTGATAGGCTTCAGTCAGCAAGATTATTTTTGCATGCCTCTCTGGATCCGCGGCTTGTTGTATTGCGAGCTGGTTTAACGCATCCCCAATATTCTTCTCTTTAATCGTAATCTCTGTGACAAGTCGCTGGCTGGTTTCGATGTTGCTGGATGATGCGTATTCTTTGACGTCATTCATCAAAGATAAAAGCGTGGTGTTGAATTCGTTAAGTGCATTGACATCGGGTTGCAGCTCTTTAGTGATCATGCGATCTGCAAAATGGGTTTGATGAGTCATCCAGAGCAAAGCGCCAGTCACCAACAACGTGCATACAACCACCATCAGCAAGAATTGCGAGAAATGGCTTTTGATGTAATTGATGTGATGCCTTGTGTTCATGATGAAAAAACCCTTTTTATGCAGCGCCTTACTTCAATAGGTTTAACGGCATTAAATCAATAAGCTGAAGTGTTAATCATTGTGTAAATAAGGCATCTACGCAGGCTCTTTTCGTGGAATTGAGAGTTGCAACGTTGGTTTAAGATGCATTTCAGTGAGTCGGAGTTTTACTGCAAATACTCAAAAGGATACGAAATGCATTACCAATATGAGTCAACCGCTGATACGGAGTACATGATGGATGAGAATGACGCAAATTTGCATCAGTTATGTGAGTCCGTATTGCCGTTATGGGCTGGTCAGGTTGAAGCCGCCAAGACGCTGACCAATACCTCCATCGAGGGCTTGAGTGCAAAATTTGCCAGTCTTTCCCAAAGCATTCGCCATGTAACCAGTCAGGGTCAAAACCAAAGTACAGAGCAATTAATCAGCCTGTTGCAGGATAGCCAGCAACAACTTACCACAGTCATTGATTTATTAAAGAACAGCATTGAAGAAAAAAAAGCTTTGCTGAAGGCCATTACCGAGCTATCAGCCAATGCAAAAACGCTGGGCAATATGGCGGATACCGTAAGCCGGATTTCAAAAGAAACTGGCATGGTTGCGGTGAATGCCGCGATTGAGGCAGCACGGGTAGGTGAACGCGGCAGAGGGTTTGCCGTGGTGGCCGATGCGGTTAAAAGACTTTCTTCCGATGCAGGCAGAACGGGCGATCACATCTCGGAAACGGTGCTTGGCGTTTCTCAGGCCATTAAAACCGTAACCGACATTTCAAAAGAATTCGAAAAGAAAGATGCGCAGACGCTGAAAGATGCGGAACAGGTTGTCAACACCGTGGTTGAAAAGTTTGGCTCAGCCGCCAATGCGGTGGTCAATACCAGCCAGCAAATGTTGACCGAGAGTACGCACGTGGCAAATGAAATTGATCAGGTATTGTACGCGCTGCAATTCCAGGACCGTGTCAGTCAGATGCTGACGCATGTCCATCAGGACATCTCAAAACTCAGTACGAAGATGCATGAAGAGGATGGCCTGGGTGATGTCGATGAGTGGCTGGATTCACTCAAATCGAGCTACACCATGCGTGAGCAAACCCATATACACGAGCAGAAAACCATGCGGCACAGTCAGCCTCGTTCCAATACAAGCAAACCCCAAGCAGAAACTGCACCGTCCAGTGACGATGGAGAAATTACATTTTTTTAATTGAAATTAAAAAGCGTTTTAAGGAGCACATATGGCAAAAACTATCCTCATCGTTGATGACTCGTCCTCATTGAGATCTGTCGTAGGCACGGCGTTAAAAGGCGCTGGCTATGATGTGATTGAAGCTGAAGATGGCAGAGATGCACTGAATAAATTAAATGGTCAAAAAATTCATCTGATTATTAGCGACGTCAATATGCCCAATATGAATGGTATTGAATTTCTTAAAGCGAGCAAGCAGATCCCTGCTTACAAGTTTACGCCAGTGATTATGCTGACCACTGAAAGCGCGGAAGAGAAAAAAATGCAAGGCCAAGCAGGCGGTGCCAAGGCCTGGATGGTCAAGCCATTTCAACCACCACAATTGTTGAATGCGGTCTCTAAACTTGTTTTACCGTAACTTCATTTAATTACAACTTTAGGCAAGGGGAACACGATGCCGGTCGCAGTGAAAAGTACAAAATCTTTAACCAAGCTGGATTTTTCCGGTGAGCTCAATATTTACACGGCAAGTGAAACGATGGATGTGGTGAAGGCAGCATTAAAAAATGCACTGCCCATCCAGCTGGATTTGTCGGAGGTGAGCGAGGTCGATGCGGCAGGTTTGCAGATTTTAATGACGATTAAATTACACAGCACCTTACACGGTGTTGCGTTTAATCTCATCGGCTGCAGCGAGGCGGTAAACGAGTTGCTTGGCCTGGCTGATCTTGCAGGTTTCTTTGGCGAGCCCACCGTGTTGAGCGGCATCGCGGCCTGATCACGAACGACAGAATAAGCATGAAAGGTAAAAAAGATGAGTCTTGATGAATCCTTGCAAATATACATTATGGAAAGTCGTGATCTTCTTGAGCAAATGGAAGAGGCGTTATTAACGCTGGAGCAGAATCCTCAGGATGAAGAAAAAATCAACGCCATTTTTCGGGCCGCGCACACCATTAAGGGCTCTGCCGGGCTGTTTGGACTGGACTTTATCATCAGCTTTACGCATGTGGCAGAAAGTGTGCTGCACAAAGTGCGTAATGGCGAAATCACCATCGATGAAAGCCTGGTCGCACTCCTGCTGGAGGTCGGTGATTTTATTGGCAAGCTTATCGATCACGTGGCTGAAAGCAAAACGCCGGATGCTGACACGCAAGCGGTGAGTGATGCCTTAATCAGTCGTCTCAACGTTTACCTGAGCGCCGAAAGCGACATGGTGCCAGCTGCTGAACATGCTGCCACCGAAGTAGCCGCCATGACCACCGTAGACGAAGCTGAAAGCATTGAGCGTGTCGAAACCGACTGCTGGCATGTCTCGCTGCGATTTGGCGTAAATACCTTTAGAAGCGGCATGGACCCGTTCAGCTTTATTCGTTACATGAAAACCATCGGCACCATTGCGCATCTGGAAACAATGCAACAGGGGTTTCCTGCACTGGAGGAGATGGATGCCGAAAGTTGTTATCTGGGATTCGAAATCAGTTATCAAACCGATGCAGATAAGCTGGCCATTGAAAGTATTTTCGATTTTGTGCGCGATGATTGCGAAATCCATATTCTGCCGCCGCATAGCAAAATCAGCCACTATATAGACTTGATTGAAAAGCTTTCCAACGAAGACTTGAAACTCGGCGAAATCTTGGTGAAGTGCGGCACGCTTACACCCAATGAACTCGAGTCCAGCTTGCAGCAGCAAGCGACACAGCAAGCCATGGATAAAGAGCCGATTGGCCAAACGCTGGTTAATCAACACATGGTGCAGCCGGATGTGGTAAATGCTGCGCTTGAAAAGCAAAAGCAGGTTAAAGAAACTAAAAATTCCGAATCCAATTTTATTCGGATTGATGCCAACAAACTGGATGAGTTAATCAATCTGGTCGGCGAGCTCATTATTGCGGGCGCGGGTGCCACGCTGGTGGCCAATAAAACAGCCAACAGTGAAATGACTGAAGCGACCTCCACCATTTCTACCCTTGTTGAACAGGTGCGTGATTCTGCGCTTGCACTGCGCATGGTGCAGATTGGTTCCACATTCAGTCGCTTTAACCGCGTGGTACGCGATGTCAGCAAAGAGCTCGGCAAAGAAATCCGGCTGGAAATCAGCGGCGAAGAAACCGAGCTGGATAAAACCGTGGTTGAAAAAATCAGTGATCCGCTCACGCATCTGGTGCGCAACTCCATGGACCATGGCATTGAGTCAGCCGAGGCGCGCCTCGCCAAAGGCAAGTCCGCTTACGGTACGCTAAAACTAAATGCCTTCCACGATTCCGGCAGCATTGTGATTGAAGTCAGTGATGACGGTGCCGGACTCAATCGAGACAAAATTCTCGCCAAAGCAATTGAAAAAGGCCTGGTCTCCGCAGAGCAGTCTCTCAGTGATGGCGATATTTACAATTTGATTTTTGAAGCAGGCTTTTCAACGGCAGATGCAGTCAGCAATCTTTCCGGTCGCGGCGTCGGCATGGACGTGGTGCGTCGCAATATTCAAGCCCTGCGTGGCACGATCAATATTCAGTCCCAACCTGGTTTGGGCACCACCATGCGTATCCGCTTGCCACTGACGTTGGCGATTATTGACGGCTTCCTGGTCAATGTGGCTGAGTCTGCCTATGTGATCCCGCTCGATATGGTGGTCGAATGTATAGAGCTTTCCACCGCTGATTATGAGGCTTCAATCAGTGATCAGCGCGACTTTATCAACCTGCGCGGGGAAGTCTTGCCTTATCTCAAACTCAGAGATGAGTTTGAATGTAAAGGTGCTCCCCCAGCCCGACAGAATATTGTGGTATTGCAGTATGCCGAGCAAAAAATTGGCTTGGTCGTGGACAAGCTGATCGGCGAGTTTCAAACCGTGATTAAGCCGCTGGGCAAAATGTTTGAGCATGTGAAAGGCATTGGTGGCTTCACTATCCTTGGTTCAGGCAGCGTTGCGCTGGTGCTCGATGTGCCGCGCATGATGCAACTGGCCAATATCGGCAAAAATAAAGAGCAAGAGGTTGTAGGGGTAAATTAATAAACGCAGTTTCTAACCGCTAGAAAATAATCAAGGAGCACTGAAATGAAATTTACTGTTGCAAAAAAAATGATCGCACTGGTATCTGCGGCGGTTTTAGGGTTAATTGGACTGACCATTGTAAGTAGTACTCAACTGAGGAGCACATTTGACGCTGCTAATTATGCTTCGGTAAACACAGTGCCGAGCTATCAAATTTTTACTGATATCCAGAAAAATTTATCTAACCTGCGTGACTTGTCGCTGTTTCATGTGATTGTCACTGACGAGACTGGCATGCGTGACGTGGAGGGTAAGATTGATGTGGCTGCCAAAGCGCTGCAAGAAAGTGTAGATAAATACAATACAAATGGATGCGCAGGGCAATCTTGCATGTCCGATAGTAAAGAACAGGCAATGTATGATGAATTTAAGGCAAAGTTACAGCATTACAACACTGTGCGCCAGAGAGTATTTGCGTTTTCAAGAGACAACAAAACCAAAGATGCCGAAATTGCCGTCAGAAACGAATTGATGCCTGCTATTTTGGAAGCCAACAATACCTTTGCAAATCAGCTTACTTATAACGTAGATTTGGCCAAACAGGCTTCGGAACGCGCCAATGATGTCATTTCAAGTGCAACAGTCATCACATTAACAATTGCGGGTTCTGTGATTGCGATTGCAGCGTTTCTTGGCTGGGTTATTACTGCTGGACTATTGAAACAGCTAGGCGGTGAACCAGAGGATGCTGCCAATATTGCGACAAAAATTGCTGCTGGTGATTTAACGATTCGCGTCAATACAAAACCGGGTGACAACACCAGCATGATGGCCGCTATGAAGGTTATGGTGGAGAAATTGGTGAGTGTTGTGAGTGAGGTACGTGGTTCAGCGGACAATATTGCGAGCGCCTCGGAGCAGGTGAGTGCGACGGCGCAAAGCATTAGCCAGGCGACCAACGAGCAGGCGGCTTCGGTTGAAGAGACGTCAGCATCGGTCGAGCAAATGAGCGCTTCGATCAATCAAAACACCGAGAATTCTAAAGTCACCGATGGTATTGCCGGTAAAGCAGCCAAAGATGCCAACGAAGGTGGCGCCGCGGTCAAAGACACTGTGATTGCCATGAAGAGTATTGCAGACAAGATCAGCATTATCGATGACATTGCCTACCAAACTAACCTGCTGGCGCTGAACGCGGCGATTGAAGCGGCCCGTGCTGGCGAACATGGCAAAGGCTTTGCGGTAGTGGCAGCGGAAGTGCGCAAGCTGGCCGAACGTAGCCAGGTTGCGGCCCAGGAGATTGGTGAAGTGGCCAAGAACTCGGTAGGGCTGGCCGAACGTGCAGGCAGCTTGCTGGATGAAATCGTGCCTAGCATTAACAAGACCAGTGATCTGGTACAAGAAATCTATGCTGCCAGCGATGAGCAGAGTAGCGGTGCCTTGCAGATTACGACTGCGATGAACCAGATCAGCCAGGTGACGCAGCAGAATGCAAGCTCCAGTGAAGAACTGGCTGCGACTGCTGAAGAAATGAGTGGTCAGGCAGAGCAACTGCAACAACTGATTGGTTTCTTTAGAGTCGGGGTCGAGGATGGCACATTTGCACCTGCTGCAAAAAAGAACGTGAAAAAAGTAGCCAAACCCGCGAGTAGCAAAGCGTCTGTCCATATCGCAGCAGTACATGCCGCCGAGGTGGACGAGTCCCAGTTCGTGAAATTTTAATCAAGAGAGGTGGGGCTGGCAGTTTCTCGGTAGCGTTATTGAGTGATGAATGCCCCGGACACCACTTTCCATCATGAACGAAGGGATAAAAAAATGAATGACCTGATGGTAGCCAATGCATCAAGCCGTCAAAGTGCAATCGCGGTGAACACGATTCAGCAATATCTGACATTTGTCCTTGGCCGCGAAGTGTTTGCGATCAATATTCTGAATATCAAAGAAATTATTGAGTACGGCAATGTAACTGAAGTGCCGAAGATGCCTGGGTTTATCCGCGGCGTGATTAACCTGCGAGGTGCCGTGGTGCCGGTGATTGACATGGCTGCACGTTTTGACAAGCCCACTGCGGAGATTACGCGCAAGACCTGCATTGTGATTATTGAAGTGGCGCATGAAGATAGCACCCAGGTCGTGGGTGTGATGGTGGATGCGGTGAATGAAGTGCTGGATATTGAGGCGGGTGAGATAGAACCTTCTCCCAACTTTGGCGCCAACATCCGCGCAGATTTTATTGAAGGTATGGGCAAGATTGCAGGCAAGTTTGTGATTATTTTGAATGTGAATAAAGTGCTTTCTGTCGGTGAAATTGCCGAGCTTGCAGGCTCGGCTCGTAGCACTTCCCAGTTGTGATAGCGAGTGTATAAACAAGGAGATTTGTGATGAGTTTCGCCGCAGCAAGAAAATTAGACTTTATTTTTGGAACACGCGTTGATCCAAATAAAATTGATGTCCTGGTTAGCTTAATGACTAAAATACGGCAGGGGGATTGGGATTCGGCTGTGCAGGTAGAGCATGATGACCCGCTTAGTCAGGTATTTACCGAGGTTGCATTGTTGCAGGATCAATTGCGTAAGCAGGCGGAGACATTGAAAGACTTCGTGGACAATATGAACCACATGTCAAAAGAGCATGATGCAGGTGATATCGACGTGATGATGAGTGTAGACAAGTTTCAAGGTGAGTTTAAGACCATGGCCACGGGTGTGAATAGCATGGTGTCCGGGCATATTGCCGTGAAGAAAAAAGCCATGGCGGTGATTAAAGCGTTTGGTGAAGGCGACTTTGATGCACCAATGGAGCAGTTGCCTGGTAAAAAAGCATTTATTAACGACACCATTGAGCAAATGCGCGGCAATCTCAAAGGCTTTATTGTTGATATGAACCACATGTCAAAAGAGCATGATGCAGGTGATATCGACGTGATGATGAGTGTAGACAAGTTTCAAGGTGAGTTTAAGACCATGGCCACGGGTGTGAATAGCATGGTGTCCGGGCATATTGCCGTGAAGAAAAAAGCCATGGCGGTGATTAAAGCGTTTGGTGAAGGCGACTTTGATGCACCAATGGAGCAGTTGCCTGGTAAGAAAGCATTTATTAACGACACCATTGAGCAAATGCGCGGCAATCTCAAAGGCTTTATTGTTGATATGAACCACATGTCAAAAGAGCATGATGCAGGTGATATCGACGTGATGATGAATGTGGACAAGTTTCAAGGTGAGTTTAAGACCATGGCCACGGGTGTGAATAACATGGTGTCCGGGCATATTGCCGTGAAGAAAAAAGCCATGGCGGTGATTAAAGCGTTTGGTGAAGGCGACTTTGATGCACCAATGGAGCAGTTGCCTGGTAAAAAAGCATTTATTAACGACACCATTGAGCAAATGCGCGGCAATCTCAAAGGCTTTATTGTTGATATGAACCACATGTCAAAAGAGCATGATGCAGGTGATATCGACGTGATGATGAGTGTAGACAAGTTTCAAGGCGAGTTTAAGACCATGGCATCCGGCGTGAATACCATGGTGTCCGGGCATATTGCGGTGAAGAAAAAAGCCATGGCGGTGATTAAAGCATTTGGCGACGGTGATTTTGATGCACCCATGGAACAGTTGCCTGGCAAAAAAGCATTTATCAATGACACGATTGAGCAAGTGCGGGCAAATTTAAAATCAGTTGCCAAAGATACGGTCATGCTGATTGAGGCTGCCAATAATGGGGCACTTGATGTGCGTGCTGATTCAAGCAAGTACCAAGGTGAGTATTTGAAAATCGTGAAGGGCATCAACGATATGCTCGATAAGATTGTAATGCCAATTAATGATGTGATGGCGGTGCTTAAACTTGTGGAAGCGGGGGATTTGACTGCTCCTGTCGTCAACCAGTACGAGGGCCAACTGGAAGAACTAAAACAGTCTGTAAATAACACGATTGCTAAACTGCTCATGGTCATTAACGAGGTGAGTCAGTCTGCAGACAACATTGCCAGTGCCTCCGAGCAAGTCAATGCCACTGCGCAAAGCATCAGCCAGGCAACTAACGAGCAGGCGGCTTCTGTTGAGGAAACTTCTGCATCCGTTGAGCAAATGAGTGCTTCGATTAATCAAAATACCGAGAACTCTAAAGTCACCGATGGGATTGCCAGTAAAGCAGCTAAAGATGCCAATGAAGGCGGTGGCGCTGTTAAAGAAACCGTGGCAGCCATGAAGAGCATTGCGGACAAGATCAGCATTATTGATGACATTGCCTACCAGACCAACCTGCTGGCGCTGAACGCGGCGATTGAAGCGGCCCGTGCTGGCGAACATGGCAAAGGCTTTGCAGTAGTGGCGGCTGAAGTGCGCAAGCTGGCTGAACGCAGTCAGGTGGCTGCCCAGGAGATTGGTGAAGTGGCCAAGAACTCGGTAGGGCTGGCCGAACGTGCAGGCAGCTTGCTGGATGAAATTGTGCCCAGCATTAACAAGACCAGTGATCTGGTACAAGAAATCTATGCGGCCAGTGAAGAGCAAAGCAGCGGCGCCACACAAATCACCGCTGCCATGAATCAACTCAGTCAGGCCACACAACAAAATGCCAGCTCCAGTGAAGAGTTAGCCGCAACTGCGGAAGAAATGAGCAGCCAGGCAGAACAGCTGCAGCAACTGATTGGATTCTTTAATGTGGGCACACAAGAGGCTTCGAGTGTCACTGCGATTAGAAAACAATCAAAACCCAGCAGGCCTCCCATGGTTAAAGCCAGCAAACAAAAACTGGCTCCAGTTTTTGGGGTGGATATTGATGAGGCGCAATTCGTTAAATTTTAGTGGTGATTGATGATGGCGCTGATCAGCATTTCGCGTGTGTCCCGGTGGATAAGCTACTCGACTAATAACAGCTATCAATCATCAACCGAAGGATAGAGTAAATGGAAAATGAACTGATGATGGCATCTATCTTGAAGGGAAAAACTGCTGGTTCGAGCATTCTCACTCAGCAGTACTTGACCTTTAACCTTGGCCATGAAGTATTTGCGATCAATATTCTGAATATCAAAGAAATTATTGAGTACGGCAATGTAACTGAAGTGCCGAAGATGCCTGGGTTTATCCGCGGCGTGATTAACCTGCGTGGGGCAGTGGTGCCGGTGATTGACATGGCTGCACGTTTTGACAAGCCCACTGCGGAGATTACGCGCAAGACCTGCATTGTGATTATTGAAGTGGCGCATGAAGATAGCACCCAGGTCGTGGGTGTGATGGTGGATGCGGTGAATGAAGTGCTGGATATTGAGGCGGGTGAGATAGAACCTTCTCCCAACTTTGGCGCCAACATCCATGCAGATTTTATTGAAGGTATGGGCAAGATTGCAGGCAAGTTTGTGATTATTTTGAATGTGAATAAAGTGCTTTCTGTCGGTGAAATTGCCGAGCTTGCAGGGTCTTCGCAAACAGTCATTGATGCATGATCTATCGGGAGAGTTTAAGTGGACAGTGTCGCATCAATCACTAGCAAAGAATTTGGCTTGTTCAGAGATTTTATCTATGCGCAGGCAGGGATCACCCTCTCAGATGTTAAAAAACCATTAGTTAGCGGACGCTTGGCCAAACGGGTGCATTTTCATCGGCTTAGGAGCTTTAATGAGTATTTCAAGCTGATCAGCGACCCGGCCAATACTGGTGAAAAGCAAATAGCGATTGATTTGCTGACGACCAATGAAACCCATTTCTTTAGAGAGCCCAAGCATTTTGACTTTCTGAAAAATGTGATTCTTCAGAAAAGAGCCAAAGGCCGGCCATTTCGCGTATGGAGTGCCGCCAGTTCATCTGGTGAGGAACCATATACGATTGCCATGTTGTTAGCGGAATGTATGGGCAATGATCCCTGGGAAGTCATCGCTTCCGATTTAAGCACCAAGGTACTTAAGCAGGCACAAAGCGGCTGCTACAACATGCAGCGTGCTTCAGAAATCCCCAGGCCTTACCTGACCAAGTATTGCCTCAGAGGCACGGGTGATCATGACGGCGAGTTGCTGATTGCACGTGAGCTAAGGCAGCGCGTCAGGTTTATGCAGGTGAATCTGACAAAACCCTATCCAGACCTTGGGCAGTTTGATGTCATTTTTCTGCGCAACGTCATGATTTATTTCGATGTGCAGACAAAGAAACAAATCACCGACCAAATATACCCGTTGTTACGTGAGGATGGTTATTTCATCATCAGTCACTCTGAAAGTTTGAACGGCGTATCCGATAAGTATTCCGCTGAGGCGCCTTCGATTTACAAGAAAAAATAATGATGGTTGACCAGCCGCTCTAATAATAATGACTCAGGAAGTGGGTGAGGTAGATGAAGCTTCCAAAAAATGCGTTTGAAATATTTTTACAACCTGGTGAGTTTTATTGGGGCGATGCCGATACAAGAATTCGCACCATATTGGGATCGTGTGTGGCGGTCACCGTGTGGCATCCTGCGCAAAAAGTTGGCGGTATGTGCCATATTATGTTGCCCAGTCGCGCGCGTAGCGCCAAAAAAACGGGTGGTGTGCTCAATGGTAAATACGCTGATGAGGCCATGACCATGATCATGAGTGAGCTGAACAGTTGCGGGATTGCACCTGAGTCTTGTCACGTAAAAGTGTTTGGCGGTAGCAATATGTTTAAGACATTACGAGACATTAGCAATCCAATCGGAGACCGTAATCTGGAGGCCGTTATGGATCAGTTAGATCGTTTGGGGTTTACCGTGCATTCTCATCACCATGGCGGTGAGCTGCCCAGATATATTATTTTTGATGTCTGGAGTGGTTGGGTCTGGTTACGCAAACATTGATCTGTTGAGGACACATATGAAGAAAATTAAAGTCATGATCGTGGATGACTCGGCAGTGGTGAGAAAAGTATTGACCGAGAAAATGGAAAGGTCGCTGGAAATTGAGGTGATAGGCTCCGCTTCTGACCCCATTTTTGCCATGGATAAAATGATGAAAGCGTGGCCAGATGTGGTAGTGCTTGATGTGGAAATGCCGAGAATGGATGGCATTACCTTCCTGAAGAAAATCATGTCGCAAAGACCAACCCCCGTCATTATCTGTTCCACGCTGACTGAAAAAGGCGCGGAAACCACTATTCAGGCATTATCGGCCGGGGCCGTGAGTATTGTCACCAAGCCTAAAGCGGGCCTTAAGGATTTTTTGGAAGATGAGGCTAACGATATTATTAACGTGGTGAAAGTCGCCGCCAGAGCCAATCTCAAGCGGATTGTACATGCGGATCCTCTGACCAAAGTAGCGCCTAAACTGACCGCCGATGCCGTATTATCGCCGCCTTCGGTTAGAGCCATGGCGCAGACCACTGAGCGCATCGTGGCGATTGGCACCTCTACTGGCGGCACACAAGCATTAGAGGCTGTGCTGGCTGCCTTGCCCAGAGTCAGTCCCGGTATCGTGATTGTGCAACATATGCCTGAAAATTTCACTGCTGCCTTTGCCAAACGGCTGAATGATCTTTGCGAAATTGAAGTGAAAGAGGCGGTACAAGGTGACAGGGTGATTGCGGGCCGTGCGCTGATCGCACCTGGCGGTAAGCATATGCTGCTTAAACGCAGTGGCGCGCAATATCATGTGGATGTGATTGACGGTCCGTTGGTCAGTCGTCACCGACCTTCTGTGAACGTATTGTTCCGCTCGGTTGCGCAACAGGCAGGTAAAAATGCGCTTGGTATTATTATGACAGGCATGGGCGATGATGGTGCCCAAGGATTAAAGGAAATGCGGGATGTTGGCGCGGCAACGCTGGGCCAGGACGAGCATAGCTGTGTGGTATACGGCATGCCCAAAGAAGCGAATAAACTGGGTGCAGTACAACGTGAACTGCCCTTGTCAAAAATACCCCAGGAAATTGTGAATTATGGAAGTGGTAATAGAACATGAGAGTACTTACCGTCGACCCATCTAAAGCGGCTACCAGTATGTATGCGCTGATGCTGGAAAAATTTCCTATCGAAGTGCAGCATGCAGAAAGTGCGAAGCAAGCGCTGGAGATGATCCATGAAAATTATTTTGATTTGATTATTTTTGCCTATGAGCTTCCGGATTCGGATGGCATCCGTTTCTACCAGAAAATTTCAACCACCCACCCATCCCCTGCGCAGGTGCATTTGCTGGTCACTTCAAACACTGACGATGCGGTTAAGCAAGCTGCGATTGAGCAGGGTGTCACTGCTTGCTTCTCCAAATATCAGATTTCTGCTTTAGAGGCTTTTGTTGCGAGTTTTACCAAATCCAGTGCCTTGAAGCTTCAAGGGCATGTGTTACTGGTGGAGGACAGTCATGCCTCTGTACTTGTCT
This sequence comes from Methylophilus aquaticus, assembly GCF_030769565.1. Lineage (GTDB taxonomy): Bacteria > Pseudomonadota > Gammaproteobacteria > Burkholderiales > Methylophilaceae > Methylophilus > Methylophilus aquaticus. Next base: position 43,391 of record NZ_JAVCAP010000012.1, on the reverse strand, counting down.
ATGGTGGCGCGCTCAAAAAAATGGGTCTGACGTTCGACCATTGCGCAGATGCCGAGACTGCACAAACCTATATACAAACGCGCAGCTATGATCTGGTGGTGTCTGACTTTTATTTGCAGGGGGTCGGTGACGGTTTTTCAGTGGTCAGTGCTGTGCGCGACTCTGGCAAACAAAACAGAAAAACACCCGTGCTGGTGATCTCTCACATGAGTACCCCGGCCAGACGGTTTCAACTATTGCTCAATGATGCCAATGATTTTTTCTCTAAAGATGGCTTGCTTGAAGAGTTTGAAGTGCGCGTCGCACATTTGATTGCCAATCATGCGGCACTGAAGAAAATTGAACAGCAATATGAGGCCATGCAGACGCTGGCAACAAAAGATTCACTGACCAAACTTTATAACAGACATTATCTGGAGTCTGCCAAAGAGGATGTGATTGCCGCTGCCATCAAGACAAACACCCCGCTTTCATTGATGCTGGTGGATATTGATTACTTTAAAAAAGTGAATGATACCTATGGACATATTTTTGGCGATCAATTGCTTGAGCAACTCGCCCATGAGCTCAAGCACTTTTTTGCCGACCACCCATTGATTTTTCGGATGGGCGGTGAAGAGTTTTTAGTGCTGCTGCCGAATGTAAGTTATGACGCGTCGATAGATCAGGCAACCCGGTTTTGCAAACATATTGATGCGAGTCAGTTATCAGGGATACATGTGACAGTCAGCATTGGCGTGGCTTCTGAAACTGCGGTGCAGCCAGATTCGTTTGAGCGCTTATGTATTGAAGCAGACGCAGCGCTTTATCAGGCCAAACACCTGGGCAGAAACCAAGTATTTGCGGCCTCATGTGTGGCTGCGTAAAGCGCGCAAGCGCATTGATGAACGCTTGTATGCGAATGGCCGTGTATGCATTTTGGAGATGGGTTCTATGAAGCGAATGCAAACAGTCACTGCAGTGTTGGGCGCGATTGCACAGTGCGGATTTTCAGCGGCATGCATGGCCTCCGAACCGCTCTCCGATAGCCCGCTGAGTTTGAGTGGGTATATGGAAGCTTATTATGTCCATGATTTTAATCATCCGGATAATCACCAGCGGCCATTTTTTACTTATAGCCACAATCGTGCCAATACGCCGAGTATCAATTTGGCGATGGTGAAAGCCAGTATTCATCAGCCGTCTTTTCGGGCCAATCTGGCGTTGGGCTCTGGCACCTATATGCGCGCAAATTATGCTGCTGAACCGCGGGGATTGCAGAAAATTTACGAGGCCAATACAGGGTTGCGGTTGTCAGAAAATGCCGATGTCTGGCTGGATGTGGGTGTCATGCCCTCGCACATCGGCTTTGAAAGCGCCGTGGGTGTGGAAAACTGGACCATGACCCGCAGCCTGTTGGCTGAAAACTCGCCTTATTATGAGACGGGTGCAAGACTTTCCTATACCACTGATGATGGGAAGTGGTATATGAGCGGCCTGGTGCTCAATGGGTGGCAGCGCATTACCCGTGCCGAAGGCAACACGACGCCTTCATTCGGACATCAGCTGACCTACAAACCCAATGACCGCGTGACCTTGAACAGCAGTTCGTTTGTGGGTAACGATAAGTCAGACCAAGACCGCAGAATGCGTTATTTTCATAATTTTTATGGGCAATTCAAGCTGGATGATGCATGGAGCGTGATTGCTGCATTCGATGTTGGCGCCGAGCAGAAGTTTCGTAACAGCAGCGATTACAATATCTGGTTTACGCCGATTGTGATTGCCAGATATTGCTACACCGACGCATTGAGTTTTTCAGCAAGAGCCGAGTATTATCAAGATAAAGAGGGCGTGATTATAGAAACCGATACGCCGCATGGATTCAGAACAACTGGGTACTCAGTCAATATGGATTACAAGCTTCACTCCAGAGTAACATTGCGGACTGAGGTGCGAAAATTTGTCAGTAAAGATGCGATTTTCGATGAGGATGGCGAACGCTTAAAGAAAACCAATCTGATGATTGGCAGTGCTGTAGCGATCAGCTTTTGATCAATACGCGCTGATTTCAGGCTACAGCTTTTGTTAATATAGCTTCTGGCGCTGAGGCATAGATTTGCAGGCTGCCTTTGTTGTTACGCTTCGCATGATACAGTGCCAGATCGGCATGCTCGTAGAGTTTCTGGGCCGTATCATCTTCACCTGCGTATACGCAGGCACCGATAGATGCCTCAATGGTCACAATTTCATTTTTGATCGGCATCGGCTTTGAAATGCGCTGATTAATTTCTTCCCCGAATTGCCTGAGGCTGGCCTGTGCGTCGTTTGCCCTCAGCAGGAACGCAAATTCATCCCCGCCCAAACGGTAAAACTCAATGTTGTCTTTTACCATGGTGAGCAGACGGTGACCGATTTCCTGCAATACGAGATCGCCTGCATGGTGTCCATATACATCATTGATCGGTTTAAAGTTATCCAGATCCACAATGCCGAGAGCAAAGCATTCTCCCCTGCTTTTTGCACGCACCAGAAGCTGATCCACACTCATAAAGAAATGCCTGCGGTTTGGCAGGTGCGTCAAGGTATCCTGGTTGGCCAGCCGCCGGTTTTCTTCCAGCAATATATTGGATTCATGGGTTGCACTGACCATACGGTCAAAGACCTGATTACTGGCACGCATGGCCAGCAACATGCCTATTTCAAACATCAGAATCAATGCCGCGAGTGTGTACTGATATTCAATATTGCCCAGGGACACACAAAGGAGCGCGGATGAAATCAGGATCAGGTTATAGAGGTAGGCCGCCGGGCCCATTTTGCTCAGAATCAGTGCGAAGCATAATCCATACATGGTGGTATGGAAAATCAAAAAATAATGACCAAAACTGTCGGTCAGGTCCAGTAAGTAAAGGTTGCGGTTGAATGTCAGCAAGCCTGAAATCATCATGATGATCCCTGCAATCTGTAGCCGTCTGCGGATGGTGTTTAAATCGGCATGACGGCTTCTGTAAGAAAACCAGAACACAAAAATGCAGGCCGCTACCACCATTCGGATGCCAGGAAGGAGGATCGACAATTTCCAGTCAACGGCATCTTTAAACGCAATCATCTGAATGATAATTGCGCTCAATGCAGTGAGTATTGCCACAGGCACATCGTTTAACAAGCTGTTGTAACGTGCCCGTAGTAGTTCGTCTCTGGCTGGCTTAAAAGGGAACATACGCAGGAGGTTAATCATGGATATCGACATCATAAATCCATGGTCACGTGTTTAATCTTGTGGAAATAAGCTGATTTTTCACTCTGTTCTTCAAGTGCTTTGATCAAAAAGCCTCTTACAGTGTACGAAGCTTAGTCGCCGCAATAATCGCAGCACGGTTATCCAGTCTGTTTTTCAGCAACAATATGGCGGTTGCGTGTCTATGGCTATAGAAAATCAGGCACTGGCACACAGGGCTTTAACGGCATGGTTGATACGTTTAAATTTTGCTAGCTGCCACTGCCGCCCGATTGTTCTTGCCTCCAGCCCAGACTGTTGGCGCATAAAAGTGCATTCAATTGTTATGTAATTTACGCATCATTGGATGTAAACGCCCACCAATGAGTCGCTATTTCCCCGTGTTCTCTGCATACTCTCCACCCAGCGCTGCCATCAATGCCACACTGGCATTTAAGCGCCTGCCAGTAATCGTCAGCAGGTTACGCTCAGCGGCCAGCAAGGCGGACTGCACAATGACCACGTTCTGGTATTCACTGATGCCAGCGCGGTAGCGGTTTTCGGTTTGCTCAACAGCTTCACGCGCAAATTTCACGGCGGCTGCCTGCTCTATTGACTCTGCTTCCAGTATGCGCAACAGGGCCAGATTGTCTTCCACCTCACGAATGCCGTTGATGACAGTCTGCCGGTAGGTGGACACCGCAGCATCGTAGCGGGCAATGGCGGCTTCTGTATTGGATTTACGCAGCTGATTATCGAAAATGGGGCCTGCCAGTGCCGGGCCCAGCGACCATAACCGGCTGGGGAGTGAGAGTAAATCACCTATTGCGCTGCTGTTATAGCCCAGACTGGCCCCCAGTGTCAGCGTGGGGAACAAGGCTGCTCTGGCGATGCCAATTTGCGCATTGGCCACCGCGACGCGGCGCTCGGCAGCCGAGATGTCTGGTCGGCGTTCGAGCAGGCTGGCGGGCAGGCTGGCTTCAACCGGTGGCAGGGTGATGCTGGCGACTTGTTGATAGGGACTGCTGGCGAGGGTCAGTTCGCTCGGCGGTTTGCCGATGAGCACGGCAATGGCGTGTTCGAGTTGCGCGCGCGAGGCAGTGATGTCGATGGCTTGGGCGCGGGTGTTGCGCAGTTGCGTTTCGGCCTGGGCGATTTCGGTGCGCGAGGCCAGACCTACGTTGTAACGATTGGTGGTGAGTTGCAGTGAACGCTCAAAGCTTTGTGCGGTACGGTCCAGTAACTGTTTTTGCGAGTCGAGGATGCGCAGCTGAAAATAGGTTTGCGCCAGTGTGGACTGAATGGAGAGTTTGACGGCAGCGAGGTCTGCAGCCGTGGCTTGCGCATTGGCTTCTCCGGACAACACGCTGTTGCGGATTCTGCCCCATAAATCGATTTCCCAACTGGCAATCACACCCAAGCTGTATGCACTGGTGCTGTCATCTCGTCCGGATTGCGCGCGCGTGACGGCCGATTGTCCATTCACGGCTGGCAGTTGCGGTGCGCGACTGGCTCTGGCCAGTGCCAGGCCTTGCCGATAATTGGCTTCGGCGACCAGAATGCTGTAATTGGCCTGATTGGCCTCTGCGAGCAGGCTGGTTAATTGTGCATCCTGATAGCGTTGCCACCACACCTCTGAAATTTCCGGGTTGCCAGGCGTGGCGGTTTTCCAGCCTTGGTATTGTGCGGATTCTTTGTATTGGTCTGGCAGGGCGAGGGTCGGTCGCGTATAGGCCTCCCAGACGCTGCAACTGCTCAGGAACATACTGAAAATGATCAGCGAAACCGGTTTTATCATGTGCATGATGAATAAGTTTTCATAAAAGCCATATTAATTTAAAGCGCTGTTACGGGGGTGGCAAGTTGGCCTGCAGGGGCAACGGCAACCGCTGCAACACTTTGCGCGTGGCATGGCTGAGTTTGTCCAGGTAAATATAAACCACGGGCGTGGTAAACAGGGTCAGCACCTGCCCGACCAGCAAGCCCCCGACGATGGAAATGCCCAGTGGCTGGCGGATCTCGGCGCCGTCACCCACCCCTAGCAGCAGAGGCAGTGCACCCAGCACTGCCGCAAAAGTGGTCATCAATATCGGGCGAAAGCGCTGGATGCAGGCTTCGACAATGGCCAGTTCCGGTGCTGTGCCATGTTCACGCTCCATGTAACGGGCGGCATCAATCATCATAATCGCATTTTTCATCACAATACCAATTAGCAGGATGATGCCGATCATGGCGATAATGGTCAGTTCGCTGTCAAACCAGAGCAGGGCCAGCAGGGCGCCAATGCCCGCGGAAGGGAGCGTGGACAGGATGGTGAGTGGATGCACCAGGCTCTCGTACAGCATGCCCAGCACAATGTAAATCGTGATCAAGGCCGTCAGAATCAGCCAGGGCTGGCTATCCATGGATGCCTGAAAGGCCTTGGCCTTGCCAGAAAACGCGCCATGAATGGATGCGGGCAGGTTGATGCTGTTAAAGGCATTTTCAATCGCCTGGCTGGCGGCATCCAGCGCAACACCATTGGCCAGATTAAAAGAAATAGTGGCCGCTGCAAACTGCCCCTCATGGTTCACCGCCAGCGGGGTGTTTTGCAGGTCCCAGCGTGCAATGCTGGAAAGCGGGATACGCTGGGCATTGTTGCTGGTGACATAGATCTGGTTCAGTGATTCCGGTCCTTGCGCAAATCGTGGCGCCACACTCAGCACCACATAATACTGGTTCAGCGGTTCGTAAATCGTGGAGATCAGGCGCTGGCCAAACGCGTCATTCAGCACTGAATCAATCTGTTGCTGGGTAACGCCATATCTGGCTGCGGCGTCGCGGTCTACTGTCAGGTTGACTTGCAGACCCTTGTCCTGTGCGTCGCTTGCAACATCCGTAAGTTGCGGCAGGGTTGCCATGGCATCGCGCAGTTTGGGCGAAAAGGTGCGCAAATCATCCACGCTGGTGGAGAGCAGCGTATATTGAAACTCCGCCGAGCCTGGGCGCAAACCGATATTGAATTCCTGTTGCGGGCGCAGCCGTAGCGAAGCCCCTGGGACACGCTCCAGTTTCGGGCGCAAGCGGTCAACCACATCTTGTGCGGAAGCCTGCCGTTCTGCCCGTGGCTTGAGCCGCGCATTCATCATGCCGGTGTTCGATTGGCCGCCACCAAAGCCGCCAGTGTATTCATAGTAAGTTTCGATATCGGGGTCTTGAGCAATAATGCGCATGAACTGATCGACCTTGGCGCGCATGGCCCAGAACGACAGATTCTGGTCGCCCTCAAAGTAGCCTTGCAGACGGCCGGTGTCCTGTAAAGGAAAAAACCCTTTGGGAACAATGGCGTACAGATACACGTTGCAGCCCACGGCGGCCAGAAACAGCAGCAGGACCACACGCCGGTGCCTTAGCGCAACATGCAGGGCACGCTGGTAATGTTGCTGCGGCCAGGCAAACAGTCCGGCCAGCCAGGCGTTGATGCCTGTGGGCGGTTGGTAGGCGGTGAGCAGGCGCGAGCTCAGCATGGGCGTCAATGTCAGCGTGATGAACAGCGAAATCACTACGGCAGAAGCCAGCGTGATGGAAAATTCGGAGAACATGCGGCCCACCACGCCATCCATGAACAGCAGCGGGATAAACACCGCCACTAGCGACACACTCATGGCAATCACGGTAAACGAGACTTCACGCATGGCCTGCATCGCTGCATGCAGTGGGGTCAGGCCTTCCTCAATGTGGCGGCTGGTGTTTTCGACAATGACGATGGCGTCATCCACCACAAAGCCGGTGGAGATAATCAGGGCCATCAGCGTCAGGTTATTCAGGCTGAAGCCGCACAGATAAATGACCGCCAGTGTACCCAGCAAAGAAATCGGGATCGTGATGCTGGGGATCAGTGTAGCCCGGCCACTGCGCAGAAAAATATAAGTCACCAGCACTACCAGACCAATTGAAATCAGCAGCGTATGCTCGACATCCTGCAATGACTTCCTGACAATGGTGCTGCGGTCTATCAGCACTTCCATTTCAATGCCGTCGGGTAGCAAGGGTTTGAGTCTGGGCAGCAGGGCATTGACGCCATCCACCGTGGCCACAATATTGGCGCCGGGGATATTGTTGACTGAAATGACTACCCCTGGTTTGCCTTTCACACTGCCTGCACTGCGCAACTCTTGTACCGAGTCTTTGACTTCTGCAATATCATGCAGGCGGATAGGTGCGCCATTGCGCCAGGCCACAATCAGGTCCTTGAAGTCGGCGGCCCGGTTGCCAGAGTCATTGACATCAATCTGCCAGCGCTTGTCCTCATTTTCAACAAAGCCCTTGGGCAAATGCGCATTGGTGTTGGCAATCACCGTGCGGATCTGCTCCATGGTCACGTTGTACTGATTGGCCATCTGCGGATTCACTTCTACCCGTACTGCGCGCAGTGAACTGCCATTGACGTATACCTGACCGACGCCGTCAACCTGCGCAATACGCTGGCCTATCAGGGTGAATGCAACATCATAGAGCGCTTGCTGGCTGTAACGGCTGGAGGTCAACGCAATATGCATGATCATGGTCGGGCCGGTTTTGCGCCAGGTAGGATTGCCCTGCATACCGGCAGGCAGCAGCGGACGCGCGGCATTGATCGCCGCCTGTACATCGCGCGCGGCGCCATCAGCATTGCGGTTGAGGTCAAACTGCAGGCTGATGCGGGTCTGCCCCTTGCTGCTGCTGGAGGTCATTTCATTGACGCCGGCAATGGTGCCCAGTGAACGCTCCAGGGGGGAGGCTACCGAGGATGCCATGGTTTCGGCGCTGGCGCCCGGCAGGCGCGCATTGACATCAATGCTGGGCATTTCCACCTGCGGCAATGAGGCAATCGGCAATGCAAAATAGGCCCCAATGCCGGGCAGCGCAATCGCCAGTGCCAGCAGTGACGTGGCGACCGGTCTGCGGATAAATACCGAGTGCCAGGCCATTAACGCACGGCTCCTGGCGCAGTGCCAGTATCAGGTGTTACAGGGCTGCGCCAGTGGGCCAGCCGGTCAAATGCCAGATAAATCACGGGCGTGGTAAACAGCGTGAGCAACTGGCTGAGCAGCAAGCCGCCTATCATGGCAATGCCCAGGGGGGCGCGCAGCTCAGAACCCGGCCCGTCACCGGTGACCAGTGGCACCGCACTCAGCAAGGCGGCCAGTGTGGTCATCAGGATAGGCCGAAAGCGCAGCAGGCAGGCCTGGTAAATCGCTTCCTGTGCGCTGAGACCACGCGTGCGCTCGGCCTCCAGCGCAAAATCGATCATCATGATGGCATTTTTCTGCACAATGCCAATCAGCAGGATAATGCCGATAATGGCAATCACACTCAGCGGATGCTGGGTCACCATCAGTGCGAGCAAGGCCCCCACGCCTGCAGACGGCAGTGTGGATAAAATGGTCAGCGGGTGAATATAGCTCTCATACAAAATGCCCAGTACGATATACATGGTCAACATGGCGGCCAGCATTAAAAACAGTTCATTATTGAGCGCAGATTCAAAGGCCGAGGCCGCACCCTGAAAGCGGCTGATGATGGTGGGTGGCCACTGCATCCCCTGTTTGACGGCCTCAATGGCTGTGACGGCATCGCCCAGTGCATAGCCGGGCGCCAGATTAAAACCGATTTCAATGGAAGGAAGCTGGTCCTCACGGTGTACGACCAGTGAGGCGGGTTGTTCGGTGAGGGTGGCAATACTGGCGAGTGGCACCTGTTTGCCGTTGCTGCTGCTGACATACACCTGTTGCAATGCCGCCAGGCCAGAAGTGCCTGCCAGTTTGGCTTCAAGAATCACCCGGTACTGGTTGGCCTGGGTGAAAATGGTCGAGATCATGCGCTGGCCAAAGGCGCTGTACAGCGCATTGTCTACATCGGCCATGGTAATGCCGAAACGTCCAGCACTGTCGCGGTCTACCATGATGGACGCCCGCAGGCCTTCGTCATGCTGGTTGCTTTTCACCTCAACCAGTTGCGGCAGCGCCTGCAATTTTTCCAGAAACCGGGGTAGCGCGGTATTCAGCGCGCCCAGGTCGGTGCCGGTTAGTAAATACTGGTACTGGGTGCTGCTGATGCGGTCAGACAGCGTCAGGTCCTGTACCGGCTGCATGTACAGGGCGATGCTGGCATGTTGCTGAAGTGCCGGTTGCATCCGCGCAATCACTTCGGAAGCGGTTGCCGTGCGTTGCGGGTAAGGATTGAGGTTGATCAGCAAGCGACCACTGTTGTGTGTGGTATTCACACCATCCACGCCGGCGACAGAGGATACGCTGGCGACATCTGCATCTTCGAGGATGGCATCGAGCAGTGCCTGCTGAGCAAGGCTGACTTGCTGGAATGCGGCTGCATCAGACGCTTCGGTAATCACTTGAATCAAGCCGGTATCTTGCGTTGGAAACAGGCTTTTTGGAATGACGAAGGCAAGTGCCAGGGTGCATGCGAGAGAAAGTGCGGCAATCAGTAATACCAACGGCTGGTGCTTGAATGCAAGTGTCAAGCCGCGACTGTATGCCTGCACGACCTTGTCCATCAAGTCAGGCTTTTTATCCCCGGCGGGGTGGGGTGCCGGGGCCCGCAGCAATCGGGCACATAACATCGGCGTCAGTGTCAGCGATACAAACGCAGAAATCAAAATAGCCACGGCCAGTGTCACCGCAAACTCGCGGAACAATCGACCAATCACATCGCCCATAAACAGCAGTGGAATCAGCACCGCAATCAGTGAAAACGTCAGCGAAATAATGGTGAAGCCAATTTGGCGTGCACCTTTCAGGGCTGCATTTAATGGTGTTTCACCTTCTTCAATATGGCGCGCAATATTTTCGATCATCACAATCGCATCGTCCACCACAAAGCCGGTAGCAATGGTGAGTGCCATCAAAGTCAGGTTGTTGATGCTGAACCCGGCAGCCACCATCACTGTGAAGGTGCCGACCAGGGATAACGGCACGGTCAGGCTGGGGATAATGGTACCCGCGGCCGTGCGCAAAAACAGGAAGATCACCATCACCACCAGTGCAATCGCCAGCATCAGTTCAAACTGCACGTCATGCAGCGCACTGCGGATGGTATGCGTACGGTTGGTCAGCTCAGTGACCGTGACATCCAGCGGCAGGCCAGCGGTCAACTCGGGCAAACGCGCACGAATCTGTTCGACCACCTCAATGACATTCGCACCTGGCTGGCGTTTGATGTTGACCAGAATAGCCGGGCTGCGGTTGGCCCAGGCCGCCAGGTATTTGTCTTCCTGCGATTCACTGACTTCCGCCACATCACGCAGGCGCAGGGGCCGGTCCGCCACATTGGCAATGATCAGGTTACGATACTCTTCAGCCGAGGTCAGCTGGCTGTTGGCCTCCAGCTCATAGGCGAGCAGGGGGCCATCAATATTGCCCTTGGCCTGGTTGGAGTTGGCACTGTCAATGACGGTGCGTATCGTATCAAAGCCGAGTCCGTACGCCGCCAGCACGGCCGGATTGATCTGAATACGGATGGCTGGTTTTTGCCCGCCATCGATGCTGACTTGTCCCACGCCGCTGACCTGGGCAATTTTTTGCGCCATCCGTGTATCCACAAGGTCACGTAGCTTGGGCAACGTCATGCTGGGCGAGGTCACGGCCAGGGTCAGAATGGGGGCATCTCCCGGATTCACCTTGTTATAGACCGGCGGCGTGGGCAAATCAGCGGGCAGGAAGCTGCTGGCAGCATTGATGGCGGCCTGCACCGATTGCACTGCGACATCCAGGCTGTTCTTGAGGGTGAACTGCAAGGTAATCACTGACACGCCGCCTGAACTGGCCGAAGACATATGCGCCAGTCCGGACATGGAGCCAAACTGTCGCTCCAGTGGTGAGGTCACGTTCATGGCCATCACTTCGGCACTGGCACCTGGATAGAGCGTGACTACCTGAATAATTGGATAATCCACTTGCGGCAAAGCTGACTTCGGCAACAGCGTATACGCCAGCACTCCTGCCAGAAAAATAGCAATCATCAGCAGCGATGTTGCCACCGGACGCAGAATAAATATGCGTGAAGGATTCATATCAATCCGTACATCCTATGCACCAGACGCCTGGCGGTGTTTGCGTCTTTGTTGGTCTGGCTGTGTCTGCGGGGCGTCTGTTGCTGCGCTGCGCTGCGGGTCTTTCACGATGACCTTTGCCTGGTCTCTCAGTTTATCTACGCCGCTGCTCACCACGCGGTCACCGGCTTGCAGGCCACTGGTAATGGCTGCGCGCTCGCCGTCGTTGTAGCCTACCGTGACAGCTTGCAGGCTGACAGTCTCGCCTTTTTCTGTTGACTTGATCAGATAGACAAATGCGCCCTGATTGTTGTGCTGTAATGCATTGACTGGCACCACACTGGCATTGCGCAGGGTTTCACTGTGCAGGCGAATATTCACAAACTGATTGGGGAACAGACTGTTATCCAGGTTAGAAAATTCGGCTTTGAGTTTAATGGTGCCCGACGTGGTATCAATCTGGTTGTCGATGCTTTTGAGTGCGCCTTTGGCCAGCAGTTGAGTGTTGGATTTATCCCAGGCCTCCACCACCGGCGCATGTGCCCCGGCCTGACTTTGCGTCTGTTTGACCAGTCGGCTGACCTTGTCTTCCGGCAGGGTGAACACCACATGAATCGGATGCACGGCATTGATCACCGCAATCGGGTTGGCCGCGGTGATGTTGTTGCCGGCATCCACCTGACGCAAGCCGATGCGTCCACTGATGGGCGCAGTAATGTTGGTGAAGGCCAGTTGCAGTTTTGCACTTTCAACCAGTGCCCGGTCTGCCTGAACGGTGCCCTGATATTGCTGCACCAGCGAAGCTTGTGAGTCCACCTGCTGTGAAGCAATGGAGTCCTGAGATTGCAGCGTTTTAAAGCGCTCCAGATCAATCTGGCTATTTTTAAGCAGGGCCTGGTTGCGTGCGGCCTGCCCCTGAATCTGACCAAGGGCAGTTTCAAAGGGTCGCGGATCGATCTTGGCGAGCAACTGCCCTTGCTTGACCAGTTGCCCTTCCTGAAACTGTACTTGAATCAGCTGACCATCGACGCGGCTGGTGACTGTCACCACTGCGGAAGGGGTCGCTGTTCCCAGCGCCGTCAGCACCACCGGGATATCTGCTTTGGTGACTGTGGCAGCCAGTACCGGGGTTGGCCTGTCTCCTTGCCCTGGATAGCCCCCCACTTTCCCGTGACGCTTGCTTCCCGGTTTCTCATGTTGGGTTTGAGAGGCGGTGTGTTGCTCATGATTGGCATGCAATGCTTTCCACCCCCATATGGCACCACCAGCAAGCACGGTTACAAGCAACGTTTTGATTAATATTTTTTTGTCTGGCATGGTGTAGGCAATATATTTCAACAAGGTTATGTGACTGGCATCTTTAGCATAATGTTCACCGTGCGGATAGGGATGCCAATACTCTGCACAGATTGTAAAGCAACTTTTTGCCTTTGCCGGTATTCAGGATCAACAAATGCTGGCAGTCGTTCCTCCCTCGTCGAATTTAAGACAAATGACATGCGTTGTTACGGTAATCGTTGTCTTTAAATGGGACTTATTGATGGACATGCAAAGTATAGATCTGTATCGCTTTTGATACAGACTTTACGGGAGGCAAGGCAGACACTTGCTGCTTGAAGTGTATGGACATAGACGGGCATTCAGCACGCATTTGCGGCTGAGTGCCTGCATCCATTGCGTTCAGGCGGATGTGCTCAAGCCTTGTGCATCAAACATCCCTTCGAAGAGCACAGAGCTTAAATAGCGCTCACCCGAGTCTGGCAAGATCACCACGATGGTTTTGCCTGCGTGTTCGGGGTTGGCCGCATAACGCGCGGCAACCGCCACAGCTGCACCGCAGGAAATGCCCGCCAGTATGCCCTCTTCCAGCGCCAGGCGCCGTGCGTATTCTATGGCCTCTTCGTTACTGACTTGTTCAATGGCATCGATCAGACTCAGGTCCAGGATGTCTGGTACAAAGCCTGCGCCTATGCCCTGGATTTTGTGGGGTGCCGGGGCGAGTTCCTGTCCGGCCCTGAATTGCGTCAATACAGGGCTGGCCGCTGGCTCTACCGCCACAGACAGGATGTTCCTTTTCTGTATCTGTTTGAAGTAGCGTGTGACGCCTGTAATGGTGCCGCCGGTGCCAACCCCTGATACAAAAATATCGACCTTGCCATCCGTATCTCGCCAGATTTCGGGCCCGGTGGTTTGTGCGTGAATGGCCGGATTCGCCGGGTTTTTAAATTGCTGCAATAACACATACCTTGACGGATCAGAAGCGGCAATTTCTTCTGCTTTGGCAATCGCCCCCTTCATGCCCTTGGCCCCTTCGGTGAGCACCAGTTTGGCACCATAGGCCAGCAGCAGCTTGCGCCGTTCCACGCTCATGGTTTCCGGCATGGTCAGGGTAATGGGAACGCCACGTGCGGCTGCCACAAAGGCCAGCGCAATGCCGGTATTGCCGCTGGTGGGTTCAATGATCTCTTTGCCAGGTCCGAGCAAGCCCTGTTTTTCTGCCTCCCAGATCATGGCCGCGCCGATCCGGCACTTGACCGAATAAGCCGGGTTGCGGCCTTCAATTTTGGCGAGAATCGTTGCCTGTCCCGGCGCTGTCAGCCGATTCAGGCGTACCAGTGGCGTATTGCCTATACTTTGCACATTGTCTGAAAACCAGTGTGCCATTTTTTTTCCCAAATATTGTGTTAAAAGCATATCTTAAAACAAATATCTAAATCGATACTGTGCGACTACTTGCAGTTGATGATCAATAAATTTTTTTTAACATCGTTACTGCCTGCAGAGGTGATTTTAAATGTGTAGTAAGTCATTGAATCTATATTGATAAATGACTTTTTACTCGTTGCCTATGTTTGCGCATTTGAACCGATACCGCCTGTTGCGTATCACATCCCCGGCACGTACAGCACCCAGCAGTTTTTTCCTTGGGCCTTCGCGGCATACATGGCTGCGTCGGAGTTGCGTAATAAATCATCCACCTCGGTGCCGTGTTGCGGGTAACAGGCCAGGCCGATGCTGGCAGAGATTTGTACGGTCACCTCATCCAGCTGAAATGGTTGTTTGGTGGCCTGTACGATTTTTTCTGCAAAGGTAGTCATGTCTGCTTGCGATTGCATATTGCCAAGGATCATTGCAAACTCGTCCCCGGCAAATCTGGCAAACGTGTCCGATTGCCTGAAAAATGTCTGAATGCGCTGGCTAAACGCGACCAGTAACTGGTCACCCACCAGATGGCCGTGTGCGTCATTGACCGCTTTAAACCCATCCAGATCAATAAAAATGACGGCAAATTGCTTGTCCTCCCGCTGGCTGACGCTGCGTTCGTGCGCCAGCCTGTCCAGAAACAGGCGGCGATTGGGTAAGCCAGTCAGGTTATCAAAATGCGCTTGTTGCCAGATGGATTGCTCCAGCATTTTGGCTTGTGAAATATCGGTATGGGTGCCCACCACGCGTTTGGGCTGCCTGTTTTCATCGTGTTCAACAATCATACCGCGCGATAATACCCACTTGTAATCGCTGTTCTTGCAACGAATCCGGTACTCGATTTTGTATTCGTCGGCTTGCCCGCTCAAGTACGCATGGATATGCGCTTCAAAACGTGGTTTGTCTTCTGCATGCAGTAAATCGTACAGCGTGACAAAGTGGGGAACCAGGTCGTCCTGATCGTACCCCAGCATTTTCAGCCAGCTATATCCAAAAAAATAGTGTCCGCTGACCAGGTCACAGTCCCACACGCCATCACCGACAGCGTCGATGGCTTGTTTCCATAACTCCTGGGCTTTGCTTTGCGAGTCATAAATACGCCTGAGCTGGTCACTGAACTCAATTCTTTGAATAATTTCCTTGCGGAGTTCCAGTAGTTTCGTCGTCTGGTTAGCCAGTATGTTCAGCAGGCCGAGCTCGACTTCGGAAAAAATCCGCGGTTGATGGTCCATCACGCAAAATGTACCGATGGCATAGCCGTCAGTATTGATGAGTGGAATGCCAGCATAGGCACGGACATACGGCGGATGTACGACGAGGGCACTCAGCATGAATCGGGCATCCCGCTGAGTATCTTCCACGATCAGCGGGGATTGGCTACGAATGGCATATTGGCAAAATGAGACATCCCGTGCAATTTGACTCATCTCCAGCCCTTGGGCGGATTTAAACCACTGGCGGTGCCTGTCCATGATGCTGACGGCAGCGATTGGCACTGCAAATAATTGGCAGGCCAGTGCAACCAGCTGGTCAAAATCGGATTCTGTGACCGAGTCCAGTATCTGGTAACTGAGTACAGCAGCGAGACGCGCGCGCTCATTGTGATTTTTTGTCAACGATCAATATCCTGTGATCAAGCCGTTTCGTAAGGGCACTGGAGCCTGTCAGTGCTCTCCAGCCCGGAGGGGTCTAATTGCCATCAGCGCTCTCCGCGTTGTTATGCGCTTGTTGGGAGTGCGCAAACAGCGCTTCTCACGCTTTGATAACACTGGTGACAGATGCACATCGACAATTGAAGTAGCGTTAACATGCCCTAACTGCCATATTGGTTTGACGTGACGATAGCATTATCTGTCTGGTGATCATAGTATTTGCATAAATGTAACCATCACTATTACTGAAATTTTCTTTTATTAGCGAAGCAAGCGGTTTCTAAATTTTACGCTGACTACTGCGATCCCTGGTTTTATGAGGGGGGATACAAAAAATACCTGGCTTGAACTATCTTTTTGGGATGGCTTTTAGTAAGTTAATGCTGTACATATATGCTTCAATGAATGCAGAAAGTCGTGACAGTATGCAGCCCAAGTCCATACAACAGATCAATTTGTCTTATGACACACAACAGGACCGTTTGATGCTCCGTGCCGGGATGAGTGATGGCAGTGAAATTCAGGTATGGATTACTTATCGCATTACTCGCCAATTGTTTGCAGTGCTCAACCGTGAAGCCAATCTGCCAGTGGCGCCAGCCGGGGCCTCCGAAAGCACGTATACACAGTCAGCAGCGCCTGCTCCAGGCGAGGCGACGCGGCAGTTTGCCGAGGAAGCGGTGGCCATGGAGTCACTGGAGTCACTGGATTTTAATACGGCTTATGAGGAAAGAATGCCTGTTGTTGAACAGGGTCCTCTATTGGCCGTGGGGTCGCAATTCCAGGCAGTCAACGCGCAATTGCGGAGCATGACGCTGCATTGCCTTAACCATATGAATGTGAATATCAATCTGACTAAAGAATTGGTGTTGGCTATTGCACGGATGTTACTGATTGCCGCCAAAGACGCCGGTTGGACATTGCAGAGTGGCGGGGAACCTGGCACCGTTTCTGCCATCGTAGTACAAGGCACCCCAGAAAAACAGGTATTACATTAATGGATAGCATTTTATTGGGAGGCAGCGCATTGCGCGTCTCCAGAATCACACTCGGCACCATGACTTTTGGTGACCAGAACACCCAGCAGGACGCCAATACACAATTGGATTATGCGCTGGCGCAGGGCATCAATTTTATTGATACCGCGGAAATGTATCCGGTGCCGCCACGGGCTGAAACGGTCACACGCACAGAAACCATGCTGGGGCACTGGATCAAAACACAGGCGCGCGACCGCTTTGTACTGGCCAGCAAAGTGGCCGGTCCGCGTCGCGGCATGCACTGGATCCGCGGTGGCCCCAGCGGGCATGACCGCGACAATATCCGCGAAGCGGTGCATCAGAGTTTACAGCGCCTGCAAACCGATTATCTCGATGTGCTGTATTTACACTGGCCCGAGCGTAATGTGCCCATGTTCGGTCAGTACCAGTTTGATCCCAAGGCCGAACTGGATAAAGATGGTCATCCAATGGCCTGGATATCCATTCAAACCCAGCTCGAAGTGCTGGATGAGCTGGTTCGCGAAGGTAAAGTGCGCGCGATTGGCCTGAGCAATGAGCAGCCTTGGGGGGTGATGGAGTTTTTGCGGGTGGCGCGTGAACAGGGTCTGCCACGGGTGGCTGTGCTGCAAAACTGCTATAACCTGATGAACCGTGGCATGGAGTTCGGCATGACCGAAGTGCTCTACCGCGAAGGGATCAGTCTGGCCGCTTATTCGCCACTGGCCTTTGGGCATCTGACTGGCAAGTATGTGGATGATCCTGCCACACCGGGTCGTGTGACCCTGTTTCTGGGCTATGCCCAACGCTATAAAAAACCGGGCGTGCCTGCCGCCGCCAGGGCATATACCGAGCTGGCACGCGCGCATGGTCTGACGCCTACGCAGCTGGCATTGAGTTTTGTCTACCATCGCTGGTTTGTCGGCACCACCATTATCGGTGCGACCAGCCTGTCGCAACTGCAGGAAAATATCGCCGCCTACCAGGTGCGGCTCAGCGAGGCCGTGTTGGCCGAAGTTGAGCAATTGCATCTGACGATGATGAATCCTGCGCCATAAAGGAAGTTAAACATGAGCCATGGGTTTAAATCACGCAACGCGTTGCTGCGTCTGCATATAGGTGGTTTGCTAACAATCACCGCTTTGCTCTCTATGGAGTTGGCATGGGCGGCGCCAATGAGCGAAATGCAACAAGCCTTGCGCACTTGTCAAACCGAGTTTTCAGATGATGCCAGTCGGCGCCTGGTATGCTTTGATAAAGTGGCCGGACAGTATGCAACTACCCAGATTACCTCACCCATACTTTCACCTGCGCAGACTGAACTGGTGGCTAAAGTTAGCGCCGATACCGGTTACCTTGCCCGTAAATGGCATCTTAACAGTCAGGATGAATTGCATTTTACCGACCTCGAAACGTATCAGCAGAATTACATTGTCACGTCCTATTCCAGCAACCCTAATCAAGTCCCGGACTCTCCCTCCCGTCCAAATACACAAGACCGGGCGCTGGATCATAATGACATCCATTTTCAGATCAGCCTGAAAACCCAGTTAATGAACTTTTCAGACTGGCTGCCTAAAAATAACTGGATACAGAGTGCGCGCCTGTGGGGCGCCTACACCCAGCAGTCGTTCTGGCAAGTGTATAACGAATCGCAATCGCGACCTGTGCGCGACCACAACTACTCGCCTGAACTGATTTTGTCGCTGGGATTAAACAGCCCTGAAGCGCCCAAACGCTGGGCAGTGATTCCAGATTTGCTGAATCTGGGCGTTGTGCATGAATCGAATGGCCGTTCCATGCCATTGTCGCGTAGCTGGAACCGAATCTACCTGCAAGGTGGCTGGCAACTGAATGAGCGCTATAGTCTGTTGTTCAAACCGTGGTGGCGGATTCCTGAAAGCAAGTCTGATGACGATAACCCGGATATCAGTAAATACATGGGTTATGGAGACGTGACGCTGCGCTGGGATAGCGAAGCCAATACGACAGCTGCCAGCATATTGCTCCGTAACAACCTGCGCAGCGACAACCGTGGCTATGTCAAAATGGATGTGCAATACAAACCGTTCAAGAATGAAAGCGCACGTTTTTATGCCATGCTGGCGAGCGGTTATGGTGTGTCATTGCTCGATTACAACCAGGCGCAAACCATGTTTGGGATCGGCTTTGCCATCGGAGAATAGACAGAATTGCTGGCCAAATCATTGCAGTGAGTCCCTACTTACTTATTGCGTAAATGTTCCTGTGCGGCTGATTGTGGTTTAATCATGCGCTTTTGAAACTGCCGGAGTCTTTGCAATGACCACTTTGCCTGCTTGCCCACAATGCAATTCTGAATACACTTATCAGGATGGCGATATGCTGATGTGTCCAGAGTGCGCCCATGAGTGGAATCCGCAACAGATGCAGGAGGCTGGGGTGACGGAAAAAGTGGTGCGTGATGCCAATGGCAACATCTTGCAGGATGGCGATACCATCACCGTGATTAAAGATCTGAAAGTCAAAGGTTCCTCGTCTGTGGTCAAGGTGGGAACAAAAGTGAAAAACATCCGCCTGGTTGATGGCGACCATGATATTGATTGCAAAATCGAAGGCTTTGGTGCGATGAAGCTCAAATCCGAGTTTGTCAAAAAAGCCTGATTTTTAAAAGCGTTATTTGACCTTTGTCAGGGGATGCACCGCATAGTCAGCCTGCCAATCACATTTCACTTGTCTGCCATGCGCGAACGTGCCATAGTATGGCTGTGCGATATGCAAGCATTGTTGTCGTTGTTGGATTTTGTACCTGTTGTTTCAAGATGTCCCTTTAACGTAGTTGATAGAGGTGTCTGAGGGTATTTTTTCATCACCCATTTAGCTTCAGTCTCGCTCATGGGAGCATTCCCTTATTTTTCATCTCAATTTACTTTAAAGGAAATACTATGGCATTAGGTACCGTCAAATGGTTTAACGATTCTAAAGGTTTTGGCTTCATCACGCCTGATGATGGTGGTCAGGATCTGTTCGCGCACTTCTCCGCGATTCAAGGTCAAGGATTTAAAACGCTGCGTGAAAATCAGCGCGTGAGCTTTGAAGTGACCACTGGCCCTAAAGGTGCGCAAGCGTCTAATATTCTTCCGCAAGAATAAGATGATGCTGGTCTGGCCTGTACAGGCCGGTAGTGCTGCAAAAACCCGCCTCGGCGGGTTTTTTTGTGGCCTGCATTTATCTGGGTCATGTCTCTGCAATCGCCATTTCAGGCTGTTCATCCAGTGACTTACACTTTAGAATGAAAGCAATTAGTTTTATATCTATGTATTACGGATGAGCAAAGGTCTGTCCCATGTCGAGTAAGCAACCAAAGATCAAAAAGAATGATGTCGTTAACTATGCACCCTGGGAGCGCACTTTCAAAAAGGTTCTAACGCCATTTGAGCAATTTATTCACCAGCAAACGACCAGTGGTTTTTTGCTGATGGCGACTGCCGTGATGGCATTGTTTCTGGCTAACAGTGCCTTTTCCGAAGTGTATCAGCATGCCTTGCATCTGCCGTTGGCCATTAGCCTGGGCCCTTGGCAGTTTCAGCTGAGCCTGCATCATTGGGTCAACGATGGTTTGATGGCTTTATTCTTTTTTGTGGTGGGCCTCGAACTGAAAAGAGAGTTCATGGTGGGGGAACTGTCAGATTTGCGCCAGGCCGCATTGCCTGTGATTGCTGCCGTGGGGGGCATGGTGGTGCCAGCACTGATTTATCTGGCATTTAATGTCGGCACCGACCGCGCAGGTGGCTGGGGCATTCCCATGGCCACGGACATTGCATTTGCAGTCGGTGTGCTCGTGTTGCTGGCCAGCCGGGTGCCAAAGTCTTTGATTACCTTTCTGGTGGCGCTGGCCATTGCGGATGATCTGGGGGCCGTGCTGGTGATTGCAGTGTTTTACACGCAGCAACTGGACCTGGTCTGGCTGACGATTGCGGCTGCGCTGGTGGGTGTGCTGGTGACTTTCAACTTTGCCGGTATCCGGAATGTGGTGCCTTATTTTCTGATCGCCATCCTGCTGTGGTACGCCATGTATGCCTCCGGTGTGCATGCGACCCTGGCGGGAGTGTTGGGAGCTTTCACTGTGCCTGCCCGATCCAAATATAATCCGGCCACATTTGTGGCAATGATAGAGCGTCAGGTAGCCGATTTTTCAGCGAACAAGCAGACCAATGACAGTGTCATGGTCAATGATAAGTTGTATGCGATTTCCGAGCATATGGAAGAAAGCGCCAAAGGGGTGCAAACGCCATTGCAACGGCTGGAGCATGCCTGGCATCTGCCGGTGGCCTTTCTGGTGATTCCTGTGTTTGCCTTGTTTAATGCCGGAATCCCCGTGGACACCAGTAGTTTGTCGGCGACGGTTTCGCACCCGGTGTTTCTGGGCGTGCTGTTTGGCTTGTTGCTGGGGAAATTTTTAGGCATTACCGGCGCATGCTGGCTGGCTTTGCGCTTGCATATCGGCCAGCTACCTTCCGGCACCCGTTTCAGTCAGGTCGCTGCCGTGTCATTGTTGGGCGGGATTGGCTTCACCATGTCTATTTTTATCTCGGAACTTGGGTTTAGCGGACAACCTGAATACTTGCTGATGGCTAAATCAGGAGTGCTTGCCGCCTCTGTGCTTGCCGGAGTGGCCGGTTATCTGATCTTGCGCTGCCTGGGCGCTTCTAAAGTGGCATCAGCGCTGGACTAGGCGCCGCAGGCAAAAGCCTGCGGCCCGATAATTGCCGAGGCGCCTTCAACAAACCTCGGCCGCTGTGTCGACCACCACTGCATACAGATCGCGGGTCATAGCCAATGCAGCGGTTTGTATCTGATTAGCCGAAAGCAGTGAGCCATCTGGCAGGCTAAGGGTTCTGGTGGCGGTGGCACTGCTCACAATCGTAGGCGCAAAGCCCAGATTAAATGCGCCATGGGCTGTTGATTGAATGCACATATGGGTCATAAATCCGGCCAGCACAATATTCTGCACACCTTTGCTTTTGAGCACCTCTTCCAGCCCCGTTTGTATAAAGGCATTTGGATAATGTTTGGTGATGACTGGCTCACCCGCCTTTGGTGCCACAATATCGGCAATCTGACCACTTTCTGCCCGGATATCATAGGGACTGCCTGCGCCCGCATCATGTTGCACATGAATGACAGGCACGCCTAGCCTGCGCGCCTGGTCGAGCAGGATTTTGGCCTCAAGCAATGCCGGCTCAACGCCCTCCAGCTGCAATAGACCTTCACGGTATGTGTTCTGGCAATCAATCAAAATGAGCGCCGCATTCGCCAGTTTGGCCGGGGTATGGCCGATGCCAACCAGATCGCGCAATGTGGTGATATTGTTCATCATTCAAATTTCCCCTGAAAAATAGTGCATTATTGTGTTGGCTGCCTGCGCTAAACAATCGACATACATTACTTGCAGGGCAGTGTTGCTATGACCATATGTTGTCTGCAAAGTTTGTGCAGACGCTGACTATGCAGCATTTAACCATGAGGCACTTTTGCCTCTGTACGATACCCGTGTGATTATTTATATTGATAGCCATCAAACATTCAAAATCAGGATACAATTCTGCTATTCAATGTGGCTGCCAAGCTTATTATTAGCACAACTCTGATTAGATTGTCTGCAATATTTTCATGCGTCATTTCACATTTTTAGTACAGCTCAAACCAGTGGTCATGCGGGTCCTGGATGTCGTGCGTTTAAATCGCGATGAGTGGATAGGGCGCTGTCTGGTATGGCTGGCGGCTTTGTCTGCCGGACTGGTGGTGGTGCTTTATGCCAAAATTTCAGAATGGGCGATTAACCTGTTTTTCGGCATGCAACGCACGGCCTGGTGGCTGCCTCTTGTACTCACGCCAGTGGCTGGCATGCTGATTACCTGGCTGACCTTACGCTGGTTTACCGGGGTGAATGGCAGCGGGATTCCCCAAACCATGGCGGCGCTCAACAAGCATCATGGCGAAGCCATGATGCATAGGCTGGTTTCGCTTAAAATCGCTCTGGCCAAAATCGTGCTGGGCACCGGGGCGTTAGCTGCCGGGTTTTCTGCCGGGCGCGAGGGGCCATCAGTCCAGGTGGGTGCCAGTATCATGATTGCGTTCAAGCGTTATTTGCCAGCGTCCTTTGCAATTGAGCCGCGTCATCTGTTGCTCGCAGGGGGTGCCTCCGGTATTTCTGCCGCATTTAATACGCCGCTGGCCGGCATTGTGTTTGCCATCGAAGAACTGGGCCGGAGCTATGAAGAAAAAACCAATGGCGTACTCATCACGGCGATTGTATTGTCGGGTCTGGTTTCCATCTCCCTGCTGGGTAATTACACTTACTTTGGCAGTATTGAGGTAGGCGAAATCGGGGCCGATATTGTGATCCCTGTGATCGTTACTGGCCTTTTTTGTGGCTTAGTCGGCGGGTTGTTCAGCCGCGTGTTGATTGAGTCCAGCCGTTTCACACCGTGCCGGTTGGATCAGTTCCGCAAATACCATCCGGTATGGTGGGCAGGCTTTTGTGGCTTGATGGTGGCCCTGCTCGGCGCCGTCAGCTTGGGCGCAGCGCATGGGACAGGCTATGCATATACGCACCAGTTGTTGGGAGATGATTTTGCAGGTACCTGGTACTATGCGCCAGTCAAGTATCTGGCCACGCTGTTCACTTATCTGAGTGGTGTGCCTGGGGGTATTTTTGCTCCGTCACTTTCGATTGGGGCTGGTTTTGGATACGAGCTTAATCTGTTGTTTCAGGATCCTGAGATTGCAGTTGCAGTGAATGCCTTGGCTATGACTGCTTTTCTGGCGGCTGTCACGCAGGCACCGCTTACCTCTTTTATCATTGTGATGGAAATGATCAACGGACACGCCATGGTGATTAGCCTGATTGCGGTATCGTTTATTGCGCGCGTGGTGGCACGTTTGATCAGCCCCCCGCTCTATGCCACGCTGGCTGCCAATTACGTTGCAAAAGCAGACTAGTTTCAGCCTTTACGCAATCATTCACCGACCTGCGCAATTGTACAGGCTGCCTATGGCAGTAAACGAGTACACAGAAACGGGTGGTCATTAACGCGTGACTCGGCCATGATGCCAACTGCATCCCTCGTATCAGGAGGATTGCACGCTCTGCAGGTAGGCGCGCCATCCACCGAAGGCAGAAATATCCATGCCGTGCTCGGCGGCATAGCTCTCGCATAAAAATCCCTGTACCTGGCTGCCATTGCTCAGTGTTAATGTACCAAAACACAGAGGCGGCGGTACCCGCGCCACCAGTGTGCCATAGGCTTCTAGCGGCAGTTGCCAGATTTCCACTGCAATCGCCTGGCCTGGTGGCTGATTGACTCTGACCAGCCCGGGGCGTGGCGGCTCGAATTGAGGCAGTTTGAATAGCCGGTAGATTGCTGCTGTCTTCGCCTCGCATACAAAAATGGCGCCCAAGGCCACTAATTCTGCATTGAGCGGTAGTCCCTGCATGTGGCCGCCACACACGGCAACCATGATCATGTGTGAGGAGGCTGGAATCGAAGGTGTCATGATAAGTGTTCCCATCGTTTTGCCAGTTGCAGTAATGCGTGATCATGAAATGCCGGGGCACACAATGTAATGCCAAAGGGCAGTCCATTGTGTTGAAAGCCGGCAGGGACTGCAATGGCAGACAGGTCCAGCAAGTTCATAAAGTTGGTATAGTATCCCAGTTGACTGTTCGTATTGACGGGGTCCTCTTCCACTTCAGCAATGGTGAATATGGTCCCGGCGGTCGGCGTCACCAGCACATCCACCTGTTGCCATGTGTCAGCAGCGCTTGCCCGGTTAGCTTGCAGCCGGTAGAGGGTGTCGTAGGCATCCGCGGCACTAAACTGGCGGGCGCCCTCAATAATACGGCGTGTCACTGGGTGCAGTGAGTGCGGCTGCTGCTCTATAAACGGGCGGATGGCCGCATACCGTTCGGCGACAATCGCGCCTTCATACAGCAGGCGCGCCGTCTCTAAAAAGACTGAAAAATCGATTTCCACCTTTGTGCCACCCAATGCCTCCAGTGACGCAATGGCTTGTGTAAACAGTCGTGGTGTCTCGCTGTTGCCGAAAAAGGCACATTGCTGCGGCATCGGCACGCCAAAATGAAATGCGGGTGGAAATGTGCTGCAGGCGCTGGCCGGAGTTGCCCGCGAATAAGGGTCCAGGGTATCCTGGCCTTGCGCAACCTGCAGCACCGCCTCGGCGTCGTCCGTGTTCAGGGCAAAGATGGACATGCAATCCAGTGAGCGACAAGCCGGGATCATGCCCTGCGTGCTCAGTAAGCCGCAGGTGGGTTTGACACCCACCAGATTGTTGAAGGCGGCAGGGATGCGTCCTGAGCCTGCCGTATCGGTGCCCAGGCTGAAGCTGACCAGGCCCAGCGCGACCGCCACAGCTGAACCGGAGCTGGAGCCGCCTGAAATGTACTCGGGATCAATACTGTTTTTGCAGGCACCGTATGGCGAGCGCGTGCCTACCAGCCCGGTGGCAAACTGGTCCATATTGGTTTTGCCCACCGGAATGGCGCCCGCCGCAATCAGTTTTGCCACGACGGTGGCATGCTGGGCGGGGGTGTAGGCATAGGCCGGGCAGGCCGCGGTGGTCGGGCAACCCGCCAGGTCAATATTGTCCTTGATGGCAAACGGGATGCCGTACAGCGGCAGGCTGGCAGGGTCCTGCGCTTCCAGTTTTTCTGCATACGCCAGCATCTCTTCCAGACTGAGGCGGTGTATCCAAATATGATGGTCATCTTCCGCGTGTATCCTGGTGGCGAGTGTCCGCATCAGCTGAACCGGGGTCAGTGCCCTGTTCAGATAGGCCGCACGTAAACTTGCAATATCTAGATGCATAGGAGGTTTCTCTGCTAAAGGGGCGGTGTGTTAGCAGGCCGCTGCAATGCCGTGCGCCCTGGCTTGCGGATGAAAGCTGGCATATTTGCTGGCCAGCCACAGCATGGCGGCTACCACCAGATAGCTGCTGGCCACCGGCAGCGACTGGGCGATGCCGATGGCTTCGCCATGCATCAGGCCAAAGAAGGTGAATACCGCGCCAGCCAGTGCAAACAGGGCTGCCTTGTCCAGGGTGCGCTCAATCACCAGTGCGGCAATGGCGCCCAGCATCAATCCGCCGAGAATGGCGCCCCCGCCCAGGACTTCCAGCCCATGGTAGAGCACGCCGACCTGGCCGAGCTTGTCCATGCCAAGGGTGGCGGCGCTGGTGCCGGCGACGCTCAGTGCATTGTCAATTTGCAGCTTGCCCCAGGCGGCCACATGCGGCATAAATGCCAGCATGATGGCTGGGGCGTGGCTTTTGGGGGTTTCCTGAAAAGCCTGAGCGCCGATGAGCATGCCGATATAGAGCAGGATGGGGGAGATGGCGACCACCGGGATCAATGATGCGATCAGCGCGATAATCCCTAGCCACGACAGCAGCAATACCATGACGCCGGTCGCGGCCGAGTAACCAATGCGCCCACCCATGGCCTTCCAGCCGGGATGGCCGATATAGACGGCGTTGATAAACGGGTTACCCATCATGCAGCCTATGAGGCTGATGACGCCATCGGCAGACAGTACTTTGGTGGTGGGAAAGCTGTCGCCACCGGCGGCGGCACTTTCGACGTTGTCCATGGCTTCGACCAGATCATAAATGCCGAACGGGATGGCGGTGACCAGGATGACGCCTAAAAACTCAAAGCCGGAGAAGACGTGACCAAAGGCTGGCAGCGGCACCGAGAAGCCAAAGTTGGATACGGCAACGGTGACGTTATCCAGACTCATGTGTGCATAGTTGAGGCCAAACAGGTTGGAGCCCCATGCAATCAGCGTACCTACCGCAATCGCCACCAGACCGGCCGGGATGCCCTTATAGTAGCGTACTCCGCCAAACCAGCTGGCCAGGATGATGGCAAAGCAGACCACACCCACCATTGGGGTCATAAACATTTCCAGTGCCGGACGCAGGCTGATAAACGCCACGGAAACCCCGGCCAGCGTTCCCAGCAGGGCGGCCCGCGGTGTGATTTTACGTATCACTGGCGCAATGAAGCCGCCCAGTATCAGCACAAAACTCTGAATAAACACCCAGGCCAGGCCCGCCTCCCAGCCTTTGACCGGGTCGCCGCTGCTTAGCGAAATTGGCAGCATAATCACAAACACCACCACAAACATATGCGGTACGCTGACCCCAGAGGGCAGGGCACAGACATCGGTGCGGCCGGTTTCCCTAGCGAGCTTATAGGCCAGCCAGGCGTAGTACATCGTGCTTAAAAACAGCATGAGCCCAGTGGCGGGCAGGATACGGCCAAACACGATGTCATCTGGCATTTTCAGTACAAATCTGAGTAAACCTGTGAGTACCAGTAAATTCACCAGAATGTTGGTGCCAAAACCAAAAAATGCATTCCAGTCGCCCGGCGACCAGAGTTTAGGAACGGAAGGGCTTGCCATGATGATGATTCTCCTCGGGATGGTGCATGGTTAATCAGGATGGAAGTACTGCCAGCAGTTGGTGGCTGTCGGTGACCCAGCCAAAAATAGCACTTTGTGCCGCAAACATACGCATGCTGACAGCATGAAATTCAGGGTTGTAGGAGGCGCAACAGTCCCCCGGAATCAAGCAGCGGAAGCCGCGGTCGTTGGCTTCGCGCACGGTCGTGTGTACACAGACTTCAGTGGTGACGCCGCAGACAATCAGTGTTTCTATCTTGCGCTTGCGCAAGATCAGTTCCAGGTCGGTGGCGTAGAACGATCCCTTGCCGGGTTTGTCGATGACCGGTTCGCCATCTATGGGGGTGAGTTCCGGGATAATGTCATGTCCGGCTTCGCCGCGTATCAGAATGCGCCCCATGGGCCCCATATCGCCAATGCGCACACTGGGCGAGCCACGCGCGACTTTGGCCTGGTAAGCATCTGTCATGTCTGGTCTATGCCCCTCGCGGGTATGCATGACCAGCATGCCCGCCGTTCTTGCCGCTTGCAGCAGTGCCTGACAGGGTGGAATGGCCGCCCGCAGCAGGCTGACATCGTTGCCCAGGCTCTGGCCAAAGCCACCTTCGAGAATAAAGTCGCACTGCATGTCAATGACCAGTAATGCGCAACTGGGCAATGCAAAGCTAAAGGGTTCAGGGATGGCCGAGACAGTGACAGTGTTCATAGATTGAGTGTGCTGAGTGTGTTTTTAAAAATGCATCAATGTATACAACAAAGCAAATCATATGCCCACCATGGCGACTACCGAAATTTAATTAAAATGGCGTGAATACCCCAAGGAATAAGGGTTTTAAGGCGATTTTCGCGCGTGTGACTAGGTGTTTGTGTGCAGCAGGGTTAACCAAAACAGTGCGGCTTGCACCATCCCTGCGCATCAGTCTTTAAAAAATGAGACATGGGCAGCGGCAATTTTCCATCCGGCTGCGGTGCGGATCCAGCTCTGGCTCTGGCGGCCTGTACCATCGGCACGTCGAAACTCGGTACTGGCATTGGCGTAGTCGTTGCCATAGGTGGTGATGACGGTGTTAAACAGTGTGCGCGGCGGTGGCGGGGTGCGCTGTTTTCTGAAAGCTACAATCTGTTCCCAGCCGTAGAGGTTTTCGTTGGCACCAAAGCGCACCGCATGCGGGCTTTGCCAGAAAAACGCGATCAGCGCGTCGACATCATTTGCCAGCAGTGCCCGCTCATAGTCGGCAAACACCGCTTGTACTTCGGCCAGGGTGTGGGGATGGTTGATTTGCATGGGCGGCGTCCTCGATAATGCGCTTAATTTCTGGCCACCGGTGCGCTGCATACGGACAGCGTTTGCAGGTGATGGGCCAGTTGCAATAAACGCGTTTCCTGACCTGGTGGGCCGATCAGCTGCACGGCGATGGGTAACTGGCCGGGCAGGTGTAGCGGCACCGCCACTACTGGCAGGCCAATAAATGAAATGGGTTGCGTAAACATGCCCATATTGGGCCGCAAGGGCAGGCGGCTGCCCTGAATGCGCAGTTCGGTTTGCCCCAGCGGCTGCGCACAGCAAGGCGTGGCTGGTGCGATCAACACATCGGTGTGCGCAAACAGTTGCATGGCCTGTGCATAAAACCAGGTGCGCAGTCGCTGCGCCTGGATATACCAGGCTGCTGGCAGGGTAGTGCCTGCGGCCAGCCTGGGGCGGGTCAGCGGGTCAAAGTCAGCGGCCTGCGTGCGCAAGCGATCCAGATGACGATTGCCGCCTTCGCTGGCCGTGATCAGATAGGCTGCCGAGCGGGCGCGTGCCACTTCTGGCAGTTCAACTACTTGTGTGACCTGCAAGGCCTGGCAGACAGCGTCCACGGCCGCTTGCGCCTGCGCATCGCCCTGCTCAAAGTAGCCGCCCAGCCTGGCCATGCGATAGTGCGGCATGTCCTGATAGGGTGCGGCCACTTTTTCCCCGCGCAATACAGCAAAGCAGGTGGCCAGATCCTCAGCCGAACGGGCAAAAAGTCCGGCATGGTCAAAGCTGTGTACAAACGGAAACATGCCTTGCAGGCTGAGCGCACCATAAGTGGGTTTGAGGCCGAACAGCCCGCACATGGAGGAGGGCACGCGCACCGAGCCATTGGTGTCGGAGCCCAGGCTCAGCGCGACCAGTCCCGCCGCTACCGCCGCTGCGGAGCCGCCCGAAGAGCCTCCGGCACTGCGCGTTGGATCATGCGGGTTGCGGCTGGGGCCATAGTGGTGATTTTCGGTGGTAAATCCGTAGGCATACTCATCCATATTGAGGGCACCCAGCAGGAGCGCGCCTGCCTGATGCATGGCGCGCACTAGATGCGCATCTGCACTGGCGGGAGGCTGCTGCTGGTTGATTTTGGAACCGGCCAATGTCGGGAGCCCGGCAATATCAAACAGATTTTTTACCGCATAAGGCACCCCGGCCAGTGGTGGCAGGGTCTCGCCACGTGCACGCGCGGCATCGACTGCGGCAGCCTCCTGCAAGGCGCGTTCGGCGGTGACGGTGGTGAAACTGTTGTAGCGTGGGTCGTATTGCGCAATGTGGTCAAGGGTGGCACGGGTCACCTCCACTGCACTGACTTCGCCGCGGCGCACCGCGCTGGCAATCGCGCTGGCGCTATGAGTTGCATCCATGGTGTCTGCCTTTCTGCTTACGGGCGAAATTCAGGAGCAGGCTCGATGTGCTCGTCCAGTGACCAGCGCATCACGCGCGCAGCATGGCTGTGCAGTAACTGGACATGTTCTGTCGTGTGCAGCAGGTCGGCTTGATTGAGGGTGATGTCTTGCAGTTGCAGTAGGCGGGCGACCAATGCAGGCGTAATTTCGGCGTCTGGCAGCGGGGAATGGGACAAAACTGGCTCCTTTGAGAATACGTTATTTAATATGCAATATTGTATACATCAAAAGCAAGCAATCGTTATACCAACTACAATTTTTGAGTGGCTTGATGCAGTTCAGGCGCTTGGGTTGGATAAAAACTTCTGGCGTGCCAGCGCAGTCAGCGTCAGGGTTTTGGCGAATTCCCGACTGCGCTGAATATGCCGCTTGATGGCATTTTTGGCTTTGCTGGTGTCACGTTCTTTAATGTGCTGCAAAATCTCGTAATGCTCTTTATAGGTGCGCTTGCTGCGATTGTCAGAGTTCAAGTCCAAACGACGAATCACGCGAATACGATGGTTAATATTTTTGAGTAGCGAGGCCAGTACCGGCTTGTCACTGGCCAGAGCCAGACCCACATGAAAAGACTCGTCTTTCTCGCCCAAGTCTATGCCCGCAGCCAACTCGGTGTCATGCATATCGGCATGCCACAGCGCCATCATCTGTTCGATCTGTTTGTCGCTCAAGGTGTTGATCGCACACTCCACGATCAATTGCTCAAGTGCAATGCGTGCTTCGTAGTACTCCATCAGCTCGTTGACATCCAGTGCACGGATAAAACAGCCCTGTTTGGGCCGGATATTCAAAAACCCCTCAATTTCCAGTCGCTGTAATGCCTGACGTATCGGTGTACGGCTCACCCCAAACATTGCAGCCAGTTCCTGCTCGGTAATCCGTGTGCCGGGATACAGTTCAAACGAAATGATTTTTTGTTTGAGCCGTTGATATAAATCATCGACATTGGAGCGCTTGGCCGGTATGTGTTGCGTGGTCATGAAGGGAACATTGATATCAGATTTTACTAAGATACTTGGATAATGCCGTTTCATCAACCCAATGCCATTGATGCGCGGTGATTAATGGAGCGATGATTCTGGAGAAATATTTGATGCAGTGCTTAAAGCATGCTCTTCAGCATGGGCTGATGAGAAGCATGGGGCTTATTCGGGTAAACATGCCCTCAACACACCCGTCTGGCAGGGCACACATAGCAAGACGTTTGAAAAAACGACAATCATTCATCAACGAGCGCCTGATGTGGGCTAAACCAGCGGCTACAGAAATGCGTTTTGGCTTGGAAGCCACACTGTATCTGATGAACAAGTCATGCGCACTGCGTGAATAAATCAACCCCGGTCTTGTGCCGGGGTTTGTGTTGTGAGCGTATACACGCTTATTCAACAGTCGCCCGTGCCAGATCGCGCAGACGCTTTACTTCATCATGATTCCGCTGTGCACCTTCAAGCTGGCGTATCACCACAAGCCTTACCTGGGCTGGCAAATCTATTTCAACAGCTTCACGATAAGCTTTTAACGCGACATCCTCTCCTCGCTCGGTTTCGTTCAGTACCGCCACAATGTCATTGCTGGTAATGGCTGTTTTCAAGTCAATCCAGCGTCTGTGCAATGCACCACTAATCGTGCTTGAGGTGGCAGGCTCTCCACCCAGGGAGCGCACCAGATCCTGTAGTTCACGCACACTATTGCCGACCTCTTGCGAGCGGCGGATAAAAAACGCTTTGAGCTGCGGATCATCCACATTTTCAGCGGAAGAACGAAAGCCTTCTTCACCATCTCTGGATGTTTCAATTAAATGGTTGAGGGTTGAAATAATGTCTTCAAAATCGGTCATCGTCATTCTCCAGAATTAAAAGTTTTGAGGTGGAAAATTGAGTATGCGCGCGCTACAGAGGGTGTTACATCAGATGAATACGTAAATGCTTGTCAGAAATACTTTAACAGGGCACACGCGGTAGCGAACCTGATTCAAGGGGCTGCATTGCGCTCGGCCATTGCAGCCATTTGTTCAGGGTTAACCCAGCCCTCCGTTAAATGCCAGCCCATGATTCATGGGTGCATCCTTTCCTGTCCGTTTTCAATCCAGACCCGTGAAGGCGCTGGATTGAGAAACAGTGGTCGCAGGCTTTCATCGTCTGCACGAGTGTGCTGTCAGCATCCCCCGCGCCTGTGTAGATATGTTTCGAGACCTGCATTTCTGCAGGCAAGTCTGATGGTTCCAGTAAAAAAGCGCATAGGCAGTATACGGTTTTTCCTACAGAGGAAT
Organism: Methylophilus aquaticus; assembly: GCF_030769565.1. Taxonomy (GTDB): domain Bacteria; phylum Pseudomonadota; class Gammaproteobacteria; order Burkholderiales; family Methylophilaceae; genus Methylophilus; species Methylophilus aquaticus. The sequence goes on along the minus strand of NZ_JAVCAP010000012.1, from coordinate 11,384 downwards.
CGGACATTGCCGGGTAGTTTTCAAGGTGCGATTACGCATAATCAATACAATGCTTTTGGCCGGATAGCGAACGCAGCCCGGACATCTGCGGAGGGCTATTTTTTTGCTACTTCACCATTTTTTACTTCAACAGAGGTCCTGAACTACAGCTACTGAACCGAGATACTGACCAAGGAGCCATCATGAATCTGATGCGATTGATCTACTTTCTGACGCCCGAGAGCAACCATGCCAAATTGTTCACGGTCGATAAGCCCAATACGACGCAGTTACTGTTGTGGTACGTTTTGCCTTTGTCCTTCATCTCGAGTGTGATGGTTTATTTGCGCCTCTATCACCAGTACTCCCAACTCTTTATAGATAATCTGCCTGGCGACCGTTTACTCATGATAGGTGGCGAAGTCTTGCTGCTACAAGTCACTGCGGTTCTGGCTGTCGCCTGGATCACCAAAAACCTCGTTGAAATGGTCAATGTAAAAACCACTTTCCGCGACGCGTTATTGGTGATTACCATTGCAACCCTTCCCTTATGGTTGGCCTCATTTATCTATCTGATCCCCAGTTTTAATTTTAATGTAGTGGTGCATGTCTTTGCTGTTTTGGGAGCGGTGATGCTGATTTGTCGCGGGGTCTATGCTATCTTTGGCCTGCGTGAGCGCGGCGCGGCAGCGATACTGAGCATGGCCATCGCCGGAACTGCAAGTTTGGGCTTTGGTATTGTGCTGATCAGTACATTGATTTCATGGGATGGGATTGAACAATTGCAGTATGCCGTGACCGACTAAGTCTATTTAGTGCGCTGGCCTGTATTAAGTTGCAGGCAGCAGCGCCAGAGAACTCGTAGTCAACTGTGGCTTAATGTTGTCGATAAGGCGTTAAATAGTGATCCAGCGCGTAATGAATCAGGGCTGCATTATTGCTAACACGCATTTTTTTAAGAATTTTTGAACGGAATACACTGACCGAACTGGGGGCAATAGAGAGTTCCTCGGCCACCGCGTTAACGGGTTGCCCTTTAATCAGCTTCAATAATATCTGCAGCTCTCGCATCGACAGACATTCATGTGGCATGCGACTGCTTTTTTCGGCGATGTCACCCATGTTCAGCATGCCATAATGCTGACCGCTGGCCAGTGCCCTGATGGCCAGAATGACTTGTTTGCTGGTGGCGGTATAAGGCAGGTAGCCATCGCAGCCTAAACGGATAAAGTGAACAATACGCGCTATTTGATCACTACCATTGATCACCAGCACGGGCATGCCGGGAGAGGCCTGTTTAAAATCACAAAAAATCTCCAACCCGTTTTTCTCTGGTCCTGAGATGTCCAGCACCACCATATCAAACTTGCGTTGCCGGGATTTCGTAATCGCTTCATGCACGCTGGCGGCTTCATCAGCCAAACACATGGCCCGCTCTGCCTGAATCAGATCACTCACCATGTGGCGACTCAGCGCATGACCATACACCAACAAGATCTCTTTCATTTTTAACACTCCAGTGGTATTGCCCAGTGATGTTGCAGGGAACTCCATGCCGGTACAGGAGCGACGTCAGCACCCTTTGAATGACATGGTTTGATTACTTGCTTTGTCAGTTGTCATCCCCCGCGTGCGCCCTGTGTTAAACAATGCTGAAAGGCGTTGTGCCCACGACGGTGTGCTCACCCAAGCCAGTCACCCCAGGCCAGCCACGCTCTCGGCATCAGGCTGCCAAGCCCCCCCCCTGCGCAGGTGCGGTGTTCTCCTATCGAACTGGATACTGTCGATCCGCCTGGACATTCCAGATGACATTGCCCACATCATCGGCAACCAGCAGGTGCCCTTTCTTGTCCACCAGTACACCGACCGGACGGCCCTTGGCTTCCCCCTCTTTATTGAGAAAATCGCTCAGCACATCCAGTGGCTCGCCTGCCGGTTTGCCATCCTCGAACGGCACAAAAATCACTTTATAACCACTATAAGGCATGCGATTCCATGAACCATGCTGGCCGATGAACATGCCGTTCCGGAATTTTTCCGGCAGGGTGTTACCTCTGGCAACAGCCAGACCCAGCGAGGCGGTGTGTGCCCCCAGTGCATAATCAGGGGGAATGGCTTTGGCCACCAGTTCAGGCTTCGCCGGCTGGATCCGGTCATCCACATGCTGGCCGTAATAACTATATGGCCAGCCATAAAAGCCGTCCTTTTTGACCGAAGTCATATAGTCCGGGACCAGGTCGCTGCCCAGTTCATCGCGCTCATTGACCACCACCCATAATGCGCCGCTATCCGGCTCCCATACCATGCCATTGGGGTTACGCAAGCCAGTGGCAAACAGTACACGCTCACCGGTATTGGGATCGACTTCGAGAATGGCTGCACGCTCTTTCTCTATTTCCATGCCGTTTTCACCAACATTACTGTTCGAGCCCACCGCGACGTAAATTTTGCTGCCATCCTGGCTGGCGAGAATGTTTTTGGTCCAGTGATGGTTAAGCCCGGCAGGCAAGTCAGTCACTTTGGTGGCCGCTGCGGTAATTTCTGTCTGCCCCTCTTCGTAAGGAAATTTAACCAGGGCATTTGCATTGCCGACATAAAAAGTATTGCCGACCAGGGCCATGCCAAAGGGAGCGTGCAGGTTTTGGATAAAGGCATGCCGTTCGTCGGCAGTGCCATCGCCATCGGTATCCCGTAACAGGGTGATGCGGTCAGGACTTTCGGCTGCGGCGCCACCATCCGCCATAAACTTGCTGGCAATCCACCTTTTAAGACTAAATTCTTCGCTCGTCTCAGTATGGTTGGTTTCTGCAACCAACACATCACCATTCGGTAATTCGTATAGCCAGCGCGGATGCTGCAGACCACTGGCAAACGCGCTGACACGGGTGCCTGGTGCGGCCAGGGGCTTTTCACCATCAGGCCAGCCAACGGCTTTTGCGACCTGAATGGTTGGAAACCAGCTTGGATGATATGAAGACAAATCCGGGTCAGGACCAAAGCCGGCCGCCTCTGGCAGTTTGGCCGGTTGCGCACACCCGGTCAGGCCGATGGTCAGCAGTGCGCCCACCATCCGCACCGGCACCTTGGGTGGGACGCGTGCAGAGAGAGCAGGCAGTGTCATCCAAAACTTAATATTCATGTACATGCTTTCTGATAAAGGGTCGTCATTCAATAGTGTAGAAATGGCACGGCTATCCACCCATAGGTTAAACGCTGATTGTGCTGTCAGCATTGTCTTACACCGCATCCCTCCTGATGGCCGGAATATAAAATGCAGACCATGATTGAAGCTTTGCATGGGTGGCTGCGGAGCCAGTACAGCCGCATATTCTTACAGTGAAATCAGCTGTTTTCTGATAACTGGCAGTGTTGCACTGTTCTAAACTTGCACGCAATTCTACGAGCTTACTATGTTTGCCAAGGAGTAAAACGCATGCAAAAATTATTACATCTTCTGTTGGTTAGTTTTATTGCCAGCACTGCTTTTATGGCCAATCTCAGTTGGGCAGATACGCCGCCAGTCAACAATGCCGTGCCTCCCTGTGACCATTCTGCAGTGACCCGCAAACCTCCGTGCAATACGGATTCTGACAGCATCAAGGTGCCGCCTGAAACACCTCAACAGAAGCGTGTGCGCGAGAAGGGGGTAGTCGTGCCGCCTGAGATGCCTGCAGAGGGCCTGCCAAACCGTGAGCATCATCGCGCGCCAACTCGTAAAGAGGATGCCATCCGCCCGGATCCTCACCTGGAAAAGCCTATGACGAACTGAATGTGATCACTGAATGTGATCATGGTGAGGCGGCGGGAGCACCATGCAGCGTCTTCACCCTCCGTCATCATCGCGCGTCATGACTCAATATCTCATGATAGTCATGTAAATAAATCAGGAGCAAAGCCATGCAAGTCGCAGAAGAAACGATGAATCCGCCTCAGCATCAGGATACGCAACCGGGATCAGAAGTGGAAATGGTGCCAGCGCCCTGTTATATGGACCCCCACTACCTGGGCAGCGGTAAACTCAAAACCAAAGTAGCCCTTATTACCGGCGGTGACAGTGGCATCGGGCGGTGGCTGTACACTTTGCTGCCGAAGAAGCAGATGTGGCCATTGTCTACCTTGACGAGCATGAAGATGCACTCAAAACCCGGCAACTGGTCGAATCATGGGGGCGTCGCTGCCTGTTGATTCCCGGTGATGTTGCCGACGAAGCCTTTTGCAAGAAGGCAGTGCAAGATACCGTGCAGACGTTTGGCCAGCTCAATATTGTGGTCAATAATGCGGCCCAGCAATATCCCCGCTCCAGCATTCTGGACATCAGCCAGCAACAGCTGGAACATACCTTCAGAACCAATATTTTTTCGATGTTCTATTTAGTCAAGGCGGCACTGCCGCATTTGAAAGCCAACAGTCATATTATCAATACGGCCTCGGTCACCGCCTACCGTGGCAGCCCCGAGTTGCTGGACTATTCGGCAACCAAAGGGGCTGTGGTTTCGTTTACGCGCTCGCTCTCCAAACAACTGGTCGCGCAGGGGGTTTACGTGAATGCGGTGGCTCCCGGGCCGGTGTGGACGCCACTGATCCCTGCCAGCTTTGACGCGGAGAAAGTCAGTCAGTTTGGGCACCAGGTCCCGCTCAACCGGCCTGCGCAGCCGAGCGAAATTGCCCCTGCCTATGTATTTCTGGCTGGACAGGAGTCGTCATACATGACGGGTCAAGTCATTCACCCGAATGGAGGTGAAATTATCAATGGTTAATCAATGGTAAAGCCACGCGCACCGCCGGCATAAACCAGTGCAGGACTGCGTTGGCGCAGATCAAAAGGCCCGGGCAAATCCGGGCCTTTTGATCTGGCTGCGTGGCCATTGCATAAAAGCTTGGGGGGCGTGTGTCCGCTAAATCCTACAATAGATTACGCCATTCTGACATGGGCGGGTTTTGCCATTTTATTCATAATTATTCCAGCAGTTGCGTGATCAAGAGAACATATATTACCAAGGAGAATCGTTATGAACAGTAAGCTCGGGTTAGGCATGTTGGTATTAATGACAGGGCTCAGCGCCTGCCATAAGAATGACTCTGCAGCAGGAGATGCAGCAGCCTCTGCCGACAATAATGGGGCGGCCATCCAGTTTGTAAAAACCCAGGATGGTTCACCGCTGGAAATCAACCCTGAATTATTTGATACCCCGGCGGCCAAGGAGTTTTTAGCCACCGGTAAAAACCCGTATGTGGGCAAAGATGAGGCCATTGCTGCAGGCAAGAAGGTATTTCAGCTTTATTCCTGTACCCAGTGCCATGGCCCGGATGCCGGGGGGCAGGTGGGTCCGGCATTGACTGGCCCCAATTACAACTATCCCAAGGACGCAACCAACAAGGGCATGTTCGAAACCGTGTGGCATGGAACCAATGGTGGCATGGGTGCAAAAGGTAAGGGCTTGATGGACCCATCAGATCCTAATAATGGCATCACCCCGGATGAACTGCTGAAAGTGATTGCCTGGATTCGCAGCCATGGCAGCCTGACTGGCAACGAATAAGCCAGCAGTGGCTTAATTGAACTCCTACAGCAAATGGGTGTGGCTGCCGACAGACTGCCCGGCCTCGCTTAAGTAGCATGGATGTATGCCCGCCTGACAGCAGGCGGGCAGTTCCGTTACTTTTCGAGGAAACATATGATGAAAAAATTATTAGCGATGTTGTTAACCGGCGCATTTGCATGCTCCATTCCTTCAACCGTTGCCATGGCTGCCGATGACAGGCCTCCTGCGCAACAGCAGAAAAATCAGATCCCCGATACCCCTCAGAATGGCAATTACCTGGAGCCGCAGCAGGATCACAACGGCGGTGCCGATGCCACGCAACAACAGCAGGGATCTCAGCGTAAATCCACCTCCAGTCCTGGCAATATTGAAAAAAGTAAACGGTTTCAGCAGAAGCCACAGGACGGTGGCACGGGCGTCAATAATCAATAGTTTAAGGCGTCCCCAGCCGTCATAACCTGTAGGTGCGCAGTTGGAAAATGCAGGCCTTGCAGACGGGGCTTTTTATTGAGCCTGTCTGGTTCAGACGGTTTATTGCTTGACGACTTTCATCTTCAGACGAAGGAGAAATCATGACTGATCCACAAAAAAAACGGTGTATGGCATTATGCAAAGCGTGTGCAGATGCGTGCGAAACCTGTGCAATTGCCTGTGAGGGCGAAGCCAATCCCGCCATGGGAGACTGCATCGCTCTGGACATGGATTGCGCCGATTTTTGTCGGCTGACTGCATCATTTATTGCCCGTGACAGTAGGTTTGTCGCATTGGTCTGCGAAGACTGTGCAGAACTCTGTACTGCCTGTGCTGATGAATGTGCCAAACATCCTTCAGACCATTGCCAGGCGTGTGCGCATGCCTGCCGCCAATGTGCACAAGCATGCCTGGAGCTGGGGGCACATGCCATGGCTTAAAGCATCCATAGTAAGCGCTAACATTTTGTTGGCGCTTGCTTGTTGGTGCATGCAGCATTTTTCTTCTGTTCTTCTCCTCCTGCCTTGTCGGCTGGCGTGTGCCTGTGTTTCTTGTGCGCATGCTGCAAGCGTAAAAACGCCCGTCGAGACGGGCGCCTGATGATTTCCCTGATAGTCAGTACAGTGATTATTCAACCACCACAATATCATTTTTCACTGCAGTCACGCCTTTTACATTCTTGGCTAACAGGGCAGCTTTTTCAGCCTCTTTGTTGGATTTTGCGGTCCCGGACAACTGCACCAGACCATCACTGTCTGTTTCAACCTTGATGTCAGTCGCACTCACCACCTTGTCTTTGGCAAATGCCGCTTTGACTTTGGTGGTGATCACCGAGTCTTCCACTTTTGTTCCAAAAGAGTCACCGTCGGCAGCAAAACCGGCCATTGGCAATGTCAGCGCACTTACCAGCAAAAGGGATTTAATAGTGTTTTTCATGGTATTTCCTCATTGAGTAAATGATCGAATGATCATTATCAAAAAATGCCGGTATCTGCGGAATAGACTGAACGCTGATCCTTGTGTAGGAAAGTGCTTACCGTATACCCATCGGCTTGCCCACCTCTGCAGGGGTCGAGCGCGATGCGCCGCTTTGTTATACCATAGCGGCCACACACACTATTGATCGTCACCATGCAATTACACAGTCAAACGCTCGGCCAGGGTCAGCCCCTCATGTTGCTGCATGGCCTGTTTGGTTCTGCCGATAACTGGGGTAGCATCGCCAGGCAGCTTGCACAGCATTATCAGGTCATCAGCGTTGATTTACGCAACCATGGCCGCTCGCCGCACCATGCTTCGCAAACCTATGCTGACATGGCAGCAGATGTGCTGGCGGTCTGCGATAGCCTGGGAATTACGCAGATGCATTTGCTGGGTCACTCCCTCGGCGGCAAGGTTGCCATGCAGTTTGCCACGCAGTACCCGGAGCGCCTGCACTCGCTGATGGTGGTGGATATGGCCATGCGCGCCTATGCCGACGCGCATACCTCTCTGCTGGATGCCATGCTGGCACTGGATGTGAGCCAGCTGACAACTCGCAGCGAAGCCGATAAAGCGTTAACTGCCGCGATTGACGATGTGATGGTGCGCCAGTTTTTGCTCACCAATCTGGTCAAGGTTGAAGACCAGTTGCAATGGCGGATAAACCTGCCCGCCCTCAAAGCCAATTACGTTCATTTTCAGGCGGCACTGGCTGCGCATTTTGAAAACCCCAGCCTGTTTATCCGCGGCGCGCACAGTGAGTATGTGCACGCCAAGGACATGGCCGAGATTCAACACCATTTTACACGTGCCGAGTTCGTCACTCTGCCGACGGGCCACTGGGTCCATGCGGAGCAACCACAACTGTTTACACAGGCTTTGCAGGATTTTCTGACAGCACTGTAGCCATTCACGCTGATGAAAATCATGAGCCATATTCAAGTAAAACAGCCCTGACCAGAACGCATATTGCGGCGCATACTGTGCACACGTTGTACAGATTAATCACCCAAATGAGGAGAAACACCATGTGGACTAAACCAGCTGCTACAGAAATGCGTTTTGGCTTTGAAGTAACCATGTACGTGATGAACAAATAATTTTAGCCCCGGCTAAGATGACAAAAACCCGACCGAGTGTCGGGTTTTTATTTGGTCAATTGCAGTCGAAACGTGCTGACAACGTCAGCCGTTGCCGGCAATGGTGTGAGGCAAATCCTTGAATGTGAAAACAACATCAGAAATGGCGGGTTAATCCGCAAATGCCAGCGATGATCATTGGCCTACAATCTTATTTGGAAAAAGATATCAGGTGTAATGACATGGAGCTCACAAAGAGTTGTCAAAAATGTAACCCGCAAAGCCTTGGCATTGAGTTTTCAATGGCATTTCAGCCTATTGTCAATTTTGGTGCGCAACACGTGTGGGGTTACGAAAGTCTGGTTCGTGGAATAGAAAACCAACCTGCCGCCTATATTTTGAATCAGATTGATGAAACCAAAGTGCACAGCTTCGACCAGATCATCCGGTCCAAGTCCATCCGCTTGGCCAACAGCCTGCACTTCAATGAAATCCTCTCCATCAACTTTTTACCCAATGCCGTGTACAAGCCGGAAAACTGCATTCGTTCCACGCTTGCCGTGTGTGATGAACTGGGCTTTGACAAAAAAAGAATCATGTTTGAGGTCACCGAAGCAGAAAAAATCACCGATCACGCCCACCTCAAAAGCATATTCACTGAATATAAAAAACACCAGTTTTTAACCGCCATTGATGATTTTGGTGCAGGCTACTCTGGCCTCAATCTGCTTGCCGAGTGGCAACCCGACATCATCAAACTCGACATGAATCTGATTCGTGGCATTCACGAAAACAAAACCAAGCAGCTCATCGTCAAAAGCATTATTGATGTATGCAATGGCCTGGGCATACAGGTGATTGCTGAAGGGGTTGAAACCAGAGAAGAATTAGCACCTCTGGTCGATTTTGGTATTGTCCTGTTTCAAGGCTACTACTTCGCCAAACCGCTGTTTGAAGGCCTGCCAGAAGTGCCCGCGCATACTTACGTGTTATAAATAGCGAGTTGAAATTAAGCAGCCCAAAACATTACCTGCCGCTGGTGAAAATCATGAGCCAGATTCAAGTAAAACAGCCCTGACCAAAACTGATATCGAAGCGCATACTGTGTACACGTTGTACAGATTAATCACCCAAACTCAGGAGAACTACTATGTGGACTAAACCAGCTGCTACAGAAATGCGTTTTGGCTTTGAAGTAACGATGTACGTGATGAACAAATAATTTTAGCCTCGGCTGAAATGACTAAAACCCGACCAAGTGTCGGGTTTTGCATTTGGGCGAGACGATCACTTGCTGCATCACGTTAAAAACAAAATCACCTAGGGCCTATCGTGACGAAAAGTAGCACCCACCAACCTGTAGCATTGGGCCAATACATGTAGCCTGCTAAGACGTTAATTAAATAAATGGAGTCAGAGCAGGGTTTCGTGCTAGTCCAGTTTTATGTTGATGGCGGACACGCGCAGATTTAGGTCTGTTTAAAAGGTATAAATGAAAACGGCTCCCATCACTGGAGGCCGCTTTTATATTTGGTGGTGAATGAGGAACTTGACCCTCTATACCAAGATTAATAGCGCTAAAAATATTTACTACATGATGTGAAATTAAGTCCGCCAAGGGTGCTTAGGCACATCACACACACCAGCGACATTCACGCCAGCTTGTGCCACCAAATGATCATTTTCAACAGTATCACCACTGACGCCGATAGCACCGATCAACATTCCTTCTTCATCCACAATTGGCAGCCCGCCGGGAAACGTGATCAAGCCATCATTCGAGTGCTCTATGCCATATAAAGGCGAGCCAGGCACTGAAAGTTTGCCGATTTCGCCAGATGGCATGGCGAAGTAACAGGCGGTTTTCGCTTTTTTGATGGCGATATCAATACTGCCGACCCACGCATCATCCATTCGAGTGAAGCTTTTCAGGTTGCCACCCGAGTCCAGTACGGCGATACACATCTTGACGCCGATTTGTTTGGATTTCTCAACGGCTTTTTCAATGATTTCTTGTGCGACTTCAAAGCTTACGTGCATGTGATTCCTTTTAGTTTAATTGATTGGTATAAATGTGACTCCAGTCCCAGGGTTAAATTCACTTAAAGTTTGCATTCGCTGGAAATAAGCTTCTTTGCAGACGTAGCGCATAAATCGATGGGGTCAGACTCGATTGATTTTAAGAGTTACGTTTGCTATTCTCTATGCTTTACCCTTGACTGTTTATCGATGGCCCGTCTTCCTCGCTTTGTATTACCTGGACATCCGCAGCATGTGATTATTCGTGGCAATAACCGTGATCCTGTATTTATTGCCGATGAAGATTATCGCTATTTTCTTGAGAAACTGTCAGATGGCGCCAAAAGGCACCAGTGTGACATACACGCCTATGTATTAATGACCAATCATGTGCATTTGCTAATCACCCCACACAAAGAAGATGGCCTATCCAAACTGATGCAAATGCTGGGCAGATATTATGTACAGTATTTCAATTATACCTATCAACGTACCGGTACATTGTGGGAAAGCCGATATAAAGCCAGCCTGATAGATAGTGAACAATACGCATTGATATGCTATCGCTACATTGAGTTGAACCCGGTACGTGCCAATATGGTGAATCATCCTTCTGAGTATCCATGGAGCAGTTATCAGGCTAACGCCTTGGGGCAAATAGATAATTGTGTAACGCCACATGCAATGTATTGGGCATTGGGTTTGGAGGAAGCAGAGCGACAAGCGGCTTATCGAGGATTATTCTCAGGCCACTTGGATGAAATCACTTTAACCCAGCTTCGAGAGGCGACAAACAGGGCTTGGGTGTTGGGCAATGATTATTTCAAAGAGAGAATAAAGGCGCAGTTAAACCGTAGAGCCGATAAGCTTGCTAGGGGTGGAAATAGGAAGTCTGGTGACTTTATGAAAGCAAGGGCTAGGGATAATTCATAGCTTTCAATCGAGTCTGACCCCATTGATTCGCGGTAAATTCAAATCCAAAGTGTTCGCCAATCAAGCAGACGGATTTCAAGCATTGCATCAGTGGTTATTGGCGTATGAAGTCTGTACAAATCAAGCACACCTGTGTCTTGAAGCAACCGGCCCATACAGCGAACAAGTAGCTTTGGCGCTGGTGAGTCTTGGCTGGCAAGTCAGTGTCGTCAACCCTGCACGGATTAAAGGCTTTGCACAAAGTGAGCTTGCCAGAAATAAAACAGACAAATCCGATGCTGCCTTGCTGGCCAGATTCTGCATGGCCTTACAGCCTAGCTTATGGGTGACACCCAGCCCAGCCTATCGACAGTTACGCGCCCTTGTAGAGCGGCGACAA
>NZ_JAVCAP010000011.1 GCF_030769565.1 Methylophilus aquaticus | reverse complement strand
TTGGGGACAATAGCGGTTTGGAACCACCCCTTCCCATCTCGAACAGGGCCGTGAAACGAACTTGCGCCAATGATAGTGTACTCTTCGTATGCGAAAGTAGGTCATCCCCAAACTCCTTATTTAAAAACCCCATCCAACCGGATGGGGTTTTGTTTTTAATGGCTATCTAATACCTCTCAGGGATACCTTTGCGCTTTGAATTAATGAAGCTGAATGCCTGTCACTCATTCATAGGCAAAAAAAACCCGGTGCAAAGCACCGGGCTACTAAGGTCTATCAAGGTTGCCCAAGATAGACTGCCATGAAATCTGTTCTTTGAACTGCTTTTCTTCTTCTCCCTCGTTTGAAAGCATCATAGAAGATATAAGTACTTTCGTCATTGGCCCCTTTGGGCTATTCCGCTTTTGGCATGCGGAAGCAACGTGTTTTGACACGAGCAAGTAAAGTGTCGCGTGATAAAATATTGGCATGTCAAAGTACCATGTGATTATTCCCAGTGCAGGCTCGGGTGCGCGGATGCAGTCTGCTATGCCTAAGCAGTACTTAATGCTGAATGGCAAACCCATTTTGCGCCACGCGATTGAAGTGTTTGAAGTTATGCATCAAATCGAGACTGTGCATATTGTGGTTTCTGCACAAGATGGTTACTGGGCCCCGCATCTACTGGATGGCTGCAGCAAAACAAAAGTGCTGGATTGTGGCGGCCTTACGCGCGCCGAGTCAGTGCTTAACGGTTTGAAACATCTGGCTCTGGAAGCAGATGCCAATGACTGGGTACTTGTGCATGATGCAGCCCGACCAGGCATAGACCAGCCGCTTGTTGAACGCCTGTTCCAAGAGGCGCTGCCAGAGAGTGTTGGGGCAATATTGGCTCTGCCATTGGCCGATACATTAAAGCGTGCGGATAGTCAGCAACAGATTGAAACTACCCTTTCACGTGAAGGCTTGTGGCAGGCGCAAACACCACAAATGTTCAAGCTGGCGCTATTGCAAGGCGCACTGCAGCAATCACTTGATCGGCAACCTACCGATGAAGCACAAGCCATGGAATGGCTAGGCTATCAGCCTAAACTGGTGGTGGGCGACCTCAAAAATATGAAAATTACCTATATGCGTGATTTGCAGGTGGTCAGTGCCTTAATGCAGGCCGCCACGCTTGATAACCAGCAGGAAACTTGAAATGACATCTTTTAGAATAGGCCATGGCTTTGATGTACACGCACTGGTTGATGGGCGTGACTGCATTATTGGCGGCGTTAATATTCCCCATGACCAAGGGCTTGACGGGCACTCGGATGCCGATGTGCTATTACATGCGATTTGCGATGCCCTTCTGGGCGCTGTAGCGCTGGGCGATATTGGCAAGCATTTTCCGCCTTCGGATATGCGTTATAAAGGCATAGACTCCAGGCAGCTGCTGCGCCATGTAGTGGCGTTGTTACAAGAGAAGGGCTATGTTGTCGCTAATATTGATGCCACCGTCATTTGTGAAGCGCCACGCCTTGGACCACATACGCAACAGATGCGTGAGCACATTGCTGCGGATTGTCAGGTCGCACCTGATGCGATTAATGTTAAAGCAACCACTACTGAAAAACTTGGTTTCACCGGCAGAGGCGAAGGCATTGCAGCTGAAGCAGTCTGTTTGATCGTCGCCAATTCATAACTATGCATTTGTTTAAAAAATTTGAGGGCCTGGTTACCCCGTTCCCGCCCGACATTATTCAAACTTTGCCGACTCGCTTCTGGCCATTTATGTGGGCCTGCTCGTATGGCATGCGCCGTTATATTTTTGGCATGACACTGTTGACCGCCTGTATTGGAGCGTTTGAGGCATTGCTGTTTGCGCTGATGGGCAAGGTCGTCGATAAGCTGACCGCAATCACACCCGCGCAACTATGGGATCAACATCACCCAACCTTACTGATACTGGCGGCCATTTTAATCAGCAGTACCCTGGTGATCCTGCTGCAAACCTTGCTTAAGCATCAGACCTTGGCAGGTAATTTTCCCATGCGTCTACGCTGGCAGTTTCACCAGCATATGCTCAATCAGAGCATGGGTTTTTATCAAGATGAGTTTGCCGGACGCGTATCGGCCAAAGTCATGCAAACAGCACTGGCAGTGCGTGAGGTCTGGTTTATTCTGGCCGACATCATGGTCTATGTCCTGCTTTACTTCACAACGATAGTCACTGTCGTTGGCAGCTTTCACCCGTGGATGGTATTACCCTTTCTGGGCTGGCTACTCCTCTATGGCGGTGCACTGTTTCATTTTATACCCAAGCTGGCCAAGGTTTCACAAAATCAGGCGGATGCACGCTCGCTGATGACAGGGCGCATTACCGATGCCTATACCAACATCACCACCGTAAAACTGTTTTCGCACGCTGGCCGCGAGGCTGATTATGCGCAATCGGCCATGCAAGAGTTTCTTGAGACCGTGCATGGCCAAATGCGTATGGTCAGTTTTGTCGAGAGTATTAATCATTTCCTCAACATGTGCCTGATTATTGCCAGCGGCGGCATGGTGCTCTGGCTATGGTCGCAAAGCCTGGTGGCTGCCGGTGCGGTGGCTGCTGTCATGGCCATGAGCCTGCGCCTGAATGGTATTTCACACTGGGTGATGTGGGAGCTGACCTCGCTCTACGAACAAATTGGCACCGTGCAAGATGGCATCAATACCTTATCCGTGATGAATGAGGTCGTGGACAGCCCACATGCGGAGCTGCTGGATGTGCCCAAAGGCGGCGTGGTATTTGACCATGTAGATTTTAGCTACCCGCAACAAGCGCCTTTGCTCCAACAGTTTATGCTTGATATTCGCTCGGGCGAGCGGGTGGGTCTGGTCGGACGTTCTGGTGCTGGTAAATCTACCATCGTGAATTTACTCATGCGGTTTTATGATATTCAATCCGGCCAGATCCTGATTGATGGACAAGCCATCGATGCAGTAAAACAGGATTCCTTACGCCAGCAAATTGGCATGGTGACGCAAGATACTTCACTGCTACATCGCTCTGTACGTGAAAATATTCTCTATGGCCGTCCAGACGCAAGTGAGCAAGACATGGTCACTGCTGCCAAACGAGCCGAAGCGCATGACTTTATCCTCACTCTGCGCGATGCCAAAGGCCGCACCGGCTACGATGCGCATGTCGGTGAACGTGGCGTCAAACTCTCGGGCGGGCAGCGTCAACGCATCGCCATTGCCCGTGTCATGCTCAAAAATGCACCGATACTGGTGCTAGATGAAGCTACCAGCGCGCTAGATTCTGAAGTGGAGTTAGCCATTCAGCATCATCTTGCACAGTTGATGGAAGGTAAAACCGTCATAGCGATTGCGCATCGTCTGTCGACGATTGCGGCGATGGACAGGCTGGTCGTGCTCGATAAAGGCAGTATTGTCGAAACTGGCACGCATCAAGAGTTACTTGCCAAAAATGGCATTTACGCCAAGTTGTGGGCCCATCAGAGTGGTGGGTTTTTGGGAGAGTAATTGAAGTTCTTAAATTGAGGCATAGGATATTGAAGTGTTTTGAGTGGTATGCATTGCTCTCTCGAGCATTCCCTCTGTAATTAGATGAAGGTCGGCGTTTGAGCGAGAAAATCCGTTTTATGCTTTTAATAATACAATCACTGCTCCACTGCCGCCATCTGTCTGTTTGGCTTGTGCATAGGCAATCACTTCGTCTTTTTGCATCAGCCAGTTGCGCAGCTTGTGTTTGAGTACGGGTTCCTTATTGCGCGAGCCCAGGCCTTTGCCGTGGACGATGCGTACGCAACGCAGGCCGCGTTTTTTACAGTCGGCGATAAACTCCGCCACATACAATCTTGCTTCATCACTGATCAGGCCATGCAGGTCAATATGGGCTTGCACCACCCAGTGCCCACGACGCAATTTGCTCAATACCATTGGGGATTGGCCTTCACGCAAATAGAGTAGCTCTTCGCCACTTTCAAGTTCGTGTGCCGGAATATAGTGATCGCTGAGCGAGTCGACCAGCGCCTGTTGTTCGTCACGGATCAGTTGTCTGGGAATGGGTTTAGGTTTTTTTGGCGGATGCAGGATGCGATTGGCTTTTACCGGGCGCGCGCCTTTGACTGCTTCGTGAAACAGTTGGATGTCATCATCATCTGTCTGTGGCAAGTCGTTGCTCATGGTTACATTTTAAAAGAAAAGCGCACTGGAGTGCGCTTTTCATTGCATTGCCTGTTAAGAGTGACTGGATTGCTTATTCCAGACTGGTCAAATAACGCTCGGCATCCAATGCCGCCATACAACCGGTACCGGCACTGGTCACGGCCTGGCGGTAAATATGGTCTTGCACGTCACCTGCGGCAAATACGCCGGGAATATTGGTGGCGGTAAAATTACCCTGACGGCCGGTTTGGGTGACGATATAGCCGCCTTCCATGTCCAGCTGGCCTTCAAAGATTTGCGTGTTGGGTTGGTGGCCAATCGCAATAAACACGCCTTTGAGCGTAATGTCTTTGGTTGTGCCGCTGTTCACGTCTTTGATGCGCATGCCGGTCACCCCGGTGGCATCACCCAGCACTTCATCCAGTGTTTGAAAGGTTTCCAGCACCACTTTGCCTTCTTTCACGCGCTCCATCAGTTTGTCGACCAGAATCGCTTCAGCTTTGAATTTGTCGCGGCGATGCACCAGGGTTACCTTGCTGGCGATATTGGCCAGGTACAAGGTTTCTTCCACAGCGGTGTTACCGCCACCAATCACCGCAACTTCCTGGTTGCGGTAGAAAAAGCCATCACAAGTGGCACAAGCGGAAACGCCCTTGCCAGCAAAAGCTTCCTCGCTGGGCAGGCCCAGGTATTTCGCAGAAGCGCCGGTGGCAATGATCAGCGCATCACAGGTGTATTCGCCATTGTCACCCACCAGGCGTATCGGTTTTTCTTTGAGGTGGGTGGTATGGATATGGTCGAAAATCATTTCGGTGTTAAAGCGTTCGGCATGCTGCTGAAAACGCGCCATGAGTTCCGGCCCCATCACGCCGTTGGCATCGGCTGGCCAGTTATCCACCTCGGTGGTGGTCATCAGTTGACCTCCTTGCGCCAGACCGGTAATCAGAACCGGATTCAAGTTGGCGCGTGCAGCATACACCGCAGCTGTATAACCGGCCGGGCCGGAACCTAAAATCATTAAACGGGCGTGTTTGCTAGCCATGTTTGAATTTCCAAATTGGTTTGAGTTGTACTTAAGGTGGGGGCGGTGCCGAATATTTTAAACACCTGCCCACACCGGAATATTATTTTTAGTGATGCAGTCAATGCATTGTTGAGGACTTACCTGTAGCTATGACTGCCCGATTATTTTTCAAGCATACTGCGTAACATCCATGCAGTTTTTTCATGCAATTGCAAACGTTGGGTAAGCAGGTCAGCCGTGGCTTCATCATCGGCTTTTTCCGCAGCCGGGAACACGCTACGGGCTGTGCGGCAAACGGCTTCATGGCCTGCAACCAGTTCGCTGATCATGTCACTGGCTTTTGGCACATCGATCGTTTCATCAATGGATGTCAACTTGGAAAACTGCGCATAGGTGCCTGGTGCATACACGCCCAGTGAACGAATCCGTTCAGCCACGAGGTCGACTGCCAGTGCCAGCTCGGTATATTGTGTTTCAAACATCAGGTGCAATGTATTGAACATGGGGCCGGTGACATTCCAGTGGAAGTAGTGTGTTTTTAGATACAAAGTGTAGGTATCTGCCAGCAGTTTTGATAGACCTTCTGCAATCTTTTGACGGTCTTCGTTATTAATTCCAATGTCCATGAGAGCTCCTTGTGAGTGTTGAAAGGTATTTTAAAACCTTGAATCCCTGTCTGCAATTTGATTTTGCTATAATCACTTAAGTTCACTCTTGCAGAGAAAGAGACAAGATATTGTTTTTTAATAAGAAAAGCATCGCTAATGCCCGTCTGGAAAAAGTTTCGACGGAAAAGCAGCTGAGAGACGCCAGGCTCGTGAGAGAAGTGGCGTGGATCGCATGGGCCGCATTGGGTATTTTTCTTGCCGTGATTCTGATGACCTACCACCACGAGGATCCAGGCTGGACGCATGCGGTGGATGAGGGCGTCTCTATCCACAATGCAGGCGGTGTCGTGGGGGCATGGCTTTCGGACATCTTTTTGTCATTATTCGGGTTTTCCGCCTGGTGGTTTGTGGTGCTGATTTTTTACTTTGTCTGGCTAATGTACCAGCATTTGCACCTGGATGCGCCTGAAAAGCAAGAGTGGTGGCTGAATGCGGTTGGGTTTGCTTTGCTGGTCATTGCTTCGGCAGCTTTAGAATCTGGGCATTTGGTCAATTTTCCGGCGGACTTTCCGCTCAAGCAGGGCGGGGTGATTGGTAGCGGCGTAGATAATCTGTTTCGTAATATGTTTGGATTTGCAGGGTCCACCATGTTGTTGCTGGTGTTATTCGCCACCGCTTTCAGCCTGTTCACTGGCTGGTCGTTGCTGACCATGAGTGAGCGATTGGGTGAACGTGTGATTGAGGCGTATCAGTGGAGTCTGCTCAAGTATCAGGACTGGCAAGACCGACAAATGGGCAGGCAGGCATTGCAAGCGCGTGAAGAGTTTGTGTTGTCTGAGCGCAAGCGTAATGAAGACCGAAAGCCGGTAGAAATTACTGTGCCGGAAACTGTGATTGAGCCCAGCGAGCGCGTGGTCAAAGAAAAACAGGCTGTCTTGTTTGAATCTATCGAGCAGGAAGGATTGCCGCCCTTGCATTTGCTGGATGCTGTCAACCAGTCCGTGGAAATGCAATCTGCCGAAACGCTGGATTTTACCTCGCGCCTGATTGAACGCAAGCTGATGGACTTTGGCATTGATGTCAAAGTGGTGACTGCACAACCCGGACCGGTGATTACACGTTATGAACTGGACCCTGCCCCCGGTGTAAAAGGCAGCCAGATTACCAACCTGGCCAAAGACTTGGCGCGTGCCTTGTCAGTAATCAGCGTACGCGTTGTCGAAACCATCCCGGGTAAAAGCTATATGGGGCTGGAAATTCCCAACCCCAAACGCCAGATCGTGTCTCTGACTGAAATTATGGGCAGCCAGGCTTATGCTGACATGCACTCTCCACTGGCGATTGCCATGGGCAAGGACATTGCAGGCAAGCCAGTGGTGGCCGATCTGGCAAAAATGCCGCATGTGCTGGTTGCAGGGACCACCGGCTCCGGTAAATCGGTGGCGATTAACGCACTGATTCTAAGCTTACTCTACAAGGCTGAGGCCAGTCGGGTGCGCATGATTCTCATCGACCCCAAAATGCTGGAACTGTCTGTGTATGAAGGCATTCCGCATTTGCTGGCCCCCGTGGTCACTGACATGCGGCAGGCGGCCAATGCCTTGAACTGGTGCGTGGCAGAGATGGAGCGCCGCTACAAGTTAATGTCCACACTGGGTGTGCGCAACCTCGCAGGCTATAATCAGAAAATTGTAGAGGCCAAAAAGCAGGGCACAGCTATTCCGCATCCATTCAGTTTAACGCCGGATGCGCCAGAGCCTCTGGAAGAAATGCCCCTGATTGTAGTGGTGATTGATGAACTGGCCGACCTGATGATGGTCGTGGGCAAAAAAGTGGAAGAGCTGATTGCCCGTCTGGCGCAGAAAGCGCGCGCTTCCGGTATTCATCTGGTGCTGGCCACGCAGCGGCCCTCAGTTGATGTGATTACCGGCCTGATCAAGGCTAATGTGCCGACCCGTGTTGCGTTTCAGGTATCTAGCAAAATTGACTCGCGTACCATTCTGGACCAGATGGGTGCGGAAACCCTGCTCGGCCAGGGCGACATGCTCTACCTGCCGCCTGGCAGCGGTTATCCCTTGCGTATTCACGGCGCCTTTGTCAGCGACGGTGAAGTGCATAACGTGGTGAACTTTCTAAAAGCGCAGGGGGAACCGAACTATATCGAAGGCATTCTCACCAATGAGACGGAAGGTGGCGACATGGATGGCCTGTCCGGTGGGCAGGATGCAGGCGGTGAGAAAGACCCGTTGTATGATGAAGCCGTCGCCATTGTGTTAAAAACCCGCCGTGCCTCGATTTCATCCGTGCAACGTCAGTTGCGTATCGGCTATAACCGTGCAGCGCGATTAATCGAAGATATGGAACGTGCCGGTCTGGTCTCTGCCATGCAAAGCAATGGTAACCGTGAAGTACTGGTAAAGGCTGGAGGCGATCATGATTAAGAGGTTTGTAGTGTGTGTATTCAGTGCACTGGTGGCGGTGGCGGTGGCGCATGCCGATGGCGTGGATGACCTGAAGCGTTTTTACAGTGCCACCCAGGCCATGCGTGCCAATTTCAAGCAAACCGTGTTTGACCAGAAGGGCCGCAAGCTGCAGGAGGTCGATGGCACCATGATGTTGCAACGTCCCAACAAGTTTCGCTGGGATTATCATAAACCCTACGAGCAGCAAATCATCAGCGATGGCAATCAGGTGTTTTTGTTTGATATCGACCTCCAGCAAGTGACTGTGCGCGCCGTCGACAAAGTGCTGGGTACCAGTCCGGCCGCATTACTGGCGGGTGGACCAGCCGTCGAGACCAGCTTTCAGCTGAGTCGCCTGGTTGATTATGAGGGCTTGCAACGCGTGCAGGCCAAGCCACGCCAGAAAGACAGTGGTTTCCAGGTGGTGATCATTTCGTTTGATCATGGCAATCTGGCGCAAATGCGTATGGTGGACAGCTTTGGTCAAACCACCCAAATTGTATTTTCAAATGTAGAAGTGAATCCCGCTTTAAACACAGCACAGTTTCTATTTCACCCACCCAAAGGGGTCGATGTCGTGGGTGAGTAATTCATCCATCCACGTCTGCGTATGATGCAATCACTGTTTGAACCTGCCGCCCCCACCTCAGTGCCATTGGCTGAACAATTGCGGCCCAAAGTACTGGATGACGTCGTCGGACAAACCCATCTGCTGGGCGAGGGCAAGCCATTGCGTCGGGCGTTCGAGTCCGGCAAGCTGCCTTCCATGATTTTATGGGGGCCACCAGGCGTCGGTAAAACCACGCTGGCGCGCCTGATTGCACAGACGGCAGATGCCGAGTTTGTGCCCTTGTCCGCCGTGCTGTCCGGCATCAAGGATATTCGCGAAGCGGTTGAGCGTGCCGAGCATACCTTGCAGCAAACTGGCCGCAATACCATTTTATTTGTGGATGAAGTGCATCGCTTCAACAAAGGTCAACAGGATGCGTTTTTGCCCTATGTTGAAAGCGGCTTAATTACCTTTATCGGCGCGACGACCGAAAATCCTTCATTTGAAGTCAACAGTGCCTTGCTCAGTCGTGCGCAGGTGTTTGTGCTGAATGCGCTGACCGAAGCCGAATTGGCGCAACTGCTCGAACGCGCCCGTCAGAAAGTCGCGCCAGAAATCCGCTTGACCGCAAGCGTGCAGGAGCAGGTGCTGGCCTATGCGGATGGCGATGCCAGACGCTTGCTCAACTTTGCCGAAGGCTTGCTCTACGGCGCGCTGAGCGAAAAAATCGCTGAGATCGATGACGCGTTTCTGCAATCGACCATGTCCAGCAAACTGCGTCGTTTTGACAAAGGGGGAGAAGCCTTTTACGACCAGATTTCAGCCCTGCATAAGTCTGTGCGCGGGTCTAATCCTGACGCTGCCTTGTACTGGCTGATGCGCATGCTCGATGGCGGTGCTGAACCTCTGTATCTGGCCAGACGCATTATTCGCATGGCCTGGGAAGATATAGGCTTGGCTGATCCACGCGCTATGCAGATTGCGAATGATGCTGCGTTGACCTTTGAGCGGCTGGGCAGCCCGGAAGGCGAACTGGCGCTGGCGCAAGCGGTGATTTATCTGGCGGTGGCCGCCAAAAGCAATGCCGGCTATATGGCCTACAACCAGGCCAAGGCCTTTGTGGCCCATGACAAATCACGTGCGGTGCCCTTGCATCTGAGAAATGCACCAACCAAACTGATGAAAACGCTGGATTACGGCAAGGAATACCGTTACGCGCACAATGAGCCTGGCGCCTATGCGGCGGGGGAGCAGTATTTTCCGGACGATTTGGAAACACAACAGTTTTACCAACCCACACCACGCGGTTTGGAAGGTAAAATAGGCGAAAAATTGCAGCACCTTAAAGAACTTGATCAGCAATACTTACAGAGCAAAGCGAAAAAATAATGTTAGATATTCAGCAGCTTAGAAATGATTTGGATGCCTTGGTGGCCCGTCTTGCAGCACGCAAGTTTACTTTTCCGGCAGAGGAATTCAAGGCACTGGAAGCCCGGCGAAAAACCATCCAGACCAATACCGAAAACCTGCAAGCCAAGCGCAATGCCGCTTCCAAGCAAATCGGCATTGCCAAATCCAAGGGCGAAGATGCCAGTGCCATTTTGGCCGAAGTGGCTGGGTTAGGCGATGCACTCAAGGCCGCTGAAGCTGAGTTGAACGAAGTGCAAGCCAGTATTTTGGTACTGATGCAGAACGTACCCAACCTGCCGCATGACAGTGTGCCGGTGGGGCTGGATGAAACACAAAACGTTGAAGTACGTCGCTGGGGTAACCCACGCCAGTTTGATTTCGCAGTTAAAGATCATGCCGATGTAGGCGCACCAATGGGGCTGGATTTTGATACTGGCGCCAAACTGTCAGGTGCGCGCTTTACCTTTATGAAGGGGCAGATCGCTAAACTGCACCGTGCCATCGCACAGTTGATGCTGGATACGCAAACTGAAAAGCATGGTTATACCGAGTGCTATACGCCGTATATGGTGAATCGCGAAACGCTGGTAGGCACTGGTCAACTGCCCAAGTTTGAAGAAGACCTTTTTTCTACGCCACATAATGACAGCAAGCTGTATCTGATTCCGACCTCTGAAGTCACCCTGACCAATACGGTACGGGATGAAATTGTGGCGCTGGAAAACCTGCCGATTAAACTCACTGCACACACCCCGTGCTTTCGCTCCGAAGCTGGCTCTTATGGTCGAGACACCAAAGGCATGATCCGTCAGCATCAGTTTGATAAAGTCGAGATGGTACAAATTGTGCACCCGGAAAATAGCTATGCGGCGCTGGAAGAGATGGTTGGGCATGCTGAGGCAATTTTGCAAGCGCTGGAATTACCTTATCGTGTGGTTTCACTCTGTACCGGTGATATGGGCTTTGGCGCGGCCAAAACATACGATCTGGAAGTCTGGTTGCCCGCGCAGAATACCTACCGTGAAATCTCTTCCGTCTCCAACTGCGAAGCCTTCCAGGCCCGCCGGTTACAGGCGCGCTTCCGCAATGCCAACGGTAAGCCCGAGTTGCTGCACACCTTGAATGGGTCCGGTCTGGCAGTAGGCCGGACACTGGTGGCGGTGCTGGAAAACAACCAGCAAGCCGATGGCAGCGTGACTATTCCCAAGGCTTTGCAGCCTTATATGGGTGGAAAAACAGTCCTCTCACTCTAAGCTGTGGTCTGGTTGCCTGTTTTAATCTGCCTTGGCTAATAGCCAGGGCATTTTTACGTCCGCAATTCTGTAAGGGTCTACGCCAGGGTCATACGGTGGGAAGTGTTTTTCCATGATCTGGTAATAGCTGCGCACCGATTCGGTGTAAATCACTGGCGCACCGCAGCTGCAGTAACCATGCTTGGCATTCACATAATGTGCCGGATCATTGAGCAACTGATAGCCGCGTTTTACATCGGCCCAGCTGTCCGGGTTAAGCCCCAGCCGTTGTGCAATCACCCGCGCATCTTCAAGATGTCCAACCCCATTATTGTAAGCCGCAAGCGTCATAAAAGTGCGGTCCGGTTCCGGAATCCGTGACGGGATACGGTCTTTCAGCCAGAGCAAAAATTTGGCACCTGCCATCACACTTTGTTTGGGGTCCAGTCGGTCAGTCACATTCATCATGTCCGAGGTCTGTTCCGTCAGCATCATCAGTCCGCGCACATTGGTGGGCGAGGTGCTGTAGTTATCCCAGTGTGATTCCTGATAGCTCAGTGCGGCCAGCAGGCGCCAGTCAATGTCGGTAATTTCCTGGGCACTCTTGAACAGACGGACATATTTGGGCAGCAAGGTTTGTGATTTGCTTAAAAAGGTCGCCACGTCTACTTTTTTAAGTCGGCGGGTATGTCCGTGGTAACGGTCCAGCAGATTACGCAGCGTGCCATCTTTTTCAATTTTTTTGAAAAACGACTCGATTTGTTCGAGCTTTTCATGCGCATGCTGCTTGTTAATTGCCCAGGCAATTTTATCTGCGGAGCCCAGTATCAGGCCTGCATCCAACTGCGGGTAGTTATACTGCATGATGGCAAGCAGATGATTGTCTGCGACTGTGTAATCGATTTGGCCGAGCGCGACCGCTTCAATCAGTTGTTCCGAGCTGTATTGATCGCTCTCTCTCCAGGTCAGTTCTGGATGTGCCGACTGCAACTCACGCAGACGGTCTACAAAGCTGGTCTCACGGGGAACGACCAGTGCTTTATTGAGTAAGGAGGACACCTTGCCGGGCTCTTTATTTTTATCTTTATTAAACACCACCATAGATTGCACCTGGTTAAATGGCGGCCCAAATGTCACCTGACGTTTGCGTGGTGTGGTAATGCTGATGTCTGCGGCAGCAATATCGGCTTCGCCGCGAAGCAAGGTTGGCAGCACTTTTGAAAAACTGTCTACGACAATAAACTCGAGTGTGTAGGGGGGGCCGATAAACTCAACAAACCGCTTGGCCAGGTCATATTCGAGCCCGGCATAGTTGTTTTGACTGTCAATATAATAAGTGCTTGGGCTGTTAATCGTCACAAATCGTATGGTGTATGGGTCCGGGGCTGCGGGGGGAGATGTTTGCGATGACATGGGCTCTTTGCAGCCAAGCAAGGCCAGGCACATGCCAGCAAGTGCCAGCAAGTGCCGTGCAGGCCGCAGAGCCATTGTTCTGCGCAAGATTCCCCCGTACTTGCCGAACATGACGACTAGCCGCGTGCCTCAACCTTGCCTTGATCGGCGATCAGGACCGTAGTGGCCAGTTTGGCAAAAATACCATGCTCAACCACACCGGGAATATTATTGAGCAGTGCGTTGAGCTGGTGGCCGTCAATCCCGGCATCAAAGCGCATGTCTAATACCAGACTGCCATGGCTGGTGATGCTTAAGCCATCTTTAGCAGCGTTGGGGCGCAAGTCTCCGGTTCCGCCAATAGCTTCAATGCTACGCTTGGCTGCCTGCCAGGCAAAAGGCATGACCTCAATCGGAATCGCAAAGTGTTCACCAATGCGGCTGACCAGCTTACTTTTGTCAGCGACGACAATAAACTGCCTGGCAGCTTTGGCCAGCAGCTTTTCCATGACCAGATCATAGCCGCGTCCTTTTAGTAGCGTATTATCCGGCGTAATTTCGTCTGCTCCATCGACGTACAGGTCTATTTCAGATAGTTGCGCCAGGCTAAGCACAGTCAGTCCGACGGACTGTGCTTTAATCATGCTGATATTCGAACTGGCAACCGTAGCCACACGCAGGCCCTCAGATTGCTGGCGTTGTGCCAACGCCTCAATGAAATAGTTGGCGGTGGAACCTGTGCCAAGGCCGACAATCATATCGTTCTTGACGTAATTGGCAGCTTCCAGTGCAACGGCCTGTTTGTCGTTCATGGTGATTTCTCCGTTTTTATATGGCGCGCGAGTGCCTTTGATCGCTCGGGTGGACAGCGGGTGAATGTCACAGCTGCTGTACGCTTGCAGTTATAATAGCAAACTCGGCAAATTCGCCAACCATTACTCATCTAACTTCTACACGCAGATTCGACTTTTTATGGCAGTTTCACTCCCCGTCATCGGGCATCCGCAGCGATTTTCATTTCAGAGCCAGGGCATTGACAGTCGCGCGCTGGCTGACCTGGCCTGTGCGTTAAAAACCACCCATACGCCGCTGGTCGTCCTCACCGCCAATGCTTTTGAGGCCCAACGCCTGCTGGAGGAGATTCCTTTTTTTGCCAAGGACATTACGGTCAATGTATTGCCAGATTGGGAAACCCTGCCTTACGACGTGTTTTCGCCACATCCTGATTTGATTTCAGAGCGGTTGGCTACCTTGTACCAACTCAGCCAGAACCAGAGTAATGTCGTGGTGGTGCCCATTTCAACGGCTTTGTTACGGTTGCCGCCGGTCGCCTATCTGGCAGCCCACACCTTTATGCTCAAAAAAGGGCAAAGGCTGGATGTAGACGCCTTACGCAATCAATGCGCACAGGCAGGCTATCACCATGTCAGCCAGGTGATGAGTCCGGGTGAGTTCAGTGTGCGCGGTGGCCTGGTCGACTTATACCCGATGGGCAGTGCCTTGCCGTATCGCATCGACTTGTTTGATGATGAAATTGAAACCATCCGTACCTTCGATATCGATACCCAGCGCAGCGTGTACCCGGTGTCTGAGATCCGCATGCTGCCTGCGCGTGAATTCCCCATGGACGAAGCGGCGATTACGCGCTTTCGCAGCCAGTTTCGGGAGTATTTTGAAGGCGATCCGCAACGCGCAAAAATTTATAAAGATGTGAGCAAAGGCACGCCCAGCGGTGGTGTGGAATGGTATCTGCCGCTGTTTTTTGAAGACACGGTGACCTTGTTTGATTACTTTCCCAAACAAGCCGTCTTGTGTTTGCATGGTGATCTCGACAAAGCGGCGCAAACGTTTTGGGGCGATGCCAACCTGCGTTACCGCCTGATGGCATATGATGCTGAAAAACCGATTCTGCGTCCGGAAACCCTGTTGCAGAAAATCGATGATTTTTTCAGGCAAACCCATGCGTTTGCCCTGGTGCATTATCAACTGCAAGGCGTGGCGGCCATGCCGGCTGTGGATGTGGACCGGCGGGCCGAGCAGCCTTTGCACAAACTGCAAGCTTATCTCCAGCAGTTTGACGGCCGTGTATTGATTGCCGCCGAGAGCCTCGGCCGACGGGAGACCATTGCCCAGCTGTTTGTCGAGCATGGCCTGCAAATGGCGACCTGCGACGATTGGGCCAGCTTTATGCAGGCACCGGACCGTGTCATGCTCGGCGTAGCCCCGCTGCATATGGGCTTTGTCGATGAGGCGCGTGCAGGCAGCCCAATCGTGGTGATTACCGAGGCCGAGTTGTATGCGGCCACTGTGCGTCAGCAACGCCGCCGCAATCAGGAAAAAGCCCGCAATACCGAGGGCATGCTCAAAGACCTTTCCGAGTTGCGCATCGATGACCCGGTCGTGCATGAGCAGCATGGCGTGGGTCGCTACAAAGGCCTTGTCAATATTGATTTTGGTGAGGGCGAAACCGAGTTATTGCTGATTGAATATTTTGGCGATGACAAGCTATATGTACCCGTCTCGCAATTATTCCTGATTTCACGCTATTCCGGCGGACCGCCTGAAAGTGCGCCTTTGCATCGCCTGGGCAGTGGTCAGTGGGAAAAAGCCAAGAAAAAAGCACTCAAGCAGATTCGTGATACCGCTGCCGAATTACTTAACTTGTACGCACAACGCGCTGCGCGCAAAGGTCATGCCTTTACTTTAAGCCTGCATGATTACGAAGCCTTCTGCGAAAGCTTTCCGTTTGAAGAAACACCAGACCAGCTCGAAGCCATTGAAAATGTGATCAAAGATATGCAGTCTGGCCGCCCCATGGACAGGCTGGTGTGTGGCGATGTCGGCTTCGGCAAGACGGAAGTGGCCTTGCGTGCAGCTTTTGTGGCCGTGATGGGTGGCCGTCAGGTCTCCGTGCTGGTGCCCACCACCCTGCTGGCAGAGCAGCATTACCAGAACTTCTGTGACCGTTTTGCCGAATGGCCAATCAAGATTGCTGAAATTTCGCGCTTCCGCACTGCCAAAGAGCAAACCGAAGCGCTCAAAGGACTGGCCGATGGCAGCATAGACATCATCATCGGCACCCATCGCCTGATCCAGAAGGATGTAAAGTTCAAAAATCTGGGCCTGGCGATTCTAGACGAAGAACACCGCTTTGGTGTGCGGCAGAAAGAACAGATGAAGGCCCTGCGTGCCGAAGTCGATGTGCTGACACTGACGGCCACGCCGATCCCGCGTACGCTCAGCATGGCGATGGAAGGCTTGCGCGAGTTCTCCGTCATTTCCACGCCGCCGCAAAAGCGGCTGGCGATTAAAACCTTCCACACCGAATATTCCGATGGCATTATCCGCGAAGCTGTCATGCGTGAATTCAAGCGCGGCGGGCAGGTGTATTTTCTGCACAACGAGGTGGATACCATCTACGTGATGAAGGAAAAGCTGGAAAAAATCGTGCCCGAAGCGCGCATTGCCATCGGCCATGGCCAGTTGCGTGAGCGTGAGCTGGAACACGTCATGCGTGATTTTTATCAGCAACGTGCCAACTTGCTGTTATGCACTACCATTGTCGAAACCGGTATTGACGTTCCCACCGCCAATACCATGATCATTAACAAGGCCGATATGTTCGGCCTGGCACAGTTACACCAGTTGCGTGGCCGCGTCGGTCGCAGTCACCATCAGGCATATACCTATTTGCTGACCGATCCACATCGCACCATTACGCCACAAGCGCAAAAGCGGCTGGATGCAATTCAGTTGCTGGAAGACCTGGGTGCTGGTTTCCACCTCGCCATGCACGATCTCGAGATCCGTGGTGCCGGTGAATTGCTGGGCGATAGCCAAAGTGGTGAAATGCAGGAAATTGGTTTTAACCTGTATTCCGACATGCTCAACCACGCCGTGAAGCAGCTTAAGGCTGGTAAAGAGCCCGATCTGGATGCGCCACTCGGCGTGACGACAGAAATCAACCTGCATACGCCCGCCTTGCTGCCTAGCAACTATTGCCCGGATGTACATGAGCGACTGGTAATTTATAAGCGCCTCGCCAACTGCGAAGATGACGAAGCGCTGGATGGCATGCAGGAAGAGCTGATTGACCGTTTCGGCCTGCTGCCAGAACCTGGTGAAGCGCTCGTGGCATGCCATCGTTTACGGATTGCCGCCAGAGCACTGGGTATCATCAAAATTGACGCCTCGGATGCCGCCATTCAACTGCAATTTAATCCCAAGGCAGATATTGACCCGATGAAGCTGATCAACCTGCTGCAACGTGATAAACGCTGCCGCATGAATGGGCCTGACAAGCTCAGAGTTACGGTACAATTGGGCAACCTCAACCATCGTACCGAGTTGGTCAAAACCCTTCTGAAGGAATTTATGTAATGTTGGAAAAACTGTTGGCAGCAATTGCCGCCTGGATTATCGGCGTGATATCGACCATGGGCTACGGCGGTATCGTGTTGTTGATGGCGATTGAGTCAGCCTGTATTCCCTTGCCATCAGAAATCATCATGCCGTTTGCAGGGTTTCTGGTGACCAAAGGCGAAATGACCTTGTGGGGCATCGCGCTGGCAGGCGCCATTGGCTGTGTGGTCGGCTCGATTCCGGCCTATTATCTGGGCATGTATGGCGGCCGTCCGCTGGTGGAGAAGTATGGTAAGTACGTGCTGATCAGCAAAAGGGATCTGGACATGGCAGACCGCTGGTTTGCGCAGCATGGCGAGATTATTATCTTTATCGCCCGTCTGCTGCCTGCTGTACGCACCTTTATTGCTTTCCCGGCAGGCGTGGCGCGCATGAATATGACGCGGTTTGTGGCTTACACCTTCGTCGGTTCATTGATCTGGTGTTTTGTGCTGGGCTATGTCGGCATGAAGGCCGGTGAGCACTGGGAGGACCTGAAAGTGTATTTCCATGAGTCGCATTATGTGATCGCGGCATTGGGATTGATCTTTGTTGTCTGGTATGTGCGCAGACATTTCAAAAATGAGGCAGCGTAATCATGCATCTTGAGTGACCGGTACACAGGCGCTGTGACCAATCAAAACCTGATGCCTTGGATTATAGATCCACATGCATGAAAAACACAAAAGGCCGTTAACCGGCCTTTTGTGTTTTTACTGTATCGATCACACACCATTTACAACATAAGCGAGTGCACCCCAAGAAGCATTTGCCGTGAGTGCGCAGTTTTATGCGAGCATGCTGTCTGCATCAGTACTGTCAGCCTGATCATCATCCGATGAAGCCACTTTGTCCAAGGTCATGCTGGCATATCCCTTAGTTGAAGCCTCCAACGCAAACGCAAACGCGTATGTAGCAAGGCCATCTTTCATGGGAAGGTCTGCATGCGCAAGCACACCCTCTAACACATCCACTAGTCCCCCATGATCTGCAGTTGCATTGGCCGTAAACGTTGCCAATATGAGCGCACTGCAAGTGAACATATTTTTGAATACCGATTTCATCCAACACCCCACTGATTTTATTTTGAAATCAGACTGTAACAAAGACTGGTCATGCATTTAAATAGCCCTTTAAGGCCAATGCTTGAAGTTTCGCATTGTTTGCACAATCAAGGGCTGTGTCTCGATGTGTAGTGTCCTGTAGGCGTTATCCTAATGGTCCAAGGGCGCTCACTTCCAAGTCACCACCTGATCCATCCAGCGTCTGGTTTTGGGTTTGGGGTCGTGTTTGCGATAGCCAAAGGCCACCATATACGCCAGGCCATAGACCCCCAGGTTGACATCAAACTTTTCTGCCAGCAGCTTTTCAGTTTCCTGTTGCTTGAAGCCTTCAATCGGGCAGGAATCGATACCGCGCATGGCCGCCACTGTCATCATATTGGCCAGCGGCAGGTAACATTGCTTGCTGGCCCAGTCGAACAGTTTGCGGTCATCAGTCAGGTCAAAGTCAGATTGCTGAAACTGTTTGTAAAAACCAAGTCGTATATTGACCATCTCTTCGGAGTGCTGCTGGACCTCCTGCATAAAGGCGGGCAGGTAAGGGCTGTCGTAATTGAGGAACGGTGACTTCATGGCCAGGCACAGGACAAAATGGCTGGCGGTATCCAGCTTGAGCGGGGCGCCCCAGGCGTGTTGTTTCAATGTTTCGCGCAGTGCCGGGTCTTGCACCACAATAAAGTGCCAGGGTTCAAAACCGAACGAACTCGGTGAAAGGCGGGCGGCTTCCAGTATCAGTTCAAACTCATCTGCGGGGATAGTTTTGCTGGCATCAAACTCCTTGCAGGCATGGCGGAATTGAAAGGCTTCGAGGATGGCGTGACTGTCTATCACGTGGCTGTTTATCATAAGTGCTCCTGTGTGTGGTCAAGTGGCACCAGGGTGCCGATATTTAAAAATAAAATGGCAGTACGGATGGGGAGGTGTTCATGCGCAAACAGCGTTGCATAGGCTGCTAGCTGTGGCGCAAAGCGGGCGGCAACTGCAGGCAGGTCATCGTTTGTCGTGACTGGCATCGACTTGTAGTCGATGATCCAGCGCGTGCCTTCTGCGACAAAGGTCCGGTCTATGACTTTTTTACTGCTGGCGAATCCTTGGCTCAAAGGGGCCGTCAAGCTGTCAATCGCCAGTTCTGACGCTGCGTGTACATGTGGCTGCAATGCCCACAAACCATCTGCTGAGAGCAGCGTGGTTGTCAGCAGGGCAGTGACACGGCTGCTTGCGGCGTGCTGTTCGGCCTCCTGATAGCCTCGTTGCCTGAACCAGCGTTGGATGGCGGCCTGCAATGCTTTAAATTGCGTGGCTATGTGTGTTTCCCAGTGTGCCAACCCTTGTTCCGCAATGAGTTGCAGATACATGTGTGTCAGTGTGCCGATATCCGCCTCCAGTGCACGCTGCAACACGCTTGATTGGCTGTCGGCGTCGCTTGCCTGACGAGGGTTGACCATCGATTGAATAGCTGTATTTACTTGTAGCCTTGCCGGTATGGCGGGGTTTTGCAGGCGGATCAATTTTGGCACAAAGCTGGCAATGTCGCTTTGTTGTGTGCTGCGCGGATAGCGCGCGACAATGTCGTGCTCCGCAGTAAACTGTGACACGATGCTGGGCCACAGCAAATGCAAAAAGCTGCCCTTGCGTGGTTGTGGTGCGCCGCTTTTATCCGGTTTGGCAGCTCCCAGCAAGTGCAAATGACGCTCCGCCCGTGTTGCCGCCACATACAGCACGCGGGCATCCTCGTAGGCAGCGCGGGTTTTGTCGAGGTCGTTTAGATAGTCGTAGGCGCTCACACCGGCCAACTGCCGTTTTCTGGCGGTGGGTAACCAGGGCGCCGCCGCCAGCGCCATGCGGCCATCCGGCAGGGGAACCTCTTCCCAAATCACCAGCCTGGGGTCATCGGGCGGATTGCCACCATCCAGCCCGGGCAAAATCACGGTGTCAAACTCCAGCCCTTTGGATTTGTGGATGGTCATGAACTGCAGCCGGGTGTCTGCGTTGGCGTCGGGTGCCGCGTACAGTTTCTGCACATCGTCCGCCAGTGCCTCCGGGCTGAACTGGTCGTGTTGGCTCAGTGCTTCAATCCGGGCAAAAAAGGCCTGGACATCTTGTACATCGTTTGCATCCCATAAGCAGCTGGCGCCGCCCAGCCGCAGCCATGTATTGTGGATCCAGCGGCTCAACGTCGCGCGTCCGCGCAAGGCGAGGGCGCTATGCATCACCTCGCGCAGATGGCGGGCGCGTTGTTGGCCATCACTACTCAGCATGGTCAAGCGTTGTTCGTCTTGCAGCAGCGCCAGTACAGTGCGCTGGCTGTCGTTGCCGATCAAGGCATGCAGGTCAGCCAGGGTCAGCCCGCACCAGGGCGCGCGCAACAGCGCCAGCCAGTGTACGCGGTCTGCCAATTGGTGCAGGGCGTGGGTCAGGCTAAGCAGGTCTTGCACAATCTGGCGATTGGCCAGCTCTTCAATTTCAACGGCCTGAAAGCTTAAGCCTGCGTGATTGCGTCGCATTTCACCCACCAGGGCATGCAAATGCCGCCGCGCGCGCACCAGCACGGCGATGGTGGCCTCCGGCTTTGCAGCACGGGTGTCGTGGATAATCTGAATAATGCGTTCAGCCTCAATATGGCGGATATCCGTACTGTCAGCTTCTTCATCGCTTTCAACTGGCACCAGCAGCGGATGCACGGTCACGCCAGCACCTGCGTGGTCTGCGCGCGTGGCCACAAACGGGCGGTAACGAATCGCGCCCTGTTGCGGATTGTCAGTCGGGGGCAGCATGCCTTTAAAAGTCTGGTTAATCCACGCGACGACTGGCGGGCAGGAGCGGTTATTGCGCCATAGCTTGAGCGGCGTGAGTGCGATATCGCCAATGCCATGTTGCGCCACTTGCAAAAACAGGCCGACATTGGCTTTGCGAAAGCGGTAAATCGATTGCATGGGATCGCCCACGGCAAACAGAGTGCGGCCGTCACCCGCTTGCCAGCCTTGCGTCAACGCACGTAATAATGCAATCTGGGTGGGGCTGGTATCCTGAAACTCGTCCACCAGCAAATGCTGGATACGATAATCGAGCCGCATCGCCAGCTCTGTAGAACTGCCGTCATGGGCTTGCAATGCCTGCAGGGCGCGCTGTGAAATTTCAACAAAATCCACTTCGTGCTGTTGCTGAAAACACAGCCAGAGTTGAGCCACCGCAATGTGCAGCAATTGCGTCAGCGCGATGATGATGCCTTCCGGATCCTGGCCGCCAGCAGGCAGTTTGCGTAAACGCGCGACAGTGGATTCAGCCCCTTCCTGCTCCAGTGCCTGCAATATCTCAGTCAAGGCCTCTTTGTAGGGCTTTGCTTCATCGGTCGCGGCCAGGCCCATGTTTTTATCCAGCCGCTTGCGCAAGCCACCGGTGCCGGTGAGGAGGAGTTCTGCCAGCGCTTGCCAGGCCGGTAGGTCATGGATATTGGCGGCCAGCGGCACCTGCCAATCCAGCAAGCGCGCCAGCGGATGCTCTGCGGGTAGCTGGCTCGCGGCATAGCGGGCAATCGGCATCAAGGCTTGCTGACGACGGGCAGGCATCACCTGCAACACTTCTGCCAGTTCTGCTTCGACCAGTGTGGTCAATGCCTGGCTAATCTCCGCGTTCTCGTCATCAGCACCATACTGGCTCAGATGCAACCATTGTTCGCGTTTAGCCAGCATGGCTTGCAGCAGCGATTCCAGTCGTATCTGGTCATTATCCACATAACGCAACACCTGCTGAATGGCGGGTCCGTGCGTGTCATCTTCCATCGCCTGTATCGCTTGGCTGGCCGCCTCGCGATAATAAAACCAGGCATCTTCAGTCACCGCTGGTTGCGTGCCAAAGCGGCTGAGCAAAGGCATTTGCCGCGCCAGATTGGCGCACAGCGAATCGATAGTATAAATGCGTAACCGGGCAGGGGCTTCGAGTAAATGCCAACCCAGCTCGGCCGAGCGTTGCAAGGCTGCCTGCCCAAGGGTAAAGGTGATTTGCTTGTGCGGCTGGGGCGGCATGACGCCTTTGGCCGCCAGCTGCAAACTGTCCAGAATCCGCGCCCGCATTTCTGAAGCTGCTTTGTTGGTAAAGGTAATCGCAATGATTTCTTCCGGCGCCTGCACGGTTTGCAGCAACTTGAGTACGCGCTGCGTCAACAGCTCGGTTTTACCGGCGCCCGCCGGAGCTTCGACAATAAATGACTCGAGCGCCAGCGCATGCTGGCGATTGTGTGCGTCGGCAGCCAGCGCTTGTGCCAGCGCCTGATCAGCTTCTTGCATCACTAAACGCATGCCTGCGCTCCTGATTGCAGATGTTCAAACTGTAATTGCCGTTCAGGCAACCTGAGCAGGGGCAGTACATCGCAGTAGGCGAGGTCTTTTTCCGAGGTGAACACGACACCCGCTTCGCCAGTTTTGAGTGATTGCGCGGTGCGGGTGATGGTGTGCCGCCAATGGTTAAGCAGTGATGGCCAGTCGGGAAACTGCTCGGGAGGAAAAACGTTATTTTTCTCGGCATTGTAGGCTTTAACGCCGGGCAGTATGTCTTCTCCGGCGGCGACGCCGGAAAAACCGCCATCGGTCAAGCGCACCTTGCCAAAGCAGACCGCCGCAATGTCGGCTTCCTGTAACAAGAATGCAGCATAAATCGGCAGTTGGGGTTCGGTAATTTGTGCGCTGGCCCAGTTTTTAAAGTCGGGCGCACTGCCGGTTTTATAGTCAATCACCACCAGTCGGCCATCGTCCAGCGTATCCACCCGGTCTATCACCAGCTTGACTTGTATGCCTTCAATCAGCAGCTTGAATTCTTTTTCAATCAGGGTCGCGGTATAGGCTTGCGGCCGTTCGCGCTCGACTTCCCATAGCCAGGTCAGTGCCAGCTTGCTCAGGCGCTCGGCTTCCAACAGGCAAAATACGGCCGAAAAAGGTTGGGCAAACGCGCTGTTAAACTCGGCCATCACGGTGCTTGCGATCTGCTCAAGTTGCGTTTTCAGGTCCTCGGGCGAGACACTGGCCCAAGTGACAGCCGGTGTTTGTGACCAGAATGCCGCCAGCACCTGATGGATCAAGTCGCCGCGTTCCATGGCATCCAGGCCGTTTTTAGGCGCCTCCAGCTTGCGTGCCTTGAGCCTGTACTGGTAAAAGGCCCAGGCCGGACAAATGGCTTGCGCCCTGAGCAGACCTGTGCCGCCGCTGACATGCTCACCTTCTTCCACAGGCGGCGCATGCTGATCATCCAGCCATTGCCAGTCCTGTGTGCTGTGTTGTGCAAGCGTTTCTGCCAGTGTATGTAAGGTGGGCAGTGGCGGGTACTCTTCAATCCCGTTCAGCAAGGGGCTCATACGTAACAGGCGGTCACCTTCGAGGGTGGCATACGAAAAAACCACTTGCTTGGCCGAGCGGCGCAAGCGCTGGTGAATCTGGCTGGCAAAGGCCATTTGCACATCACTGCTCGCATTGGGCGTGCCCGCCTTGCGTTGCAACTCGGCCGGGAGCAGTGCATTGGTACGCGAGAGAGGTGGCCATACATGGTCATTCATGCCCATCACCCATACCCCGTCCAGCGGGTGGGCGGCGGCTTCGAGCATGCCCATGACGACAATATTGGGCTGGACGACTGTTTGTGGCTGAAAAATTTGTGCCTGACACAACTGCGTCAATTGTTGCAAGGCTGGCATGGCGGCGATTGGCCCCAGCAAGGTATCCAGTGCGGCCAGTTGCGCCAGCACACGAGAAAATGATTCACTGCATTGAAACTCGGTACTGGACAGGCTGCGTTCACCGGGCCAATGGGTGGCCTGCAAGCAGTGTTCAAATGTGGTTGCCCAGACGGAAGGCAGTTGTTTGCGGGGCGCTTGTTTGGCTTGTGCAAACAGCGCCTGCACGTCTGCCTGCAAGTGCGGGCAGGGGATGGCATGCGGAGCCTCTTGCTTGCGACTGACAAAGCGTGCAAAGGTATGGCCATGCACGCTCAGCGGTAACTGGGAACGCATTTCGGCATCCAACTGCGCACGGAGATGGTTTTCCTGCAAGGCTTGCGACCAGTAAATATCTCCCAGCAATGCGGACAGTTCGGTTTGCGCCAGCGCGCCGGGTTGAAAGACTAGCCGTAACAAGCGTAAGGCTGTGTCTACCATGGGCCAGCGGTGCAGTGGCAAGCCCAGCGAAAACTCGTAGCAGCGAGGCAGCTCCGCCTGCGCCGGATCCAGTGTCTCCGGATGCAGGCAGTCATCCAGCAAGTTGGCCAAGGTGGCGCGCCATGTATCCAGTGCCGGCACCACTATCGCCAGCCTTGCTGCCGGGTTGTCTGCCAGTTGCTGCTGGGCCCAGCCCACCGCGGCGCGGCATTCTGCCAGGCCATCGCTGTAAGCCATGCGCACAGTGCTGACAGTCTCTACCTGAGGCTGCATATGGCTGACCTGCACACCACGGTCAATGAGCAGCTGGAGCAGGCGTTGCAAGTGCGGGTTGATGCGGTCAAACCCTGCCAGTTCGATATGACCAGGCAATGGCAACGTGGATTGTGCCAGCTGTTCGAGTTGCCAGGCATGGTAACGCACACTTTCCAGCATGCCACTTTGTTTGCACAATTGCTGAAATTGTTGTCGCCAGCGCAGAAACTGCCGTGTTTCCTCACTGGTGTCCGCCATGTCGAGGCTGATGTTCCATTCGATGACGTAGCGATTGGCCTCCATCGCCGCGCTGGCCAGCCCGCTGGTATTAAACAACTCCGCAGCTTCATGGCGCTGCAGGCTCTGGCTGATGGCCTGCTGCCAAAGCAAGGCTTCCTGTGTATTGTCCAGCACACCCGCAGGGGCCAGTTCGCAGGGAATCTGGCCGCATAAAATCGCTTGCTCTATGGTCTGGTCCAGCCATGTCTGTAGCGGATACACCTGTGGGGATTGCCATTGTGCCAGCCCTTGACGCTGGTATTCTGCCTGCCGCCACTGGCGTATGCCCTGTGCCAGCCGTGGCGAGGCACAGAGCGTGACCGTGTGTGGATGCGAGGTATCAGAAGCAATCGACATGCAGCGTTGTGAGGAGATAGTTAACCGAGTGGCTATTTTATAAGATAATGTATCGCATGCACGATAAAAATGATGAGAGAGAAAGAAGGCACAGGGTATGGGGAGATTTTTAAAAGGGTTGTTCTGGTTGATCGTGTTGCCAGTGGCACTGCTTGCCCTTTATACCTGGGCCAGCCTGACCTGGGTGTATTCTTCCGGGGAGCGGATTGGCTATGTACAAAAGCTTTCCAACAAAGGCTGGGTATGCAAAACCTGGGAAGGCGAACTGGTGCTGGTGACGGTGCCGGGGACACAAGCCGAGAAGTTCTATTTTACGGTGCATGATGATGCCGTGATTGCCAAGATTAACGGCATTGCAGGTGACCGGGTGCGCTTGCTGTACAAGGAGCACAAGGGGGTGCCTTCCAGTTGTTTTGGTGAGACCAGCCATTATGTGTATGACGTTGAAGAAGTTAAAGAAGACTGATGGCCGATATTAAGAACTACATTACCCCCGAAGGCTATGCTGCGCTGGAAAAAGAGTTTCAATATTTGATCAAGGTGGATAGGCCAGAGGTAGTGCGTGTGGTGAGTTGGGCGGCCGGTAATGGTGACCGCAGTGAAAATGGCGATTATATCTACGGCAAAAAACGCCTGCGCCAGATTGACGGGCGTATTCGCTTTCTGACCAAGCGTATGGAGTCCGCTGAAATTGTCTATAGCCACACGCAAACCAATACAGAAAAAGTCTATTTTGGTGCCTGGGTCACGCTGTTCAACCTGGGGGATGACAGCGAGCTGCATATCCGGATTGTCGGCCAGGATGAGCTGGATCCAACGCAAGGCTATATTTCATGGATTTCCCCCATGGCCAAGGCCTTGTTGGGCAAAAATCTCGGGGATAGCATCCGCGTGGTGACCCCCGGTGCAGAAACCGAATATGAAATTATCGATATCCGCTACGCATAAAAGCCTATCTGCCAATCAGCACCGCTCAACATCATCCTGGAGCATAAAGTTAAGCATCAAGGTGCACACGCCTTGAACTTATTGCGGGTTGGCCTTATCCTAGCCGATATGCGTAAATATCTGTGTATGTTCCTGATCTGCTGGTTGCCGTGCTTTGTCATGGCCGCTAACGGCATGTCATTACAGATGATGTTGGCTGATCAGACAGTTGCCTTGCCAATATCTCCTGCGCTGCAATCTCAGGTTGAGGCCATGCCTTGCCATCATATGACAGATGCGCACGCGTCTGGCGCCCCCGAGGCCGATCAGCAGTCACCTCATAAATGCAGTGTATGTGGTTTTTGTATGGTCAGCACGGGTGTTGCCCATCTCGAAGCGTTTCCTGCTGTTTCCCTCTTTGCACAATCGCACGCGGCCCCTTTGTTTGAGGCTGATCCAGTGCATTCGCAAACTTACCCGCCTGCCATCAAGCCCCCCATATTCGCTTAACGCCCAGGACGAATCCGTCCAGTTTTAGCGTTTTTGCATTTTGAATATGGAGGCTATATGTTTAAGCAACGTTATGTTGCCTATGGCGCCTTCCTGCTAAGCCAGATCATTTTGCCAGCTCACGCGGCGGCACTGATGGGGTTTGAGGACAGCGCCATGCTCATGACCGAAATCGGTCGCTACAATCAGGAATGGATGTTGAATTACTCGCCCACTTTTGGGCATGCCATTGGCGTTGAACAAATGCGCATGTCGGGTAAAGGCGAGCAATCCACGACCATTTCGGGTATCAACTACACCGGGATTATTAAACGCTGGAACCTGCCATCTGCCCAGGCTAATGTCTGGTTTAATGGCAGTGTCGGGGAGGCACGCGGCCAGTACAATGGCTTCGCTTACACGCCCAGCCTGCAGTTTGATGTCGAATCCACCCGGCTGTATTTCCTGGCCAAGGCGCGCATGATCCGTGCCCCCAATATGAACTTCGACACTGCCGCGGTGCAGGCCGGGTTTTCATTTTATGAAGCCGGCTTTGACCAGACGCAGCCGTGGTTTGTGCTGGAGGCCAAAACCATGCGTAACAACGATCCCTCGCTGCAACTCACCCCGGCGCTGCGGCTGATCAACAAAAACTATTTTCTTGAATTCGGTGTGACCAATCCATGGCAGGGTGAAGGCTTTGCGCCGCGCCTGAATGCAATGTTTGTGTTTTAACCCATTTGATTTTTAAAAAGGATATTGCAATGAAAAAATTATTAGTGACTTTGATGCTTTCTGCCATGGCCCCTGCGGCCTTTGCCGTGACCACGATCAAGGCTGAAGTGAATGGCATGGTGTGCGCATTTTGTGCCAAAGGCATAGAGAAAAAGCTCAATGCCTTGCCACAAAAGCAAGCCGCCTTTGTCGACCTCAAGAGCCGCGTGGTGGCGTTGCAGTTGAAAGACGGGCAGGATGTTTCCAATGATGCCTTCAGCAAGGTGATCCAGGATGCCGGTTATTCGGTTGGCAAGCTGGAACGTGTCAACCAGACCGTAGAAGTCATCCAGGCCGAAGTGGCCAGCGCAGAGAAGGCTGGTAGCAAGTGATGGCGGCGGAAATTAATCATTTGCGGACTACGAAACAGTTGAACCTGCTGTCGCTGTTCACCAGCGGGTCTACACTGATCTGCTGCGCACTTCCGGCGACGCTGGTGGCGATTGGCTCGGTCGCGACCTTGACCAGCCTGATCAGCCACTTTCCGCAACTGATCTGGGTAAGCGAACATAAGCCACTGGTGTTTGGGGTGGCGGGTGTCATGCTGCTGCTGGCCGGCAGCATGCAATGGCGGGCGCGGAGATTGCCTTGTCCTGGGGATGCACAACTGGCACGGCTATGCATGCAAACGCGTCGCCAAAGCCTGTGGATTTACGGGTTCTCAGTGGCCGTGTTTTTGATTGGCAGTTTTTTTGCATTTGTTGCGCCGTTGCTCATGTAAGCTTGTACTTAATTGGCATTGAAACTAGCCCCATTTTCGCGTTTGCGGTGATGGGGTTTTTTGTATAATGGCTTGCTGTGCATGCGAGAATGATTAGTATAGTTTCTATCTATGTGCACATGATTATTGATGGGCGCTCAAGAAATGTGGTAAATAAGCCGTCAATAGGATAAATGACCTGATGTCATTACATTGAAATTTAAAACTGATAAAAAAGCTACGCACACGATTGCGTCGTCAACGAGAGTATATATATGCAGCCACCGATCATCCTAGATATTGAAGCTTCCGGTTTTGGCGTGGGTAGTTACCCGATTGAAATTGGTTATGCTTCAGCTAACGGGGAGACTTGGTGCGCACTGGTGCAGCCGCAAGCTGAGTGGCTACATTGGGACCATGAGGCAGAAAAACTGCATCAACAAACGCGCCAAAATCTAATGCAACATGGTTTGCCTGCCTGGCAGATTGCCAAACATCTGAATTTAACATTTTCTGGTCAAACCTTGTACAGCGATGCCTGGTTTAATGACTTTGTCTGGCTCAGTTGTTTGTATGAAGCCACCGCTATGCAGCCCAGTTTCAAGCTGGAAGATTTGCGGATGATTCTGAGTCCGCAACAAGCAGATATCTGGCATCCAACCAAGCAGGCGATTATGGCGTCTTTGAGCATGGAAAGGCACCGCGCATCGATTGATGCCAAGGTTTTACAGCTGACATGGCTGGAAACCGTGCAATCTAGAGTTACTGTCCCAGCCTGATACGGGCTTGATCTTACAACGCACGCAATAACCAGCATGCGCGTTTCGTGCATGACAACGGTTATTTTTCACATCAATTCAGCTACACTGCATTTCTTGCATTCTCCGCGACAATTACGTAATCCACTATGACAGCCAGGCTGCCTTTGAATCGACAATACGATATTTTCTGCAAAGTGGTGGATAACTTTGGTGATATCGGTGTGTGCTGGCGCCTGGCACGTCAATTGGTGGACGAGCACAACGTTTCAGTCCGGTTGTGGGTAGACGATCAGGCGCTGGCAACGCGGTTTGCTGGCGATGACCATGACGGCATTCAATTGCATCACTGGACGGAACGGGCTGACTTTGGGCAGGCAGCTACCGTGGTGATTGAAACATTCAGTTGCGGCCTTCCGGAAAGTTATCAGTCTGCCATGTTCGTTGCGCAATCTCTCTGGCTGAATATTGATTATTTATCCGCTGAAGACTGGGTTGAGGACTTTCATGGCAAGCCCTCACCGCAAGCGAATGGCTTGATCCGATGGTTTTTTTATCCTGGCTTTACGTTACGCACTGGCGGCTTGTTACGTGAGGTCAGCCTGCCTGGCTTGCAAGCGGATGCGGCCATGCAGGCCGATGCCTTTTGGCAGCACTTGGGCTGTACGCCCGCTGCGACGGGGCAGATGACGCTGTCATTGTTCTGTTATGCACATGCCCCGCTGGCTGCCTTGCTTCAAGCCTTTGCACATTCTCCGCAGCCGATACGCTTGCTGCTCCCGGACTCAATTGCGCCCATGGTTGCCAATGTGTTGAGTTTGGCTGTATTGCGCGCTGGGCAGCGTGTACAGCATGGGGCATGCGAAATCTGTGTGATTCCCTTTTTGTCGCAGCCTGACTATGACCGTTTGCTATCCCTGTGTGACGTCAATTTTGTGCGCGGTGAGGATAGCTGGGTGCGTGCAATTTGGGCGGGTAAGCCAATGGTGTGGTTGCCTTATCAGCAAACCGACGAAACCCATTTGCAAAAACTGGCAGCTTTTCTGCGCCATTATCTGGCGCTTGCCAAGCCAGAAGTCGCTGCAGTGATTCAAGACATGATGCAGGCATGGGCAAACGGCAGCTTTGAATGTGCGCATTGGGCCGCTTTCACCAGCCATTATTCCGAGGTTTCCCGGCACAGTATGCTGGTGGCCAGTCAGCTGGCGAAAACTGCTGATTTGGTGACTAACATGGTGATTTTTATTGAGAAATTGCAAGAAAATCGGGTATAATGCTCGGCTTTATTATTCCCACATTCAAAGGCATTGTATGAAAATCGCTCAGGACTTACGCGTAGGCAACGTGATCATGATTGGTAATGATCCTATGGTAGTAGTGAAAGCCGAATACAACAAATCCGGCCGTAACTCAGCGGTCGTAAAAATGAAAATGAAAAACTTGTTGACTGACGCCCCTAGCGAGAACGTATACGCCGCGCAGGACAAGTTTGACGTGATCGTGCTGGAAAAGAAAGAAGTGACTTTTTCTTACTTTGCTGACCCAACCTACGTATTTATGGATGCTGAATACAATCAGTACGACGTAGATGCCGAGTTTATGCAAGATGCTCTCCCATATCTGGAAGATGGCATGCCTTGCGAGGTACGCTTCTATGATGGCAAAGCGATTTCCATCGAACTGCCAACCACTGTTGTGCGCGAAATCACTTACACCGAGCCAGCGGTGAAAGGCGATACTTCCGGTAAAGTGATGAAACCAGCCAAGATTGCCACCGGTTTTGAAATTCCGGTGCCATTGTTTGTCAGCCAGGGCGACAAAATCGAAATTGATACCCGTACCGGCGAATACCGCAACCGTGTGATGAAATAATCACTGCGAATTGCATGTTGTTAGAAAACCCGGGCTTGCCCGGGTTTTTTATTGCATAGCATTTGCTAAGGATAATCTGAACTGAGCGGGCCTCTCTGAACCTTGTTATCGTGTAAATGGTTATTTCGATATTGGGAAATGTTGCAACACTGGCGGGGAATCATTCACTGGTGAGCCGATCATTTTTCTTTGACAATCCCTGACAGCTTTACATCTCAATCAGCAAGGGGGTTGCAATGCGTCATTGTTCTTTATTTGGTATGCGCTCATGTCTGTCCGCGGCAATGTGCCTTGCAGGTGTTTTCTCCGGGGCAGCGGTCGCGGAAGAGACTGATGCACGCTCCTTAAAGCACCCGCTGATTGGCTATTGGGAGGCCAGATTGCCGGATTCAGGCTGCATGGAAACCTACTGGTTTAAAGAAGATGGGACAGCGGTGTTTACCAGTGGTGACGAGCAACTGGAAGCGCGTTATACGGTCACGCCACAGCCGGATGCAAATGGATTCTTCAAATTAAGTCATCGTATCACCTTGAGCAACAAGGCGCCGGATTGTACCAAGCAGGTGTCCGAGATCAACACTGAGCAAACCACCTATTTACTGTTTCAACCCGATGGCCGCTCAGTCATTTCCTGCGACAATGATGCCCCTTCGCTGGAAAGCTGTTTTGGTCCGCTTGAGTTAAAAAATAACGCAGACAAAAGCTTGTAAGCTCGATTGCGGGAGATGGGTATGCACGTATCCCCCTCGTTTTTATGCAGGCTGCTCCGGCCTGTCATGCCTGTGCTGGTGATGTGTGGCGGTTTGGCGCTGATGACCTCCTCACAGGCCTTGATACATGGCATGCCTTTTCCGGCACTGGCTATTTCCACCGTAAAGCTCAGCATACAGCATGAACATTATCTGCGCTCCATGGGCACATGGGAGCATTACGACTCGATGTGCAGCGCGGTGATTGTGGGCCGCCAGCCACTGACCCTGCTGACGGCAGCGCATTGTCTTAGAGAGGTGAAGCTGACCGGCCCTAAAGAGTTACCCGACGTGACCATCGCTCAGGCACAGTCACTTGGTATTGAGGCGCTGCACCTGCGGCAAGCCTTTTACCGTCCATATGAGGAGGTATCTGAAGATGTCACCAAGGATATCGCCATTCTGGTGTTCGACGCAGCATTACACGGCGGCATACAGCCCGTGCGTATCCACCT
Source organism: Methylophilus aquaticus (assembly GCF_030769565.1). Classification (GTDB taxonomy): domain Bacteria; phylum Pseudomonadota; class Gammaproteobacteria; order Burkholderiales; family Methylophilaceae; genus Methylophilus; species Methylophilus aquaticus. Next base: position 90,532 of record NZ_JAVCAP010000011.1, on the reverse strand, counting down.
CAAAGAAAAGCTGCCTGACGCACTGATGATCTGCGGTTATGGGCGTGGCTATCAGGAAGGGGATACACGGCAGCCACGCTGCGCCGAGCGTGCCCTGTTACGCGACCTCTCTGACTTTTATCAAGTATTGCCGCAAACCTACGAAGCCATGGATGAGATGCTGCATATCAAGTCACGCGCCCAGTTTGACTATACCAAAGAGCTGGTACACGCTGAAAAAGCGCTACTTGCCGTGAATCGGCTGGGTGCGCAAGCTCAATATGCCCCTGATCTTGCCATGCCTACCGTGGGTGACTCCGGCGGCCCGTGGATGCTACTCAATGCACGCGGGCAATATGAGCTGGTGGCCATCACTAGCCTGGTGGAGCGTTTTTACAATAAAAGCCTGCACTGGTCATTTTTTGAGCGTGACGTACCACTCTCGGATTTTCCATACATTGCTTATGGCTTGAAGTTAAATCACCCCGAAGTGCTCGGCTTTTTACAATATGCGCGCAACAGCGGGGCCGATATACAGTTTGTGTTGGCAGACCCCGCCTGGGAAAGTGAAGTCACTTTACCACCGGAAGAAAACCCACCTGTGCAATAAGGCAGTAAACATCATCTAAAAATGGCAGGCACTCAACCCATGCGTGCAAGTGCGTTACTTGTGTCTGGCGCCTGTCGCGTAAGCCTGAGTCAATAGCCTAAGCCAGGAAACTGCACTGGTCTAGGCACCGTTCAGTTTGGCATCGACTTCCAGTTCGGCCGCCAGCCAGTGGTCCATATGATTCGTGTTGAAGCCATTTTTTTCAGCAATATAATAGGCAGCAGTTTCGATCATTTTGTAACGTTCTTCACTGGTCATTACGGACGGTTTGGCTGCCTTTTTACGCGTGGCAGCCGATTTGGCTTTAGGCGCCGCCGTTTTAGCTGCTGCTTTTTTTGCCGGGGAAGTTTTTTTACCTGTGGTTTCGGTCGTTGCCATACAATCTCCTTGGTCTGGAAGTGAATAAAGCATTCAGGCTTTTGGCCTTTGTTGATATCTTATTCAATACAATAGCTTAGCGTCAAGATATCCGTGGCTCGAACAAGCACGGGATTTGATCTGTATTAAACAATTGCGCACACACTGCGCCATCAAGCTGCATATTTTTGATGGCCGCATCTTTCCAATACGGCCTGTTTGTGATGTAGTGCACGGGCACGTACATTAAAGGACCCCTATGTATAAAAAAGCCCTGGCCTCACTTACCGTATTGTTTTTTATGATGGGCTTTATTACCTGTCTGAACGATATTCTGGTGCCTTACCTGAAAGACATTTTTGCGCTCACTTATGCGCAGGCCGCGTTAATTCAATTCTGCTTTTTTGCTGCCTATGGCCTGACCTCCATTCCGTTCAGCAAGTTGATTGAGCAAGTCGGCTACCAAAAGGGTATGGTGATTGGCTTTGCCTTGGCTGCGCTCGGTTGCCTGCTATTTTACCCTGCCGTACTCTTGCATACCTATGCATTGTTTTTAGCCGCGCTGTTTGTCCTCGCCTCTGGCATTGTGCTGCTACAAGTTGCGGCTAATCCCTGTGTATCCATTATCGGCCCCAAGGAAACCGCCTCTTCACGGCTCACCATGGCGCAAGCCTTTAACTCGCTGGGGACCTTTATCGCCCCATTCTTTGGTGCTTACTTCATCCTCTCCGGCTTAACCAATTCCGTGTATGCCGAAGGCGTGGTGTATCCTTATTTTCTTATTGCGGGCGTATTGATCGTGATTGCGCTGGTGCTTTCCCGCATCAATCTCTCAGGCATGGAAAGCGCAGCAGCGGATGACAGCCCTTGGGACGAAGTATTAAAAGAAAAAGGCCTGCTCCTCGGCGTGATCGGAATTTTTGCCTATGTCGGCGCTGAAGTGTCGATTGGCAGCTTCCTGGTCAATTACGTTATGGAGATCAACCACGTTGCAGCAACTCAGGCAGCGCCCCTGGTAGCCCTGTATTGGGGAGGCGCCATGATAGGCCGTTTTATTGGCATCTTTACCTTAAAACAGTTTGCACCTGCCAGAGTGCTCATCACGCATGCTTTACTTGCCGTTGGCCTCATACTTTTCTCCATGCAATCGACAGGCTCCCTCGCGATCGGCAGCATGGCATTGGTCGGCCTGTGTAATTCCATCATGTTCCCCACCATTTTTACTTTGGGTATCAAAGGTCTCAAAGCAGGGCAGGAGAAAAAAGGCTCAGGATTACTCGCAACAGCGATTGTCGGTGGCGCCGTAGTGCCCTTGCTCACAGGCCTGCTGGCCGACCGCTTGGGATTGCACCATGCGTTTGTGTTGCCGGTGATTTGTTATGCTTATATTGCGTGGTTGGGTTGGCGGAATTTAAAGCCATAGTCATAGAACAGCTGATTCTGTACTGACTTGATTTTCAATTGATCAGCGTAATCAAGCTGGAGGCGATATATCGAAATCGTCTTCTTATGTTTCTGATGAAATTGAAGCGGTGATCAGGTGCAAGGCCAGGCAAGCGAATATGTCACTTTCAAAATATCTGGCCAAAGTGGTAAAGCGAGAATCTCAAGTGCAGAACCATTGGCCTGAAAGCTATATTGCGTTGTTTGATGATTGGCAAGACGAGACATTAGAGCGTCCATCGCTCTTGCGCTAATCCATGTGTGCGCTTCACGAAACGCTGCGCCAGCCTGTAGGGTGGCCAACTTGTTGCCCACAAGGCTGGGTTTTAAAAAACTGGCCATCATTTAACTATTTGGTGTTTTAACGCTATAGCGTTGTAGTGCTATAATAGGCACATCAATAATTTTATAGTAGAGCAAAAATGGCCGAATTATCAAAACGTTCAACTGTTTACTTTGACCCTTCAATTCACCAAGCCTTACGCTTAAAAGCAGCCACCAACCATGTGTCACTTTCCGAATTGGTGGATGAGGCAGTGCGTTTACTGATGCGAGAAGACCAAGAAGATCTAGAGGCAATTGCACAGCGTGCCGATGAGCCTGAAATCAGTTATGAAGCTTTACTGAATACACTCAAGCAAGATGGCAAGATATAACATCCGCTTTAAGGCATCAGTCAGCAAAGATTTTCGCTCGATTCCCAAGCATGACGTTAAGCGCATTCTCGAATGCATAGAGCAACTGGCAGAAAATCCGCGTGCTGAAGGCTGTATCAAACTCACAGGGAAAGACTGTTACCGGGTGCGGCAAGGCTTATATCGGATTATTTACGAAATTCAGGATGAAAATCTAGTCGTAATGATTATTAAAATAGGGCATCGTTCCGCGGTTTACGGTGCGATTTAAGTAATACTTCCCTTAGAACATCTCGAAAGGTATTTGATGTACTTGATGCCTGGCAGGGAGAGCCTGAGTCATTGGTGCTCGCAACAATAGCCAATCTTGAATGCAGATGTGATTGTCGCGATTGCTTTAGTTGAGTAGGGCGTACCCGTTCGCGGTACGCCATAGGCGTAATTTTCTTTAATTTGAAATATTTTAAATGCGGCGGACTAGACAAGTCCGCCCTACGATATCTACAAGGCTGAAAAAAGTGGGATCACCCGCGAGGCGCTTTATAAAGCCTTAAGGCCCAATGCGCAGCCGCCGTTTGGTACTGTGGATGTTTGCAAGGCAGACTTGCAAAGTCATCGGGTGAGGTTGAAGTCTTTTAACTTATAACTTATTTTTAGTTCAGTTCTAATGCGAGAGCGAACTAATGGAACTAATTTGCTCAGTGCTAAGTTTGCTTCTGGCAGACTCTGCTTTTCAAGGGATGAAATAAACTGTTCCATAAATTCAATCTCATCATCTAAACCGTAAAGTTGGAACAAGCTTCTTGAATGTTCGAGTTTTGTTAAGAATTCAGTTTCGTTGAAGGGGTTTCCGCCACTTTTCTGGATTGAAAACCACACAGGTAAAAAAGCTTCTAATGCATTTAGGCGGTATTCAAGTCGTTTTTGAGCAACATCTTTGACTCTATTTAGATAGCCAGTTACGAACCAGCCAAAAGCTACAATGCATGCTGAAGCTAGACTAATCCAATCTTTTATTTCCATTTTTTAACGGCTCGTTCAAGTGTTAGGAATTACACATTCTAGCTCTTAAGATAAGGCTTAGTCATTTATCACCAAACATCTGGTTAAGCAATGTGGATATTTATACATCATACTATGTACTAAGCCGACGTCCCACCCACCGTCAACCCATCAATCTTCAACGTAGGCTGACCAACTCCAACCGGCACACTCTGACCTTCCTTGCCACATGTGCCAACGCCGCTATCCAGCGCCATGTCATTGCCTATCATACTCACACGTTTAAGTACGTCTGGACCGTTACCAATGAGTGTCGCACCTTTCACCGGGTATGTGATTTGGCCGTCTTCGATCATATAGGCCTCAGCTGCGCTGAAGACGAATTTACCGCTGGTGATATCCACCTGGCCGCCGCCGAAGTTGGCTGCGTACAGGCCTTTTTTAACGGATTTGATAATCTCTTGCGGGTCTTTGTCGCCGTTGAGCATGTAGGTGTTGGTCATGCGTGGCATGGGGATATGCGCGTAGCTTTCGCGGCGGGCGTTGCCGGTGAGGCCCATGCCCATCAGGCGGGCGTTGAGCGTATCCTGAATATAGCCACGCAGAATGCCGTCTTCGATCAGCACTGTGTTTTGCGGGGCGTTGCCTTCGTCATCCATACTCAATGAACCACGACGGTCTGCTATTGTGCCGTCATCGACAATGGTGATGCCTTTGGCAGCGACTTGCTGGCCGATCATGTTGCTGAAAGCGCTGCTGCCTTTGCGGTTAAAGTCGCCTTCGAGGCCGTGGCCGATGGCTTCGTGCAGCAAAATACCAGGCCAGCCGCTGCCAAGTACGACCGTCATGCTGCCAGCGGGGGCAGGGCGGGCATCCAGGTTGACGATGGCCTGGTGCACGGCTTTTTGTGCGTAGTCTTGCAGCACTTCATCAGTAAAATAGCTGTAATCAAAACGACCACCGCCACCGCTTGAGCCTTGTTCGCGACGGCCATTGTGTTCGACGATGACTTGGAGAGAGACGCGCACCAGCGGACGTACATCGCCTGCCATGACGCCGTCACTGCGGGCGACCATCACTACTTCGTATTCGGCAGCCATGGAAGCCATGACTTGCGTCACGCGCGGGTCTTGGGCCTTGGCGTAGCGCTCCAGTTTTTCCAATAGTTTGACTTTGGCATCTGCGCTCAGGCTGGCAATCGGGTCTTGTGGCAGGTAAAGTGGCAGATGGCTGCGTGTGACAATGCTATGGCCGGTTTTTTCCTGGCCGAGGCTGGCAATGGCACGCGTGGCTTGTGCGGCTTCTTTCAGCGCATCAAGGTGAATGTCATCTGAATAGGCGAACGCGGTTTTTTCACCGCTGACGGCGCGGACGCCAACACCCTGGTCTATATTGAAACTGCCGGACTTTACCTGACCTTCTTCCAGCCCCCACGATTCACTGCGGCTGTACTGAAAATACAGGTCAGCGTAGTCAATGTCGTGCGTCATCATGCCCGAGAGGACTTTGCTCAGGGCGTCCTGATCGAGCCCGGTCGGGCGTAGCAGCAACTCGTTGGCGGTGGTTAAATGGGTTTGCATGGTCGCTTCACTTTTTAATGTGTTCGGGTCAATCTGATACGTTGGAGTGCGTCAGAAACAAAGAGTGCCACAACAGCACTCCATGATTTCATTAAATGGCCTTAATGGTTTTATGCTTCAAGGCGGGCAGGCTCTGACGCAGGTTTTTAATATAGTTACGGTTCACATTGGCCACCACAATGCCGGAGCCACGCGGCAGGCGGTCAAGCACCACGCCCCAGGGGTCCACAATCATGCTGTTACCGTGCGTTTCGCGGCCAGAGAGGTGGTAGCCGCCTTGCGCAGAGGCAATCACATAACACAGGTTTTCGATGGCGCGGGCGCGTACCAGCGTTTCCCAGTGCGCTTTGCCAGTGGTTTCGGTAAAGGCTGAAGGCACCACAATCATATCGACTTCGCCCATGGCGCGGAACAGTTCCGGGAAGCGCAAATCGTAGCAAATTGACAGGCCGATACGGCCGAACGGCGTATCAAGCGCAACCACAGTGTCGCCGGATTCTATGGTATTTTCTTCATGGTAATGCTCGGTGCCCATGTCCAGCCCGAACAGGTGGATTTTGTCATAGCGGGCCACTTGCTCGCCTTTGTCGTTATAGACCAGGCAGCTGTTACGCACCTTGTTGGCATAGTGGCTTTCCATCGGAACGGTGCCGGCCACAATCCAGATTTTATATTGCTTGGCAGTTTTGCTTAAAAACTGCTGTATCGGGCCATTGTCAGGTTTTTCACGCACGGTGACCTTGTCAAAATCTTTCAGGCCCATGATGCAGAAATACTCAGGCAAGACCACCAGTTTGGCACCCTGTTCAGCGGCCATTTTAATCAGGCGCTTGGCCTCCACCAGGTTGGCAGAGACATTAGGGCTGGAGGCCATCTGCACTGCGGCAACTTTGATGATGTCATCTATCGAGGTGGATTTCAGTTTTTTTGTTTTACTCTCTGTCATGGTAGGTGCTCGTTACAAAGGTTATTAACGGATACTTCTTGCTGGAGACTGGTTGCTTGGTGTGGCCTTGTCAACTTCTGCTTCTTGCGGGTTATCCCATGTGCCAGTAATCATATACTCACTTGAACTGATTTTGTTAAGCGGATCTTTGAGCAGCTTTTGCGCCACAAAGGCGGCAACGCCTACAATGGGGCCGCCTGCCAGTGCTGCCAGCGAGAACGAGTCGCTGATATGTGGCACGACCTTGACTCTCAAACGCTGCGTTTCTGCTTTCAGGTTGGTTTCCCCTTTAATTTTAGCCTCAGCGGCAGGGCCTGTCATAAACAGGTCATCACTGCGCAAAATGCCGTCACGGATATTGGCAGAGCAGGCAATTTTGTCAAAGGCAAAGCCCTCACTGAATAAGTCACGAAAATCCAGCGTCAACCGGCGCGGCAAACTTTGCAAGCTGAGAAGGCCCAGCAATCGCCCAACGCCAGGTTGTACTTTTAGAATCTGGCCTTTTTCCAACTGCAAGCTAAAGTCTCCATCGAGTCGCTCTACTGCAAATTCATGCGGGCTGCCGGGCCAGTTGAGTTGACCGGCCATATTGCCACTACCGCCTTTGATCATTTCGCCACCTGGCTGAAAGCGCTGTAAGGTTTTGCCCAGGTTGCTTGAGCTCAGGTTGAATTTGAGTTGTGTTTGTGGACCGCGGGTCGAATTTCGCCAAACGCCGTCTGCATTCAGTTGACTGTCCGGATTGGTCAGGGCCATTTTCTGGATGATCCAGTTTTCGCCGCTGTTGAATGCTTTTAACTCCAGATTTCCTAACTGTTTGTCACCAAACTGGAACTCTTGTGCGGTCATTTCCAATTCTGGATAAACTGTATTTAATCGACGGATTTCGCCCAGCGGTGCATTGTCAGTATCTATATTGCGTGGAATACGCAAATAATTTAATTTTGCAATCAGCTTGTTTTGCTTGCCCTGCAGCCAGTCAGCATCACCGGCCAGTTCCTGGCTTTGCATGGATAAGCGTAACCTGTCCTCAAGTGGGCTGATGCCCAGCTTGATCTGGTGCAGGTTACGGTCAAAAATATGTAACACCCCTGCGGTGATTTCAATATTGCTCACTGGTATTTTGGCTGAATTACTGTTGTCACCGCCGGGCTGCTGTTTAAAATACGCCAGCCATTCATCCACGTTCAGTTTCTGAAAGTCGGCTCGCACGTTAATGCCGTCCGTGGTGGGTAAGCGTGGTGGCGTGTTGATCGCGATTTCGCCCGCTTTGATGCTGGTTTCCTGGCCCGCATGATTGCGAATCAGATTGGCATGTATCCAGTCATCGTAATGCACGTCAATTTTGTCCTGCTGACTGTTTTCCTGTCGCAAGCGGATGTTCAAGCTGGCTGGCATGTCTGCACTTTTGTTGAGCGGCGCAGGCAGATTGGTCGACATCCCAATCAACTGTGATTGAATGTCTAGTCTGAGGCTGGGTTTCTTGACCAGGATATTGGCTTTCCAGTCCGTTGTACCATGCAAGGCGCGTGTCAGCAGGTTGTTATCTATTTTTCTCAAGGCTGCATCGGTGATCCGCCCGCTGCCTTGAATGATGACAGACTTGTCACTGCGTGTGGACAGGCTGAGATTTGCCGGGTTATCGAATAATAAGAGCTGTACGTTTTGAGCTTGCAGTCCTTTTTCATTGAATTTCAAATGGCCATTAATCTGATGCATTTCTGGCAGACCAATCTCGGCATTTGCGGCCAGATGACCGTTTTTAATGGCATAGTCACCCTGAAACTGCGCGGCATCCACATTCTCAAGTGGTATTTGCAAATCCAGATGCAGTTCGGCCTCACCGGTGGCTTTGAGGTCGTCAGTGAATCCCATAGTGACTTCTTTGACCGGGCTGTTGTTAACGAATTTTACACCTTGGTCAATATTGCTGTGTGCCACTGACTTGATGTTGAGCATGGGCCAGTCTGCATCCAGTCTGGGGATCTCGACGTGTGCCTGCGTGATACGTTGTCCAACGGTCATTGCGTTTTTAACTTCGATATCCATGCGCTGGCCTTCAAATTTCAGAAAGGCCTCCACATCACTCACTACTGGCCAGCCAGTGCCGTATTCAAGTTTGGCTTGCTGTACTTGAGCGGTTACGCGAAAAAGGCCTAGGCCAGGATCGGCGACATGGGCTGCATTCACAAACGGAAAATCCTTTACCCGTCCTTTGATAATGACTTCTCCACGCTTGATTTGTCCCGATAAAATGGAGGTGTCCAGCCAATGCAGGGTAGATTCTCCCAGTATGTTCGGGTAGTAGTTTTGTGCAAACTTGGCATCACCACGCTCAATCTGGCTTTGTAGTTGTATGGTATCTCCGCCGCTTGCGCCCAATTGATATTCGGCATTCAGGCGGAGCGCCAGATGCGCATTATCAAATTTCAGATCGCTGGTTGTAATTAACGTTTTTTTGCCGTTATTATCCCAGCGTATTGTGCCTTCCAAGCGGTCTATGGGTAACGGCCATCGTAACAAACCGGCGGTATCTATGCTGGCTTGCCGCGTGTCGAGATGCAGGCTGCCCTGATTCGGGTGCGCCGATAATTCTCCAGACCAATTCTTAAGTCCCGGAATTTGCTCGTAGGCTTCCGTGCTAATCGCGCTGAGCGAGGCTTCCAGATCGTAGTTTTGTAAAGTGTTTTTTGTGCGCAGCCAGTGAAGTTTGATCTGATTGGCTGTGCCTGTCGGGGCGATATTTTGCAAATGCGTTTTGATGGGCGAGTCGGCAGGCAACCATTCCGCCAGTGCCGGACTATTTTGCAGCGCAAGTTTTTTGATTGCCAGTGTTCCTTGTTGACTATCTTTGCCCAGGGTCAACTCACCTGTGGTGTCTTCAAGTTTCAGGCCTGGCTCCAAGTCTGCCGAAAGATGTTTTAAATGTACTACAGAGCCTTGTTCAGTGCGCTGCCAGCGAACTTCACCACGCAATGATGTTGCCTGGAATGTTTGTTTATGTTGCGGAGGCGACAGGGACAGTTGTTTTAAATCCAGTTCTGCCGCTACTCGTTTAATGTGGTTGGCCTCAAATGCCAGAGTGGCAATCAGTTTGCCCTGACCGCGGTGCAGGTTGACAGGAATATCCAGCCACGGCTGCCATACCGCGAGATCGGTTTCTGGTATGCGGACCGAGGTTTCACCATGCCATGATGGCAGGTTGGCAACGTCATGACCAACCACGGTGGCCTCCAGAAAAATGCGTTCACGGGTGCCGTGCGATAATAGGCTGTCAAGGTGGATTTGGTGACGACCAAGCAGGCGTTGCCAAACCGGGGTGAGCATTTCGATGTTGAGGTCGCTCAGGGTGAGCGGGGGAGCTTGACGTAATTCATCCACCCAGGTGACCGTTGCATGTGAGATTTTAATACGCCGTTGCGCGAGCAGCCAGTTACCAAATGCCGGGTTTCCTTGCCCTGACATTGAAATGCCAGCCAGAAAAATTTCTCCTGTGGCTGTGCGGCGAACTACTAGTTTTGGTCCGTCAATACGCAGGCTGACCAGTGTAGGTGAAAGTAACATCACACTACTCCAGGAAAGGCGTGAGGCCACCTTGGCAAGTTTGAGTGCGGGTCTTAGTTGCTGGTCGTATAACACAATATCACCCAGCGTGATTTGTGGCGTAATGCCGCGCCAGCGCACAGCAATATGCGCAATACTCACTTTTTGCTGCAAGGATTGTGTTAATGCCTGCGCAATGCGGTTTTTGTAATCATTGATGTGTGGAAATACATAGAACTGCAATGCTCCGATCACACATGTGAATGCCACCACGATGACCAGCAATAGCATCACCAGCCAACGTTTTATTTTTTGTAAAGGCATAAAATTGTTATGGAACAAATTTGGATTTCTTCATTGAGTGACTATTTTACTTGAAAACAGTTGCATCGCGGTGCAGCTGTGTTGGCATCTTGTGCATGTGTCCAGGATGTTTGAATGGTTGATTGCGTAGCGTAGGTTGTTTTAGACCCTTTTGTCACGTGTTGACTCGATATTTATTGTGTTGCGTGTCGGTCTGTTTCAGCTGCTGATGCCGCAGGTAATCAAAAGTTTGCTGATTGATGCATGCGCGCAAGCAATTATTCAATGCACTCTTGATTGAATCGTTTAAAATGCAGGGCTGGTTTTTTAATTCAATGAAATGAAAGGTACAGTTTGTGATTCAGTGTAAACAACTGAGCTTTTCGCGTGCTGGTAAAACCCTGGTTGATCAAGCCAGTTTCCAGTTGCACCCCGGTCATCGGGTCGGTCTGACAGGGGCTAACGGCGCAGGTAAATCCAGCTTGTTTGCGCTATTGCAGGGCCAGTTATTGCCTGACAGCGGTGAATTGCTGCTGCCGCCTGACTGGGTCATGGCGCATGTGGCGCAGGAAACACCTGCACTCGAGCAGTCTGCGCTGGAGTATACGCTGGATGGCGATACAGAACTGCGTGATTTGCAGCATAAGCTTGCACTGGCGCAGCAAGATGCCGGTCTGGATCAGACGCTTGTTGGAGAGTGGCACCAGCGGCTGGCTGAGATTGATGGGTACAGCGCTGAGGCACGTGCCAGTACATTGTTGGCCGGGCTGGGGTTTACGCAGGATCAGTTAGCGCGTCCGATCAAGGATTTTTCTGGAGGTTGGCGCATGCGCCTCAATCTGGCGCAGGCGCTGATGTGTCGCTCAGATGTATTGTTACTGGACGAGCCAACCAATCATTTGGATATTGAAGCGGTGATCTGGCTGGAAAGCTGGCTCAATACCTATCGCGGGACATTGTTGCTGATATCGCATGATCGAGAGTTTTTAGATAATACGGTTAACCACATTCTGCATATTGAACAGTGCGCACTGACTTTGTATCGGGGTGGTTACAGTGATTTTGAGCGTCAGCGCAGCGAGCGCCTGGCTTTGCAGCAAGCTGGTTTTCAAAAGCAGCAGGCGCAAATGGCGCATCTGCAACAATATATTGACCGTTTTCGTGCCCAAGCCACCAAAGCCAAGCAGGCGCAAAGCCGTATCAAAGCATTGGAGCGCATGGAGTTGATCAGTGCTGCCCATGTGGACTCTCCATTTAGCTTTACCTTTCGCGCACCGGCGCAAGCGCCTGATCCACTGCTGGTTCTTAATCACGCCAAGCTTGGGTATGCCAATCAGGTGCTGGTGACACTGGCGCACCTTGCCATTCGCCCCGGTGAGCGCATTGGATTGCTTGGCAAAAACGGTGCAGGCAAATCTACGCTGATTAAAACATTGGCGCAATCAGCTACTTTGCTCGCAGGAGATCGCGTGGAAGGTAAAGACTTGCGTATCGGATATTTTGCCCAGCACCAACTGGAACAACTGATTGCCACAGATTCACCCTTGCAACATTTACAGCGGCTGGATCCCAATACGCGTGAACAAGAACTGCTGGATTTTTTAGGCGGTTTTGATTTCAGGGGCAACATGGCCAAAGCACCCTGCGGTGCATTTTCCGGGGGTGAAAAATCACGGATGGCACTCGCCATGCTGATCTGGAACCGACCTAATCTGATCTTGCTAGATGAACCCACCAACCATCTTGACCTGGAAATGCGGCATGCGCTATCTCTGGCATTGCAAGCGTATGAAGGCGGGATGGTGATGGTGTCGCATGACCGCACGCTGTTAGGCACCTGTTGCGAGCAATTTATGCTGGTGGCAGAGGGCAAGGCCACTGTTTTTGATGGTGATCTTGATGATTACAAAACCTATTTGCAGCAGCCTGCGGGCAATAGTGCCCTGCCGGTCACAACCGCAGCCGTCAAGCAAAACAGCTACCATCAGCAAAAGGCTGACAGACAAGCCCGACTGGCTGAGCGGCGACCTTTAGTCAAAAAGCTGGCACAGTTGGAAATTAGAATGGCAGCGCTGACAGAAGCCGAGGCACACATGCAAAAGCAATTGGCAGACCCGGATATTTATCAATCTGAACATAAAGAAGCTTTGCAGGGTCTCCTGATCCGGCAGGCTGAAAATCAAAAGCAGTTGAATGATGTGGAAGGTGAGTGGCTGGATCTACAGACAGCACTGGAAGCTTTGCCTGAAGTTGCATAAAACTGACAGGCAAAGCGACTTGATGTGCGTTAAAAATGATTAGAGACGGTTGCGTCGCACGCAACCACTTTTTGTACATGCAGTTTATAAATATAAGGAATACATGGTGGAAATAACGTATACCCAGCGCTTGAAATTATTGCATCAACTCTGTCTGGCTGAAACTTCGCAGGCGGTGCCGGAGCAGGGTGTTGATTTTGATACATTGGATGTCGAAGATTCTGCGCATTATGTGTCAAGTTATGCAACCTTCAAGGCGATACAAGAGGCTGGTCGTCAGCCCGCTGAAGAGTTTAATAGTGACTTCGATATGCTGGGTGTCTATCAATGTTATGCATTGATGGTTTACGCATTTTTGATGATGCCTTTGGCTCAGGAAGGCCATCAGCCAGATTATCCGCGCGCGCAGATTACCATTGCCAAAACACTGTTTAGCGGTATTCCAGCTGAAGTCATGGCTGAAATTATCGAGTCTGGTCTCCACAAATTTAAATTGATTGCGGAGGCAGATGCCGAGCACTGGCAAGAGTACCGTGAGAACCTGGATAAAGTGACCATCAGTTTCATAGTAGCTGCTACTGATGATGAAAGCCCACACAGTACGAAAGAGGTGTTGCCCTTGTTTGGGCAACTGCTTAGTCAATTATGTGAAGCTTTTAGTGCTGCTTGATCGAATTGGTTTAAGATAATTAAGTTAGAGATTATTTGGTGGTTAACTTAATTTAATAAATGACTTACACTTTGAAAACTTGGGTAAAAATACGTTCTTAACGCTTGTTAATCAAATTGCTTGTTCTATAAGATTGATCTTAAATGCGATGGTACGCTCATTTTAAACTGACATTTTTTGTAAATGACGCGTGCTTTGAATTAAAGAGCTATTTCATGTGCAATAGCTTTTATCAAAAGGATATCAATGAGTAAATTGCTTTTAATAGATGATGACGTCGAATTGGCAAACATGCTGAAAGAGTTTTTGACTCAGGAAGGTTTTGTTGTCAGTTTGGCACACGATGGCGTGACTGGTGAACAGTACGTATTGGCTGGCAAATTCGATTTGGTGATTCTGGATGTGATGATGCCAGGCCAAGATGGCATGCAAACCTTAAGAAACATTCGTCACCATTCTGACATTCCGGTGATGATGCTGACCGCCAAAGATGATAACGAAGGCCGCATTGAGGGCTTGGAGGAAGGGGCGGATGATTATGTACAGAAGCCGTGCCTGCCTCGTGAACTGGTGGCCAGAGTCCGTGCTATTTTGCGCAGGCACTCCGGTGATTCTCCCAAAGGTAATGATGTTGTAGTTGGGCAACTCGTGGTATCCAGTGAGCGCCGCAAAGTGTTTTGGGGTGACCAGCCAATTGTGTTCACCAGTACAGAGTTTAGTCTGATAGAAATACTGGCGAAAAATGCCGGTACTATTGTCAGCAAAGAAGACCTTTCTATCAAGGCTCTGGGCCGTCCTCTGGTTAAGTACGACAGAAGTATTGACGTGCATTTGAGCAGTATTCGTCAAAAGATTGCTGAAATTTCTGGTGGCGTGAATGTGATTCAAACCATTTATCGTGTAGGCTATCAACTGGTTCGTGAATAATGACTGAACGGTGATGGTGTGTGATGGGGCGCCTGTTTTGGAAGGTTTTTGCAGCACTTTTTTTGGCGCTAATTTCTACTGTCATTACTGTCGGTAATATTGTGCAATGGGAAATCCGTCAGAACTCTCCGGGATTTACTTACTCGACTGCGCATAGTCCTTCAAAATCGGACGCCCAAGTTCCACTCTCGTCTGAGACCACACCCAAGCTGCCAACTGTCAATGTATCAGCAGGAAGCAATGAGCTTAACTACATGCGGTTATTGCTCACCTTTCCGCTCACTGCCCTTGTTTTTTGCATTATATCCAGCCTGATTTTTGCCGGCGTACTGGCTTGGTCTATCTCTCATCCGATCAAGCTTTTGCTTGAGCATTTGAAACGAGCCGCAGATGGTGATTTACAGACCCGCGTAAGTCCCAGAATCGGCGCCAGTCACGATGAATTCTCCGATTTGGGCGAAGCTTTTGACCTGATGGCGACACGGCTTAATAATATGATTAAAAGCCAGTCTAATATGCTGCATCATGTGTCGCATGAGTTGCGCTCTCCACTGGCCCGCATACAGATGGCTGTCGGACTGGTCATGCAGAACCCGAAAAAAATGCAAGACTGCATGCAGCGCGTTGAGTTGGAAGCCATTCGTATGGAAAAGATGATTGCCGAGTTGCTGGAGATTTTCAGGCTGGAGTCAGGCATGCAAAGGCTGCGGCGAACTGAGGTGGATATGGTGACTTTGCTTAAAAGTATTATCAGTGACGTGCAGTTTGAGCGTCAGGATGCGAGGATACAACTAGTCTTACCCCAGACGCAGGTGATATTGTCCGGACATTTGGAATTGCTGCATCGAGCCATTGAAAATGTGATTCGAAATGCTGTCAAGTATGGGCCGCCTGAGGGTGAGGTAACCGTTGAGTTGCAACTCAGCGTCAGGACCGGGGAAGTGGTGGTTGAGGTGCAGGATCAGGGACGCGGTGTGGCGCAACAGGAGCTTCTGCAAATATTCAAACCTTTTGTACGCGGGCGCGAAACCACGCAAATTGAAGGGCATGGCATTGGACTCGCCATTACCAAACATATTGTAGAGGCGCACGGTGGTTTTGTGAGAGCTGCGAATCTCAATCCTGCCGGTTTTATGTTGCGTATTCACTTGCCGGTGGAAAGTAAACTGGTTGCTTAAGCGCCAGACTTTGCAACTCCTCGGAAATTAGGGGTAACAGTGTTAAAATAGATGGTTTTAAACAGTCTGATCCATCATGACAGCACAATCATCCAACTCTCAGCCGCAAGTCGAATCCACCGCAGGTGAACCCCATCTGGACGAAAATCATGTGATTGCCGAGCGTCGCGAAAAGCTGCGCCATCTGCGTGAACATGCGCAATCCAGCAACACGCCTGTTTTTCCCAATGATTTTAAACCGGAGCATAAAGCGGCTGACCTGCAGGCGCGCTACGCCGAGGCTGATAAGGAAACGCTGGATCCACAGGAAATCCCGGCAGTAGTGGCTGGTCGCATGATGCTTAAACGCGTGATGGGCAAAGCCAGTTTTGCCACCATCCAGGACAGCACAGGCCGCATTCAGCTTTATATTGCGCGTGATGAAATTGGTGAGGCGCTGTACGAGAGCTTCAAACATTGGGATATGGGCGATATTGTGGGAGCACGTGGCCGCTTGTTTAAGACCCGTACCGGTGAGCTTTCCGTCCATGTCACTGAGTTACGTTTACTGACCAAATCACTGCGTCCGTTACCAGAAAAATTTCATGGTCTGCAAGATCAGGAAATCAAATACCGTCAGCGTTATGTCGACCTGATTACCTCGGATGAAACACGCGCCACTTTCCGTGCGCGTTCACAAGTGGTCACTGCCATCCGTCAGTTCATGAACCAGAACGAGTTTCTTGAAGTGGAAACCCCGATGTTGCACCCGATTCCCGGGGGCGCTTCGGCCAAGCCATTTATCACCCACCACAATGCGCTGGATATGCAAATGTTCATGCGTATTGCGCCAGAGTTGTATCTCAAGCGCCTGATTGTGGGTGGTTTTGAGCGTGTATTTGAAATCAACCGCAACTTTCGTAACGAAGGCTTGAGCGTACGCCATAATCCTGAGTTCACCATGATGGAGTTTTATGCGGCCTATACCGACTACCAATGGTTGATGGACTTTACTGAACAATGTATCCGCGCAGCAGCCATTGCCGCCAAAGGCACGGCTGTATTAAGTTATGCCGGTAAAGAGGTCGATTTAAGCAAGCCATTTGAGCGCCTGACCATTGTTGGCGCTATCCAAAAGTATGCGCCGCAATATAGTCTGGAGCAACTCAATGATGCAGAGTTTGTACGCAAAGAGTTGCTCAAGTTTGGCGTTAAGGCTTTTGATCATGCTGGTTTGGGCGCGTTGCAGCTTTCGCTGTTTGAAGAAACAGCCGAGAGCCAGTTATGGCAACCCACTTATATCATTGATTACCCGGTGGAGGTCTCGCCGCTGGCGAGAGCTTCAGATACCCAGCCAGAAATCACCGAGCGTTTTGAGCTGTTTATCACGGGTCGTGAAATTGCCAATGGCTTTAGCGAACTGAATGATGCAGAAGACCAGGCCGCGCGTTTTCATGCGCAAATGAAAGCCAAAGAAGCTGGCGATCAGGAAGCCATGTTTTATGATGCGGACTTTATCCGTGCCCTGGAATACGGTATGCCGCCCACCGGTGGATGTGGCATTGGTATTGACCGTCTGGTGATGTTGATTACCGATAGCCCGAGTATTCGTGATGTCATTCTGTTTCCGCATATGCGTTCAGAACAGTAAGAAAACTCTGCTTTCCAATAAAAAAGCCACCCTGAAAGGTGGCTTTTTTATTGCATGACAGCGGACTAGATGTGTTTACTAGTTCCATACGCATTTATGTCATCAAATTGTCATATTGACTCTTCAAAATACGTCCCGTTGTTTAGATAAATATTTAAAACAGGGAAAAAATATGAATTTAAAACTTAATCGTGTAGTAACGACAGTCGTGTTTGGAAGTCTTGTTGCATTAGGTTCATTTAGTGCTTTTGCTGACTCAACGGACGATATCGTGAATGCTTTGATTGCAAAAGGCGTACTTACTGAAGAAGAAGGCTCATTAATTTTAAAAGGGCACGGTGGCGAGAGGCAAATGGCTGAAAAGAAAGCCAAAAGTAACCCAACACTTGAAGTAGGTAAAAAAGGCTTAGTTGTTAAAGGTGCTGATGGTGACTTTAGCATTAAATTGGGTGGTCGTATGCATGCTGACTATACTGAACATGACGGTCAAGAGGGTCTAGCTGCAAGCCAGCAACCAATCAATGGTACACAAATTCGTCGTGGTCGTATCGCCTTGAGTGGTACTGTTTACAAAGATTTTGATTACATGATTGAGTCGGATTTTGCTAACGATGCAGTTTCAATTAAAGACTTGTTCTTGGTTTATCACGGGTTTGACTCTCCTTTAGAGTTCACCGTCGGGCATCAGAAACATGCCATGAGTATGGAAATTCAGGAAAGCTCTAACGATATCATGTTCACAGAACGTTCACTGGTAAGTGCATTGACTGTACCGTTTTTTGACCGTGCCATAGGTGCAAACCTGAAGGGGTTTGGTGAAAATTGGAACGTTCAGTCAGGTATTTATGGAGACTCAATGGGTAGCAGTGCAAACAATACTAACAATGATGAGGGTAAAGGTTTTGGTATTCGTGGCACATGGGCGCCCATTCTGGAAAAAGATAAGGTATTACATTTAGGTCTGAACTACGGCTACAGAAAAGCAAGCGATCTTGCCGCAAGCAGCGCAAACAGTAAGGCGCCTCGTTTCAGCTACACTACAACCAATATGTCGGGGCTCAGGCTCGTTGACGCTAACTTGACTGATTTTGATGATGTAAAAACAGCGATTGTTGAATTTGCAGGTATGTATGGTCCTCTCTCATTTCAAAGTGAAATTGCCCAATCAAACGTTTCCAGAAAAACAAACCAAAATGTAGACTTCAGTGCATGGTATGCACAAATTGGATGGACTTTAACCGGAGAGTCAAGAACTTACAAAGGCTCTGATGGCGAGTTTAAACGACTGTCTCCAAAAAATACTTTTGACTGGAGAAATGGTAAATGGGGTGCATGGGAACTGGCAGCGCGTTACGACGGTATTGATCTTGAAGACGCTAACGTCACTGGTGGCGAGGCAAAAAGATTGTCAGTGTCTTTAAACTGGTATTTGAACGATGACATTAGAGTCTTGGCGGGTTACACAAGAGCCTTTGATCTTGATGGTGGTGCATTGAAAAATGCAAACGGTTCTTATGCTGATGATATTGATGTCTACACTGTCAGAACTCAATGGGCATTCTAAACAAATTAAGCGGCGCAATATGCTAATTTAGTTAGCGTCTTTTGCTGAAACTATGGAGAAATTGGATGAAAAACAGATTGATAGTCATCACTTCTGCAGCTGCAATGGGTATATCTGTATTTAGTTACAGTGCTGCTGCTGATAAGGTCATCAAGATTGATGGTTCAAGCACCGTTTACCCGATCACAGAGGCTGTTGCTGAAGAGTTTCAAAACACGACCAGTACCAAAGTGACTGTTGGAGAGTCTGGAACTGGCGGCGGATTTAAAAAATTCTGCCGTGGAGAAATTGATATTTCTGATGCTTCGCGGCCAATTACGCAGAAGGAAATTGATTTGTGTAAAGAGACCGGAGTACAGTTTATTGAGTTGCCAATTGCTTATGATGCCCTCACTGTGGTGGTTAATAGCAAGAACGATTGGGTAAAACAGCTGACTATTTCAGAATTGAAGAAAATATGGGAGCCAAACTCAAAGGTGAAGAACTGGAAGCAAGTAAACAGTGCTTTTCCCGAGAAAGCTATCAATCTTTTTGGACCAGGTACTGCGTCTGGAACTTTTGATTACTTTACAGAAGCTGTAAACGGTAAATCAAAGGCTAGTCGAAGTGATTATACGCCTTCTGAGGATGATAATGTGCTGGTGCAAGGCGTTGCTGGTAACCATGGCGGATTAGGTTATTTTGGTATGGCTTATTATCTGGAAAATACAGATAAGTTAAAAGCAGTGCCAATTCTCGCTAACGATAGTGCCAAGCCAGTATTGCCATCAGAAGCTTCTGTAATGGATGGGTCTTATCAACCATTGTCTCGCCCGATTTTTATCTACGTCAATGCAACATCTGCTGCATTTAAGCCAGAAGTTAAAGCGTTCGTCAATTTCTATCTTGATAATGCACCCAAACTTGTTAAAGAGGTAAAGTATGTGCCATTGCCGAAAGCAGATTATGAAGCAGTCAAAACGCATTTCAAATCAATGAAACCTGGTACTGGCTTTAATGGTGGCTCAGAAATTGGTATCAAGATTACAGATTTATTATCCAGAATTAAATAAATATTTAATGTTTAGGCTTTACTTTTTTCAAAATTAACTGTTATACCAGCCTGTAAAAGCCTGCATCTGGATGCAGGCTTTTTTTTGTAAAAACTTCAAGCACTTTGTTAGACGAACTTTGCGTTTGAATACTTACTGTTGGGATGAAGGTCACTTAATTAACATTGTTTTCCCTTGCTGTTCCCCTGATGGTATTTGTCTGTTTTAGGATTAAATGACATCACTCAGAAATGTTTTGTGCACCATGTGCAAAATATGACATTGGTTGGGTTAAAGGGTAAAACAATGAATCAAACCGGAGTTGGCGTAACGCCTGCTCACACTACAGAAACTGTTGCGCAACGACAGTTCATGCGTCACCGTCTTGTACGAAAAGTACAAGACAATACGCATTTTCTAGCCATGGCCAGCATGGTAAGCGGATTGCTGGGCTTTCCGCATTATCTGCTGGATGTGGACAATAACGTCTGGCTCGCGCAGTTGCTCACTTATCTCACTTTTATCCTGGTGAGCTATAACCTGTTGCTTGAAAATGGCCGCACCAATCTTGCCATGCTGACCTTGTCGCTGGTCACAATCAGCCTGTTTGTTGTACAGCTTACGCCGTATGCGGCAGACTTTAACGACACAGCCAATCTTTTGCACAATGCCAACAATCAGCAGTTGTATTACGCGTCACGTACCCAGGAGTTTATGGCCGGCGGTTTTCTGGCCTGTTTGATTGCGGTTTCCTATTTGTTTCAGCGCCATCACTATCTGGCAGTAAGCCAGGCATTGCTGTGTATTGCAGTGATGATCCCGCTCATCCCTTTGCTGGGGGTGCTTTGTGGTATTTCCAACCCCTATGGCGTAATGTCGCCGCTCACCACATTGAGTGGCATCTTGTGCGCATTTGGCCTGCTCGCCAAGCACGCCTCGCATCCGCCCATGAGCTACTTGTTGCTGATGGATGATACGGGTAAACAAATAAGGTCAAGTATTCTGTTGCTGAGTTTGTGCGCCATTATGCTCGCCAGGGCAGGGGTGGAGTTTGGCAATAACATGCGCGCAATTCCACTGGTTGTCGTGGTTTCGCTGCTGGCGATTATTTATACCATGACCGTGACTTACTACCGTAAAGGAAAAACCAGCGAACAAGTGTTGCCAGCAACCGATATGGATTTTGCCAGCCAGGTTGAAAGTGCGCTCGATAACCAACAGTTTTACCTGGTTTACCAGCCACAAATAGATTTCAATACTGGTCGTCTGAAAGGGGTGGAGGCTCTAATCCGCTGGCAGCATCCCACCAAAGGCATGATTTCGCCGGTTGAGTTTATTCGTGTTGCTGAATTAACCGGGCTCATTGTGCCGTTGGGAAAATGGGTGATGCGCACCGCCTGTGCACAAGCAGCAGCGTGGCGAGATCACCCCGTCCTTGGCCAGATTGAAATCTCTGTCAATGTGTCGGCGTTGCAATTACAGTCTGGGACGCTGGTAGAAGATATCTTAGGGATCCTGGCAGAAACCGGGCTGTCACCGCACAGGCTAGTGGTTGAGTTGACCGAGAGTGCGTTTGTGCAGGACGATGGAGAGAATGCCAGAATCATGCGCAGCCTCAAAAGTGCAGGCATCAAGCTGGCCATTGATGATTTTGGGACAGGCTATTCCTGCTTGTCCTATTTGCGAGATATTCCAGGCGACTACTTGAAAGTGGACCGTTCATTTGTGCTTGAGTTGCCCGGCCATAACAAAGCCGAAGCCGTGATTCAGGCCATTGTCAGTTTGGGGAAAAGCCTGGATTACCGCATTATTGCCGAGGGGATTGAAAATCAGGCGCAAGCAGATTTTCTTCAACGTATTGGGTGTGATATTGCGCAGGGGTTTCTGTTTGCCAGACCGATGGAAGCTGACGCGTTACAGCTGTGGTCATCCTCCCCTCACTCAGATATGTAAACGCTTAGCCCATACTAGAAATAGTGTGATGCATGCATCACACCATTTGTGCGCCGCATATTTTTATTTTTCCTGATATTTAGCACACAAAAGAAGTCTTTTTCATATGGTGTTTTTTCCGCAACTCATATATAACATCACTATAAAAAATAGCATTTCTATTACGTAATCCTTATTTCTTGATAAATAACGCCACTTATATTGCGTTGTTTGTGAAATGAATAGTCTGGGCGGGCGGATAGAGTGAAAATTCGCCATGAAGCCGGGTTTTATCATTTCACAAGGACTGGGAGAGCGAAATAATGTCAAATTCCAGCGTTGACTGGTTGGCGATCACGTCACCGGAGTACGCAACGCAACAGCAATTTATGCGCCATCGCTTTTTGCGCTCGATTCAGGCGCAGACACCGATGCTCGCCATCGTCAGTATTGCAGCCGCGCTGTTTGGCTTGGCGCTGGCCTTTCATGTCTCTGCGGGACTATGGTCTGCACAAGCCTTGGTTTACCTGATCTTTATGCTAGTGAGTATAGGCGTAATGCTTGAAATCTGGCGCAGCAGTCGCATGCGCAATCTGCTGTCAATCATGGCTCTGGTTTTACCTCTGGGTGCCGTGTTTGCTTTTGTAAGCAGGTCTGCGCATACCTGGAGTTTTCCCTTATTCGGCGCATTCCTGAAATCATCACCAGGCCAAATGGCAACCGAGTTATCAATGGCCTTGCTGGTGCTGGTTGCATTTATCTTTTATCGCTATCGTTGTGCCATGTGGAGTCAATGCTTGCTCAGTATTGCGATATTTATGCCGATCACTGACTTGCTGGCCTCGCTTTATCAGATTCCGCAGGCCTATGGACAGGTTTCGCTGCTCGCAAGTGTCAGCGGCTTGTTCAGCGCCATAGCCTTGCTGGCTATTCAGATGTCGCAAACACCGATCAGTTATTTGTTCTTGATGGATGACTCCGGCAGTCACCTGCGCTGGCGTGTATTGATTATGTCACTATGTGCAGTGGCGTTGGGAGGCATAGGCGTTTTGTTCAAGCATGATCCCAAGCTGACGCCAGTATTGATTACAGTTTCTCTGGTGGTGATTGTCTGTACCCTGACGATTACCTATTACCGCAAAGGCGTGGTGCATGAGCAGGTCCTGCCGCCGGCTGACTTGGCGTTTGCCAGCGAGCTTGAATCGGCAATTGCGCATCAGCAGTTTTATCTGGTGTTTCAGCCGCAGATCAACTTTCAATCCGGCGAAATGATGGGCGTCGAAGCGTTGATTCGTTGGCAACATCCACAATTGGGCGTAGTGTCGCCAGTCAAGTTTATCGGGGTGGCTGAGCTCACCGGTTTGATTGTCCCGATGGGCGCTTGGGTGCTACGTGCAGCCTGCATGCAGGCTGCGAGCTGGACAGATCCCGGGCGGGTGAATTTGAAAGTCTCGGTCAACGTTTCGCCCCTGCAGTTAAGATCGCCAGGTTTTGTTGCCTTTGTCTCAACAGTATTGCAGGAAACCGGATTGTCCGCCGA
Source organism: Methylophilus aquaticus (assembly GCF_030769565.1). GTDB lineage: Bacteria > Pseudomonadota > Gammaproteobacteria > Burkholderiales > Methylophilaceae > Methylophilus > Methylophilus aquaticus. The sequence goes on along the minus strand of NZ_JAVCAP010000011.1, from coordinate 67,404 downwards.
GCGGCTGGTGATTGAACTCACCGAAAGCGCATTTGTACATAATGACAGCCATGGTGCCGAAACCATGCTCAAACTGAAGCAGATGGGTATCAAGCTGGCGATTGATGACTTTGGCACCGGCTATTCCTGTCTGGCCTATTTACGCGATATCCCGGGGGATTATTTGAAGGTTGACCGCTCCTTTGTCCGAGAGCTGCCAGGACAGGAGCGTTCGGAAGCCGTCACGCGCGCGATTGTCGCGCTTGGCAAAAGCCTGCATTACCAGATTGTCGCCGAAGGCGTGGAGACTGAAGCGCAGGCCGATTTTCTCAAGGCGCTGGGGTGTGATTTGGTGCAGGGTTTTCTGTACGCCAAGCCGATGCCGGCAGATGCCTTGCAAGCCTGGATAAGTGGCCGTGAGGCGACCCCCGTACTTATTGACCAGGCATTTTCGGCTTGACGCGTTTTTCGTGGCTGAGTTTGGAGCGTACCAGTTCAATATGTGCACGTAACTCATACGCATATTGTGAGAAGGTCACGGGTAATTTAATATTGATGACTTTCGTCTCAATTTCGTTCAGCGTTTCCAGGCAGGCGGCTATATCCTCGTCACTGCTGATATCCTTCAATTGCGCATCCAGATAGCGCAATTCACCGTAATATCTGAACAGTTTTCTTTTGACCAGCCACACATATACCATCGGAATAATCTTGGTGAGCGGGATCAGTAAGGCAAGCAACGGTAAAATCACAATCAGGGTACGGTTGACAAAGGTCGCTGCCCAGAATGGCAGGTATTTATCAATAATCGGCAGGCCGGATTTGTAAAAGTTGAGTGCCTGGGTGCTGAGCGGGAAGTCGGTATCTTTGGCGGATGGAAACTCCCCTTTCTGATTGAACATGCTTGGACCACCATGTACCTGTGAGATCACCTTCATCATCAGGTAGACCAGTGCCGGATGCATGCTCTCCTTGACTACCAGGGTGGCAGTAGGCGCCACTAGGTGCACATCATGGGGTGGCAGGTTACGCGCCAGGTCCATCGCCCCTTCGGGTAATACCAGATGATGCATGAACGCAAACTTGCGTGAAAAGGCCTCGGCAGTATCCAGGCTCAGCAGTTTCAGTTGCGGCTCCCCCAGCAGTTCGCGAACCTGGCTGGCATTGGCCACATCCACAAACAAGGCTGCATCCACTTGCCCCTGACGCAATGCCTCAGCGGCCTCATCACCACCAATCGCCTTGAGCGTTGCGTTTGTAGCATCAATGCCGCTTTCCGATAACAAGGTACTGACCAGGGCATGGGTCCCGTCACCCACATAGCCAATCGCAATCCGTTTACCTTTCAGTGCAGACAAATGCGTGACCTCTTTTTTGCAACGGCAGAATATCCAGACTGGCTGGTAATACAAACTCCCCAGAGATAACAGCATGCCAGCGCCTTCAGTATGCGCAACGCCGTCCTGGATAAAGGCGATGTCCACGTCCGAATCCGGATTTTTCAGCAGGCGCAAGTTTTCAATGTCGCCGGAAGTTTTGCGCGTCTCCAGGGTAATGCCTTCTTTTTTCAGGTAAACCCCGTAGATAGCGGCAAAAGCGTTGTAGTTGAGGTCTGCATTGCCGGTGGCAATCACAATTTTACGGGGTGGGGCAGGATCTATGAACTTGTAGGCAAAAAACAGGGCCAGGCTAATGAGCAGCACAGATGGAAGCGTGGCTTCCAGCATTTCCCTGGTAAAAATGGCAGTAAATTTGTTGTTACGCGGATCAAATTTCATCGGTTATCTGGCATTTAGTGGTGAAAATATCGACAGGCAAATACTTCTTCGCGATTCTACAGAGAGTTAAAAAGCATGTCACAGGTTAGAAGCAATAACCTCGCAACTAAACCTTATAACTTTTAGCCCCTATTATTACCATTTAGGTTTTCTAGAGTACTCTTTTAATTGGGTAAATTTTCTATCTTGTGTCAATTTAGGATCTGAGTTCGCAATTTGATTTAAACAATTATCTAAGTCCCTCGGTACCAATTCTTGATCAGTGATTATCAAACTTAATAAAAGTAACGCGTCTTTTGGGTATTTAGAGCATATTCGAGATTCTGCTAGTAAGCCTACAGCGTAATCAGGATGTTCAAGCCGTTGAAGCCAACCCTGCACAGTCTGCAAAGCTGATGGAAATTCGTCTCGAGAGGCAATCACTAACCGAGTCAAAGACTCAGCGATTCGTGGAGTAGCAAGTTTTCGAGATTTTGGCCAAATCTGTTGCCAAAAAGGCTGAGCACGATTTCTCCAATAGTCCTCTCGTTGATCTCCAGCACCTTCAAGTGCCTGATAGAGCCCCTGCGCGGACTCTTCCAGACCTTCTTGTGGGAGCGCACCAATCGCAGTTCGAAACTCTTCAACTGTGTATCCGGTAGTCGGTCCCAATGCTGCATATGTGAGGAATGTTGCGAACTGTTGGCGATGATCTCCAAGGTCGTCATAGTGGTTAGCACTATCTAGGAACTTCGATTTGAACGCTTTTAACAATGGCTGATACAAACGTGGCGACCATAGGAATCCTTCCCATAGTGCTTTTGCTTCGATAGGATTATTCCAGTCGAACAACGGTAACAAATATTGTTCGGTCCAGGTTCGATCGACGCGAAATAATGCGATTAGGCGCGAGCCAAGTATCAACCGGCCATGGCGAAATTGCTCTATTTGAACGTCACATAATTTGGTAAAGATAGGCTTAAATTTCGCAGGAAGCTGATCGTTATCGTTTGGGTTTTGTTTAAACCAAATATTGATCAGGGCTTGCGTGACATGCCCGATAGGGTGATTGATTGCTGAGGTAACAGGGTCATAGGTTTCGACGCCATTGCGTATTATCCGAGGACCTGTGCCTTCTTCTAACTGCAAGGCAAGCACACGGTTGCATAGGCTCAGTAGTATGTCTTCATGGTAGTTGATCGATTTGGATATGGATTCGATCCACCAAGTGGCAGCATGGATCATCTCTTCAAACACTTTGTCAGGCATTGTCTGTATCAGTGGTGCAACATATCGCCAGGAGCGCAACATTGTGCCTTCTCCAGCCCAAGCTTGAAGTGCTTCGCGCCATCGACCAACGGGCCACACATTCTTCTTGGCCAAGTCGCAAAGCGCGAAAAAACTGTGAAAGAAGCGAGTGCGGCAAACATCTCTCCACGTATCTTCATAGAAAGGTCGACCTCCTGAAGTAGGTTTAGTGAGCCATTGCACTAGATCCTGACGCTTTCGAGGTGCAATGTCGACATCACGGCTATCTTCATAGTCCGGATCTCCAGTGCCACTCATCCAGTGCGAGAATTCGTCACGTTCGTTACTCATCAACTGCCATTGAGGATTGGTGGTAGAAATTTCCACCAAGCGTGCTGCAGCAAGTGTTCCCAATGTAAGACCGGAAACATTTAATTTAGCCAGGTGCAGCCAGATAGAGCGTGAAACCAAATCTTGCCACTGATCTTCCTCTATACCCTCTCGGTACATCTTACGCAGCGGACCTTTCAGAATAGCAACCTCAAGGCGTTCTTGTGCGTGTCCTGTCAATTGACGCCCTTGTTGGACAAATAGTCTGAACACTTCTCGTCCAGTATCTGTCGACCACAACCACCATCCATCATCGGTCAAAAGCCAATTCACCCATTCCTCGGGGGAGATGCAATCATCTTGACTGGCAGCAAAGAATGCAAGACGTTTAAATGCTGGATAGGGAAACTCAAACCAAGTATGAGCAATTCGTGTGGCGCGCGTCTTATCGATTAAATAAATCGCCTTCCAGGCATCACGCAGCAATTCTATGAGGGTCACCCAATCACGGAATCCACGATTTTGCCAGTGAGGGGTTATGGAGGGTAAATCCCAATGTGATCGGTCGCTATGATCATTGGCTTCTCCCAACTCACGCTGCAAATCCAGGGCATCGAGTAATAACTGTTGGAAATCATCAAACAAAAGAGGTAGGGCAGATGTCCAGTGGACATTAGCCGAGTCGCGCAGAGTGGGACCCACGTGATCAGCGGAAAGTACGAGTTCCCAGTCTACCAATTGTTTGATCCGAGAGGGCTCGTCAGCGTCGCTCGAATCATCCTCATTCCAGTGAAATGGTTTCTTCAAAATTACCTTTGGCGCTAACAGTTCACGCAACTCCAGACGTAATGTGGCGGTTAATCCTTCGCGTTTAAGGCGTCCTATCCAACGATAGAAGTCGGGATCGTGCCACAGCGATTTCACCCGGCCACTAAGCAGAAGGCGCCACAAAGTGCGCATGAGTGGGCCAGGAATGGCTTGGGGTGCGTGTAAGCGTATTTCGTCGAGTTCGGACGTTTTACCCTCATGCTCCAATAAAACAAAGCGGTCGAGTTCATGTTCAATTAGCCAAATCCAACGGTCGTGTAGCCGCCCACCCCGCTCTGCAATCCATATAATCAGTTTAGGGTCATTCAGGTGGCGCACCAACCATCTGGCAATCTGGAACATCACGTCATCCCACTGGCTGCTGACAGTGCTGCTGGATGTTAGTAGCATTTGAGGTGCGAGGGTGTAAGGTGAAGGTCGCCTAATCAAGCTGAATCGTAACTTTGCGTCCACTTTTTTACTTGGAGCTACGCCAAAACGTGATAGATCATCGTAGCCAAAATGCTCGTTAGAAAATTCGAGAAGCCAATCTAATGAAGGAGCTGGATTGATCTCTGCAAAACGTTTTGCCGGTAAACCTGAGTCATCTGATAAAGCCCAAAGCATACGCCCAACGAAATTGTCTTGTTGGGTGCTCTCCTGGGGACGGGCCAGGGCATGTTTAACCACTATTGATTCCTTGCCCTGAACGCCGTCACGATAAGTTTCTGACCAAGCTTGCAAAGTTTGGTGTAAGGCAGAATGATCGTGGCTGCCTGCAGGCACACTGTAGAGTATAGGTCTAACACCCTTTGCTTCCCATTCTATGGTTTTGATATGCTCTTGCCCTGTTGTGCAATCTCCAAGGGCCCAAGCCTGCGGTGTGACCTCGCCCTGCATGCGATCAGCTGCTAATGCGTCCATCATGTAGCGAAGTACTGGGTCGTTAATGCTGTAACCGACAAAACATACGACATAATTTCGAAATAACTCGCTTACAAAGCGTGCTGCCCAACGTTCGGTTAGATACCCTAAACCAAAGTCACCGCTTGTTACAATCAGACGATTCAAAGCTACATCATCATTTTTTTCTGGCAGTAGCCCATGTAAAAAGACGATGCCATCCCATCGACTATTTTTGGGAATAGGTAACATTGGTGCTGCATAAGTCTGAAAGGATTGACCAGTCCTTTTTGCTGCAGCATGAAAGATACGGTCAAAATTTGTAGTAACTAATCTAAGCGCGCCATCCCGATTGCGAGCTAGACGTAACAAAGCAGCTTGGGTATCAGTGGCCCCCTTCCGACTTAGATTGGGTTTTAGAGCTTTAGCCAAAGCTCTTCGTACTGCAATCCGTTGTTCCGGCAAGCGTCGTTCAAGTAGGTCAAGAGTTGCATCAAACTGACCGCGGTTGAATGCCTCAGTCTCAATATCGCTGTCGGATATATTTGTGCCATTTAATTGGTAGATCTTCTTAACTAAGCCTGCAAATCCTGGTAAACCAGCCGGATAAGAAATTCCAGCTCCACAAAAAAATACTACACGACCTTCTTCATGCGCCTGTAGCAAAGTATCGGGAATATCAGGCCCGGTATTAATGAATTGCATAGATGCAACCCCCTATTGTTAAGGTTTAGTTTTTATAGAGCATTAGCAATTAGTTTTGATGAAGTATATATGTTCATTGTAGTTTCTTAGATATTTGCTTGCTCTTTAATTCTTTATAGTTATAAATATATTATTTTTTATTCTTTTTAAAGATATAGGTTTGTCGCTATAGTGCTCCCCAGTCTCATCATAAAAAGGGAGTGATCTATGCCGTTTGTTTTGCGCAGTGCCTTGTTAACCATGTTATTGAGCAGTGTGTCACTGCAAGCCGCCGAATTGTTGAATGCTTCATATGACGTGACGCGGGAGTTTTACAAGGATTTCAATCCGGCCTTTACACAGTACTGGAAAGACAAAACCGGCGAGACGGTGACGATTAACCAGTCTCACGGCGGCTCATCCAAGCAGGCCCGTGCCGTGATCGACGGGTTGGAGGCGGACGTGATTACCATGAACCGCAGTGCAGATATTGATGTACTGGCTCAAAAGGCCAAGCTGATTCCAGCTAACTGGCAGACGCGCTTGCCCAATAACAGTGTGCCCAGTGCCTCACCGACTGTTTTCCTGGTGCGCAAGGGCAATCCCAAACATATTAAAGACTGGGATGACTTGGTGCGTCCTGGCGTTGCGGTGGTGATCCCCAACCCTAAAACCTCTGGTAACGGTAAATACAGTTATCTGGGCGCATGGGGCTATGTCACGCAAAAGGGCGGCGATGCCACCAAGGCACGCCAGTTTGTGACCGAACTGTTCAAACACGTGTCTGTGCTGGATACCGGTGGCCGCGGGGCAACCACCACCTTTGCCCAGCGTGAAATCGGCGATGTGTTACTCACCTTTGAAAATGAAGTGCACCTGATCCAGCAGGAATTTGGCGATGATAAATACGAGGCCGTGTATCCCTCACTCACTGTGCTGGCAGAAAATCCGGTGGCCTGGGTCGATAAAGTGGTCGACAAAAAAGGCACACGCAAACTGGCGCAAGCTTACCTTGAATACCATTTCTCAGCGCAGGGTCAGGCGATTGCCGCCAAGCATTATTTACGGCCACAAGTGACCGATGCCGGACAGCCTGCTTTCAAAAAAGTGAATACGTTTACCGTCAAACAAGCCTTTGGCAGCTGGAGCGACGCCGAACAAACCCATTTTAGTGATGGCGGCATCTTTGACCAGATTTACTTGAAATAATGTGACAGCTCAATGATTAGAGCCAAATGATTACAACTATGGGAAGGAGGTAAGCCATGACCCATAAAGTACAGACTGAACCCGATTATATTGCCCGTTTGCGGGCGGAGCTCAAGCAGGCTTTGTCTCTTGATCTCGATGAGCTGGGTTTGATTGAGGCGGACAGCGGAGAGTATGAAAGTACCTTTATTGGCGTGCATCTGAAAACAGCATTCCAGCCGATTTATGACACCAAACAAGGCGAGATCTACGGCTACGAAGCACTGATCCGGCCCTCATTATTTGGCACATTGGGCAGCACGCCAGAGTTTGCATTCACCTATGCCGAGCAGGCGGGCAAACTGGTGCAGTTTGACCGCGTATGCCGTTCGCAACATGTGCTGAATTTTCGGGCGATACATCAGGAAAATGGCTTGCTGTTCCTCAATGTGCATCCCAAGTTGCTGATCGAGGTCAATGCGCATGGCAAGGTCTTTGAGCAGATCCTGCACAAATACTCGGTGCCTACCGAGCGCGTGGTGCTTGAAATCAAGGAATCTCTGGTCGAGCAGGACAAGCAATTGCTACCGGCCATAGAAAATTACCGGGCATTAGGTTACCGCTTGTGGGCAGCGCACCATGACTTTATCAAGTTTGATATCTCGGTCATTCATCAGGCGGCTCAGCAACCCGCATTGGCGAGTGCGCTCAGAGGGCTGGTACATAGCGTGCAAGACCTCGGCAGTACGCCGGTGATTGTCGGCATTGAAACGCAGCAGCAACTAGACATTGCTGTCGCCGCAGGCGCCAACGTGTTACAGGGGAATTTTCTGGCGGAACCGGTGGTGGCCAAAGTGCTGAACGACCAGTACCGCAACAATGGGCGTGTGCCCAGAGTTGCCTGACGTACGCAATGGATATAAGAAATAGTTATAAATAAATGATTATTTATTCTTTAATTTTTTTAGAGTTTCACGCTACATTAGCGCCTGTTTAATCCACGCACCGACAAGGTATGAAGAAGAAAAAAAAGCATTTACTGCCGGGGTTCGGTCTTTCATTAGGCTACACCCTGGTTTACCTGAGCCTGATTGTGCTGATTCCATTGGCCGCCGTTTTTTTACGCTCAGCCGAGCTAGGGCCCAGTGAGTTCTGGGCGGTAGTGACCACGCCCAGGGTATTGGCCACCTACCGCCTCACTTTCGGTGCGTCATTGATTGCGGCACTGATCAACCTGGTGTTTGGCTTGTTAACCGCATGGGTGCTGGTGCGCTATCAGTTTTTTGGCAAAAAAGTACTCGATGCACTGGTAGATTTGCCTTTTGCATTGCCGACGGCGGTAGCCGGTATTTCACTCACAGCGATTTATGCGCCGAATGGCTGGCTGGGCCAATGGCTGGAGCCACATGGCATCAAGGTCGCCTTCACGCCGCTGGGCGTGGTGGTCGCCCTGACCTTTATAGGCCTGCCCTTTGTGGTGCGCACCGTGCAGCCTATCCTGGAGGATTTTAGCGCTGAGGCCGAAGAAGCCGCAGCCAGCTTGGGTGCCAACCGTTGGCAGACCTTTTATAAAATCATTTTGCCCGCGATCTGGCCTGCGCTGCTCACCGGTTTTTCGCTGGCATTTGCACGGGCAGTAGGCGAGTATGGCTCGGTGATCTTTATTGCAGGCAATATGCCCATGGTGTCAGAAATCACGCCGTTGATGATTATTACCAAGCTTGAACAATATGATTATGCAGGCGCAACCGCAATTGCCGTGGTGATGCTGGTGATTTCATTTGCCTTGTTGCTCATCATTAACCTGTTGCAATGGTGGAGTAGCCACCGGCATGGGAACCGGGCTTGACCCGGACCAAGCTGCGGCCACAGTTCATTCTCCGCAACCATATACAAACCATTATTCAGGGGTGTCATCGTGCATCAAACACAATTTCAACAATACCATGGCAAGGTTGCCCTTAAGCGTGCAACCTCAGAACCGCCCTGGGTACGCCGCCTGCTATTGGCGTTAGCCTTTGCGTTTCTCGGGCTGTTTTTACTGTTGCCGCTGGCCGCCGTATTTAGCGAGGCCTTGCGTAAAGGGTGGGATGTCTATCTTGCCGCCATCACCGAATCTGATGCGGTTTCTGCCATGCAACTGACCCTGATTGCGGCCTTGATTGCCGTGCCCCTTAATCTGGTGTTTGGCGTGGCGGCGGCTTGGGCGATTGCCAAGTTTGAGTTCAAAGGTAAAAGCTTTCTGATCACTTTGATCGATTTGCCCTTTGCTGTTTCACCGGTGATTGCCGGCCTCATTTTTGTGCTGATTTTTGGCTTGCAGGGCTGGTTTGGCGAGTGGTTGATTGATCATGATATCAAGGTGGTATTTGCCGTGCCGGGCATTGTACTGGCAACCATTTTTGTGACCTTTCCATTTGTGGCACGCGAACTGATTCCGCTGATGCAGGCGCAGGGCAAGGAGGAAGAAGAAGCCGCACTGGTGCTGGGTGCCTCGGGTTGGAAAATGCTTTGGCATGTGACTCTGCCCAATGTGAAGTGGGGCCTGATTTATGGCGTGATCCTCACAAATGCCCGTGCCATGGGCGAGTTTGGCGCGGTGTCTGTGGTCTCCGGGCATATTCGTGGCCTGACCAATACCATGCCCCTGCATGTGGAAATTTTGTACAACGAATATAACTATGCTGCGGCCTTCGCAGTGGCGTCATTGCTCACCTTGCTGGCATTGGTGACGCTGATTTTAAAAACCTATGTGGAATGGCAGGCCTCGCAGTCGGCAGCAGATAACGAACAGGAAGTGACGGTTTAATATGAGCATCACCATACAAAATATCAGTAAAGGTTTCGGCCAGTTTAGCGCCTTGCGCGATATCAACCTGCAAGTGCCTTCAGGGGAGCTGGTGGCGTTGCTAGGGCCATCAGGTTGCGGTAAAACGACCTTGCTACGGATCATCGCTGGCCTGGAAACCCCTGACGGCGGCCAGGTGCTGTTTGATGGCCAGGACACCACACATACCGATGTCCGCGAGCGTCAGGTCGGCTTTGTGTTCCAGCACTATGCGTTGTTCCGCCATATGACCGTCTTTGAAAATGTGGCATTTGGTTTACGCGTGCGGCCCAAAGCCACGCGCCCCAGCGAGGCCGAGATCAAAAAACGCGTACATGATTTGTTAAGCCTGGTGCAGCTGGATTGGCTGGCAGACCGTTATCCACCACAATTGTCCGGTGGTCAGCGGCAACGGATTGCGCTGGCCCGCGCGCTGGCGGTTGAGCCTAAAGTCTTGTTGCTCGATGAGCCTTTCGGTGCACTGGATGCCAAAGTGCGTAAAGACCTACGCCGCTGGCTACGCCGCTTGCATGATGAGTTGCATGTGACCAGCGTGTTTGTCACGCACGACCAGGAAGAAGCGTTGGAAGTGGCTGATACCATTGTCGTCATGAACCATGGTCAGGTAGAGCAGGTGGGTTCGCCACAAGCGGTTTACGATAATCCAGCCACGCCGTTTGTGTATGAGTTTTTAGGCAACGTAAACGCTTTTGAGACCCCACAAGGCAAAGGCTTTGTGCGACCTTATGAAATCGCCGTCAGCCGCGAGCCTCAGGAAAACAGCATTGCTGGCGCACTGACCTATGTGCATTCGGTGGGCTCTCTTGTCAGGCTGGAGATCAAGCGTGCTGACAACGCGCAGTATGTGGATGTTGAACTGGGACGCGAACAGTTTAACCAGTTGAATTTTCAGCAGGGTGAGACGGTGTACCTGAAACCGTCACAGTTGCGGGTGTTTTAGCTCCACCTCAACAGCAGAAACTTTATTGATTAGGCCATTTCCATACGGGAATGGTTTTATTGGCTTATCAATACTCGTTGTTATCATCTGCCATCATATCTCGAATATGATCATCGAGATCGACATCAAAATACTCTAGCGCATCATAGTGAGATGTGGAGATATACGTATTCCCTAAATCGGCAGCTCTTAGTTTCGAGTACCCATTTATCTTTAGACCACACGCAACGCATTGAAAAGTTTCTGGTCGCATCACTTGTCTTTCGATAATGCCGTCATCAGTAACTTCTTTCTTAGCTTCGCCAGCTGACTTTCCCTGTAATAAAGCGATGCTGTTGCATGCTGGGCAATTCACACGATGGCCATAATGCCGAAGAGAGACGGTCTCTGCTTGCTTTCGAGCTTGCTCCTGCTCTTCGAGGTTTTTATCATTCCAAACAGTTTTATGAGCATTAATAGTGTCATTAACTGTATTGGCAGTATCGTCTTTAAATGCAGATATTTCCTCTTTAGCTTGTTCAGCCACAGTGTTTCCGAACAGTGATTCAAGTGACTCGCCAATTTCGTTAGCAAGTATTTGAGAAACGGTGAAGAAGTTAGGAAGCCATGAGGCTGTTCCTAAGTTTTCAAAAGGCATATTTCCAGAGTGAACTTCACTATTCCTTCGCGCTACTTGGTTTGCACAGAAATTTGAATGCTCTCTTGTAAATCCGTCAATTAAGTCTTCAACTCTTTGTATCAGTTCTGTTATTGACGCAGATTTTGCGACGAATTTTTGCTTTTTGGTTGGTCTATCCAAAGCGTGGAGTAGGTTATTCCAATCTTTGCTATCAGCAAGTAATACTGGAGATACGTTTGCAATTGCGGCACGGACTAGCATTTCAAGCACAAAGGCTGACCACAAACCAAATTGCCAATTACTGTCTTGATTTTCAAACATTACTTCAGCGTAAAGTTGTGCTTTTGCGAACAAAGACTCTTTTGACCATTCATGACTTGTTTGCTTCATTAATTAACCTTTAAGTCCAGATAAGTAGAGCCGTTCAAGTTTTCTATTCATACCTTCAGAAGTAACGGCAGATCGCGCATGGAAGGTTTGCCAATTATCGATCAGAAGACATTGGTTAGAATAACCTAAAACTATCGCTTCGTAGTTTGCATTTGCTAGCCGATCTATAATCCTTGAACGCAACGATACTCCTAGTTTATTTATTGGTTCAATATAAAGAGAATCCCATCGGTAAAAGTCACCTTCAAATAGTCGAAGATGGGATAAACGCCCATTAAGTCTTCGCCGGGGTCTGAATAATGCTCGGCGCAAATCATTTGTTTCTTCTCCTTCAAAAATCTGTTCTGATTTCACTATTCGTGTTTCTACAGAAATTGCAGGTACCCGGCAGCAAAGTAGCAAATATCTTGGCGGTTGAAACCAATGGGCCATATCACTATGAAAAGGAAACTCTTCTAGACCATAGTTGCCGCTATAACTACTTGCTTCCAATGAAGCTCTATTTGAGGGTGTCAATTCTTGAACTGTTTTTATGATAGGTAGAGTGATCACCATCCCGATGTTCGTGCCAATCTCCATAGTGCTATTGCCAAAAGGCTGACCATCAAACTGAACATAGCCATATTCTGTTAGTTTCTGCAAGAAAGGGCTCATTTGTCGGGGGCTTAATAACACTAATTTAATTCAAGTAGGGTGGACAACTAGTTACCAAATATAACAATACCAAAATTAAGCATTGAAAGTACGTTGATTCGATAACAACGAATTTAACTCGTTGACAAGATGTTGCCCAACTAGTTAGTTGGACAGAAGTTTGAAACTCCTGCGGATATGACTCGACTATAGATGAAAAAGCGCAGCATCGCTGCTGCGCTCGCATAGTTTTCTTTAGCAGAAAAACCGACATGGCCGGTTTTGGCAGTCTTAAACGTTAGCCAACGCCTGCTCCAAATCTGCAATCAAGTCATCGATATGCTCAATCCCGACCGATAACCTGACCATATCCGCCCTCACGCCAGCGCGTGCCAGTTCTTCGGCATTGAGTTGACGGTGGGTGGTGGTGGCCGGGTGGCAGGCGAGGCTTTTGGCATCGCCAATGTTGACCAGGCGCGTAAAGAGTTGCAAGGCATCAATAAAACGCGTGCCGCCCTCACGCCCATCTTGCACGCCAAAGGACAGGATGCCAGAGGCGTGACCATTCAGGTATTTTTTGACCAGTGCATGGTCGGGATGGTCTTCAAGCCCAGCGTATCTGACCCATTTCACTTTCGGATGATGTTTCAGGTAGTTGGCGACTGCCAGGGCGTTGTTGCTGTGTCGCTCAATTCTCAGTGCTAGCGTTTCCAGGCCTTGCAGGATGAGAAAGCTGTTAAATGGGCTGATGGCGGCACCGGTGTTACGCAACGGTACAACACGGGCACGGGCGATGTAGGCGGCGGGCCCCAGGGCTTCTACATAATTCACGCCATGGTAGCTGGGGTCCGGGGTGTTGAGACTGGGGAAGCGGGCTGCATGTTCGCCCCAGGGGAATTTGCCGCTATCGACGATGATGCCGCCTATCGAGTTGCCGTGACCGCCTATGTATTTGGTCAGCGAGTGCACCACAATATCCACACCGTGCTCGAATGGACGAGACAGAATCGGTGTGGCGACTGTGTTGTCAACAATCACCGGTACACCATGTTTGTGGGCGGCAGCACTGATGGCGCCCAGATCAACCACATTGCCCAGCGGGTTGCCTATGGTTTCGGCGAAGACCAGTTTGGTGCGACTGTCGATCAGTTTTTCCAGTGAGGCCGGATCGCGATAATCAAAAAAACGGACTTCAATGCCTTGCTTGGGCAGGGTATGTGCAAAAAAGTTATAGGTGCCGCCATACAGCGTCGAGACAGAAACGATATTATCGCCTGCCTCGGCAATGGTCTGAATCGCATAGGTAATTGCGGCCATGCCAGAAGCCAGTGCCAGCGCGCCAATACCGCCTTCCAGTTGTGCCAGGCGCTCTTCGAGCACGGCGGTGGTCGGGTTCATGATACGGGTGTAAATATTGCCTTGGACTTTGAGGTCAAACAGGTCTGCACCATGCTGGGTATTGTCAAACGCGTAAGAGGTCGTTTGGTAAATGGGCACCGCAACCGCCTTGGTGGTGGGGTCCGGGTGATAGCCGCCATGGATCGATAGGGTCTCTTGCTTCATCTCGTCGCTCTCCTGCTTATGATTATTGGAAAAAGCAGTATAAACCCGAAGCAAGCAGGGGGTTATAACATTTGGTATGCGGCTTATAACCGTTATTTATGAGCGAAAAGGCAGCAAATCACAGGTCTGGAATCAAATGCCCAAGCTTGACCGACTTGGTTTTCAAGTACTTAAGATTTTCTGTAGTAGGGGTGGTTAGCAAAGGCACTTGCTGATGGATGGTAATACCTAACGTTTGCAGGGCAGTGCGTTTTTCCTGGTTGTTGGAAAGCAGGCGTATGCTGTTGATTGCAAAGTAGCGCAGCATGTCTGCCGCACTTTCATAGGTGCGTGCATCGACTGGCAGACCAAGGGCGATATTGGCTTCTACGGTATCCATGCCGTGGTCTTGCAGGGCATAGGCACGCATTTTATTGGCGAGGCCTATGCCACGCCCTTCATGATTTTTTAAATACAAAATCAAGCCCTGGCCAGTTTCCTGAATCAGGCGTTGCGCATGATGCAGCTGTTCACCACAATCACAGCGTGTCGAGCCAAACACATCGCCTGTCAGGCATTCCGAATGTACTCTCACCAGCGGGTCGTTCGCGCCTTGCACATCCCCATAGGCTAGCGCGACATGCTCCACGCCATTGCGGCTGTCAGTGAATACGTGGATATCAAACTCACCAAACTGCGTGGGTAATCTGGCACTGGAGGTATGGGATAGAAATTGCATGTCAGCGGGGTGATTAAAGGCTCAGTTTTATATTGTAGCGGTTGCAAGGTTTTTAAAGTATCCCTGCTTAATTAATCTGAACTTTTGATGCTGATGGCGGCTTGCCTTTAAGCTTGGTTTAAGATGAATGCTGTTAAACTTTGGACATCTCTACCATTTTCAGGAGCTTGATGTACATGTTTTGGACCAAACGCCGTGTATGGATGGGCTGGTTTGCCTTACTGGTTTTGCTGGCAACACTGTCTTTATTAGCGTGTGCCGATTCGGGTGAAAGTGCGGCCAACGCTGGCCGCTTATCTGCCAAAGGTGAAATTCTGAGCCTGGAAAAAATCTCGCAAAAAGCCAAATCCTATAAAGCTGGTGAAATTCTTGAGGTGGAGCTTGAGAAAAAGCATGGGCGTTATGTGTATGAGATAGACATACTGGATGCCAGTAGCCAGGTGTGGGAGCTGAAGCTGGATGCCAAAACCGGACAGTTGCTGAAAATGGAGCAGGACGACTGATGCGTTTGCTGTTGGTGGAAGATGATGCCTTGCTTGGCACGCAGACCCAGCAGGCGCTCAAGGTAGCGGGGTATGCGTGCGACTGGTTGCAGGAGGGTATTGAAGCTGGCATTCAAGGCGCATTGGAGCCGTACGATTTGGTCATACTCGATTTGGGTCTGCCGGGGCGTCCTGGGCTGGAAGTTCTGGCTGAATGGCGAACCAAAGGGCTGGCGATGCCGGTGATCGTACTGACGGCACGCAGCAGTTGGCAGGAGAAAGTCGAAGCCTTTAATCTGGGTGCGGATGATTATGTGACCAAGCCTTTTCATATGGAGGAGTTACTGGCGCGGATCAGTGCTGTGCATAAACGCACGGTTGGGGTTGTCAGTGGCGGTCTGGTGGTTGAAGATTTAAAGCTTGATGAGCATACGCAAACGGTATGGCAGGGCGAAGCGGCGCATGTGTTGACCGGCACCGAGTTCAGGCTGTTGCGTTACCTGATGCTGCACCCTGGTCGCATTTTCTCTAAAACCGAGCTCACCGAGCATGTGTATGCCTATGATGCCGATAAGGACAGCAATGTGATCGAGGTCTATGTGAACCGCCTGCGGCAGAAAATAGGGGCGGATAGGATACTGACCAAGCGCGGTCAGGGGTATGTGCTGGTGAGTGCAACAGCATGAAGTCGTTGCGTAAGCAATTATCGCTGGGGTTGACGCTCAGCCTGGTCGGACTGCTGACGCTGCAATGGGCGGTGGTGACTTTTACCATAGACCACATGATCCAGTCGCAGATGGCGGCACGCATGCAACAGGAAGCCGAAGGCATACTCGCTGGCGTCACTGTGAATGGGCGCGGGCAACTGGTGTTGGCGCCGCATGTGATGACGCCTTCATACCAGCGTCCTTTTTCTGGACGCTATTTCATTGTGATGCTAGGCACGCAAAAAGCCCAGTCACGCTCGTGGTGGGATGTGGAATTGCCGGTCAGCGCGCTCAACGTGGGTGAAGAGCAGGTCACGCATGTGACAGGCCCTGAATCCCAGCCACTGTTGCTGTTGGGGCATGGTTATCGCAAGCAGCAGCAAACCGTTACGATTTATATCGCTGAAAGCCTGGTCGAAATGCAGCAAAGTTTGCGCATGTTTCACTGGCTGTATGGGGTGTTTTCCTTACTAGGCTTGCTGGCGCTGCTCGTCTTGCAGCGTTGGATCGTGGTGAATACGCTGAACCCATTACAGCAAATCAAGGAAAACCTGGCAAAAGTGGCGAGCGGCGAGCTACAGCAGATTCATGCCAGCGGACCCGCCGAGGTGATGCCGCTGGTGAATGAGTTTAACCGTATTCTCAAAAGTGCCAGCCATAAAACCCGGCGCTCGCGGTTGGCCATTGGCAATCTGGCCCATGGGCTCAAAACCCGTCTCGCCCAGCTACAGTTATTGTCTGCGGATGCCACGGCAGAAAGTGATGCCCAGTTACGGCAAATGGTACAAAGTTGTAGCGCTGATATTTATCAAGATGTGGAGCGCGAATTAAAACGTGCACGCTTGATGGGGGATGTGTATAGCAGTCAAACGACGGATCTGGAAGTAGAGCTACCTAAGCTGGTGGCGACACTGCAAAAAATTTACAGTGAAAAGACCGTGGCTTTTGCCTGGCAGCACGACGGCCAGGCGCGCGTGATGGTAGACCGTGAGGATATGTTGGAGCTACTCGGAAACGTGCTTGATAACGCGTTTAAATGGTGCCGCAGCCAGGTGCAATTAACGATTTCCGTCCACAGCGCCATACACATTACCGTAGAGGACGACGGCCCTGGTAGCCATGCGCCAGCGCTAGAAACCTTGCTGCAGCGTGGCATGCGGATGGACGAATCCAAACCAGGTAGTGGCCTGGGGCTGGCGATTGTGCAGGACATTGTGCAACATTACCAAGGCAATGTTGTACTCACGCATTCCGAACGTTTGCGCGGCTTGCGTGTACAACTCACATTGATGCCTGCCTGAGGCAGGCATCTTGCTTAAGCGCGCATTAGAACCAGTCACGGTTGACGCTGTTGACCTTGCCAGTCTTGGCGTCAATCAGCACTTCCCACTCCTTGCCATCGGCGTCCACAATTTCAAATTCGTAATCCCAGCCGGATTTGAATTTTCTGTTCTCCAACTCCGCTTCCTTGACCATGCCCGGTTTGGCGGCCAGGGCTTTCTTCTGGGCATCTTCCAGTGAAATCAGGCCAAAGGTTTTTGCCATTTCGGCGATTTTGGCCGGGTCATCGTCATCATCAGCCCAGGCTGGTTGACTCATCATCAAACCACATAGCAGGCTGAGGATGAACAGGCTGGCAGGTTTGCGAATAGATATGCTCATCGTGATCTCCGTATTAATGTATTGAGTTTTCACAATACAGAGCGTGTCTTAATTCAAGCTGAAAAAAACGAAGGGATCTGTGAGAAGGTCTGTTCAGCTTGGTGAAAGGGTTTTGAAAGACTCGTGTAAGACATGTGCGCTACATTGAACATCATAAAATCCGTCTCAAAAAGGCGGCAACAACGAAGTCTCAATTACAAGGAGCGTGCGATGAAAACAGTAACAATGTATGGCGTCATGAGTTTGGCTGCAATGATGTTTGCCGGGTCCGCCCTGGCAGATCAGGCGGCAGGTAATCAGAATATTGCAAAGCGACCTTTGGTTGGTCAGGCGGCAAATCAGGCCTGGGAAGGCGCCAGCTTGCAAATAGACAAGCAACCTGCGGCACATCAGGTGGCCGAGCAAAAAGAGCAGTTTCGTAAACAGCTCAATCTGCAATATGCGAGCAAGCGCCCCTACGTGAAGCCTGACAGCGCCGAGTAGGCCTGCCGGACTATGACGAATAACCTGGTAATTGCAGGTTAGGCTGGTGTTGTTTGAGTTGCGTAAATAACCAGCGTGTCTCCAGCAGTATCCAGACGCGCAGCATGGCCTCCATCGGGTCAAAAGGCTTGGTTAAAAAGTCTTTTGCACCCAAGGCCAGCGCTTTGCGACGCGTTGCAATGGTAGCATCTGCTGTGAGGACCAGCACGGGCAGGTATTCGTTGGCGCCAACATGGTGGGAGAGTTGATCGAGTACGGCAAACCCATCCAGCACCGGCATCATTAAATCCAGCAGAATCAGATCTGGCTGGAAGGCATTGACCAGGTCCATGGTTTTGGTGGGGTCGGCGGTACTGATGACCTGCTCAAACCCCTCTTTGGTTAACAGCTCTTCGAGCAGCCGAAGGTTGGCTTCGGCATCATCAATAATCAGGATTTTTGAAGCGCGTAGTTGATCGATATTCATCTGGTGGACTCTAACAGTAAGTGTTGCAAATGCTGGTTAAATGCGGCGACATTGACCGGCTTGGTAAAGTATTGAGAAATCCCCATCTGTTGTACCCGTGTGATGGTTTCCGGCAGGGCATCTGCGCTCAATACGATAATGGGCACCTGTTGCATGTCCGATCTGGATTTGACATGCTCAATCAGTTGCTCGCCCGAGCCATCTGGCAGGTTCAAATCAACCATTAATACATCCGGGGTCATGTCCCGTAACCAGATCATGCTTTCCTGCATGCTGTTTGCCAGATGCAGTTTGATCCCTTTGTGCCTGCTCATGATGGCTTCCATCAGCGCACGATTGCTGGCGTGGTCTTCAACATACAGCACATGCTTTTTCTGGTGAGCCTGCGAGGCGGCTGGTGGTGGCATCAATGCTTTTTCTGTGGAGGCGGGCGCCAATGCCGGTGCAGTTGAACCGTCAGCAGTGCATGCCGGCAAGCTAATCCAGAACATGCTTTGCGTGTCGGCCACACCTATTTCGCCACCCATGGCATCCATCAACTGCTTGCTGAGAACCAGCCCCAGTCCGGTGCCTTCTGTCATGGTGCGCTCCGCACCCAGACGGTCAAACGGGGTAAACAAACGCGAGCGCAGTTCAGTGGGAATCCCGTTTCCGCCATCCATCACCTCAATGCGAATATGGTCGCCAGCGAGATAGGCGTTAAAAGAAACTGTGGTGTTTTCAGGGCCGTATTTGAGGGCATTGGCCAGTAAATTGAGAATCACTTGTAGCAGACGCTGGCGGTCTGCGCGCACATAGAGATGCTCTGCGAACTGCGTTTTAATCTGCATGTCGCGCACTCTGCCTAGCGGTTTGATATAGTGAGTCGCTTCCTCCAGTAAGGGGTTGAGTGCCATGACTTCCAGTGACATGGCAATGTCACCACTTTCAATGCGCGAAATATCCAGCACTTCATTAATGAGCTTCAGCAAGTGTTGCCCTGCGTTGTAAATCAGAGTAGCACTGTCTTTCTGCCTGCCCTCTGGCAAATCATTCTCAAGAATCTGAGCAAAGCCCAGAATGGCATTGAGTGGCGTGCGCAGCTCATGACTGGTTCGCGATAAAAAGTTGCTTTTGGCAGCACTGGCCTCTTCGGCTTCAACTCTCGCCTGGTGCGCTTCCTGAGTGCTTTGGGCAAGCAATTGCGAGGCATGGTCCAACTCTTCCGTTAACTCTCCCAGTTCATCCCGGCTGATTCTTGGCAGTGCCAGCGGTTCGCCTTTCACCAGATGGTTGGCGCTGTCACGGATGGTTCTGACCCTGGCAACAATGGTGTTGGAAAAAATCCACACGCCGATCAAAGAGCCCAGAACTCCTGCGATGACTGCCATGATGGTAATTTGAAAGTTGCGCTGCCGTTCGTGTATCACGTCCTGTTTGTCTTTTGTGACTAGGCTGGCTTCCCGGTCACTCATGCTTTGCAGATCCTCTCGCAGCCGGTTCAGGGCGTCGCTCTGAGATAAAAACTTGCGAATGAGTTGCTCATTGGCCTCATGTGAGGTATTGCTAGCGAGGGTGGCCAGATCGTCGAGGTTTTTTTGCAGTAATGGATGTATCACATGCAGCAGTTGCTGTTGTGCTTCATCGTCGAGCTTCTGCTCCAATGTGTCCAACAGGCGTGGCATGGTCAGTTTTGCATGCTGGTAGCCAGATAAAAATTGCCGATTGCCTGTGAGTAAAAAGTCCCTGACACCGGTGGAGGCCTCGAGGAGCTGGGTTTGCAGAGTTTGAATGTCCTGCTGAATCTGCAATGCATTTTGTACGCGCATTTCCAGCAATGCTGATTGCTGTTCACTTTTGAAAATTAAAGCGAGAGAGGCCAGCAAGACTGTTAAAGGCAGCGCGTTGAGCACAATGCCTTTAATCGTCAGTGGTAGATCCTGCCATTGACGCCTGAGTGGCTCGCTTAACTGCAAATAGGCATCCCGCAATTTAGGCATGGCTACAGACCTTCGCTTTTGAATCCAGCCTCGACTGCTTTGACTGCCGCTTGCGTACGGTCATTTAAATTTAGCTTGCTCAAAATACGTTCAATGTGAATTTTAACGGTGCCTGGGGATATTCCCAGTTTAATCGCAAGTGTGGCATTGCTGGCACCCGATGGCAGTAATGCGAAGACCTCTCGTTCTCTTGGCGTGAGCTTTTGCAGATAAGTATCATCAATTTTGGATGCAGCCTGGGGTTGGCCGTAGAGGGCAAATCCGAGCAATCCGCAAAAGCTGTATAGCGTGTTCAACTGGCTTTGGTTGAGCGGCGTGCCAGAGAGCAAAGCCAGCAGCCCCACAGCCCGTTGCTGGTAAGCGATCGGCAAATGTACACAATACATGCCATGATCGCCCTGATTCGCGGTTAACGTCCACAGGCTGGGCACATATTGTGTGCGTGGTTCAAAGCGCAGGGGTTCTTTCAGCCACATGGCCAGCGCCCCCAGCATGGGAATGCGTGCGCCCACCGGATAGGACTTGCCGCGCTGCGCCATGATTTTTAAGGCACCTGCATGTTGCTGCGCGATCAGCCCATGTTGCGCACCATATTGCATGCAAAGCGCGTCCAGTAGCCACTGGCACAATTCTTCTGACCAACCCGTGTTGAACAGTTGCTGACCAAGGTGTTCAAATAAACGGTCCTGAGCCACTTGTGATTGGGTTTGCTTGAGTGCATTGCGTAACGCAAACGCACTCTCGGCTTGCTGTGGTGTGCTGTCATTTGGCATATGCCATTTAGTATATACCGATCTACCTATAATGGGAGACTTTTTATTGGAGCGTGCACGGGATAATGACAACCATAGTCAGTAGTTTGAAACGCTTTATCAGATGCACGCCAGTTCTGGAGATGCGCGGTGAAGCATAAGGAGCGAGATGATGCGTAAATTGTTAGTTGCAGTATTGGTTTATATGGGGCTGATAGTCGTGGCACATGCAGCAGAGGTGGCAGAGCAGGGCACGAATATCCACAATATTCATAAACAAAATTTTCATGGTCAGCGTGCTTATAGTAAAGAGCCAGTTGCACAAAAAGAAGGCGCTGATGCCAAGTGGGAGGGGGCTGGTATTGTGACCGATCAGGCGCCTGAAGACAAAGGCTTTGACAAGCATCAGCAGTTAAGATTACATTTTATTGGTAAGCGTCCATATACAGCAGAGTAACGCTGTATCCATTTGAAATAGACGCTTCTTCTCCCTGTTGGGGTGTCTATTTTGTACCATGGCCGTATTTCCAATCTTGGGCGCAGCGCATAATCCTAAAGGCTGCGTCTTTTTTTGTCTCCCGGAGTATTAATGACACCTTTAAACACTACAAAGTCTAATCACATCGGATTATTCCAATATTTTAATCGCGATTTTCCTGCATCGATTGTTGTCTTTTTTGTCGCATTACCCCTCTGTCTGGGCATTGCGCTGGCATCGGGCGCACCGCTGTTTTCCGGAGTGATTGCCGGCATCATTGGTGGTGTTGTGGTTGGCTTGGCCAGTGGCTCACAACTCGGCGTAAGTGGTCCAGCAGCCGGTTTGGCTGTGATTGTGCTGGCCGCCATCAGCAGTCTTGGCTCTTATGAGGTCTTTTTGTCCGCAGTAGTGCTTGCTGGTATTTTTCAGTTTTTGCTTGGTCAATTTAAGGCGGGCTTTATTGCCTACTTCATTCCCACTTCTGTGATCAAAGGCATGTTGACCGGGATTGGCTTGTTGATTATCTTGAAGCAAATTCCACATGCGTTGGGGTACGATGCTGATTTCGAAGGCGATGAAGCGTTTGAAGAGCACGGCGGTCATAATACCTTTAGTGATATTTTACAGTCGTGGGATTTGTTAACCCCAGGTGCTGTGCTGATTGCTGTTATTTCGTTTGCAATTTTGATTTTGTGGGACTCTGTGTTAACTGAAAAACACAGGATTTTCCAAATACTGCAGGGGCCCATTGTTGTGGTGCTTGTCGGTATTGCATTGAATTGGGCATTTATACACGATTGGTTACAGTTTAAATTGCAGGCAGACCAAATTGTACGATTGCCGGTTGCCAGCAGCTTGAGTGACTTTGCAAGCTTTTTCACCTATCCTGATTTTAGTAAGATAATGCAGCCGATGGTGATTAAAACCGCACTGGTGATGGCGATCATAGCCAGTCTGGAAACCTTGCTCTGCGTGGAGGCGACTGACAAGCTTGATCCGCTTAAACGTGTCACACCTACTAACCGTGAGCTCAAGGCGCAAGGTTTGGGCAATATTGTTTCAGGTATGATAGGCGGTTTGCCAATTACACAGGTGATTGTGCGCAGTAGTGCCAATATTACCTTTGGTGCACAGAGTAAACTCTCGGCTGTTCTGCATGGTTTCTGGTTATTATTGAGCGCCATGACCATTGCCAGTTTCCTGAATATGATCCCGCTGGCAAGTCTAGCTGCAATTTTGATTATGGTAGGTTACAAGTTGGCGAAGCCTAGCTTGTTTAAGCAAATGTATGATCTGGGTTGGGAACAGTTTGTACCGTTTATCATCACCATTGTGGCGATTGTACTGACTGACTTATTGACAGGGATCGGCCTGGGTTTGGTAGCCGCAGTGTTTTACACATTACATCACAGCTACCGCAACTCGCACTATGTCAAAAAAATACATTCGAATGAAGAGGGGCGTGCGGTTCATCATCTGGTCTTGGCCGAAGAAGTCTCGTTCTTTAACAAAGCCAGCATTTTAGAGGTATTGGAAAATATTCCGGCTAACAGCAAAGTCATTATTGATTGCACCCATAGCAAAGCGATTGCTTACGATGTGGTGGAGTTTATTCATGATTACCAGCTGCACGCCAAACTTAAAAATATTGAAGTAGAAACCATACAGTTCAACCCACCCAAGCATTTGCTTGGGCATTAATTAGTCTTACCGATTTAACAAAGGCATACAATATGTACAAACATCCTTTACTTGACCGTGACAAAATGTCTCCTCTTGAGGCACTGCAAATTTTAAAAGAGGGCAATCAACGTTTTACCTCAGACCGTGAAGAAGATAAAGATTTCAAATCACTGATTCAAATCACCAAAGACAAGCAACATCCGTTTGCCTCATTCCTGAGTTGCAGTGATTCGCGTGCGCCGGTGGAGCTTTTGTTTGATCAGGCCTTGGGCGATATTTTCAGTGTACGTCTGGCGGGTAATATTGCTTCCGATAAAGCGATAGGCAGCCTGGAGTTTGCCAGCAAATATCTGGGCAGCAAGCTGATTGTGGTGATGGGGCATACCTCGTGTGGTGCGGTTAAAGCAGCCTGCGATGACTTTAAGGATGGGCATATTGGTGAAATCATTAACCTGATCAAGCCTTCCATTCGTCATGAAAAATCGATTACTGACCCGGCACAGCGCACCTCAAAAAATAGTGACTTTGTCGAGAAGATCTGTGCGTTGAACGTGAAGTATCAAATTGACACCATTATCCGTTGCAGCGATATTGTCGATGATATGCTCAACAGTCAGGAAATTGGTATTGTGGGTGCGGTATATGATATTGCCAACGGAAAAGTCAACTTTCTTCAAGAAACCTTTGTCGGGTGATCGCAATGCTTATCAAAAAGCCGGCGTATGTGCCGGCTTTTTTTGTGTGCGTGAAGGCTTCCTAGCGATGGCCTTCCTTGGCCATATTGATGCTGTATTTGGGGATTTCGACCACCAGATCAGTGTCTTGCACAATGGCCTGGCATGACAGGCGCGAAAGCGGTTCCAGCCCCCAGGCCTTATCCAGCATGTCTTCTTCGTCCTCGTTCATCTCGTTTAGACTGCGAAAGCCCTCTCTGACGATCACATGACAGGTGGTGCAGGCGCAGACGCGGTCGCAAGCATGGTCAATATCGATATCATGCTTCAGCAAAGCATCGCAGACAGAGCTGCCTGTTTCGGCCTGTATCACTGTCCCTTCCGGGCAAAGCTCAACGTGTGGGAGAACAATAATCTGTGGCATATTACATTTCCAATGAATTCAGGTTTTTACCCGCCAGCGCCTTTTGCACCGAGGCGTCCATACGGCGGGCAGCAAAGTGTTCTGTTGCCTGGTTAAGTGCTTCTGTGGCTTGTTTCACCGCCTGGCTGTCGCTGCCCTGGCAAAGTGTGTTTAGCATCGTCACATGCTGCGCAATCGTATCGCGCTCTTCCTTGCTCAGCAAGGTTTCACCATCCTGAGCCAGTGCTGCCTGAATGGCTTCGATCAAACGCTGTGCATCTACTACGGCTTCGCGCAACATGCGCGCCTGCTTGTCGGTTTCTGCGGCACCATACGAGGCTTTTAGCGTGGCAGTGATCTCTTCTTCGTTCAAGCCGTACGAAGGTTTTACAATAATATTAGATTCGGCACCGCTGGTTTGTTCACGTGCGCTGACTGAGAGCAGGCCGTCGGCATCCACCTGAAAAGTCACCCGAATGCGCGCTGCACCTGCCGCCATCGGCGGAATGCCGCGCAGTTCAAAACGCGCCAGCGAACGGCAGTCAGAAACCAGCTCGCGCTCGCCCTGGACTACATGAATTGCCATTGCAGTCTGACCATCTTTGTACGTGGTAAAGTCCTGTGCACGTGCGATCGGCAGGGTGCTGTTGCGTGGAATGACTTTTTCTACCAGTCCGCCCATGGTTTCCAGACCCAGCGACAGAGGCGTGACATCCAGCAGCAGCAGAGCATCGTCCTGACGGTTGCCTGCCAGTATATTCGCCTGTATCGCCGCACCCAGTGCCACCACTTTGTCGGGATCGAGGTTAGTCAGCGGTTCCTGTTTGAAGTGCGCCTGCACGGCATGACGAATATGCGGCATACGCGTTGCG
The DNA here is from genome assembly GCF_030769565.1 of Methylophilus aquaticus. Taxonomy (GTDB): domain Bacteria; phylum Pseudomonadota; class Gammaproteobacteria; order Burkholderiales; family Methylophilaceae; genus Methylophilus; species Methylophilus aquaticus. The sequence continues at coordinate 42,156 of NZ_JAVCAP010000011.1, read as the reverse complement.
CCGCCTACCAGCACCACGCCGTTAATATCAGTAATACTTAAGCCCGCATCACGCATGGCTTTGCGCATCGGCCCCAGTGTTTTGCTGACCAGTGTTTCGGTGAGGCTGACAAATTGTTGCACCGTCAGGGTTTCATCCACCAGCGTGCCATTGCTCAGTTTGCACAGGAGATTAGCTTCATGATTGTCAGTCAGCCATTCTTTGGCCTGACGGGCCTTGGTCAGCAATAAACGCGTATCTTCTTCTGTAAGCGGGCTGAAATTTGGTGTTTTGCTGCGGACCTGGTCTAGCACCCAGCAATAAATGCGATGATCAAAATCGTCACCACCGAGTGCTGAGTCGCCATTCGTCGCCAGCACTTCAAACACGCCTTTGCTCAGGCGCAGGATGGAAATGTCAAAAGTCCCGCCGCCGAGGTCATAAATCACATAAATGCCTTCTGAGGCATTATCCAGGCCGTAAGCTACCGCCGCAGCCGTGGGTTCATTGAGCAGGCGTAGCACATGCAGTCCGGCCAATCTGGCCGCATCCTTGGTCGCCTGACGTTGGGCGTCATCAAAATAGGCGGGCACCGTGATTACCGCACCGGTCAGTTCGCCGCCCAGTGCTTTTTCAGCGCGGGCTTTCAGAGTCTTTAAAATTTCGGCAGAGATTTCTATCGGGCTTTTCAGGCCGGCACGTGTCTTCAGTTCGAGCACACCATGCGAAGCATCGTTTTCCACAAAGTGGTAGGGGATATGCGCGCGGTCAGTAATATCATGCAAGGCCCGACCCATAAAGCGCTTCACCGAAATAATGGTGTTTACCGGATCCATGCTTTGTGCGGCCTGCGCTTCGTGACCGACTATGACCGCATTTTCAAGATAGCGTACGACAGAAGGCAGCAGAGCGTGACCATGTTCGTCATGCAAGACGGTACTCATGCCGCTGCGTACCGTCGCGACCAGGGAGTTAGTAGTGCCCAAGTCTATTCCCACCGCCAGCTTGTGCTGGTGCGGCGCGGGAGACATCCCGGGTTCTGAAATCTGTAATAAAGCCATTAAAAATCAGTCTTCCAGGTCAATCTTGACCCAATCAATCTTCAAGGGTTGCAATGAGCTGGTTAACATCCTCACTCACCTTGTCTATGAATCTTAGTTTCCTTACCGTCAGTGCGGCGCGTGCGGGTTCGTTTGCCAGCGCTGTTGCCAGTGTTTGCTGCAAGTCTCTGGCCTGGGCACGCATGTCTGCCAGTAATTGATCCAGTGCGTTCACATCTTTTGCATGTCTGGCATCTTCCATGGCTTCGCGCCATTCCATCTGCGCCATCAGAAAATCAGCAGGCATCGCCGTATTGTTTTCCTCTTCAGTCTCCACCCCTTGTAATTGCAGCAGGTAGCGTGCACGTGCCGTCGGGTGTTTCAAGGTTTGATAGGCCTCGTTTGCCAGTGTGGCCATTTGCATGGAACGCATGCGCTCGGCAGGGGAAGCATTCACAAACTTATCCGGATGCACCTCTGCCTGCAGTGAGCGATAGTGCGACTCCAGTTGCGACAGGTCGAGTGTGAATGTTTGTGGTAACTGGAACAGCTCGAAATGGTTTTGCATGGTCAATAAGACTCGTACGTGCTCAATGTGAAGACGAACGGGTGATGACGCATGCAGAGAACTGCTTCACCCACCCGCCAGTTTCACCGTGCCACAGATTAAACAGTAAACGACTCACCACAACCACACTCATCCTTGACATTCGGGTTGTTGAACTTGAAGCCTTCATTCAGGCCTTCTTTGGTGAAGTCGAGTTCTGTGCCGTCGATATAAACCAGGCTTTTCGGATCTACAATGACTTTCACGCCAAAGCTCTCAAAAGTGACGTCATCCGCTTGCAGATCGTCCACGAACTCGAGTGTATACGCCATGCCCGAACAGCCCGTGGTTTTGACGCCCAGTCGCAGGCCTACGCCCTTGCCACGGTTAGCTAAAAACTTTTCTACACGCTGCGCTGCGGTTTCGGTCAGGGTAATTGCCATCTTATTTTGCCTGTTTGGATTTTAAATCGGCAATCGCTGATTTGATTGCATCTTCGGCCAGTACTGAGCAATGAATCTTCACAGGAGGCAAGGCCAACTCCTCGGCAATCGCCGAGTTTTTGATTTCCTGTGCCTGATCCAGTGTTTTGCCTTTCAGCCATTCGGTGACCAGTGAGCTGGATGCAATGGCTGAACCGCAACCATAAGTCTTGAATTTGGCATCTTCAATCATGCCTGCATCATTGACCCTGATTTGCAGCTTCATCACGTCACCACATGCAGGTGCACCGACCATGCCGGTGCCTACATTAGGATCATTTTTGTCCAGTGAACCCACATTACGCGGATTTTCGTAGTGGTCTAATACTTTATCAGAATATGCCATGATAGAACTCCTTAGTGTTCGGCCCATTCAACCTTGGACAGGTCGATGCCGTCTTGAAACATTTCCCATAGTGGGGATAATTCACGCAATTTGCCAATTTTGTTTTTCAACAGGTCAATCGTGTAGTCAACATCGGCCTCAGTGGTAAAGCGACCAATGCTGAAGCGAATGGAACTATGGGCCAGCTCATCAGACCGGCCAAGTGCACGCAACACGTAGCTGGGCTCCAGGCTGGCAGAGGTACAGGCCGAGCCGGAAGAGACGGCAATGTCTTTGATTGCCATGATCAGCGATTCGCCTTCAACAAAGTTAAAGCTGATGTTCAGGTTATGCGGTACCCGGTGGTCGAGGTCGCCATTGACATAAGTTTCTTCAATGTGTAACAGGCCATTGAGCAGGCGGTCGCGCAACATGCGGATACGCTCGTTTTCTGCCGCCATTTCCTCACGTGCGATCCTGAATGCTTCACCCATACCCACAATTTGGTGGGTGGCCAGTGTGCCTGAACGCATGCCGCGCTCGTGACCACCACCATGCATTTGTGCTTCAATGCGGATACGTGGTTTGCGGCGCACATATAAGGCACCAATGCCTTTGGGGCCGTAGGTCTTATGCGCAGAAAAACTCATCAGGTCTACCGGCAGTTTTTCCAGGTCAATCACCACTTTGCCAGTGGCTTGTGCGGCATCCACATGAAAAATGATGTTATTGGCACGGCATACATTGCCCAGCGCAGTGATGTCCTGAACCACACCAATTTCATTGTTAACCAGCATGACAGACGCCAGCACGGTATCCGGACGAATAGCCGCCTTGAATTTTTCAATGTCAACCAGGCCGTCAGGCTCAGGTTGCAAATAGGTCGCTTCATAGCCCTCACGCTCTAGTTCGCGCACGGTATCCAGTACTGCTTTATGCTCGGTGGACACTGTGATGATGTGTTTGCCTTTGCCCCCTGCATAAAAATGGGCGGCGCCTTTAATGGCGAGGTTGTTGGATTCTGTCGCCCCGGAAGTCCAGACAATTTCACGGGGATCGGCATTGACCAGTTTGGCCACTTCTTCTCGCGCTGTTTCTACCGCTTGCTCCGCAGTCCAGCCGAACGGATGGCTACGAGAGGCCGGGTTGCCAAAATCCTCGGTCAGAAACGGAATCATTTTCTGGGCCACGCGCGGGTCTACCGGTGTGGTTGCAGAGTAATCTAGATAAATCGGTTTTCTATCGGACATATGTCATGCTCTTTCAAAAAATACAGTTATGCCGCAACGGCATGTAATCCTTTTAATCGCTGCACTTCCTGCTTCAGTGCCGCTAAAAATCCTGCAATCTGTGCTGCGGTGTTATGTTCACCGAGGCTGACGCGGACAGCGCCACGCGCCAGATCCGCTTCCACCCCCATCGCCAGTAATACATGGCTGGGCTCTGTGCTGTCACTGGAACAGGCCGATCCACTAGCCACGGCATAGCCCGCTTTGTCGAGGGCGATGACCAAGGTTTCGCCATCAATATTCGCCACAGCAAAAAAACTGGTGTTCGGCAATCGTTGCGCCTGCTGAGCAAATACAGATACACCCAGCGCGCGCAGTCCTGTTTCCAGCTGGTCGCGAAGTCCGGACAAATACTCGCTGCGCGTTGCCACGGTTTCAACCGCCAGTTGACAGGCTTTGGCAAACCCGACAATGCCTGCCACATTCTCTGTACCGCTGCGTAGCCCGCGCTCTTGACCGCCACCGTGCAGCAGCGGGGCAATATCCACGCGTTTGTCGAGCACCAGGGCACCTATACCAATCGGGCCGCCAATTTTATGGCTGGAAATGGTCATGGCATGAACACCCAGGGCCGTAAAATCCAGCGAAATTTTTCCCAGTGCCTGCACTGCATCTGTATGCACCAGCGCCTTGTGGGCTTTTGCCAGTGCGGCGAGTTCTGCAATGGGCTGAATCGCGCCGGTTTCATTGTTCGCCAGCATGACCGAAATCAGGCCGGTTTTTTGGGCCTGTAATTGTGCAGTTGCATCTGCCATGTCCAGTACCCCTTGCGCATTGACTTCCAGGGTGCTGATTTGCCAGTCATGCCAGGCCAGTGCAGCAGCAGCACGCGAAACACACGGGTGTTCAATTGCGCTGACTAATACCTGTGAGGCGGCAAGGTTGGCTGTGATGCCTTTCAGCGCAAAATTGTTGGCTTCCGTACCGCCGGAAGTAAATACAATTTGCGAAGCCTGTACGCCGACAGATGTTGCAACCTGTTTTCTGGCTGTTTCAACCGCTTCACGTCCCAGTCGTCCAAACACGTGGCGGCTGGTCGCGTTGCCATGTTGACCTTGCAGCCAAGGCAGCATGGCATCCAGCACTGCAGGGTTCAGTGCTGTGGTGCTGTTGTGGTCAAAATAAACCGTATTCATCAGGCTGCGATAGTAGTTTCAGGCTCTGTTTTACGCGAAGCAAACACCACCGTGTTGCTGCCTTTTTTATGTTGCAGTTCTACCATGTCAGCCAAGCTGATGCCGGACAAATACTCCAGAATTTTGCCATTCAGCGCTGCCCACAGGTCATGCGTCATGCAGCGACCTTCTTCGTGGCAGTTTTCATGGCCACCGCATTGTGTCGCATCAATTTGTTCATCAACAGCTGTGATAATGTCGGAAACCGAAATTTCGTGATGCGATTTAGCAATGCGATATCCGCCGCCGGGCCCACGCACGCTCGACACCAGGCCTTGTTTACGCAGGCGGCTGAACAATTGTTCCAGATAAGACAGAGAGATACTCTGGCGCTCGCTGATACCTGCGAGTGTCACTGGCTTGTCTGCTTCAAAAAGCGCAATATCCAGCATTGCCGTGACTGCAAAACGTCCTTTGGTAGTTAAGCGCATGGGGTCAAAACCTTATTAAACAGCATTGAATTCTATAATAACCTACTGTTTTAGTCAATTATTATTAGCTAAAAGTTCAATGTGTTAAGGGTGCCTCCATTGAGCGCGCGAAGACTGCTTGCTGTGGCCGGTTTAAACCACTTATTCGCTTTTTTTGGCGAATGCCTCACCTACGCCGGATTCGGTTTCGGCATCACTCAGTTTTGATAGTCTGGATTTGAGCTCAGTGATTTCGAGATCCTGTTTGTGTGCGTGGTCAAGCAGGCTGTTAATGGCTTTAATCATGGGATCATTTTCGTCATTGCCAACTGCGTAGGCACTGAATCCCATATTTTCAGCCGATGCCTGGCGTTTTTTGGCTTTTTCCTCTTCCAGAATGCGCGCCGGAATACCAACAGCCGTCGCACCCTCTGGCACATCTTTGACCACGACGGCATTCGACCCTATTTTTGCATTCTTTCCAATCGTAATGGGCCCCAGTACTTTTGCACCGGCGCCAATCACGACGCCGCTTTCCAGTGTGGGATGCCGCTTGCCTTTATTCCAGCTGGTGCCACCCAGGGTGACGCCGTGATATAACGTGCAATCATCGCCAATGATAGCGGTTTCGCCAATCACCACCCCCATGCCATGGTCAATAAATACGCGCCGACCGATGGTCGCGCCGGGATGAATTTCGATGCCGGTAATCCAGCGGCCAAAGTGAGACAGCAAACGCCCCAGCCAATACAAACGAAGCGACCAGAGCCAGTGGCTGAAGCGGTGGATAATCAGTGCGTGGACACCAGGGTAAGTGGTGAGAATTTCAAAGTGTGTACGCGCTGCCGGATCACGGTCAAATACAATCGAAATGTCTTCTTTAAGGTGCTTGAACATATTTATATTATGCCATAAGTTGGTGGGGCCGCAGCGGGGCAGGAGTCGGGGGTAGAAAGCAGTTGATCTGTTGATGCAGGGGGGGGGGGGCTCCACGCTGCACTGTAAATGCACCATCACTAATGGTAAGAATTGCTTTCAGTACTTGCTGTGCTTTTTAGGGCTCACCGTCAGCGTCAAAATCCCGCGGAGCAGATTGACCTCTTCTTTCTCCAGGCGGGTACGGCCATATAACCGGCGCAGCCGTTCAAACAGCTTTTTGGGTGCGCGCGGATTGATATAGCCAATATGTTCAAGCACTTCGCGCATGTGTTCATAAAGGCGCTCCAGATCCTCTTGCGTCGCCAGTTCCACAGGTTTCTCGCTGTAATGCAATTCGCCGGTGGTCAGTGCCATGCGCACTTCGTAAGCCATGATTTGTACTGCCTGTGCCAGGTTCAGTGAGGTGTATTCAGGATTGGCCGGAATCGTCGCCAGCACATGGCAGCGGTCAGCTTCGGCATTGCTGAGCCCGCTCATTTCTGTGCCAAATACCAGGGCTACCTGGCTGTGGCTGGCCATGGTTTTGACTTCCTGGGCGGCTTCGCGCACCGTCATCACCTGTTGCGAGAGCGAGCGTTCCTTGCCACTCACTCCTATCACGAACTGGCAGTCGGCCAAGGCCTGCTCCAGTGAGTCAGTGACCATCGCGTGCTCAAGTACATCACTGGCATTCACGGCCAGCGAGGTCGCTTGCGCATCAGGAAAAAATTTGGGATTGACCAGATACAAGCGGTGTAATCCCATGGTTTTCATGGCGCGTGCGGTCGAGCCGATATTGCCCGGGTGGCTGGTATGGCAGAGTACAACGCGGATATTGTCAAAAAGTGAGGTCATGGTGGTGGTTGACGCAATTCACAAAACGCGTAATTCATTTTGTGAACGCCTGATAAAACGTTAAAATGCTATTTTATCAGTTGAAACCTCAATCACAGCATGCATCCAATCTTAAATGTTGCCATCAAAGCCGCGCGTGAAGCTGGCAAAATCATCAATCGTGCTTCACTTGATATCGGTGCGCTCAAAATCGAACACAAAGACACTAACGACTTTGTCAGTGAAGTCGACCGTGGTGCCGAGCAAGCCATTATCAATGTGCTGAAAGATGCCTACCCCAATCATGGTTTTTTTGGGGAAGAAAGCGGCAAAACCAATGCAGAAGCAGATAGCATCTGGATCATCGACCCACTGGATGGCACCACCAACTTCCTGCATGGTTTTCCTGCGTACTGTATTTCGATTGCCTTGCAGGAAAAAGGCGTATTGACCCAGGCGGTGATTTACGACCCGGTGCGCAACGATCTGTTTACGGCTACCAAAGGTAGCGGTGCCTTTTTGAATGACAGACGCATCCGCGTGACCCAGCGCAGCAAACTGCAGGAGGCGCTGATTTCAACCGGCTTCCCGTTTAAAGACTTCAGCTATTTTGAAACCTATATCGATATCTTCCGCGATATGGCGAAAAAAACGTCCGGTTTGCGCCGTCCTGGCTCAGCGGCGCTCGACCTGGCTTATGTGGCGGCTGGTTTCAGCGACGGTTTTTTCGAAATCAACCTGTCTCCTTGGGATATCGCTGCCGGTGCCTTGCTGGTGCAAGAGGCAGGCGGCATCGTCGGTGACTTTGAAGGTAACGAAACCTGGCTGCGCAGTGGCAATATTGTCGCCGGCAACCCAAAAGTGTTCGGACAGATGCTGCAAGTTATCGCGCCGCATCTCACCGAGCGCTTAAAGTCTGCAAACGCACAGTAAGCGCTAGTCCAGGGCCACGGTCTGTAAATACTCAGGGACCGTGACATTCCAGTGCAGCTTATCTTTGATCTGCATGTGCGGATAAATTTGAAATGTATTCCACGTGTGCCCGCACTGGCACATATTCTCCATGAATTTTGATCGTACTGGCGCCATCGAGCATCGCATAACCTCGGGTGCCAGCTGCCTGAAAGCCAACAAATAAAACAGTATTATTTGGGTTGGGGGCAAGCGCCTTCAAATGGTGGACGACGCGTCCGCCAGAAGCCATGCCGCTGGCCGACAGGATGATCATCGGGCCGTTTAAATTATTGAGTCTTTTGGATTCTTCAATCGAGCTGACCATGTGCGCCGTATGGAGCAGTACCTCGGTTTCAGCATGGTTTAAGCGATGCAATTGATGGTGGCGCTGATAGAGATGTGTGGCTTCAACCGCCATGGGGCTGTTCAAGTACACCGGAATGTCAGCGGGTATTTCACCTGATGCTTTAAGTAGATGGATGTAATACAGCAGTTCCTGTGCGCGGCCAACAGCAAATACAGGCACAATCATCGCGCCATGGCGGCGGACCGTCTCATTGATGATCCGTTTCAGTTTCTGTTTTGGGTCCTCCGGGGTGTGGGTGCGGTTACCATAGGTGGATTCCAGAATCAGGTAATCGGCCCGTTTGATCTGCGCGGGTGGATACATCAGCAGATCGTTGGGGCGGCCAATATCGCCGGAGAATACAATGGTTTTGTGCTGATGCCGCAATTGCACAAACGCTGAGCCCAGAATATGGCCATTAGGATAAAGCGTCAGCGATAAATCTTCATCCAGCATGACTTCCTGATTGAATGCGACTGGATAAAGCAGTTTCAGGGCAGTTTCTGCATCCTCTTGCGTATAGAGCGGCAATGCCGGTTTGTGTTTGGAAAATCCGCGCTTGTTGGCATACGCCGCTTCCTCTTCCTGCAGGTGCGCCGAGTCAGGCAGGAGTATTTTGCATAAATCCATGGTAGCGGCACTGCAAAACACTTTTCCCGAGAAACCGTTCTTTACCAGTAAAGGCAGGTAGCCGGTATGGTCGATATGAGCATGTGTCAGAATCACCATATCCAACTGCTTTGGGTCGACAGGCAAGGCTTCCCAGTTTTTCTGCCGTAATTGTTTGACGCCCTGAAATAACCCGCAATCAATCAGAATGTTTTTTTGAGAGGTTGAAAGGTAATATTTTGAGCCGGTGACTGTGCCGGTTGCCCCGAGAAATTGTAATTTCATCCCTTGCTCCTCATCGCATGCATCGTTTACGCTATAGGGACTAAAACCCAGCACATACGTGCAATAAAAGTGATCCCAGTATGTGCGTATATCAGGGGTAACATATTGATATAACGCATAAGCTGCATACTTTATGCTTTTTTTCAATTTGAGCAAGAATGCTCAGGAGAACTGCATTTGTTGTATGATGCACAAGCGCGTGGCGCTGCTGCACAGGCTTAAATAACACTCATTTAGAACGCTCTCATGTCTTTCGAAAACCACACCCCCATGATGCGCCAATACCTCGGCCTCAAAGCACAGCATCCCGATATGTTGCTGTTTTACCGCATGGGCGATTTTTATGAACTGTTTTTTGAGGATGCCGAAAAAGCGTCACGTTTGCTCGGCATCACGCTGACCCGTCGCGGTGCCAGCAATGGCGAGCCGATAAAAATGGCCGGGGTGCCTTACCATGCGGCAGAGCAGTATCTGGCCAAGCTGGCCAAAATGGGCGAGGCCGTGGCGATTTGCGAGCAGGTGGGTGACCCGGCTACTGCCAAGGGGCCGGTGGCGCGTGAAGTCACCCGTATCCTCACGCCAGGCACACTGACTGATGCGGCCTTGCTGGATGAAACCCGTGATAACACCTTGCTATGTGTGGCAAAAGGCGAGGGCGTTCTCGGTCTGGCGCGGCTTAATCTGGCCTCCGGCACGTTCGTATTAAGTGAAATCGCTCCCGGACATTTGTTGCAGGAGCTCGAGCGTATTCATCCGGCCGAGCTGGTGTTCGCTGACGACCATGTGGCCGAGAGCTTGTTGCAGGCACGCTGTGCTAAAAAGCGTCTGGCTCCCTGGCAGTTTGACCTCGACAGTGCACAGCGCAGTCTGACCCAGCAGTTCAGCACCCACGATCTTGCAGGCTTTGGCTGTGCCGACATGCCGGCTGCTGTGGCAGCGGCTGGCGCCTTGCTTGACTATGTCAAGCATACCCAGCGCAGTGCTTTGCCACATATTATCGGATTGCGCGTCGAGCAAACCAGCCATTATTTACAGCTGGATGCTGCCACGCGGCGCAATCTGGAAATCGATTTGACCATCCGCGGCGAGTCGCAGCCAACATTGTATTCCCTGCTCAACACCACCCAAACCGCGATGGGCGCTCGCTTGTTGCGGCACTGGCTGCACCATCCGCTGCGCCAGCAAGCGGCGATTGCCCAGCGTCACGTGGCCGTGGCAGAGCTGGTGGAAACCTTCACTGACAGTACCTTGCAGCAAGCCTTGCACCCGATCGGCGATATTGAGCGCATGACAGCGCGTGTGGCGTTGAAGTCAGCACGGCCGCGTGACTTGTCTGGCCTGCGTGATAGTTTGCTGCAATTGCCCACATTGCTGGGCGCCGTCGCTGCGCCGCAAGCCTTCCTGTTACAAACCCTGCTGGCCGAGCTACAGACGCCATCCGAAGCGCTGGCGGTGTTGATGCATGCCATCCAGCCTGAACCTTCAGCCATTTTGCGCGAGGGTGGAGTGATTGCTCCTGGTTTTGACGCCGAGCTGGATGAGTTACGTGCCCTGCAAACCAACCATGGTGACTTTTTACTGCAATATGAAGCCGCCGAAAAAACCCGTACTGGCCTGGCTAACCTCAAGGTTGAATTTAACAGTGTGCACGGGTTTTATATTGAAATCAGTCGCGCCCAGGCCGAAAGCGCGCCGGCGGAATATCGCCGCCGCCAGACCCTGAAAAACGTCGAGCGCTTTATCACGCCCGAACTGAAAGCCTTTGAAGATAAAGTGCTGAGTGCAAACGAGCGTGCGCTGGCGCGAGAAAAAATGCTGTATGAGCAGGTGCTGGACGCCTTGTTGCCTCATATTGCCGCTTTGCAGCGGATTGCCAGCGCAGTCGCCAGTCTGGATGTGCTGGCTTGCTTTGCCGAACGTGCACGTGCCCTCAATTATGTGCAGCCGCAATTCAAGGTTGATATTGGACTGGAGATACTTAACGGTCGCCATCCGGTGGTTGAAAGCATCGCCCAGCCCTATGTTGCCAATGATGTGACGCTCAACCCCTATCGCCAGTTATTGTTGATTACCGGTCCCAATATGGGCGGTAAGTCCACTTTTATGCGGCAGACTGCACTCATTGTGCTGCTGGCCTATTGCGGCAGTTTTGTACCCGCGCACTCTGCCGTGATTGGTGAAGTTGACCGCATCTTCACCCGCATTGGGGCCTCGGATGATCTGGCAGGTGGCCGTTCCACGTTTATGGTGGAAATGACGGAAACCGCCAACATTTTGAATAATGCCACGGCGAACAGTCTGGTCCTGCTCGATGAAATTGGACGCGGTACCAGTACGTTTGACGGCCTCAGCCTGGCGTGGGCGGTGGCCAAACAGTTGCTGGAAAAAAACAAGGCGCTGACCCTGTTTGCCACCCATTATTTTGAGTTGACCCGTATTGTCGATGAGGCCAAGCAGGCCGCCAATGTCCATCTGGACGCGGTTGAGCATGGCAATGGCATTGTGTTCCTGCACAAGGTGGAAGAGGGTGCCGCGACCATGAGTTACGGCATCCAGGTGGCACAACTGGCCGGAATTCCAAAATCGGTATTGCAACTGGCCAAACGCAAGCTGCAGCAACTTGAGAGTCAGTCTGTGACCACCACCCCCCAAACTGATCTATTTTCTGCACAGGTGGAACCCGAGCCCCCGGCCGAGCATCCTATTGTGACAGCACTGGAACGGATACAACCAGATGACCTGACGCCCAAGCAAGCGCTAGAACTCTTGTATGCATTAAAAAAACAATTTTGAGGACATCATTATGCAAAAGCCTGCGACTACAGAACAACCCATCCATGAACTGCTTGCCAATCGTTGGAGTGGTCGTGCTTACGATGCCAGCAAGTCGGTCAGCTCTACACAAGTCATCAGTTTGCTAGAAGCTGCGCGCTGGGCGCCCTCCTGCTTTGGTGACCAGCCATGGCGGTATGTGGTGTGTAACAAAGCCGAGAATATGCAGGCCTGGCAGGCCGCGTTTGATTGTCTGGTGGCGGCCAATCAAAGCTGGGCAGTCAATGCGCCAGTACTCTTGCTGATTTGTACAGATACCCTGTTCAGCCATAATCAAAAGGCGAACAAATGGGGACCATACGATACAGGCGCTGCGACAGAAAATCTGTGTCTGCAAGCGACCGCACTGGGTCTGATGGCCCATCAAATGGGTGGCTTTGATGCTGATAAGGCACGCGTGGCTTTTAAAGTCCCCGAGCGCTACCAGATATTACCGATGGTCGCTGTGGGCTATCAGGCGCCTGTAGACACACTGACTGACGAGCTGAAAGAGCGTGAAGTCGCGCCACGCAGCCGTAAAACATTGGGTGAGCTGTTCTTTAATGGCACATGGGACAATCCCATCGCATAAGGTTGTTCAGGCCCTCGCACAGAAAGCTTTTTAGCCGCAGAGTGACCTCTGCTACAATATCGCCACAAAATTATTATTGATTGGGACAGGAATTATCATGGCAGTTGTGACGCTCACCAAAGCAAATTTTAAAGAAATCATTGAAAAAAATGCATTTGTAATCGTGGATTTCTGGGCACAGTGGTGTGATCCATGTGTGGCTTTTACGCCGACTTTTGAGGCGGCTGCCGCAAACAATCCGGATATCGTGTTTGGTATGGTCAATACCGAAACAGATCCTGAAATTTCAGACTACTTCGAAGTGAAGCAGATTCCTGGCTTGCTGGTGATTCGTGAACGTGCTGGTATTCATGCGCAGGTGGGTGAGATCGGTGCACCGGCACTGGATGAGATTATCAAATGGGCACGCGAGTTTGATATGACGCCGGTGCGTGAGTTTTACAAGGCGGAAGACGCCAAGCATTAATTGCTGATGTTTGTTTGAAAAAAGCCATGCCATGCATGGCTTTTTGCTTTTTTGGTTGGCTTTATGTGAGTGGTTTTAAGTGAAGTGTTGTTTCAGCTTTAAGCTGGTCAGTTTTTTGATTGGACAAAACTGAAGACCATTCTTAGTGAGAGATTGATTGGTTGTTTGGGGCGTTCTGTTTCGCCTCTCAGCGAGTAACTTTTCTTTGCTTGCACAAAGAACAAGTCACCAAAAGAAAGTGCACCCCAACTTCCGCTTCACCCTTGCGCTACTCGGTTTGCCGGGTGTCCATCGAAATTGGCTACGGCCACTTCGTTTAACATTGCTGCGCAATGTTAGCCTGCGCCGCAACACTACGTTAGTTGTCGCCCTGGCGGCTTGCACAAGACGCAAGCCACTGCGGAACTCAAACAGCCGATGGCCGAAGACTCCCGTCAACCCTGCGTTGCTCGGCGCGGCAGATGGGCCCCCCGGAATGGATGCGTGCGAGATTTGCATTTTACAAGCAGCTTATCAATTTATACTGTTGTGGTGAGTTGTTTTAATCAAACCTACAACGTCTAATTCTCTCCCTCTCCTGGCAGGAGAGGGCCGGGGTGAGGTGGTGGGGTCCCCATCTGCCGCGCCGAGTAGCGCAGGCAAAATAAGGTGAAGCGAGCGGTTGTTTGAATCCCGCGGTGGGCTGCGGTGTGTGCAGCCCGCTAGGATGAGTTTCGCGAGCGCTTATTTTGGCGAGCAACGCAGGAAACAAGCGGAAGCTGGGGTGCACTTTCTTTTGGTTACTTTATCTTTGGGCAAGCAAAGAAAAGTTACTCGCCTAAGGGCGAAAAGCAACCCCAAATGACCAATACCTGCATTTATTATATTACCCCACGCCTGAATTCCGGCCTGCGCCAGAATGACACCAACAGGCTTAGCTCCCTATAAAAAATTAAACGAATGACTTTTATGTGCATATCTCAGTCCACGCGTACTTTCGCCCGTGCCACCACATTCCTCAATACAAAGCTGGTATGCACGCCCGTCACCCCGACAATCTTGGTGATTTTATGCAGCAGTAAATGCTGATAGTCATCCATGTCTTTCACCACGACTTTAAGCAGGTAATCCGATTGTTGGCCGGTAATCAGCAGGCATTCCAGCACTTCAGGGATAGTGATGATACTGCTTTCAAAGTTGGCAAACCGTTCTGGTGTGTGCTGGTCCATGGATATGCCGATTAATGCCATCAGGCTTAAGCCCAGTTTTTTGGCATCGACCAGTGCCTGGTAGCCAGTAATCAGGCCGGCTTGTTCCAGCGCTTTTACTCTTCGTAAACACGGTGCAGGGGAGAGGCCGATACGCTCCGCCAGGTCCTGATTGCTGATGTGGCCGTCGGATTGCAAAATGTCCAGAATGACTTTGTCATAGCGGTCTATTTTCATGAGTATTTTCATGAGTATTTTAATGGTTAATTTAATATTGAAATATTATTACAAAAAAATATATTAAATTGAAATTAAATTTTTTATTTATTCAACTAATTGAATAATTAGCAATCTTATTTTTTGTGAAATCTTTATCATGTCTCTTGTCATCACAAGGTTAAGGAAAACGACATGCAAGCCCAACCCGCACAAAAATATCAGGCATTTCCGCCCGTGCAACTGACTGATCGCCAATGGCCGAACGCAGTGATCAGCCAGCCACCGATCTGGATGAGTACCGATTTGCGTGATGGTAACCAGTCGCTGTTTGAACCGATGGATGCTGACAAGAAGATGCGCATGTTCAAGATGCTGTGCCAGATTGGGTTTAAAGAGATTGAGGTGGCGTTTCCTTCGGCGTCGCAAACCGATTTTAACTTTGTACGCACGCTGATTGAAGCGCAGCATATTCCGGAGGATGTCACCATCGAAGTGTTGACGCAGGCGCGCGAACATCTGATACGTCGCACCATGGAGGCGGTGCGCGGGGCGCGCCGGGTGATTGTGCATATCTATAATGCGACTTCCCCGACGTTTCGTGAAGTCGTGTTTGGCATGAGTAAAGAACAAGTGAAAGCGATGGTGGTCGAGGCGGTAACACTGGTGAAGCAGCTGGCGGCTGACATGCCTGAAACCGAGGTGGTGCTGCAATACAGTCCGGAAACCTTTACCGCGACCGAACTCACTTTTGCCAAGGAAATATGTGACAGGGTCACGGAAGTGTGGGGTGCAACGCCTGCGCGCAAGGTCATCATTAATTGCCCGGCAACCGTAGAAGTGGCGACGCCCAATGTTTATGCTGACCAGATTGAGTGGATGCACAGGCACCTTGCACGACGAGATAGCGTGATTTTGAGCCTGCACCCACACAATGACCGCGGCACGGCGGTGGCGGCGACCGAGCTGGCCATGATGGCTGGCGCGGATCGCGTTGAGGGCTGCCTGTTTGGTCATGGTGAGCGTACCGGTAACGTGGATCTGGTGACTGTGGCACTTAATATGTACACACAGGGCATTCACCCAGGGCTGGATTTTTCCGATATCAACGCGATTGGCCGCACGGTGGAAGCGTGTACGCAGATCGATATCCATCCGCGTCATCCGTATGCGGGTGACCTGGTATTCACGGCGTTTTCCGGTTCGCATCAGGATGCGATCAAGAAAGGGTTTGCAGCACAGGCCAGTGAGGGTACATGGAATGTGCCGTATCTGCCGATAGATCCGCGAGATCTGGGCCGTAGTTATGATTCGATTATTCGCGTCAATAGCCAGTCTGGTAAAGGCGGCGTTGCCTACCTGCTGGAGAGCCAGTACGGGATTGTGATGCCGCGTCGCCTGCAAGTGGAGTTTTCTGGTGTTGTACAGCAATATACGGATAGCCATGGCAGCGAAATGTCAGCAGCAGATATCTGGCAACTGTTCCAGCAAACCTATATGGAAGCGACAACGCCAGTCCGCTATCGCGAATATCACCTTCAGGAAGGCGGGACAGGACAGTCGATCCGGATGCATGTGGATGTCGACGGCATGTCTACCCTGCTAAAGGGAGAGGGTAATGGCCCGATTGATGCAGCAGTACATGCGCTGCAGGGGCTGGGTATTGAGGTGCAGGTGCGCAGTTTTGAGGAGCGCTCTACTGGCGCCAGCCACTCGGGAGGCGAAGCCTTGGCATGTGCCTTTGTCGAAGTGGTTTGTCAGGGCAGCGTATGCTACGGTGTGGGGCTGGACAGCAATATCGTGACCGCGTCCATCAAGGCTGTGTTCAGCGGGATTAACCGTTGCGGCGTGGTCTGCGTCAGCCCGGCGGCAGTTGCCGAGGCGTGATGTTTCAACATGACATTGCCATGCTTGCATGCATGGCAATGTGCCCGCCGAATTACCAGTGGCCAGTCGTGATCAGTCTGACAATGAAAAACAGTCCCATCAGCATCATGAAATATACCGGCAGGTTGCTGGCTGACTGGTGCCGGGCGTCGCTGATGGTGGTCACGTAACGGTGAAAAAGGTAAAGTAGAATGGCGCCCAGCAGAATAAGTACTGCATTGATGGCCGAGCTTTTGATCCAGTTCACAGCATCCAGTAGCTTGAAATGCCGGTTAAATACATGGATGGCAATCCCGGTCAGACCGCACAGGATCAGTGCCAGTGATAGCAGTGACTGCAATATTTTCCACTTGCTGTCGGGGCGTATGTTACGTTGTTTGGCGTAGCGATCAGGGTTCATACAAACACCTTTCCATCAGCCTGCATTTACTTAAGTCACTGTGTTAACAGCATACTGTATCTTGCATCTTAATCAATGGATTTTAATTGTGCGCAAACAGTACACACAAAAGTGGATACTCATAAAAGCGGATTAAGTGTTGCTGCCCGGCAGGTAGCTTGCCGGGTCAACCGGTTTGCCTTTCTGGCGAATTTCAAAATGCAGGGTCGTCGCCTGCGCTGCCCCTGATGACGGCAGGTTGGCCAGTTTGTCACCTTGCGAGACATAGCTACCTTCTTTAACCAGTGAGCTGCCCTGGTGTGCATACACAGACAGCAGGTTACTGTTGTGTTTGACGATAATCAGCTTGCCATAGCCGCGCACATCCATGCCGCTGTAAATCACTTTTCCGGCACCTGCTGCCGCTACTGGCTGGCCTGGTGCACCGGTGATGTTCAATCCCTTGTTGGTTTGCGGATCAAAGCTCGTGCTGATTTTGCCATTGAGCGGCCATTGCCATTGAATCGCAGTATCGGCGATATTCTCTATGTCCAGCGGTGTAGTGGTTTTTGCTGCGTCAGTGGCCGGTTTGGCAACCGCTGTCTCTACGGCAGGGCTGGTGGCATCTCCCGATATCGCGATCTCGGGCTGGCTGATCGGCGCTGTGACGACTTCCGCATCTTCTGCAGAAGCGTTAGTCGACTCACTGCTTGGTCGCGTGGCACTCGTGTTGCCTGATTTGCCACTCAGATTGAGTACCTGGCCCACATGAATCGGATAGGGCACCGTTAACTGGTTAATTTCGGCCAACTTCAGGTAAGAAATGCCGAGTTTTTTGCCTATGTTGTAGAGCGTGTCACCTTTTTGCACCAGATATTGGTTGTTGCCTAATGTTACTGGCACAGGCGGTGATGGTTTGTGATCTGTTGACGGGCTGCTGCTTACCGGTGCGGGTGGCATGGGAGAGTTCATGACACACGCGGCCAGTGCGCAGCTTGCAGCCAGCGTGAGCGTAACAGCACGTAATTTCATGATAAAGCAGTGCCTCCGAGCAAGGGGACAAATTTTACAGGTTCCAGCGCAGTTTGCTGAACGCCTTGTGTAGTACGCTGAATCAGGTGCAATACCTGCTCAGTGGTACCGACAGGAATCACCATGCGCCCGCCGACGGCCAGTTGTTCTACCAGTTCTTGCGGTACATGGCTGGCAGCGGCGGTGACGATAATGCCGTCAAACGGACCATACCCTTTTAATCCCAGACTGCCATCAGCATGGTCCAGTTTTACATTGGTACATTTTAACGTACGCAAATGGTTACGTGCTTTCATAACCAGTGGCCGGATGCGCTCCAGAGAGTAGACCTCTTTGCACACGCGAGACAATACCGATGTTTGATAGCCGCAACCGGTGCCGATTTCCAGCACCTTGCCCGGCGTCACGCCATTGCGCAAAATCTGGGTCATTTTGGCCACAATATACGGTTGCGAAATGGTTTGGCCGTAGCCTATCGGTAATGACACATCTTCGTAAGCGCGGATAGACAGCGCTTCATCGACAAAAATATGGCGCGGAATATCGGCCATGGCGGCAATCACCACTTCATCCTGAATGCCTTGTTCGCGCAGGCGTGACAGCATGCGGTCGCGCGTGCGCGACGAGGTCATGCCGATGCCGGTTTTGTGGGTAGTTCGGGTTGGAATCGCCATAACACTTATTGATTGGCTTGCAACCAGTGTTGCAGGGTTCCGATTTGAGCGTGTTTGGTCAGGTCTACCTGAATGGGCGAGATCGAAACATAGCCTTGGGCCACCGCGTAAAAGTCTGTACCTTCGCCACCATCATTCGGTTGTCCGGCAGCACCCACCCAATAGACGGTTTCTCCGCGAGGTGTTTTTAACTGAATCACCGGTTCAGCTTTGTGGCGTTTGCCCAAGCGGGTGATTTGCTGGCCTTTGATTGCTTGGAGGGGAATGTCTGGCACATTAATGTTTAACAAAGTCGGTTCGAGAATTTCACTGTGATTGAATTTCTTGACCAGTTCCACGATCACTTTGGCGGCGGTTTCAAAGTGGGTGGGTTGATGCTGCGACATAGAAACCGCAAACGAAGGGATACCAAGCAAGTAGCCTTCAGTCGCGGCAGCCACGGTGCCGGAATAAATCGTGTCATCGCCCATGTTGGCACCATCATTGATGCCACTGATGACCATGTCGGGCATTTCCTGCATCAAGCCAGTCAGTGCAATATGCACACAGTCGGTGGGCGTGCCATTGACGTAGAAAAAACCATTCGACGCCTGTTTAACGCTCAGGGGCCGATCCAGCGTCAGTGAGTTACTGGCGCCGCTACGGTTACGCTCCGGCGCCACCACCGTGATATCGGCAATCTTGCGCAGGTGTTTTGCCAATATATTCAGGCCCGGTGCCAGATAGCCGTCGTCATTCGATAACAAAATTTTCATGCACGTTATTATATAAGGTTTGTCTGGCTTGTTAGCGTCTGCGTACTAAAGAATTTATGCGGTGATTTTTAAAAGGAATTGTCATGCCACATTGGCCGATTGATAGCGTTGCGCTGTATATTTGGCATAAGTAATCGTGCAAGCAAAAAACAGCACACTCAATGCTACCTCGGTGGCCGCCAGCACCTGCCCCAGGCCCGTTTCAGACCATGTGCGGACAACGCCTTCGGTAAAGTACAGCAAGATCAGCATGCCGGCCCACTGGTAGGTATAGCGTTTGCCGCGCAAGATGCCAAACAGTGGCGATAATAATGGCAATGCTTTCAAAAACAGCAGGCTGCCGCCCGCACGTAATGGTGATAAAAATATTTCCCAGCCCAGGCATAATAAAATCAGTGCCAGTAAGCTGCCACTCGCGCCCAGACGACTCAATTGCAACAAGCTACGCTGCATCATGATTTGCATGCCTGAGACAAAGCCACCAACGCTTTGCGGGCTGCTTGCGCGTTGAGAACCGGTTGTTCAAACACAAATCTTAACTGGCCCTGTATTTCTTCACCCTGGTGATAGCGCACATCAAAGCCTTCAGCATCCATGCCTATCATTTCTGCATTGTCGGCGGTCACGTTGTGTACATGCTGGCAATACTGCAGAAGACTATCCTGGTGATCCGCATTCATATGCGTGAGAATCCCTTGTTCGTGCTCCACCAGCTCGGTGCTGGCAATATCCGCATTGAGTGCGTTGCCTTCAAACCAGCCCATGCGGCCAAAGCCTGCGATATAACGCACATGGTCAATGCGAATGCGGTAAAAGTTAAAGTCATGCATATCAAAATAACTGGCCGCTTGCGGTAAGTAGCGTAAATAACGGGCCCGCAGGTCAGCATCCTGTTTGTCACAGGGAATCGCCTCACCCATCAGGGTCAGGCGGGCATTGGCCTGTAAATCTTCGGCACCGGAAAACACCAGTAAAGACACTTTGGCATGTTGCTGGATGTTTTTGGTGTGCTCGGCAATGTCACTGATCAGAATCACCGGTTCAGCCTGCTGGTTGCAGACAAAGGGCGCGACAGACCCAAATGGATACTCTGGGTATTTCACCGAGTGCGTGGACAAAATGGCATGGCGGGTGCCAAATAAAAACTGGCGGGCTTCGCGGGCAAGAGCGGCAGACATACATGTTTCCTTGAAAACGAAAAAATTCTAATGAGGCTACTGCAATTTGAGCGCAGTTTCGGCCAAACGTTTCCCCAATGCCAGACACAGCTTTTTCTCGTCATCCGAAATTGGCTGGTCATCCATGGCACCGCCGACATGGCTGGCACCGTAAGGCGTACCGCCTGTTTTGGTCACGCCCAACTGCGGCTCTGAATAAGGCAGACCAAGCAGCAGCATGCCATGATGCATGAGTGGAATCATCATGGTCAGCAAGGTGGTTTCGTTGCCACCGTGCATGGAGCCGCTGGAGGTAAATACAGCCGCCGGTTTACCAATCAACGCCCCCTTCAGCCAGAGGCCAGAGGTGCCGTCGAGGAAATACTTCATGGGCGCCGCCATATTTCCAAAGCGGGTAGGGCTGCCCATTGCCAGTCCGGCACATTGTTGCAGATCCTGCAAGCTAGCATAAGGCGCGCCTGTGGTCGGCAGGTCCGGTTCTGTCGCTTCACAGTTGGCCGAGACTTTGGGCACGGTGCGCAGACGCGCCTGCGCGCCAGCCACACTCTCCACTCCACGTGCGATGAGTTGCGCCATTTCTTTGACCGCCCCCCCCTGGGAGTAATACAGCACCAGAATTTCTGTCATTTTTTTCGTTTATCTTTCACCCGTTGTTTTTTTGTATCAAGCTCAAACAACCCTATGGTTTGTATCAGTTCACTAAACTTGGCATAACCATAGTTTCTGGAATCAAATGCTGAATAGTTTTTAATGATATGTTTTTTGACTTCACTCAGGTTGGCAAAACTATCGTCGTCAGACAGCGCTTCAATCGCCGAGCGAATCAGTGACACCAGCTTTGCATCCATCGCCAGTTGTTGGGAGGTTTTTTTAACCACAGGACTCAGTGTCACCAGTTCAGGCGTTGCCGTACTTTTTGCTGACGTTTCAGACTTGTCTGCCACGATTTTATCGTGATGCGGCACTATTGCCGTTTCCTCTGCTTCGGCTTTTTTGTCCTGTGACAGAATCTCGATGAAGACAAACTGGTTACAGGCGGCACGCAGCGACTCAGGGGTTTTGGCTTCGCCAAAGCCATACACCCATTTGCCCGATTCACGGAAGCGTATGGCCAGGCGCGTGAAGTCACTGTCGCTGGATACAATGCATACGCCGTCTAGGGGTGCAGTGTACAACAAGTCCATGGCATCAATGATCAGGGCACTGTCAGTGGCATTTTTGCCTTTGGTGTTGGCATATTGCTGCATGGGTTGTATGGCGTGTTTGGGCAGTACCTCTTTCCAGCGGCTCAACTGGTGTTGCGTCCAATCCCCATAGATCCGTCGGATACTGGCATCACCAAACTTGGAGATTTCTTCAAACAGGGCATCAATGATGGGAATGACGTTAAATGTGTTGTCGGCGTCGATCAGCACAGCCAGTCGGGGATTGGTCTTATCGGTACTCATGCGGTGAAGGCTCCATTAGTCAAAGCTGAAGCTGTAAAACACATCCAGCGCGTTATCCGAACCCGTGCGTGTTTCAATCACAATACGTTTGGTCAGTTGATAGGTGAGTTTACCAACATTTAGCAGGCCGACAATGCTTTTTTCGTATCCGACCACCAGATTTTTATTGATGCGTTTACCCACACTGACCGCATAATTGGTGCTGCTCGAGCCACGCACATCAATACTGTCCAGCCCGATAGTTTGTGCGATTTTGGTTTGCAGCGAGACGGAGTCACCTTGTGACAACAAGGCACCTGCCGCCACGGACAGCATGGCCATATCACTACTGCCCACTGCAGATATAGGTTGACCTAGCACCAGCAGTGATATTTTATTTTCATTGGTGGTTTCAGGCGTGGCCACCAGTTTCAGTTGCGGGGTTTGCAGGCTGCCATTGATCTGGATGCCTACCTTGGTGCTTTCGACCTGGCGGGTTGCTAGGATATCAAGGCCGATATTCGGGATTTTTCCGCTAAAGATCAGGCGACCGGTTTCAATATTGAGGGATTGTCCATAAGCCAGGTAGGTGCCGGTGATGTCAAGTGTGCCGGCTGCTGACAGTTGGTCCAGTTCACCGTTCAGGCGCATCTGGCCGCTCAGCGCGCCATTTAGTCCTTGTCCGCGTAGCATAAACTGCTCAGACTCTTTAAATGGAGGGCTTGGCTTGCTCCCAAAATCCAGTTCAAAATCCTGAAATGATAATCTGGAGGCAGGCTTGACCGAGACGGTCTCACTCGACGCGATGACCACATCTTCGCTCAATTGAGGCCTGTCTGCTTTTGGCAACTCGAACAAGCCTTTGTGTATGTTGAGTTTGCCTTGTATCTGGGTCTGCTCTGGCGTGATTTGTAATTGCGACCTGCCACTGAGTTCGACCCAGCGATCAACGCGAGACAGTGCTTGCAGGTGGTCCATGCTGAGTCCGAGATCGAGCTGCCAATATGCCTGATCAAATGTCAGCAGGCCGGTGCCTGTGAGTTGGCCGCTTTTACCAGAAAACTGCATCTGATTGAGGCGCATCTGCTCACCTTGTAAGCCAATATTCAGCATGCCCTGTTGTAGCCACAGCCCTTGCGAGGGAATGCTGAGGGCGAGGCCGCTGCCGGTAATGCTGCCTTGTAACTGCGGATGCGCCAGGGTGCCGTTGGCACGCACGTCCAATGTGAGCGCACCTGCAGGCTGAATGTCAGGCAATAGTTTGCCCAGCCAGTCTATGTGGCTCAGATGTCCATTCAGCCGGGCAGTGAGCGGGGCTGTCTTTTTTAGTACAAACCCATTTGACGTCGGGCTTATTTCTGTGTCTGCTTGCACGGCCAGGGTGCCTGTCTGTGCAGTTTCAATCGTGGTGGCAAGCGTGATACGGTTGTTGGTGGCCTGTAATCCGGCGCTCAGTTTTTGTAATTGCAGTGCATGCCATTGCGTGTTGATTGTGTCATATACCAGCCAGTCACCACTGGCTTTTTGTAACTGGAATGTGCCGTTGAATGTCTGATCCAGGTTCAGGTTCCAGTCGGCATCCAGGCGTAAATGTTGTGCTGGTAACGGTGCCTGAATGGTCGGGTTTGCCCACGCGAGTAGCGCTTGTAGCGGAAACTGCTTCAGGCCCCCTTGACTGTGCAGTTGCATTGCGGTGGCGACTGTTCCACTAGATGCATTGTCCGCAGGACGATAGGCAAGTTGCTTCATCAGCAATTGTCCACCAATCACGCGTATGTCCAGGTCTTGCAGTTCAAACCCCTGTTGTGGATGCCAATTCAGTGCCGCAGCATGCGCAAGCTGGAAAACCTTGCCGGTTTCATCCTCGAGCTGAGTCAGTTGGCCGTGCCAGCCCCGATCATCCGACATGCCTGCTATTTGTGCGTTGACCGTGCGGTGCAACTGGGGGTCACTGTCTTGTACATGCAGTGCCAGCTGGTGTTGTGCCAGGCTGCCCTGCAATGTGAGTGATGCATCAATAGGTGGACTGTTGTTGCCTTGTATATCTTGTTGTGTCAGGCCCTTTAATTGTACTGAAAGCTTCAACGGTGCTTGTGCATGGCTGGATATCTGCCCGGAGGCCTGAAGTGTGGGTAGCGTCAGACCTTGTGGCAACTGTAGTTGCTGCCCCTGCAACTCAAAATGCGCACTCTGCTGTTCTGACCCATGGCGCAGGCTACCTTGTCCACGCAGCTGGCCGGCAAACCCCGGCATGAACTGCTCCAGATTGGGCAGGCTGACTTGCCACTGCAGTTGTGTGGTGGCAGGGGATGAGGTATCTGCGGCCCCTTGTAGCCTGAGCGTGTTTTGATCCAGTTGCGCCAGGATATCCATGGCCAATAACTGCGTGCCTGATAACGAGGCCGTGCCACGCACGGTGAATGCCTGTTGCTGGAGATGACTATCACCTGCATCTACGGTGATACGCATGACGCCGTGCTCGGCAAGGCTGCCGTCTGCCAGGATTTGCAAGTCCATCTTCCCTGCCAGTTGCGGATGCAGATGACTTGCCTGCAGGTTTTTCAGGTGAAAGTTAAGCTGGCTAGAACGCGCCGCATCCAGACCAATCGAGGCATCCAGTTGTACGACATCTTGAATCTGATCACCTTCTGTTTGGCTGTTGACCGGGACAATGGCATAAGGCTTGGCACCGGGTTGATAGTGATGTGCGGAAGTGATCTGCAAGCGGCTCAAATCACCATGTAATTCTGTGCGTAAATAGTAGGCCATTTCACCCTGAGCCTGTTTCAGTGCCAGCCAGCCGTTGACAGAAAAGGGAGCACTGTTTTGCATGTCAAACGTGGTCTGTATATTTCCCCAGGGGCTGCTCGCCTCCATGATCCTGAACTGCAAATGTGCGCTGTCTGCATGCAGGTCAAACTGGATATGTTCAATGTGGGTAATGCTGATCCCCTGTTTGATGGTGAGCCGCTCGATTGTGCCCGATTGCAGTTGAAAGGGCAGGGGAATATGGATGTGTGACGGCATGGGTGCTGCCACTTTTTTGTCGGAAGGAGGCGGATTCGCTTTAAATTGCAGGGTGACCTGCCGGGCATTGAATTGTGAAACGGTGAGTTCGCCACGCGGTGTCACACCCAGACGCATGCGCGAGTCTATGCCGTCAACGGTCAGGATGGCGTTGCCCAGATCGGTTTCAATATGGGTGAGGCTGCCCATGATCATCACATTCGCAGCCCAAATGATCTGAGGCGTGATGATCAGTGACAGGCAGAGCCATCCCACCAGCAAAAAGCGCAGGAGGGATTTAAACATGGCGCACCACAATGGTTTGCGAAGACTTTGCGTGATGCAATGGCTCTTCGGATTCAAAAGTTAACTCCCAGATTAAAATGCAGCCGGTATTCTTTGGTTTGCTCGCCATAGGCAATATCCACGCCGACCGGCCCGATGGGGCTGCGCCAGCGCACGCCCAAGCCATAGCCAAGCGCAGGGTCGTAATCCTGCCATCGATTGGCAGCGTTACCAAAGTCTACAAACACGGCTGCACCCCATGCATGCGTCAGCCATTGCACAATTTCACTGCTACCCGTGAGCAGGACGCGGCCGCCGGTAATGGCATCGCCCTCTTTGACGCCCAGGGACTGGAAAGCATACCCGCGCACTGACTGGTCGCCCCCCGCACGGAATAAATAAGTGGCCGGCACACTGGTGGAGCCAGAGATTATCCCGACTTCGAGCCGTCCCAGCCATTGGGTATTGGTCGCCAGTGGATAAAAAGCCTGCACGCGTGCCTGGGATTGCAAAAAACGTCCGTCAGACAGCCGGTCAAAAGGCGCCAGCTGAAATTGTGTATTGAGTATCCAGCCTTTGGTGGGCGCCAGCGCAAAATCCAGCTGGCGCATATTGATGCCATAAGCGACAGTCGCGGCCTTGTTGAATTGTGAGGACTCACCGTCCACCGTTAAAAACTCGTAGAGCAGATTGGCACCGACAAATTGCTCAAACCGGGAGGGTTGTCCCCAATAGCGCCTGACCCCGTTTTGCAAGGCGGTGGTGATCTGTCCCTCCAGATCGGTACGCGTCACACTGTTTTGTATGCTGTCCCGGTAACCTTGTTTATCCGTGAGAAAAGTGACGTTGGAGATCGCTGCCTGCAGCCGCTGCTCCAGCCGGATGCTGCTGTCCCACAACAGGCCACGGTCAAACAAATTGCGATCCGTATAATTAAACACCATGCGTGCCCCAGTGTTGGTGCTGGCCCCTACCCCTATGCGTACATTTTTCTGATCCTGTTCGTGCACGGTGACATCAATGTCGGCTGTCTGGTCGGGGTTAAGCTGGCGGGTGTTGGCGACCACATCGACCTGACTGAATTTACCGCTTGCCATCAGTGCGTTTTGCAACGAGAGCAATTCTGATGGCTGATAGGGGGTGCCGGGATGGATGTTCATCAGCGGCTCAAACATGTGTGCATGATAATGTTTCAGGCCGTGCAGAGTGACTTTGCCAAAGCGGACGGCGGGGCCTGAGTCTACCTTGATCGATATGGTGACCAGATGGCTTTGCGGATGAATCAGTGCACGTGATTCAGTGAGCTTGGCATTGGGGAATTCGGCGCGCAACAGCGTGCCAAGCAGGGCGCGTTTGGCGGAGGTCCATGCCTCCTGCGTAAAGGGGTGTTGCGGTTGCAGTGCCCAAGTTTGCCGACATTGCGCGAGTGACAGGCTGTGTTTGCCCGGCTGACTGGCGATGTCACCCGTAAAATCGATGCTGACGCTCTGGATGCTGGCTTGTTCGGGAAGGTCAATGTTAAATACGACAGTGTGTGGAGATTCCTGAGCTATGGTGGTGCGCGCTTTGAAATAGCCTTGCGTGGCTAGTAAATCGGAAATTTCCTGGGGTGTTTTCTGAATCATGCGGCGCCATTCAGCATCATTCATGCGTGGATTGCGCATGGCATCGTGGATGGACAGGTGCTGTTCAAGCAGCGTTTTTAAGGGGGCTTTGTCAGTGTTTTCAGACGCACTGCTTACACTGAAACGGGTTTGATAAGCACCGCCTTGTTTGACTTCAAACCAGTCAGATGACTGCGCACAAGCCAGTGAGGCCAGGCAAAAGTGCAGCATAGCAAAGCACTTGGCCCCAGCCCGTTTGGCGGTTGAAATCGGATGAACAATCGATTTCTTGAGTTTTCCTGGCGTCGAGACTAAAACGTAAGCGTCCTCAAAAAACGAAAAAAATATGCGATGTGTTGGCTATGTGATGTGCTTTACTAACTGACCGGCTTTGCCGGTATAAGTTGCAGGCGTCAATGCCAGCAGATATTGTTTGGCTTCTACAGGAATCTGCAGCGTTTCGATAAAGGTATGCAGGGATGGCTGGTTGATGCCACCTTTGCCACGTGTCAGCTCTTTGAGTTGCTCATAGGGATTTTCAATACCATAACGGCGCATCACAGTCTGGATAGGTTCTGCCAGGACTTCCCAACTGTTATTGAGGTCTTCCTGCAGGCGTTGCGGATTAATTTCGAGTTTGTTCAGGCCGCGCAGGCAGGAATCATAACCCAGCAAGGCATAGCCCAGCGCGACGCCCATATTGCGCAATACGGTGGAGTCTGTCAGGTCACGCTGCCAGCGTGAAATCGGCAGCTTTTCTGCCAGGTGTCGCAAGACCGCGTTTGCCAGCCCCAGATTGCCTTCGGAATTTTCAAAGTCAATTGGATTGACTTTATGCGGCATAGTGGATGACCCAATTTCACCTGCCTTGACCTTTTGTTTGAAGTAACCCACCGAAATGTAGCCCCAGATATCCCGATTCAGGTCAATTAAAATGGTATTGATGCGCGACAGGGTGTCATACAGCTCGGCCATATAGTCATGCGGCTCAATCTGGATGGTCATCGGGTTGTAGGTCAGTCCCAGTGACTCTACAAATTGCTTGGCAAAGTTTTCCCAGTCAAAGTCGGGGTAGGCAGATAAATGTGCATTGAAGTTACCCACGGCACCATTGATTTTGCCTAATATCTCATTGCCCTGCAGTTGTACGATCTGGCGTTGCAAGCGATAAACCACGTTGGCCAGCTCTTTGCCCATGGTGGTCGGGCTGGCAGTTTGTCCATGGGTGCGGGAGAGCATGGCCTGGTCAGCCAGGTCTTTGGACAAATCGGTCAGGCGCGTGATGACTTGCTGCAAAAATGGCAGCATCACGGCATCGCGTGCCGCCTTTAGCATCAGGGCGTGCGACAAGTTGTTAATGTCTTCAGAGGTACAGGCAAAGTGAATAAACTCGCTGGCTTTCTTGATTTCAGGATTGCCGTCAAACTTCTCTTTCAACCAGTACTCGAGCGCTTTGACGTCGTGGTTGGTGCGCATTTCAATCGCTTTGACCTGTGCTGCATCCTCTTCACTGAATCCGCTGATCGCAGCATCGAGCTCTGCAATGGTTTCAGGGCTGAATGCAGCAATTTCACTTAATGCGCTGGCGGCACTGAGTGCTTTGAGCCACTCCACTTCCACCAGTGCGCGGTGCTTGATCAGCGCGAATTCGCTGAAATAGGGCCGCAAAGGATCCAGTTTTGATTGGTAGCGGCCATCCAGGGGTGAGAGTGCGTTAAGCGTGGTCAAAGACATAATTGGGTATGCGTGTTGTGTTTCAAAAGTGCTATTTTACCCAATACGCTCCGGCTTGTCTTTGCTTAAAGGTATTTGCCTGATCTATTCGCATAGGCAGGCAAGCGGCCGCAGAGGATTGAATTTATCGGTGAAACCCTTGTTGTTTTTGCATTTGCGGGGGTATGCTGCATGCCATAATCCATGGCTGGAAATCTTTTAATTTACATGAAACGCCACGCCTCCATATCATTTTCAAGCATTGCGACCGGCCTCACACTGTTGCTGTGTTTGTGCTGGCCGCTGACTTATGCGGACGACTATGTCTTGGTGATGCTGGAGAAAATCCGTCAGCGATACAGCGAAGAGGCTTATCAGAATGTCATGCGTTTGCGTGAGTTGACTGTGCAGTTGGCGGGTGTCAGCGAAATGACCAAGATCGGCATGGTGAACGATTTTACCAATCAGCATGTACTCTTCGTCGATGATATTGACCTGTGGGGCATAGATGATTATTGGGCCACCCCCCTGGAAACCTTTGGTAAAGGGGCTGGCGACTGTGAGGATTTCAGTATTGCCAAGTATATGTTGCTTAAAAAGCTCGGGGTCTCCAGTGATAAGTTGCGATTGACTTATGTACGGGCCCGCATGCCGAGCGGGGCTATCCGGCCGCATATGGTGTTGGCCTATTATGCAACGCCAGCCAGCGATCCGTTGATTCTGGATAATTTATCTTTTGAGTTGCTGCCGGCTTCCAGACGTGGGGATTTGTATCCGGTCTTCAGCTTTAATGACAAAGGCCTGTTTGTGGCCAATAACCCGAATGTGCGTGCCGGTTCTGCCACCAATATATCCAAATGGCGGGATGTGGTGACACGTATGCGACAGGATGGGCTGGAATGAGAAAAAAACAGTTGAAAAGATGGTTATTGTCCGTGGTTGGTGCTAGGCTTGAAGTCAGATGCCTACAACACATACGGGTTGTTGCTGGATATACCCCAACATAAAAAGAGGGCCTCCAAATGTCACTGATAAAACAAATACGCATAGCAATTTCGGTCATTATTTTGATGGTGGCTGCCGGTTGCCTTTTTTTGGCTGTTTACGATGATCATCGTTACATGGCCGAGCAATTACAGAAGAAAAACAACGATAACGCAAATGGTCTGGCAATTACGCTGTCGAATATTCCTAAAGATAATGTCACTGTTGAACTGATTTTAAGTGCACAGTTTGATATGGGCCATTACCGCAGAATTGCAATCATGTCGCCTGATAACAAAGTCATGATCGAGCGTCGTAACCAACTGGCAAAATCCACTGCGCCAACTTGGTTTCAATCCATTTTTCCAATCCATATTCAGCCAGGCATGGCGAATATCCAGTCAGGCTGGCAGCAATATGGCACGCTGGTGATGGAAAGTGAGCCTTCGCTGGCTTACGACCAGTTATGGGAAACCTCGCGCCACGCCCTGATGTGGACATTTATTGTGGCCCTGTTGAGTTATATCGTCTCTGGCGTATGGCTCAAACGGATATTGTCGCCACTGGATCAGGTGATTGCGCAGGCAGAGGCATTGGGTGAACGTGAATACATCACGATTGAAGAGCCTGAAACGCTGGAGTTCAAGAAACTGGTACGCACCATGAATAGCTTGTCCGAGCGTATCAAACAAATTGTGACCGAAGAGTCGCAGCGTCTGAATGAACTGAACCAGCAAATTAATTACGATGAAGTGACTGGTTTGATGAACCAGTCGCACTTTGCCAATACCGCTTCAGTCGCCTTGAAAAGCGATAATTATGTGGAAGGTATGTTGACTCTGGTGCAGCTGCGCAACCTGTCTGATATTGATAGGCAACTCGGCTATAGTGTGACCAATCAACTGATTAAAAAAGTGGGAGATGTGATCAAGGCGCATGTTGAGCACTACCCGCATGTGTTCTGCGGGCGCTTGGCAGGGGGGCTGTTTGGTATATTCAGTCGACAGCCACTGGATGACTTCGCTGTTACATCAGAACTGAAGCTGGTGTTGGAGAAGCTGAATGCCGCACAGCAGTTGGTGCAATTCCAATTTGTGCTGGCGCATGCCAAAACAAAAAAATCTGATGATTATGCGGATATCTTCAGAGTGATGCAGTTTATTCTTGAGTTGTCGGGTGATCAGGCACCGTTGCCTGTGCGGGTAATGAATGCCAACAGTATTGTGACTTCAAGGAAAAATTACCTCAGTCAGTGGAAACAACAATTTTTGCAGGCTATTGAGCAAAAACAAATCAAGTTGGCGCGCTACCCGGTCATGCTGCGTGACCAACAAGTGCTGCATTACGAATGTCCGCTACGGTTGCACATAGATGAAGGAGACCAGTGGCTGGCAGCGGGCGCATTTATCGATTGGGCCAGTCAGTTGGATATGATAAAAACGCTGGATGGCCTGGCGCTTGAATGCGCCGTAGAGATGTTGCGTAAAGATAATGTAGCACTCAGTGTCAATGTATCTTCTGCAGCCATGCGTAGTGAGGATTATCGTGACAAGTTGCAGGCGTTAATACTCACGGTCAGTGCGCCCTCCAGAATGGGGTTCGAAATTTCTGAAGAGTCTGCCTTTAGTGATCCGGTTGCGTTCAGGCAGTTTGCGCAGTTAGTGAAGTCTCTAGGCTGTCAGATTGGTATCGAACATGTGGCTTCGCGCTTGGGGCAGTTAGGTGATTTACATGAGTTGGGCCTGGACTTCATCAAGTTTGACGCCTCATTGATTCGAGATGTGCATTTGCGACCCCAACAACAATCGCTGTTGCGAGGTCTTTGCATGATGGTCCGCACGATGGGGATTATGCCGATTGCCGAAGGGGTGCAAGACCAGCAGGAACTGGATAGTCTGAATGCTATCGGTATTGAGGCGGTCACAGGGCCCTATGTGCAGGAAGATGTAAACTTTAGTCAATTCTGATTAGCTCAAATCTGACAATTGGCCGACGTTATGCCATATACTCAAAGGTTTGACACGCTGCGTAAACGCATATCATTTAACTTGCATTAGCCATGTTGCGTGTTGATGATAAGGATAATAATAAGCTGAGTGCTATGGAAACAACACACTATTTTAATAAAAGTAATGCGGACTCTCTGTTAGAGTGTTTGCTCTATATTTGTCGCCATAATCGTTTAGCGACCACCCGCGATGCGTTGATCTCCGGCCTGCCGTTGGAAGATGGTAAGTTAACGCCTGAGTTATTCAAGCGCTCTGCAGAGCGCTTGCGATTGTCTGTCGAGGTTAAACAGGCAGCGATCTCTACTCTATATCAGCCTCAGGCTGATATCACCTTATTGCTCAGCAATGACCGCGCTTGCCAGGTGTTGCAGGTAGATTCAAGTCAGCATTTTGCGCAAGTCGTCTTCCCTGACCTCTCGATGGAGCCTGTCACCATGAGTATGGCAGATCTGGCCGCACAATATACAGGCTATGCGCTGGTAACCAAGCAAAACTTCATTTTCGATGCCAGAACGCCCGAAGTGGGCCGGGTAACCGTGCGCCACTGGTTCTGGGGTGCATTAACTGAAAATAAAGGGATCTATCGTGACGTTATGATGGCTGCTTTTGTAATTAATCTGTTTGCACTGGCAATGCCGCTATTCACCATGAATGTCTATGACCGGGTGGTGCCTAACAAAGCCGTAGAAACGTTGTGGGTGCTGGGGATAGGGGTTTCATTGATTGTAATAGGTGATTTGCTGTTGCGTTCTATGCGCTCCCATTTTCTGGATTGGGCCAGCTCCCGAATTGATGTGAAGCTCAGCGCTAAAATCATGGAGAAGGTATTGGGCACCCGCTACGATGCACGTCCCAATTCCGTAGGATCATTTGCTTCCAATTTGCGGTCATTTGAGAGTGTGCGGGATTTTATTACCTCGGCCACCGTAGTGACCATGATTGACCTCCCTTTTGGCATCATTTTCCTGATTGTGATTGCCTGGATCAGCCCATTAATGGTGTTGCCAGCCCTGGTGGGCGGTTTGATCGTATTGGTTTATTCATTGAGCGTGCAGGCTAAAATGCATGATCTGTCTGAAACGATGTATCGTGCAAGTGCGCAACGCAATGCCTCGCTGATTGAAAGTCTGGTCGGACTGGAAACAGTGAAGTCTATGGGTATCGAAGGCATCATGCAAAACAAGTGGGAGCGCAGCGCCTTGTTTTTGTCTGAAGTAGGCAGCAAGATGAAGCTGCTATCCTCCTCTATTACCAATGGTTCGTATGCTTTGCAGCAAATTATCAGTGTGGTGATTATCATTGTCGGGGTTTACCTGATTTCAAACGGCGACCTCACCATGGGGGGGCTCATTGCTTGTTCACAGCTTACCAGTAGAGGGTTGGCGCCGATCTCACAGATTGCCAATCTTTTTACCCAATACCATACCGCGGCAACTTCATTAAAGTCTCTGGATGAAATCATGAGCAAGCCTGTTGAGCGCAATGCAGGCGTCAATTTCTTGTCTCGCCCGGCGTTTAAAGGGGATATTGAATTCAAAAACGTTTCCTTCAAATATCCAGGAAGCGATGAATTTGCCTTGCATCGTGTCTCTTTCCGGATTCAGGCAGGAGAGCATGTGGGCCTGATTGGAAGGATGGGGTCAGGTAAAACGACGATCAATAAATTAATTCTCGGCTTATATCAACCTACAGAAGGAGCGATTCTGATCGATGGTATTGATGCGCGTCAGATCGACCCGGCAGAGTTGCGCCGCAGTATCGGCTACGTACAGCAAGACAGTCATTTGTTTTACGGTTCTTTGCGCGACAACATTACATTGAGACAGCCGCATGCGGATGATCAGGCAGTACTGGAAGCTGCGCAAGTTGGAGGGATTGCAGATTTTGTGAATGCACACCCCAAAGGATTTGATCTCGAAGTGGGGGAGCGCGGCGATACCTTGTCAGGCGGACAGCGACAAGGGGTGGGCATTGCACGTGCTTTCGTTACGCGCCCACAAATTATCCTGCTGGATGAGCCCACCAGTGCCATGGACCATTCTGGTGAGGATGTTGTGAAACGCCGTATTGGCGAAGCCGCGCAGAATAAAACCCTGATCGTGATCAGCCATCGGAATGCTATGTTGGAAATTGCAGATCGCCTGCTGGTGCTTGATGCTGGTCAGGTAGTTGCTGATGGATCAAAAGAAGATGTCACCGCGGCATTGCGTGCTGGCAAAGTTGGCAAGGCAAGGTAGGCGCGTTATGGCAAAAAAATTATTCGAAAAGTTTGGCAACATTACCGAGCGTGAAAGTTTTTGGGGGCGTTTGGGCAAACCTGTCACTATGTTGGTAGATAAGCTGGTTAAAACAGAAACCGCAGAAAATCGTAACTGGACTGAACAAGCCCATGACCTGATGGTGGCCCAGAGTATGCTGCATGCCAAAGTGGTGATTTACACCATGATTGGCATTATGCTGGTATTGCTGGTATGGGCAAATTTTGCCAAAGTGGATGAAGTCACCCGCGGTGAAGGCCGTGTGATTCCTTCCCGGCAAATACAGGTAGTGCAGTCATTAGATGGTGGTATTGTCACTGATATTATGGTTAAGCTGGGTGATACGGTTAAGAGGGGGCAGCCCTTGATCAAAATTGATGAAACTCGAGCAATTTCATCTCTTAAGGAAAATGAGAGCCAATTCTTGTCGCTCAAGGCAAAAGAGGCCCGGTTGAAAGCACTTGCAAACGGTGATAGCTTCAATCCGCCTGACGAGGTGCAACAAAAAGTCCCCGAAACTTACTTGCAGGAATTGCAGTTGTTTAACAATGGCCGTGAAGAATTAAATTCGCAGGTTAACATTGCTCGAGATCAACTGTCGCAACGTGAGCGTGAGTTGTCCGAAGTGCAGTTCAAAAAGGAAGTGGCGATTAAAACTTATGAGTCAAATATGAAAGAGTTGGCAGCCAACCGTCCCTTGTTGAGTAGTGGCGCTGTTTCAGAGATAGAGATCCTGCGTTTGGAGCGCGAGGCGAATCGAGCTAAGGGAGATATCGATCAGGCATCGGCACAATTGGGTCGTTTGACCTCAGCCATTTCAGAAGCTAGACGTAAAATATCTGAAGCACAACAGTCTTTCTTAAGCAAGGTGCGGACAGATTTAAACGAAACCACTGCAAAAATTAATAGCTTGTCGCAATCCAGTTTGGCATTGTCCGATAAGGTCAAGCAGTCGACACTGCTGTCCCCGGTGAACGGTAAAATCAGCAAGCTCTACTTCAACACGGTGGGGGGGGTCATTCAACCAGGCAAGGAAGTCATGGAAGTTGTGCCTTCAGATGACAGCTTGGTCATTGAAGCAAAAGTCCAGACTAAAGATATTGCGTTTATCCGACCTCAACAGCCTGCAATTATTAAATTGACGGCCTATGATTACACTATTTATGGCAGTCTTGATGGCGTTGTGGAAGATATTGCAGCTGATTCCACAATTGACGATAAAGGAAATGCATTTTATGTCGTTAAAATAAAAACAGTTAAGAATAATCTGGGAGAGCATTTGCCGATTATTCCTGGGATGGTGGCACAGGTGGATGTGTTGACCGGTAAGAAAACGGTATTGTCTTATCTGCTAAAACCAGTACTTAAAGCAAAATCATATGCATTAACCGAGCGCTAATTACTATGAAACATTTATTTATTACATCATTACAGCAACCTATAGAGTCATGGAAAATCGCTTTTCCTGAGATGATGGTCGCGGGTAGTGACCAATCTTTAAAGGTATCCGAGAATGGTGTTGTCTGGGTACATGTTCTACATGAGCAGAATGTAGCCTGGAAGGCGCTGGTGCAAACTGTTTTGAGTCGCTCGCCGCATGCAAAAGTAATCGTGCTGTCAAATAGTCCTGAGGAAGCTGAGGCAATGCAGGCGTTGGCTTTGGGCGCTGTGGGTTATTTGCATGCGTATGCGCATCCTAAGGTGCTTAAGGAGGTTTCCAGTGTAGTCGCCCATGGCGGGGTATGGTTGGGAAGAGACTTGCTGAAGCATTTAATTGCAATCACTACCCAACCAGTGCATCAAAGTGCGCTACAGCAAGAAGAGATATTGGAGGCGCTCACCAAGCGTGAACGTGAGGTTGCACTTGAAGCCGCCAAAGGACTCAGTAATAAAGAAATTGCCCGCGTACTCTCTATTTCTGAGCGAACTGTTAAAGCGCATTTAACCTCGGTATTTGAGACGTTGAATGTAAAGGACCGTTTACACCTTGCGCTGGTGTTACAGGGAAAGGCTTCTGAAAACTCTTTTTTTTCGGTAAGTAGCCTCCAAAAAAAAGGGGTGAATAAAATGCCCTTGAATTCTTGATGTGTTTTATTTGTTTATTTTTTACAGATAATGTAATTTTTTGTTTTATCTGGAATCTTTTGACTAAAAAAACACTCTTTTTTGCAAATTTGACAATTCCCGCTTTAAAACGCCTAAGGACTATGCTGTCACTAGGCCTATTCCCCTTGTGCCTTAACAATTGAGTCGCTATACTGAAGTATTGACTCAATCTTTATAACTTGTTAAGAGCCTGCACATGAAACTAAAAAAAATCGCTTCGACAATTCTAATGGGTGTATTTTCGTATTCCGTTAACGTATGGGCCAATAGCCCCGATACCCTGGAAAAGATGATTGAAAAAGCCGTCTCTGAAAACCCTGAGGTACAAGCGCGCTTCCATGCGTTTAAAGCCGCAGAGTTTGATGAGTCTGCGGCAAAAGGACGGTATCTGCCTAATCTGACGATTGATCAAACGTTCAGAAATCAAGAGCGATTGACGCCTAACGTTAACAACACATTCACGCCAAATCAGCAATCTACTTTGACTCTTCGTCAGATGATTTTTGATGGTCTGGCAACCCCATCCGAAGTCGGACGTCTTGACCATGTTGCCAAAGCAAGGTTTTACGAATTGCAAGCGCAAATGCAAAACGTAGCACTTGATACTGCCGCTGCCTACTTTGATCTTCTGAGGTATCGTCGTTTGGTGTCATATGCGCAAGACAATTTTGTTGTGCATAAACAGGTTTTTGACAAGATTAAGTCCCGTGTAGATGCTGGTGTGGGCAAGAAAGTCGATCTTGAGCAAGCCACAGGTCGTTTGGCGTTAGCAGAAGCTAACTTGTTGACTGAAACAACGAATTTGTATGATGTCTCTGCACGCTTTCAGCGCTTGGTTGGTGAGTTGCCGTCTGATAGCGTCGTTGAAGTGATGATGTCTGATGAAGGTTTGGCAGCCACTCCTGAACAGGCATTGGAATTGGCATATAAACAAAACCCTAATGTTCTGGCATCCATTGAAAACATTATTGCGGTTGAAAAGTCTGTTTCTGGTAAAAAAGCACCATTTATGCCACGCGTGGATTTGCAAGGCCGTAAAGTGCTTGATGTGAATGGCGCTAGCCAGAACAGTACGCTTGCTGCAGATACATTGGAAGTAACAGCAAGCTGGAACATTTTTAATGGATTCACAGATAAGTCCAATCTGGACTCCGCTGTTGAAAATTTAAATCAGTCACACGATTTGCGTGATAAGGCTTGTATTGATGCACGTCAGCAAGTTTCGATTGCTTACAACAGCATCAAACAGCTTAAAGAGCAGGTCGCCTATCGTCAGCAACATCAGGATTCGATCGAAAAAGCGCGTTTGGCCTATCGTAAGCAATATGATATTGGTCAGCGGACATTGCTTGATTTACTTGATACCGAAAACGAATACTTCCAGTCGCGCCGAAATTTCACTAGTGCTGAAATGGATATGAACACGGCCTATGCCAGAACCTATGCTGGTCAGGGGTTGTTGTTAAGTAAATTGGGCGTGACTCGTGCAGATGTTGGTGAGTATGCGCGCGAAGAGTATATGGATCGCGAGAATGTATGTAAAGCTGTCGCTGCAACACAGGTTGTCCCCGATAAAGCTGCCTTGCTTGCAAACGCAAAACCTTGGGATGGTGGTGCTTTCCAGCCAAAAACCCAGGAAAAAGCAACCATGAAGTTTACGCCGCGTATTCTTTTCCAAGCCAACAGTGCCATTATATTGCCTGAGTCTTATGCTGACTTGGATATTGTGTATGACGTTGTCAAGGAGTGGGGAACTGACCGTGTGGAAATCGCAGGTCACACTGACAAACGCAATACTTCCAAAGAGAAATATAATTTGTTGCTTTCAGAAAAGCGTGCAAAAGCAGTTTCTGACTATCTGATTAAAAAAGGTATGGATCCGAAGCGCCTGATAGTTAAAGGCTATGGCTTTTCAAAACCTCTTGAAGAAAATGATCCGGTCAATGGTAATGATGCGAACCGCCGTGTTGAGGTGATTCGTTACCAGCAAGTGGCTGAATAAAAAATATTAATCTGGTACTGGCGGTAGCCGTCAGACAACTCAAACGGGGTCACGTATGTGACCCCGTTTTTATTTAGCTTTTATGAGTTGGCAGAAAGCCTATAAAAAGGTATTGGAAGAAAACTCCAAATACTGTACTTCAGTACAATAGATTTATGGTTTGCAATTGCGTCTAATAACGATCAACGTGACTTTGGTCTCAATTTTTTTGTGAGGATAAAAATGGCTACAGTAATTGGCACTGTTTCAAAAGTTGAAGGTATGGCAATTGTCGTTGACGATAAAGGTAATCGTCATATGCTCAAAGCTGGAGAGGTGTTGCATGCAGGTGATAAGGTTATCACTGCGTCTGGCGCGACCGTTGTTGTAAAGCTTGCTAATGGTGAAACAGTAAATTTTGCTGAAGCACAAACCGTTAAAATTACTGAGAACTTGGCACAAGCCGATGTTTCTGATGTGACTGAAAATGCAGTTAATCAGGCAATTTTTGATGCTGTACTGACTGCATTAAATGAAGGTCGTGATGTGACTGACGTGTTGGACGATCCTGCTGCTGGCGGTTTAAGCAGTGATGGTAACTCAACATTTGTTAACTTGGAAAGAATCCAAACTGCCGATGCTAACGCTAATAATTTCAATGGCGGTAGCGGGCTAGGTACCAACGCCACATTGGGTGGGATTGCTCCGAACTATGTTTACTTTGCGGAGGCTACTGACTCCCCGACTGTGACACTCGTTGATGATCAAGCACCAGAAGGTTTTCTGAATGCCAACGAAGTGGTAAATGGTTTAACGACTGCCCGTATTGGACTGCCGATTGGGGTTGAGCCAGGTGATGTAGTTAATATCACTCACAATACTGGTGCAATTGCTGTCACCCTCACTGCCGCAAACATTGCAGTTGGGTTTGTTAATGTCGATATCCCTGTCCCAGCAAGTCTGGAAGGCACCACATTAGTGGTCACTGCCTCGGTGACAAACCAGTCAGGTCAAGTTTCACCCTCTGCATCAGATTCCGCGTTTGTTGACACAACTCCACCTGATTTAACGAAGATCAGTGGTCAACTGCCAGAAACATTGGTGGATGATACTGGTGCAAGTCAAACAGATAATATTACAAACAATCGTACACCAACTCTCACTGGTACAACAGAAAGCGTGACCGATAAAGTAGAAGTTACGGTCAATGGAACAACCTACACAGCTACAGTTTCTGCTGGCCCAAATGGTACTGCTGTGTGGACTGTGCCTTTAACTGGTGCAGCTCTGACAAGTGGTACTTACACACCAAAAATTACAGTGACTGACGTTGCTGGTAATGTAAGCACGAAAGATAGTGAGACCTTCACGGTTGATATCAAGGCACCTGAAGTCACAATTACGCTGGACTCCAATGTGGCAGGTGATGGTGTTGTTAATCTGGTTGAGTCGCAATCTGCGGGTATTCCAGTAACAGGGAAAGTGACTGGTGAGTTCAAAGCCGGTGATGTAGTCACTATCACTGTGAATAACAAGGACTTTACAGGCACTGTAACTGCGGGCGGTACATTTACAATCAATGTACCTGGTGCAGATTTGGCAGCTGATCCTGACCGTACCATTGATGCGCGTGTGACTGTCACTGACACTGCAGGTAACTCCACGACTGCAACTGACACACAAACCTACAGCGTCGACACCACCCCACCGGATTTAACGAAGATCAGTGGTCAATTGCCTGAGACCTTGGTTGATGATACTGGTGCAAGTCAAACAGATAACATCACCAAAAACCCGGCGCCAACCTTAATCGGGACGACAGAAAATGTGACCGATAAAGTAGTGATCACTGTTAATGGCAAAGATTATACAGCCACAGTATCCGCCGGGCCGAATGGAACAGCGGTATGGACTGTGCCTTTAACAGGCGCTGGTCTGACAAGCGGTACCTATACACCACAAATCACAGTGACTGACCTTGCTGGCAACCAAAGCACTAAAGGTAGCGAGACCTTCACTGTTGATGTGACCGCGCCAATAGTGACTATCACCTTGGATTCTAATGTTGCTGGTGATGGCGTTGTTAACCTGGTTGAGTCTCAGTCTGCCGGTATTCCCGTGACAGGTAAAGTTACTGGTGAGTTCAAAGCCGGTGATGTGGTCACTATCACTGTGAATAACAATGACTTTACGGGCACAGTGACTGCTGCCGGTACATTCTCAATCAATGTGCCGGGTGCAGATTTGGCTGCAGATGCTAACCGTACCATTGATGCGCGTATTACTGTGACTGATACTGCAGGCAACTCAAGTACCGCGACTGACTCACAAACATATGGTGTGGATGTTGATCCGCCAGCATTGGCGATCAGCCTGGATGCGAACGTCGCTGGTGATGGTATTGTGAACGTTGCGGAGTCAACCGCAGCAGCGATTCCTGTCACAGGTACCGTGAGTGGTCAGTTTAAGGTTGGCGACATTGTCACCCTGAGCATCAACAACAAAACCTTTACGGGTGCTGTACTGGCTGGCGGTAAATTCTCCATTGACGTTCCAGGTGCAGATTTGGCTTCGGATGCAGATCGCACAATCGAAGCAAGCGTGACGACTACTGATGTTGCAGGTAACAGCACAACAGCGATCGATACTCAAACTTATACAGTGAACCTGTTGCCCCCTGCCTTGGCGATCAGTCTGGATGCGAACGTTGCTGGTGATGGCATTGTGAACGTTGCCGAGTCAACGGCGGCAGCGATTCCAGTCACCGGTACTGTGAGCGGCCAGTTTAAGGCTGGCGACATTGTGACAGTGACTGTGAATGGTAAAGACTTTACCGGTGCAGTGGCGACGGATGGTACGTTCTCGATCAATGTGCCAGGAGCGGACTTGGCGAAAGACCCTGATGCCACAGTATTTGCAAGTGTCACGACTACCAACGCAGCGGGTAATAGCGCAACAGCGACCGACACGCAAACTTACACAGTGAACCTGTTGCCACCAGCTTTGGCGATCAGCCTGGATGCGAATGTGGCTGGTGACGGTATTGTGAACGTTGCCGAGTCAACCGCGGCATCAATTCCTGTGACTGGTACAGTCAGTGGCCAGTTCAAGGTGGGTGATGTTGTCACTTTGACAATTAACAACAAGCCATTTACTGGCACAGTGCTGGATGGTGGCAAATTCTCGATCAATGTGCCTGGTGCCGATCTGGCAGCGGATTCTGATGCGACAATTTTTGCGAGTGTGACGACGACCAATGCAGCGGGTAACAGCGCAACAGCGACCGATACACAGACTTACACAGTCAACACAGCGCCACCAG
Source organism: Methylophilus aquaticus (assembly GCF_030769565.1). GTDB lineage: Bacteria > Pseudomonadota > Gammaproteobacteria > Burkholderiales > Methylophilaceae > Methylophilus > Methylophilus aquaticus. The sequence goes on along the minus strand of NZ_JAVCAP010000011.1, from coordinate 1,091 downwards.
CAGTAGCGATCAGTCTGGATGCGAACGTTGCTGGTGATGGCATTGTGAACGTTGCCGAGTCAACGGCGGCAGCGATTCCTGTCACCGGTACTGTGAGCGGCCAGTTTAAGGCTGGTGACATTGTGACCGTGACTGTGAATGGTAAAGACTTTACTGGTGCAGTGGCGACGGATGGTACGTTCTCGATCAATGTGCCAGGAGCAGACTTGGCGAAAGACCCTGATGCCACAGTGTTTGCAAGTGTCACGACTACCAACGCAGCGGGTAATAGCGCAACAGCGACCGACACGCAAACTTACACAGTGAACCTGTTGCCACCAGCTTTGGCGATCAGCCTGGATGCGAATGTGGCTGGTGATGGGATTGTGAACGTTGCCGAGTCAACCGCGGCCTCAATTCCTGTGACTGGTACAGTCAGTGGCCAGTTCAAGGTGGGTGATGTTGTCACTTTGACAATTAACAACAAGCCATTTACTGGCACAGTGCTGGATGGTGGCAAATTCTCGATCAATGTACCTGGTGCCGATTTGGCAGCAGATTCCGACAGTACAATCTTTGCTAGCGTGACCACAACGAACGCGGCGGGTAATAGTGCAACAGCGACCGATACACAAGATTACAAACTGGCAATTAACCCGAACCTGTTTGCAACGATTGCATTGGACGCAAACTTTGCAGGCGACGGTATTATCAATATTGAGGAAGCCAAAGCGACAACAACGATTGCAGTGACTGGCACGGTGGGTGGTGATGCTGAAGTTGGCGATCCCGTGCTTGTGACTATCAACGGCAAGGACTACGCAACAACCGTGGTGACGCGTGCGGATGGCAAACTGGGTTTCAGTGTCAATGTAGCGGGTAACGAATTGGCTGCTGATCCTGATAAAACAATTGATGCCAAGGTGACTGTCAGCGATAACGCTGGCAATTCATTGAGTCAATCTACGCAACTTACCTACACTGTTGATCTGACACCACCGAAAGCCGAGATTGCGCTGGATGCCAACTTTGGCGGTGACGGTATTATCAACATAGAAGAAGCGAAAGCGACTTCGACAACACCAGTGACAGGTACAGTAGGTGGTGACGCG
>NZ_JAVCAP010000010.1 GCF_030769565.1 Methylophilus aquaticus | reverse complement strand
TCAATCGGCTATTGTCCTCCTGCAGAAGCTGAGGCAAACTACTATCAGCAACTGGCTACTCAGCCAATTGCTGATTAACTTAGGCAAACATGCCTCCTCGAAAACCGGGGCGGTTCAGATTGATGAAGGATAGCGATATACCTGATGACTCTACTAATCCGCCTAGCTTATTTGATGATTAGGTAAATATGTCATGATATTGGCGGGATTAAGGCAAGGTCATAGTCTTAGAAATAGCCGCCCATATTGAAGGGGATGGTGAGAAAGTTTGTAGGCAATTTTGAAAATCACTAACAGGAGTAACATGAAAGCATTAGATTTGAATCAAGTCGCTAATTACATAGCAGATGCAACCATTCTGCAAACGATTGATGGAGGATTTGCTTTAACGCATTATGGGGTAACGAGCGCTGGTAATAAATTCTTTTTAGTAAATGATGCTGAAGGAAAGTCTTCAGTTTTAGAATTTTAAAGCATGTTTAACAGTGCATTTTATTAATATTAAATGCTGCGAAAATTACAATATGCACAAATTTTGCTTAATTTGTAACAAATGTGTAATTCCCATGTAAATTTGCTATATTGAAACAATTGTTTAGTTTTGCATTGTCAAGATGAAAGAACTAAATCACCAATACTGAAAAAATATTAGGCAATTAACGTAAGGGTTTTCTTGCATCTTTGATGTACATTAAAAAACTTGTATGTTTTGACGTAATAAAAAATTCATTGAACATTCATGTAATTGATTGTATCTAAACATTGAATTGCGATGTAATTAAGTTAATATTGCAGGCTTCAAAAAATTTAGTGAATTTATATAATTAACTGTAATTTTTAGTATTTCGAGCAATAGGAATTTAAATGAGAACCGTTTCAAGTACGGGCATAAGAAAGGACGCATTATGCAAAACTTTTTAGCAGCAAAAACCGACGGTGCTTTTTTAGATAAACTAATTAGTGCCGCTAAATCTGAAAAGACCAAAGAGCAACTTGAAGAGCAAAGAGTTTCCTTTATTTTTAGCGCTGTAGATAAAGACCAAAATATTACAAAAGCACAAATAGAAAAACAGTTACATTGTAAATAGCTGTTTAAGGGAGGGGGCGGTATTTGATTCTCTATGATTTAACAAATTCAGAGAGCCATCCAACGTACGTTGCACTTCAAATCTCAAACGTAGATAGACAATATGGATTTTTAATGTCCATCATTGAGGCGTCGCTTAGTGCAGATAAGTTATACCTCTCGAATCATATAATTAAAGCTTTAAATTTCCACGCTATAACATGCCTGCATACGAATGCAGGCGAGTTTAGACCCTGCCCAGTCAAAGTAGGGGAGTATATTCCCCCTGAGCACTTTCGCGTTGAAGCTTTAATGGCTGACTTCGTTAATCTCGTTAATAGGAGGTGGGAGGAAACAGACCCTCTCGTATTAGCGACCTATGTCTTATGGCGCTTAAATCATATTCATCCATTTATAAATGGCAATGGAAGAACGGCGCGAGCAATTGCATATTTTGTTTTGTGCGTTAGGTCTGGTGGAGTTCTGCCAGGCAGTGTAATGCTGCCTGAGCTTCTGAAAAGAGACCGGGATGAGTATGTTGCAGCCCTTCAGCAAGTTGATGACTCTTATAACAATGCAAACTTCGATTTAACTCCACTGCATGCATTGATGCAGAGGCTAGTTGAAGAGCAGCTTTCAACTTAAACAAATCGACATAGAGTTTGCTTAAAGCTAATTATTTCAAAGAGTAACTTTTTATAAAATGTATAACTTTGTGTATAAGTTAATTTGATTAATTGCTTTAAATGGCTTTGAATATGGCTTAAATCAAAACATTCGGTTCAGGCTCCCGCACCATGAAGTAGTACAAGAAAGTCCAAAGCAGTCCAATTCGGCCCGTAAATCAATGAGTTACGGGTTTTTTTGTGTCCACAGAAGTCTAATCTTCGTTTGATCCAGCATAAGCATACGGTTACTTAATTGAGGTGGCAACGCTGACACCCGGTAGGTGTGTCCTGATGTTGCACGCTCGATAGGCTTAGCCGCTGCCACAAGTTTTTCGAGTTTTTTCATTTATTACTCACAAACATTACACCTCTTGATCTCTGGCTGGTCTCAGTCGAAATTTTACATTTTTATCGTCTTTTCCAGACGCTTTTTTTCTTGCGCTCATCGCGCGTGTTGTGCTAACGTTCATTGTGTAACAAATTTGTAACTAAACGTAATTCGGTTGATACAAACTGAATTCTGGATTTGGCAAGCATGTTATCGATCTGCGAAACGCATTGTGTGGCCCGACCAAACGCCTCAGCTTCAGTTGAGAGTGTTTTTAAGTTGTTGCTCAGTTTGCTGGTGCTTTCCAGTTTAATAACTGTCGCGTTTGTGCAAATGGGCGCATGGCTGGTGTTGCCGTTTGCGGGTCTGGAGTTGGTGTTGGTAGTGTTGGCATTTGTGGTGGTGTTGCGTCACAGCGGTGATTACGAAAAAATCACCATTGCCGAGGAGTACGTTGATGTTGAACAAAGTGTGCTGGGAAAAATAAGCCACGTTCGCTATCAGCGGTATTGGACCCGTGTCACGCTCAGGGAGAGTGAGGGCAGTAAAACTTCTCTATGGATTGGGTCCCATAATAAAGCAGTCGAGTTTGGACGTACCACTATGGATAACGCGCAACGCGAAGAGCTAGTGGCACATCTCAAGCGCGCACTCGTAAAAACTGGATAACTGGATTTTGGAGCAGATTAGATGCAAGGGATGAAGAAACTCGGGGTTGGTGCATTTGCATTGTTTTCAACATTAAGTGCACGTGCCGATTATACGTGGAATTTTCCGGAGCCAGTCACCCCCATGGCTTTGGATACATTACACGTGCACAACAAATTTATGCTGATTACTGCTGTGATTTTTGTGGTGGTATTGGCGATCATGATTTATTCCATCATTACCCACCGCAAAAGCAAGGGTTACAAACCCGTTGCTGACAAAGCGCCTTCCACCACAGTAGAAATTTTCTGGACACTGATTCCTTTTGTGATTCTGCTGCTAATCGACTTTGTGATCATGGGGATTCCTGCTTACCACAGTGTGGTGATGATGGAAGATACGCGTGATCAGTCCACCATGGTGATCAAGATTACCGGTTCGCAGTGGCGCTGGCAGTATGAGTATCTGGATGGCGATGCCAAGGGCATCAAGTTCGTCAGCAACCTGGCAACTTCAGATGGTCAGTTGCATAACACGGAAGACAAGGGTGAACACTACTTGCTAGAAGTTGATAATCCGCTGGTGTTACCTGTTGGCGAAAAGGTACGCATTCTGATGACGGCTTCAGATGTACTGCACAACTGGTGGGTGCCCCAGTTCGGTTCCTCGCGTGTGGCTGTGCCTGGATTTATTCGTGAGACCTGGGTGCAAGTTGAAAGGGAAGGCATTTATCGTGGTCAGTGTAAAGAGCTGTGCGGTAAGGGCCATGGCTACATGCCTGTAGTGGTCAATGCGATTTCAAAAGAGCAGTTTGCCGAATGGGCGGGTAAAAAGCAGGCAGAACAACAGGCCGCCAACGACGTCAAAGAAATGAGCAAGGATGACTTGCTAGCACAAGGTAAAACCGTTTACGAGAAAAACTGTGCGGTATGTCACCAGGTGTCTGGTGCCGGTTTACCTCCGGCATTCCCCGCGCTGACCGGCAGTAAAATCGCCACCGGTCCGATATTTGGCGCAGATGGTAAATATGCGAAAGATAGCCATCTTGACCGCGTGTTGAATGGCAAGGGTGTGATGCCCGCATGGAAAACCACTTTGAACGATACGGAAATTGCAGCTGTGATTACTTATGAGCGTAATGCACTGGGTAATACTGCCGCTGTCGATGCGGTATTGCAACCAGCGCAAGTCAAAGCTGCGCGTGAATAATATTTGAGCGATTTAGGAGATCACTATGAGTACTACCACCGTAGCACATCATGACGAGCACCACGATCATCCAACCGGTATCATGCGTTGGTTGACGACAACTAACCATAAAGATATCGGGACGATGTATCTGACATTCTCGTTAATTATGTTTTTGGTTGGCGGCAGCATGATTTTGGGTATTCGTGCCGAGTTGTTTAAACCTGGTTTGCAGTTGATGAATCCGGAATTTTTTAACCAGTTGATTGGCGTACATGCGCTGATCATGATTTTTGCGGCGTTAATGCCAGCAGCCACCGGCTTTGCAAACTGGATGTTGCCCTTGCAAATTGGTGCGCCGGATATGGCTTTGCCCCGCTTGAATAACTGGGGATTCTGGATTTTACCCCCTTCAGCGATTTTGCTGACCTTGCCATTTACCCTTGCTTTGTTCGGGGTTGGCGATGGGGCACTGGCCACTGGCTGGACGTTCTATCCTCCGTTATCTGTACAAGGGGGCATTGGCGTTGACTTTGCTATTTTTGCGGTGCATCTGCTGGGGATCTCGTCAGTACTGGGTTCTATCAACATCATTGTGACCATCTACAACATGCGCGCCCCTGGCATGACCCTGATGAAAATGCCTATGTTTGCTTGGGGGTGGTTGATCACGGCCTTCCTGCTGATTGCAACGATCCCTGTACTGGCTGGTGCCGTCACCATGCTGCTGACTGACCGTCACTTTGGTACGCATTTCTTTGATGCAGCCGGTGGTGGCGATCCAATCATGTTCCAGCATTTGTTCTGGTTCTTTGGCCACCCTGAAGTGTATATCCTGCTGTTGCCAGTGTGGGGTTTTATCCCACAAATCCTGCAAACATTCAGCCGTAAGCCGATGTACGGTTACAAAGCACAGGTTTATTCCTTGTGGGCGATTGGTGCTTTGGCTGTTGTTGTGTGGGCACACCACTTCTTTACCGCAGGGATGCCTGTGCCCGCTTTGCTGTATTTCATGTATAGCACCATGGCGATTTCGTTGCCGCTGGCTGTGCTGTTCTATTGCTGGATTCGTACTATGTGGAAAGGCTCCATGAGCTTTGAAACACCGATGTTGTTTACAGTGGGCTGGATTATTCTCTTTGGTATCGGTGGATTGACAGGGTTGGTACTGGCCGATGTGGCTGCAGATGCGCAATACCACAACAGCTATTTTGTTGTAGCGCACTTCCACTACACGCTGTTTGCTGGAGGCATCATGGGGATCATGGCGGGTGTGTACTACTGGTTGCCAAAAATGACCGGGCATATGTACAACGAAAAACTGGGCAAGCTGCACTTCTGGCTTACTGCTATTTCGTTCAATGTCACCTTCATTCCGCAATTTTTTGTTGGGCTGGCCGGTATGCCGCGTCGTATCCCTGACTATGCATTGCAGTTTGCCGAGTTCAATATGATCTCTTCAATCGGTGCGTTTGTGCTTGGGCTGTCACAACTGTTGTTTGTATATAACATTGTGAGCTGTGCCAGAGGCGGAAAAAAAGCGACGGATCAGGTTTGGGAGGGTGCGCAAGGGTTGGAGTGGACTTTGCCGTCTCCACCGCCATACCATAGTTTTACTGAGCAGCCTGTAGTGAAGTAATCCTAATAAAGCCTGATAATCAGTGATGGTAGTCAGGCCTTGAAATGAGTCAAAGGTCGTATTTTGAGTGAAAATAAACAGCGTCGTAACAAGCTAATCGCTTGGGCTTTAGCACTGATAGCCATTGCCTGGTATGTGATCTCCATGTTTACGGTTTGGAAGTAATTCAGAGCATACAAGAAGTCACAATGTGAAAGAAGATCAGGAACGAGCGAATAAACAGCTGGTCATCAAGCTGGTTTGGATTGTCGCAGGCGCTTTAGTTTTTGCATTTGCTTTAGTGCCGCTGTACGACGTGATTTGTGCCGTGACGGGGCTCAACGGAAAAACCAACAGCACTGCCGAGTTAGTGGTGCCAGTGAAGGTAGATAGCACTCGGGAGGTCACTGTGCAGTTTATTTCCTCGGTCATGCCGGGATTGGGATGGAATTTTTTTCCACTCGAAAACAGTGTCAAAGTCCACCCGGGCCAGGTGACGACGGTGTTGTTTGAAGCAAAAAATACGACGAGTACCGAGGTGTCCGGGCAGGCAATACCCAGTGTGACACCAGGGAAAGCCTCGGCACATTTAAAGAAAATTGAGTGTTTTTGTTTTGTGAAACAAACGCTCAAACCCGGAGAGGTAAAAAAATTACCGCTTCGTTTTTTTATCAGTGCGGATTTGCCGCAGGACGTACATGAATTGACTTTGTCATATTCATTCTTCCCGGCAGCTCAGTAACTAAATTATTAAACTAATTATAAAAAATCAGATGATTGGGAGTTAAGGCATGGCAAGTCATTCAGAAAATCATTATTTTGTACCGCATGGCAGTATTTATCCGGCACTGATCTCGGTTGGATTGCTGTCACTGGCCAGTGGCTTTGTGTTTAATGTCACAGGTTCGGATACCCGCATGGATGGGTCTATCAAAAATCCTGCACTGACATATCTGGCTACGCCTGGAAAGTACATGATGTATCTTGGCTTGGCCATTATTCTGTTCATGATGTTCAAATGGCTCAGCAGTGTAGTGACTGAAAGTCTGACTGGACAATACAAAAAGTGGGAAGACAAGTCATTCCGTATTGGCATGATTGTATTTATCTGCTCCGAAGTTGCTTTTTTCGCTGCGTTTTTTGGCGCGCTGTTTTATATGCGTGTCCTTTCTGTTCCTGATTTGGCCTCATATGCACCGGACATTACACCGTACAAGGACTTCCTCAGTACCTGGCCTTCACAAGGACCTGGAGGCACTGTATTGGGTGAAAGTTATAAACCTGATCAGGCATTTCATCCGATGTCATGGAGTGGGCTGCCACTGATTAATACGCTACTGCTGTTGAGTTCTGGTGCGACCATTACCTGGGCGCACTGGGGTCTGATTAAAAATAACCGTAAGCAGTTGGTGATCGGCCTGTTCTTAACCATCGCGTTAGGGGTGACTTTCCTGATCTGTCAGGCGGCTGAATATCACCATGCCTATACCGAAATGGGGCTCACATTAAAGTCAGGTGCTTATGGGGCGACCTTCTTTATGTTGACCGGCTTCCATGGTTTTCATGTGACCATCGGGACATTGATGCTGATTGTGATCTGGTTGCGTAGCATAAAAGGCCACTTCACCCCTGAGCATCATTTTGGCTTTGAAGGCGTTGCCTGGTACTGGCACTTTGTGGATGTGGTCTGGTTGGGCTTGTATATATTTGTCTACATGCTCTGATCAAATTGAAAGGGCGCGAATAGCGCCCTTTTTGATGATGTTGTCTGTGAGCGTGTAAGGTCTGGTGACGATGGCTGATTTAGAGCGTATGGCCGATGTAGCCGAAGTGTGCAGCAATAATCAGTAATAGAAACAAGGTGATAGATAAGCCAATTCGCATGGTCAAGGCCTTGACGGTACGATCTGACCCACGTTTGTCTTTCAGTAAAAAGACTAATGCGGACACCAGGCTGCCAATAATGATCAGTAATATCAGTACGGTTGCAATTTTAATCAGCATGATATGTGTTCTCGATAAAGTTGGCCCATTATGGGCTGTAAGTGAAAAAATGCAAATACCTTTGGGAAGCGCCTACGTATTGCAATTGCGCCCGCTGGTGCTCTTGATCATGACAATGATGATCGTTGTCTGTATCAAGTTGGGGTTATGGCAGTGGCACAAGGCAGAACAAAAGCAGGCCATGGCCAATGCCATGCTGCGTGGTGAGTCGCAGACCGAAGTGTTAGACATTCAGCGTATGCAGGAGCCCGGATACATCACGCAGATGCATATGCATACCGTCGAGTTAACAGGGCGATATCTGCCTGAGCACAGCTTCTTTCTCGATAATCAGGTTGAAAATGCGCAAGCAGGTTTTCATGTCCTGACGCCATTCTTGTTGCATGATCATCAGACTGTCTTGTTGGTAGATCGGGGGTGGGTGCCCGGCTATGCGGATCATCAGCAATTGCCTGTTGTCACGACCAGCACCGGCGAGCAAACAGCCAAAGGCTTGTTCTGGCAACAGAAGAAAACCGGATTCAGGCTGGATCAGGCCGGACAGGATTGGCTACCTGTGCAGCAAGTGATTGATTTTGACTATTTGCGCAAACAATGGCATTACCCAATGCCTGCCGCTTTGTTAAAGCTGGATCCTGCGGTTCCTCAGGATGGTTTTGTCCGGCATTGGGCATTGCCAGCGGGGCAAGTTGAGAAAAACCTGAGTTATGCCTATCAGTGGTTTGGCTTTGCATTTGCAAGTTTATTGATTGGCAGCTATCAAATGCTGGGGAAACGTGAGTGAGTGTGATGCAGGAAACAAGTAACCGGCAATCTGAATTTGATGCTGCGAAACAACGCAAAGGCCGCATGATTTTCTTGCTACTGGCCGTATTTTTTACCGTGCCTTTGCTGGTGGTGGTGGCCATGATCAAGTTTGACTGGCGGCCGGGCGGTAAAAGTTATGGGCAACTCATCCAGCCGCCTGTCTCAATCGCACACGAAACACAGTGGGCGACAGATGGGCGGCAGAGTGTCCCCCAGTTCTGGCGTGACAAATGGAATATCGTCTATATCGCCCGTGAATGTGATGCTGACTGCATGCAGCGCTTGTACGATTTACGGCAGATTTACGTCTCGTTATACAAAGATATGGTGCGCGTACAACGGGTACTGATCACCCAGCAAACAAATACGCAAGCCATTCGTGCACGTTACCCTGATTTGCTGATTATTAATGGGCAAGCAGAACAAATTACCACCCTTGGCCGGCAATTGACTAATCAGGAGCAGAACACGCTGGATGCGCACAGAGTCTATTTTATAGACCCGCTGGGTAATGTCATGATGCAGTACGGACCCGAGCTCGAAGCCAAATGGATACGCAAGGATTTGATCAAGTTGCTGAAATCATCCTGGGCAGGCTAAATCATGTTTAAGGCTATCAGCGTGTTTGCCGTCCTGCTGGCGTTTTGTGTTGTGGTACTTGGTGCTTATGTGCGATTGTCCGATGCCGGCCTTGGCTGCCCTGATTGGCCCGGCTGTTATGGTGCACTGAGTGTGCCGCAGAGTGAAGTCGCCATCGCCAGCGCGCAACAGGCCTATCCGGACAAGCCATTGGAGCATGCCAAGGCCTGGAAAGAAATGGCACACCGTTATGTGGCTGGTACATTGGGGCTACTGGTGCTTGCGCTGGCTATCCTTGCCTATAGGCGCCGTCACCAGATCAGGACAGCATGGCAACTCTCTGCCGGGCTGGTGCTGCTGATTACTGCGCAAGCTCTGCTGGGTATGTGGACAGTGACGTTGTTATTAAAGCCAATGATTGTGACCCTGCATTTGCTCGGTGGGATGACGACTTTTGCACTGCTAAGCTGGGTTGCGATCCGAAATGCCATGCGGCAAGACATTGCCTTGCCACGCGGACAACAGTGGTGGTTAAGAGCCGCACTCCTGATCTGGTTTGGTCAATTGATGCTGGGGGGGTGGACCAGCACCAATTATGCGGCGCTGGCATGCACAGACTTTCCAACCTGCCATGGCGTCTGGTTGCCAGCAATGAATTTTAATGACGGTTTCCACGTGTTCCGGGCGCTGGGACAAAGTCGAGATGGCGGTCAATTGCATCTGGATGCCCTGACAGCCATTCAATGGACGCATCGACTGGGTGCATTGATCGTCCTGCTATGGGGCCTGGTGAGTGTCAGAATTTTATTGCAGCGATCAGCATCGCGCTGGCTGGCATGGTCGTTATTGGTGATTTTGGTTTGCCAAATTGGCTTAGGTATCAGTAATTTGATCTTGCATCTGCCAGTGGTGCTGGCGGTACTGCATAACGCAGGCGCTGCCTTGCTTGGCGGATGTCTGGTGTTGATCAATGCAAGATTAATGAATACAAGCTATTAAAACAAGGGATGGGGAGCACATGATGCAAACGACAATAGTTACTCAGGTGGAAGCCGCCAAAATGGGGCTGCGAAATTTTTATGCCTTATGCAAGCCGAGGGTGACTGCGCTGATTGTATTCACTGCCATCATAGGCATGTTGATGGCCAGTCCTGGTATGGTTTCCTGGCAGATATTGCTGGCCTCGACAGTCGGCATTGCTTTTGCCTCAGGAGCTGCAGCGGCCTTTAACTGCCTGATTGAACACAAGATAGATGCCATGATGGCGCGCACACGTGCCAGGCCGCTGGCGACTGGTCAAGTGTCGCATATGGAAACCCTGTTATTTGCCAGTGTGCTGGGTGGAGCGGGGCTCACCATTTTGTACACTTGGGTGAACCCGCTGACCATGTGGCTGACATTGGCGACTTTTGTCGGCTATGCTGTGATTTATACAGTGTTCCTGAAGCCGGCCACCCCGATGAATATTGTGATTGGTGGCGCCTCGGGGGCCATGCCACCGATACTCGGCTGGGCGGCAGTGAACAATGCGGTGTCACCAGAGGCATTGGTCATGTTCCTGATTATTTTTGCCTGGACGCCGCCACATTTCTGGGCGCTGGCGCTTTATCGACGTGAGGAATACGCCAAGGTCGGCATGCCTATGCTGCCGGTGACGCATGGTGAGCAATTCACTTTGCTGCATATTTTGCTGTATACCGTGATTCTGGTACTGGTGTCATTCATGCCTTACAGCCTTGGCATGAGCGGCTGGTTGTATCTGGCGTCTGCGATTGTGCTGAATGTGGTGTTTATGTACTACGTGATTGGCTTATACCGGCACTATTCGGATGCCTTGGCAAAAACAACGTTTAAATATTCTATTTTGTATTTAAGCCTTATTTTTGCGGCATTACTTTTGGACCATTACCTTGTTTAAGATCGCTACGCAATCAAACTTCACAGGCTGCTAATACATGACAGGGTCTGCCCTGTCTTGTCTGGCAGTCCTGTTTTGTCGACGACTTCAATGTTTGGTGGCCAACTTTTGGTGGCTACGGGGTGCAAGCGTTGGTTCGAATAATGCGGAAAACAGTCCAGGTCTGCCGTGCAGAAAGCCTTGAATATAGTCGCAGTTCATGACTTTTAGAATGTTTTCTTGTTGCGCGTTTTCAACCCCCTCGGCAATCAGTTCCATATTCAACTCATGCGCCATCTGGATGATTGATCGGCACAAGATAAAATCATAGTTATCGACCTCCAGATTTTTAATAAACGATTTGTCTATTTTGACATAGTCAATCTGGTACTTTTTAAGGTAGCCCAAGGCAGAGTAGCCTGTACCAAAATCATCAATCGATAGTTTAATTCCTGAGCGCCTAACCATTTGCAAGGTGTCCTCAGTGGTTTTGGAAGGTTCCAGCAATAAGCCTTCCGTGATTTCAAAACAAAAACGCTCGCATGGAATATTAGACCGTTCCAGCCGTTTGATAAATGCAAGCAAATGTTGTGGATGTGCAAACTGTACAGGTGAAATGTTCAATCCAATTTGCATGCCCTGTAAGCTGATAGGGTTGATATTGGATAAATCGTGCAACACCTGATCAAATATCCACTTGCCAAGTTCAATAATAAATCCGGACTCTTCAGCAATGGGAATAAACACGCTGGGCGGAATCGAGCCACGCGTTGGGTGCTCCCAGCGGATCAGTGCTTCTGCTTTGATGAGTGCAAAATCATGCAATCGGTATATCGGTTGATATACCAGATGCAGCTCATCATGATCTATCGCCGAACGCAAATCACGGGTCAGCGAAATCCTGTCCTTAATTTCCTGCTGCATGAGTTGAGTGAAAAACTGGTATTGATTTTTACCCGCACGTTTGGCTGCATACAATGCCTGATCAGCAAACATCATCAACTCCTCAGCTGAATCGCAATTGCTGGGGTATACAGCAATGCCAATACTGGCAGTGACAAAATGCTGTTTGTCATCAATGTGAAAAGGCGTGCGTATGGTCTCTAAGATCTTTTCACCAATTTCATGCAGTATGCTCATATCCCCAAGCTTGGGAACCACTACCACAAACTCGTCCCCTCCCAACTTTGCGGTGATATCCACTCGACGCACGCAGGATTGGATGCGTGTGGCAGCATTCTGTAACAGACGATCCCCAATGGCATGACCAGCAACATCATTGACATCCTTGAATCCATCCAGATCGATCAACAGCAATCCCAACTGCGTGTGGTCAATCTGGCAGTCATGAATGGCTTGTTCCAGCGATTGATGTAATAAATATCGGTTAGGTAGTTGCGTTAAATAATCGTAATTGGCTTGTCGCCATATTTGTTGGCGTACTTCCGCTTCGCGATGCTGTGCCCGGCGATAAAAACGCCAGAACTGATAAAGTAGCAACACGCAAATGATTGAAAGAATCGCCGTTCCTGTTTCTATAAATACTTTTTCAACAGGCTGCCGTGCACGCCATGGCTGAACAATGTTTGTATTGTTGGTCCCAATTGCGATAATCGCACGTTCCAGAATGCTGGCCAATTCCGGCTGTTCTTCCGCAACGGCCATGCTGATTTCACTATTAAACGAAGTGACGCCTATTTTCTCGGCAAAAGGCAAGCGGTGATATTCTATGTGGTAATCAATTACAATTTCATTGCCAATATAGGCATCAATCTGACCATTGTTCAGGGCGTCAAAAGCCTCATCCGCAATGTCTACATAAATCAGCTTCATGTTTGGATACAGCGCCTGTAGACGCTGGCCAATATGACCATGCTTAAAGACTGCTACTTTGGCACTCTTTAAAGCTTCCAGACTGTTTGCACCAGAGAGCGCCGGGGCAAATTTGTTGATATAAATAGCATAGGGAATGACCAGGTGAGGGCTGGTCAGGCGTTGGTAGCCTTTTACATCCTCAGTATTGCTGATGCTGGAAATTACATCCACCTCTTTGGGTTGAGGCTGGTTGCGGTATGTGTCAAGCTTAAACTGCAGTCCAGTCAGTTGGCTAATCTGCTTGAGGTAATCAATAGAGATGCCGCGGTGTTTCTCATTTTCAAGCTGAAACTCCACTGGCATCCAGCCATTTTTGATGGATACACGGACAATAGGATGCGCTTTTATCCAGGCAGACTCTTCACGGCTGAGAGGTAGTTTTGTCTGTAATTGTTTGCCAAGTGAACGCGCTTGAATAAGATCTTGATTGGCAAGACCATGCTGTGCAATTGTTAGACTACATAGCAGTATCAGTGAGTTTAGAAGAGATTTCATACTACCCTGAACATGATGTTTCTAAAATACCGGCAATTGCCTTGAGCAAAAGGGCACTGCGGGTAATCGTGTGCAGACTGTTCGGCCTGCCAGGTAAATAAATCAGGCGGCCGACAGACTTACAGCTATCACTGTTAACGGCCGTGAGAAAAAGTTCTTGAGGGGTGAAAACAAAACTTTACATCTGAAAGCAAAAAACCCGCTCGTTGAGCGGGTAGATTTGTACAGCAAACAAAAAAGAAACCAGCTTAATTCGCTGATAAACAGGTTTTCATGAATGCCTTGCGCTCATCCCCTTTCAGGGCTTTGGCCGAAGCGTCAGCATTACAGGTTTTCATTTTATTCTGTTGTGTGGTTAACCCTGACTCAGGCTTGTTCGACAAGCAAGTTTTCATAAATGCCTTGCGCTCATCACCTTTTAACGACTTTGCTGTGGCATCGGCGTTGCAGGTCTTCATTTTTTCTTGTGGCGTTGCAGCAAATAGAGGGTAACTAACACATGTAATCAATAAGGCTAAAATAAGTTTATTCATGAGTGTCTCCAAACGCATCATTTTTATTCAAAATATTCATGTCGGTTCTGACGTTAAGTCAGCGATATCGATTGTGACACATTCTCAATACAGCCTGATTTTGCTAACATAAATTTACGTCAGTACGGACTGTTTTGTTGTAGGCAATGCAATGGCTTGAGGCATGACGGCGACACGATTTACGTTAAATAACGCATGGCATGCCTGAAAAAACCGGCATAAAGTGCGTCTGACAGATACATGACATCCGTCGATAAGTTCTGACATTTTTACCATACCAGCAACAGCGCTGGTAATGGTCGGAGCAAGAAAGCTCACCCACCGTTTAGACACGGTCGGTGAGCTTTTTTTCGTCTGATGCCTGTCTGGCCTTTTATTTCTCTGAGCATTTTTTAACCTGATAAGGAGCATACTTTATGATACATGGTGATATTTCCAGCAGTAACGATACCGTCGGCGTGGCCGTGGTCAACTATAAAATGCCACGTCTGCACACCCAGGCCGACATTATCGACAACTGCAAAAAAATTGCAGACATGGTGGTCAATATGAAAGCCGGGTTACCGGGGATGGATCTGGTGATTTTTCCCGAGTACAGCACGCATGGCATTATGTACGATGGCGAGGAGATGTATGCGAACGCTACCACAGTCCCCGGGCCGGAAACTGCGATTTTTGCCGAGGCCTGCCGCAAGGCCAAGGTGTGGGGCGTGTTTTCGATTACCGGTGAGCAACATGAAGAACATCCCAATAAAGCGCCATACAACACGCTGATTTTGATGAATGACCAGGGCGAAGTGGTGCAGAAATACCGCAAAATCATGCCATGGGTGCCGATCGAGGGCTGGTACCCGGGTAAAGAGACCTTTATCAGCGAAGGCCCCAAAGGGCTCAAGATCAGCCTGATTATTTGTGATGACGGCAATTATCCTGAAATCTGGCGTGACTGTGCCATGAAGGGCGCCGAGTTGATCGTGCGTTGCCAAGGCTATATGTATCCGGCCAAAGAGCAGCAAATCCTGATCAGCAAAGCGATGGCCTTTGCCAATAACACCTATGTGGCGGTGGCGAATGCGGCCGGCTTTGACGGCGTGTATTCCTATTTCGGCCATTCTGCCATTATCGGCTTTGATGGCCGCACTCTGGGGGAATGTGGTGAAGAAGAAAATGGCGTCCAATATGCGGCCCTGAGCAAGCATCTGATCCGCGATTTCCGTCAGCATGGCCAGTCAGAAAACCACCTGTTCAAATTGCTGCACCGCGGCTATACCGGCGTACTCAATTCTGGCGACGGGGATCAGGGTATGGCTGCCTGCCCCTACAGCTTTTACAGCAAGTGGGTACAGGACCCGGACGCTGCACGTGCCATGGTAGAATCGTTTACCAGACCCACCTTGGGTACCAAAGAGGCACCGATAGACGGCCTGCCGAATTAAACGCATATTCTGCTAACCAGCCCCGGCACTCGGCCGGGGCCAAATATGAAAGTCAGTCATGGCAAACTCCGATCCGATTCCTGTCGGTGTGCTGTTTTCCACCAGCGGTGCCACCGCCACCATTGAGCGCTCGCAGGCGTTTGCCACCTTTTTTGCGATTAACGAAATCAATGCTGCAGGCGGGATTCATGGCCGAGAACTGGTGCCCGTCTACTATGATCCGCAAGGTGATTCGCAGCAGTATCAGGCATATGCCGAGCGCATGATCCGTGAAGACAGGGTCAATGTGATGTTTGGCTGTTATATGTCGAGCACGCGAAAAGCCGTGATTCCAGTTGTGGAAAAATGGCGCAAACTGCTGTTTTATCCGACGCCCTATGAGGGCTTTGAGTTT
Organism: Methylophilus aquaticus; assembly: GCF_030769565.1. Lineage (GTDB taxonomy): Bacteria > Pseudomonadota > Gammaproteobacteria > Burkholderiales > Methylophilaceae > Methylophilus > Methylophilus aquaticus. Next base: position 7,401 of record NZ_JAVCAP010000010.1, on the reverse strand, counting down.
TCCCCGCATGTGATCTATACCGGCGCTGCGCCTAACCAGAACAGTGCGCAACTGGCTGAGTATATGACCCGTCATTTTGGGGCACGCATTTACCTGATAGGCAGTGATTACATCTACCCGTACGAATCCAACCGCATCATGAGTGATTTTATTTTGCAGGTGCCGGGCGGTAAAAAACTGGCCGAACGCTACCTGCCGCTTGATGCCAGCGAGAAAGACTTTATTCCCATTGCACGGGACATCAAGGCCAAGTCGCCCGATTTTGTCTTTTCAACTGTGGTGGGCAAGGCCACACGCATGCTATATCAGGCCTATGCCGATAGTGGCATGGATGCAATGCATGTGCCTATTGCCAGCCTGACCACCTGTGAAGCGGAAGTCAGTGAAATGGGCAACCGTATCGCTGCCGGGCACATCACTTCTGCCCCGTATTTTCAATCGATTGCCACAGCGCATAATCATGCCTGTGTTGCACGCTTCAGACAGCAGTTTGGTGATGAAATTGAACCTAATATGTGTTGGGAGGCCGCTTATTTTCAGGTGCACCTGTTTGCAGAAGCCATGCGCGCTGCAGGCGATGACCATTATGACAGCCTGCTGCCGCACTTGCTTGGACGGGCGTTTGAGGCGCCACAAGGACGCGTGATCATTCATCCCGGCAATCATCATGCACGTCTCAATCCGCGCATCGGCCGCGTCAATGCCAACGGGCAATTTGATATTGTGGCCGCGTCTGATGGCCTGGGGGTCGTGCCTGACCCTTACCTGGTTTCACATGTGGGCGCAGCGTGGAATACCCTGCAGTCACCGGCAGAAGTGCGCTATGGCTAACACGGTGCCTCAGCGTCCCAACAGCAGTAAACAGCAGCGCACAACACTGGATGCTTTTCGCAGCCTGCGTGATGCCCGCATTGCCATTTTTCATCCCCAGGACAGTCACCGCGACACACTGGTGCAGCAGTTGCAGCGCATTGGTTGCCAGACGGCCTGTTTGTGGCCACCGCCCGCTGACTTGCCCGAAAATACGGACATCATATTGTTTTTGCTCAACGCTGAGGCCAGTGCCAAGAAAAAGCTATCTTGGCTCACGCCGTCTTCTGACATCCCCATGATAGGCATCGTGGAGTATGAAAACCCTACTATCCTGGATACCGCCCTGGCATTGGGCTGCCATGGCATCTTGGTCAGCCCGGTTCAGGCCAAAGGGATTCTGACCACCCTGATTGTGTCGATTCAGCATTTCAGAAACGTGCGAACACTGAGCAAGCGCAACCAGCGTCTTGAAGAAAAGTTACAGGCGGTGAATGAAGTCAGTGCAGCGCAAGCGGTGATCGCCCGTGCAAAAGGCATCAGCGCGGCTGATGCCTATAAAGTGATGCGTGAGCAAGCCATGTTAAAACGCGTGACGATCGAAGAGATTGCACGCGCCATACTACATGCAGATGGTCTGCTCAATCATTAGAAGCAGACCACTTTTGGCCTATGTTTGGGCTTATGCAAACAGGCTGATGCCCAGCACGGTAGCCAGTACCACACCAATCGCCAGTAACAGGAAAATAAAGAAAAACACTTTGGAGATGGTCGCGGCACCTGATTCCACGCCTCGAAAGCCCATCCAGCCAGCCACGACAGAGATCACCAGAAATACTAAGGCATAGTACAGCATAATGTTGACTCCCTTGTGTTGTCATATAGTCATGAAAGTCTTTCATCATAAACCTGGCACCGTGTTTGCCATATCAGGCAATGGCTGCTTGATCTGTAAGAATCAACTTACATCCATGCGCATGGCATACAGCATGCCTGCATACATCGCCTGTCAAAAGAATCGTCGAGAAAAGTAAGCATAAAAAAACCAGGCCATCTTCATTGACCTGGTTTTGCTTTTTCATCGGGTGCTCCTGCGCCGCCTGGTGTATATCAGGGGTCGCAGGCCAGCAACGAGAAGCCCTGCATTAATCAGTTTCAAACTTCATCAACACCTCTTCATCAGCCACCATATCCAACAGTGTTTCAGTGAATTCGTCAGAGCATTCGCTAGACCATTCTGCGCCCTCATTGGCATCGGTCGTGAACATGGGTAAAAAACTCATATACATAAAACGACCATCTGCAAGCTTGATGGCTTGAACCTCATCAGGGTGCTCAACCAATGCCCAGGTATCGGGGATGTCTAATTCAACTTGTACAGTTACTAATAGTTTTTTCATGGGGTTTCCTGATTTAAACGCGTGGGTGGACTATAGGGGCAGCAGGTGTGAAACACAAGCAAACTTTTAAAACACATTCTGGTTGCGTGTTGCAGGGCGACATTGACTTGTAAATATGATGATCATCATATATTATGGTTTTGATGAAAAACAGAACAGCTAAAAAAGACGGTTGCAATCGGAAAGAACTTACCCATACGCGCATTTTAGAAACTGCCGCCAGGGCAATACGCAGGAGCGGCTACAGCGGCACGGGTGTCGCCGACATTATGAAGGAAGCAGGGCTCACGCATGGCGGCTTTTATGCGCACTTTGCATCCAGAGATCAAATGCTTGCTGAGGCTGCAGACCTTGCAGGGGCCGAGACATTCGCAATATTCGAACAAGTGCTTGCAACAACACCAAAAGAGCAGCGCTTATCGACACTGATGCGTGCCTACTTGTCCAATGAACATACTGAAAATATTGAAATGGGATGCTCATTTGCCGCACTTGGCTCTGAAATGCATAGGCAAGCCCCTGAAGTCAGGGCTGTTTCTACTCGCCGGATTAAGGAAATGATCAGCCTTATCGAAGGTCAGTTGTCGGATCAATCTCAGTCAAAAGCGCATGAAGAAGCGCTTGTCATGGTCGCAATGATGGTCGGTACGCTGATGTTGGCGCGTGCGGTAGATGATCCTGAACTCTCTATCGAGTTCCGGCAAGCTGCGCTACAGCACGCGATGCCCAACAATGTTTAATTTTTTTAAAGACAACTAATTTCGTTTTTTTAACTATAAATATGATAACCATCATATTTATAGTTAAAAACAATTTCACAAGGAAACACAATGAAAGCACTTATCTTGGAACGTTATGGAAAGTCGAATCAACTTGCATTTGCTCACATTCCACGGCCGACTATTCAACCCGATGAAATACTTGTACAGGTCCATGCAGCTGGTTTGAACCCGATTGACTACATGATTCCCAAAGGAACCTTCAAGGCAATACTCAAGTTTAAGTTGCCAGCCACTATGGGCAGTGATCTGGCTGGCATCGTGCTGGAAGTTGGTAGCCGAGTCACACGTTTCAAACCAGGAGACTCGGTATATGCCAGCATTTTTGACTTAGGGACGGGCGCACTCGCTGAGTATGCCGCTGTTCCTGAAAGCGCTGCCGCCCTCAAGCCACAAAAGCTGGACTTCGTACAGGCGGCTTCTATCCCCATGGTTGGCCTGACTGCCTGGCAAGCATTCAAGGAGCATACATCGATCAAGCCGGGGCAAAAAGTCTTCATCCCTGCAGGCTCTGGCGGTATTGGTACATTTGCCATTCAACTCGCCAAGTATTTGGGCGCCAAAGTAGCCACCACCACAAGCACAAATAATGTGGGCCTGGTGCAGCAATTAGGCGCTGATGAAATCATTGATTACAAAAAACAGGCGTTTGAGCAAGTGTTGCATGGTTACGATGTTGTGCTGGGCACAGTCAGGGGGGATGGCGTTGAAAAAGCACTCCAAGTCCTGAAGCCTAACGCCCGTGTGGTTTCATTGGTCGGCCCACCGGATGCAGCATTCGCGCGCAACAGAGGAATGCACTTTTTCATGAGATTTCTATTTGGTTTAATCAGCAGAAAAATGATCAGGCAGGCCAGAAAACGAGGCATTGAATACGCTTTTATGTTCGTACATCCTGATGGCCAGCAACTCTCGGAAATCAGCAAACTCATGGATGGCGGACATATCCAGCCTGTGGTGGATCAAGTGTTTTCATTTGATCAAACCCTCAAGGCGCTCGCGTATCTGGAATCAGGGCATGCCAAGGGTAAGGTCGTGGTCCAACTCATTTAGAAGCCAGTGATTACCCATCGTTAATATTCAAAAAGGAAACACGTATGAAAAATAAAATCGCACTTGTGACAGGGGCTTCATCCGGGATAGGCGAAGCCACAGCAGCGTTGTTGGCACGCTCTGGATATACGGTCTACGGGACCAGCCGTAAAGGGGCGCAATCTGAGCAGCTTCCTTACAAAATGATTGCATTGGATGTAAACAGTGAAGAATCGGTAGAGGCGGCCCTGAAAGCGGTGATTCAGGCTGAAGGGCGGATTGATCTTGTTGTGAATAACGCCGGTTTTGGAGTGGAAGCAGGGGGCGCAGAAGAAAGCTCAATGGCGCAAATGCACAAGATCTTTAATACCAATTTTTTTGGTGTGGTACGGGTCATTCGGGCGGTGCTGCCTTACATGCGTCAACAAGGGCAGGGCGCGTTATTAATATAGGGTCTGTACTAGGCTTAATCCCGGCACCTTACATGGCCACTTATGCGGCAAGCAAGCATGCGATTGAAGGCTATTCAGAATCCTTAGACCATGAACTGCGTACCCGAGGCATACGCGTATCAGTGATTGAACCTGCCTATACGAGAACCAACTTTGAAGCGAATGCACCCGCGTTGGATAGTCCGCTTGAGGAGTATGCCGTTGCGCGAAAAGCACTGGCTAAGCTGGTGAAAGCGGCAGTAGAGGGGGGTGACGATCCCAAAGTGGTGGCACAAGTGGTCTTGAAAGCAGCGACTGCCAAGCACCCGAAAGTGCGCTATGCGGCTGGAAAACTGGCCTGTCGATTAAGCTTCTTAAGGAGGTTTGCTCCGGCTGCATTGGTCGATAAAGGCATTCGTCAGGAGATGAAATTAGACGCGCTCGACACAATACTTAACTAATTGAAAGGCATGCATCATGCTATTGCGTTTTGATATGCTGGCAGTCATGACTGCCAGCGCATTTTCATTCATTGCTGTAATCTGGATGCTAGCCCCCGCGCGATTCCTGACAGCCTGGGGCGTGGACGATTCAGCTGCGACCAGGCTAGTCGGAAGGCGTGCTGCAGCGCTCTATGCCGGTGTTGCCGTCATGTTATTTTTCGGCAGAAATGCAGCGCAATCGCCTGTGCGAGCTGCGCTGGTTTATGGACTGATAAGCAGCTGCTTGCTGTTGGCTCTGTTAGGGGTGTATGAGTTATTTAAAGGGCGAGCCAGCAAAGGGATATTAGCCGCAGTGTTGATAGAGCTTGCATTAAGCTTGTTGTTTATCCAAGTTATTTAATGGGTGGTCGCTTAACGGCTGCCTGCAGCCCTATTTTTGCCGAATATCCATTTATTCAGGCGGGGTGCTCGGGCTTACCGCACTTCCAGCATCTAAAGCAATACACTAAATAACAGCAACGCTGTCGCAGGGGAATTGCTGTATGACTAAACTGGACGCAAGTTATATAATTAATTTTCGCATCATTGGGCAGGACTTTAAAGCCCGCCTTAAAACAGGGTATACATATACAAAAGAGACATTTGCACGAACTAAAAAAGAGACTATGTTCGACAAGAGATCAACGTTCCGTCATTCCCGCAAAAGCGGAAATCCATTTTAATCAGTGACTTACATGGATCTCCGCAGGCATGGATCCCCGCCTTCGCGAGGATGACAAATGAATGCGTTTTCAGGATTTATTTTGATTCGTACAACAGTCGCTAAAAACTAAAATAGCGGCATCAGTCAGTGGGGGAAAATCATGAGAGTTAGAGCGATTATTCAGAGCAATAGCTGGCATATGTTGAACGCATCAGCGCTTGCGTGGCGCATGATATTGACAGGAGGGCTGGCCTTTTTGTGCATCGCAGTCGCAATTAATGTCAGCGCACAAGAGTCCGATGCAATCAGTAAATTTATCCAGGATACGGCGCAGTTGAACAAAGACAAGTCCATCTGCCTTGATCGCCCGGACGCACCGCAGGTGCGCAGAACCCTGTATAAGCATGTGCAAACAAAAGCCCAGCAAACCGCAGTCACCGCACAATCACTTGCCATGGCCATGCTTGAACTGTATCCCTGTCCGTTTTCACCATACCGGCCTGAATTGCGCCCCGCAACAGAAAAAGACATCGAAGGTGTTTGGCTTTTCCCCGAAAGCTCTCAAAAATTACGCTTTCCTGCAAAACTGGATCGCGAAGGTCCGGCTGGCCCAGTGCCAGTGAAGTGCGATGCCGTGGGTTACTATCCCAACGGCGAGCTCAGGCACGCCGTCATTGCAGGGCAACCCTTATGTCCGTTTGAAAAAGCCAGTGATCTTGAAGTGGCAAGGCAAAACCCCATCGTCTCGACTTGGGTCACGCTTCGCCCTGGTCGAATTTCAGTCACACGCACAGATGTTATTGGTCATATCGAAGAATGGGATGCATATGCTGTTGTCAGCCCATTTTCAGTCAATGATATTCAGTTTTCAACGGGTGACCTGATTGCCTATGTCCGCAAAGAAAATGGTAACGAAATTGGCGCAGCTACTCAGTTTCGGCATTTAAAGCGGTTGCCATAATCGAAACTGGTGTTTATTTGGGGTATTCAATCTGTCGAGGCTGAGGCTTCGTTGATTTGCTACATAGCTAGACCCGACCCTCTCGTTTTGTTGCAGTTTTCCGGGTCCACCTCTAACTCGGCAGTAATCAACCGCCGTTTACACAAAATTCAGGACACCCTCTGTTAATAAATTAAATCCCCAACTAGCTTAATTAAGTCATGTGAATTATTTTCATGCGTCTTAATTACCAAATATCTGAATAATTCTTCACGGATTTTGTCGTTAGATTTTCCTGTTAATGCTTCTAGTGTGGTTCCCAGTCTATAGACTAATTTTTTGCACTCATCTCGTAACTTGCTCCCACTCAGACTTGAAGTTTTGCTACCCCAGTCATGAGTAAGAGTAAAACGGTTGTCATTAAAGTATTCTTTTAGCTGATTCTCATGATTAACTACATCGGCACTAATCAACTCAACTAGACCAACCTCAGGTGTCCATGGAAGGTATTTTATTTTTTCTTTTAACTTCTGAAACAACCCAAGCATAACATGGTTACTATCTAGTCTGAAGGAAGCAAGAGACTCATCCTCAACATCTTTATCAAGTGCGATTTTACATTTGGTATGTGATGGCAACATTTGAGGAGCCTTGTCTACAAACTCCAATATTTGTTTGAATCCGCCTAGCGGAACAACCAACGTAGTTGGAAGCATTGCCTTGATACCTCTTTGACTGCGATAAAAGAGGTGGACCCGGAAAACTGGACAGTGTTTTAAGTGATATTCTTGCTTAACCTTGCAGCCGATAGGCGGCAGAAAGCAGAGAAAGAAAGCAATGAAACGTACCCGAAGAACCCACGC
>NZ_JAVCAP010000001.1:90160-365112 GCF_030769565.1 Methylophilus aquaticus | reverse complement strand
GCGTGGGTTCTTCGGGTACGTTTCATTGCTTTCTTTCTCTGCTTTCTGCCGCCTATCGGCTGCAAGGTTAAGCAAGAATATCACTTAAAACACTGTCCAGTTTTCCGGGTCCACCTCTGTTGATACCGCAAAATATCTGATGTTTGCAATGTTAATTACGGAATTAGTAGTTGCAGTAGTTTTAATGAGTCGTTAATTGCTTAAGCTAGAGTCCAAAGGATATTCACCCCAAAAAAAAAGACCCAAGGCGTTAACCTTGAGTCTCTTTATAAATGGTGGCCCCTCTGTGAGTCGAACACAGCACCAACGGATTATGAGTCCGCTGCTCTAACCAAGCATGAGCTAAGGGGCCGAAAAGCGTGTGATTATAAACTAATCCTGGCCGTTTTCTAAGAAGCTGCGCAGGCGTTCCGAGCGGGTCGGGTGACGCAGTTTACGCAGAGCCTTGGCTTCGATCTGGCGGATACGTTCGCGGGTGACATCAAACTGTTTGCCTACTTCTTCCAGCGTGTGGTCGGTGTTCATTTCGATCCCGAAACGCATACGCAGCACTTTGGCTTCGCGCGGGGTCAATGATTCCAGCACTTCACTGGTGGCGTCACGCAGGCTGGCGTACACGGCAGCATCCATTGGGGCCAGCGTGGTGTTGTCTTCAATAAAGTCACCCAAGTGGCTGTCTTCGTCGTCACCAATCGGCGTTTCCATCGATATCGGCTCCTTGCTGATTTTGAGGATTTTGCGGATTTTTTCTTCCGGCATTTCCATTTTTTCAGCCAGAGTGGCCGGATCAGGCTCCAGACCAGTTTCTTGCAGGATCTGGCGGCTGATACGGTTCATCTTGTTGATGGTTTCGATCATGTGCACCGGGATACGGATGGTACGTGCCTGGTCAGCAATCGAACGCGTGATGGCCTGGCGAATCCACCATGTTGCATAGGTGGAGAACTTGTAACCACGGCGGTATTCAAATTTGTCCACGGCTTTCATCAGGCCGATGTTGCCTTCCTGAATCAAATCAAGGAACTGCAGGCCACGGTTGGTGTATTTTTTGGCAATGGAAATCACCAGACGCAGGTTGGCCTCGATCATTTCGCGTTTGGCGCGACGGGCACGGGCTTCGCCGGTGGTCATTTGCTTGTTAATGTCGCGCAATTCTTTGATCGGCAAACCAACGCGGTTTTGCAGGTTTTGCAGGCGCTCTTGCTGATCCAGAATAGAGTGCCTGAAACGTTCCAGACGCTCGCCGTAGGCGGGGTTGCCGGTCAGTTCATTCTCCAGCCATTGCAGGTTGATTTCGTTGCCAACAAAGCTCTTGATAAATTGCTGACGTGGCATGCCAGCCTTGTCTACACAAAACTCCATGATCTTGCGCTCGTGGGTACGCACTTCTTCCACCATTTGGCGCACCTGGTCACACAGCGCTTCAACCTGTTTGGCCGAAAAACGGAAGGCGGTCAGTTCATCCAGCACTTGCTGATGCAGGGTTTTGTATTCTGTATCTTGCGTGCCTTTGGCCTCGCGAATCGTGTTCATTTGGGTGTTGGCGGCACGAATGATGGCAAAACGCGCAAGCACTTCTTCCTTAAGCTTGGCAATGACTTCAGCAGACAAGGCTGAGGCCTTGGCATCACTGTCTTCATCATCCTCATCTTCATCCTCTTCAGCGGACTCTTCTTCTTCGTCCTCTTCCACCGCAAGCGCATCATCCAGACCAATGTCGCTATCAATCAAGCCGTCGACCAGCTCATCGACACTCATTTCGTCTTTTTCAACTTTATCCACCATGTCCAGCAACTGGGCGATGGTGGTTGGACAGGCGGCAATCGCCTGCACCATATGCTTGAGACCATCCTCAATGCGTTTGGCAATTTCAATTTCGCCTTCGCGGGTCAGCAGGTCCACTGTCCCCATTTCACGCATGTACATCCGTACCGGATCGGTGGTACGGCCAAATTCTGAGTCTACAGTGGCCAATGCCTGTTCGGCTTCTTCAGCAGCATCTTCGTCAGCCACGGCTGGCGGTGCATCAGACATCAACAACACTTCGGCATCAGGCGCTTCTTCATACACCTGAATACCCATGTCGTTGATCATGCCGATAATGCTCTCGATCTGCTCGGAGTCTTGCACGTCATCCGGGAGGTGGTCATTAATTTCGGCGTAGGTGAGGTAACCGCGCTCTTTGCCCAATACAATCAGGGTTTTCAAGCGGGTACGGCGTGCTTCGGCATCAAGGGCCTGTGTAGCAGGATCTCTGGGGGTGTCGACTTCGTTGATTCCGAGCTCTTTATCTAAACTTTTATCTGCTTTTGGTCTGGCCATGGCCGATTCCACCTCTAAAATAATTGTTACCCAGCAGCCCCCACAACTTCGGTCACACTGCTTGATTTAACATTACGGGAAACCCTACATTTTACCCGATTTTTGCACTTTTTTTAAGCACCTGGCACCGGCTTTTTTGAGTATTGCTGCAAAAAACCTGCTAGCGCTTGGATGTCAGCTGCCTTAATGCCTCACGTTCAGCATCGCTGAGTGCAGAAAATGGCTTTTCTGTGAGTTGATTGAGCATCGTTTTGTCGCGCTTGTTATGCGCCATATCGGCTAATTGGGTACGCGTAGCTTCAAATTCAAGGGCAAAGTCGAGTGATTCATCTAACAGAGACAACTCTCTGTGCAATTGATTGCGCAAAACCTCTGAAATATAAGGCGTAATCATTTGCAGCAACACCACCGGGCGGGATTGCGGCTGACTGATGGCCGCTTTCACCAGCACCCGCAACATGTTTTCCTCTTCGCCCTCACCCGTCACATTGGCCAGCAAGTCTGGGGTGGCCCATTGCGGCTGCATCAGCAGCATTAAAGCTAGCCGGACATAAATCGAAAGCGTGGTGCGCGCACGCTGCCTGACGGCCTTTTGCTGAACTTTGGCCGGATTGGGTAACTTGAGCATGCGCTGCATTTCCCCTTCACCCAAACCAGCCAGTTCAGCCACCTTTTTGCGCAGCAAAGTGGCGTATCGTGGCGCCTGAATCTGCTTGAGAATCGGTTCGGCATCATTTAAAAACTGCACCTTGTCTTCTTGCGAAGCCAGTGGATTTTGCTCACTCAGGTGCTGAATGATGTATTGCGACAGCGGCATGGCTTTATTCATTTCCGCTTCAAAAGCCGCCTTGCCAAATTCACGCACAAAACTGTCAGGGTCATGCTCCTGCGGCAAGAACAAAAAACGCAACTTCAGGCCATCTTTGATTGCAGGCAAGGCATTCATCACGGCACGCCAGGCCGCTGTTCGCCCGGCCTTGTCACCGTCAAAACTGAAGACAATTTCATCGGTTTGCCGCATCAGCTTGGCGACGTGAAACGGCGTCGTCGCCGTGCCCAACGCCGCCACGGCATAGTCGATGCCATATTGCGCCAGCGCCACCACATCCATATACCCTTCCACCACCAGCACCCGACCGGCATCGCGTATGGCGCGCCGTGCCATAAACAAGCCATACAACTCGTGGCCCTTTTGAAACAGCGGCGTTTCTGGCGAGTTGTAATATTTAGGGGTGTCTTCCGGGTTAATCACGCGCCCGCCAAACCCGATCACTTCCCCTTTTTGATTGTAAATAGGAAACATGATGCGATCACGGAAGCGGTCATAGCGACGCCCCTGCTCGTTTTGCACCACCAGCCCGGCGGTTTCAAGCGCTTCGGCCTCATACTGCGGAAACACGGTTTGCAGATTCTGCCAGCCAGCCGGGGCATAGCCAATTTGAAACCTGGCCGCAATCTGGCCGCTCAGTCCACGCGCTTTCAGGTATTCAATGGCACGGGGGGATTTTTTAAGCTCAGCTTTGTAATACGCGGCCGCCTGCTGCAGGGTTTCCTGCAAACTGAGCATGACGGCTTTACTGGGCGGCGCGGGCTGACTGGGGTCGCGCTGCTCCTGTGGCACAATCATGCCAATATTTTTTGCCAGATCATGAATCGCCTCTATAAAGCTGAGGCCGTTATATTCCATGAGAAAACTGATCGCACTGCCATGCGCACCACAGCCAAAACAGTGATAAAACTGCTTGGTCGGGCTGACGGTAAAACTGGGGGATTTTTCGTTATGAAACGGGCAGCAGGCCGAATAATTGGCCCCGGCTTTTTTCAATGGCACTGCCTTGTCGATCACTTCGACAATATCCACACGGTTGAGCAGTTCTTGAATAAAACTTTCTGGAATCATAAACGCAAGTATCGCATATCAGGCCATGGCTGACGACTCGGCAAGACGGCAGTCAATAAAAGCGCGAAATAAAAAAGGCGCTGCACGCGCCTTTTGTGAGCTTGCCGAACGGACGAATTTAACCCAATGCAGCCTTAATCATGCCAGAGACCTTGGCCATATCGGCTTTACCAGCCACCAGCGGTTTGACCGCGCCCACCACTTTGCCCATATCCTTGGCACCGGCAGCCCCGGTCTCTGCAATCACTTTGGCGATAATGGCATTGATTTCCTCTTCGCTCATCTGTGCGGGCAAATAGCCCTGCAAAACGGTGACTTCAAATTTTTCCTGATCCGCCAGATCCATCCGATTGGCACCTTCATAGGCGGCAATCGAATCACGGCGCTGTTTAAGCATTTTTTCAATTGCAGTGATCACCGCGGCATCATCCAGATCGATACGCTCATCAACTTCACGCTGCTTGATCGCAGCTTGCAACAAACGAATCACACCCAAACGCTGCATATCCTTCGCGCGCATGGCGGTTTTCATGTCTTCGGTAATTTGTGCTTTTAAGCTCATCAGAGTGTCCCGTAATAATGATGCCTGCAAACAGCAGACGAAATCGGCTAGCCTACAAATAGCCAAAGGTTGTGGCATGCCACAACCTTTGCAATATTCGGTTAACGCGTAAATAGTTAACCGGAAAAACCACTCTACGGCTTAGTAGAGTTTTGTTGGCAACTGTTGGTTGCGCAGACGACGATACTGACGTTTAACCGCAGCAGCCGCTTTACGCTTACGTTCCCAAGTTGGCTTTTCGTAAAACTCGCGAGCGCGCAAGTCGTTCAACAAACCTGTTTTTTCAATCAAACGTTTGAAACGACGCATTGCCACGTCAAACGGCTCGTTCTCTTTCACACGAATAGCGGTCATGTAATCCCTATCCTTCAAAAATGGTTATCAAATCGTGCTTGCGCATTGATGCAGCACTGAAAACCGCGTATTCTATCGCGCTTATCCGGATTTATCAATCACTTCTGCAAAAAAATCTATGCGAGACCATTCTTAATGCTGGTGCTGGGCTTTGAATCCTCCTGCGACGAAACTGGCGTCGCGCTTTACGATACCGAGCAAGGCCTGCTGGCGCATGCGCTGCATTCGCAAATTGCCATGCATGCCGCTTATGGTGGCGTAGTGCCTGAGCTGGCCTCGCGTGACCATATCCGCCGCGCGCTGCCGCTGACACAACAAGTGCTGACGCACGCCAGCAAAACGCTGCAAGAGATTGATGGCATTGCCTATACACAAGGGCCTGGCCTCGCCGGGGCGCTGCTGGTCGGCACCAGCATTGCACAATCACTGGCATTTGCGCTGCAAGTGCCTTCTGTCGGTGTGCACCACCTTGAGGGCCATTTACTCGCCCCGCTACTGGAAGAAAACCGGCCAGCCTTTCCCTTTGTGGCATTACTGGTGTCTGGCGGCCACAGTCAACTCATGCGCGTAGACGGCATTGGCCAATACGCTCTGCTCGGCGACACACTGGACGACGCCGCAGGCGAAGCCTTTGATAAAACCGCCAAATTACTGGGCCTGGGCTACCCGGGCGGCCCGACACTCTCAAAACTGGCCGACCTTGGCCAGGCACGCTTTCAGTTGCCGCGCCCCATGCTCAACAGCCCGGATTTGAATTTCAGTTTTAGCGGGCTCAAAACAGCCGTGCTCACACTGGTCAACAAGCAGCCACAGCTGGATGATCAAACGGTGCGAGACATCGCCTTTGAGTTTCAGGAATCAGTCACCGAAATTTTGACGCTTAAATGCATGAAAGCGCTTAAGCAGACCAAGCTGAAGCGACTGGTGGTCTCAGGGGGCGTGGGGGCCAACACACGCCTGCGCCAGCGCCTGAATGAAGCCGCCGCCAAGCGTGGTGCACAGGTAAGCTATCCCAGACTGGAATTTTGCACCGACAACGGCGCCATGATTGCCTTTGCAGGCGCCATGCGCCTCAACGCCATGCAAACGCAGACCGAAACCTCGACGCAGGCATACAGCTTTAGCGTACGCCCGCGTTGGGATTTGGCGGAATTAAAAGCCCCCGCCTAGCCAACAGGCAAGTACTTACTTTTTGCCAAAGCGGGTTTCAGTCCCGGCGAGTATTTTGGCAATATTGGACTGGTGTCGAATGATTAGAAAAGCCGCCATGATCACCACGACTGCCACATACACCGGATAAGGTGACAAAAACTGCCAGGCAATCAACGGTGACAATAGTGCAGCCACCAATGCAGACAATGAAGAAATGCGGCTAATCAGGAACACCGCCAGCCAGACAGCGATCACACTCAGGGCCAACCAGCCAGAAAAGGCAATCATTACACCCAGCGCAGTCGCCACCCCTTTACCGCCCTTAAACTTGTGATAAATCGGGTATAAATGCCCTAAAAACACCGCCAACCCGACCAGCGCCACCACATCCATCAACATACCCGCATGCAAGGCCAGCCACACTGGCAGCCAGCCTTTAAAAGCATCGCCCGCCAAGGTTAAAATCGCCGCCGATTTTTTACCGCTACGCGCCACATTGGTCGCGCCGATATTGCCACTGCCCACCGTGCGTGGGTCAGGCAAGCGGTATAACTTGCTGATAATAATGCCGAAAGCTATTGAGCCGATCAAATAGCCTGCAACAATCCAGACCAGCGCCTCGATATCAAATCCTATTTCATTCATGCTTGAATCCCGGAGAAAGTCAGCCGCTTATGCCAGCCGCTGTACGATGTTGTATGATGCCGAATCATACTGGATTCCGGCCTGCGCGGAAATAACAACAAGGATCAGCGTTGATGGATATTATCTTTCTCGAACAAGTCAAAGTACAAACCAAACTCGGTGTGCCCGAATGGGAACGCACTATCCCGCAGACCATTATTCTGGATATTGAAATTGGCTATGATTTTAGCCAGGCCTGCCAGACCGATGCCATTGAAGATACGATTGATTATGGCATGGTGGTCAGCCGTATTCGCGAGACTTTGGCCGAACATAGCTTTAAATTGGTTGAAGCTTTAGGTGAACATGTTTGCCAACTGATTTTGCAGGAATTTAAAGCGCAAAATGTGAAATTAAAGGTAAGTAAGCCGGGAATATTGCCTGGGTTGAAGGCGCTGGGTATAGTTATTTACAGAAGCCACTCCTAGGAAGGTCATATATGGAAACGATCTCTAATGATTTTTTTTCACAACAACAAAACCAAGAGCTAATAAGGTTATTTTTAAAAAAACTAAGATCCCATGAAATCGCAGATGCTTCACTTTCTAAGACGCAAAATAACCTGATCAAATTCTTTAAGATATTGCAAAATAACACAGCTTTTTTTGATATCAATTGCCCAAATAATATCGAATGGATTGGCAACTCCTTAATAAATTACTTGAGCAAATTCATAAACGATACTGAAGTCAGCGACACTTCTGTAAACGAGTTAATCAACAACATCACAGCCTCAGTTTACAGATTAATCCTTGAAGCTCAATTTAATGTTAATGAGGAGTCCTTCGAACTAAATTCAATCTCAAATTATTTCGAGAACCTTATTACCCCGCTATCAGCACTCAATCAATTTCATGCAGAAATGTTATGGGCTCGATACGTCATGCCGTCTGCAATCATTAAATCCTACATTCACAATGAAGGCATGGCTGACATTAGATCCTTTAATAAAAAAATTGATGAAATAGAATCTTTAAAATCAAAATGGGACAATGAATTATCAACAAAACTCAAAACCATTGATAACTTAAAAGCAAAGTTAGAAAATTTCGAAACAGCATTTAATTTTGTAGGTCTTTACCAAGGATTCAACAATCTTGCCTTATCAAAATTAAGAGAACTTACTTGGGCAAGATCAATCCTACTGTTATTAGGATTTGCTTCAATCAGTCCCGTCCTAATAGAAATTCTACTTTTGAGAAATGAAATCCAAAGATTCTGCTTCTTTAGATAAATTTGAAAATCTTGTCTTTAGCGGATTGATAACAAATGAGGAGAATTTACCTTCAACTTTCGACGGCATAGAGCAAATCAGCAAGATACTACAATCATTCAAAGGTTCATCTTAACCTCAAACACTATCCCCTAGGATGATGCATCTTATGCAACTGCTGCAACCTTTCCCTAGCCACATGCGTATAAATCTGCGTGGTCGAAATATCCGCGTGCCCTAACAACATCTGTACCACGCGCAAATCGGCGCCATGATTAAGTAAATGCGTGGCAAACGCGTGCCGCAGCACGTGCGGGCTGATATGTTGGGCAATCCCCGCCTGCAATGCATAGCGCTGGATAATGTGCCAGAACGCGTGTCGGGTCATGGCTTCACCGCGATGGGTCACAAACACTGCATTGCTCAAGCCGCCTTTGAGTATTTCTGTGCGTGCATGCGCAAGGTAACGGTCTATCCACTCGGCGGCCTCTTGCCCCATCGGCACCAGCCGTGTTTTGCTGCCCTTGCCAGTCACCCGCACCACGCCATCCTGGGTGCTGACTTCGGCAATGGTGATATTCACCAGCTCGGAAACACGCAAGCCACTGGCGTACAGTAGTTCCAGCATGGCACGGTCGCGCATGCCCAAAGGTGTATTTACATCCGGGGCATTGAGCAAGTCTTCGACTTGTGACTCACTCATGGTTTTGGGCAACTGCTTGGGCATTTTTGGCGCTTCGATATGCAGCGTGGGGTCTTGCTTGATCAGGTTGCTTGCCAGCGCATAGCGATAAAACCGGCGCAAGGTGGCAATTAGCCGGTTAATGCTGCGTACTTTCACCTGCGGAAAGCGCACGGCCAGATATTCCTGTACATGCGAGGATTGCACTTCCCACAGGGTGAGCGGGTATTTACTGCACCACTCCGCGAAGCCCTTTAAATCATTGCGATAACTGGAGAGTGTATTGGCGGAAAGCCCATCCTCCAGCCAGAGCTGGTCGATAAACGTGTCGATGTCAGGAAAAGGCATCGCGCTTGCTGAAGAAGTATTTTTTTGCTGCATCTACTGTTATGGCGTGCCTTTCTGCTCATGCGCCAACAACCAGCGCTTGATCTCCAGCCCTTCTGCAACGCCTTGCATAAAGCCGCCCATGCCATTGCTGGCCACCACGCGATGACATGGATTAAACAAGGGCAAGGGATTGGCGCCACAAGCATTGGCCACGGCGCGTGGACCAGAGTGTACTGCCGCAGCCAGTTGCGCGTAGGTGCAGGTTTCACCCACCGGGATCTCGCGCATGGCCTGCCAGACGCGCTGCTGAAATGCAGTGCCGCGACTGGATGCAATGGCTTGCCATTGGCTGCGCGGATTGTCCAGATAAGCCGCAACCTGATCAGCAATGCTGCTGGCACGTGGGTTGGGCTGGGCTTTCAGCGGCAAGGCATGCATCAGCAGTTGCAGCGCATCACCTGTTTCGTCACAGCGCACACCGACAAACCCGAATGGGGCCGGGACCAGTGCATCCAGAGGAGTATTTGAAGGAGGCTTCATGACCACTATTAAACTGTAATCCAGCGCGGCATGCAACCAGGCATAAAAAAGCCCTTCCGAAGAAGGGCTTTTAACGTTGCTGACTGTTCAGTCGCAATCTTAGCTGTTGTCCACAGCGATTTCTTTCTCGCGGGCAACCAGTTTTTCTTTAATACGTGCAGATTTACCTGAACGCTCACGCA
This sequence comes from Methylophilus aquaticus, assembly GCF_030769565.1. Lineage (GTDB taxonomy): Bacteria > Pseudomonadota > Gammaproteobacteria > Burkholderiales > Methylophilaceae > Methylophilus > Methylophilus aquaticus. Next base: position 355,191 of record NZ_JAVCAP010000001.1, on the reverse strand, counting down.
AGTAGTACAACTTGGCGCGACGTACATCACCACGGCGTTTCACTTCAATCGAAGCGATCAGTGGGGAGTAAGTCTGGAATGTACGCTCAACGCCTTCGCCTGAAGAGATTTTACGCACGATGAATGAGGAGTTCAGACCACGGTTGCGTTTTGCAATGACTACGCCTTCGTAAGCCTGCACACGTTTACGGGTACCTTCCACCACGTTTACACCAACAACGACTGTGTCGCCTGGGGCAAATGAAGGGATGGTTTTGTTCAAGCGAGCAATTTCTTCTTGCTCTAACATTTTAATAATGTCAGCCATATTACTTCCTTTCGTTCCTTTTAATTGTAAAGAGCTCGTACCTACTCTTGCTTGCCAAGTAGCCTAGCCTCTTCCTTCGTCAACGGCCTTGCGGCCAGCAAATCCGGGCGTTTCGCCCTGGTTAGTAACAGCGACTGTTGTAATCGCCATTGTCTAATCTTTTCGTGGTGCCCGGATAATAACACTTCCGGCACCTTTAAACCTGCAAATTCTTCCGGGCGCGTGTAGTGTGGATAATCGAGCAGGCCGTTTACAAACGAATCTTCCTGCGCCGAATCTGCATCGCCCAAGGCCCCTGGCAATTGTCGGATAATCGCATCCAGCAACACCATGACAGGCAACTCACCACCACTGAGCACATAGTCGCCAATCGACAACTCTTCATCCACCAGCGTATCCAGCACCCGCTGGTCTACGCCCTCATAGCGGCTGGCCAACAGCACCAGCCCCGAACATTCTTTTAGCGCCATCACCTTGGCATGCGTCAGGGCTTGCCCACGGGGTGAGAGGTGTATCACCCTTGGCACCAGCCCTTTTGCCTGCAACCGTGCTTTGGCATCAGTAATTGCAGCCGCCAGCGGCTCTGCCAGCATCACCATGCCGGGGCCACCGCCATAAGGCCGATCATCCACCGTATGATGCACATCCTGCGTATACTGACGCGGGTTGGTCAGCGTCAGTTGATACAGGCTGCGTTGTCTGGCGCGACTGGTAATACCATGCTCAGTCAGCGCCGAAAACATCTCCGGGAACAAACTGATCACTTCAATCTGCATCATGCGCGTGCTGTCCTTCCAAACGCCAGCCCCTCTAAACGACAGACCGCTTTAAAAATCAGCATCCCAATCCACCAGTACCGTCCCGGCTTGCAGATTCACATCTGGCACCGCCTCACTGGTAAACGGAATCAGACGTTCGCGATATTCTTCGTGCATCTTGCCATCTTTGCCTTGCACAGCGGTTGCCTGTTCTTCCCGTACCACCAATACGTCATTGGCACCGGTTTCAAACACTTGGGTGATTTTTCCAAACACGACACCCTGCTTATTGGTCACCTGCAAACCTATCAGGTCGGACCAGTAGTACTCACCTTCATCCGGCTCTGGCAGCGCTTCGCGCGGCACGGCAACCTGCTGCCCTTTCAGGCTAAATGCCTGATCACGGTCAGAAACGCCAGCAAATTTAATCAGCAACACATCGTTGTGAATTTTGGCTTGCTCGACTTTAATCGCACGCCAGTTGGGTGCTTTGCCGACCCACCAGGCATCATAGCCCAGCAAGCCATCGATAGTCTCGGTATCCGGGATCACTTTCAGCCACCCATAAACGCCATATGGGGCGACTATGCGCCCCATCACAACCATGTTTTCAAACGCCATATGATTTCAGGCGTTGAAACAATTACTCAGCAGCTGGCGCTTCAGCGGCGGCAGCTTCTGCAGCAGCAGCGTCAGCCTCTGCTTTGGCCTTGGCAGCAGCTTCAGCCGCGGCGGCATCCGCTTCAGCTTTTACTTTTGCAGCAGCATCAGCAATCGCTTTAGCTTTAGCAGCTTCAGCTTTGGCAGCATCTTTTGCTTTCACAGCAGCCATGCCTTCAGGGCCTTTGGCGTGAAATTTAACCAGACGTGCAACGGTGTCAGACAATTGTGCACCATTGTCAACCCAGTATTGTGTACGTGCTTCATCGATACGCAAGGCTTCAGCGCCAGCGCGCGCAGATGGATTATAGAAACCAACGCGCTCGATAAAACGACCGTCACGACGATTGCGGGAATCTGCCACAACCAGGCTGTAGAACGGGTTCTTTTTGGAGCCACCACGTGATAAACGAATAACGACCATAATCTTGTTTTCTCTTAAAAATGAATTCTTTGCAGAAAGGCGCGGATTATACTGGAGAATTGCAAGCCGTGGCAAGCTTTTTATATCAGCTTTTCGGCATCACGATAGCGCGTTGGGTCTGCCAGCCCGGCCTGCACAAAGCCGGATTTACGAAAACGGCAGGAATCACAGACGCCACAGGCTGCACCACGACTATCCGCCTGATAACACGATACCGTCAGACCATAATTCAATCCCAGCGCATGACCAGCGCGAATAATCTCGGCCTTGGTCATATCAATCAATGGTGCATGTACGGTAATGGTTTGTCCTTCAACCGCAGCTTTAGTTGCCAGATTGGCCATTTGCTGGAAAGCGCTGACGTATTCACCACGGCAATCCGGGTAACCGGAATAATCCAGGGCGTTCACCCCAATAAAAATATCCCGCGACTGCAACACCTCTGCCCAGGCCAGCGCCAGTGACAGCATGATGGTGTTACGTGCAGGCACATAGGTGACCGGAATTCCCTGCGTTTCGTATTCTGGGACAGCAATCGCATTGTCGGTCAGCGCTGAGCCACCAAACAAGGATAAGTCGAGCTGCACCGTTTTGTGCGCTTGCGCACCCAGGGCTTTGGCCACCCGCTGCGCCGCCAGCAACTCCACATTGTGGCGCTGGTGATAATCCAGACTTAAACAATAACAGGCATAGCCTTGCGCTTTGGCAATCGCCAGTACCGTACTGGAATCGAGTCCACCTGAAAGTAAAATCACCGCCTTGGGTGCGTTTTCTTGCACTGTCATACCCCTTGCTTTTCTCCCCACAAAATCTTATGCAGCTGTAACTGCATACGCACCTTGAGCTGATCTTGCAAAATCCAGCTGGCCAGCGTTTCGCCACTTACTTCATGAAAACTCGGTGAAAATAAATGCTCGCAGTGCGCAGGAAATGGCTGCACGTCCAGCATATCCTTGGCCCAGTCATAGTCTTCGCGGCTGCAGAGCACCCACTTCACTTCATCCCCCGCCTTTAAAAGTGAGAGGTTGGCCCAACGATTCTGATGCACTTCACCCGAACCCGGCGTTTTGATATCCATAATAATTTTAACTTGTGAATTCACCATGGAAATATCCAGCGCACCGCTGGTTTCAAGCGAGACCTGATAACCGGCAGTGACCAATTCGTCCAGCAGGGTAATACAGTTTTTTTGTGCCAGCGGCTCCCCGCCGGTGACACAGACAAATTGCGTCCCGTAAGAGGCAACTTGCTGCAAGATGTCCTCTACCGTCATGACACCGCCGCCCTCAAACGCGTATTCGGTATCACAGTATCCGCAGCGCAATGGGCAGCCCGTGAGCCGCACAAATACGGTCGGCAAGCCGACACGTGAACTCTCGCCTTGCAAGGAGTAGAAAATTTCAAAAATTCTGAGTGTAGTCATGAGGATATTAAAATAAAAAGGGCAGATATTGCTATCTGCCCGTTATTATCGCCCAAGCTTGGCAAAACTGCTATTTAATGCTCTCCAGCACCTTCAGGCGCTTTTGTGCACTGGGTGTGACTTCAGCAGCTGGATAGGTAGAAATCAGATTCTTGAGCGTTTTTTTTGCTTCAGGAATCTGGCCCAACTGAATCTGGCTATTCGCCATGTTCATCATGGCATTTGCCGCCAACGGATGCGTTGGATAGTTTTCTAGAAATTTCTGCTGGGTCGAAATAGCCGATTTGTAGTTTTTCAGTCCAAATTGGCTATACCCCATCCCGTACATCGCATCAGGCACCAGCTTGCTGCCTGAGTATGCTTTGAGAAAAGCATCATACGCATTAAATGCTTCTTTATACTTGCCCGCCTGACTGAAAGAATCAGCCTCAGAAAAAGCGCGCGACTCCTGTTGTGCGGCTTCTGACAATTTTGCATCAGTTGCCCCATCAGTGGTCGTGCCCTGTGCAGAACCAGCTAACGCACCTGACTCCAGTTTGCGCAGGCGAGTATCGAGATCAGTGTATAAAGCATTTTGCTTGGCACGCATCTCTTCTAGCTGATGCGTCACCACTTCAAGATCCCCTTTAAGCTGTGCCACATCCTGACGCATAAGCTCCAGCTGATTTTGCATATCCAGCAGGCCTTTACCATTCATCAGCGCTTCCAGACTTTGTACACGCTTTTCCAGGCTTTTTTGCACACGCGTCAAGTCACTAATCGCATTTTGCTGCGCGTCGTGATCCGCCGCTTGCTTGGTCTCAACCTCAAGAATACGTTTTCTCGCCTCTGTATCATCAAATAATGCCGCATGGCTGGCGGAGTGAACAACCAGCCCGAGGCACATCAATACAGCAGAGAAACTGGTGCGTGAATTACTGACCAGCATACACAATGTCTACACGGCGGTCATACTGAAAGCAGTCTTCTTCAGCACAATTTTGCTTGGAACGCTCTTCACCGTAACTCACTGTTTCGATCTGGCTGTCAGGCACACCCAACACATTCAAAGCTTTTTTCACTGCCACTGAACGGCGCTGACCCAATGCCAGGTTGTATTCATGGGTACCACGCTCATCAGTATTGCCTTGCAGCACCACTTTGGTTTGCGGGTGTGCCACCAGATACTTGGCATGGTTGGCGATTAATGCACTGTATTCTGCACGAATCGCATCACTGTCGTAGTCAAAAAATACTTGACGTTTTGCCAGCTCAGCCGCGTCCATCTGACCATTCTTGTCTGCATCCACATCCACAGTCTTCATGGTGATTTTATCAGTGCTTGCAGAACCATCAGCGGAAGATTGTGCTTCGGCTTTTGGAATCGGGCGGGTGACACTTGCGTCTTCCACCTTGGCCGGGTTCATTGGGGTGCTTTTACAAGCTGACAGAACCAACGCCAGTACTGCTACTTTCCAGATGTTTTTCATCATTTCTCCTTTAAATTACGTTAAAAACCAAAAAATAATCACTTAGTTGCCACTCTTAATGGCTTGAGCAGGGCCCCAGGCCGGCTCACGAATATCACCACCGGCTTCTGACAAGCGCTGCCGCACCAAACCATCTACTGTGACCGTCGCCAATGTGCCACGTCCACCTACCCGGGTAGCGTACATCAGCGTACGTCCATTTGGGGCAAAACTGGGGGATTCATCTTGCGAACCGGTGCTTAGCAGCTTGACAGCACCTGTGCCCAAGTCTTGCAACGCAACTTTGAATGAACCACCATCATTACGGATATAAGTTAAATACCGTCCATCTGGTGAAAAGCGCGGGCTGACATTGTAGCCGCCTTCAAAAGTAACACGGCTTGGCGAACCGCCAGAAGCCGGAACTTTGTAAATTTGCGGACGACCGCCCCGATCAGAGCTGAAATAGATCCACTGACCATCTGGTGAGAACGCAGGCTCGGTATCAATGGCATTGCTCTTTGTAACTTGCTGCAAATTTGAGCCATCCTGGGAAATCGTATAAATTTGCGAGTTAGCCCCATAAGTCAGCACCACTGCCAGCTTACTACCGTCCGGCGCCCAGGCAGGCGCACTGTTGTTCCCTTTAAAGTTAGCAACGACCTTACGCTCACCGGTATAAAGAGACTGCACAAAGACCACCGGCTTTTTCTTTTCAAACGAAACATAGGCCATGCTGTTGCCATCAGGCGACCATGTAGGTGAAATAATCGGCTCATTCGAGGCAACCAGCGTTTGTGCGTTAAAGCCATCCGCATCGGCCACTTGCAGGGTAAAGCGCTTGCCTACTTTGGTCACATAGGCAATCCGAGTGGCAAATGACCCAGGCTGACCTGTGAATTTCTCGTAAATCTGATCTGCAATCAAATGCGCCACATGGCGATATTGGCTAGGAGGAATAGTGTAATTAAGCTGTAAAAGCGGCGCCTGGCGTAATACATCCATGACCTGTACAGAAACCTTCAGGTTGCCGTTAGCCGTTTGCTGAACATCCCCCAGACTTAAACCCTGTGCCTTGAGTGCGGTCCAGTCAGTGTACCTAATTTGCGCTTGGCTGGTCGGCAGTGCTGGCATGCCACTGGTATTGATAATACGAAACAGGCCACTGCTTTTCAGATCGTTACTGATAATTTCATGCAACCGGTTTTTACCTAGCACATTGGCAGATTCAGCCAAGGGTAAAATCGCAATCGGGATCTGTACAGCACTTCCGCCACTGATCTCGATTTCGAGCGCTGCCTTTGCAGGTATTGCGGTCAATAAGACGAGTACACTGGCAGCCAGCGTATTCCAAAATGCCTGACGAGAACAATCCAGGCGGCTTTTTAGCGTTTTCATGCTCACAATGTTATTCACTTTATATTGCCCGTTAATCAAGAATTATAACGAAAAGCCCTGACCACGTCATGACTTAACCACGAGGCCTGAATTTCAGGCGAATCTGTTCCAGCATTCTCTTGCGCTCTGCAGGATAGTCGTCCCCCGGCAAATCAAATGGTTTGGCCGCGAGAACCGCGCGCAACACGGCATCATCACAGACGGCATCACCAGAGCCTTTGGCCAATTTAGGCAGGCCTGAAATATCGCCCCCAGGCGTGAGTTGCATGTCTACCAGCAACTCGGGATTGGTCACCGGACATAAACCGGGGTTCACAGTACTCCGGATTTTACGCTCCATCAGCTTGACGTAATAACCCAATACAGAAGGATCCACTGTTGCAGAGGCGGCTGCCTGCTGCGCTGCCAGATCCTGCTGACGCATGGCCTCCTGGATTTTCTTCAGCTTGTCTTCTTCCTCTTGCTTGCGCAACGCTTCCTGAATTTTCTTCAGTTTTTCTTCCTGCTTCTTCTTTTCGTCCTCTTTTCTTTCTTCCTCAATCTTGCGCTTTTTCTCTTCTTCCAGCTTTTTGAGTGCAATTTCAGCTTCTTGTTCCGCCTGATTGACTTGCGGCTCAGGCGGCGTCACCTTTTTCGGTGGCTCAGGCTCAGGTTCTGGCTTAGGGGGGGGCTCGGGCGCAGGAGGGGGCGGCGTTGGCTCAGGCGGTTTAGAGACTGGGTCAGGAGATGCCTTACTGGGCAAACTATCCCATAAAGTTGCCTCCATCACGGAGGGATTCACATGCGCGTCTTTCCAGTCCACCATAAAAATCATGGCTGCAAGAAGAAACACATGCATGACCACCGACAGTATGGCGGCGCGTCTGCGTATTGCCTGATCTTGTCTATTGATGTGCTGAGTCATGCCAGAAGTCGCTTCCAGTGATTACTTTTCGTTCTGAAACAGCAGCCCAACCTGGGTGACCTGTGCCTGCTTGAGCAAGTCCATGACAGAAACCACCTCGCCATAAGGTGTATCTTTGTCTGCTGCGACCACGACCGGCTTGTTGGACTCGGCCAGACGCTGGCGTACCAGTGCCAGCATGTCATCTCGCTCCATTTCCTTGCCATCCAGCTGGACTGAACCCTCTTTTTTCACAGTGACCACAATAGGATCGCCGCTTTGCTTGAGTGCTTGCCCGACTTTTGGCAACTCAACCATACCGGGATTGGTCATGGGTGCAGTCACCATGAAAATCACCAGCAAGACCAGCGTAACATCAATGTAAGGCACCACATTGATCTGGTTCATCAGGCGCCGTTTACGCGTTCTGCTCATAAGCGCTCCTGTCAGGCTCTGCGTTGCAGAATATTGGTAAATTCTTCAATAAAGCTTTCGTAACGCACCGAGAGCCGGTCTACCCCTGCCGCAAAGCGGTTGTAAGCAATCACTGCCGGAATCGCCGCAAACAGGCCGATTGCGGTGGCCACCAGGGCTTCTGCAATACCGGGCGCGACCTGACTCAAGGTTGCTTGCGCCACAGTGGACAAGCCGCGAAACGCATTCATGATGCCCCAGACGGTGCCAAACAAGCCGATGTAAGGGCTGACGGAACCTACAGACGCCAGAAATGGCAAATGCGAGTCAAGGTAATCGAGCTCGCGGTTATACGCCGCACGCATGGCACGACGTGTTGCTTCCATCACATCGCTGACTTCGGTATCTTTTTGCTGTTTGTAGCGTATAAACTCTTTTAATCCAGCCTGAAAAATGCTAGCCATGCCCTGTGGCGTTTTATGGCCTGCCGAAATGCGCTCGTACAGGTCATTCAAATCGCCCCCGGCCCAGAATTGTGCTTCAAACTGATCAATATTTTCTGTGGCTGTTTTGAGAGAAAATACTTTGATAAAGATATACCACCATGAGATCAGGGAAGTGATGAGCAAAATCAACATGACCAGCTGCACAGGCAAGCTGGCACCAGTGATCAGGGTGAATATTGACATATCGTTTGTTACATTCATGAAGACTCCAGTGCTATTTTGATACGGGCTGGAATACCCGTGGGTTTAAATGAATCTGCGTGCACACAGGCGATTTTGACCTGTGCCTCCAATAAAACAACCTCGTCCCGCAATATGTGCTGCTGACAGGTAAAACTGCTGCGGCCCATGGCCAGCAGCTGCGAAGAAACCAGCAAGGTGTCATCAAATCTGGCTGGTTTTTTATACTGCAAGTGCATACTGTGCACCACAAATAATACCTGCTCCTGCTGGCGCAGCAGGGTTTGCGCAAACCCAAGACTGCGTAACCATTCGGTACGTGCGCGCTCCATAAAATTTAAATACTGGCTGTGGTAAACCACGCCACCGGCATCAGTATCTTCGTAATACACGCGTACGGGAAACACAAACATGCTATGGCGCCGAGTCTTGCCAGGACTCCCCACCGACCATACTGGCGGGGGGTTTTAATCCAAAATGCTGGTAAGCCAGCATGGTCGCAACGCGTCCCCGCGGGGTTCGCATTAAATAACCTTGCTGAATCAGGTAGGGCTCCAGCACATCTTCTATGGTGTCACGCTCTTCCCCAATGGCTGCAGCCAGATTATCCAACCCAACAGGACCGCCAGCAAACTTCTCCAGTACCGCTTGCAACAGTTTACGGTCCATCACATCCAAACCAAGCTGATCAACATCGAGCATTTTAAGTGCAGCATCGGCAATGGTATCAGTCACCACGCCATCAGATTTCACCTGTGCATAATCACGTACCCGCCGTAACAAACGGTTGGCGATCCTCGGCGTGCCGCGTGCCCTGCGCGCAATTTCAGAGGCCCCTGCTGCCTGCATTTCAACTTCAAGCAACTTGGCAGAGCGGACGACGATTTTAGCCAGCTCATCGTGGGTATAAAACTCAAGGCGTGCCACAATGCCAAAGCGATCGCGCAATGGATTGGTCAGCATCCCTGCACGCGTAGTGGCCCCAATCAGGGTAAATGGCGGCAGATCCAGCCGAACGCTGCGTGCCGCCGGACCTTCACCGATCATGATATCCAGCCGATAGTCTTCCATGGCAGGATACAAAATCTCTTCAACCACCGGGCTCAACCGGTGAATTTCATCGATAAACAGCACATCATTGGGTTCGAGATTGGTCAGCAATGCGGCCAGATCACCGGCACGTTCAAGCACCGGGCCTGAAGTCAGGCGCAAATTGACGCCCATTTCTTTAGCAATGATGTGTGCAAGGGTAGTCTTGCCCAGACCGGGCGGGCCAAACAGCAGCACATGGTCGAGCGCTTCGCTGCGACCACGGGCTGCATTGATAAAAATTTCCAGTTGACCGCGTGCTTTTTCCTGTCCGACATACTCATCCAGCAACTTTGGACGTAAAGCACGTTCCAGCGCTTCTTCCTGAACGCTTTCGGCAGCGGGTGCGACAAGTCTATCGGTTTCTATCATGGGTCATCGGCTACGGTGGGTGACTGCTTACTGCACACTTGCCGCATTTCAAATTCGTTATTTATGCCATCTTATCATGGTTGACATTGATTATTGAATGCCTACCAATGCAAGCCTTGAGGCCGGCTTACTTTGATAAATATTTTAATGCCTGCCTGATGCCTTCACTCACACCTGTGCCGGGCTCTAAAAGCTTAACGGTGGCAGCAGCTTCTCGCTCATGGTACCCCAAGGCCAGCAATGCATTCAGAATATCATCGGTCGCCGCTTTGATCGTCGGCTGTGCTGAGGTCGAACCCGAGACCACAAATTTATCCTTCAGCTCCAGCAACAAGCGTTCAGCCGTTTTTTTACCAATACCGGGAATGCGCGTCAGCAATCCGACTTCCTGCTGGTTGACTGCCAGCATCAAATCACTGACACTCACACCACTCAGTATCGACAAGGCTGATTTAGCACCAATGCCATTGACTTTGAGCAACTGCTTGAAGGTATTTTTTTCCTGCTCGCTACCAAAGCCGTACAACAACTGCGCATCTTCGCGCACCACCATATGCGTGAGTATCTGTACCGGTTGACCCAGCTCAGGCAGGTTAAAAAAAGTGCTCATGGGCACTTCCACCTCATAACCTACCCCATTGCAATCGATGACAATCAAGGGCGGAGACTTTTCCAGCAGGCGTCCGTTGAGGCGTGCAATCATATTAACCTTCCATTTTTCACTCTAAAGCCAGCGGTTGCCAGCGCACCTAACCCTTGACCACCGTGTGCGTGGCAAATGGCACAAGCGAGTGCATCTGCCGAATCCGGGCTCGGATTGGCGGGCAACTTCAACAAGCGCTTGACCATTTCCTGCACCTGTTCTTTTTGTGCATGCCCGTTACCAACCACAGACTGCTTGACCTGTAACGCGGTATATTCCGCCACCGGCAATTGTTTGATGACTGCGGCGGAAATCGCCGCACCGCGGGCTTGCCCAAGGAGCAGAGTAGACTGGGGATTGACGTTGACGAAGACCTTTTCAATGGCCACTTGTGCCGGCTGATAGGTCGTGATGACTTCAAACAATCCGTCGAGAATCACTTTGATACGCTCTGGCAAGGCCTCTCTCTCGGCTTCGCCATGCGCACTTTTTTTGGCTGATGCTGTTTTAATAACGCCACTGGCCACATAGTTTAATTTGCCATCCACCGCCTCGATGACACCAAACCCGGTGACCCGCAAACCCGGATCTATGCCTAATATACGGTATGTGGCCATTGGGCGAGCTGATCAACTCTCGTCAATCACAGCCGAGGTATAGACCTCTTGCACATCATCCAGATCTTCCAGCATATCAAGAATTTTTTGCATTTTGACAGCATCTTCACCGGTAAACACCACTTCATTCAACGGCTTCATCGTCACTTGCGCCATCACGGCTTTCAAGCTTGCCGCCTCAAGGGCTTCTTTTACTGTAACGAAGTCTCCTGGCGCTGTAATCACTTCAATGCTGCCATCTTCATCCGTAATAATGTCCTCGGCACCGGCTTCCAGCGCCGCTTCCATCACGGCATCTTCCGACACGCCAGGCTCAAACACCAGCTGACCACAGTGCTTGAACATAAAGGCCACGCTGCCATCTGTACCGAGATTGCCACCATGCTTTGTCAGCGCATGACGCACATCCATCACGGCACGCTGGCGGTTATCAGTCAGGCAATCAATAATAATGGCCGCGCCATTAATGCCATAGCCTTCATAACGGATTTCCTCATAACTCACGCCCTCCAGCTCACCGGTGCCCTTTTTAATGGCACGCGTAATATTGTCCGAAGGCATGTTTTCTTCTTTGGCAGCCGCCACCGCTGCGCGCAAGCGTGGATTCATGGCGGTATCGCCGCCACCCATACGCGCTGAAACCGTAATTTCCTTAATCAGCTTGGTAAAAATTTTGCCACGTTTGGCATCTTGACGGCCTTTACGATGTTGAATATTGGCCCATTTACTATGTCCAGCCATCTTGCTTCCTTGTATTTTTAAACAATGGTATTGAGTTGATTTATTTTTGTGATTTTACCACAGGCGCTGACTGCGTTTGCAGCACTATTACTCACAGCAATTGATACAAAAAAGGCCTGAAAATATCAGGCCTTTAAGTAAACACGCTCAGATTAAACCGCTGTGGCAGGCGCTGGCACCACTTTATACGCAGGTCGCATCATCAAGATAGAAATTAATGTCAGCGAAAAGATAATGAGCGCCATTCCTGTCAACTCCATGCCATCAGGAACTTCGTTCAACTGAATCCACGCTGCAACCACGCCAATCACCGGCGCCAGCATCGAGGCCATACTGGCCACCCCTGCTGGCAACCGCTGCAAAGCAAACAACCACAAGGTCCAGGCCAATGCACCACACAACACCACATTAAATAGTACGGCACCAATCAAATATGGCGTCCATTGGATTGGCATAGAGGGCATCCACCATGCAAAAAGCACCATCGGTAGCGACCCCAGCAGCATTGGCCATGCAGTCAGATTCATCAAATCGAGGTCAGGTAGTCTGCGATGTAACTGCTTGGTCATAATGGCAGACAATGCCCAGCAAACCCCGGACAATACTGCCAAGGCCATGCTGAAAAGATCAGCCTTGAGATGCAAGGGATCAAAAATAAGCAACATGCCCAATACTGCAGACAGTACAGCCAGCCACTGCCAGCCATGGACACGCTCACCCAGCAGCGGCCATGCAAACAGCATCACCCAGAACGGCATGGTGTAAGTCAATATGGCGGTTTTACCGGCGCCGCCCTCTACCAGTGCCCACATCAGCACACCGGTAAAGCCGACATTTTGCAAAATACCCAGCACCAGCATGGTTGGAAATGCTTGCAGCCGCATCGGTCTTTTCGCGAAAAACATCACAAGAAAGAGTACCAATGCCCCAAAAAATGTGCGCATGGCGGCAAACTGGAACGGACCGGCGTATTGCAGCGCACTCTTCATCACAACCCAGTTGTAACCCCATATCAAGGTCAACAGTAGCAAAGCTGCCAATGCCTGCGACCGCTGTTTAGCCAATTGTTCCATGCCAGATTTTCCGTTTTTCTACTACTGAATCATTAGTTCCAGATGTGGGCAACCACTAACCAATGGCCCTCAGCCTGTTTTTGGTAGGTCACTTGCACATTGCCGCCAAATTGCTGCTTGACGCCATCCGTACCTACCATGGCAGCAGCCCATGTGCCAAACTGCGTAGCCAATGTTTCCGCAGTCACCACCTGTGTCATGGTGAGCTGGTGTTCAATCACGCCAGCTGATATCAATCCGCCAAAAAACTCGGTCACAGCCTGGCGACCGACCACTGGCTGACCTGCAGGCGCGGGCATCACAGTTGCATCCGCTGCATATAATGCACCAATTGCCTGTGTATTTTTGCTGTTAAAAGCAGCATCAAACTGCTTGTTTAATTGAATAAAAGTCTCTGCTAATGTAGTCATTTAAAGCTCCTGTTTTATTGTTAAACTTCCAGCCTGCGCATCCCAGGCAGGCATTCCCTGCACGATTACGCCGAGAATTTTCTGTAATTCTGCATGTTGTTGTTGCGGCAATTGCTGCATACACAATCTGACGCGGGCATAATAATCCGGCATTACCGTATCTAGTTTTGACTGGCCGACTGCACTCAACTGCACCTGCACACTGCGCCTGTCAGCCTGACTAAACACACGCTTTACCAGCCCACCCTGCTCCAGCCCATCCAGCAAGCCAGTCATGGTAGCGCGTGACACGCCGAGCTTTTCTGCCAGCACTGAAGGCGTAGAGGTCAGATTATCTTCACGCATGAGCAAAATAAGTACCCACCAGCGCCCCTGCAGCAAGCCATGCTTACTGAGACAGGCATCCAGCGCCAACGACAAATCGGTGGCAACACGCAAGAGCATGAGAAAGCTTGAAATTGCAGTGACGTCTGCTTCAGGGTAACGCTGAACAAACTTCTGCAATATTTCAGGGGTAGGAAGGTCTCTGAGCTGCAACATAATTAGCTTCATTATAGTTAGCTTCCTAATTATGTCAAGGGAAAGCACTATTTTTCTCTACGGCAGATCGGTGTATATTATGCATTCGCATGTAAGCAGAACAGGGAGAAGTGATGAAAACTCTTCAACAGATTCTAAACAACAAGCACAATCAGGGCATTATCAGCATTGCACCCAGTCGACCGGTGTATGACGCGCTGGTGATTCTTGCCGAGTATGAAATCGGTGCGCTGGCAGTCATCAAGGACGGCAACTTAGTAGGCATCTTCTCCGAACGTGACTATGCCAGAGAAATCATTCTGCAAGGCCGCTCATCCAAGTCGACGCTGATTAGCGAAGTCATGACCGACAAAGTGATTACAGCCAATCCGGCGGATCTGGTTGAAAGCGCCATGAACACCATGCTGGAAAAGCGCATACGCCACTTGCCTGTGGTGGAGAATGGAAAAATGCTAGGCATGCTCTCGATTGGTGATGTACTCAAAGAAACAATTGACTATCAACAGGAGCTGATCAGGCAGCTGGAAAGCTATATTCACAGTTAGCCGCATTTACTGATGCAAAAAAGGGAGCTATGCTCCCTTTTTTGTTGGCTAGATTGACCAGTATTAATGAACTGGCTAAATCAAATATCTGGCGACCATCGCATTATGCAAGGCCTCAGCCACCAGCGGTAATTTAACAAAGTGACCACTGCCAGAAGCCTCTTGTATGGCCTCACCCTTTTTGTTAAATAATTGCTCTACGACAATATCCCGATTGCCACTTGGATGGATCAGTTGCAATTTATCGCCTACACCAAATTTGTTGCGGGCCTGAATGGAGGCCAACCCTTGCGCTTGATCATAATCAACAATATCCCCGACATAGAGGCTACGGTTTGCACTGGAATGTCCCTGTATATAATTCTGATGTTCCGCGGTATGGTGACGCTGATAAAAGCCGTCGGTATACCCACGGTTGGCGAGGTTTTCCAGTTCACCCAACAAGCGCCAGTCAAATGGCCGTCCGGCCATGGCATCATCGATTGCCTGCCTGTAATTTTGGCAGGTACGTGCCACATAATAGCGAGATTTGGTGCGGCCTTCGATTTTCAAGGAATCGACGCCCAGCGCAATCAATTTTTCCACATGCTCAATGGCACGTAAATCCTTGCTATTCATGATATAGGTGCCGTGCTCGTCCTCCATCATCGGCAGCAATTCGCCGGGACGGCCTTTTTCCTCAATCAGGAACACTTGATCTGCAGCCGGATGGCGTGGCAGGGACCCACAGGAAGAAAGATTGCTTTTTTCCATTTCGGCCTGGAAGTCAAATTCTTTGAGACGGATGACGCCGGCAGCATCTGGCTCGGCGTCATGCACTTTGTAATCCCAGCGACAGCTATTGGTACAGGTGCCCTGATTGGGGTCGCGCGAGTTGAAATAACCGGAGAGCAGGCAGCGGCCAGAGTAGGCAATGCACAAGGCGCCATGGACAAACACTTCCAGTTCCATCTCTGGACATTCCTCGCGGATTTCTGCAATCTCATCCAGCGATAACTCGCGCGACAAAATCACGCGGGTCAGACCCATGCGCTGCCAGAATTTCACCGAGGCATAGTTGACGGCATTGGCCTGTACCGAGAGATGTATGGGCACTTCAGGCCATTGTTCACGCACCATCATAATGAGGCCGGGATCGGCCATAATCAGCGCATCGGGCTGCATGGCAATCACCGGCGCCATGTCGCGCATATAGGTTTTCACCTTGGCGTTGTGCGGTGAAATATTGCTGGCAACAAAAAACTTTTTGCCGCGGGCATGGGCTTCCTGGATGCCGATAGACAGATTTTCCATGGAAAAATCATTCTCGCGCACGCGCAAACTGTAGCGTGGTTGACCGGCATAGACTGCATCCGCACCATAGTCAAAGGCAGTACGCATGCGGTCAAGGTCACCGGCCGGGGCCAGCAGCTCTGGTGATTTCATCGTCATCTGTGTTTACTCGCCAATAATCTTGACCAGCACGCGTTTGTTACGACGACCATCAAACTCGCCATAAAAAATCTGTTCCCACGGACCGAAATCCAGCTGGCCTTCGGTGATGGCGACGACCACTTCGCGCCCCATGATCTGGCGCTTGATGTGAGCATCAGCGTTGTCTTCGCCGGTATCGTTATGGCGGTAGCCGCTCACCGGCTCATGCGGGGCCAGTTTTTCCAGCCACACCTTGTAATCATGGTGCAGGCCTCTTTCATCATCATTAATAAACACACTGGCCGAGATATGCATGGCATTAATCAATACCAACCCTTCTCTCACGCCACTTTCACGTACACAGGCAATCACATCACTGGTGATGTTTTTAAAGTCCATACGGGCGGGGATGTTGAACCACAACTCTTTACGAAAACTTTTCATGCCAAATCTCCTTACTCTGATTAGGGTATTTTATCATTTTTACTGCATGCAAAAAACAAAAAGGCCTCTTGCGAGGCCTTGGTTTCCAGTCCACAAATGCTTAGTTGTTAACATTAATTGATTTACTGAAGGTCTTGCCTTCATTATCGGTTGCCACCACTTCCAGCGTCCCTGGTGCATCCGGGATAAAGCTGAATTTCATATAAGGATCTTCACTGGTACCTACGCCCACGTCTACCGTCATTAACTCTTTCCCATTGTAGGTAAACACTGTTTTATTGATGTAAAAGGCTGGCACATACCCTTGCGATACCAAGTCACGCTGCAGCCCGGTCCGCATCACGTGCTTGATGTTGAAGGTCGTTGTTGAGGCTTCGCCAAATTTGGGAACATCTGCACTCAGTTTGATTTTACCCGCCGCCGCGCGCACTTCTGACTCATTGTTGTCTACTGTTCCGCCACAGCCACCAGCTGCACGGATCTCGCGCTTACCCATGTAAAGCTTGCCATCTGCAGTTTCCCCTATCAAACGCACAAAAGAATCGGTTTCCTGACGGATACGGGTAGACATTTGGAATCCCCCCAGCATATCGGTCAGGTGATAGGTGGAGGCTAACTGGATGGGGTTGGCATCCACAATCACATACAACTTCTTGAGTACAACCCCATTGGCAGCGGCCTTGTCATAGGTAAAGGTCACGGGCACTTGTGCACCGCTCTCCGCACGTTTAGGCCCATCCACCTTGAGAAACTCAACTTCTTGAATGTCTCGCTTGGGAAAAAAGGCTTCCTTCACCACTGACCACAACTTCGGATCCGCTTCTGCCTGCGCCCATCCCGACACCCACAAGGCAGACGTCGCTGCCAGCACTATCCATATTTTTTTCATCACTTCCCCCGATAATCACTCATTGATACGACAATCATGTCTGTAGCATATTCTTAATCGAAATCCCTGCGGGATATGTGATTCACATCACAAAGCCACTAAACCAGCTTGCTTGGGTCTCCCGATGGACGCATCACATAGGCAGGATCACGGTATTCCTCGAAGTTTAGCTCCACACCATTGCCTGCAGGGTCTTTCAGATTGATTTGACGTACACCATTGGCCAAGATTCGCGTGGTATAAGTCATGCCATGTGCCTGCAACTGTACCTCCATGGCGGGCATATCGGTACAGGTGAATGATACATGGTCATAGGTGCCGTGCACATGTAATTGGGGCGGTTCCGACGTCTTGTATTCGGCCAGATGAATGACGTCGTTTTCACCTATGTATAACCAGTAGCCATAGGTGGTACTGGCCACACGCTTGCCCACTGTTAACCCTAGTACGTTACAGTAGAAATCACGCAGCAGATGCATGGTTTCGCGGTCAGTGCGAAAATTCACGTGGTTAATTTCAGTCAGTGGCATGATGCTCCCGTCTCTAAGAATAGTTCCATGGCATGGACAACGCAGATGATATCAACACTAGTGCCCATCAAATTGACACAAGACAAAGGGTTTGACGCCTGCAGACTGCAATTGTTGCAACCCGCCAAGCGCGGGCAAGTCAACCACAAATGCAGCATGTTCGACCACGCCACCCAAGCGCCTGACCAGCGTCATTGCAGCCATGGCCGTGCCACCAGTGGCAATCAGGTCATCTACCAGTAACAATTGCTCGCCCTCCGTGACCGCATCCACATGTATTTCCAGCGCGTCTTCACCATACTCAAGCTTGTAAGGCTGCATAACCGTTTCCGCGGGCAATTTACCGCGCTTGCGTACCGGGACAAAACCCAACTCAAGCTTACTGGCCAACGCCGCTCCTATAATAAACCCGCGCGACTCTATTGCCGCCACTTTATCTAGTCGCACATTTGCATAATGCAAGGCCAGCGCATCCACCATCGCATTAAAAGCCACCCGGTCTTTAAGCAAGGTTGTAATATCCCGGAACTGTATGCCTGGTTTCGGATAATCCGCAATGGTACGAATAGTGGATGCAAACATGAAGGTCCCCGAGCGTTCAATAAAAAACGCGCCTACACAATGACAGGCGCGTTTCAACTCCAGCAGCTGGCTGCATTGGATTAGCCAGCGACGTTTTGCGTACGCACACGTATGTGCAACTCGCGCAACTGCTTCTCATCCACTTCGTTCGGCGCATTGGTCATCAGACATTGTGCGCGCTGAGTTTTCGGGAAGGCAATCACGTCACGGATCGATTCAGCGCCTGTCATCAAAGTCACTAAGCGGTCTAAACCGAAGGCTAGGCCGCCATGCGGAGGTGCGCCGTATTGCAAGGCATCAAGCAAGAAGCCGAATTTTTCCTGGGCTTCTTCGCGGCTGATTTTAAGGGCGTCGAAGACTTTGGATTGCACTTCCTGCTTGTGGATACGCACTGAGCCGCCGCCGACCTCCCAGCCGTTGAGCACCATGTCGTAGGCCTTGGACAAGCATGCGCCTGGGTCAGTGGCGAGCATGTCTTCGTGGCCTTCTTTCGGCGCGGTAAACGGATGGTGAAGCGCGACCCAGCGGTCATTTTCTTCGTCGTGCTCAAACATGGGGAAGTCAACCACCCACAATGGCGCCCAAGCGCGACCATCGACGTGGCCTTTTTCGTGACCGACTTTGGTGCGTAATGCGCCCAAAGCCTCGTTGACGATTTTGGCTTTGTCTGCACCAAAAAACACGATGTCGCCGTTTTGTGCGCCGGTGCGGTCAATAATGGCTTGTAACGCGTTCACGTGGATATTTTTAACGATGGGGCTTTGCAAGCCTTCTTCGTTGAGTTTGGTGATGTCGTTGATTTTGATGTACGCCAAGCCCTTAGCGCCGTAGATTTTGACAAACTCGGTGTAAGCATCAATCTCAGAACGGCTGATCGCTGCGCCGTTAGGTACGCGAATCGCTGCAACTCTACCGCCCACCATATTGGCAGCACCTGCGAACACTTTAAAGTCGACATCTTTCATGACATCACTGAGCTCAGTGATTTCAAGCGTCACGCGCATGTCTGGCTTGTCTGAGCCGTAACGGTTCATGGCTTCAGAGAATGGCATACGCGGAAACTTGGCTGGCAATTCCACATCCTGTACCTTTTTCAGCATGCGGCGGATCATCTCTTCAACGATGTCCATGATCTCATTTTCTTCCAGGAACGAAGTTTCAATATCCACCTGGGTAAATTCTGGTTGACGGTCTGCGCGCAAATCTTCGTCACGGAAGCATTTGGTGATCTGGAAGTAGCGATCAAAACCAGACACCATCAGCAACTGTTTAAACAGCTGTGGAGATTGTGGCAGCGCAAAAAATTGGCCATGGTGCACACGGCTGGGCACCAGATAATCGCGCGCACCTTCTGGCGTGGAACGGGTCAACATCGGCGTTTCCACCTCGACAAAGCCGTTTTCGTCCAGATAGTCGCGCAGGTTTTTGGCCACCTTGTAGCGCAGCATGAGGTTTTTCTGCATGGCCGGACGACGCAGGTCGATATAGCGATGTTCCAGGCGCACGGTTTCGGTGAGATTGTCGTCATCCAGCATAAACGGTGGCGTCAGTGAAGGATTCAGCACTTCAATCTCGGTCGCCAGCATTTCCACTTCACCCGTTGGTAAGTTAGGGTTTACTGTGCCCTCAGGGCGCGCCCGTACTTTACAGGTGACTTTTAGCACAAACTCACTGCGTACGGTTTCTGCCATCGAAAACGCTTCTTTGGTGTCGGGGTCAATGACAATTTGCGCAAGGCCTTCACGGTCACGCAAGTCAATAAAAATCACGCCACCGTGGTCACGACGACGGTGGGCCCAGCCACACAACGTCACGGTTTGTCCAATATGTTCGCGGTTTAAATGTCCGCAGTAATGTGTACGCATCATAATAGTTTTAAATAAGTGAAAGAATTGCGAATTAATGGTTTTTGAGCGAAGGCGCCACTGTACCCATGCTGATGATGTATTTCAAGGCTTGATCCACACTCATATCCAGCGCGATCACGTCAGACTTGGGTAGCATCAGAAAGAAACCTGAAGTGGGATTAGGCGTAGTAGGGACATACACACTGACATATTCACCCTGCAAATGGTTGGCGACATCCCCACCAGGGGTGCCCGTTAAAAAGGCGATTGTCCATACACCCTCACGCGGATACTGAATCAGCAAAGCCTGACGAAACGCATTGCCGGAATCAGAAAACAAGGTGTCAGACACTTGCTTGACACTGGAATAAATAGATTTAACTACCGGCACCCTGACCAGCAAGCCTTCCCACAACTCGATCAGTTGCTGGCCAAAAATATTGGTGGCCACAAGCCCTACCGAAAGCACAATAGCGACGGTCAAAATTACGCCAAACCCGGGAATATCAACACCCAGCAAGGCTTCTGGGCGCCATGCAACAGGCAAAAGCAACAGACTTTGATCCAGTGTTTGCACTAAAGTTTTAAGCACCCAGACCGTAATAAACAGTGGGACCAACACAAGCAAACCGGTAATAAAGTATTTTTTCATATCGTCACCGGATCAGTGGCAAGCACAGCCAGGTGCACATTTTGCAGCTTCACTGTCAGAGTCAGCGGATTTCCCCCCTGAACCAGCGCTTGTTTTGTTTTTGAAATCAGTTGCATACCAGCCACTTCCTGTCAGCTGAAAGCTGGGTGCAGAGACTTTTTTGGCAAATGTTGATTGCTGACATTGTGGGCAAATATCCACTGCGGGTGCGGACACCTTACGCATCAACTCCTTCTGATAACCACAATGACTGCATTCAAAATCGTAGATAGGCATATTTTAAAGCGCAACTCTTAAACAACAAGGAAAAAACACATTCAGATTATAACCGATTCACATTCCGAATCGCAAAAATCGATGTGATGTGATTGAATTAAAAAGACTTTAGGAGCAACCCATGCAACACCACTTAAAAACAAGCAGCATCATTGGAACGCTGATATTTCTGGGATTAACCAGTCGAGACCTAAATACGCACCTGCCCCTGCTGCGCCTGCACCAAGATCAATCAGCGGCTGCCAGTCACGCCGCATTGGCGCAAAACAGCCCAACACTGATTATCAGTCAAAAAATGAATAGTGATTTATAGCAATTGCTGATAAGCGGCCTCATTCAAAAGTTCAGCTTCACCGCTAGCATCAGAGGCAAGCTTGAAAATCCATGCGCGATAAGGATCATCGTTCAGCTTTTCAGGGTTTGCCAACACCTCTTCATTGATTGCCAGCACACGACCACTCAACGGCGCATATAAGTCAGAGCCGGTTTTGACCGATTCAACCAAACCGCATACCGCAAACTGCTGCACAGACTGCCCCAATTCTGGAGGATCCACAAACACAACATCTCCGAGCATATTCTGTGCATAGTCGGTAATACCGATCAACCAAGCTCCGTCATCGCTGCGAGCAGCCCATGTATGATCTTTTGAAAAGAAGTATTGCGACATCGTTGACATATGAATTAAAAATCAAAAGTTTAAGCAATAATTATTGTGCCACAGTCCATCAAGCAGGCCAAAACTTATTACCAACTAAAGACATAAAATGTTTAATTTTTTACAAGAATAAATGATGATAAGTAATTGACGTTGAATAACAATTGGGCAATAATGGCTTCGCATTCAGGAAGGTTGATTATGGGTTTTTTCACTAGATGTTTTAAGTTATTACTTGTCAGTTCACTCGCGTTTGCGCCTGTTGAGCACGCTGCGGCCAAGTCGCCTGTGAAAAAACAGCATGTATCAGCAAGCAAGCAAAAAAAATACATCACGCGCGTTCCAAGCCAATACCGCGTGAATCAAGAAAAAACAAAGGCAATGCGTCCGACAAAACTGCATGCGCATGCCCGTAAATCGGCAAAACCAGCTATTGCAGCCGACATGTATGACGCATATGAAGGAAAATCCAGCGTCACCAATCTCGCAATTGCTTCGACCAAAGCCTTGGTAATAAACCAAAATACCCACGAAATTATTTACTCAAAAAACCTGGACACGCCCACACCCATTGCTTCGGTTACCAAGCTGATGACGGCGATGGTCGTACTGGATGCAAAACTTGATTTGCGTGAGCAAGTTTCGATTACCGAAATGGATGTTGACTACCTCAAAGGCACCTCCTCACGCCTGCCCGTCGGCACCACCATGACCCGTGAAGATTTGCTTAACCTTGCCCTGATTGCATCAGAAAACCGCGCAGCTTCAGCATTGGCTACGCATTACCCAGGCGGCAAACAACGGTTTATCCAAGATATGAACAGCAAGGCTGCCAGTCTTGGCATGATGAACACACGCTTTGAAGACTCCACCGGACTCACCAGCAACAATATTTCTACGGCGTCAGATTTGGCCAAAATGGTGCATGCAGCTTACCAATACCCGTTGATACGCCAAATTACAACAACGGCTGACTACGACCTGCAAATTGCCCGCAGACAACAACCCATGCATTTTCATAACACCAATGCGCTCGTACGGGCAGAGCAAAGCAATTGGGAAATTGGTTTATCCAAAACTGGCTATATCAGTGAAGCTGGCCGCTGCCTGGTCATGCAAGCGACCATTGCAGGCGAGCCCTTCATCATGGTACTACTTGACTCAGTTGGAAAACTAACCCGCATTGGCGATGCCAGACGCATAAAAAAATGGATGGAGCATAACTACAACACATTATCCTCCCTAGACCAGCACGGGGAAATTGTATTGACTGGACTATCCATGAGTAAGTCATTGAATGAAAATGCAAACTAATCAGATTGACCATTAAAAAGGCCCGCAATTGCGGGCCTTTTTAATGGTGTCATTGCTACCGACAAAAACCATTGCATCAAGGCTCGACACCATCAAACTCAGGGTCATACCCTTCGCTGGCAGCTGATTTGCGCTGATGCTCTTTCCATTGCTTGCGTAAAGCTTCCTTTTTTTCGGGACTCAAACTTTGAAACTGCTGATATCGCTTGCGGGCATTCTCACGTTCATAAGGCGTCATCCGACTCCATTTAACCAGTCGGTGCTGAATACGCTGCTGTTTTTGCGCATCCATTTTGGGATACTCTTTGGCAATATCCAGCATTTTCTCTCGCTGCCAAGGGCGCAAACTATCCCACTCGGTGGCCAGAGGTGAAAGTACCGAACGTTGCTGGTCTGTTAACTGCACCCAAGTTAAATTTGAAGCGGGATCACTGGGCGTCAATTCACTTTTGATCGTCCCGATATCTCCCATTGCAATTAACAAAGAGGGCGCAGTCAAAGACAACGCCTCATTAGCATTCACAACGCTTTGCACAAACCCCTGACTCACACAAAAAAGCAATGCCAGCCTAGACCATGTGATTGAATGATTTTGCATCACTTCTCGTTATTCC
Organism: Methylophilus aquaticus; assembly: GCF_030769565.1. Taxonomy (GTDB): domain Bacteria; phylum Pseudomonadota; class Gammaproteobacteria; order Burkholderiales; family Methylophilaceae; genus Methylophilus; species Methylophilus aquaticus. Next base: position 331,541 of record NZ_JAVCAP010000001.1, on the reverse strand, counting down.
AATCCCAAAATAAAAACCGCTCGTATAGCCAGTCAGACCGATCAGATCTGATCAGAATAATGCCAAGGCTCGAAACCGTTATCAACAAAAGCCTCCAGCGGCAAATCGGCACCGAGCAACATCGCATCCTCGGGTTGACTTACCATCATCAGCATGACCCCCACAACCAGGCACACAGACAAAGCTGCTGCACCCACCATACGCGGGTGTCCAAACGAAGCCCACCCGAGTATATCGGTTAGTCGCTGCGTATTATTTTTTTGCGCAGCAAAGCGTCTCAAAGCCGCCTGCCGTGCTTTTGCCAGACCCAACTCCACTGAAGGACTCAACGGCAAGGTATCTGCTTGCTTTTTTACGTCCAAGTATTGGCGCAAAGGAATAGGCAACTCGTCTTCTGGATGACGTTTGTTCCTCATGTTTTTGCTCCTGTCTTTTTCAACTCTTGACTCCCGAGACCCATCTGGATCAAGGTCTGGGATAATGCACTCACCGCCCTCGAGCAATGTGTTTTTACACTGCCTTCAGAGCAACCCATCGCCTCGGCAGTTTCTGCAACATCTAACTCCTCCCAATAACGCAGGACGAAGGCTTCCCGTTGACGTGCCGGCAGTCTGGTTAATGCTTTTTCTATGATAGCCATGGTTTGCACCTGTTCCAACTGGCCAGAAGGCTCGGCATCAGCCTGCTCAACCTCCAGTGTTTCCAGCGGATCATACTCTTCGTCATCCGGGCTTCCAAATGAAGAAAACAAGGAAGTCCACATCGTTCTTACTTTTTGCCTGCGCCAATAATCGCGCATGGTATTTTGCAAAATACGCTGAAACAGCATTGGATATTCGGTGACAGGTTTGCTGTGATATTTTTCCGCCAGCTTCAGCATGGCATCCTGCACAATATCCAGCGCAGCATGATCATCACGCACAGCAAATGCTGTTTGCCTGAACGCTCTCTTTTCTACTTGATGTAAAAAATCTGATATTTCTTGCGCACTCGCCACTACTTCTTCCCAATTCTAAGGTTTATCAATGCCGGTCAAACCTGACATCTACACCCCTTAAAAGCACTATTGTTATACGCGCCACATCAAACCACTTACCAGTTCAGTGCCATTTTTCCATGTCATCAGAGTATATCAGCTTTAATTTTAATTACTGTTAGAATAAGCGCAAGTACCAGAACTGCCTGGATGCTGCCTGATGAACATCGCTGCCTCCACTGCTTTAACATATGAAAAAAGCTTAATAATGAGCAAGCCAACGCCACAAAAAATGCCGGATACGCAACACGTCAAACTGTATAGTCTTTTCAGACTATGTGCATCAGGCACATTGCTAGGAAGCCAGCTCTGGCCATACTGGAAGCAACACTCAGCCCTCTCTCCGGCTATTTTCTGGATATTGGTCGTTTACTTTATATATGCAATTGTCATGAGTGTGCGCACCAAGCGACTACAACTATCACATGGCAATTTTCTTAAAGCACAAACAATCATCGACATCACTTTCATCATCATGGTGATGCATTTTCTGCATGGCAATCAGAGTGGTATCGGCTTGCTGCTGGTCATCAATATTGTATTTGCCAGCTTAATCAGCGATGGCAGATTCGCCATGTTTTACGCGGCAATCGCGACGATTGGCATATTGCTTGATAATACCTATCAGATACTGGTTCGTAATATTCCGGGGAATGATTATGGCACGGCAGTACTCCTGTCGCTCAGTTGCTTTGCAACTGCCTGGCTGGCCCAATCACTGACAGTGCGTATGCAAAGCAGTGAGAAACTGGCGACGCAAAGAGGCCAAGATATAGAGCATCTGGCAAAAACAAATGCGCTGATTACGCAGGAAATGCCCAATGGAGTTCTGGTGATTGACCAGAACCAACAACTCAAGCATTACAATCTGCAAGCTTGTAAGTTGCTTGGTTTAAACGAAGCGCAATTGCAAGAAGCACTAGAAGTGAATACACCGATCGAGGTACTTATTCCGGCGCTCATGCAATTGTTACACACGTATCCCGAGCGCAAATTATCGCCGCAAGATGCGATTCGTTTCAGCATGAACAATCGTGATCTCGGTATCCGTTTTCACGCGATTTCTGAGGATATCGAAAATGGCGTTGTCATTTTCATTGAAGACTGGTCGCAAATTCAAACACAGGCACATCAGGTTAAACTCGCAGCGCTGGGCAGGTTAACCGCCAACATTGCGCATGAAATCCGCAACCCGCTGAGCGCCATCAGCCATGCGACGCAATTACTGCAAGAAGATTCGCAACAAACAGGCACATTGCGTATGTTGCAAATCATCTCGGATAATGTGCAGCGTCTGGACCAAATCATTAAAGACGTGCTGGAACTTAATCGTCGTGACCGAACCAATCAGGAACTGTTTAATGTAAACAGTTTTGTGCAAGAATTTTATCAGCAATTTTGTGCGGTTGAAAAGATTGATACCAGCCGTTTTATACTACAGGTGCTGGATGAAGAGTGCGTCATTGTGTTTGACCGTCGGCATATTAATCAAATTTTATGGAATTTATGTAAAAATGGATGGCGGCACTGTCAGCAGAATGCGCACAGTCTGAAACTGAACATTATCACCGATAAAAGTGGCCAGTTTGCCCATCTTTTAGTCATAGATGACGGCCGTGGCATCGATGCAAAAATTCAACCGCACTTGTTCGAGCCCTTTATGACAACCGAAAAAACCGGCACTGGCCTCGGGCTGTTTATTGCACGCGAGCTTGCAGAAGCCAATGGCGCAAAGCTGTCGTATACCAGCTCGGCAAAAGGCACTCAATTTTCACTGACAATTAAAAAGGCAATCGCTTAAATGGCAACTACATATCGCTGTCTGGTAGTGGATGATGAGACAGATATTCGCGAACTGGTGGTTCTGACGTTGGAACGTATGGGCATACAAGCAGAAAGCGCCGGGAATGTCACTGATGCCAAGCACATGCTGCAATCATTCAGTTATGATCTTTGCTTGACCGACATGCGACTGCCTGATGGCCTTGGTCTAGAGTTGGTACAGCACATTAATCTGCACTTTCCAGGCTTGCCGGTCGCCGTCATTACTGCGTATGGCAGTGCTGAAAATGCGGTATCGGCACTGAAGGCGGGCGCGTTTGATTACATCACCAAACCGATCTCACTGAAGCAACTGCGTCCACTGGTAGAGTCTGCACTCAAGCTCTCTTCACAAAAGGAATCGCAAGGCGCAAATACGGTAGACCTGATTGGCGGCTCGCCAGCCATGAGTAATGTGCGCATCATGATTGCCAAACTGGCACGCAGTCAGGCGCCGGTATATATCAGCGGCGAATCTGGCAGTGGTAAAGAACTGGCTGCAAGACTCATTCATCAAAATAGTTCACGTCGCGACCAGGCCTTTATTGCAGTGAACTGTGGTGCAATTCCCGAAAACCTGATGGAAAGTGAATTTTTTGGCTATAAAAAAGGGGCATTCACTGGCGCCATTCAAGATACGCAAGGTCTGTTTCAGGCGGCCAATGGCGGCACATTATTTCTGGATGAGGTCGCTGACCTGCCTCTGGCCATGCAAGTCAAATTACTGCGCGCCATCCAAGAGAAAAAAGTGCGCGTCGTAGGCGGCACCACAGAAGAAACCGTCGATGTCCGGATTATTTCTGCTACACACAAGAATCTGAATGCGATGATGGAAAAAGGCGAGTTCAGGCAAGACCTGTACTACCGACTCAATGTGATTCAGTTAAAAATGCCGGCGCTGCGGGAACGCGTTGAAGACATTCCTGAACTGACTGAACGCTTGCTGACCAAATTAAGTTTGGCACAGGGCATTACGCCTCCAGCCATTTCGTCAGAGGCCCGCATTTACATCCAGCAACTGCAATTCCCAGGCAATGTGCGAGAGCTGGAAAACATGCTGGAGCGTGCCCTGGCACTCTGTGACGGGCAAACCATCAACATCGAGGACTTATCACTGGATGAGTTGCCTGTTCTGCTGGAAAGACGGACTACAGTCATCGAACCAGCCGAGGCGACTGTGCTGACATCTCTACCGGGGATTGCCATCCCCTCAACCTCGCAGACAACTTTTCCCGCATCATCTATGCCAGCATCTCCCATGCCATCAGGCGAAATGTTACCCAAAGATCTCAGCCTGTCAGACTATTTGGAAGATATTGAAAAACGTACGATTCTGCAAGCATTGGAAAAAACGAATAATAACAAAACGGCAGCTGCAAAATTACTGGGGATCAGCTTTAGAACCTTGCGCTATCGCCTCTCCAAACTGGGGTTATCCAAAGAACAAGATATTGACGACGTTGAAGGCGAAGAATAAAGCATGTAAAAAAGACCCCTGTATTTGCAGGGGTCTTTTCATCAAACGCTAGCTAAGAACAATCGCCAGATACACCAGATAAAACAACCCATTCACCAACAAATGCCATACCAGTAATCCGCCTTTTGCAATGCGGTAACGCACCCATAGTGCAGCGAGCAATGTCACCACAATTCCCAACGCAACTTCTTGTCTGGGCGTCCATTCAGTCAGCATAATGCCGATGGCCGGCAACAAGGTGCCCTGAAACACCATCGCTCCGGTGATATTGCCAAAAGCCAAAGTATCCTTGCCTTTGCGTATCCATAAAATACTGTTCACTTTTTCAGGTAGCTCGGTGGCAATCGGAATAATCAACAATGACAACAACAATGCTGAGATTCCGAGAATTGCAGCAGCAGTCTCAACTTCATTAATGAACCCTTTGGCACCTACGATCAGCAGACCCAAACCCAAGCCTAACTGAAGCAATATCGTTGTCATATTGGTAGGCAACCCGAGCTTGGCAAGCATCATCACCTCCTCTGCCTCGGTGGCGTGACCGTCTTCAACCAGCGCCTTGGAGGCCTGAATCGTCATCAATACGTAAATAAAATAGGTGAGTATCATCACAATACCGATGCCATAGCGCACCAACGCTTCTTCATGCGGGATAAACATGGCTGCAGCAGCGAAAATAAATGCAAGGATGAAAAAATTAAGGTCGCGTACCAAACCCGTACGCTCAGGGCGGATATGTCCATGTGCTCCTCGACGCTTCAACACTGACAAGGCCATCAGGCTAATTGACAATGTACCAAGCATTAAAGGCGCCCCCAAAATCGCTCCCACACCGATATCATGGCCGGCCTGGCTGTCGCCACTGGCCGAGGTATAAGAAAAAATCGCCAGTAAAGGCACCAGCGTTTCAGGCAATGCAGTGCCCACAGCCGCGAAAATTGACCCGGTGACCCCTTCGGAAATACCCAGGCGCTCACCCAGGTGCTCGAGTGCATTAGTGAACACCTCGGCAGCTACCAGAATCAGCAGCAACATCAATAACAACTGTAGAAAAACCATGTGAAACCTCATCTGGCGGCGATAAGAGGGCATGTCGCGATCCGCCGCACGCAAGCGCTGACATGTGCAAGCCAATTGATGGCGGTGCGGGCGAAATCATAGCGCAATTTTGGAAAATTCACCTACAATGTTGTCATGTCTGACAGATTTTCCAGCAAACTGATGATTGATGACGATGGCTTTGCGCAGCCGTGCCTTCAGGTACTTTCTCCGAATGTAGATGCGCGTCCGGCCAACACCGTCATCGACATGATCGTGATTCACAATATCAGCCTGCCACCGCAACACTATGGTGGCAATGGCATTATGGCACTGTTTACCAATCAACTGGATCCCGCAGAACACCCCTATTATGCGGAAATTGCACATCTCAAAGTATCCTCCCACTTTTTGATTCGGCGGGATGGCGAACTCATTCAGTTTGCAGCCTGTGCCCAACGCGCCTGGCATGCCGGGCTTTCCAGCTGGCAGGGGCGTGAACGCTGCAATGACTTCTCGATTGGCATAGAACTGGAAGGCAGCGACGTTGAAGCCTTTACCGAGGTGCAATACCTGACACTGCAAACCTTATTAACGGCGTTAAAACTGCGCTACCCCATTAAGCATATTGTCGGACACTCCGAGATTGCGCCAGGCCGTAAAACCGACCCTGGCCCTTTTTTTGACTGGGAACGGATTGTTTAGGCCGACTCGGCCTGCACACTGACGGCGACCACACCCGCCAGTACCAGCAAGGTGCCCGCAGCCTGAATCCAGGACAACTGCTCGCCCAGAAACAGATAGGCCATGACGATGGTGGCTACCGGCCCAATCGCACTGATCAGCGCAGCACGCCGGCTGCCCAGATGCTGTATACCCAAATTCATCAGTACAGAAGGCAAGACCGTTGCCACGATAGCCATCAGCATGGCCAAGCCGTAAACCGCTGGCGGCAAATGCGTCAACGCACTGACTGGCTCGCTGAGGCTGAAGTGCATGGCACTCGCCAGGGTCGCCAGCGTCATGCTCAGCGCGGTAAAGCGGCTGGCGCCCAGCTTGGGGATCAACTGCCCACTGACCAGTAAATAGGCCGCATAAACAATGGCACTTAACAGCACCAGTCCGGCGCCATACAAGGTGTCGGCAGACTGCAGGCCAGACAGCTCGATATCGTGCCAAACAACAAGCACGACCCCGGCATACCCTGTCAGCATGGCAAACCACTCGCGACGTGTAATGGTGTGCTGCAGAAACAGCGCACTCATGGCAACCACCAGCGTCGGGTAAAGAAACAAAATCACCCGCTCCAGACCCGCTGAAACATAGCGCAAGCCTTCAAAGTTGAGCCACATAGATCCATACCCGCCAATCACCGCCAATACCACTAGCGTCAGCCAGTCACGTGCTGTCACGCGCAATGCGGCGCCGTCTCGCATCGCCCACCAGCCCAGCCCGACGAAGAACGGTATTGCAAACGCCATACGCAAGGCTATCAGGGTCGCCGCATCGATGTGATAAGCGTAAGCCAGCTTGACCATAATCGCTTTGGACGAAAAGGCAATAGAGGACAGCAGCACCAGTAAGGCACCAGAATACGGGAGTGAGGCGTGTTTCATATTGAGCCCTGAATGTGGGGCTCTACGGAGAAAGACAACAAGATCAACCGCGGAGAGCCCGCGGTTGCATGAGTTTTACGACAAGCAGCAACCGCAGCACAATGTGGCGACTAGCCACAATGCTGTTCGATGCATCGCAATCACTGAGGTTGATGAGCATTGCTTGTTCATAAGGCTACGTACTCTACGCTGCTTTGGCAGGGGGGTCAAGAACCAGCAGACAAGAGGATCAGGCCAAGTCTTGCAAGGACTGTTGCCGAGTGTGGATGCACGTCTGGTCAACACCGTCATCGACACGATCACGATTCACAATATCAGCCTGCCACTGCAACAATACGTTGGTAATGGCATTGCAATCATTATTAACGGCCTTGAAGCTGCGTTATCCGATTTCACATATGTGGGGCATTCCAAGATTGCACCTCGGCGCAAAACCGACCCTGGTCCTTTTTTGATGGGTCGCACATTATCGTTGCTTAATGAATGCTGGCCAATGCGAATGGCGGTTATTGCCCACTCCTTGAGATTAACTTTGCCATGTACTGCAAATTCAGCCCCTCGACTTTGGGTTGCCACAGCTCGGATTTCTCTGGAAAAGCCACAAACTCCCCCGTGCGCTGATAGCCAAGCCTTTCATAAAAATCAATCAAGGCATGCCTCACCGAAATCACAGCCATGTGATACCCGACCACACGCCATCTTCTGGCCGTCACCGCCTCTGCCGCCGCAATCATCGCTTTGCCATAGCCTTTGTTTTGCAACTTCGGCTTGACCGCAATCATGCCAAAATGGGCGGTATTGTGCCCCGCCAGCGCTTGCCACTCGCAACAAATACTCGCCACGATTTCATCACGCTCGACACCAATCAACATAAAAGCATCTTCACGTTGAATGATGCTGGCGACTTCCTGCGTGGTCGTGCGCAAACCCGCCAACAAATCGGCTTCTGTTGTCCAGCCCGCGCGACTGGTTTCCCCGCGATAAGCACTATTCACGAGTTGGGCAATATCGCCGGCTTCACTGAGCTCGGCTTGATGAAATAACAGCATGCTTTTGAAAACTTTCAGGAAATCATTTTTTGTACGACTAAACTGCCTACCATATCACCCTCGACATTCACCGTCGTACGCAAGGTGTCCAGCAGGCGGTCCACGGGCAATAGAATGGCAATCGCCTCTGCAGGCAAGCCCACACTTTGCAGCACCATCACCATGGTCACCATGCCGGCACTGGGAATGCCGGGCGCACCCATGCCAGCAATCATCGCGGTAAAACACACCACCAGTTGCTGGGCCAGATTCAAGTCCACCCCGGCGAGCTGCGCAATAAATAAAGCAGCGGCGGCTTCGTATAGCGCGGTGCCATCCATATTAATCGTCGCCCCCAGCGGCAGCACAAACCCGGCAATTTCAGGCTTGACGTGCAAATGTTGCGTGGCACAGCGCAAAGTCACTGGCAAGGTGGCACTGCTCGAACTGGTGGCGAATGCAGTGACCAATGCCTCGCGTGCACCACGCCAAAACCACAGTGGACTGCGCCGAGTAAACAGCCACAATACCAGCGGCAATACCACCAAGCCATGCACAAGGGTTGAGCCCACCACAACGGCTGCAAAACGTCCGAGCACTTGCAACATGGCAATATCCTGCTGTGCCACCAGCTTGAATAATAGCGCCCCCACGCCCAGCGGGGCCAGACGCATCACCCACCCCACCATCTGCATGCACAAGGCCAGCCCCTGTTCGAACAGACTACGCAAACCGTCGTACTGCGCCCCGCCCAGCACCAGCACAATCCCGCTCAACAAGGCAAACATCACCACAGCCAGAATACTGCCCTCCGCCAGCGCCTTAAACGGGTTCATAAACAAACCATGCAAAAAGCTGGCAAAAAAATCTGGCAACGACATACTCTTGGCCTCAAACTGCTGAATCGCGCCTTCAAACATCGTCATTTGCAACCCGGCACCCGGTTTAAACAGGTTGCTGGCCGTGAGTCCAATCACAATCGACACCAGCATGCTGCTGATAAAAAACAGCAAGGTATACCGCCATACCTTGTGCATCTGCTGATGCTGCCGCAAATTGGCAATACCCACCACAATCGAACAAAACACCAGCGGCACCAGCACCATTTTGAGTAAATCGATAAATAGCGTGCCCACCAGATTGGCAGCATACAAGGATGATGCGTGCTCGCTTCCGTGTGCAAGCCAACCTAGAAAAACACCGGCAATGGCAGCAATCAGGATTTGAGCATTGAGGCTGGGGAGTTTGAACATGCGGATTTTCAGGGTGCTATTGGTTAGAATCATGATACTGTAACTTTCGCGACACAAGACAGAGAATTTAGAGAATGTTGTACTATTTAAACTCCCCGCCATGCTTGCAGCACAAGCATTCTGCTTAAGCTTAAAAGGGTAAACTCGTCATGCAAGACCCCACCGCAGCACATCACAAAATGAGCACTCTGCAAATGAACACCCAACGCTTTCATACCGCCCTCGCCGCGTTTGACGCCCTCAATAGCCAAGACCCAACCAGCGTCATGGTCGAAGGCACAGCGCAATCCAAAGCATTGGTTTACGCACACCGCATGAGCGAAATGCTTGCGCGCTACGCACCAGACGCTTCAGAGGCATTGCAACTCGCCGCGCGCAGCCAACATATTCAACGCTGGAAAATCCCACGCAGCGACTACCCCATGACCAAACCCGGCTATTTAGCCTGGCGCACCAAACTCAAAAGCTATCACGCAGAAATTGCCACCCAAGTGCTAACCACGCATGGCTACGATGCAACCACCATCAGCAAAGTGTGTGCGCTACTCAATAAAGAGAATCTCAGCAGTGACCCTGAAATGCAAACGTTGGAAGATGTGATTGTGCTAGCGTTTTTAGAACATGACCTCACCGAATTTGCAGGCATGCACCCCGAATATTCAGAAGGCAAGTTTGTGGATATATTGCGTAAATCTTATTTGAAGATGTCTCCCAAAGGCAGAGAGGCCGCTTTGCGCTTGATTAAACTACCGCAAGATTTAGTGCCGTTGATTCAAAAGGCGATTGGCTGATCGTATCGCTTTTTGTTTTAGATTGACCTGAAAATCAAGGTTAAGAATGAAATATTGGAATGCAATACTCGACTTCATATATGGCCCCCATGTACGCAAATGGCACTCGTTTGAAGTGCTGCAAACGGGCTTGTCATACAAAGTCCATGCGCCGACAAAAAACCCGACACTCGGTCGGGTTTTAGTCATCTTAGCCGAGGCTAAAATTATTTGTTCATCACGTACATGGTTACTTCAAAGCCAAAACGCATTTCTGTAGCAGCTGGTTTAGTCCACATGGTGTTTCTCCTCATTTGGGTGATTAATCTGTACAACGTGTGCACAGTATGACCGTAATCAAGCTGCTTCTTGAGGGCTGTTTTACTTGAATCTGGTTCATGCTTTTCAGCAGTGATGACTACGCATTAAGCCGCCTTTTCAAACACCGCTGCAAAAAAGCCATCCGTACCATGCAGATGTGGCAGTAACTTCAAATAGTCACCGGTATTCAGCTCGATATGCTGCTGCGCCAGCACTTCGTGTGCGGGGATGAGTTTAAACTCGGGATGCGCTGCCATAAAGGCTTCGGCAATCGCTTCATTTTCATCACGCAACAGACTGCAAGTGGCGTAGACCACGCGGCCACCGGCTTTGCATAATTTTGCGGCGCGGGCGAGGATATTGCTTTGTTTGACATTGAGTTCGGTCACATCCTGCTCGGTTTGACGCCATTTTAAATCGGGGTTTCTTCTTAATGTGCCCAAACCACTGCAAGGGGCATCGACCAGAACACGGTCAAATTTGCCGTTGAGGCGCTTGAGTTTGAGGTCGTTTTCGTTATTGATCACTTGCGCTTGCAGGTTGGAAAGGCCGGAGCGTTTCAGGCGTTTGCCCAGGTTATTCAGGCGCTTTTCAGAGACATCAAAAGCGTACAAGCGACCCGTGTTCTTCATCAATGCACCCAGTGCAAGGGTTTTGCCGCCCGCACCTGCACAGAGGTCGGCCACCATTTGCCCGCGTTTGGGGGCGACCAGGTAGCTGAGCAACTGGCTACCTTCATCCTGCACTTCAATCTGGCCTTCGGTAAACAATATATGTTTGCTGATATTGAGGCGTGCGCCCATACGAATACCCAAAGGCGAGTATGGGGTGACAGCAATCACGTTGTCTTTGACGGTGTTTTCGGCCAGCATGCGGGTGAGTACATCTTCGCGACTGGCTTTGATGGTATTGACGCGCAAATCGAGGCTGGCTTGCTCGAACATGCTGCGGCAGATGGTCATGGCTTCGGCTTCGCCATATTGTGCGACCAGCTTTTCCCAGAACCAGTCACGCACATCAGCCAGCGCTGCGGGGCTCAGGCCTTCACTGTTTTTGCTTTTAATGGCGACGGCCCATTCCTTTTGCCGCTCATCGAGCACCTCTTCGAGATCGCGGATGCTTTTGCCTTCAATTTTCATCAACCAGGCCAAAATCAGTTTACGGGCATCTTCGGTCGCGTCTTCATCGTTATTGGCAGTGATTTCGCTTAAATAGCGATAGCGGCGCAATATGCCATAAGCGGTTTCAGCGATCCATGCGCGGTCTTTGGTGCCCAAATCGCGATGCTCTCTGAAATAGGCGCCCACCACGGCATCGGCAGGACTTTCAAAAGTCAGCAACTGGGTGAGTAATACCGCCGTCTGGCGCATTAAATAGGGGGTCATTGTGTGCTCTCTATGCTATGTTTTTTAAATTAACGGGCTTGAATTTGGGTCGCTACCTGCTCGATCACCATGCCGTTCTTTTCAACTTTACGGATTTTGACCGGCACGTAGCGATACTCGCTGGCCAGCCACAACTCTATTTTTTCATCGGTATCGCCACGGCTATGGGCAATATGCAAGGTTTGTACGGTTTGCTCCCCCAACTGCAGGGATTCTTCACCTTCAAATGCATAATCATATTCCCCCAGCCGCTTGCCATTGGTCAGCGCCACATGCATTTCCTGCAAGGGTGGCACAAACATAAACTGGTACATAAAGCTCAGGATATCCAGCGTGTTGGCGGGCAAATCATGACTTTGCTCGCCTTTGCCAGTTTTAAGGGTTAGCAAGCGTGTTTCCCAATCAAAGCTGGCCTCATAGCTTTTGTCTGCACGGCTACCAAAAGCATACCGATAATAAGCGGGTTTCAAACCACGTGGCCCCACCGCACCCCGGCTTTCCTGTACCAGTTTTGGGTAAAGCAATTTTAACAGGCCACGCCCTTCAACCGTCCACGCCAGGGTGTATTGCTGATCGGGCGTCACAGCATATTCAATACTGGCTGTACCCGCTGCGCTGGTTTCACCATTCACAAACACCTCATAGTGGGTACTCACCTGCTGATATGGGGCAGGCTGTTCAGCAGCATCAACCGCCTGCTCAAGCTCGGCCACACGCGTTTCATCCTCGGCCTGCATTTCTGTTTCTGTCTCCGGTTGCACAGTGTCAGAAACCGGTGCTTCAGGTAGCGCCGGCAGTGGCTGCTGCGCAACGTCAACAGCAGTATCCGGCAGCGCATCAGGCCCTGGTGATGCTTTTTTGACGGCTGGCGCAGGCGGTGGCGCGGGAGTTGATGCGACTGGTGGCGGTGGCGGGATCACCAAGCGTGCCTGCAACACTGAGGGCACGTCATCTTCACCTGAAAACAAGCTGATCCAGCCACTTTGCGACAACACACACAAATGCAGCATCAGTGAAAGCAGCAGACCCAGCCCCAGCTGCCAGGTCACCCGTGCCTTTATCCACTTGAGCAGGCCATGGTTGCTGATCATGCGCCATCCTGTCACGCTGATTAATTACTGTCCGGTGACACGGGTAATCACCTGTTCCATACGCTTGTGATCATCGATCACCACCAGCTTTACCGGCAAGTAGCCTTTATCTTTGGCCAGGTACAGTATTTTCTCACCATCACTGTCCGCCAGCTTGATCACGTTAAAGCGACCGGCTTCGGTTTGCATCGGTGTTTTTTCTTCAGTGATGATAAATTTGCGTGGCGTGAGCTTTTTACCATTGGCGACTGACAGCGTGATTTGCCCGATTTTGGGTGGTTGCCACATCCATGCATACATCACGCTCAGCAGGTCCTGCGCACTTTTGCCAAGCGGCACACTTGCCTGCTCCCCCTTAACCTGCATATTCAGCGTTTTTTTGCTCCAGTCAAAATCACTGATCAATGACTTGTTTGGATGGCTAGATTGCAACGATTCAAAATGGCCTGGCCGCAGGGCATTGCCGACAACCTGACCTTGGCTGGAGAGTGTGCGCTCACCCATCAACTTATAAATACCAACGCCTTCAGTCAGCGAAGTAATCTTGTACTGATTCCCGCTCACCGCAAGTGCATCATGCACCGTCCCCACTTTAACGCCTTGCTGCAGCAAGTCATACTCAATCGTCAGTTGTTTGGGCGCGGCATGGGCCGAGAGTGCCAACAGCAACCCCACTGCCGTCAACATAATGACGGCCACCCATTGCAAACGCAAAAGATGCATTACACCACCACAGTAGGCGCTTCGCCCATCTGTTGTGGACGAATACATCCAATGCGGTAAACCGTTTCACCATTGGCTTGCAGCAGCGCGTGTGCCTGTTCAGCATGCTCGGCAGCAACAATCACTGCCATGCCAATGCCGCAGTTGAAGGTACGATACATTTCAATCGGCTCGATATTGCCTTGGGTCTGTAACCACTGGAACAATGGTGGAAGATTCCAGCTGGACTTCTGAATTTCGGCAGTCAGACCTGCTGGCAATACGCGCGGAATATTTTCCGTAATCCCGCCACCGGTAATATGGGCCATGCCCTTGACTGGCAAGGTCTCCAACAATTTGAGAATGGATTTCACGTAGAGTTTGGTGGGGGCCATCACCGCATCCTTAAAACTGCGGCCATGGAAATCAGACGCCATATCAATGCCTGATTTTTCAATCAATTTGCGAATCAGTGAATAGCCATTTGAGTGCGCACCACTGGAGGCAAGTCCCAGTACCACGTCACCAGACCGGATGGTCGAGCCATCAATTATATTGGCTTTATCCACACAACCAACCGCAAATCCTGCCAAATCGTACTCACCTGCCGGATACATGCCAGGCATTTCGGCCGTTTCACCGCCCACCAGCGCACAACCAGACTCTTCACAGCCTTGGGCAATGCCTTTGATCACTGCAGCGGCAGTAGCGACTTCGAGCTTGCCACAGGCGAAATAATCCAGGAAAAAAAGCGGTTCGGCGCCCTGCACCAGAATATCATTGACACTCATCGCGACCAGATCGATACCCACGGTGTCATGCTTGTCCAGTTGAAAGGCCAGTTTCAATTTGGTACCGACACCGTCAGTGCCGGAGACTAGCACCGGTTCCTTGAATTTTTTTGGCATGGCAAACAATGAACCAAAACCACCAATACCGCCCATGACCTCAGGGCGCATGGTGCGCTTGGCAAAAGGCTTAATCTGCTCTACCAGAGCATCCCCGGCTTCCATATCCACGCCGGCATCACGATAGGTGATAGAAGTTTTATCAGAAGAAGTCGTCAAAATCAGCTCGTTTCTATTAATTCGAATCAGGATTGCACCACTGCATAGGCTGGTTGTTGCGGTGATTGATTGCAACAATCCGTAATGCAGTGACGAAATTCAGTATAATTTTAAAATAATCATTATTTTAACGCATCTTGTCCGTTCGACCTATGCCGGATTACGCAGAATGCGCCCATGACTCCATGCCCGATATTGAACACCCGAAAGCCGGTGCCACCCAGTTTATAAGCGACCATCGCTGGTGGCTGGTCATCGGCGCCTTTATCTACATGTTTTATTTGCTGGAACCGATCCTGACGCCCTTTCTGGCAGCCGCGGTGATTGCATACATGCTGGATCCGCTGGTAGATCGTCTGAGCGAGGTTGGCTCGGGGCACTGGAAAGTCGGCCGCACACCGGCCACCTTGCTGGTCATGGCTGGCGTTATCCTCGCGCTGTTTGGCCTGTTGCTGATTTTAATTCCACTACTGCAGCAACAGTCATTTCTGATTGCCCAGCGCTTGCCTTTACTGATTGACCATTTACATCAACAAGTCGAGCCATGGTTGTTGCAGCAGTTTGGAATACACCTCAACATCAGCCATGACTATGTTCAAAAACTCATCAGCGAGCACTGGCAAACTGCAGGCAGTGTGCTGGGCAGTGTGTTGCTTAGCGCAGGACAGAAAGGACTGAGCCTGATCGGCATGTTTGCCAATATCTGCCTGTTACCTGTGGTGTTGTTTTATTTTTTACGTGATTGGGACCATATGGTCACGCAAGTAGGTGAACTGATCCCGCGTGACTGGATCGGTCGGGCGCACACAATCGGTCAAGATATTGATAGCGTGGTTGCGGAGTTTCTACGCGGCCAGCTCTCAGTGATGCTGTCATTGTGTGTGTTTTACAGTGCGGGATTATGGCTGGTCGGGTTAGACATGGCACTTTCCATCGGCATGATCGCGGGCCTGCTCAGTTTTGTACCCTACCTGGGGTTTGCGCTGGCTTTTTTGATGGCAGTGGTGTTGGCATTACTGCAATTTGCTTCGTTTCCGGAGGTATTTCCAGTACTGATGGTATTTGGTATCGGACAAGTGGTAGAAAGTTTTATCCTGACCCCGCTGCTGGTTGGCGACCGTATTGGCTTGCATCCGGTGATTGTGATTCTGGCATTGATGGCAGGCGGCCAACTGTTCGGCTTTGCCGGCGTATTGCTGGCATTACCGGTGAGTGCGGCGATTGCTGTCGGCTTACGCTATACCAAACAAAGTTATTTACGCAGTGACGCCTATCGCAGAGGTGAGCCTAACATCATTCAAACCCCGGAAGATTACTGAGCAACGCCAGTCCCCCACTAACCGACATTTGAAAACCCACATCTTGAAACAGCTGTTACTCAATATACAACCACCGGCAGCACCCAGCTTTGACAATTTTATTACTGGTCAAAATGCGGAGGTGCTTCGCAGCCTTCACGATGTGATGCAGGGTCGTTCCACCACGCGTTTTCTTTATGTGTGGGGAGAGCACGGCAGCGGAAAAACACACTTGTTGCTGGCAGCGCAAGCCATGGGCGCCCATATCGCGGATGATGTGCAGTCACTGGATGACGAGGCGCAAATCACGCTGTTTGATGCGTTTAACCATATCAAAGCCGAAGGTGGCGTATTCATCACGGCCGGTCAGCACGCCCCGGGCCAGATGGGCTTGCGTGACGACCTTGCCACGCGATTGGCATGGGGACTGGTTTATCAGTTGCAGCCTTTAAGTGATGATGAAAAAGCCGACGCGCTGCGTGCGCATGCACGTGACCGCGGCATGAAACTGCCAGATGATGTGATTGCTTACTGCCTGCGCTATCTGCGCCGGGACTTGCAGACACTGATGGCAGTACTGGATGCGGTTGATAAATGGTCACTGACGACCAAAAAACCAGTGACAGTGCCTCTGCTTAAAAAAATGCTGCAATTAGCGCCAGAAATGTAATTTTCTGAGAATGTAATTTGAAAGTGGCGCAGGTTTGATTTCGAGGTAGCCAACATCTGTCAGCTTATTCGGCAACGAAGCTGTAACGATTTTTACCATTCTTTTTGGAGTCATACATCGCCTTGTCCGCGGCCAGCAATAGCTGCTTTATTTGTTGGCCATGGTGCGGATATTCTGCAATGCCTATACTGACACCTATTTCAATTGGAATATTTCTGACCATGACCGGTTCTGCAAACAACTGGATTAACCGCTGTGCCAGCTGTATCAGCTCAGCACGATGTAAATAGATACTCACCACCAGCACAAACTCATCCCCCCCTTGCCGTGCCAGAAAGTCTGTTTGTCGCAGGACCTTTTTAAACAGACTCGCGACCTCCACCAACAGCGCGTCACCTAATGCATGGCCATATTCATCATTCACTTTCTTAAAGCCATCCAAATCCATAAAAAATATGGCAAATGGCCGCGAAGTGTTTCTCGCCAGTTGATGGATATGATGGAGATGGGTATCCACACTGCGCCTGTTAGGCAAGCCAGTCAGTAAATCGTGTTCAGCATGATGGCTGAGCTGTTCGGCCACCGCCTGATTTTTAATCACTTGTTCAATCAAATGCATCGTGCTGCGATATGAAAATATCAACACGCTGATAATTAGCATGCCCAACAGAATCGCCCCAAGCACTGAAGCGACCATGCGCTCCCGAATCTGTTGCTCATAATCAGCCCGCAGGGACTCAAGTTTACCATCCGCCTCACTTAACAAATGGTTAATTTGCATCATCAAGACATGGCCTTTGTCTTTACTCAACGATAAATGCGAAGCATAAGAGCCGGCACTTAACTGCACTTGAATGCCTCGATCCATCACATCGAACTTTTCATGCACCAACTGATTTATTCTTTTTAACTGAGGCCCAATTTCAGTGAGCTGATTGGCATGTTGATCAAACCGGGCCATGACGCTTTTCGCCTCCATCCGCCCTTGCTCCATCGTATCCAAAAACAACGTATGTCCAGTCAGCAAATAGCCACGCTGGCCGCTTTCAGCATTGGTAATCGCTTTCCCCAGTGCAACAATATCGTAACGCTGGCGATCTACCAGATCTTTCAGCTCCGAGTAGTAGACCAATTGATACATGGCGATAAATAGCCAGACCATTGCCAGGCACAAAAGTGCAGCAGCAATGATTAGCGGAACAACTATTCGTCGTTTGTAATTAAACATACAAATATATATCGTCAATCTATAAGCCAGATTAACCCCAAGCCCAATGAAAATCTAGCCTAAGACGCTGCCGAATGTAATAAAATACGGTTTTTGATAGATAACCACTATCCAAGAGATCTTATGTTACGCATCACCGAACTCAAGCTCCCCATCGAGCAAGCAGATACACTGATTCATCAGGACGAACAAATCCAGACCGCAATCCTCAAACGGCTGGATATTCCGGCCAGTGAGCTCATCCGCTTCGAAATATTCAAACGTGGCGTGGATGCACGTAAAACACATGCGATTTTGTATGTGTATAACCTAGATGTAGAAGTTAAAAATGAAGCGAGAATCTTAGCCAAGTTTAAAAAAGACCCCCATATCAAACCAGCGCCGGATACCAGTTACCACGTTGTGGCGACCGCAGCACACCCACCAAAGCTGCGTCCGGTGGTGGTTGGCTTTGGTCCCGCCGGAATCTTCGCTGCATTGATTCTGGCACAGTCAGGCTTTCAGCCCATCGTCTTGGAACGCGGTAAAGAAGTGCGCAAACGCACCAAAGACACCTGGGGCTTGTGGCGCAAAAACACGCTCAATCCAGAATCCAACGTACAGTTTGGTGAGGGCGGCGCAGGCACGTTTTCAGATGGCAAGTTGTATAGCCAAATCAAAGATCCCAAACATTATGGCCGCAAAGTCATCCAGGAGTTTGTCAAAGCAGGTGCACCGCCAGAAATTCAGTATGTGAGTCATCCCCATATCGGCACATTCAGGCTGGTGGGCATGGTGGAAGAAATGCGCAACACCATCAAATCACTTGGCGGTGAAATCCGCTTTGAAAGTCGTGTTGACGATATTCATATTGAAAACAATCAAGTACAGGGCGTAACCCTACAAACAGGTGAATTTATCGCCACCCATCACCTGATTTTGGCCGTCGGTCACAGCGCACGCGACACCTTCGAAATGGTGTATCACAAAGGCATTTATGTCGAAGCCAAACCCTTCTCTATCGGCTTTCGTATTGAACATCCGCAAGGCCTGATTGACCGTGCGCGCTACGGAAAAAGCTACTCTGAAGATATTTTAAACAAACTGGGCGCAGCCGATTATCGCCTCGTGCATCACGCCCAAAATGGCCGCAGCGTCTACAGCTTTTGCATGTGCCCTGGCGGTACTGTGGTTGCGGCGGCTTCAGAGCCCAATCGCGTGGTGACCAATGGCATGAGCCAATACTCGCGTAACGAGCGCAACGCCAATGCTGGCATTGTGGTCGGCATCACGCCCGAAGTCGATTACCCGGACCATCCGCTGGCTGGCATGGCATTTCAACGCACACTCGAAAGCCACGCCTTTGTGCTCGGTGGTGGCAACTACAATGCCCCTGGACAACTGATTGGCGATTTTTTGGCCAATCGCCCTTCAACAACATTTGGCGAAGTCATGCCCTCCTACACCCCGGGCGTTACGCTCACCAACCTCGATACCGCCTTGCCAGAATTCGCCATCACCGCCATGCGCGAAGCCATTCCTGCCTTTGCCAGACAAGTGCCGGGCTTTGATCTGGCAGATGGCGTGCTCACCGGCGTCGAAACGCGTACTTCCAGCCCGATTCGCATTAAGCGGGATGACAATACCTTGCAAAGCATCAACACCAAAGGGTTGTTCCCGTGTGGTGAGGGCGCGGGCTATGCGGGGGGCATTTTATCGGCCGGTGTGGATGGAATTAAAGTGGCGGAAGCGGTAGCCTTGAGTATGACCCAACTACAATAGATTGCTATTCATGAACGGGTGGATGTCACAAAATATCCATTCGTTCATGTGTTATCCATTTAGATGATGTGGTTAAGGCTTTCTGGGCCAAATACCTCTCTATGAATATCGCTGGCTTTGATGCCAAGTGCTAACAAAACATCGCGCTGCTCATCCATAAACACTTGCGGTCCGCAAATGTAAAACACAGCATCTTGATAGGTGGCGGGCACGCACTTGCCTAGATTCATTCTTCCTTTAATTTGATGTGATCGTGTGTCATCTACTTCATTTAAAAAGAAGGCGAGTTCTGCATACGTTAACAAGGTCTTAGTGTTTAAAATTTCAGCAAAATGCGCGATGTGGTTTTGGCTTCTAGCTGCATGTGCAAATAAAACAGGTCTATTTTGATTAGTTAACGCTAACGCATTGAGTATAGATAGCATAGGCGTAATGCCAACGCCTGCAGAAATCAGCCCTATGGGCCTTTTCTCAAGCAGATTAGGCGTGAAGTTACCGCAAGGATGACTGACTTCTAAAATGCCACCTACCTTAACATATGTATGCAGCCAGTTTGAAACATTGCCTTTGGGTTTGTATTCATCCGCATTTTCACGTTTTACTGTAATTCTGTAAGTGTGTTTATCGCTAGCATCAGACAAGCTATATTGTCTAATTTGCCTTAGGTTTGACTCAGCCAATTGAACGGCCACGCTGATATATTGGCCAGCTTTGAACTTAGGTAATTCACTACCGTTATCTGCTTGCAATATAAAAGAGACCATGTCATTTGTATGATGGATTTTTTCTAATACTTTTACTTTTAGCCACTCATCTGGCTGCTGATTGTTTTGCTGGTAAAGTTTGGCTTCTGCCACCATTAAAGCATCTGCTAATAGGCCATAAGCCTCTGCCCAAGCGTCTAGCAGGTCTGCTGTAGCGGCATTGCCTAATATTTGTTTAATCGCCCCAAGTAGATGCTTGCCGACAATCGGATAATGTTCTGCTTTTATACCAACAGACACATGCTTATGCACGATGCGCTCAATCACAGGTGCCAAAGCAGCAGTGTTTTCTATATTGGCGGCATAAGCAAACACTGCTGCTGCAAGCGATTGCTGCTGAGAGCCATTGGCTTGGTTGCCCATATTAAATAAGTTTTTTAGCTCAGGGTGCGCCTCAAACATGTTCTGATAAAACGCTGCAGTGATGGCTAGCCCATGCTCTCTTAACACGGGTACGCTGGCATCAATATAAGGTTTAGATTTTGCAGATAACATCATAGCTCCCAATAAGTTGCATATTAAATACAACATTTAACTTCAAAAAAAACACTCACTAGAGTGTTACTTGGCGTGGTTTAAACTTCTTAAATCACCAATTTATAATGCAGTTGCATAGCGTTGATGCAGTTGTATAACAGCATTTTGTGTTGTTTTATCCATAATCGCTTTTAAAGAGTATTGATTCATTTCATGGTAAAAAGCATGTAATCCATGATCCAAAATATTCTTTAAATTACATCTCCCCGCTAAAACACAAGGTGGTTCAGCACAATTAATGAGCGAGGTTTTATTTTCAAGCTCCATTAAAATGTTGCCTAATTTCAGCTCACTCGCCTGCATCGCAAGCTTAAGCCCGCCATTTCTGCCGCGCGTGGTAATCACCCAGTTGAGTTTATTTAACCTAGTCACCACCTTAATCAAGTGGTTTCTAGGCACATCAAATTGCTGAGCAATTTCATTAATCGTCACAATTGCGCCATTAGCCTCGTATGTGAGGTACATTAGCACCCTTAGGCTAAGGTCAGTGAATTTAGTGATTTGCATATTTTGCTATCCTACATATGTTGCACATAAAATGCAACATATGTAGGATTATGAAATTTCCGCATCTCTTAAATAGAAATGTCGCGCCAAACCAGATGGTCATCTCTCGATAGCCATCTGGTTTCCATTGCATCTTAAACACAGCTTATTGCCTAATCAAATAATCAAATGCACCTAAAGCGGCATTGGCACCTTCCCCCATCGCAATAATGATTTGCTTGTAAGGCACTGTCGTCACATCCCCGGCAGCAAACACGCCTGGCAGCGAGGTCGCATTATGGCTGTTAATCTCAATTTCGCCATACTTGCTCAAATTAAGCGTGCCTTTTAACCAGTCACTGTTGGGGACAAGGCCAATCTGGATAAATACACCTTCCAGTGCAATATGCTTGCTTTCACCCGTCACACGGTCAGTATAGGTTAGCCCATTGACGCGGGTACCATCACCCGTGACTTCAGTGGTTTGTGCGCTGGTTAAAATGGTTACATTTTCCAGTGTGCGCAGCTTACGTTGCAATACGGCATCAGCTTTCAGTTCAGTATCGAACTGCAACAAGGTGACATGGCCAACCACACCTGCCAGGTCAATCGCAGCTTCAACGCCCGAGTTACCACCACCAACCACTGCCACATGCTTGCCTTTAAACAAGGGGCCGTCGCAGTGCGGACAATACGCCACGCCTTTGTTTTTGTAGGCCTCTTCACCGGGCACATTCAGGTTGCGCCAGCGTGCACCAGTCGCCAGTATCACAGACTTGCTGCGTAAGGTCGCGCCACTTTCCAGCTTCACTTCAATCAATCCAGCATGCTTATTGTCCGCTTTCTCTGGTTCAGCCAAGCCTGCCGCACGCTGCAACGGCATGATATCCACATCATAGCTTTTGACGTGCTCTTCGAGCGCCATGACCAGTTTCGGACCATCGGTTTCTTTGACTGAAATGAAGTTTTCAATCGCCAGTGTGTCGTTCACCTGGCCACCAAAACGCTCGGCGACAATGCCAGTACGGATGCCTTTGCGCGCCGCATAAATCGCTGCAGCCGCACCCGCAGGTCCGCCACCAACAACCAATACATCATATGGGGCTTTGGCATTGAGCTTTTCAGCTTCCTTGGCGATAACACCCGTATCTACCTTGGCCAGAATTTCTTCTACCAGCATGCGGCCAGAGGCAAACATTTCGCCGTTCATGAAGGTGGCGGGCACTGCCATGATATTGCGATCGTTTACTTCATCCTGAAACAGCGCGCCATCAATCACGGTCGTCTGGATGCGCGGGTTAAACACCGTCATCAGGGTGGTGGCCTGCACCACGTCCGGACAGTTGTGGCATGACAAGCTCATGTACACTTCAAAGTTCAGATCACGCTCCAGCGCTCTGATCTGGTCCAGCACGTCCTGCTCGACTTTGGGCGGATGGCCACCTGTCCATAACAGCGCTAACACCAGCGAGGTGAATTCATGCCCGAGCGGAATCGCTGCAAAACGTACACCGTGTGTTTCGCCCTCACGCGCAATCACAAATGAAGGCTTGCGTACATCATCGCCGGTTTCGTCGAGCGTTACTTTGTCAGACAAACTGGCAATCTCCTGCAGCAATGTACGCATTTCTGTCGCATTGTCGCTGCCATCCAGGCTGGCAATCAGCTGAATTGGTTGGCGCAGCATGCCCAGATAGGTTTGCAGTTGTCCTTTTAAGGTGTCGTCTAACATGTCAATCTCCGTTTCTTGAGGGTGCAAGCACCCATCACCAATGTATGGTGTTTTAAATGCGTTGGGGGGATTCGCTGAGGGGAATACACCAGAGGATGCACTCCCCTCAGCCCCCTGAAATACAGATGACACATTTCAGGGGCGAGGCTGTTTCAGGCTTCAGTCTTTTGAACCTCAGTCCGCACAGTCCACTTAGATCTTGCCTACCAGATCCAATGAAGGCGTCAATGTTTTCGCGCCTTCGTTCCACTTGGCCGGGCACACCTGACCTGGGTTGGCAGCGGTGTATTGTGCCGCTTTCAATTTGCGCAATGTTTCTTTCACATCACGGGCAATTTCGTTGCTGTGCACTTCAACAGTTTTGATCACGCCATCAGGGTTGATCACGAAAGTACCGCGCAATGCCAAGCCTTCTTCAGGAATGTGCACACCAAATGCATTGGTCAACACGTGGGTTGGGTCACCAACCAGCGGGAACTTGGCTTTACCAACAGCCGGTGAAGTCTCGTGCCAAACTTTGTGTGAGAAGTGTGTATCAGTGGTCACGATATACACTTCAGCGCCGGCTTTCTGAAACTCGGCATAGTTATCAGCGGCATCTTCCACTTCGGTTGGGCAGTTGAAAGTAAATGCAGCTGGCATGAAAATCAACACTGACCACTTGCCTTTCAAACTTTCGTCGGATACTTCGATAAATTTGCCGTTATGAAATGCCTGCGCTTTAAACGGTTGTACTTGTGTATTAATCAATGACATATAGTTCTCCTTTAGAGTGATTTAAAAACACGGGTTAACTTAAAATTGGCTGCGTGTAATCAGCGAATGGATGCATTGTAGACACACACAAACAATATGTAAAATTGATTATATTAATTCAATTGATAAATATAATTAATGAATATATCTGACCGTGACCAAGCGGACGGTTATCAAGCACTGACCGTCACCTGCCCATGGCCTTCATAGCCACGATTATCCTGCCAGTTGACTGTAATCACGTCTCCGACCTTGGTATCACGCAAATAAAAAGTGAAATAAGGGTTACGGGAAATCGCAGTACCGGTTTGCGCATCCACCACCACCTGGCCATTCAACACGACCTGCATCATCTGCATAAAATGTGCCGGAACAAGTTGACCATCATCACCCTTACTACGCCCGGTACGCATAGGATGCAGGATGATGATTTTAAGCTCCACCAAATCGGCATCCAGTGGCCGCGCACGCATTTTTATACTGCTGGCAAAGGGTTCGTCGCGCTCATTGCTGGCACAGCCATCTTCCAGAACAATCACCTGTCGACGCTGTTGCTGCAATTGCCCGGCGGACTGTTGCACCAGCGCAATAATCTCGCCAGACTGTGCCAGCTTGATACGCGTCACCAGCTTGGGCATCACCTGTTTACCGAATTCAAAGCTCGCCACCAGCGGGGTGGGGTTGGCATCAGCCAGCAAGCGTATGCTGTTCACCGTACCTGCAGCAGCTGGCGAGGTGATTTCTACCTGCACCACTGCACCATTTTCGGCTTTCTGTGGCGCATCTATCTGAATTTCCGAAGCCAGAGGGACAGCACTTGCCTGCAATGCGCCCATTACATCCGCAGTTTTGGTTGCCTCAAATGCCTTGGCAAACCATGGCGCCGCATGCAACTTATCTGCCAGAAATCCAAGCGGCAGGGTTGCCCAAACCAGCAAGCCTTTCAACAGCGTTCTTCTTTGCATGATGCCTTCCCTTTCATTTAACTTCCGCCACCATTAACGCTTGGGGTCTTGTTCGCGTTCTAACTCCTGACGCAGCGTTTTTAGTCTTGCTTCGACTCTGGATTGTAAATAAAAATCCCCGTCTTTCGTTTTACTGGCGATTTCAAACTGATCTATCGCACGCTGCAAATCATATTTGCGCACATAAGATTCCCCCAGCGCCTGATGAAGTAACATCTGTTTACCCAAGCCCTGATAGGCGGCAGCCAACCAGTCATATAACTTGGGATCATCTGGAAATGTCATGAGTTGCTTCTGGATATGCGTGATGGCTTGCGACCATTGACTGCTACGTATCAGTAGCTCGGCCTCACCCAATGCCAACGCACGATGCTGCGGATATTGCTGCAAGCCCTGCATGAACTGTGTCTGCGCCTGTGCAACTTGCCCCAACTTGGCCAAAGTCAGCGCTTTCAATGTCACCAGATAAGCGTTCACCATGCGATGTTGCTCCAGCCACTGTACTTGTTGCTGTGCTTGCGTTGCTTGATTTGCGCGCAAATAAGCGTAAGCCAGGCCGAAGTGCTCCGCCTGCTCATTCTGATAACGGCCATCGGCGATATTATTGTTAAACTCTTCGATAGCTTGGGTCGGCATCCCTTGAAAAGCCCTGATTTTTGCACGCATTAGCCCAAATGCAGGACTCTCGTTTGCTGGCTTGTAAGGACGATTCTGAACGCGGTTACCAATATCGGCAATGCGCTCGCTGGTCAGCGGGTGGGTACGCAAATAGCTGGGCATGTTGCCGTCAGAAAAGCGGGTCGCCCGTTGCATGGTGGTAAAAAAAGCCGGCATCGCACGCACATCAAACCCCGCATCTTCCAGAATCGTCAAACCGACCCGGTCTGCCTCACGCTCATGCTCACGGGTGTAATCGATCTGACGCTGCACACCGGCTGCAGACGCCGCAGTCAGCGCGCCTGCACCGGCTTGCGGATTGGAGCGCGCCACCAGCAAAGCCAGCGCCGTAGCGGCAATATTTTTAAACATGTCATATTTTTGCGAGGCCAGCATGCGTGCCAGATGATGCTGAGTAACATGGCCGATTTCATGACCGAGCACACTGGCCAGCTCTGATTCACTATTGGCCGCCAAAAACAATCCGGTATGCACCCCGATCACGCCACCCGGCATGGCAAATGCATTGATCGTTTTATCCTGCACCACAAAAAAATGAAACACCTGCTGTTTATCCGGGCTGCTTTTACCCAAGCGCTGCCCAAGCGCCTGCAAATAATCCGTCACCTCTGCATCATCCAGCACATCTTCACTGGTCGCCACCTGCTTTAAAATCTGATTCGCAATTTTTTCTTCATCCAGCAGCGACAACACCGTTTGCGAAGCATCACCAAGCTCGGGCAATTGATTGGACGAATCTGACGGCAAACTGATATCCAGTTCGGGCTCGTAAGGTTTGCCAGAATAAAGCCCGGTAGAATCACCTGCCATCACAAGCGCCCCCCCAAGCATAGACATAGCAACACCTGCCAGCCAAGGCAAAAGGCAGGAGGACAAGCGATAGCGAGATGACTTGAGTAATGAGCGCGAGCGCATAAAAATATTAAATAACCATGTTCCGCCCGCACACTGCGTGTGCAGTCAGTTAAACTTGTTATGATAACGGCTTCAGCGCCTGAGTTCACCCTTTTTAACCTTACGCCTCTTTCATCATGTCCGAATTAACGCACTTCAACGCACAGGGCCACGCCCATATGGTCGACATCAGCGACAAGGCGCATAGCAAACGCATCGCCATCGCCGAAGGGCGCATTGCCATGCTGCCCGCCACATTCCAGACCATCGCCCTTGGCAACGCAAAAAAAGGCGATGTACTTGGCATTGCCCGCATTGCCGCGATCCAGGCCAGCAAAAAAACCAGCGACCTCATTCCCTTGTGCCACCCGCTCAGTTTAAGCCGCGTCGATGTCAGTTTTGTGGCTGACGAAGAGGCTTCAAGCATCGTATGCCGCGTGCAATGCGAAACCACCGGACAAACCGGCGTGGAAATGGAGGCACTGACAGCAGTACAAGTCGGCTTGCTAACGATTTACGACATGTGCAAAGCCATAGACCGCGGCATGACCATCACTGATATCCGTGTGCTGGAAAAGCATGGTGGAAAAAGTGGGGATTGGGTCGCGCAGAGCAGTTAAAGCGCGCATATATAGTATGGATATATACGCATTCATTGGGCAATATACATCTGAAAATATCACATCAAGAAGAATGAAGACCTTCCACCATCTTTATTTCGTGCGGCTTTTGGTGAAATAAAACGACCGCTTTGCCTATTGTAAATATTTCGTTTCTTCACGCACGCAGTCATGATTAACACCTACCTTTTAACCCATTCATCTTGGTAGCTGCGATAGGTGTACTTTCTGGTGTATGAATCGCCACTCGGCTCATCGTGAAAGGCTGTCACCCGCTTCAAGCACCGCTAATGAGTGCAGCGATTTGTCTTGCGCATTCTGGCGCCATGGTGACGCCATAGCGGAAATGACCGGTGTTTAGATATAGATTATTGATGTGCGGATGCTGGCCGATGGTGGGGATATTGTGCGGGGTGCCCGGGCGCAAACCGCTCCAGTGTTTAATGACTGGCTGTCCGCGCAAAGCAGGTAACAAGGCTTCTGCCTTTTGCAGCATTTCCAGCCGCATGCAGTCTGTCACCCCTGTATCAAACCCTACATCTTCCAGACTGCTGCCCGCCAACAGGTGGCCATCCCGGCGCTGCAACATATAAAAACCGTCGCGGTAGAGAATATGTGGTAATAAGCCCGGGGCCATCTGGTACAACAGCATTTGCCCGCGCATGGGTTTGATATCCAGTTGCAGGGCAGTTTGCTTGAGTAATTCAAAGCTCCACGCCCCGGAGGTCACCACATACACATCAGCCTTCAAGGTTTCGCCATGGGTGGTTTGCCAGCCATGGATGGTCGAATGCCCTTCCTGTAATGGCATTAACTGGGTCCGTTCGCGCAACTCGACGCCCTGTTTCATTAACCAGGCTTTGAGTGATTGCAATAAACGTGGATTGCGGATCTGTACGACTTCCGGGATCAGCAGCTTATCCCCTTGCTGTTGGTAGGCGAGGCCAAAACGCGTGCACCAGTCCATGGCCCTTGCAAGGTCAAATGGCGGCTGAATCAGCATGCCACTGCGCGTACATTCCGGGTTTATACCTGTCTCTGCAAATAACTCGGCGGAGACTGCCGGATAGGCCAGGGCACCAGCCAGCGCCAATGTATTGACTACGTCCTGATAGAACCACGGCAGCAAAGGAAATGCGATGCCTGCACCCGCCCAAGAAGATTCGCCCGAGGTTTGTGCGGCAATCACATTGCGTTCAACCAGCGTGACCGCAAAGCCTTGCTTGTGCAGTTGCATAGCGGTCATGCAGCCGACAATGCCACCACCTACAACCATTACCGTTGGTTTGCTCATCAACTGACTTTTAATAATGCATGAAGGGTGCGCATGGCCTATTCAGACCTGAACACGGTTATGGCCGACGACCGGAAATCAAATACACTTCCATCGCAATCAGTGCAGTATTGCTGCCTAGCAACACCAGCACATCACCCTCTGCAAGCACAATGTCTGGACGCGGTGACACAGGTTCTGGCATATTGATGCGCCGCAACTGCTTCACTTCGACGGCAAAATCTCCGAACGGGATATGATCGAGGCGCAAGCCATGCGCATAGAAGTTTTTATACATTTCCACTGAATGCAATTGGGGCAAAGCGGCTGTCGTGTTATCGGTATCGCTCACGCCGCGGAAATAGCCTTTGAACATTTTGTAGCGCTCTTCACGAAACAAGCGAATACGCTTGACCACGCGATTAAGCGGCACGCCCAAGGTCACCAGCGCATGCGAGGCCAGCATCAAACTACCTTCCAGAATTTCCGGCACCACTTCTGCTGCGCCTGCATCCCTTAAAACGTCCATGTCACTGTCGTCATGTGTACGCACAATCACCGGCAAATTGGGATGCCCTTCTTTGATGACATGCAGCACCTTCATCGTGCCACGGGTTTCGGCATAACTGATAATCACGGCCTTGGCACGTTTCAGGCCTGCAGCCTCTAGTACTGCACGCCGTCCGGCATCGCCATAAATCACATTCTCACC
This sequence comes from Methylophilus aquaticus, assembly GCF_030769565.1. GTDB lineage: Bacteria > Pseudomonadota > Gammaproteobacteria > Burkholderiales > Methylophilaceae > Methylophilus > Methylophilus aquaticus. The sequence goes on along the minus strand of NZ_JAVCAP010000001.1, from coordinate 302,562 downwards.
GGCGGCAGCGGCTTCTTGTACGCGGCTGGCATCCATGTCCAGCGCCACAAACGGGATATTTTCCTCGCGCAAAAAACGCCCCAGATATTGTCCACTCCGGCCATAGCCACAAATAATGACGTGGTCACGCAACTCCAGACTTTGTTCCTGGATATTATCGACCACCTTGCTGCTGTTTCTGGTATAGCTTTTAACCAGCTTGCGGGCGATCTTGCCGTTGTATTGAATAATAAAGGGGGCAACCAGCATGGAAAGCACGGCTACAGACAAGACCAGTTGCAAGGCATCCCCGCTGATCAGGCGCGTTTGTAAACCCAAGGCCAGAATCACAAAGCTGAATTCCCCTGCCTGCCCCAAAATAATACCGGTACGGATGCCAACGCCCATCTCAAAACCATAAAACCGGGTAAGCATGGCCACCAGGCCGACCTTAAACACCAGGAACAGGGCAAGCAATAACACAATCAGCAGAATATGATCAAACAGCACCGAGACATCCAGCAGCATGCCAACACTGATGAAAAACAGGCCGAGCAGAATGTCGCGGAAAGGCGCAATATCCGACTCCACCTGATAGCGGAATTTAGTCTCGGAAATCAACATCCCGGCAACAAAAGCACCCAAGGCATAAGACAATCCGGCAAAGTTGGTGGCTGCTGACATCAGCAAAGTAATCATCAGCACATTCAGTACAAACAATTCGCGCGAGCGTTGCTTAGCCACCAGCTCAAACCAGAAATTGAGTATGTTCTTACCAAACTTGAACAGTAAAAACAACAGGATAGAAGATTTCAGCAAGGTCAGCCCGAGCACATCCAGCCAGTTATCACTGTGCGACCCTAGCGTCTGTATTAATACCAGAATCGGGATCACGGCCAGATCCTGAAACAGCAACACACCAATACTCAGGCGGCCATGGCGCGAATTCAGGTCCACGCGCTCCATCAGAATTTTGGAAACAATCGCGGTGGATGACATGGTGAGTGCCGCGCCGATAATAAAGGCGCTGGTCAGGCTGAGGCCAGCCAGCTTGCCCAGCAGCAAACTGGCCAGCAAAGTCAGCACCACTTGCCCGCCACCCAGCCCGAACAGGGTTTTACGCATGGCATACAACTTGGGCAGACTGAACTCCAGCCCGATGCTGAACATCAGGAAGACAATGCCAAACTCTGCCACCTGACGGCCCGATTCTTCGTCTTGCAATAGCCCAAGCGCATGCGGACCGAGCACAATGCCGATCATAAAATAAGCCAGCATGGCAGGTAATCCGAGTATGCGGAACAACCCGACAGCAAATACAGAGCTTGTCAGCAATAAAAGTAAATTAATCAGGGAATCAAACATGTAAAGCTCTTGGCAATTTCTAATAATAGTGGCGCTCGCCGGCAAGCACTGTCACCACATAAAAACCATGCGCAAGCGCATGTTTGTTGGGACGGAGCCTTCGCAGACAGCCAACATCGTGCCACAAACCTATAAATTATGCAAAAAATGTGCCTGATATAAAATATTCATGAAAAAAAGTGGAGTTTTACTTTTTGCCCACGCAGTCACTTGCTATACTATTTGGCCATGAGTATAGCAAAATCAGGTGTCAGTCTTGTGAATAAACCTAACGTGCTGGAAAGAGCGCGGCAAGTACTGTTACACGAAGCCGAGGAAATCCACCAGCTGGCAAAGCGCGTGAGTCGCGACTTTGAAGCTGCAGTGCAGCTGATTCTGTCATGTCGTGGCCGCGTAGTTGTCACAGGGATGGGGAAATCAGGACACATTGGTGGAAAAATTGCCGCCACACTTGCCAGCACCGGTACGCCTGCGTTCTTCATGCATCCGGCTGAGGCCAGCCATGGGGATCTCGGCATGATTACAGCGGAGGATGTGGTCATCGCTTTATCAAACTCAGGTGAAAGCGATGAGATTATTAACATTTTGCCAGCCATCCGGCGCATTGGCGCACGCATTCTAAGTATCACCGGAACTGCAGACTCCACCCTATCGCGTGAATCAGACGTACACCTGAGTGCAGCAGTCAGCCACGAAGCCTGCCCGCTCGGGCTTGCGCCAACAGCCAGTACCACCGCCGCACTGGCACTGGGCGACGCCCTTGCTCTGTGTGTGCTGGACTCACGCGAGTTCACAGCTGAAGATTTTGCACGCTCGCACCCTGGCGGCAGCCTGGGTCGCCGCTTATTGGTGCGCGTCAAAGATGTCATGCGCACAGGAGATGCAATTCCTTGCATCAGTGTGCAAGCGAATATCCAGCAAGCTATTCAGGAAATCACCAGCAAAGGAATGGGGTTTACTGCTGTTATTGATCAAACGAGTACTCCGGTCGGCATTTTTACCGACGGTGATTTGCGGCGCCTGTTTGTGCAGGGGCAGACTGATGGCAATACGCCGATTAGTGAAGTGATGAACCATCAGCCCAGACTATTAGGGATTCAGCAAATGGCAGTAGATGCTGTGAGTCTGATGGAGCACCATAAAATCAATGGTTTTTTGGCGGTGGATGCATCACAACAGCTCGTGGGTGCATTTAACATGCATGACTTACTCAAGGCAAAAGTGGTATAACTACCCATGTTAAAGCAGCCGATTATTTTACCCATTGCCTTATTGCTGTTTCTGGCGCTGCTGACGTTCTGGATTAACCAGACGGTACAACAGCAAGGTGTCAGATTAAGCAGCCAAGGCCGGCATGACCCGGATTACATGCTTTACAATTTCGTCAGCACACGCACGGATGCCAGCGGCTTTACCAAGTATGTACTGGCAGCCGCACAAATGCGCCACTACCCTGACAGTGACACCACGGAGTTGCAGCGGCCTCGATTTACGCAGTTTGGACAAGATAAACCTTATACACAGATTCATGGACAGCATGGCAAAATTTCACCAAACGGTAAGCAAGTTGAATTTAGCCAACATGTAAAAGTGATTCGCCAGGCGACACCCACCAAAGGTGAAATGCAATTAAGCACAGACCAACTCACGCTGGAACCTGACCGGGAAATCGCACACACTGATTATCCTGTGGTCATCAAACAAGAGCCTGCGACCGTGATTACCGCCACAGGAATGACTTTTGACAATAAAGCCAGCACCATACAATTATTTAATCGGGTACACGTCCATTACGAGCGCGTGCCCAGTGCGGGTAAAACGGCATCGTCAACCAGATCATCTGTTGATCAATCTTCTGCCAGGCCACGTTAATGATGGAGACTGTTTTGAATATGTGTAAGCACCTTTTTAAAAAGCCCGGCCTGATTTTATGGCTAGCACTTCTGCCACCCATCACAGCACATGCAGAAGAATCAGACCGTGAACAGCCAATAGAGCTGGAAGCAGACACTGTCACCGTCAATGATGCCAAGAAAATTAGCATTTACACCGGCAATGTCATCCTGAATCAAGGCACCTTACAAATCAAGGCCGACAAAATGATTGTGCGCGAAGATCAGGATGGCTTCCAGCACAGCACTTGCACGGGCAATCCAACAACCTTCAAGCAAAAGCGGACCGGCAAGGATGAATGGATGCAAGGCAGCGCACAACGTATTGAATACAATGGACGCATGGACAAGGTACAGCTTTATACCAAAGCCTGGGTAAAGCGCGGTGAAGATATCGTGAATGGTGATTACATTAGCTATGACGCCAATGCCGAATATGCAGAAGTGATCGGTGGCACCAAAGCCAACCCGAACGGCACCGTTAACAGCCGCGTGAAAGCCACGATACAACCCAAAAGCAAAAATACGCCTCCTGTCATAGACAACAAACCAGCAAGCCAGCAAGGCCTTAAAATGAACCGTGCATTACAGTTCAAGATTGAGGCGGCACCCGCAGACACAGAGACGAAGCCATAAAGTGACAGACATGCAATCCACCCTTTCTGACGATCACAATCACCTGCGCGTCAACCATCTAAAAAAAGCTTACCAAGGCCGTACCGTGGTCAGAAATACGACGTTAGAGCTGCGTAGTGGCGAAGTCATAGGCCTGCTAGGTCCCAATGGCGCGGGCAAAACCACTAGCTTTTACATGATTGTTGGACTGGTTGCGCTGGATGGCGGCAGCATTACCATGAATGGCATCGACGTAAGCCATGCGCCAATGCATGAACGGGCGCGTATGGGTCTTGCTTATTTGCCACAGGAAGCGTCGATATTCAGAAAAATGTCGGTGAGCGACAACATCATGGCAATTCTTGAAACACGAGATAGTTCACAAGAAGCACGAGAAGCAAAACTGGAATCATTACTGGATCAATTACATATCCAGCATATTCGCAACAGCCAGGCAGTGAGCCTGTCTGGCGGTGAACGTCGCCGAGTGGAAATTGCCCGCTGCCTGGCGACTGAACCAAAATTTATTTTACTGGATGAACCCTTTGCCGGGATTGACCCGATTGCCGTCATCGAAATACAGAAAATCATTCGTTATCTCAGTAGCCAGCACATTGGTATTTTGATTACGGATCATAACGTACGTGAAACACTGGATATTTGTGATCGGGCTTACATTGTGAATGATGGCGCCATATTTGCTGCTGGTACACCAGATGAAATCATTCAGAATGAAGGTGTACGTGAAGTCTATCTTGGCAAGAACTTTAGGCTGTAATCCGTGATGAAACAAAATCTGCAATTACGTATTTCACAAAATCTGGCGCTGACCCCGCAGTTACAACAGTCTATTCGGCTGCTGCAACTGTCAACCCTGGAATTAACTCAGGAGCTGGAAGCCATTTTGCAGGAAAATCCATTACTGGAAATGGCAGATGGCGAAGAAGGTGAGTTTGAGGAAACCTCGGCTGCAAGCGAAATATCAACGCCAGCCTCCGCCGAAGAGGCCAGCTCATTTGATGTAGCCACACAAAAAGACATTACCGCCCCTTCAGAAACATTACGCGAGGAATTACATGACGAGCTGGGGGGCGTGGAAGGAGAACAACCCAATCTCAATGAAGAATTTTCTCCCCCCGAATTTGAAGACAGCTATGAGGAATTTGGCAGCACCAGCAGCTGGGATGAATCAGGGCGCAGCAATCACGACGATGATGACAGTGATTTCACCCGCCAGGACACCCACAGCATCAGCCTGCGCGAACATCTGATAGACCAAATGCAGCTAGCGCATTTGTCACAGCGTGACATGAGCCTGGTCAAACTTCTGCTTGATAGCATTAATGATGACGGTTATCTGGAACTGGACTTGCAAGAAATTTCAGAGCAACTGCCGCCAGAGCTTGAAGTGGAACTTCTGGAGCTTGAGACCGCGCTCAAACTCATCCAGAACCTCGATCCTATCGGCGTTGGCGCACGTGATTTGCGAGAGTGTTTGCTGATTCAACTTCAGCGGTTGGATACTGAAACACTATTTCGCGTACAAGCCATGAACATAGTCAAAGACCATCTTGCGTTACTGGCAAACAAAGACTTTGTCAAACTACGCAAGGTTTTGGCGTGCGATGAACAAACCCTCAAGGGTGCGCAACAGCTCATACGCCAACAAAATCCTAAACCCGGGAGTGCATTTTCTTCATTCAGTCATGATCATTTTATTCAGCATGATGTTGTGGTGAAAAAAATCAAAGGGATCTGGATCGCCACGTTGAACGATGGCGCCATTCCAAAACTGCGTATCAACCAGATGTATGCAGATATACTGAAGCGCAACCGTGAAAATTCTGGGCAATACTTGCAAAGCCAGATGCAGGAAGCCAAATGGATGATTAAAAACATCCAGCAACGCTTTTCGACCATTCTGCGGGTCTCTCAGGCAATTGTAGACCGCCAGCGCAACTTCTTTGAGCATGGGGACATTGCCATGCGCCCTCTGGTGCTACGCGAAATTGCTGAAGAGCTCGACCTGCACGAAAGTACAGTTTCACGCGTGACTACGCATAAGTACATGCTGACACCGCGCGGTGTCTACGAGCTCAAATACTTCTTTGGCAGCTCGGTTGCCACCGATGCTGGCGGCTCCTGTTCAGCCACTGCGATCCGTGCATTGATCAAACAAATGGTCGCGGAGGAAAACCCTAAAAAACCGCTGTCTGATAACCAGATTACCGACACCCTCGCGCAGCAAGGCATTGTGGTGGCGCGCAGAACCATTGCAAAATACCGTGAATCACTTAGCATTCCTCCAGCCAATCTGCGTAAATCACTTTGATCCCAGGCGCGGCTACAGTGGCACAACAAAAAAGGGCTCTGAGAGCCCTTTTTTATAGCCTAACAAAACGTCTGAACGACTATATCAAGGTAATTTTTGCAAATTTCCTTTTACCCACTTGAGCAACCACTACTGCCCCTTTGCTGAGTTGCAAGTTTTTATCTTCCACCTTCACGCTATCGAGCTTTACACCACCTTGTTGAATTGCGCGCATCGCCTCGCTGGTACTTTCTACCAGCCCGGCCATTTTTAATAATTGACTGATCCCTATACTGTCAGCATCAAGGGCCACCTCAACGTCAGGCACATCATCAGGAATCCCGCCTTTTGCCCGCGTCTGAAAGTCCAACAACGCTTTTTCAGCGGCGGCTTGCCCATGAAAACGGGCGACTATTTCCTGCGCAAAACTTACTTTGATATTGCGGGGATTTTCACCGTTAGCCACTTGCGCTTTCCATTGTGCAATGGTCTCCAGTGAAGCAAAGGAGAGCAAATCAATATAGCGCCACATCAGCTGGTCTGAAACGGACATGAGCTTGGCAAAAATAATCTCAGGGGCTTCGTGAATACCAATATAGTTGCCCAGTGACTTGGACATTTTATTGACACCATCCAGGCCTTCCAGCAATGGCATCATCAACACACACTGTTGCGATTGACCGGCCTGTTTCTGCAACTCGCGCCCCATCAGCAGGTTAAATTTCTGGTCTGTGCCACCCAACTCTAAATCGGCATTGAGGGCGACCGAATCGTAGCCTTGCAACAGGGGGTATAAAAACTCATGAATCGCAATCGGCTGATTACCCTTAAAGCGCTTGGAAAAATCATCGCGCTCGAGCATCCGTGCAACGGTATGGCTGGCGGCGAGTTTGAGCATGCCTGCTGCACCTAACTCGGTGAGCCATTGCGAGTTAAATACAATCTGGGTTTTGTCAGGATCCAGAATTTTAAATACCTGGGTAGCGTAAGACTTGGCATTCTCTGCCACTTGCTCTTTAGTCAGTGGTGGACGCGTGGTACTTTTGCCAGTGGGATCGCCTATCATGCCGGTGAAATCACCAATCAAGAACAGCACCTGATGACCCAGGTCTTGCAATTGTCTTAACTTGTTGATGAGTACGGTATGGCCCAAGTGCAAATCAGGCGCTGTCGGGTCAAATCCAGCTTTCACGCGCAAAGGCTTGCCTGTTTTCAGCTTTTCAATCAGTTCTTGCTCGATCAGCAGTTCATCTGCGCCACGCTTGATGACGGCTAACGCTTGCATTAACTCCGGGCTGAGGCTGACTGCGTTTTTTGGTGCGTCATTGACTTGGGTTGCTTCTGTCATATTGGTTTTACACGCAACATGTCTTGACATGCAGGTGCTTTTTCAAAGAAATAAAAGCTGCTATTTTAGCGTAATACAGCGCTTAACTGTAGGCAAGTCAATCTAGAATGATACTATTACACGCCATGAACCCAGCCACGCCTCTCCATTCCCGCTATTTTATCGGCATGATGTCCGGCACCAGTCTTGACGGTGTCGATACCGTGCTTGTGCAACAGTCTGTAGAGGGCGTTCGGCAACTGGCCGAACACTTCCTGCCCTACCCTGAAAATATCAAACAGACGCTGCTTGCGCTGCATCACCCCGCGATGAACGAACTGCATGAGGCAGCGATCACAGCAAACGCGCTCGCGCGCCTGTATGCTGAATCCGTACATCAACTGCTGGCGAAAGCGGCAATCCCGGCCTCAGCCATTTCAGCGATTGGCTGTCACGGTCAAACGATACGCCACTGTCCGGACTTGCAAGACGGGCTGGCCTACACCAGCCAAATCGGCAATCTGGCCAGACTGGCAGAATTGACCAATATCAGCGTTGTCGGCGACTTTCGCAGTCGCGACATCGCGGCGGGCGGTCAAGGTGCCCCATTGGTACCGGCATTTCACCAGGCCGTATTTGCGCATGCAACAAACAACCGTGCGATTATCAACATTGGCGGCATTGCCAATATCAGCTGGCTGCCAGCGCAAGGTGCAGTGACGGGGTTTGATTCTGGCCCTGGCAATATGTTGCTGGACCAGTGGATCAACCAGCATACGGGCAAACCTTACGACGCAGACGGGGCGTTTTCTGCCTGCGGAACAGTGAATAATGCATTATTACAGGCCATGCTGGCCGAGCCCTATTTGCAGATTACCCCGCCAAAAAGCACCGGCCGGGACCTGTTTAATCAGATCTGGCTGACGCACCATTTGCAACAGATGACAGACACTCCGCAAAACGTAGCGCGGACGCTGCTTGAATTTACGGCACTGACGATTGCCGATGCCATCCATAAACACTGCCCTGACGTGCATGAAATATTTGTTTGCGGCGGGGGGGTACATAATGGCATGCTGATGTCACGCATCGCTGCAGCCCTCCACATGCCGGTGCAAAAAACCGAGGAGCTGGGCATTGGGGCGGACTGGGTAGAAGCCGTGGCTTTCGCCTGGCTGGCGCAACGCTGCGTAGACGGATTAAGCGGCAACCTGCCAGCAGTCACCGGCGCAGCTGGGCCACGTATTTTAGGGGCGATTTACCCAGCCTAACCGGCGCTTGTACCTATATTCACTTATCCAGTGCAATCGCACGATACGTTTGTTTTAATCTGGTGCATGATTTTGAGTGATTTTGTATGTTTTCTTTGCCCAAGACTTGCCCAGTCCCCATTTTATGAGTTGATTGCGTATAATTTAGTTTAATCCCATCTACAAATAGAGTGCGTTATGGCAACCAAAGCGACCATTTCTTTTGATAATAACAGTCCGTCAATTGATCTCCCTATTCTGAAAGGCTCCCTGGGCACTGATGTCATCGACATTCGCAATCTGGGTAAACACGGCTATTTCACTTACGACCCGGGTTTCATGTCGACGGCGGCCTGCAACTCGGCAATTACCTACATCGATGGTGAGCAGGGTCTACTTTACTATCGCGGCTATCCGATTGAGGATTTGGCTGAAAGTTGTGACTTTCTCGAGGTCTCTCACCTGTTGCTGCACGGGGAACTGCCTGACCACAAGCAACGTGAAGAATTCATCAGCACCATCAGCGAACACACCATGCTGCACGACCAGATGAGCAATGTGTTTCGTGGTTTCCGCCGCGATGCGCATCCGATGGCAGTCATGATCGCTGTCGTTGGGGCCATGGCGGCGTTCTATCCGGACAACAACAATGTGGCCGACCCGGAATCACGTAAAGTGGCCGCCATGCGCCTGCTGGCAAAAGTTCCTACCATTGCCGCTTGGAGTTATAAGTACAACATCGGCCAGCCATTTATGTATCCCAAAAACAAATTAGGGTACGCCGAGAACTTCATGCACATGATGTTCGCCACGCCTTGTGAAGAATACGTACCCAATCCGATTCTGGCACGCGCATTTGAGCGTATCCTCATTTTGCATGCGGACCACGAGCAAAACGCGTCGACCTCGACCGTGCGCCTGGTCGGCTCCTCCGGCGCCAACCCCTTTGCCTGTATCGCGGCTGGGATTGCCTCTCTATGGGGGCCTTCTCACGGCGGGGCTAACGAAGCCACGCTCAAAATGCTCGAAGAAATGGGCGATGTTAGCCGCATTGGCGAATTTATCAAGCGCGCGAAGGATAAATCTGACAGCTTCAAACTGATGGGATTTGGTCACCGCGTCTATCGCAATATGGATCCGCGTGCCTCCATCATGCGTAAAACCTGTCACGAAGTGCTCAATGAACTTGGCCTGCACGACGATCCCATGTTCAAATTAGCCATGGAACTGGAAAAAATTGCGCTGGAAGATGATTACTTTGTTACCCGCAAACTGTACCCCAACGTCGACTTCTATAGTGGCATCGTCATGCGCGCCATGGGCATACCAAACTCAATGTTCACCGCCATTTTCGCTCTCGCCCGCACCGCAGGTTGGATCTCGCAATGGTGCGAAATGAACGCTGACCCAGAACAAAAAATCGGCCGACCACGCCAGATGTATGTGGGCTCAGCCCGCAGAGAGTTTATGCCACTGCATAAACGCTAGCAGGTGTTCAAATGCAAAAAAGCCGGGCTATGCCCGGCTTTTTTGCATTTGAACACCTTTATACAGAAAACGAACTGCCACAACCACAAGTCGTCGTCGCATTTGGGTTACGAATGACAAACTGGGAACCTTGGAGGCTGTCTGTGTAATCGATTTCAGCACCCATCAGATACTGCAAGCTCATCGGATCGATCAGCAAGGTGACGCCGTCATTATCGACTTGCGTATCGTCATCATTCACCTCTTCTTCAAAGGTAAAACCGTATTGAAACCCGGAGCAGCCACCACCACTCACAAATACACGCAACTTCAAATCTGGTGTACCTTCTTCGTCAATCAATTCTTTCACCTTCTTGGCCGCATTGTCGGTAAACACCAACGGGCTAGGCATTTCTATCATTGCTTCTGCTGTGGTCATCATGGACTCCTATCAATCTGTCTTTACAATATGGCGATGAATTAATTTATTTCAAGGCGCATCAACTGGCGGCACAATTTCTGCCTGCTCGCCTAAATAAATCAACTTTCCTTCAATGACGGCTCCCGTATGCATCTCCAGCGATTTGTAATACAAATCGCCAATAATACGTGCCTTGTTTTGCAACTCAATGAACACTGATGACTTTACCGGTCCACGAATGATGCCATTTAAAACTACTTTAGAGGCTTCAACCGCGCCGGTCACGCTACCATTCTCACTGATGATCAAGGTACTTGGATGCTCACGATTTTCAATCACATTACCAATAATAGCGCCATCGACGCGTAAGCCCCCTGCAAACTGCATGTCACCATGGATATGTGTTTCATGCCCGACCAGTGTGTCAATATGACTATCAATTTGAATACTTTTTTTGAAAAACATGATGCCTTCTATTCCAGATTAACTTCACTTATACACGATCACGACAAATTAAAGTAACCATTCACGATACATTATCAGTGTTTAGTCATTTTTTTGTAAAACACCAACTCCTCTTTCAGCTTGATATTTTCATCTTGCTGAGCAGTCAAGGTTTTGGCCAGATTGTTACTGGTGGCCAATTCAACCTGCAACTCCCGCTGCGAAGCAATCAGCTTTTTCTGAAGTTCGATATTCTCGGAAGTCACTTGCTGCAAACGTAAGCGTACATGTTCACTATCGTCGTCATGCAACGCCCAATAGGCCAATGCAAACCCTACCACCACAAACGATACTGCCAGCATGCTTTGAAAATACCATGGCCGATGTGAGCGCACCGCAACCTGTCTGGCGGTCAACCCAAAATGATTTCTGAGCCTTCGGCGTATGGGTCGTATCATTATGGCAACAGCGGCAATATTTGCAAACCGGTATCTACGGGTAAATTAAACATTAGATTCATGTTTTGCACCGCCTGCCCAGATGCCCCTTTGACCAGATTATCTTGTACCACAATGATTGTGACATAATCAGCCGCTTGAGGATACAAGGCCAGCCTCAAATAGTTGGCACCTCTGACCGAACGAGTTTCAGGCAAAGCGCCAGCAGGCATCACATCAACGAAATAATCATTAGCATAACGTTGCTCGTAAACCGATTGCAGAGACTGCCTTTTACCCTCGGCATTCAACTTAACATGCAAAGTGGTCAACATACCACGTATCATCGGAATTAAATGTGGCACAAAAATCAACTGGACTGCATTATGACCGGAGAGTTTCTTTAGTTGCGCCAGAATCTCCGGATGATGCCGGTGCCCTGCCACACCATACGCCTTTAGATTGTCACTCGACTCGGAAAATAAAGTGCCGACTTCGGCCTTTCTACCAGCACCTGACACGCCGGATTTTGCATCTGCAATAATAGGCGCTGAATAATCAATCCAGCCATGTTCCAGCAGAGGCGCCAGGCCAAGCAACACGGTGGTCGGGTAACAGCCGGGATTACCAATCACTTCGGCTTGGGCAATATCCCGCGCATAGAGTTCTGGCAGGCCATAGACTGCTTTTTCCAGAATATCCATACAATCATGGGGGAGTTTGTACCACTTCTCAAACTCCGCTGCATCCTGCAATCTAAAGTCGGCAGCAAGATCAATCACTTTTACGCCGGCAGCAACCAGTGCCGGTGTCTGACGCATAGCAACCCCATGTGGGGTTGCAAAGAATACAATATCACACTGTGTCAAATCTACCGTGGCCGGATCACTAAATGCTAACTTCACCCCCCCCCGCAAACTTGGGAACATGTCAGCCACAGGGAGACCTGCTTCACCACGTGAGGTAATCACCTGTATCTGGACATTTGGGTGACGTGCCAATAGTCTCAGCAACTCCACCCCAGTATATCCGGTACCACCAACAATGCCGACTTTAATTTTTTTCATGTTAAATCACAAATGGCCAAACCAAACAAAAGCGCAAAGATGAAACAATAAATGAAAAAGGCCGCCAATGCGACCTTTTTGCACAACTCTCGGAACAAACGTTGAAAATTAACGTTTGGAGAACTGTTTCCGGCGACGTGCTTTACGCAGACCCACTTTTTTACGTTCTACTTCACGCGCGTCACGCGTTACAAAACCAGCGTGAGACAATGCACTTTTCAGCGCAGCATCATAGTCAATCAATGCACGGGTAATGCCGTGACGCACAGCGCCGGCTTGACCGGACTCACCACCACCATGCACATTGACCAAAATATCAAAACTAGCTGTATTGTTAGTCAATTCCAGGGGCTGACGCAAAATCATGCGAGAGGTCTCGCGTGAGAAATAAATGTCAACTGGCTTGTCGTTTACTACGATATTACCGCTACCGGACTTCAAAAACACACGTGCCACTGAACTCTTGCGGCGGCCTGTGCCATAGTTGTATTTACCGATCATCTTTTATCCTAATCGTCTAATATTAAAGTGTTAATGGTTGAGGTTGCTGAGCAATATGCTCATGCTTGTCGCCAGCATACACCTTCATTTTTTTGATCATTGCGTAGCCCAAAGGACCTTTTGGCAACATGCCTTTAACAGCTTTTTCCAATGCACGACCAGGGAAACGATCTTGCATTTTTGCAAATGAAGTCGTCGTAATGCCGCCTGGATAACCAGAGTGACGGTGATACAATTTATCACCAGCCTTGTTACCTGTTACTTTAATTTTGTCCGCGTTGATTACAACAATGTAATCACCAGTATCCACGTGCGGTGTGTAAATAGCTTTGTGTTTGCCACGCAAACGGTGAGCAATGGCGCTAGCCAAACGACCTAACACCAGATCAGTGGCGTCGATCACGAACCAGTCACGTTGTACTTCATGCGATTTTGCTGAAAATGTTTTCATTTTATAACTACCGAGTTATAGCGTATAAATTAAGAGGGCGGATTATATGCCCGCTGAAAAACCTTGTCAACGGCTATTCCAAAATAATTCAAGCATTTGGAGCCTCATGCCACAACTAAACGCGCGTCACTTTATGCTTGATTTCCAGCGCACCAAGTATAGTTGTATAAGTGTACAATATATAATCAGATTTATAGAACTTTGTTGCCCTCAGAAAATTTGAATTGGATGTTGTTAAGCGCAATAGTGAACATCATAATGCCGGTTACAAAAGCTTACTAAAGTATCATTTCTAATCAAGAATGTGTTTTAGCGCGCACCTTTCTAAACAGGCTCTTATTTTTTCAACCGCTTGCTGGTTGTGGCTTATGACGTCTGTTGCATGTGCAACAGTAAACTCACAGAATCTACTCACCATAGTTTCAGTGCCTAATCAGCCTTTTATTGCCGAACTTAGCCTCAGTAATCTCTCAACAGACACTGATCTGGGTTGTTTTTCAGCGAGGTCGTCTATCGAAGATTCAACCATGCAGACTGAATATACAACGTTGGGAAGTGCTCAAGGCATTTTGACGATCTGGTCTGACAGTGCTGCCATGACACCCTTCATACTGCGGGTGAGCAACAAATGCCAGCGTACCAGCTATATTTTCGATATAGACCCAATCACTCGAGTCTCCACCAGCCGCGCCATTGCAACACCATTGAGAGAAAGTCCACCAGCCCAAACATCAGTCAAAATTTCGGCACTAGCAAGCGCACCGCTTAATGACCAGGAGCTTGAGTTACTAGAGCAACAAATCTCGCAACTACAGGAAAACTTTGGACAATTGCAACGCCAATTAGATGCACTCTACAAGGTCAACCTACAGCAATCGCATATAGTTGAGACACGCAATACTGAGCTCACGCATATAAAATCCGAAAACCACCTACTGCGGACATTGGTTATGTGTTTGGGTTTTGTACTATTGTGCAGCAGCTATTTTTTTGCTGACTGGCTGCGCAGACACTCCGCAACCCCTCGCACCACACGTCAAACAACTAATCCTTCACATAAAATTAGCGCACAAGAAAACCAGGCCATGAGCGAGCGCCCCATTGCTGCTACGCCTGCACATGGCAAACCTCTGGTTAATCCAGCTTCAACTGAGTTGCCAAACACGCCATCCAACATCAGCAAGTCATCCATGAGCAGAGTGCAGCCACTTCCCCGACATGCCAACGATGACGAGCTATCTCCCCGCAAAAAGCCTGGTGTAGTGACAGCACCAGACAGTGAGGAGGTTATTAAAAATGCTTCTCACTTTCTGACACACGGCAGGATCAATCAAGCCATACAACACTTGCAAAACCACTTGGCGCAACAACCCAAATGTTCGCCATGGGTTTGGCTGTACTTGCTGGATTTATTGGGTAGAGAGGGCAAACAACAAGAGTTTGACTTGGCCGCCAGTGAATGCCGCAAATATTTCAATATCAATGTTGAGCGCAACCCTGACTCCGCATTGCATGGCATAGAGTCATTCAGCAGAATCACCAGAGCACTGCAACAAGCCTGGGGCTCGCCTGCCGTGGTAACATTGATAGATGATTTGATTTACAACACGCGTCTGGTGCCACGTATCGGCTTTGAGCGTACCGTATTTGAGGATCTGATGTTGCTGAGAGCCATTGCATGCATTACGCAAGCCTTACCAAACAACCAGCAAGCTCCCCAAGAACAAGTCGCCACGGATGAACACCAGGGGCTACGTGATCTACAGCAACTTTCAGAGGATATTGGTGCACTGTCTCCTTCTGACAGCACCGCATTCCAGTATTGGTCTGACTTCACATTTGAGCTTGAAGAATACCCCAAACAACGTAAATCAGCCTAACCAGAAGGCAAGAGCCAAACCGATTGTCAAACTGGCACCTATCCATATATTCTGTAAAAATGCGGTAAAACAGGCCGCTGGCATTCTAAGCTTAACCAGTTGATATTGTGCGTACACTTGCCCCCATGCAAGCACCCACCCCAACCAAAATGGCCAGGCAAACTGCAACTGCACGGCCAACATAGCCCAGATTAGCAACATCAAGGTAAAACAAAGCATCATTGCCAGCACATCCCGGCGGCCAAATGTAATGGCCGAGGAACGGATGCCGACTTTCAAGTCATCTTCGCGATCCACCATGGCATACGCCGTATCATAGGCCACAGACCAAAAAAGGTTAGCCAACAGCAACCACCATGCAATCATTGGTACAGAATGCTGTACTGCGACAAAGGCCATCGGAATGCCAAATCCGAATGCCACCCCAAGATAAGCCTGCGGGATGGCAAAAAAACGCTTGGTATAGGGATAACTGATGGCAACCAACAATGCCGGGACCGACCAAAGTACGACTGCACGATCAAGCTGCAACACAACAATAAATGCAAGAAGAACCAGCCCTGCAGCCACAATATAGGCTTCCCGTACCGATATCTCGCCTGCAGCCAAGGGGCGAGACTTTGTTCTGGAAACTGCACCATCCCAATGCCTGTCAGCAATATCATTAAAGGCACACCCGGCAGACCGCATTAAAATGGTGCCGACCACAAAAACCATCACAATTTTGAGATCGGGATACCCTTTACCAGCGACCAGCAGCCCCCACAAAGTAGGCCACATTAACAACCAGATTCCGACCGGTTTATCCAGCCGCGTCAATCGATAATAGGCATGCCATTTCTGCGCAGAAATCATGATCATTTCACCCGCCAGTTAATTGATATCCGTAAAAAATCCTGGCAGGAACACCTCGGTCACCAGCAAACTGTATTGATTTAACCTGAACAATGATCGCCGAGCCCAAAGCACTTCTCCATCCGCAACCACCATTCTAGAGGCAATTAACTGATAAAGAGGGTGTGCAACTGACAATTTTTTGTAATGCAGAATGCCACGCCTAACCTTGGGATCTGCGAACAATGCGCCCCCCAAGGGTTGACGCCCCATTTTGCGCAACGCATACCAAGGGCCGCGCAAATGATGACGGCTGATCACGCTATGGGCAAACACTTTGGGTTGACCATTGCCGGTGAGCCAGACTTCACGCACCCAGGCTGACTGACTGGAAGCAATACCGAGTATCTGTCGTTCATCGCGATGAGGTCTAAGCCATTCCTGTCTGAGCGGGATGACAGAGAAGTCTGCATACTGTTTTTTTAACCTGGCAGTAAGTGATCCACTTTCCAGCAGCCAGCTTCTCAATGCCTGCTGCTGACCGACCAGCTTTCGTAGCCAATAAGCATCATGCCGGTGTAACACAGCTTTCATACCCGAGCTTCCATGCAGGATATTATTGAGCTAGCTTGAACGTTTTTGGAAGCCATACCCACAGACGTCCTTGCTGACGCATCGCACCCGCCAACTTTCCAGCAGACGCACCCTCGCCCCAAAAAACATCAGCGCGGACACCGCCTTTGATGGCGCCGCCGGTATCTTGCGCCATCATCAGTTGCTGAAGTGGTGATTCATTATTTGGGTATGTGGTGGACAAATAAACAGGTGAGCCCAATGGAATATGAAAAGGATCCACCGCGATACTGCGCTCAGCAGTCAAAGGCACGCCCAATGCTCCCAGCGGCCCGCTCAGCCCGACAGGAAGCCGCTTGAAAAACACATAACTTGGATTCGCATTCAGTAACTCACGCAACTGCTCGGGGTGCTGATGGCCCCATGCCTTAATGCTTTGCATGGAAGCCTCACTTGCCGTCATCTCACCACGCTCGACCAGCAGTTTTCCAATCGACAGGTATGGATGGCCATTCTGGTCAGCATAGCCCACATGCACACGTTCGCCATTTTCTAACTCCACCACACCTGAGCCTTGGACCTGTAGAAAAAAAGCCTCGACAGCATCTTCAACCCACAGCAATTCGCTTCCTGCCAATGGAGAGATTGGCTGTTCGATTTCGGCACGTGTGAGGTATGGCACCAGCGTTTGCCCCTGCACACGCCCGCGCACGCGCTTGTATTTGAGTTCAGGAAACAGCGCGCTCAAATTCACTGTAATCAGATCCGGCGGAGGCTGATACAAAGGCACACTGTACTGTGGACTGCTGGCAGCAGCGCCTTTTAATACCGGCTGGTAGTAGCCGGTAATCAGCCCTTGCTGTGTGGCATCGCTCTGGCTGCCTGTGTACACATTGAAATACTGCTTCCAATAGGCTTGAATCGCAGCGCCATCATTCGCGTTCACCGTTTGTGCCTGCGCACAAACCTCCCGCCAGTCAGGCTTGAGCTTGAGTCCCTGACAGCTTTTCAGCCACACCGGCCAGCTTGCCAGCCAGTTTTCCTGGTTGATGCCTGGCAATTCGGACCATGTGGCTGGTTTTAACAACGCGAATGGCTGTGACTGGCCAGACTGCGCCACACTGCCTGATGGACGAGAGGTCTCGCTACCAGGTTTAATCGGCTTGCTATCAGGCCTGGGCAACGGCGCCGTTGCCTGACAGGCAGCCAACACCAGCGCACACATGTACGCGACCCAGCATGAATTTAACTGTATTTTGTATCTGACCAATGCACTATCCGTAGGTTAACTATTCGCATTACCTGCGTAATCAATGTAATCCGGCCGCCTGATGCAACCAAAAGGTCGGGATATCCACCTCAAACCAGGTGCCATCCACTGCGACCATTTGATAAGTGCCATACATCTCGCCACTGGGCGTACTGAACATGACACTGCTGGTGTAACTATATTCGGCCTCCGGTGCCAGCAAGGGCTGTTCACCCACCACACCCAACCCCTTGACCTCACGCACTTGCTGCATGGCATCCGTAATAACCCAGTGCCGGCTAATCAACTGCACTGGCACCTGTCCGGTATTGCGGATAGTGATAGTGTACGCATACACATACTGGCCGCTTTCAGCGGAAGACTGGTCTTGCAGATACTCGGTCACAACGGTGACCTCACAAGCATATTGATTCGGGTCGTGTGCCATTAGCCTATCATGCCGGTTGTTGGAGAGCTGGGGGTTGCGGAATACAGTTTTTTGGCCATGCGTCCAGCCAGGAAAGACTCGCGACCGGCTTCGATGGCCTTTTTCATGGCACCTGCCATCATGACAGGGTCACGCGCAGCTGCAATTGCGGTGTTCATCAACACACCGGCACAACCCAACTCCATCGCAATTGCAGCATCTGATGCACAGCCAACACCGGCATCCACCAGCACCGGGATATTGGCACTCTCAATAATAATTTGCAGGTTCCACGGATTTAAAATCCCCATCCCTGAACCAATCAGGGAGGCCAGTGGCATCACGGCAACACAGCCAATATCTTCTAGCTGTTTGGCGATAATCGGGTCATCAGAAGTATAGACCATGACCTCAAAGCCCTCTTTGACAAGGGTTTTTGCCGCCGCCAGCGTTTCAGTGACATTGGGATATAAGGTATTCGGGTCGCCCAGTACCTCCAGCTTGACCAGACGGTGATCATCCAGCAGCTCGCGCGCAAGCCGTAAGGTGCGCACAGCATCCTCAGCACTGTAGCAACCAGCCGTATTTGGCAAATAAGTAAACTCAGAGGGCGGCAAATAATCCAGCAGCGATGGCGTGCTGACATCCTGACCAATATTGGTACGGCGAATGGCAACAGTGACAATTTCTGCGCCACTCGCATCAATTGCAGCCCGCGTTTCAGTAAAGTCCTTGTATTTGCCTGTACCCACCAGCAGGCGGGACGCATAATTTTTACCGGCAATGGCCAGTGTGTCACTCATAACGTATTCTCTTCAATCATCAAAATGTTGGCTGCCATCCCTGACAGCCAATTAACCACCACCCACAGCGCCTACTATTTCAAGCTTGTCGCCATCGCGCAAAAACACTTGGTCAAACTGGCTGCGTGGCAGGATATCGCCATTCCGCTCAATCGCAATGCGTTTACCCACCAGTTGCATATGCACCACCAGCCCCATAACGGACAATCCATCCACAGGCAACTGTATTTTTTTCCCGTTTACAAAAATCTGCATCTACTCTTAATTTTTGTTTAATCAAACCGATATTTTACGAAAAATCAGCGCATTTGGCTTTTAGTTTTTGGTG
Organism: Methylophilus aquaticus; assembly: GCF_030769565.1. GTDB lineage: Bacteria > Pseudomonadota > Gammaproteobacteria > Burkholderiales > Methylophilaceae > Methylophilus > Methylophilus aquaticus. Next base: position 282,941 of record NZ_JAVCAP010000001.1, on the reverse strand, counting down.
AGAAGGCCAGACAATTGATGTTGTCATCCTGCAATCACACCACCGCGTTAAAGTAACACAAGCATGGCACTATGTTTGCTTATATGTTGTAGCGACGCAAAATACGGACTAGAAATGGACCATTTCAGTCACTACGGCAGATTACTAATTGCTGTAACTTGAACTTTTTGTTAATTTTGGCGCCACATGCACAGCGAACACAATTCGCTGTCTTGAAGCCAGATAATATTTAGATCCCAAAAGGAAATTTGAAATGCAAATTGTAGAATCATACCAAGCTGTCTCATCCAACCATTTCTTGACGGATGAAATTTATGCCCCCAATCTGAATGACCCAGCCAATCCAGGTAAACAATCAATGGCCGCGGCAACCAAAGCGCAAGAACACCTCAAAGCAATTAACGAATTACACCGCTTCCTTGAATCCAGTTGCGACTGCGTATAGCGCACGACTGATACTGCTGCATCTAGATTAAACGTTCATTCACTGCCGTAAAGGTTAATCCGTCAGGGATTAACCTGACTCCTTTTGTCTTGCGCTGAATCCTGTCATCCCAATTACACGAAAAAAGGATGGCGGTATGCCATCCTCAATCACAGAGGCGTCCGCTCAGGACGCCATCATTAAGTAATGACTACTCGATCGACAGCTGAGGACGACCAGCTTCTGGCCAATCCAGGTGGAAGAACTGACCACGTGGCTGATCTTTGCGTTCATAGGTGTGCGCGCCGAAATAATCCCGCTGACCTTGCAACAGATTGGCAGGCAAATCCGCACTTCTATAACCATCGTAATATGCCAGCGCGGCAGCAAACCCTTGCGCAGGAATACCATTAGTCACCGCCAGAGCGATCACTTTACGCCACCCAGCCTGGCCTTCATTCATTGCATTAGTGAAATAAGGGTCAAGCATCAAGTTTTTAAGGCGTGAGTTTAACGCATAGGCATCGGTGATTTTTTGCAGGAAACGTGCGCGGATGATGCAACCACCACGCCAAATCTGTGCAATTTCGCCAAAGTTCAATTTCCAGTTGTAAGCCACCTGTGCTTTGTCAATCAATTGGAAGCCTTGTGCGTAAGCGCAGATCTTAGAGCAATACAGCGCATTCTTGATCGCCTCAATAATGGCTGCCTTGTCTTTTTCTTGCACAATCGCCGGACCCTTGAGAATCTTGCTCGCTTCTACACGCTCATCTTTCAGGCTTGACAAGGCACGTGCATACACTGCCGCTGCAATCGCGTTCGCTGGCGCACCCAACTCAAGGGCGTTGGCAGCCGTCCACTGTCCAGTACCTTTCTGACCAGCAGTATCCAGAATCTGGTCAACCAGAAAACCTTTACCGGCAGGGTCTTTTTGTTGAAGGATATCCGCTGTGATTTCAATCAGGAAGCTGGATAGCTCGCCTTTATTCCACTCGGCAAACACTTTACCAATTTCGTCAGCAGGCATGCCGAGCAGGTTTTTCATCAGCCAGTAGGCTTCGCAAATCAACTGCATATCGATGTACTCGATGCCGTTATGCACCATTTTCACATAATGGCCAGCCCCGTCAGGGCCGATATATTCGGCACATGAAAAACCACCTACAACAGGCTTACCAGGTGCACCGCCCTCTAACGGAGCACCTGTTGCCGGGTCAACCTTGGCCGCGATATCTCGCCAGATGGGCTCCAGGCTGGACCAGGCCTTACGTGTACCGGATGGCATCAGGGATGGACCAAAACGGGCACCGGTTTCTCCCCCAGAAACGCCAGAGCCAATAAACTCAATGCCTTTGGCGGCTAGCTCTTTTTCACGGCGAATGGTGTCAGTCCACAACGCGTTACCACCATCAATAATAATGTCGCCCTGCTCCAGAAATGGCAGCAAAGCATTAATCGTCACATCGGTTGCGCTCCCTGCCTTGACCAGCAACACGATTTTGCGAGGACGCTTGATGCTTAATACAAAAGAGGCCAAATCGGCATGACCGACCACGCGCTCGTGCGAAGGCTCGTTCTTTTTGCATTCCTCAATAAAATTCAGCATTTTTTTCGGGTCACGGTTATAGACCGCGATGGTGTAGCCGTGATCCGCAATGTTCAGTGCCAGGTTTTGGCCCATCACTGCCAATCCTACCAATCCAATATCCGCATTTTTTGTAGTCATAATGTTCTCTAATAAATGGTTAATTTAGTTAAAAAAAAGCACAGGCTTTTGGCCTGTGCTTGGACTAGGGCATGTATTGAACGACGCACGCAAGTTGTTTTGAGAGTCGCAACAGGCATAAGACATTCAGCACCATAGTTTTCTTTTTACTCGAGGGCTCTAGTACTCGCTCACTTAAGTACGTTACCAAACATTTGCAAGGTCAATTCATATCCGATGTTGACCAGTTGCGCATCGTAACGTTCACCTTCATCGCGCATAAAAGCATGTTGTCCGTTGAACTCATGCCAGGTGTAATGCAATCCAGGGATAGCTGCAAAGCGGTTATACAGCTCTGCACGTTTATCACCAGGAATATGCGGATCTTGCTTGCCCCAGATCATCAGCAACTCGCCTTTAATCTCGTTGACGCGGTCCATGCTGTGCTGGCCAGGTTTGTTCGGAATGATGTTCGTGTGCAAATCGGTTGCGTAAAAACAGGCAGTGGCTTTCACTTCTGGCTGCAGAGCTGCGCGAAAGGCCAGATGCCCGCCAATGCAGAACCCTGCCGCACCCAGGTTGCCATCATACCAAGGCTGCGCATTCAGAAAATCAATCATGGCACGGTTATCGGTATCATAGTCCTGCACATCTTTGGCCATTTTGTCTGCATTGCCTTTGTCGCGACCAGCATCGTCATAGCCAAGTACGGTTCCAATAGGATTTAACTCATGGAACACTTCGGGCACCAACACAGCATAGCCATGTCCTGCCAAAAATCGCGCGGCACGCTCAATCGGGCCAGTCTGCTGAAAGATTTCTGAATAAAACAAAACCGCAGGCACTTTTCCATCATGCTTTGGACGATGAACATAAGTGCGCATCACTCCTGTTGGAGTGTTCAAATCAACGATTTCGCTTGTAATCAGCATGGTAAATCCTTAGAAAATCAAAAATATCGGCTATTCTAGCGCTGTTTGGGCGGCTTTTCACTGAAATTGTCAAGATTGCTATGGAATTTTTTTGTTTCTGGTGGTTTACCCATCATTCCCAGAAATACTTTCCCGAGTCACACTTTAAAGGATCAATGCTGATGCAGCAATTAACGGTTTACTTGAGTAGCATTCTGTTTCTGCCAGTGCTTCTGCTGCAAACCTCTTCAGCCGCGCCAGATCTTGAACTGGTATACAAGCTTAAGACATCGATTGTGAAAGTTCATGCACTCACGCAGGGAGGCGCGCACGGTGTCGGCAGCGGGGTTGTAGTCGCGCCTGATGTGGTCGCCACCAATTGCCACGTGCTTGCCAATGCCAGCGGCGTGAACATCTCCAAGTTTGGTGACAGCATCACCCCGGTCGCCATGTATGCTGACTGGGTACACGATGTATGCCTGCTGACTTTCCAATACCTTGATCTCCCGCCAGTAAAACTGAGTACGACTAACAACCTTCATTATGGTCAGGAGGTATTTTCAATCGGATTTCCCGGAGGCCTGCCCAAACCGCTGACGACAGTTGGCAAAATACGGGCACTTTACCCTTATGCAGAGGATCTTGTTATTCGTACGGATGCCGCTTTCATTATGGGTGCAAGTGGCAGCCCTTTGTTTAACAATGCCGGAGAGTTAATTGGCATCAACACATTTAAAAGTCCTGGTAAGTTTGCCTATTACTACAGTGTTCCAGTTGAGTGGGTACAAAAACTACTCAAAAATCACACCGCAAATATAGCGGTCACAAATGCATTCTGGGATCAGCCGACGCAGCAACAACCTTTTTTCATGCAGGTCACACAACCTTACCTGCATAGCGAATGGAATGATTTACACAATATCGCAGAGGCATGGATTGCGCAAACACCTGAACTAGCAGAAGCTTACTTTTATCTGGCTAGCGCATTGCATGGTCAAGGCAAACTTGCAGAAGCACGGAGCGCTTATGAACAAACCACGGCATTACAACCGGCGCATATTGAAGCTTGGCAAGGTTTGGCTGTTCTGGCAGAACAATCAGGACAAAGTGCGCTGTTCGAAAAATCAATGCGACAATTAAATGCTCTGGATGAAGAAGCTTATAAAGCCATGAAAAGCAGACTAAGTACGACAGCCAGACCAAGCAATGCAACAGGTGAAAGCGAAACAGGTCACTGACAAGCAATCAATACTGACTGTGCCGACCAATGGCATAGCCGGTTGGCATATCCTGCTGCCACTCACCACAATCATTGCATTGATGGTCTTCTACTGTCGGGCACAATCGTAAATGGGTACTTTTGCAGGCTCGACACTGCATAGCATGATGTGACGCATGCTTGTGCGGCTGCTTATGTACCTGATGATGTTCTGTCGCCAAACGACGCGAACCCAAGCCGTATTTGTTATCCATACACACCTCTTCCCAGATAATTTAATGCCAAATACTGTGAATGCGGACGGGTAAACACGTAAAACGCCCTTTTGTAACATTAAAGTTACGCCTTTGGCGCACTGATTGCAAGTGACAATTTCAACGCTGGCGACCTATGGCTCTGCTAGAATATTGTTTTTTACGTTATCGCTCGAATGACCATGACTTCACGCAACCAAGATCTGTTTGAACAATCTCAGCAACTGATTCCGGGCGGTGTTAACTCACCGGTACGTGCGTTTCGCAGCGTGGGTGGTACGCCTGTTTTTTTTAAAAAAGGGCTAGGCTCCAGATTGTGGGACGTGGATGGCAAGGAATATATTGACTACATCAACTCCTGGGGGCCAATGATCTTGGGACATGCCCACCCGGAAGTAGTAGCTGCCGTACATCAGGCAGCTGCCAACAGCCTGAGTTTTGGCGCACCAACTGGCCTCGAACTGGAAATGGCCACACTGATCAACCAACTGATCCCCAGCATGGAGCAAGTACGCTTGAACAGTAGCGGCACCGAGGCTACCATGAGCGCCATTCGCACCGCGCGCGGATTTACCGGTCGCGATAAAATCATTAAGTTTGAAGGCTGCTACCATGGCCACTCGGATGGCCTGCTGGTTAAAGCCGGTTCTGGACTGTTGACATTTGGCGAGCCGGATTCTGGCGGCGTTCCTGCCAGCATTGCCCAGCACACCCTGACACTAGAATACAATAATACGCAGCAACTTGCGGACATTTTCAACCAGATGGGAGATGAAATCGCATGCGTGATTATCGAGCCTGTCGTCGGCAATATGAACCTGATCTTGCCGCATATGGAGTTTTTGCAAACCCTGCGTACACTCTGCACAAGGCATGGAGCAGTGTTGATTTTTGACGAAGTTATGACCGGGTTCCGTGTCGCACTGGGCGGTGCTCAAGCACTGTATGGCATCACCCCTGACATGACCACCCTGGGCAAGATTATTGGCGGCGGCTTGCCAGTAGGCGCTTTTGGTGGGCGCAAGGACATTATGCAGGTACTGGCGCCACTGGGGCCGGTTTACCAGGCAGGCACCCTGTCGGGCAATCCCGTCGCAGTCTCCGCGGGCTTAACCACCTTAAAACTGATTCAAGCACCCGGCTTCTATGATCGACTCGCTGCGCAAACTGCAAAACTGATGCACGGCCTCAAACAGGCCGCGCAAAAATCTGGCGTCACCTTTAGCGCACAAAATGTTGGCGGCATGTTCGGGGTATATTTCAGCGACAGCAATCCGACCAGCTTTGCTGAAATGATGTTGACTGATAAAAAGGCCTTTAATCATTTCTTTCACAGCATGCTGGACGCGGGCATTTATCTAGGGCCCTCCGCATTTGAAGCCGGCTTTGTTTCTGCTGCGCATTCTGATGCAGATATCGCAGAAACCATACAAGCGGCTGAACTGGCGTTTGCTGCCCTGTAATCACAGGTGACTACCCTCACCTCACTACCGCCAGACTTACCCCGCCCTAGCGATGATGGCGGCGCCGATCATTTAACGGGCATGTTTTTGCCATCTATTGGCCTAGAGACCACAAGCGGGGCGACTGTCACACTTTCGCAGTGTCAGCAAAGAACTGTTTTGTACTTTTATCCAATGACAGGACGCCCGGGCCACCCTTTGCCGGAGGGCTGGGATCACATTCCCGGCGCACGCGGGTGTACACCGCAGGCTTGCAGCTTTCGGGATCACCATCACGAACTGGCTTTGCTGCATACGCAGGTATTTGGCATCAGCACGCAAAGCAGCCGTTGTCAGCAAGAAGCCAAACAACGCCTGCACCTGCCTTTTGAACTACTGAGTGATGCTTCCCTGCAACTCAAGCAAGCACTCAACCTGCCAACCTTTGCGCTTGAAGGAAAGTCCCTCTATAAAAGACTCAGCATGATTTGCAGTCAAGGGCAGATCATAAAAGTATTTTATCCAGTGTTTCCACCAGACCAGCACATTGATGAAATATTGGCGTGGCTACACAGCCACGCGGATGACGGCGCCGCCATCTGACCTCCGGCCTTTCCCCATCCGCCCGATTCAACACTGTAAAACCACCTCTTTTCTTCACAAAAGGCATTGGCTGGCCGGCTGCACATTGTAAATAAAAATCATTCTCACCTTTGAACAAAAAAAGCATTTATCCGTTAATTAACGCATGCTAAACAATTGAAATTGCTAAACTTTGACGGTATCATTGAAGGTTCCTCCAAATGTTTTGTAAGTGAAGAATCTGGCAATGGATATGCAGTCTGACAACAACGTGATGAGTACGCCTCAAGATACCGCAACCACTCTGGATAACAAGTTTGGTTTAGCCCCTCAATCCCAAGGTTTATACGATAGACGCCACGAGAAAGACAGCTGTGGCGTGGGCTTTGTGGCCCATATTAAAGGCCAGAAAAGCCACGACATCGTCGCTAAAGGCCTGCAGTTGCTGGACAACCTGACCCATCGCGGCGCTACGGGGTATGACCCCAAGCTGGGCGACGGTGCCGGGCTGCTGATGCAGATGCCGGACACCTTCATGCGTGAAGAGGCCGCCAAACTAGGCATGACACTGCCCGCTGCCGGTCAATACGCCGTAGGCCAGGCATTCTTGCCACAAAGCGCTGACAGCCGTGCCAAATGCGAAGCTATTTTTGCGCAGATCATTGCTGAAGAACAGCAAACCTTGCTGGGCTGGCGCGATGTACCCGTCGACAACAGCAACATCGCAGATGCTGCGCGCGCAGTTGAGCCAGTAATGCGCCAGGTGTTTATTGTCAGCAGAACGACAGACAACATCAGCTTCGAGCGCAAATGTTTTGTGATTCGCAAGCGTATTGAGCACGCGATTCGCGCGCTCAATCTGCAAGACAAAGCCCAGTTCTACATGCCATCCTTCTCCTCCCGCACGATTGTCTACAAAGGCATGCTGCTGGCGAATGAAGTGGGCATTTACTACAAGGATCTGAAAGACGCGCGTGTCGTGTCGGCATTGGCCCTTGTGCACCAGCGCTTTTCCACCAATACGTTCCCAGCCTGGGATTTGGCACACCCGTTCCGCATGATTGCGCACAATGGTGAAATCAACACCGTGCAAGGCAATGTCAACTGGATGGCTGCCCGTCATGAAACCATGAAGTCTGCCGTGATCGGTGAAGATCTGGAAAAATTGTGGCCACTGATTGCTGAAGGCCAGTCCGATTCTGCCTGCTTTGACAACTGCCTGGAATTGCTGGTCGCTGGCGGTTACAGTCTGCCCCATGCCATGATGATGCTGATTCCCGAAGCATGGGCAGGCAACCCGCTGATGGATGAAGACCGTCGCGCATTCTATGAATACCATGCTGCCCTCATGGAACCATGGGACGGCCCGGCAGCAGTTGCTTTTACTGACGGCAAAATGATTGGTGCCACGCTGGACCGCAATGGTTTACGCCCTGCACGTTATCTGGTCACTGAAGATGACATCGTCATGATGGCCTCTGAAATGGGCGTGATTACTTTCCCGCAGGAAAAAATCGTCAAAAAATGGCGCTTGCAACCAGGCAAAATGTTGCTGATCGACATGGAGCAAGGCCGCATTATTGATGACGAAGAAGTGAAAAAAGAACTGGCGCAGGCCAAACCTTACCGTCAGTGGATTGAGCAGACCCGCTTCCACCTGGCCGACCTGCCCGATGCAGGCAAAGGTGAAGTCAACCTGGGCGCCAGCCTACTGGATACCCAACAAGCATTTGGTTACTCGCAAGAAGACCTTAAGTTTGTGTTACAGCCGATGATAGATAACGGCGAAGAAGGCTCTGGTTCTATGGGTAACGATGCGGCGCTGCCGGTGTTATCCAATAAAGCCAAAACGCTTTACAACTACTTCAAGCAACTATTTGCGCAAGTCACCAACCCGCCGATTGACCCGATTCGTGAAGAACTGGTGATGTCTCTGGTCACCTTTATTGGCCCCAAGCCAAACTTGCTCGGCATTGATGAAACCAACCCGCCTATCCGATTGGAAAGCAACCAGCCAGTCATCAGCCTGACCGGATTGCAGCGACTGATCAACATCGAAGCGCTGACCAAAGGTCAGTTCAAGTCCATCGTGCTGGATATCACTTACGATGCGCAATCTGGTAAAGCAGGCATGAAACAGGCACTGGAAACGCTGCATGATCAAGCCGAGAAAGCAGTGGCGGATGGCTACAACATTCTGATTCTGTCGGACCGTGCAGTGTCTGCGACACGCATCGCCATTCCTGCCCTGCTGGCTTGCTCAGCCACGCATGAGTTTCTGGTAAAAGCCGGTTTGCGTACCAGCACAGGTCTGGTCATCGACACCGGCTCAGCCCGCGAAGTCCACCATTTTGCTTTATTGGCAGGTTATGGGGCGGAAGCAGTATGTCCTTGGCTGGTGTATGAAACCATTAACACACTGAACATTGACGCTGAAAAAGCGGGCAAAAACTTTGTCAAAGCCATTGGCAAAGGCCTGTATAAAGTCATGTCCAAAATGGGCATTTCCACTTACCAGTCTTACTGTGGCGCACAGATTTTTGAAGCCATCGGCCTTAACAGTCAATTTGTAAATGATTACTTTACCGGCACCGTTAGCCAGATCGAAGGCATCGGGCTTGAGCAAGTAGCTGAAGAGACCGTACGCATGCACAACCTGGCGTTTGGTCATGATCCGGTCATGTCCAATGCACTGGAGGCAGGCGGCGAGTACGCCTTCCGTGTCCGCGGCGAAGAGCATTTGTGGACACCACAATCCATCAGCAAACTGCAGAATGCGACCCGTACCGGTCAATACGAAACTTACAAAGAATATGCTGCGCTGATTAATGACCAGACCCGCCGCCACATGACCTTGCGCGGACTGTTTGAAATCAAGCCTTTAAGAGCCGCTATCCCGCTGGATCAGGTGGAATCAGCCAAAGATATTGTTAAACGCTTCGCAACTGGCGCCATGTCGTTGGGTTCAATTTCTACTGAAGCCCATACCACGCTTGCCATTGCCATGAACCGTATTGGCGGAAAATCCAATACTGGCGAAGGTGGTGAAGATGTCAAACGCTTCATCCCTGTACAAGTCGACTCTAGCGTCGCCAAAGTACTGGGTAGCGACCTGATTGAAGCAGATGTGCCGTTGAAAGCAGGCGACTCCATGCGTTCGCGCATCAAACAGGTGGCTTCAGGTCGCTTTGGTGTGACCGCAGAATATCTGAGCAGCGCCGATCAGATTCAGATCAAGATGGCGCAGGGTGCAAAACCGGGCGAAGGCGGTCAATTGCCAGGCCACAAGGTCTCACCTTATATTGCCAAATTGCGTTTCTCAGTACCAGGCGTAGGTCTGATTTCACCGCCACCTCATCATGACATCTACTCGATTGAAGATCTGGCGCAATTGATTCATGATTTGAAAAACGCCAACCCGAAAGCCTCGATTTCAGTCAAGCTGGTGTCTGAAACAGGCATCGGCACGGTCGCTGCTGGTGTTGCAAAAGCCAAGTCTGACCATATTGTGGTGGCTGGCCATGACGGCGGCACAGGGGCTTCACCAATTTCATCGATTAAACATGCAGGCACCCCGTGGGAGCTTGGTTTGGCTGAAACACAGCAAACCTTGGTGCTTAATCAGTTGCGTGGCCGTGTAGTTGTACAGGTAGACGGCCAAATGAAAACTGGCCGTGACGTGTTGATTGGCGCCTTGCTAGGTGCCGATGAATTCGGCTTTGCCACCGCACCACTGGTCGTTGAAGGCTGTATCATGATGCGCAAATGCCATCTGAATACTTGCCCGGTCGGAGTCGCTACACAAGACCCTGCATTGCGCAAAAAATTTACCGGTCAGCCAGAACATGTCGTTAATTACTTCTTCTTTGTCGCTGAAGAGGTACGCGAACTGATGGCGAGCATGGGGATTGCCAAATTTGATGACCTGATTGGCCGTGCTGATTTGCTGGATATGAAAGCCGGGATTGAGCATTGGAAAATAAACGGTCTGGACTTCAGCAAGGTATTTCATTTACCAGACATGCCAGCCTCGGTATCACGCAAAAACAATGACATACAAGACCATGGCCTGATCAAGGCACTGGACAACCAACTGATAGAACTGGCAAAACCGGCACTGGAAAAAGGTGAGAAAGTCACCATCGAGCTGCCTATCGTCAATACCAACCGCACCGTTGGCACCATGCTGTCGCATGAAGTGGCCAGCCGTTACGGCAACGCTGGCTTGCCTGATGGCACCATCAGTGTCAAATTCACAGGAACTTCAGGCCAAAGCTTTGCTGCGTTCCTTGCAAAAGGCATCAGCTTTGAACTGACAGGTGAAGGCAATGACTACGTGGGCAAAGGCTTGTGTGGTGGTCAAATCATCATCAAGCCACCAGCCACCTTCCGCGGGCTGTCTTATGAAAACATCATCGTCGGCAACACGGTCATGTACGGTGCAACTACCGGACAAAGCTTCCTCAGCGGTGTCGCCGGTGAACGTTTCTGTGTACGAAATTCAGGTGCCATTGCTGTCGTAGAAGGCGTGGGCAACCATGGCTGTGAATACATGACTGGCGGTACCGTCGCGGTTCTTGGCCAAACCGGCCAGAACTTTGCAGCGGGCATGAGTGGAGGGATTGCCTACGTGTATGACATTGACGGCCAGTTTGCAAAACGCTGCAACATGAGTATGGTCAGCCTGGAAAAAGTCGAAGCAGCCGAAGCCGATGTCGGTAAAGTGCAGCATTTAGGTCAACCGGACGAAGTCACGCTGAAAGGCCTGATCGAGCAGCATGCAGCCCTCACTGGTAGCCCACGCGCCCAGGATATCCTGGCTGACTGGCCTGCCGCACGTAGCAAGTTCGTAAAAGTATTCCCTAACGAATACAAACGCGCACTGACCGAGATGGCTGCGGTTTCTGCCAAACAAGCTGCATAATCGTTTTTGTTAATTAAATGCCCTGCATCGCGGGGCATTTGTAAAGAGTGCACCTGCTAAGGGTGCCAGGGAAGAGATGGTTTCACATGGGTAAAGTCACAGGTTTCATGGAATTCGAGCGCCTGAGCGAGGCTAACTTGCCGGTGCAGGATCGTGTCAAAAACTACAAAGAATTCGTGCTGCATCTGACAGACGATCAAGCCAAACAGCAAGGCGCACGCTGCATGGACTGTGGCATTCCTTTCTGTACCACCGGCTGTCCAATCAACAACATCATTCCTGACTGGAATGATCTGGTCTATCACCAGGATTGGCGCAATGCAATTGATGTATTGCATTCCACCAATAACTTCCCGGAGTTCACCGGCCGCATTTGTCCCGCCCCCTGTGAGGCCGCCTGCACCTTAAACATCAACAATGATCCCGTCGGCATTAAATCGATTGAGCACGCGATTATCGACAAAGCCTGGGAAAACAACTGGGTGACGCCGCAGATCAACCCGAATAAAACGGGCAAAAAAATTGCTGTAGTCGGCTCTGGCCCAGCAGGTCTTGCAGCTGCACAGCAACTGGCGCGCGCCGGCCATAGCGTGACTGTGCTTGAAAAAAATGACCGTATTGGCGGCTTGCTGCGTTACGGCATCCCTGACTTTAAAATGGAAAAGTCACACATTGACCGCCGCATGGTGCAAATGGAAGCCGAAGGTGTCACATTCAAGGTCAACCAGAACGTGGGGGAAAATGTCAGCGCGGCAGAGCTTGAGCGTGACTATGATGCGGTGGTTCTGGCGGGTGGTGCAGAGTATCCACGTGACTTGCCGGTACCAGGTCGCGAACTGGATGGCGTGCATTTTGCCATGGACTTTTTGACACCGAATAACAAAATGGTCGCGGGTGACACCGTGCCTGACCAGATCAAGGCCACAGGGAAACATGTGATCGTAATTGGCGGTGGAGACACCGGCTCTGACTGTGTAGGCACTTCTAACCGTCATGGCGCATTGACCATCACACAATTTGAATTAATGCCACAACCACCGGAAAAAGAAAACAAACCACTGGTATGGCCTAACTGGCCGCTCAAAATGCGCACCTCCAGTTCACACGAGGAAGGGGCCAACCGCGACTGGTCGATTACCACCAAGGAACTGATCGGCGAAAATGGCAAGGTCAAAGCGCTCAAAGGTGCCCGCGTAGAATGGAAAGACGGCAAAATGCAGGAAATTCCTGGCTCCGAATTCACCATCCCGGCTGACCTTGTGTTTCTGGCCATGGGCTTTGTTGCACCAGTACAAAAAGTACTGGATGCTTTTGGTGTCGAAAAAGACAACCGCGGCAATGCGAAGGCCACCACCGACGGCGAGGGCTGCTACAAAACCAACAAAGCCAAGGTATTTGCTGCAGGCGATATGCGCCGTGGGCAATCACTGGTGGTCTGGGCTATTCGTGAGGGACGCCAGTGCGCACGTGAAGTCGATGCTTTCCTGATGGGTAGTTCTACCCTGCCCCGCTAAGGCAAGGCCCTTGCAAGACTGCAAACGCCGATGGTGAGACCATCGGCGTTTCTATTTGCGATAGCACAAAAAAACACAATTCTGTGCAGTGAATCGGCGTTGCGCACTTTATAATGCTGTTTTGATTTTTTTACTGGTCCTGACACTGAACAAAAGTGATTTGATCCCTTTTGTTTGCGTAAGGCCTGAAGACCGCACCCTATGAGCCCATTGCAAAACGATACCTTTTTACGCGCCCTGATGCGCCAGCCCACAGAGCACACACCGGTTTGGATGATGCGTCAGGCCGGACGCTACCTGCCTGAATACCGTGAAAGCCGTAAAACCGCTGGCAGCTTTATGCAGCTATGCCAAAGCCCTGCGTTTGCCACAGAAGTGACGTTGCAACCACTGGATCGCTACCCGCAACTGGACGCGGCTATTTTGTTCAGTGACATTCTGACCGTACCGGATGCCATGGGTCTGGGACTGTATTTTGAAGAAGGAGAAGGGCCAAAATTTGAGCGCACCTTGCAGGCTGAAGCAGATGTCCGCAAACTTGAAGTGCCGGACATGGCTAAGCTGCAATACGTATTTGATGCGGTGAGCAGCATCCGCAAAGCCCTCAATGGCCGCGTGCCATTAATTGGCTTTGCCGGTAGCCCTTGGACACTTGCCACTTACATGGTAGAAGGCAAAGGTGGCACAGACTTCCTCAACACCAAGAAGATGGGCTATGCCAGACCAGAACTGCTACATCATATTTTAGAGATCACCGCACAGACAGTGACTCAGTACTTGAATGCGCAAATCGCCGCAGGCGCGCAAGCCGTGATGATTTTTGATTCTTGGGGGGGGGCATTGTCACACAATGCCTATCGCGAGTTTTCACTCAACTATATGCAGAAAATTGTGACCGGCCTCACCAAAACAGCGGAAGGCAAGACTGTACCCAGCATTGTCTTTACTAAAGGTGGCGGCCTCTGGCTGGAGGCGCAAGCAGACATTGGCGCAGATGCATTGGGCCTGGACTGGAGCATAGACATCGGGCAGGCGCGTCAACGTGTCGGTGACAAGGTCGCTTTACAAGGCAATATGGACCCTGCGATTTTACTGAGTTCACTAGCAGCGATTGAAAAAGAGGTTGCCAGTGTCCTCGCCAGCTACGGCCACGGCCACGGCCACGTGTTTAATCTTGGTCATGGCATTACCCAATGGACACCGCCAGAACACGCGGCCTGCATGCTGGAAACGATACGCAGACTCAGTCCGCAATACCATCAATAGCGCATTTCCCACCCTTACAATGAAAGAAGCCCGCAAATGCGGGCTTCTTTCATTGACCAACCATCAGTCCATTTCAGCGCAGTCTATTTGAGCGACATTTTCGACAGGGTCGCGTCCTTGTCGAGGAAATGGTGTTTGAATGCGCCTACAATATGCACAATGATCAGCGCAATGACCAGATTGGCGCCCAGCTCGTGCAATTCCTCAAACGTGTGACGCACCTCTTTATTATCCACGCCATCAAACACATGCATGCCAAACCAGTTAATGCCAAACTTGCTATTCAGTGACATCAGCAAACCGGTCAATGGAATTGCCACCATCAACAAATACAAAAAATGATGGGTGCCTGTGGCCAGTTTACGTTCCCATGCTTTGTAACTGCTCAGCATGGCCGGAGGGGTATGCGTTACACGCCAGTAGACACGGAAAAGAATCAGGGCAAATAATGTAAGGCCTATCGACTTGTGCAGATTGAAATAGAACATACGCGGACTGCCAGGCTCAGACAATTGCCAGCTGTAGATGCCTAAATCGAACAAATCAAATGCAATCTGCTTGGGACCGTCTTTGGGCAAGTCTGTCATGTACCAGCCAAGACCGATCATGAAGAAAATAGCCAAGGCAATTAACCAGTGCAGAATAATGGCCACCTTGGTATAACGGGTTGTTGCAGTCATGTAGTCTCCTTAAATCCATGTGACGGCTGTCACATTGTGGTATTTTGTATTTTGATTATGATGCATGAATCATTCATGGGGGTGAATCACATGGTATCAAAAATTAAAAGTTTATGCGCTGGCATCATACTCGGCTTTGTATCATTTTGTACGCCTGTCTGCGCCAGTGACTTTGAACTAAGTCAAGTGACAGAAGGCATTTACGTGCATCATGGCCAGCATCTCGATATTGATGAAGGCTACCAAGGGGATATTTGCAATCTGGGCGTCATTATTGGCAAAGATGGGATTGCAGTCATTGATAGCGGTGGCAGCAAACATACCGGTGAACAATTACTGCAGGCGATACGCAAAGTCAGCCCACTGCCTATCCGTTATGTCATCAACACGCATGTGCACCCGGATCACACCTATGGCAATGCTGCGTTCCAGACGGAGCATCCACATTATGTTGGCCATGAAAAGCTGGCCAACACCATGCTGCTCCGCAAGGAGCAATACGAGAAACTGAATACACGCCTGCTGGGTGAAGAGGGTCAGGCAAGCACCACCATTACGCCAGACATGGCTGTTAAACAGGACATTACGCTTGAGCTCGGCGGCCGAAGCCTGCTGCTGCAGGCTCGGTCTGTTGCCCATACACATACTGATTTAACAGTGCTGGACAAACAGACCGACACCTTGTTTGCGGGTGATTTACTATTTGCACAACGGACCCCAGTTGTAGAGGGTGACATCAAGGGGTTGATTGCGGTACTGGAAAGCATCAACCAACAAAAATATGCGTTGATTGTGCCCGGACATGGGCTGGAAAATAAAGACCAGACAGTCATCATAGGCAACGAACTACGCTATCTGAATACATTATTGACGGATATTCGCATCAGCATTCAAAAAGGCATCAGCATGGAAAAAACCATGGACAGTGCCGCCTCGGGAGAACGTGACAAATGGGTGTTGTTTGACATCGCCAACCGTCGCAATGTCAATGTGGTTTACCCGCAACTGGAGTGGGAATAATACACAGTTGACGGCATAGGTTGAGGTATACAAACCCAGCCAGCAAACTCACGCTGCTTATAAAAAACGCTTCGCCAAACTGGCCTGTTGTTTCAGGCCGAGATTTACCAATCTGGGGGCCACACCATTCATCCAGGCAAAAAAGCTTTGCGGCTGGCCGATAAAGATCTCTTGTTTTTCGCGCTCCAGTCCGCGCACAACCTGGCTGGCCACATCGTCCGGACGGTCTATCGCCTGGCCTGAAGCTTTCCACATGGCATTGGTGCGATCATCATTCATGGCTGTGGCGATCGCGCGCGGCGCGACATAAGTGACACCGATAGGCGTATCGGCCAGTTCGCGGCGCAAGGCCTGACTGAATCCATGCACTGCAAACTTGCTGGCACAGTAAGTGGCAAAATGCGGAAAGCCCAGCGAGCCAAAAATAGACCCGATAAACACAAAACGGCCATGCTCACGCTGCTTAAAATAGGCCGCAAAAGCACGACTGATCTGGATAGTGGCCGTCACATTGGTGTGTATCATCTGTGCAATCGCTTCATCCGTCTGTTGCTCAAAAGCAGTAAAATCAATCACACCGGCGTTATTAATCACCATATCCACGGTGCCCACCACTGCAACGGCCTGTTTGACCAGCTGAGTGGCCATGTGTGCCTGAGTCAAATCCACCACGATATAATGCGCTTGCCCACCCTTGGCACTCAAGGCTTGCTGCAAAGCATGCAATTTCTTCGGGTCTCGCCCCACCAGGCATAACACGGCACCTTTGGCCTGTAGTGCATGCGCTAATGCGAGCCCCAGTCCGCCGGTAGCCCCTGTCAAAACAATATGTTGATTGTGTAATTGCATTATCCTGCCCCTTGTATGGTGATCGGCACTTCTATACATTCAACCCATCAAGCGTTTCAACGTAAACTGCCTGCGAGACAAGAAAATATCGCCAGACAATGTTGCTTATGGGTGCCTCTAAAAATTCAAATTACCAAGCTAGCCTTGGCGCGAGTAAAAAATTTTGCGAGCATGCGTTTCACGCATTGCCTGCTTACCCCATTTGATGCCGCATATAGTTGATATGTAAGGAGAAATTTTTTATGAGCAACGCAGTAACGGAATTTGAATTTTTAGAGGTGCCCTTATCAAAATTTAGCCGCACAGATCAATTGTACGTCTCGTCAAATTTTTCCAATCGCGCTGCGTCTGGCTGATGCCTCTTAAGTGTATAGACGCGTCCTATCTTTATTGTGCCATGTCGGCACTTTGATCAGCGAGATGCCGAAATACGTCTGCGTAGAGCCGGTAAAAACGCTTGGCTGCGTGAATAACCTGTTTTTGGTCTTCCAGCTTGGTTACTTGATTCATCAAGCGCTCGTAAAATGATACATGGCTAATGTCGAGCGAACCATGCGAAAGTAAGTAACTGAATGCTTTTTTAGGCAAATCCAGACTGGTCATCAGCGTTTCCCCCGCCTGGGTGGCAACCGCCGTACTGGTGCCTTCCAGTACCAGCACCATGCCAAAGAAACCTACAGGGTTAACCCGGTAAATCATATCGTAGGCATAAGCCACCATGACTTCGGTGGCATGACAGGCAGATGTGTCTTCACGCACGCTGTGACGTACGGCCTCGTTATCGCCGCCACAAGCAGCAATATCATTCAGCACCCACTCCTGATGTCCCATTTCCTCTTCAATGTACTCCCCAATTGCCGTGCGCAACCACTCGTATTCCCCAGACAAACGTCCGCCACAGGCCATCAGTAAGGGGGTGGTATGTTTGACATGATGATAAGCCTGGATTAAAAATGCACGATAAGTTTCCAACGTGATTTTTCCCTGTGCCCCGTGCACAATCAGCGGCAAAGACATCAATGCATCGCGTTCGTCAGCCGTTGCTGCCAATAACTCTTGATAAAAACTCATAATATTTCCTGATAAACCGCCTCAATGGCGGGTTGATAATATTGCCAGATCTGGTCACGCTTGAGACGGCCATTGGCGGTAAGTTGGCTGTTGTGCGGGCTGAATGATGTCTCGGCGATGACCCAATCAGCCACCTGCGCATAATCCGGCAAACCAGCATTAATCTGTGCCACCGCCTGCGCAATCTCGACCGCAGTGGATGTCGCGCGTGGAACCAGTACAGCCACATTAAAGGGTCGCGCCTCTCCAAATACGCAAGCCTGCATAATATGCGGGCTGAACATCAACTCGCTTTCCACCCACTCAGGGGAAACATTGCGCCCAAATGAAGTAATCAATACATTTTTTTTGCGCCCAGACACATACCAAAAGCCGTCCGTATCCTGAAATGCCAGATCGCCAGTGGCAATATAGCCATCGGCATCCGTACTGGCGGGCAGGACGCCCTGCTGACCGTGGGTATAGCCATCATACACAGCTCCTTTGACCCACAACTCGCCAGCCGCATCCAGCTTGAGCTGTACATGAGGCAAGGCTTTACCGATACTGCCCGTCTTGCCTGCCCCGGGGGTATTCAGTGTGACGACTGACGCACACTCAGACAAGCCATAGCCCTCGTACACTGGCAAGCCGAGCGCATGTGCTTCCTCTAGTAATGCAGGTGAAACGCGTGCACCGCCAACCGCCAAAAAGCGCAAGCTGTCTATCACGTGCTGTCCGGTTTGCAACAGCATAACCAACGCACGCAACAACTCCGGAATCAGAATTGCAGTGGTTGACCGGGTTTCGCGTAACCCAGCATACAAGCGCTGGATATCAAATTGACTTCCGGTAAACCCTACCTGATGGCAACTGTAGATGACGACCGTCGCGCCAGATAACAAAGACGCATAAACACCCGCCACATTTTCCAGCAGGGTGGCCAACGGCAATATACAAAAATGCCGGTCATGCTGCGGAGACTGTGTTGCCTGATGTACAGCACTTGCAACCTGCCACATGGCCTGCGCAGGCAAACATACGCCTTTCGGTTGACCGGTGGTGCCAGAAGTATAGGTAATTTTTGCTGCCGCATGCTCGCCGATGGATGAAGAAACACGCAGCAGAGTCAACACTTTCCCAGCCACTTCGCGTTGACTGATGACCTCTGCATGCGGATACAGCAACTCCCAGCTTTGCAAATCATCAGTGACCACCATACCAACACCCGCATCTTGCAAGGCGTGTTGTTTTTGACTGGCAGAAAAAAAGGCCGGGATCGGAATGGCAGGCAAAGACAAAGTCATTGCCGCCAAATCCACCAGCACCCATGCAGGGCTATTATCCATTGCCAAAGCAATAGATGAGCGGGGCATATGTGCGGCCAGCCAATCAGCTACATGCTGCACTTCAATGGGTAACGCCTGATACGAAATAGTCGTCGAGGCCCCCTCTAGCGCAATCACCTCCGGTGTGCGGATAGCGTACTCATATATACGGTCTAGCACCGATGACTCCTATTTTATTTCCGCCTAAGCCTATGGTGCTGCGACACCGCGAATAGCCACAATCTGAGGTACTTTACGATAGTAGCTTCCCCACTTCTGGCGCTCTTCTACAGATAGCCTATCCGGGTTGGCCTCCGCCAAAGGATACAAATCACGCCCGCCTTTAATCAGGCCATTTTGCAAACTGTGGTGCACAGTTGAAACCGCCCATGGCAGATTTAAACTCATGCTGTACTGAATAATATGTGCAATCAGCACACCGGCATTACGTGGGTTGGCAACTGCAAGATTACCAATACAAGTCACTTCGTCACGCAAAATCAAGCGCCCTAACTGACGCGACATCAACTGCTCTACCGGCTCATCAATATACTGTTCAAGAAAAAGCGTTTCATTCGCAGCACTTTGTAAACCAAACGCCGCCATCAACACCCCATTGGCATCACGCAATGCCACCAGTTCAGGCATAAAGTGATGAATCTCGGCGCCGTACACCTGCCGGAATACCGTGGCAATGAACGCTTCCACCTCTGGTCGGCAAGCCGCTGTCAGCCCAATCGCATGCGCAGTAATTTCATTCACTTCATATCGCCTTGTCTGTGCAAACTCTCTCAGCTGGTAAGCCGAGGGGGCTGCATAAAATTCAGTACAGGATTCAGCATTTAGCATGGCGTCACTTTCGTAGACAACAATATGCAAAATGTATTGCAATGCTTGTGCCACAAAATTTAATCATTAACAATCAAATACTTAACAAAAACCACCTCCATACATCCCTGCAATATTTGCAGTGTTTAAATAATTTTATGCCAGCGCATCTGCATTTTATGCAGGGATTTAAAAACCAAGTTCTAAACATACATTGATGAAAATTTAAATTAAATCAATAAAATCATATGGTTATCCTATATATTGCGTAGGTGCAATGAAGTGGCATGCCGCTTGCGATAGACGTGTTCAACGATTGATAACCAACAAACATAACGATACTTTATGCAACAGTTTATTAAGGCTTATGGCCTGTTTTTGATTCTCGGGGGACTCTCGCAGCTGTTACTGTGGGTATTTGGCGCAGCCAGTGGCGAAGGCTTTAAAGACGCAGTCATTATTTCCAGCTTATGGTTAATTCCGCTGTGGTGGTTTCCAACCAGAATTCGAGAACTCAGTGCCGCAATTGCGCTGACAATCTGCATATTGGCGTTACCTGGCTTGGCTTACTTTCTGGTTTACCGGCAAGAGCTTACCCAAAGCTTGATGATGATTCTGTTTGAATCCAATCAAAGTGAATCACAAGAGTATTTGAAGAATTATTTTCAGTGGTGGTTTATACCAATATTCATTTTATACCTGAGCATTCCACTTTGGCTGTGGCAGTCTTTACGCCCCCGGCACCTGGAAAAAAGCAAAGCCATCGCCTACTCCTTGATGACATTGCTGCTGGCATTCGGCTCTCCGCTCAAATACGGGCTAACGGGTGACTGGGGATTGACTGTAAAAAAAATCAACAAGCATCTGGCAGCTATCCCGCCCTTTCAACTATTGCTGGGCTATGTGAACTATCAAACACAACTCGCTGAAGTTGAACATACGCTGCTCACAATGAACGCGATCAAACCACTTGGTCACCTGCGCGAGCAGCCAAAACCTGGTCCGACCACCATTGTGCTTGTCATCGGCGAATCAACCTCCCGCCTGCATATGGGCCTATACGGATACCCTCGGAATACCAATCCGGAACTGTCAAAAATTAAACATGAACTCACGGTATTTGACAATGTGTACTCGCCAAGACCCAACACCATAGAGAGCTTGCAGCAGGTGTTAACTTTCGCAGATCAACTGCATCCCGATGAGTACAAAAGTAAACCATCGCTGGTGGCCATGATGAAACAGGCGGGTTATCACACCATCTGGATTACGAACCAGCAAACATTGACTGGACGAAACACCATGCTGACCTCTTTTGCCAAACAGGCAGACCAGCAGTTTTTCTTGAATTACGAACGTCGCCAGAATGCGTACAGCTTCGATGACAAAGTATTAAATCCCTTTGCAGAAAGTCTGAAAAATCCGCATCAGAAAAAATTTATTGTGGTGCATTTGCTTGGGACGCATATGAAATACAGCTACCGCTACCCGGAAAAATTTAATGTATTTAAAACCTCGCAAGGGCTGCCTCATCCTGCGCTGGAAGAAGAAAAAGTTGCACTGATCAACAGCTATGACAATGCAGTCCGTTACAACGACTGGATTCTGTCGCAGCTCATTTCAAGTTTGAAATCGACACAGCAACATAGCTTACTGGTCTATTTTTCTGATCATGGCGAAGATGTCTACGACACCGCACCCTATCAATTTCAGGGCAGAAATGAAGCCAGTCCAACGTTGCCAATGTACAGCATCCCGTTTATTGTATGGCGCTCCGGAAACTGGTTTAACGCATCAAGGCTCTTAGTTCAGGCTAGGACTCATCAGCAATATGATAACGCCGACTTTATTTATACCATGGCTGAGCTGGCGGGCATTCGTTTCGATGGCTTTCAGCCTGAGGAAAGCCTGGTTAATAGTGCGTTTTGGCAAGACAACATTCTGGTCGGTGATCCACATCTTGGAAAACTGCAGCCATTGGCAGGCACTCAACAATTTACGTTTAACAAGCTGGCAGTATGGAAACCTGGTTACCTGGCCGAACATTGATCTGCCTGTGGGCAGGATGGCTTGTTGCGGCAGCCGTCATTGTCTGGCTGGCCAATGGAACGCATATCGATATTACGCTTGCAGATCAAGCCTTTGACTTTCACCAGCAAAGGTTTCAACTAAAGCACGATTTTTTATTTGAAACTGTCATGCATGCATATGCAAAAAAAATACTGATTGGTTGCTGGCTGATTCTCCTGTTTCTTGCGGTATTGCCCACCACGATCGCAGCACATTTACCTGCAAAACTGCATGGCTATACATTAAGCGCTTACGCATTGCGCTGGATAGTCGGGCTGGCATTGGTAAACAGTAGCCTGGTGGCATGGATGAAACACCTGATGCCACACGCCTGCCCATGGGATATCACCCGTTATGGTGGTCATATTGCCTGGGTCCCGGCTTTTTCATGGCATGCCGCCACTGAAGCGGGGCACTGTTTTCCAGCGGGTCACGCCACCAGTGGCTTATGGCTATCAGCCTTGTGTCTGTTATGGCTGCCACACCATCCACGCAAAGCACTGGCGGTGGCCTTGCTGGGGTTAGCGGCAGGCCTGTTACTGGGCTGGTCACAACAAATGCGTGGCGCCCATTTTCTCTCGCACACATTGAGCTCCGTATGGCTGATGTGCGGACTGTTGCTCTGTGTTTTATCATTTACAAGAAGTCACCCCTCATGCTTTCACGATTTTTGAATCCTGTCCGACAACTCTTTTCTCCGCAAACAAGTCTGATATGGGCAGTAACCCTTTGGCTGATGTTGTTTGGCAACCAGGCATTATTGTCCCGTTTATGGCAGCTATATCCTTTAGGAATGCATCAGACAGGGCTATTGATCAGTCTGGTCTTGTTTTTCACGTTGGCAACGGCGGTCTGGTTATTGCTAATTACACATGGGCGCATGGCACGCTGGTTATTGTCAATCACACTGATCATCAGTGCCGCCGCAGGATTTTATATGCATCAGTACGGCATCATCATTGACACAGTGATGCTGGATAACTTTATACAAACTGACAGTAAGGAAATCGCAGGCCTGTTTTCGTGGGAAATGGTGCTTTATCTCGGACTGTTCGGAATTTTGCCAGCGTTATGGGTGTTTTTTAAAGCACCCTCCAGCTGCTTTGTGCGTGAGCGCTTGTCCAAGCGTGCACTCCATATCGGATTGTTGCTGGCATTAATGGTTGGTTGTGTATTGCCACAGTCTGCGGGCTTTGCCAGCTTTGTGCGCGAACACAAGCTGGTCAGAATGTATGCCAACCCCACGTTTGTGCATTACTCTCTGATCAAATGGGGAACCCAACAGTTTCGCCTACCGGAATCCAGAGTCATTGTCGGCGTTGCCAAAGATGCAAAACGTATTGTGACAGGTGGCAAACATGAGTTGATTATTGTGGTGGTCGGTGAGACTGCACGGTATGACCGCTTTTCACTCAATGGCTATCACAAGTTGACTAATCCTCGCCTAGCGCAAGAGCAGGTTCTCAGCTTTAGTCAAGTCTCGTCATGCGGCACATCAACAGGGGTTTCGGTGCCCTGTATGTTTTCGGCACTGGGGCGCCGTGAATATAGCGAAGACAAAGCCAAACACATGGAAAACGCACTGGATGTGTTGAAAGACCATGGTGTCAACGTGCTGTGGCGGGACAATAACTCCGATTCCAAAGGCGTGGCGATCCGCATGCCCTATGAGGACTATCAAACACCCGCCCGCAATACCGTGTGTGACAGTGGCGAATGTCGCGATGTGGGGATGCTGAAAGGGCTGGAAAAAGTCGTCGCTGGGCATCAAAAGCAGGACATGTTGATTGTGTTGCATCAGATGGGCAATCACGGCCCGGAGTATTACCGACGCTACCCCAAGACCTTTGAGAAGTTCACACCGGCCTGCCACAAAAGCGATTTGTCGCAGTGCAGCCAAGAAGAAATCGACAATGCTTATGACAACGCCATTTTATACACAGATTACTTTTTGAGTCAGGTGATCAGCTTTCTCAAACAATATGATAACAGTCATGAAACTGCCATGTTGTATGTGGCTGACCATGGTGAATCACTCGGCGAACATGGCATTTACTTACATGCTGCGCCTTATGTAATCGCCCCCAAAGAGCAGACCCATGTGCCGGCAATTTTATGGCTAGGTCAGCATTTTGACTACCAACTGTCGCAAATCCGGCCTTATGCAAACTTTCCTTTAAGCCATGACGATCTGTTCTGCACGCTGCTCACGGCGTATGAACTGAAGTCTGAAGTATGTCATGCCGAAGTTGGCTGGCTGATGGCTAATCAGGATGTCAGGGCACAATTGCATTTACCACCATTGGCAACGCGCCACGCACAGCATGTAGAACTTAACATGCCCAATAGCCGCCCGGCAGGCAAGAGCTAATCAAGGATTCAGCGTTTCACAGTGCAACATGGGTGACTCAGTCAGAACTTTACCGTTACTGACCCATAACACTGCGCGGACACGTAAATCGACCTTGCAGGCGTCTACATACCCCACAGCATTCTCGGTATCGGCGACATAACGAAGCATCGCCTCCTCTGACTGCACAGTATAGGGCGGGAGTACGCCGTTAAAATACAACCCGTTCCAATACCCCAATTGTGACTTGGGATGGCTGTGTAACACTTGCTGCGAAAAGCGGACCCGCAGGGGATGCTCCGCAAATAAATTCACTGGATGCAAGGGCTTGCCATGGGCGTTATACAACGTTTTTCTCCAGTAAATCGAGGCCAGATCACCCACTGACACACTAACCGCATTCGCAGATAATGCAGATACAATCACGGCAATAACGGGATCCTCTACAGCCAGTCCTGCGCTCGACCAAACGCAGAACATCGAAACCAGCACACAGCTTCTAAATCTGGAAAACATTAGAACATCACCGCAAATGAAGTTGTAAAACCACGCGGGATATCTTCGTACTCGGCGCTTCCCCCCACAAACTCGAACTTCAGCAGCTGATTGGGTTTCAGTCTTTTAGTCACGCCTAATACCCAGCGTTCTGCATTCTGCTCAGCTGGATAATGCAGGTTCTCCAACCGCGTAATCCAGTACCAGTCATTGCGAATCAGGTACGCACTCTGTAAATACGCGCCACTGCCTGCATCCTTGCCTTGTGAAGTGTTGCGGCTGTATGCCTCTCCGCTGAGCTCCCAGCGGTCAAACTCAAGTAAAAAATCAATGCCAATCAAACGATAGGCCGGTGCTCCGGGGCGATCCTCCTGATAACTGGCGAGATTAAGCCCCAAGGTATTCAGGCCGGCATTTTCACTGGCAAAGTTAAAAATGTTATTGATGGCAAACCGGGCGCCTTTGACATCACGATAGGTGCGCTCATCGCGCTCTTTTCGCTGATCTTTTAACCCCTCGGCATACACCTGATACTCCAGCGAACGCTCTTGCAACGGCACATTCCCAAACAGCATCAATCCGTTCAGCGCAGCCGGAAACAACTCTGTAGTCACCAGTGGACGACTGGCAGTCCAAACCAAAGGAGGTGCATGTAACTGATTCCAGCGTCCGACCGGGCTCAAAAAGCGCCCGACACGCACATTACTTTTTTCACTTAAGCTGTAATCAAGATAAAACCGCTCAAGATCCACATAGCTTTGCTTACTGTGCAAGCCGAGATGGTGGTCATACGAAACAGGATTTTCGAGCTCCAGCTCGCTAAAGAATTTGACGCGTGTGCCCTGATCCCAGGTCACAATCATGCTGATTTCATTCAGTTTAAGTTGTGTCGGCTCTGTACGGGGAATGCGCAGATCAGCACTGCTGTACCCGCCCACTCTGAAGCCCTCCCAGAAGGAAGCATGCTCTTCAGCAAAAAGCGGCTTGCAGAGCACACACAGGCTGATTACACTAACCACGACTCTGAAGAAATTTATGAACATATCCGCATTCCTGATGACAAGACTTGCCATACCCCGTAAACAACATTTTCTCATACTCCATGTCTTTTAAGGCCCCACTCACTATCAGAAAAATGCTTTTAATTGCATTTCTGCTGGCAGGTCTGCTGCCTGCACTGTTGGTCAGCCTATTGAGTTTTTACCAAGCCCGTCAAGCACTTCGCATCGAAATCCAGCACGACTTGCAAACCACGGGTAAAGCAGTCGCCGAGCATATAGACAGAGTCTTGTTTGAGCGCATCCAGAATATAACCAGCTGGAGCCAGCTTGCAATTATGCAAGACATGCAAATCGGAGACATTGATAAAAGGTTGTCCATTTTTCTGGCAGAGACCGGACGAAGCTATGCCGGGCAATATGCAAGTATTGATGTTGTAGACTTGGAATCCAGAGTCATCGCCTCCAGCAAGCCTGCCAATATCGGGCAATTACTGGGCACGCCCCCGGTTTGGATGTCCTTTCAGGAGAATAAGCACCCAATCATCATTTATCACTTAACCAATCAGCAGTTAATGATTTCCGCGCCAGTGATTTCTCAAATCACATTACAGCCACTGGGCCACTTGGTCGCTACCTTTAACTGGCATGTGATTGGCAATATGCTGGATCATGCGGCACAGCACAGCACAGAACTGGCATTGGTTGACAGCAGGGGGCACCTCCTTGCGCAATCAAACAACTGGTCAGATAAAAAACATAGTCTGCACACGCGTGCGCCCCTTGCCAGCACCTTGCCCACCACTGACTGGCAAATCATTCTGAATAAAGATCATGATGTTGCAGTTGCGCCCGTGCACAGACTAGGGTTGATTTTTGTAGTATTGCTGGGCCTCATTCTGGGATTCTCGCTTTTACTGGTGCGACCCATTGGACAAAATATCAGCCGCCCGCTGGAAGCCCTCACGCGCTATGTGCAGCGCTTGCGGCAACCAGATGCCGTCCCTCCCGTTCTGAGCGGGCCGAGTGAGGTTCAGGCGCTTCACCAGGCATTCACCAGGATGACTGAAGAGCTGGCTGAATCAGAACAACAACTCACACAGGCCGCCAAACTGGCCGTCGTGGGTGAAATGGCCGCCGCAATGAGCCACGAAGTGCGCACGCCGTTAGGTATCTTGCGTTCTTCAGCAGATGTTCTGTTACGCGAGCCCCAATTGAGCAGTGACGGCCGTGAGGTATTGGGCTTTATTATTTCGGAAACAGAGCGGCTGAACAAGCTGGTCAGCGCACTGATTGACTCGGCCCGGCCACGCCTGCCCAATAAAATTCCGCTGGAGCTACAATCGCATTTGCAACATGTCACTGCCATGCTGCAAAATCAAGCCGCTTCCAGAAACATCGCGCTTTCCCTGCATGGCGAGAAACCTGTGACCGTGGCAGCCGATCAGGACCAGATGACCCAAGTATTATTAAATCTGTTGATGAATGCCATCCAGATATTGCCCGAAGGCGGTCATATTGATATCCGCTTGTCCACGCATGATAACAATGCACTGATCAGCGTTGCAGACAATGGCCCCGGCGTGCCGTTATCGCAACAGCCTCACTTGTTTGAAGCATTTTTCACCCAGCGGGCCGGTGGCGTCGGTCTAGGCCTGGCGGTAGTTAAACAGATTGTTGAAGCGCATGGTGGTAAAATCAGTTACTGCACCAGCCAATGGCAAGGTGCCCAATTTAACCTTACGTTCCCTTTGAGTTCAGAATAATATGCCACCCCCACAACAGTCCATTCTGGCGGTTGATGATGAACCGCATATGCGGCGACTGCTTGAAATCAGTTTGCGGCAAGCGGGTTATCGCGCGATTTCGGCGGGCAATGGCCGCGAAGCGCTTGAAGTCATTCAGCAGCAACAGATTGACTTGATTGTCAGCGACTTGCACATGCCAGGCATGAATGGCTTGCAGCTGCTCGAATCCATACGCAAGCAATATGAACACCTGCCATTTATCATGGTAACGGCGCAGGGAGAAATCAAAACCGCTGTGGAAGCCATGAAGCTGGGAGCGAGCGACTATATCTTGCGACCCTTCGAACTGGAAACACTGGAAATTGCCATCGAAAAAGCATTAACCGTTAACCGTATCCAGCTTGAAAACTCTTTTTTTAAAGAATCCAGCCAGCCGCTTGCCAGTGGCATCATTGGCGAGAGCCCACCCATGCAGGCGCTAAAACATATGATTCAACAGGTCGCGCCCGAGCGTGCAACTGTTTTTATTGTTGGCGAAACAGGGACAGGCAAAGAGCTGGTTGCCAAGGCGCTGCATGAGGCATCTTCACGCAAGGAGCACTTGTTTGTAGCCGTCAACTGTGCAGCCATTCCAGCAGACATCCTCGAATCAGAGTTATTTGGGCATGAGAAAGGCGCCTTTACCGGCGCAGTCAAAGAACGCATTGGCAAGTTTGAACTGGCCAATGGCGGTACGCTGTTTCTGGATGAAATCACCGAAATGCCAATACAGCTGCAATCCAAACTGTTGCGCGTACTACAGGAAAGCATGGTCGAAAAATTAGGCGGCAATCGACCGATACAACTGGATGTGCGTGTTGTGGCAGCCACCAATCGCGATCCGATGCAAGCCGTCAGGGAAGGCAAGCTGCGCGAAGATTTGTACTACCGCTTGAATGTCATTCAACTGCCTGTCCCTCCTTTGCGCCAGCGTGGTGAGGATGTGAGTTTGCTGGCAGAGTTTTTTCTGAGCAAACGGCCATCGCAGTTAAGTCCAGCGGCCCGCCTGTGTTTGCAGCAATACGCATGGCCAGGCAATGTGCGAGAGTTGGAAAATATTCTGGAACGCGCGGCGATTCTGGCAGGGCAACAAGCGATTCAACCACAACACTTACCGGCGGACATTGCACAAACCCCAGCCATAAAACCGGCAGAAAACGTGGCTCAGACGACTGCAACATCGTTGTCCATCCCGCGCGCCACGGAGGCAATTGAGCGCCGCTTGATTTTACAAGCACTCGACAGTTGCCAAGGCAATAAAACCAAGGCTGCAAAGCTGCTTGAAATCAGTGAGCGCTCACTGTGGAACAAGCTCAATCAATACGAGCTACGCTAACAAGCCGCAGTCAGCTTTACAACCAAAGATAAGCATCCATTGCCAGAATTCCGTAAGTGAGTTCTGGCTGCAAGCGCCGTACCTTGCTCGCACCTGCGGCGCCCAGTGCCACAAATAACGGCATCAGATGGTCCTCGGTCGGGTGCGCACGTGCGCCATGCGCACTCTGCTGACGATAGAATAGCAACTGGTCTACATCTTCTTCAGCAATCGTCTGCCCAACCCAATCAGCAAAAGCCTGCACATATGGCAAAGCAGCGGCGTCGCGTTCCGGGCTGAAAAAATCCCCCAGGTTATGCGTGACGGCACCCGAAGCCAAAATCAGAATATTTTCCGCATGCAAAGGCTGCAAAGCCCGACCTAGCGCACACTGGCTGGCGGTAGATGCACGGCTTTGTATTGACAATTGCGTGACCGGAATTTCAGCCTGCGGATACATCAGTGAGAGCGTCACCCAAGCCCCATGATCCAACCCGCGTGTAGCATGCGTATGCACAGAGATTTGCGCCGCCTGCAAACATTCGACCACACGTGCTGCCAGTAGCGGTGCACCTTTTGCAGCGTACTGAATTTCAAATAACGCCTGCGGAAAGCCGCTAAAATCGTGTATGGTCTCCATCTCCGGCGCTGTACTGACCGTGGGCACCCTCGTATCCCAGTGGGCAGAGACACACAATATTGCATCTGGCTTTGGCATGGTTTTAGCCAGTTCTGCCAACATGACTCCCGTCTGTCCAGGTTCCACAGCCAACATGGGAGCGCCGTGTGATACAAATACTGTGGTCATCAAACCCTCACTTTTAACGTCGATGGTCCAGACTATAGCCGCCAGGACCAAAAGCGACAATGACGAGTAACCCGCCTGCGATAGTAATGTTCTTCAAGAACATGATCAGTTGTACCTGATCGGCCATATTGCTATGAAACATAAATGCGGTAGCCAATGTAAACAATGCAATACACGCCGCAGCAAACTTGGCCTTAAACCCTATCAACAAGGCAATCCCGAGCACAAGCTCCACAAACACGGCCACCGCATAAGCCACTTGCGGCATGGGCGCATTCACGCTCTCGATATAGGCAATGGTGCCAGCCGGATCAGTCACTTTGCCCAAACCACTGATGATAAAAATAGAAGATAACAATACTCGCCCAGCCAAACTGACCCACCGTTGTGACACATTCATACCGAACACTCCTTTTTTGAATTCATTATGTTTACAGCGCACCATCCTGATGAAATTTACTAGTAACGTAATACGGGATGCCCCTGCCTGCGTCGCAAACAAGGTCATTGATGTATCACAAATGTTACTCTGCACCAATTGGCAAATAAATACCAGCCATGATTGACAATTTAAATTAACAGTGTTAACTTAACCTAGTTAATTTAATGCTGTTAGCGCTCTATCCATGCCACCAAAAGTGAGAACCGAAGCTGAAAAACAGGTGTTGCGCACACTGATCATCGATGCTGCACGCGAACTGTTTGTCAGCTATGGCGTTGAGGCAGTCACCATGCGCGAAGTTGCCAAGCGGATTGGTTATTCAGCAACAAGCATCTACCTGTATTTCAGTGACAAAGAACAGTTACTGCGGGCAGTGGTAGATGCCGACGTGCTCAAACTGGCCAGCGCACTCAAGTCAACATTAAGCATTTCTGACCCTTTGGAACGGTTTGTACAATTTGGCCAGCATTATGTGCAGTTTGCGCTCACTAACCCTAACCACTACCGTATGATGTTTATGACGGCACATCTGCCTTGTGACCCTGCCTTGTCCAGCATTGAACAACACAACCCGGAGCAGGATGCTTATCACCAGTTGATTAGCGTGGTGAGCAATGCATGGCAGGCTGGTGTGTTCAAGCCCGGCTTCAAAGACCCGGTATTGATTGCCCAAACTGTCTGGGCCGCCATGCACGGCCTGTGTGCCTTACACATTAATATGGCAGAGGATGCGTGGATAAACTGGCGCCCACTGGAGGCGCGGATACAAATGATGCTGGACCTGTGCATGCAAGGACTGATTAATGACAACAAATAATCATAACGCTTTCAAAGTGCCCTACATTTTGGTCATATTATTTATGCTCCCGGCCTGCCATCAAGAGCCTGAAGAGGTTGCCGCGCCGCGGCCAGTATGGGTCATGACCGTGGAAAACGCCACTTCCAGTGTAAACAGTCGCTATACCGGCGTGGTGAAATCACGTTATGAATCAAACGTCGGTTTCAGGATCAATGGCAAAATTGTCCAGCGTCTGGTTAATGTGGGGGATGTCGTAAGAAAAGGTCAAGTGCTGGCCAAGCTGGATGCCAGTGACACGCAATTAAATGCAAGCTCAGCACAAGCTGACGTACAAGCGGCACAGGCTAATCTGGCACTGGCAAAAGCAGAATTGGAGCGTCGGCAGCAACTCTATCGCCAACAATTTATTTCACGATCAGCCCTGGATAGCTACGAAACCCAACTCAAAACTGCGCAAGCCAGGCTGCAACAGGCGCAATCGCAGGCAGCTGTCAGCCAGCACCAAACGGCGTATACCCAACTTCTGGCTGACCGTGCAGGCGTAGTGGGCATGATCACAGCAGAACCGGGGCAAGTGGTAGCCACTGGCCAAACCATCGCGCAGATTTATGACCTCAATGCCCTGGAAGTACAAGTTTCAGTGCCGGAAACCGTGATTGATCAATTGCACCCCGGAGACGACGCCAAGATACAACTGGTTGAGAATGCGAGATATGACAGAGGGCGTATCCGTGAAATTTCACCAGCTGCCAACAGCCAGACCCATGCGTTTGATTTGCGCGTACAGTTACTGGACACCAACCCGCAAGTCAAACTAGGTATGACGGCGCAGGTGCAATTCAGCCAAGCGGGACATGCACAGTCCAGCCATTACATTATCGTGCCAAGCACCGCTATTACCCGCCAAGGAAAAGATACGGCAGTGTGGGTGATCGATACGCAACAGCGTGCGCATTTGCGCAAGGTGACCACAGGGCCAATCACTGAAGCAGGCATACCTGTCATCAGCGGCCTGCAAGTGCAGGAACGCATTGCAACCATTGGCGTGCATACGCTGGCAGAAGGCATGCAGGTGCAGGCTGTCACACCAGCGGCCGAGGTATTGCGCTGATGGAAAACGAACGTTTCAACCTCTCGGCCTGGGCGCTCCGTAATCAGTCACTGGTGCTGTACTTTATTGTGCTTACCTTGTTAGCAGGCGCAATTGCCTATACTCGACTCGGTCAATCGGAGGATCCGCCGTTTACATTTAAAGTGATGCTGATCCGCAGCGCGTGGCCAGGAGCAACCGCGCAGGAGATGGAGCAGCAAGTCACCGATAAAATCGAAAAAAAACTACAGGAAATTCCGGCGATTGATTACACCAGCAGCTATTCACGTCCAGGGGAATCCGTTGTATTTATCGTGATTCGCGACGATACATTCTCTGAAAAAATTCCCGATCTCTGGTATCAGGTCCGCAAAAAAATCGGCGATATCCGCCACACCTTCCCGAGCAATCTGCAAAGCCTGACCTTTAATGATGAGTTCAGTGATGTCTACGGCACCATGTACGCCATCACTGCTGACGGCCTGACCCCGCAACAGTTAAAACGCCAAGCAGAATGGGTGCGCGCACGGCTGCTCAAATTGCCCGACATTGAAAAAGTCAATTTATTTGGTGAGCAACCACAAAAAATCATCATTGAAATATCCAACCAGAAGCTGACGTCGCTGGGCATCAGCCCGGCACAGCTGACACAATTATTGCAACAGCAAAACACCGTGATCGGCGCAGGCACATTCGATGTGGGTCCAGAACGCATCCGGCTGGATGTGAGTGGTCGCCTGCAATCGCTGGAAGATTTGCGCACATTGCCAATTCGCAGTGGCTCGCAAACCCTGACTCTGGGCGATGTGGCGACTATTCGCCGTGGCTACGCCACCCCGCCCGCAGAGCGCATCCACTTTAATGGCACGCCTACCCTGCTCATCGGCGTGAGCATGCAACAAGGCGGCGATGTGGTCGCACTGGGCAAGGCATTACAACAATCCACGGCCAGTATCCAGCAACAACTGCCGGTAGGAGTTAAACTCAATCTGGTGACTTCACAGCCTGAAATCGTGCAGCACTCGGTCAATGATTTCGTGCGATCACTGGCCGAGGCACTGATCATTGTGCTCGCAGTAAGCCTGCTATCACTGGGCTGGCGTACCGGCATAGTGGTTGCGATCTCGATTCCGATTGTGCTGGCAGCGACTTTTCTGCTGATGGACTGGTTAGATATTGGCCTGCACAAAATCTCGCTTGGCGCCTTGATTTTGGCACTCGGCCTACTGGTAGATGACGCCATTATTGCGGTTGAAATGATGGCGGCAAAAATGGAGCAAGGCTGGGAGCGCACCAAAGCTGCTTCGTTTGCCTTTACTTCTACGGCCATGCCGATGCTGACAGGCACGCTGGTTACCGTCGCGGGCTTTTTACCGATTGCCACCGCCATTTCTTCCACAGGCGAATATACCCGATCCATTTTCCAAGTATCCGCCATTGCACTGGGGTTGTCGTGGCTGGCTGCCGTGATTGTGGTCCCTTACCTGGGCTACCACCTGCTACCGGAATCAGACCATCGCAAGGCACCCGCCACGCAGCATGAGAACCACGAAACAGCGCTCTATCAAACACCGTTTTATCGTCGCTTGCAAACCACAGTCAGCTGGTGCGTCTCGCACAAGGGCAAAGTCATTCTGGCAACTGTAGCCTTGTTTATTGTGGCAATGACCAGTTTTGGCAAAGTACAGCAACAGTTTTTCCCCGACTCGACCCGGCTGGAAATCGTGGTTGACTTGCGTCTGGCCGAAAATGCCAGCGATGCCGCCACCACACAAGCGGTGACCAGACTGGAGCACTGGCTGGCAAACTGGCAGCAACAGCATGGCAAGTTGCAAAATATGGTTTCTTACCTGGGGTCTGGCGCGCCACGCTACTACCTGCCGCTGGATGTACAACTGCCACACCGCGCATTTGCCCAGCTGGTGATTTTGACCAATGACTTGCAGCAACGCGAAGCGTTGCGCAATGACCTGCTCAATCTGTTTGAGCATGACTTTCCGCAATTGCGTGCCTCCGTGCTGCGTCTTGAAAATGGCCCGCCAGTCGGATTTCCGGTGCAATTCCGCGTGGATGGGCAAGATCTGGTGGCGATACGCGCAGTCGCACACAATATTGCAGAGGTCATGCGTGCCAACGGCAACCTGCGCAATGTACAACTCGGCTGGGAGGAACCCAGCAAAGTGGTGCATGTGGATATTGATCAGCAAAAAGCCCGTCTGCTCGGCGTCAGCTCGCCCGACATTGCACAAATGCTGAGCACCCAATATTTTGAGCAAGTCGTGAGCGAATTCAGGGAAGGCAATGAGCGTATTGATCTGGTCATGCGCAGCACCGGGCCCGAACATGCCCAGCTGGCGCAGCTATCCACATTGACGGTATTAAGCCAGCGCGGGGAGCGCGTGCCGCTCTCGCAAATAGCCACCATACATGATAGTTTTGAAGAAGGCGTGATCTGGCGCCGTAACCGTGTGCCCTCACTGACGGTGCGTGCGCACTTGCGAGGCAATCTGCAAGCACCTGTCGTCTCGCAGCAGGTACAGCAATCAATTGCGCCGATACTGAAAAAGCTGCCCAACGGGGTAACGGTTGAAACCGGCGGGGCGATTGAAGAATCAGCCAAGGGCGCCAAATCGGTGGCAAAAGGGGTGCCGCTGTTTTTGGGGGCCGTATTTACCCTGCTGATGTTGCAACTCCGCAGCCTCTCCAATGTCTTGCTGGTGGTGCTGACTGCGCCACTGGGCATGATAGGCATTACCTTTGCATTGCTGCTGTTTAACATGCCGTTTGGTTTTGTCGCCATGCTGGGCAGCATTGCGCTCTCAGGGATGATCATGCGCAACTCGGTGATTCTGGTCGACCAGATCAATCAGGATATCACCCAAGGCGCCTCGCTCGAAACTGCAGTGGTGCAATCGACGGTGCGCCGCTTCCGGCCGATTGTGCTGACTGCGGCCGCAGCCATTCTGGCCATGATTCCGCTGACCCGCAGCGTGTTTTTCGGGCCGATGGCGGTGGCCATCATGGGCGGGCTTACCGTAGCCACGCTGTTGACCGTCCTGTTTGTGCCAGCGCTATATACATTCTGGGCCCACATGACCGCAAGAACTATGAAATAATTCAGCAATTCCTTTTTGATTTTTTGATATGAATACGAGAGCCGACCAAATGACTGATAACGCTACCGCACGCTTTAATATGATCGAACAACAAATCCGTACCTGGGAAGTGCTGGACCCGGTTGTACTCGCCACGCTGAGCAACACGCCGCGTGAAGCCTTTGTGCCCGAAGCTTTTCGTGGTCTGGCCTTTGCCGATATCGAAATTCCGCTGGGCGACGGCCACCATATGCTCAGCCCCAAAGTCGAAGGGCGTTTTTTGCAGGCCCTGCAACTGCAAGCTGCCGACAAGGTGCTGCTGATTGGTGCGGGCAGTGGCTATCTGGCCGCTCTGATGGCGCAACATTGTGCCAAAGTCACCGCGCTAGAGCTATCGCCAGCGCTGTGTGAAGTGGCGGCGACCAACCTGCGCAATCATGGCATTGGCAACGTGCAAGTCATTCATGCCGATGGTCACGCCGGTCTGCAAACACAAGCCCAGTTTGATGCGATTGTATTCACCGCCTCCAGCCCGGTCGAGCCTGAAGGGGTGCGCCGCCAGCTCAGCATTGGTGGCCGCCTGCTCATCGTGCTGGGCAAGGCGCCCGTGATGGAAGCCACGCTGATTCAGCGGCTGGCCGAAAACAGCTACAAACAGGATATTCTGTTTGAAACCAGCCTGACCGAAATGGCGCATGCGCCACAAGCGGTCGCTTTCAGTTTTTAATAGCCCCCATGCTGGCCATGCGATTATTTTCACGTATATGCATGCTTGCAGTCGGGTTGGGGCTGAGCATGCCTGCCTGGTCAACCACCCAGAGCCTGCTCGACATCTATCTGCAAGCCAAGCAAAACGACCCGCAACTGGCTGCCGCCGGGCACGGCAATCAGGCCGCGCAAGAACTGATTGAGCAAGCCAAGGCCGGTTATCGTCCCAGCGTGGCGTTGAGTGCCAGCGCGAATGCCAACCATACCGACCTCAAGTACAACACCCAAAGCGTGCCCCTCCCCTCAGGGGTGAACCGCTTTGAGGGCTACAGCACCAAAATTGAGGCGCGCCAGCCCATCTACCGTAAAGAAACGCTGGAACGCATTGATTTAAGCAAGGTACAGGTCAGCATTTCTGACAAGCAAACGCACCTGACACTGCAGCAGCTGATCCTGCGCACCACACAAGCCTACTTTGACGTATTACAGGCACAAGACCGCATCGAACTGCTGACGGCGCAAAAACAGGCCATCCACGAACAGTTACAGCAGGCCAACACCAGCTTTGAGGCAGGCATTACCACCATCACCGATGTGCACGAAGCACAAGCCCGCTTCGACCTGATCGTGGCGCAGGAAATCGCCGCCCAAAACGAACAGGCGGTATCTAATCACAGCCTGCAGGCCATTATTGGCAAACAGCCAGCCACCTTGGCCAAAGTGCGCGAAGACCTGCAAATCACCCCAGCACTCAAACCCATGCAGGAATGGCAAGACGTCACCACCGCCAGCAACCTCAACATTCAGATACAACAAGCCCAAATAGACATGAGCGAGCGAAATATCGCCATCGCCCAATCCGGCCATTACCCGACGCTAGATGCCGTCGCCAGCTACGCCGACAGCCATTACAACGGCAGCCAGAACAGATTTGGCAGCGACTTGCAAAATGCAGTGATAGGCGTAGAACTCAGTGTGCCGCTATATCTGGGCGGCGCCGTCGATTCGCGGGTAAGACAAGCGGCTTACAACAAACTCAAAGCCCAGGACGATCTCGAAAACGTCAGCCGCCAGACCATCCTGGAAACCCAGCGCGCCTACTTGGGCCTGAGTAGCAGCATGGCACAAATCAAGGCGCTGGAAAAAGCCCTGCAAAGCAGCCAAAGCCAACTCGACGCCACAAAACTGGGTAACGAAGTCGGCATTCGCACCAGCGTAGACCTGCTCAACGCCAGACAACAATACTACAGCGCCAAACGCGACTTGCTGCAAGCCCGCTACAATTACCTGGTCAACATCATCCGGCTCAAAACCGCCAGCGGCATTGTCAATGAAACAGACTTGCAAGACATCGACCAGCAACTGGTGAAAAACAGCCCGGGACAGACACAGCCATGAAACCACGCACCGCAATCACCGCTACCACCGACGCCTTATGGATGCTGATTGATGTGCAAACACGCCTGTGCTCTGCCATGCCAGAACCTGCCATGTCCGCCGTCATCGCCAATATCCAGCGCCTGATCCAAGGCGCAAAACTGCTCGAAATCCCGCTCTGGGTCACCGAACAATATCCGGAAAAGCTGGGCGAGACGTTGCCAGTCCTGCAAGCCCTGCTACCCGACTACACACCACGCGTCAGCAAACTCGCGTTTTCTGCCTGGCAGGCGCCTGAACTGCAAGAATCCTCCGTCAGCGTCGCCCCGCAAGTGGTGCTGTTTGGCCTGGAAACCCATATCTGCGTACTGCAAACCGCATTAGATGCCTTGGCCGAAGGTAAGCAGGTGTTTGTGGTGGAAGATGCCGTGATCTCACGTAGTGACACCAACCGCAACAACGCAATTGAACGCATGCGTGATGCTGGCTGCATCATCACCAATACCGAGTCCATGCTGTTTGAGCCTATGCAAGGCGCGACGCATACTCAGTTCAAAGCAGTTTCAGCGCTAATTCGTTAAGCCTTTAATACACCCTCTTTATATTCACCTGCAAAAATTCCTGCATGCGGTAATCAGCCCCCATGATTGCCGCAAAAAATGCGGTAATCATTGACGCTTTGCTTGACACATGTCATGATCACCGCATGAATAGCGGTGATCATCCCAAATATATCTGGCAATCGGCAGACTGGCCGCAATGGACATTTGCGACGGCAGCGCTGCTGCCGCTGTTATCAGAAGCTAATCTTGAGCGCGGCAAGTTACTTGGCGCTATCCAAACCCTGGGGTTTAAACTCGCCGCAGAAACGAGTTTGCGTACGCTCACCAACGACGTGGTTAAATCAAGCGCAATTGAAGGCGAGCATCTCAATAACGAAATGGTGAAATCATCCCTTGCACGAAAACTAGGACTCAACATTGGCGGCCTGCTGCCATCGAGCAGACAAGTCGATGGTATAGTGGAAATGATACTGGATGCCACGCAAAATCATGTGCACCCACTGACGGATGCACGCCTGTTTGGCTGGCATGCTGCACTCTTTCCTAACGGTTATAGCGGTATGCATCAAATTACGACAGCTGCTTACAGAACCGACGCAGACGGCCCCATGCAAGTGGTCTCCGGTGGTATAGGGCACGAAACCGTACACTACGAAGCGCCACCTGCATCAATCATCGCTGTCGAAATGCAGTTGTTTTTAGACTGGTTTAACCAATCACCAGACACAGATCCATTGCTCAAAGCATGGCTGGCACATCTGTGGTTTGTCAGTTTGCATCCATTTGAAGATGGCAATGGCCGCATAGCCCGCGCCATAGGGGATATGGCCTTAGCAAAAGCCGATCAATCAACGCAACGTTTTTATAGTTTATCCACACAGATACAACTGGAACGCGAAGACTATTACCTGCAACTGGAAATGGCGCAAAAAGGCACCATGGACATCACAAACTGGCTGCACTGGTTTTTAAGCTGCCTGCTTCGTGCTATACAACAGGCCAATCAAGACCTCAAAGGTGTCGTCTATCTGACACAAGTCAGCCAACGCAGTCCCAACGGCGCGCTGAATGAGCGGCAAATCAAAATGCTTGATAAGCTCATGCACAACTTTGAAGGCCACCTCACCACTGGCAAATGGGCAACTCTGACCAAATGTTCAACTGACACCGCTTTGCGCGACATTACCGAACTGGTCACCATAGGCGTGCTGGCCAAAGCGGGTGAATCTAAACGCACAGCGCACTATGTGCTGACCTGGGAATAGGCACTTGCAAACGAGGTTGTTAATGCATCAAATAGAATGTGGAATGACTACAGCCCAGGCTGTATCATCACAAATACCGAGTCCATGCTTTTTGAGCCCATGCAAGGCGCAACACATGCGCAGTTCAAGGCCGTGTCGGCGCTGATTCGGTAGGCATCTCAACAACATAGCTTATGAACAAAAAACGTGCTAATGTATCTATGATTATGTAGATACAAAATTGAGGTGCATCATGCAAGCGACTGCTAAAGTGTTTAATACAGGTCACAGCCAAGCCGTGCGGCTACCCAAAGCTTTTCGTGTGGAAGCAACCGAAATGTGGATTAGCAAAAATGAAGTGACCGGTGAAATTACCTTAAAGCCTGTGGTCAACGATGAATCTAAATTAGATTCGCTGTTTAGAATGCTCAAAGAAAATCCTTTGCCAGACGATTTTTTAGCTGACCGCACCTACGCACCACCGCGCAACCCGTTTGCCGACGACGACCAAGCCAACGCCCACGAAAAAACACAGCCATGATTCGCTATTTGGCGGATACCAACATTATTGGCTACTTTACGCGGCAACAGCATATCGCATTGCAACAGCGCGTTGAACACACATTAAAAGCACACGAATTAGCCATCTCCGTGGTTACTCGTGCCGAAATCCGCTACGGGCAAGCATTGCTAAATGCCAATGACAAACGACACACCACAATTGACTTGCTACTAGAAGCCACGCCAACATTAGTCTGGACAACGCAAGCGGCAGATTTATACGGCACAATTAATGCCCAACTGCGTAAGACCGGCCTACCCATTGGCGATTTAGATGTCATGATCGCCGCGCATGCACTCTCCGAAAACTTGATTTTAGTGACGCATAACACCAAGCATTTTGAGCGGATTGAAGGCTTAAAAATGGAAGATTGGACGCAATGAATGCATGGTTCCGAGTTAAATTAAAGCATTGAAATGCTACATAGCTAGACCCGACCCCTTGCTTTCTACACGCCAGAAAACCTGATCGGCAAACTGGTGGTCGCCGTGGTTAATTTCCCACCCAAACAAGTCGGGCCGTTGATGTCAGAAGCCTGGTGACGGGTTTTCATGATACAGAGGGAAGAGTGACTTTATGTGTGCCGGAGCATGAGGTTCCGCTGGGGACGAAACTTCTGTAATCACATTTTAAGAATATGTTAATCCAGTAACTTACCTTTGGGAGTTAATTTAAGCTGACCCTTTTCTTCTTTATAGCTTAAGTAGTGATGCATAGATAAAAATATAACTAACGCTAGAGTGTCCGCATTATTCATAATTCTTGGACGCTTGTTTTGTGTAAGACCTCCGATGATATCTATTTTTGAAACGATAGCTTTAATTTGGGTCCTATCAAAGTCTCCGGCATATCTATTAAATATTTTCACCTTTAATTCAAAATCAATCGGAGAGGAAAGCATTTTTTCTGCTATGTGTGTGGTAACAACCTTTTCATTTGTTTTTTGAACAACGAATGTACTCACAGTTTCTGTTAACTCGTCATCCTCATCATAAAAAGCTTCAGGGATAGATTTAATAAGAGCAATTTTCTCCAGACTCTCCAAGACATCTGAATTAATTAGTGCTCTATACTCCTGGCTCTCTAGGATAATTAAAGTGGGATTTTCTGCATATTCTGGGTAATTATTTTCAATCAGCTTATATGATAATTCCGGTATCTTATTCCGCAAAAAATCATGATTCTCTTTTGTTACTTTAAATTTATTGTCGATTACCAAGTAGCTAATTTTTTCATTTGATACATCAATATCACTTAAATCTTGATACCAATAAGGTACAGATTTAATTAGGTTCTTATAAGCATGACCATTAAATAAGTCACAATAAATTATTCTCTTGGATAGACTTTGAACATAACTTGCTTTTGAATTAAGCCTTTTGCCACCGAGTTGCAGACTGTTATCAAGATTCCCTGTAAAAGAAATTAGATGCTCATCTAGGTCCTCTTTACTATATTCAAAGTATTTGATTACATTATCCCAACTAGCATCAAGGCGATTTCTTTCTAACAAATCACTCCATAATTCTTTATTTTCAATTGAAGTAATATCTGCAATTTTGAAATTAAACTTTTCAATTACTTCTCTAATAAGCTCTGTATCCAGTTCAGAGTTTATTAGTGTTCTGATTGCAAGCTCTGATTCGGTTAAGTGCTCAGTTAACAACAAGACTTCTTTGACATAAATCTCCAGTTTGTTATTTACATAACTTGTTAAATGTTGACGACCCGACTCTAGAATACATGTGTATCCAGCATTTATTTCCTGATCAGTACTGTCATCTAGGTAGGTTAAGATTTTTAGTATATTTTTCTCTGATAGCTGATAAGCATTAAACTCCTCCACTATTTCCAAGATACTTTGACTCTTGCATGAGGTGATATCTCGGAATTTTAGACTTAATACTTTGATAATTTCCTTAACTCTATCAAGGTCAAAGTGGGCCAATATCTCAAATATTGTTTTAGACTCTGCAAGATAATCACTAAAGAATTTATCTACATTCACAATGGGCAGATCCTTCAGA
Organism: Methylophilus aquaticus; assembly: GCF_030769565.1. Classification (GTDB taxonomy): domain Bacteria; phylum Pseudomonadota; class Gammaproteobacteria; order Burkholderiales; family Methylophilaceae; genus Methylophilus; species Methylophilus aquaticus. The sequence continues at coordinate 241,215 of NZ_JAVCAP010000001.1, read as the reverse complement.
GAAACATCCAATAAGAAGATGCTCAATAACTTATCTCTTGTAGCATCATCTTTATCTATATTTTCAAAGAAGTCTCTCCAATATTGTTTTTCTTTTATAGCTAATTTGTTAATTAGTATTTTATTTTCTGCTCTCGTAACACCGCCTTCGTTGATTCCTAGCATGCCTAAATAATCATTTATAAATTCATATCCTTCATGTTCACTTAAAATAATCTGGCCTAAAAAATCTTCCAATGCTAGTGAATTAGTTTCTTCAATTAAAAGGTAATCAAGAAGGTCGAAATTCAATATTGCTCTAATACTAAACCTCTCAGGTTGTATACGTTGGTATACTTTTTCAGGGTTGTTAAGCGGATAATTAAAATCTAATGGCTTTTGATTAGCTAGACTGATCAAAAACTGCTTGTCATTTGTAGATAACTCACCAGGATAAAAGAAAGACATGTAAGCATCATAGTCTTCTTCAATATACCCATTCACAATCAGAAAGCGTATCAAACCTGTATCAACAGAGTCTTGTTTTGCAATGCCATCAAAGAGGCTTAGATGGCTTGATTTTTTAATTAACTCATTTAATTTTAGTGAGGAGGCACGCTTTATTTGAATCTCTAGGTCGCTGATTTTTCTTTTTAATTCAGTTTTTCCACTACCTGCTTTATCGATGATATTTTGTTTTCTTTGTTTATAACTAACAAGCGGATTTATCGATTTCTCAATCTCACTGAATGGTATATTGGAGTTGGTGTTGGAGAATCTTTGCTCAGTACGTACATACGTTATTGTGCTTTGAGATATCAATGTATTAAACACATCATCACTAAGCAACTCGCCTAAACTTTTGTATTCATTGTTAATATAGATGCTCCGCATATCAGGTATTTTTTGGAAATATCCTGCAAGATATGTAAGCTTTAATTCTTCGAGACTATTGACACTTTCATTATCAATTTCAGATAGCTTTTCATTTAGTCTCTTAACTTCCTCCTTTAGACTAAGCATATACTCATCTTTGTATTGATTTATATTGGCAAATATAGTTGCCACCATGCCTTTTCTGTAATTCAGATCTTTAAAATCATCTGGATATTTATTCTTGTAAATTATCAAACTTAATAACTTTGTATCATCTAGCTGGATTTTGCTTGAAGACTCATCATCCGCATGAGAGCTTGCCGCCAACATTTTTTTGTAGACTACAAACTCATTTGCGATATTTAGGAGCATTCGCATGTCATCGAGGAATAACGCAATGTCTTCAAAAAAAGCTTTTTCAACTGAATGTTCTTTAAATGCCTTGCTGATTGCGTTTCGCAGCTTTTCTTCTGCATTAAATGAGTTTATGACTGGAATTACTGGGACGATAAAATCAAAGAATTTAATCCTATCTTCAGAGTTTTGAAAAACATCATCACCTAATACAAAAATAAATTTAATTAATTTATTTTTCTTTCGAATTTCATCTGAATAGTTTAATAAGGTATTAATTTCTCTTAGCTTGATAAAAATATCTCTACTTGGAAACCTATCTAGATCCTCAAAAACAACAATGTTGTATTTGGTTTTCCCAAAAAAATAAATGAGTTCATCAATAAACTTATTGAGAATTGAATCACCCTTTCTTTCGTTAAAACTGATTTCTGCTCCTACGGCTCCAAATTTATTGAGGCCCAATTTAGGGAAGGAGTTAAGAATTTGTTGTAACAGTGCGATTCCACTAATGGCCACAAATATTTTAAATAAGAGCTTATATTGCGGATTAAACAGATTGGTATGTTTAAAGATCTCAAGTTCCGGTTTGAGAGTAAACATCAATGAGGATGCAAAAACGATAATAAAAAATGCAAAGCCAAGATAGCTAATCAAAAATGATTTTTTTAGTATTGGTATGTATTTGTATTTTTTTATCTGTAAGCGACTAAAGTGAGAGTCTTCTAACTCATCAGTACTGACTTTAAAGAAAATTTGTTGCAATAAGCTTTTTTCAACATCGCTGTTAAGCTTTATTCTCTGCTCATCATTCAGCTTTGGATTCCCGATATCAAAAGTGGCTAGGCTAATATTTAAAAACTCATAGCCACAAGAGCCGTTATATTCGTTCTCAAATGATCTTAAAATACTGCTTTTTCCAGAGCCATATGGGCCTGTGATGGCTATATTTTTAATGTCTTTATGTGTAAGCGCATATAACAAAGCATTTTTGTACTCGCTTAAGTCTGCTTTATTGTTGGGTGTTAAAGCATTGTAAGTTTCTAAATTAGATACTAAAGAATCAGGCTGATTGTTAAGAAAGGCCTTTTTAACTTTAACATTTAATTTATTTACGATTCGTTCTATGAGCACATGGAAATTCATTTATCTATATCTCATTTTTGTTATTTATGGGGCCTGAGAAACTGAGAAATGCAACAATCACACCTTACTTTAATAATAAAACTAAAGTTGATGTTCTTGTAGGAAATTTGATGGCGCTGAATTGATTACGTAAACTTCTAAATTATCTCGGAATAATATGTACTTTCGCATGTGTCACTCCCGTCTGTGACGAAATGGCATTCACGCACTCTTCCACCTCGGCAATTTTGCCTTTCAGTATCACCGTCTCCATACAATTATCATGATCCAGATGCACATGCTGTGCAGTGATAATCACGTCGTGGTGGTCGTACTGTAGTTGATTCACACGGCTGGCGAGTTGGCGTTCGTGGTGGTTGTAGACATAACTGAAAATAATTAGGGTCAGTGTAAAAATAAACTTATATAGTTACCAGCGATTAGATTAATTTTACACTGACCCCAACACTGACCCCAATAATCCAAATAATCCACAAGACCTCGAGTCTCCCCTCCAAGAGTTGACCTGCCAGCAGACTGAAACCCGACCCATAGCCGCCCGCCTTGAGCCATAGGCAGACAAACAGGGGCTGGATGATCGATGGCTATTATGTTGGCTTGGCGTGAGAGTAGGATTTTGTCCAGGAAATAGTCGGACCATCGCTGTGAAAGTTTTTGTCGCATTTATATTTTGAATAGACGTAAAAAAGCCCAGTAAACTGGGCTTCATATTTCAGTAGTTCATCACTACTTACACGCTACCGGAAAATTATTCCGGTTTAATGTTTGCGGCTTGCTCGCCTTTAGCGCCAACAATTATATCAAATGATACACGTTGACCTTCATTGAGGCTTCTGAAGCCACCATCTGAAGTAATTGCTGAGAAGTGTGCAAATAAGTCCGCCCCACCGTTCTCTGGAGTGATAAAACCAAAACCTTTAGCGTCGTTAAACCATTTTACATTGCCTATAGCCATGTTAATTCCTTTTTGTAATATTGATAAGGCATTTGCCTGAAGTTAGGCGAGGAACAAGACTTAGGAATGAAAAAGAGAAGAAACTTTGGAAAGAAACTTAACTGATAAAAACTAGACAACTTGTAAATCACCACCCACTCACTATGGGGCAATGTTATTTAAATAGCAAGGTTTATTTATAATGATACCAATATTGATATATTTTATTTATATTTTTTGCGAGTTTCTACTCATAAAAAATTTAAAATACCAAAGTGCAGTTGTAATCCTCCCTAAAACGACTAGGGACAGGTCTAGCATCGTAGCAAATAGTGCCATTATTTAATTAAAACCACCAAATCTAGCATTCCAACATTTCAGGGCACTGCGCTAAGAGAATAAATTTAACATTATCAATACCTTAAGAATAAATATCTTCCCACTGGCGAATTTAATATGTCATGTAGCCTACCAAAATCGCTCTATCTCATATGCATCAAAAGTGGCATCTGCCGAAATGATTTGCAAGTGCTCTGCCTTGGCTTGTGCGATTAACAGCCTGTCAAAGGGGTCTTTGTGATGGGATGGTAGGTGTTCGGTGTAGTAGATATGCGCTAATTGTATTGGCAACACATCAAAATAATTTTCAGCGGTGAAAGTTGAAAAAAATGTTGAAACTGGTTGATCTAACCTGATTTTGCCTAATCCAGTTTTAATCGAGAGTTCCCATGCGCTTACAGCACTGACAAATTTGCTGTTATCAGTATCAGCGATTAAATCTCGTACACGGTTACTCAGTTTTGGGTCGTCATTAACCCACCACAAAAATACGTGCGTATCCAATAAAAGACGCATTACACATAATCCTCAAAGCCTTCTGGCGTCGCGTCAAAATCATCTGCGATGTACAGTATGGAGCCTTTTCCTGTGCCAGGTTGTGGCTTTTTTGGTTTTTCTGGCACAATCGGTGAGAGCTTGAGTAACGGCTTGTTATCTTTCGCAATAATCACTTCTTCACCCATCATGGCTTTTTTAACAAGGCTTGAAAAGTTGGCTTTTGCTTCTGCAATATTAAATTGAGTCATCTTGATCGCCTTAATCACTTCATGTTGGTCATCCTACATGACCAACATTAACATTACAACCACTCCCCCGCAAATGACCGCCTATCGCCCAATATGCTACCCGCGAGCTGTTCATGCGCTTACACTCGCGCATGTGGCAATCAAGTGATTATCTCAACTACCTCGGAATCACATGCACCTTCGCATGCGTCACCCCGGTCTGTGACGAGATCGCATTTACACAAGCCTCCACTTCGGCAATCTTGCCTTTCAGAATCACCGTCTCCATACAATTATCATGATCCAAATGCACATGCTGGGCAGTGATAATCACGTCATGATGGTCGTGCTGTAGTTGATTCACACGGCTGGCGAGTTGGCGTTCGTGATGATTGTAGACATAACTGAGCGAGGCGACACAATCGGCTTGTGTATGGTTGGTGTTTTCCATCACGGCGTCATCGAGTGCTTTACGCACTAAATCCCTGAAGGCTTCTGAACGGTTGACGTAGGCTTTGACGGCAACCAGCTGGTCAAAAGCATCGGCCAGGTCATCTTCGACCGAAATAGTAATGCGACGCATACATTCTCTTTACAATATAAAATGATTAAAAAGCATGCGCCCTTTTGTAGACGCATGCTTTTAATATACCGCAAATATGCTCGTTCTATCTTTGGCGAATTAAAAGTTATAGGTGAGTGCGAGGCGCGCTGAGCGGGGTTCTACCGGATGAAAGTGTTTGTCGTTCACCGGGGTAGCTTCGCCTGCCAGTTGTGATTCGTAGTAGTAATCGATATCGCTGGCTTTGCGGTCAAACAGGTTAAATACATCTAGCGTCAGCGTGGTGCGCGGGTTGTAGCGATATCCAAGGCGTGCATACGTTAGCAGCGTGGCGTTTGAGCGCACAGAGTTATCTGCGACGAGTGCGCGTGGGCCAAAATAGCGTAGTTGCATGCTACCAAACCAGTTGCCCCAATTGGTCACGGTGGCGCCTAGCGAGGCCACTTTGTTAATTGACCCTGGAATATAGCGGCCTGGCTCAGCGGGGTCTTCTTTGGTGAAGCGCGCTTTAGATAAGGCGAGGTCCATATCCAGCAGCAGCCAGTCATTCACCACATAATGGTTATTCCACTCAATGCCGGTACGACGGCTTGCGCGGCTTGGCTCAGTTTCGCCTGCATCGCCGACAAACACCAGTTCAGAGTCGATATCCAGTTGCCACACGACCAACGAGCTTTGCAGGCCGGGCACCCACTCTGTGCGCACGCCGACTTCGCTGCCACGTGTGCTGACCAGCGGTGTGACAGGTGAGGCTGCTGAGCCATCCGCCAGGCGGGTTTGGGTGGTGCCGCGCGCATCGTTGCTATGAAAACCTTTGCCGATATTGTAGAAAAACTCGGTGTTGGCCCATGGTCCGACAATCACCGAGAGCTTGGGCGAAGTAATGCCATCACTGGTGTTGCCTGAGTTTCCGTTAATGCTGCTTTTGACATCGAACTGGTAACGGTCATAGCGCACACCGACCACTGTGCGTAATTTTTCATGCCACCAGACGGTGTTTTCAGCAAACAGGCCTGCACTACTTTCTTCCACCTTATCAGACCGTATCAATGAAATACGCTGCGTGTTTACCGTGTTATACAGCGCCACCGGGGAGAGTTTGTCATAGCGCGTTTGTATGCCCAGATTGTTTTCCATTGGCAAACCCGCCAATTCACCCAGCCATGACTTACTGAGATTCACGCCGAGCATGGTACGTTTTTCGCTCTGGTTAAACTGATCACCATTAACAGGGTCATTCAGAAAATAGGTGAAGTTGCTGTAGAGGTCTAACTCGGAACGCACGGCATAAGCGCTCATCTGCCAGCTACCCTGCTGATCCCGGTGTTGTTTGTTAAATGACAGGCTGTAGCGTGATGAATCTCCGCCATCGCTAGGGTCTATGGCATCAAAGCGGCTGATTTGACCGGACTGCACTGCGCGCCTTGGAATTTGATCGGTGCTATTCCAGCGATTGCGGTAAGCCATCGCAGTCAAAGTCGTGCTGTCATGCGCATCGCCTTCGCTGTAGCGCAACAGACCGTTGTATTTCCTCACACCTTCTGCGACCTGCCACGGGCCATCGTAGTGATTCATATCCAGCGCATAGAGCAAATGTCCGTCTGCAAGCGGTACAGAGTTTGCCAGCAACATGCGCTGATAATCGTAACTACCTATGGTCAGGCTGGCGATGCCTTGTGGCAATTGATTAACCAGGTGCAATCTCGCTGCACCGGCCGAGGAAAAATCCCCTTCTTCTGCTGAATAGGGCCCTTTTTTATAATGGATATGGCTGACCAGCTCAGGGATGAGGAAGTTTAAATCTGTGTAGCCCTGCCCATGCGCATGGGTACGCATATTCACAGGCATGTCATCCACATAAGTGGCGAAGTCTGTGCCGTGATCAAGGTTAAACCCGCGCAGGTAAAACTGGTTGGCTTTGCCGCTGCCACTGTGCTGAGTGGCGATCATGCCGGGTACAAATTCCAGAATCTCTCCCGTGCGTAGAGTCGGTCTGTTTTTGATCAACGCCGCATTCACGGTGCCTTCGCTGGCTGCGTCGGCTATGCCGATTGCATTGTCATAATGCCCGCGCACATCGACTTCATCCAGGTGAAGCGCTTCGTTCGCTTGCGCCATTGGCGTGACCAAGCTGGCAGATAACAGCATCCACAAGATTGGGTATTGCTGCATGTGTAAGGATGGTTGCATTGAAAGTCGCCTATCGTATGATTTTTTTTATAAACTTCATACAAATGGATTATCCTGAAATTGCGGGCAAGGGTGAATAAGTAATATAACGCAAAGTAATACATGAAATATTGAACGCCAGCACCCCTTGCAATAGCGTTGACCCCTGGATAAACGCTCGCTAAGATAAACGATCGCTAGGATAAGCCCACCCCTCTATTTGTTAACCGAACTGGACCGCGCGCATGAACACTTTTGAGCAGGAGTTTCTGAGTAATTATTTAAAATTCGGCCTCGGCTCCATGCCCAAGTCAGACATTGATGCCCTTGTCATGCACTTGCTGGACACCTATGGACTGGAGGGCAGCCCACTGGCGAATTACAGTAACCAAACGGTGAGCGAGCGCCTGAAAACCCCGGTCGCAAAAATCAAAAAACTGCGCTATGAGGCAGCATTAAAATTTGGCGGACGCCCGGAAGACCAGGCCATGGGCAGGCTGTTGGCAGCGCTCAGCAAGGCCAGCTTGGAGGCAGACGGCGAGAAAGTCTGCCTGATCATTGAAGATGTGCTCGCCAAACACTGGTTGCAGGGTCAACTCAAAATACATCAACAGATTTTCGATTACTCGTTTAATACCGAGATTGTGAAGGTCAGCGCCAGCGGGCTGTTTGCAGTATTGGGCAGCGTGTTTGACAAAGACGAGCTCGAGCTTTTTCAACAAAGCTATGATGTTGCTAAAAAGAAAAAGACAGCTCAGGAAAGAGTCGCTGCCTTTAAATCGGCTGCGAAAAAGTTTGCAGAAAGTGCGGCCAGTGCAGCAGGGGCTGGTGTGGTGAAAGTGTTACGTGCGCATTTGGGGCTGTAAACAGGATGGCAGTCTGCGGGCAAGTAGATGAAAACCCTTTGCAAACTTTGGATTGAGGTTGGCTTTTGTGTGTCTTTGTGAGTAGTAGGTCGGGTTTCTTTTCGCCTTTAGGCGAGTAACTTTTCTTTGCTTGCATAAAGATAAAGTCACCAAAAGAAAGTGCACCCCAGCTTCCGCTTGTTTCCTTCGTTGCTCGGCTTAGGACTTTCGTCCGTTGCTTTGCCGGACTTATAGTCAAGCGCTCGCGAAACTCATCCTAGCGGCCTGCACAATTCGCAGTCCACTGCGGGATTCAGACAACCGCTCGCTTCATCTTATTTTGCCTGCGCTACTCGGCGCGGCAGATGGGGCCCCTCCACCTCACCCCGGCCCTCTCCTGCTAGGAGAGGGAGAGAAACAGAGGCTGAAAGGCTTGATTCAAATAAATAACAACCAAATAAATTGATAGGCTGCTTTTAAAAACCTAAATTGATACGCGCTCTTTGGTGTTCGGGGCCCCCATCTGCCGCGCCGAGCAACGCAGGGTTGTCGGGAGTTTTCGGCCATCGGCTGACCGAATCCCGCAGCAGCTCACGTATTGTGTGAGCTGCCAGGTTGAGTTTCGATGGACGCCCGACAAGCCGAGTAGCGCACGGATAAAGCGGAAGCTGGGGTGCACTTTCTTTTGGTGACTTGTTCTTTGTGCAAGCAAAGAAAAGTTACTCGCCTAAAGGCGAAATGAAACCTGACAAACAACCACTAACACCCCATACTATCTTATAAATCTTCTCCATAAGCTATGGACAACTGCAATTGTTAACCATCCATAAAGCACAAAGAAAAACCAGAATAATTGAGGAGATTCCTCAACAGAAACAATAGAAAAGCCTTTTTTACTAAGTACAAAAAGACCTTTTGTGAAGATAGCAATAACAAATGAAAGAGATACAAAAATACACCCAAAAAATTTTACAACTCGAAAAAAATCTAATGGTGCTGATTTTTGTTCTTGAGTTCTCGCCAAACTTTTGGAAATAGACTCATTTTGCTTTTCTTCAAGAGACATTAAGTATTTCCTTCATTTTAAACAAATGGCACTTTGCAAAACATCTACATCGGGCGCCTACCAGCTATCTTCCACCGCAAACAACCGTTTATGCTCACGTATCGCATAGCGGTCCGTCATGCCCGCAATATAATCCGCAACCGCCCTCGCCTGATCTTGTTTAGCCGCAAGTTGATGCTCGTCCGGCATCAACTTGGGGGATTGCATAAAGGCATTAAACAATTCTTCGATAATGCGGCTGGCCTTGGCACTCATACGGTTAACCTTGTAGTGCTGGTAGAGGTGCTTACGCAAAAACTGCTTGAGTTCGAGATTTTTGTCGGCAATGGCCTGGCTAAAACCAACCAGGTAAGGTGCTTTGCGTACATCGTCAATACTCGCAGGATGCACCTTGGCAATCGCTTGCTGGCTTTGCTCGCATAAATCGATCACCAGCACATTAATCATGCGGCGTATGGTTTCATGAATCAGGCGTTTCTCTTCAATCTCGCCATACAGCTTTTTGACTTCTGCCATATTTTCGGCAAACAGCTGAATGCCAGACAATTGCTGGATGGTGATCAGGCCAGAGCGCAGGCCGTCATCCACATCATGGTTGTTATAGGCAATTTCGTCTGCAAAATTGGTAATCTGCGCTTCGAGGCTGGGGGATTCCTTGCGTAAGAAACGCTCGCCCACCTCGCCCAGTAGCTCGGCATTTTTGCGTGAGCAGTGTTTGAGGATACCTTCCCGCACTTCAAACGTCAGGTTGAGACCATCAAAACTGGCATAGCGGTTTTCCAGCACATCGACTACGCGTAGGGACTGCAGGTTGTGCTCAAAGCCACCATAGTCTTTCATGCAGTGGTTAAGTGCATCCTGTCCGGCATGGCCGAACGGGGTATGGCCGAGGTCGTGCGCCAGCGCAATGGCTTCGGCCAGATCTTCATGCAAGCCCAGGGTTCGGGCGATACCGCGTGTCAGCTGGGCGACTTCGATGCTATGCGTGAGGCGGGTACGAAACAGATCTCCTTCGTGGTTGACGAAGACCTGGGTTTTGTATTCCAGCCGACGAAAAGCGGTGGAGTGAATAATACGGTCGCGGTCACGCTGGAACACATTGCGCGTGGGGGACTCCTGCTCGATGACGCTGCGGCCACGCGTTTGTTCTGGGTGTGCGGCAAAGCTGGCTAGGGTCATCGTGTGTCTCGTTTAGGTCGTGAGTGAGAGGGTTTGTTTGAGCTTTTCGGCATCGTAATCGGCGGTGATAATGGCCTTGCCTATCGCTTGTTGCAAAATAAGCCGAATGCGGCCATCGGCCACTTTCTTGTCCAGTTGCATCAGGCGTAGATATTCGTCTGCACCGAGGTCTGGCGGTGTAATAGGCAATTTGGCAGCTTGCATGATGGTTTGGATACGGGCCACTTGCGCGGCATCCAGCCAGCCCATGCGTTGCGACAAATCGGCGGCCATCATGGTGCCGGTCGCCACCGCCTCACCATGCAGCCAGACGCCATAACCCATGGCATTTTCAATGGCATGGCCAAAGGTATGACCGAGGTTGAGTAAGGCACGCTCACCTTGCTCATGCTCATCCGCGGCAACAACTTCGGCCTTGTTCTGGCAAGAGCGATAAATGGCATAACTGGTGACTGCCGGGTCTACGGCCATCAGTGCCGGCATATTGGTTTCCAGCCAGTCAAAAAAATCAGCATCGCGGATCAGGCCGTATTTAATCACTTCAGCGATACCGGCCGACAGTTCGCGTTGCGGCAGGGTGTTGAGCGTTTCGATGTCTGCCAGTACCAGCTTGGGCTGATAAAAGGCGCCTATCATGTTTTTGCCCAGCGGGTGATTGATGCCGGTTTTACCGCCGACGCTGGAATCAACCTGCGACAACAGGGTGGTGGGGACTTGAATAAACGGCACACCGCGCAAATAGGTGGCGGCGGCATAGCCGGTGAGGTCGCCAATGACGCCACCACCGAGTGCAATCAGCGTGGTATTGCGCTCGCAGCGTTGTTGCAGTAAATGGTCATAAATAATTTGCAGGGTTGCGTTATTTTTATAGGCTTCGCCATCAGGCAGAATAATCTCAATAACACTGACGCCGGCCTCGCGCAGTGGCTGGGCCACGGCCTGCATATAAAGAGGGGCAACAGTGGTATTGCTGACAATCGCGACTTGTTTGCGTTTGAGGTGTGGCAATATCAAATCAGCCTGGCCCAACAGGCCACTGCCAATATGGATGGGGTAACTGCGATCAGCCAGGCTGACGGTCAAGGTTTGCATGAGGGCTCCAGCGCGTTCAATGCGGATTCAATTTTATGGATAATCACGGTCACCGGCTGATGGCCGGTATCGACAATCAAATCTGCGGTTTCGGTATACAAAGGGTTACGTGCGTGAAACAGCTGCTCAAGTTTGGCTTTAACATCCACATTTTGCAGCAAGGGGCGATTTTTATCGTTACGCGTACGCAGATACAGCTCATTGACATTGGCGCGCAAGTAAATCACGTAGCCATACTGCTTGAGGATGGCCCGGTTTTCCGGGGCAATAATGGCACCACCACCAGTGGCCAGCACAATATTTTGTTGTTCAGACAACTCTTCCAGCATGGCAGTTTCACGTTTGCGAAACCCTGACTCGCCTTCCAGTTCAAAAATGGTCGGGATTTTGACACCCGTACGCTGCTCAATCACCTGATCGGTGTCATAGAACGTTTTTCCCAGATTTTTGGCAATCACTTTGCCGACGGTGGTTTTACCCGCCCCCATCAATCCAATCAGAAAAATATTGCTTGGTATGTGTTCGCCCATAAAAAAGCCCAACCGATCAAGTTGGGCATTTTAAGTCAAAGGCCGCGTGCTGTCAGTAAGCACACACGGTTGCACCCCTGATTAATTCAAATTCAGGCTCTCATCCATAATTTTAGGCGTGATAAAAATTAGCAACTCGGTTTTGTCTTCCTGCTTGGTGTTACGTTTGAAAGCGTAGCCCACGACAGGCAGATCACCGAAAAATGGCACTTTATCGGTGGACTTGCGCGACACCTGCTCATAAATCCCGCCGAGCACGACAGTTTCACCGTTGCCGACCAGCACCTGTGTTTGCACGTTTTGCGTGTTAATCGCGACCCCGCCCGAAGTTTCCTCCCCTTTGCTGTCTTTACGCACATCCAGATCCATAATAATTTTCTGGTCGGGCGTAATCTGCGGAGTGACTTCGAGGCTTAACTCGGCCTTTTTATAGCTCACCGCCGTCGCACCGCTGCTGGTGGCAGACTGATACGGAATTTCCACCCCTTGGGCAATACGGGCCTTTTGCTGGTTGGCCGTGGTCACCCGTGGACTGGAAATCACTTTACCGCGCGCATCCGCTTCGAGTGCAGACAATTCCAGATTGAGCAAAGCATTAGCCGACAGTTTAAGCAAACTCAGCGCCACACTGCCAAAGGCATTGGTCACTGGCAGATTGGACATCAAATCCGGCTGACCATCTGAACTGGTGAGAATGCTGCCGCCATTGGTCGCGGTTTGAATACTGCCGTTGTGTGTGCCCTGTGTGGCTACGCCGGTGGCAGAAATCTGGGTAAACCGGTTACCCAGGCTACCGCTGACGGTCAGGTTGGTATTGGTGCCAGGTGTGCCGGTTTGCGTGATGCCAAAGCGCGCACCCAATGCCTTGGAGAAGGTATTCGAAGCAATCACCATGCGTGATTCAATCATCACCTGCTTCACCGCCACATCCACCTTGTTGATAATAGACTGGATTTCTTCGAGCTTTCTGGGCGTATCCTGCACAAAAATAGTATTGGTACGCGCATCATAGGTAACGCTCCCGCGTGGCGACAAAATACGGTTGAGTCGGTTAGAAGACGAGGCGGAGGAAGAGGCCGTGCTACCACTGCTGCCGCCCATGCCAGGACCGCCACCCAATAACATATTGCGGAAATCGGCTGCTTTTTGATAGCGCAATGAAAACACTTCCGTGCGCAAGCTTTCCAGCGTTTCGCGCTCGGCTTCGGCAGTCAGTTGCGCTTTTTCCTTGGCTGCAAACTCTTCGGCAGGGGCCACCGAGATGACGCTGCCATTGACACGCATATCCAGGCCTTTGCTCTTCATGATGACATCCAGCGCCTGATCCCATGGCACATCTTTCAGGCCAATGGTCACCGTGCCTGAAACAGTGTCACTGACCACGATATTTTTACCTGTAAAGTCAGCAATCACTTTCAATACATCCCTCACATCTACACGCTGAAAGTTCAAAGACAGCTTTTCACCAGCATAGCCTTGTCTGGAGCCCTGAATCAGCTTGTTCGGGTCTTTGACCAGCGGACGGATATCCACCACCAGCTTTTTATCCATCTGATAGGCAGACTGCTCCCAATCGCCGTCTGGTTCGATCACAATCTGCGCCTGCTGATTGCGGCGTATTGCGTCAACATACATCACCGGAGTATTGAAGTTAATCACATTCAATCGACGTTGCAAATGTTCAGGCAGGTCGGTATTGGCAAAATCAATCACCACAGCTTTGCCAGCATTTTTGACGTTCACACCCACATTATTGTCTGATAATTCGACCAGAATACGGCCTTCGCCATTTTTACCGCGGACAAAATCAATTTTCTGAATACGGTGCTGATTGAGCACTTCGGCATCCGCAAAGCGCTTGGCGGGTGTTGGCAAAGTGGCTGTTTCGGCTGACTCCTGAGCCAGTGCCACCACCACGGCATTATGCTGAAGTTGCAACTGATGGGCGACAGGCTTGGTCAGGTTGAGCACCACACGGCTTCGATCATTGGCCTGTGCAATTTGCAATGACTTCAACACACCTTGATTCACCATCACTATGTTTTTTCCGGTGGCATTGTGCGTATGCGGGATATCAAACACAATCCGCGGAGGATTACTTAAAATAAAACTGGTAGGCACCACTGGCAGTGCCTCATTTAGCTGTATCTGCACATTCAGGCGGCCGCCCGGTAAAGAAGTGACATCGACCGTTTGCAACTGATGCGTACTCACCGCATCCTCGGCGGCTTGCACTGAAACATGCATTGCCATGCATCCCAACCACAGAGTCACCCACACACCCATGTAATAAAATTTTTTCATCATTGATTACCCTGCAATTCCAACGTGGTCATTTGGTCCGTCCACTCGCCAGTGGTGGCATCTTGTACCGTTTCTTTGACTGTCATTTCATACTTCAACGTTTGTTTGTTCTCAGCCAAGGCGGTAATTAAGCCCAGCTTTTCACCAATGTAATTACCTTGTTTTACCTGATAAATCATATTGTCCGGCGTCTGTATGGTGGCGTAAGTTTTGTGTTGTCGGCTAACGACTCCAACAAACTTGAGTCCTTCCAGCGGATAGGCCTCTAAAGGTTCCCGAGGGCGTTTCAGGTCTGGCTGGTTCAAGTTTTGCGCTTCTGCTTTTCGTGGCACAAATGGATCATGTAACGCACCGTCAGCGTTATAAGGCTTGGAAACAAACGCCTGTACTTGTGGTAACGGCTCAATATTGACTGGCAAGTGACTGCTGGTTTCTTGCATAAACGCAGTCAAATCGTCGCTTTCCGGCCCTGCACAGGCAGCAAGTAGACAACACACACACACCCACAGCGTTGAGTTCGCCCTGATCATTTCTTCCCTGCCTTTGTCTCTAGCGCTTTGCGGGCAGCCACTTCTTCAGCATCGAGATACCGATAGGTCTTGGCTACCGCTTCCATGACCAGTGCATCTTTGTGCGCTTTATCATCTTTACCTACAGGCTGGATTTGTACATTGTTTAAAGTCACGATTCTGGATAGCTTGGCCACCTCACTCGCGAATGTGCCAAGTGCGTGATAATGGCCAATCACCTTGATGCTGATCGGCTTTTCGGCATAGAACTCCGCATACACTTCTTCTTGCGGCACAAAGGCCTCGAAGGACAAGCCCTGCCCCAAACCAGCCTGATTGATATCGGTGAGTAAACCATCCATCTCTGACTTATCAGGCAACTGCTTGAGCAGCGTGCCAAATGTCCGTTGAATTTCGATCACCTGCTTGGAGTAGGCATCCATCTTGATCGCCTGAACCTTTTTGGCCAGATACTCATCACGCAGGCCCTGCTCTTTTTCTTTCTCGCCGCGCAACTGCTTGAGGTTAGGATTAATCACTGTGAAATAACCAAGGGCAAGCAAGATCGCAGCAAGTACAGTCAACAAGACTGCCTTTACCGGCAGTGGCAAATTGCCTGCATTATTTAAATCTATATTATTAAAATCAGAAAGTTGCATGGCCATGGCTTATCCTTGTGGAACCGCTGCCGCCGCACTGGCGGGCGCTTCATCCGGCTTGTCCTGCTTTAACATCACCTTGAGTACAAACTCGAACTGCTTGCGTTCCGGCTGGCTGTTATTGGCTTTAATCTCAACCAGATTGGGGCTCTGCATCACCATAGAGCTACTCAGGTTATGTACCAGTGTGGCCACCCTTGCATTGGTATCAGCCACGCCTCTCAGGTCAATTTCATTGCCACTTTGTTTAATGCTTTTCAAGGTAACGCCTTCAGGCAACTGCCGCGCCAATTCATCCAGCACTGACACAGCCTGATTACGACCGCTTTGCAAGCCTTCCACAATTTGTTTGCGCTCCAGCACGCGCTTGATCTGGTCTTTCAAGCCGGTGATAGCGACAATTTCGCTGTCCAGCCGTGTAATTTCATCCTGTAATCGCTGATTACGGCTTTGCTGGTCTTCGATGCGTGATTTGATATAACTCCAACTCACAAACAAAATGGCGGCCATCACCACAGCGACCAATGCAGCCATCAAACCAAACTCTCGTTGCCGCTCTGCACGCCTGATCTGCCGATGTGGCAGTAAATTAATCTTGATCATGCATCGACTCCCCGCATGGCCAGTCCACAGGCAATCAGCAATGCGGGAGCATCTTGCATCAATTGCGATGGTTTGATTTTGTTAGCCAGTGTCATCGCCTGAAACGGATGCGCGAACACAGTATGAATACCTGATTTCTCCTCCACCAGCGCCGTCAGCCCTGGCGTAGAAGCTACGCCACCCGCCAGCAACAAATGATCAACCTTGGCATATTGGGTAGAGTTGGTAAAAAACGATACTGCTCGCGTCGCCTCGGCTGCCAGTGACTGCATAAACGGCTGCAAGACTTCCTGTGCATAAGACTCTGGTAGCCCGCCCTGACGTTTGGCAATTTCGCTCTCTTCGGCAGACAAGCCAAAGCGGCGCTGGATTTCCTGGGAGAGCAAGGCGCCTCCAAACGCCTGTTCACGGGTATATACCGAATGCGCTCCCACCATCACATTCACATGCGTGACGAACGCGCCGACATCAAAAATCATAGTGACAGTGCGTTTACCCACCTCGGGTAATTGGCGCACAATTTGGCGATAGGCCATTTCAGTCGCATAGGTGTCGACATCCATCACGCCGACTTTCAATCCAGCAACCTCAGCAACGGCGACACGGTCATCAATCCGTTCCTTTTTGGCCGCAGCAATCAACACTTCAACCTCATCGCCCCCTTTACCGGCAGGACCCAGCACCTGAAAATCCAGATTCATTTCATCCAGCGGAAAGGGGATGTACTGATTAGCCTCGGATTCTACTTGTAACTCCATGTCTTCTTCGCGCATGTCCGCTGGCATTAATACCCGTTTGGAGATGACAGCAGAAGTCGGCAGAGCCATGACAATATCGCGCCCGCGCGATCCCAGCAAACGCCAGGCAGCGCGCATGGCATCGGCAACCTGATTCAGGTCATTAACATTGCCATCAGTAATCGCACCTTTGGGCAAGGCCACACTGGCATAGCCATCCAGCCGGAACTGCTGCTTGCCACTGACCGACAGCTCCACCATTTTGATGGCCGTCGCACTGACATCTACGCCAATGGCACTGGTTTTCTTGCGTTGTAAAAAGCCTAAATTCAACGGTTTAGCCCTTTGTGTTCTTTCATCTTTCAAATGCATGCATCATCTATGCCAACCACCAGGTTGGCGCATGCAAAAAACTTGTTTTATCGCAGGCCACTCATTCAGACTGAGGGCGATTATTTGCATGATTCCACAATAAACTGCCGATGAATTGGCAAAAAAAGATTACAATTCAGGGGTAATTCTCACGATGAGTCACACAAGGCATGCATCCAAAACGTTGGTTACAGTATTTTCTTTTCCTTTCCATCATCGGTAGTTTGATTGTCGGCGCATTACTGGTACTGATGATCAGTATCCTGTATCCGTCGCTGCCCTCGCTGGAGGCACTCACTGACTACCACCCGAAACTGCCCCTGCGTATTTTTGATACCGACGGTGAGTTAATCGGCGAGTTTGGCCAGGAAAGACGCGCGTTTGTGCCTATTGAACAAACACCGCAAGTGATGAAAGATGCAATTCTGGCGATTGAAGACCGGCGTTTTTATACGCATAACGGGATTGATACCACCGGGATTGTGCGCGCGATCCGCAACAACCTGACGGGCCGTGGGCACGAGGGTGCCAGCACGATCACCATGCAGGTTGCCAAAAACTTTTTTAGCGGCCCGGATGCGCCCCGTAACATCTGGACCAAAATAAAAGAGGCCATGCTGGCGATTAAAATAGAAAACGCCATCAGTAAAGATAAAATCCTCGAGCTTTACCTGAACCAGATTTACCTTGGCGAACGCGCCTACGGCTTTGCTGCCGCCTCCAAAACCTACTTTAATAAAGAGCTCAGGCAAATCAATCTGGCAGAAGCGGCCCTGTTAGCTGGCCTCCCCAAAGCCCCCAGCAAATATGATCCATTTATCCACCCGGACTATGCAGTAAAACGCCAACATGAAGTATTGCGTGATATGCGCCGTTATGGGCTGATCAGTGCGCATGCGTTTGAACAGGCGATGCACACACCGCTCAAATTCCAGTCCGCCAAGCTGGTACAACCATTAGGCTCGGAATACGTTGCAGAAATCGTGCGAGCCACACTCTATCAACGCTATGGCGAAAAGATTTATTCGAGCGGCCTGAAGGTCACGACCACCATCCGCAAGCAGCATCAGATCGCAGCCAACGCCGCCGTCATTCAGGGCGTGATTAATTTTGAATTAAGACACGGATTCCGGGGGCCAGAAAAGGTATTATCACTACCCTCCCCTAAAATAAGCCCTGCCGAAGGCGCAGAGCTACTGCGCGAATTTGTCACTTATAACCAGTTTGTGCCCGCTTTGGTCACCAAGGTCGAGCCCGACCTGCTCACCGTGGTCACCAAGCGCGGGGAAGTGCTTGCGCTACAAGACAAAGCGCTTTTGCTGGTCAAAAACCATATACTGCCCAAAAAACCAGGGCCAACAACAGTGGCGCCTGGTGCTGTGATTCGGGTGTATCACCATGCCGAAGGATGGATGGTAGTACAACTACCCGAAGTGGAAAGTGCTTTCATGGCGCTCAACCCCGAAACGGGCGAAGTGAATGCACTGGTGGGCGGATTTAACTTTCACCGCAACAAATATAACCATGTGACGCAAGGCCGCCGTCAACCGGGCTCAAGCTTCAAGCCATTTATTTATTCGGCAGCACTTGATAAAGGCTATACCCCTGCCAGTGTATTTGAAGATGCTCCGATCAGTTTTTCATCCGAACAAACAGGCAGTGGCAATGCCTGGGAACCGCATAACTATGATGAAAAATATGCTGGACCAATGCGGCTGCGTGAGGCTCTGGCACAGTCAAAAAACACGATTTCGATTCGCCTGATGAGTGCGATTGGTGCCAGATACGCCCAGGACTATCTGCGCAGGTTTGGATTTAACCCTAAAGACCATCCCCCTTACTTGTCTACCGCACTTGGCGCCGGATCGACCTCGGTCTGGCAAATGGCAGCGGCCTACGCCACATTCGCCAATAGCGGATATCGCGTACATCCTTACTTGATCGAAAAAATCGTCGATAGCCGCGGCAAGGTGCTACAAGCTGTGCAGCCAGGCAAGCATGTGTCTGAAACGCGCGTGATTGACCAGCGCAATGCCTTTATAATGACAACCATGCTGCAAGACGTTGTGCGTAACGGGACGGCGAGAGCGGCACTGTCATTAAGACGTCCGGATATTGCTGGCAAAACCGGCACCACCAATGACCAGTATGACGCCTGGTTTGCCGGTTACCACCCTAAAGAGGTCGCGATTGCATGGATGGGTTACGACAGCCCCCGCAATTTGGGCCGAGGGGAAACGGGTGGGCGTGCAGCACTGCCAATCTGGATCAAATACATGCAAGAAACACTTAAAGGCATGCCAGTCTATCAGTACAAAGTTCCGGAGGGCATTGTTCAACTAAAAGTGGATGCTTATACCGGCGCCCAGGTTGGCGAAGACGATCCCGGTATTTATGAATACTTCTATGAAGAATTTTTACCGCAGTCACAACCCGAGAACTTGCCGGGCCTGTTTGACCCTGAAGATCAACACAAGGAAGAGGATGAGCATGAACCTTCTTTTCTGGAGCGTTTAATGGGTGAACATACTTCTGGCAATGAAGATAAAAAATTGCCAGTGAATCCGGCTGCAAAGTTGTTAGCACCCAATTAACAAGTACCTGCCATGTTTGATGACTTTTCGAGTGACCTGCGTCAGGAAATCGCCCAGTCTGCTGCCAGACTGATGTATGAGGAAGGCATCAGTGACTATGGCCGCGCCAAACGCAAAGCGGTTAAATCCCTCGGCATTACGCAAGATGTTCCCTTGCCGACCAATGCCGAAATTGATGAGGCCTTGCGTGAATATCATGCCTTGTATTCTGATGAAGCGGATGCAGCACACTTGCTGGATCTCCGGCAAGCCGCTTTGCATACCATGCAAATATTACAGAAGTTCAACCCGCATTTAACTGGCACCGTGCTGGAAGGCACTGCCGGGCCTTACGCCGACACGGATATCCATGTATTTGCCGAGAGCACCAAAGAACTGGAAATTTTTTTGTTAAACCAGAATGTGCCCTACCGCATGGATGAACAGCAGTACCGCATGTCTGACAGGCCCAGCAAGCAAAAGCATGAATTACTTCGCAAACGGGTGCCAGTGTTGTTGGTAGAAACCACTTATGGCACGCAACGTATCAGTGTGTTTGAGGCAGATGACATGCGTAGTGCACCGCGCAAACATGGAGAGCGGACAGGCATTCAGCGGATGAGTTTGCTACAGTTTGATCTGCTGATGCAAACATATCGGATAAACAAGCAGCCTTGAGCGACGTTACGACGTAACACCTGACAGCGAGGCTGATCCACCTATTGCAGACTGATTTTCCCGTGTCCCAATACCGTGCCAGTGGCATAAGCCACATCAATCAGTGCCACCTGATAATCACTGATGGCACGAATTTCTTTAAGTTGCGCCTCCCCCAGGCGCGTCAGCGTTTCAAGCACTTCGGTCATGGTACGCAAGCCTTCATTAAACTGCTTGAGCTCCGCCTCGTAGTTGATCCCGGCGACCAGCACCTGTTGACGTGCGGCAATAATGCGTTGCCAATTCTGGTCCACCTTGTCCAGAGCATCGTAAATTTCACGCTTGACCGTCAGAGTTTGCAGAGTTTTGGTGGTCAAGCGCTGCATGCGCTGAGCAATCGCCCTGTCCAGTTTGGCTTTTCTGGCCTCGTTGCTGACCGGCATTTCAAACTTGAGCCCCAGCGACCAGTCGCTGTAGCGTCCGTTAAACAGATCCTGACCAATATTGCCAAAACGCTCGCCTGAGCCTGACAGTGCACCGTACTGGTAATCGAGTGTAAACATGGGCAGCGTCTGGTTTTGCAGATATTCGATCTGGATCAAATCCGCACTGAGCTTGAGCTCCTGCTCCAGCAACTCAATACGACTGTCCAGTGCATCCCGGATCAAGTGGCTGCGGTCAAATTCAAACTTGACCAGATTTGGTGGCGTAACAGGAACCCACGCCGACTGACTGCCGCCGTCATCCAGATCATTGAGCAAAAACTGCAACTGCCGGTGTGCCAGCTTTAGATTGGTCTCGGCGACAATGAGTGCTTCCATACGGTCGGCTACGCCAATCTCAGCACGGTTAATTTCAACCGCGGCAGTAATGCCTTCCTGCACCCTGCGCTTCACCATGGCCAGATTCTGGCTGGCGTATTCAAACTGGTTGCGCCGCACATCCAGTGCAGCCCACGCCTCATACAAATCCCAGTAAGCCTTATCAACCGTGGTCACAATACGAATGGTTTGCAATCGGGTTTTAAGTTGTACCCCGTCCCGGTCCAGTTCGGCAATGCGGATGCTGGCCTCGTTCACATCCCGCCCGGCGTTACGCAATAAGGGCTGGCTGAAAGAAAAACGCAAGGCACTGCGATACTGATCACTGGCAAACTTGCCCAGGCTTTGCCGGTTTTCCAGAGGCGCACTCAAGGTCACCGTACCCCCGGTACGTAACGGGACTTTCACACCCGCTTCCACATCCCAGTATTGCTTACGCTGGGCATCCAGATTAAGCTTCGCGGACTCACCATCGAGCAAGGGATTGTCCGACTTGATAATGACCTTGTCGCCGGACATGGCTGGCGTATCTTTGTCAGCATATTTGGCATAAGCAAAAATCACCTGGTCGAATTTTGCCTGCTCTTCGCGCAAGGATTGATTGGCAATCCCCGGATCCATTTTAACCACTTTGACTTGCAAGTTGTTTTGCAAGGCACGCTGGCGCATATCTGCAATGGTCAGCTGTGTGCCTTGCTCTGCTGTGGCCGACAAAATACTGTTGGTTTCTGGCTTATCAAAGGGCTGCAAGGCACTTTTCAAATCGATGACTACGGGGGTTTTTCGCTGATCCTGTTGCTGCTTCACCGCGTCATGTAACGGGACGCCAGGCTGACGACTGTATTGTTCCAAGGCTCGCCCCTCCTGGCGCTCCAACCGTTGTCTGGCACGCACATCCTCAATGTCTTCGGCGGCTATGCCAATGCCCGAGAAGGCTGCAAGCCAACCGGAGAAGGTGATCCACCATACAACCCTCATGCCGGCTTGCCTCCGCCACTATTGAGCGGTACAGGTTCATGCGGAATTCGCGGCGGGAAACCATTCAACAGCCGCCACAACTCGTAACCGATGGTCACGCGCTCCAGCAACACCCAGCCTTTGGCGCTGATGCCTTGCCGCAAGAATCTGGGCGATGGCCATTCGGGAGTGCCTTCGCTTGGCACCACCATAATCCGGAAGTGTCCGGAACCGTTATCCGTCGGGTCAACAAAGGCAATTTTGCCTTCAAATGTACCTACACCCACTTGTGCCCAGCCTGGCACCTGAATAGCGGGCCACCCCTCAAACTCAAGCCGCACAACACTGTCTCGCGTAATCAGCGGCGCATCACGGCCATCCACCCACAATTCGACTGCGCGTTCAGAAGTATGCGGCACGATCACCAGCAAGGGATCCCCCTGCTTGATGATTTGCGACTGTGAGTTGACCGGCAGCCTGAAAATAGTGCCAGCGCGCGGTGCCGCAATTTTTTGCATATTCTGCCGTGACAACGAAATTTCAGAGGTATGCAGGCTATTTTCACTATCGGCCATTTCACCTTTAATTTTGTTGATCACGGCCGTGGTTGAGTCAAGATAAGCCTGTGTATCCGAACGCACCTGCTGAATATCTGCCTGTGCTGAACTGGCTTCTGCCTTTGCCGATTGCCACTGCGCCTGCGCGCTGTTCATGTTGCGGCTGGCAATAATCTGATCCCGCTCAGCCAGCTCCATATCGCGCTTGGATACAAGACCATCGCCTAACAAACGTTGCAAACGCTGTAGTTGCAAGCTTGCTGCATCCAGCGTGGCTTGGGCAGAATTTACCGCCTCCTGACTACTGCGAATCTTTTGCGTAGCGACATCGAGTTTGTACTGAGCAGCCGAAATCTTCGCATCCCGTGCTGCCGTAAGGTTTTGCCTCTGCAGCTCATAAGCGCGCAACTCATCTTGCTTTGCGCCAAGCTTGGTTTGCAGATTATCGCGCTGCGCTTCAAGCCGTTGCTTGAAATTAGGATCGGTGTCAGCAATTTCGAGCAGCAAGTCGCCTTCTTTCACTTGCGAGCCCTCTTGCACATGCCAGCGATTAATTAAACCACTGACGGGTGCATCAATGGTTTGTACCCGTTCGGAAGGAGAGTAAGCAGTTACCTTGCCCAATGCAGTGACATTTTGCTGCCAAGGCAAAAACATAAAAAAGGCAGGCAGTCCCAGCAAGAGCCAGGCCAGTCGTTTGATCCACACACGCAAGGAATCAGGTGTTTCAACGCCATGCATCAGGCTGATCTGCTGTTTACGCTGCATCACCGCCTCCTTTTGCCTCTGTGGCGGTTTCCAGTTGTAGTACCTGCTGAAATTGTTGTGCAATATGCTGGAAGCGGGTGGTCACAATCAACATCCAGTCAGTTTCCTGGCGCTTCAGCAAATTCAACACTTGGTCCAGTTCATGCTGCGCCAAACCATCTAGCAAACCATCAATAATCATTAAATCTGGCTTACCGATGATGGCCCGTGCCAGCATCAGTCTTTGTAGCTGAGTATAGGTCAATGGCGCACCAAAGTCCGTCAACTCGGTTTCAATACCGTGTTCGAGTTTACTGATATCATCCCACAAGCCCAGTACCTGCAAAACATCTATCACCATGTCGATTTCAATATCTGCGCGGTGCAATCGCAGGTTTTCAAAAATACTGCCATGTTGCCATTCCACCTTGTTGGCAACCCCGATATGATCACGCAGGTGGTTGAGATCAAGCTGTCGCAAGTCGATGCCGTTGTATGCCAGATATCCCTGATCGGGTTGCCGCAAGCCAGTGATGAGCTCCAGTAAAGTACTTTTGCCACTCCCCAATCCGCCCAAGATCGCCAGACCTTGACCACGTTGTAATTTGAAGTTGAGTTTATTCATCAGTGCGCTTTGCCGGTGATGTTTAAACCCCATATCGAACGCCTGTAGTTGCTGATAGCCATCCCTGCTGGCCTGATGTTCGCCTGACGTCTCCTGAGGCAGGGTTTCAAGTACGCCAATTTTATCGACCGCTGCAAGCAGATCATAAAAATATTCAAGCTTGGTAATAAAACGCACAAAAGCTGAAAGCACACCAAAAATAATCAGCTCGGCTGCCACAAACTGCCCAAGGTTGATTTGCCCTTGAATCACTAATGTGCCGCCCAAGATCAACATGCCTGTGCCAATCAGTGCGTACAAGCCCACGCCACTAATCAGTTGCATCATCAATACCTTAAAGTGACGGGTTCTTGCTGTGAGGTAGTATTTGACCAGATATTCGGTATGCGCCTGCGTGCGTTGCCTTGCTCCGTAAAACTTGGATAACCATTTATTTCTGGCAATGTTTTCCAGCCAGGCCGCCATATTGTATTTAGCTTTGGACTCCTGTATCGCACTCTCTTCGGCTTGTTTGCCAAGCCCGAACACAATCGCCCACAACACTATCAGCATGATGACAACAAGAATGCCAAAATACAGGCTGTAAAAAAGCAGCACAATACTGCCTATCAGCCCTTGCAGCAGCGCAGTCAGACCGATGGTCAGCAAGGTTGCGACAGATTTTTGCACGGTTTGGATATCGAAGTAGCGATTCACCAGTTCAACCGTGTTGTTCTTGTCATACACTGAAATATGAATCTGCTGCATGTTGTCGGCAATTTGCATGCTGGTGCGCACAAAAATTCTGCGCTGAATCAGTTCAACCAGAAAACTTTCAATCGCGTAAATAGCGCCGGAGAGTGCCAACAAGCAAAAAAGAATAAACCCGACCACATACAAGGGTTGCAGTACCCCGCCCATGGTGACGATATTCACCATCGTTTGTACGGCGACCGGGGTCGCGATTCCCAGTACCCCGTAGACCAAGGTTAAATAAAACAATAGCAGGATATCCTGCTTTTCGAGTTTGGCAATTTGCAAGACTCGCTGCAAAGGCGTCATGGAGTTTTCTAGGTGCATGGTCATCGAGTTATTTTAATTTGGCCCTTACCATTGATAAAGCATGGACAGTATAAGTTCAAAAAAAAACGGCTCATATCGAGCCGTTTTCTTATTACGCATTATTTACATGCTATAAGCACGCTCACCATGCTCGGTTGTATCCAAGCCTTCGCGCTCGTATTCTTCGCTCACACGCAGACCTACCAGCATGTCTACAACTTTGTAAAGAATCACACTCACGATACCTGTCCAGACAATCGTCACCACCACTGCAATGATTTGCGTAGTGACTTGACCGCCCATAGTAACACCTTCAGCGTAACCAACGCCACCCAAGCCAGGAGACATCAGGATACCGGTGCCTACAGCACCCCAGATACCAGCCAAACCGTGTACGCCGAATACATCCAGTGAATCGTCATAACCCAGCGCACCTTTCAACTTGGTCACGCCCCACAGGCTGACAAAGCTGGCGGTAAAGCCCAGAATGATGGAACCCATCGGACCGATGAAGCCACAAGCAGGCGTAATCGCCACCAAGCCAGCCACAGCACCTGAAGCAGCACCCAGCATACTTGGTTTACCTCTGAACAACCACTCGGCAAAAATCCAGCCTAACACGGCAGCAGCAGTCGCCAGTTGTGTGTTAATCAGCACCATGCCAGCAACACCGTCAACAGCCAGTTCGCTACCTACGTTAAAGCCAAACCAACCCACCCACAGCAATGCAGCACCGACCATGGTCATCACCAGATTGTGCGGAGGCATGGCTTCTTTACCGTAACCGATACGTTTACCCAACATGATGGCACCCACCAGCGCAGCAATACCCGCGTTAATGTGTACAACCGTACCACCGGCAAAGTCTTTAGCACCCAGCGAACCCAAATAACCGCCACCCCATACCATATGCGCGATTGGCACGTAAGCAAATGTCACCCACAGCGCGGTAAACAACAGCACGGCTGAAAATTTCATACGCTCGGCAAACCCGCCCACAATCAGCGCTGGAGTAATGGCTGCAAAAGTCAGCTGGAAGGTCAGAAATACATACTCTGGAATTACGCCAGACAAACTGTCAGGCGTAATGCCCGCCAGAAATGCCTTGCTCAAGCCACCCACCACCATGTTGCCTTCGCTAAATGCCGCACTGTACCCATAAGCCGCCCAAATCACCGACACCATGGAGAACACAACGAACACTTGCATCAACACAGAAAGCATGTTTTTCTGACGTACCAAACCGCCATAAAACAAGGCCAAACCAGGGATGGTCATCAAAATCACCAGCACAGTCGCCACAATCATAAATGCAGTACTGCCAACATCCAGGGTTGCAGGCGCTTCGGCTGCAGCTTCTGCTGGTGCCGCTTCAGCAGCGGCTGGTGCCTCGGCAGCTGGCGCTGCATCTGGTGCAACAGTCTCTTCAATAGTCACGGTTTCTACTACGGTTTCTTCAGCGTAGCTGGCCGGCGTAGCTGCCAGACCCATCAGCGCAACCAGTGATAACACAGAAAGAATTTTCTTCATAACTGAAGCCCCCTCTTATAACGCATCCGGACCGGTTTCACCGGTACGGATACGATAAACTTGTTCCAAATCGAAGACAAAGACTTTGCCATCACCGATTTTGCCTGTCGCGGCCGCTTTTTCAATGGCATCGACTACCTGATCCAGCATATCGTCCTTGATAGCGACTTCGAGCTTCACTTTTGGCAGAAAATCAACGACGTACTCTGCCCCACGATACAACTCGGTATGGCCTTTTTGACGACCAAATCCTTTGACCTCGGTGACGGTGATCCCTTGCACACCAATATTGGACAAGGCTTCACGCACCTCATCAAGCTTGAACGGCTTGATTATTGCGGATACAAATTTCATTTGCTTCTCCCGTTGTTAACTCTGGCAGACACTACGCCTGCCAGAACTCAAACTTATTTAGTTAGAACGTACGGCCCAGTGTGAAAACGAAGCGGCCATCATTCAAATCTTTAGTTTCGGTTGTACCGTTGATTGAACGACTAAAGCTTGTGCCACCGTAGCCACCACCCCAATATCTGTCGTTGCTGGCTTCAACCCAATACAAACCTGCAGCCCAGCCTTCAGACTTGCCAATTGCAAAACCTTTACTCAGCCCTAATTTCCAGTCAGTATAGTCAGGGTTGGTTTCGTATGTACCAGCTGCGCCGTTTGCTGTGGGGAAGCCACTAGCTTGCAATTTACCAGCAACATTCATATGACCTACGTGACCAATTAAGGTTAAGTCCCACCATGGTAATGGATAAGCAGCGTTCAATTCAAAATATGTTGAACCTTTTGTACTGCCATCCCAACCTGTTGCCTTTTCAGCACCAAACCAGTCAGTTAATGAGTAAGATACTTTTGCACTTATCCAATCATAAGATAAGCCAACGTTTAATTCTGTAGTATCCCATTTACCACCAGATTTTTTACCTTGGTCAGCGGTCAGTCCATCATACTTCTTCCATGAGCCACCTGGATACATATAGCTGTAAACACCCACTGTGTAGCCAAGTTTTTCAACGGCTGGAATACTACCGTTGAAACCGGCATATACATCGATTTCTGTATTTGCATCTGGATAGGTATTTGGTGTTACAGCAGAGCCCCAAACGCCTGCATAGAACCCACTTGAATGAGTAATGTCCAAACCGCCTTGCGCAGTTGGTTTATGCCATGTTTGTGAAAGACCACGGAAGTAGTAGTCAGAAACGAAACTGATGTTTGCAGTTGCATCCCAGTCTGAAGCCTCTTCTTTAGCCACTTCATCTGCGTATGAAACTTGTGCGAATGACAAGGTGCCTAGTATTGCTGTTAGCAAAATTGATTGACGCATTATATGAGCCCTCTCTCTTTAAATATCTTTGATCGAATTGTTGTAAACGAGAATGAAACAACATTGCGGTAAAAGCAAATCACGTGCCAATCAACATAAACAATAATAATCAATAACTTAAAATTAAAACTTAATTTAAATAGTTATATAAATTCAATAAAATACTGTTTTTAATAATTTCCCAACCATAAACAGCGCATTATCCATACCTTTATGTATACTGTGCATGTTAAAATTCATAAAAAAGGAGCCCAGAATATGCACTTTCCAAGTGAAAAAATAAAAGAATTATCTTTAAAAATCAGAGAATTAGTAGAGTCCAGCCCTGTTTCGGAGCTTGAATCTAATATTCATGCACTATTTCAGGGCGCTCTCACCAAAATGGAACTTGTTTCACGCGAGGAGTTTGATATTCAAGCCACGCTATTAGCGCGTACCCAGCTACAGTTACGCAGTCTGGAAGAAAAAATAGAGGCTCTGGAGGGCTTACAGGCAACAGAAGGTAAAAAATAATTTACAATTGTTAGCATTTCAATCCTCTGGAATGCGACATGAGCCTTGCTGTTCTATATAGCCGCGCACTGAGCGGCATGGATGCACCAGAAGTGGTCGTTGAAGTGCATCTGGCCAATGGGCTCCCCAGTTTCACCATTGTTGGATTGCCTGAGACAGAGGTGAAAGAGAGTAAGGATCGTGTGCGGGCTGCCATTCAAACCGCGCAGTTTGAGTTTCCTTCTCGCAGGATCACAGTGAACTTGGCCCCAGCTGACTTACCTAAAGAAGGCGGGCGTTATGATTTGCCAATTGCGCTGGGCATTTTGGCAGCTTCAGGCCAGCTACCCAAAACCCGGTTGGCCGACTATGTGATTGCCGGGGAGTTGGCGTTGACGGGTGCCTTGCGCCCCATTCGTGGCGCACTGGCAATGACTTTCCAACTCGCAAAACAGGCCGGCCCTCTCAAAGCAGCTATCCTACCCCAAGAAAGTGCGTGTGAAGCAAGCTTGGTGGATGGCACCACGGTCTACGCTGCCGATAGCCTGCTTGCCGTATGTGCGCATTTATCCGGCAAACAATTGTTGCCACAACAACAATCGATCAGTCCAATAGACACCTCTAAGCAATGGCCGGATTTTTGCGAGGTCAAAGGCCAGTTGCGCGCTAAACGTGCATTGGAAATCGCTGCGGCAGGGCAGCATAGCGTACTGATGAGCGGACCACCAGGCACCGGGAAAAGCATGTTGGCACAGCGTTTTTCTGGAATTCTGCCAACCATGTCTACACAGGAGGCATTGGAAAGTGCTGCCATTTTGTCGCTTGGAGGCCAGTTTCCTGCGCACTTGTGGAAACGTCGCCCATTTCGGGCCCCGCACCATACCGCTTCAGGGATTGCTCTGGTGGGTGGCGGCAGTGTGCCACGGCCAGGTGAGATTAGCCTCGCCCATCATGGCGTATTGTTTCTGGATGAGCTGCCGGAATTTGACCGCAAAGTGCTGGAAGTCTTGCGCGAACCCCTGGAAAGCGGCCACATCACTATTTCACGGGCAGCCAGACAGGCGACTTTCCCTGCACAGTTTCAACTGATCGCGGCAATGAATCCTTGCCCCTGCGGTTTTTACGGACACTTCAACCATCGCTGCCGGTGTACTCCAGAGCAGATATTGCGCTACAAAAACAAGATTTCCGGGCCATTACTTGACCGGATAGACATGAATATTGAAGTGCCTGCACTCAAGCCTGAAGAACTCAGCGCTGCCCAGGCAAACGAGACAAGTGCGCAGATACGTGAACGCGTGGAAGCCGCCAGACAGCAGCAATCTCTTCGCCAGAACAAAGCAAATGCCGCTTTGGGGCCACTGGAACTCAGCGAACATTGCCAACTCAATGAACGTGGCAATCACTTGCTTCAAGCTGCCATGCATAAATTTGGCTTGTCTGCGCGTGCTTATCACCGGATTTTAAAAGTAGGAAGAACGATTGCCGATTTAGAGTTGTGCCAAACAATGAGTGATGCGCACATTGCTGAGGCATTACAATATCGTCGCTACGAACATTAATAAGGAACCCTGATGAATGTATATGATGTCAGCATTGCGCCACTTATCCGCAACTTAAATAACCTGAAGCATATTCTTGAGCAGGGTGAGTCTTATGCACTTCAGATGAAAGTCGCGCCTGAAACTGTTCTGAACAGCCGTCTTTATATAGATATGTACCCATTGCTAAAACAGGTGCAACTGGTGAGCGATATGAGCAAGGGCGCAGGAGCAAGACTGGCTAACATTGCAATTCCGCAGTATGCAGATGATGAATCCAGCTTTGAGATGCTTTATGCCCGCATTGATAAAACGGTAAGTTTTTTAGCAGGCATTACAGCTGAGCAAGTGGCGGGCGCAGAATCCAGAGAGGTCACCCTCACCATAAGAAAGGCCGAACTCACCTTCAGCGGGTTGGACTATCTTGAAAAATGGGCAATGCCCAATGTTTATTTTCATGTCACTACCGCCTACAATATTTTGCGCCATCTTGGCGTACCACTGGGCAAAACCGATTATCTGGGGCAAAAGCGCTAACTGTATGACGGCATGACCCACGCAATATCACTTGCACTCGCCACACTCAAAGTCGCTTGCGCCAATAAAGAGGATGGTCACTTGCCGTCCCTTGCAACATCTCTTCCCGCCGCAGTTTTTCGTAGGCTTCGCCTTCTGAAATCTGCTGCTGTTTTGCAATGTGCGCTGATTTGACCATCGCAGCCCTGACCCAGTCAGGATTTTCCTGAAACCCTTGATCCTGCATGCATTGATCCAGCACACGCGCCTGTCTCGCTGCTTTTTCCAGCTTTTGGAAAGGCAGCACTTCTGGCAAATTGGCGGCTGCTTTACTTGCGATCAAATCGCACTGATTAATGGCTTGCGACAATGCACTGGGCGGCACCGGGCCGTCATCTCCATACAGGTTGTAGCCATACAAGCCTGCCAGGGCAAATACAAGCAAGAGCAGCAATCCCCCACCAATACGTAACACGTTCATAGTCGCACCCCCGAACCTGGCACCAAACACTTTCAATCGCAAGCGGTCAGGCCTGCTGTTGCACGTTTTAAAGGCACCTTTATCTGCAATCAAGCGTTCATTAAAATTTCACACATCCAATATAACATGCGTCTGATCAGGCATCTCATATGGGCACCGCTATGCATTCAAATTCCGTTGCGATACTTCGTTGCTCGTAAAAAACTTGTCCTTACATATCACATATATGCTGCGTCAAACTTTTTTAATCGCGCCTTGCCTGGCTTAGCAATTTGAATAAATAGCGGTGCCCATAGACAGAATTGCAATTAATTAAGACTGAACGAGAGACTATTGCTCAAGAATCTTTGTTCTGTGACGTTAAGAATATATTGACCCAAAAAACAAGGAATGATTATGTACGAATTATTGGATGACACCCTGACTTATGCGGCCAGCATTCCAGAACTGATTACAGCACAAGACATCATCTACCTGGCAGAAGACATTGTGGCCGACAATAATATCCAGTCTGTCTACAAACCTGCCGAACTGCTGCTGGAAGTCGTTTAGCTGTTTAACGTTGCGACCCACATTGCTTGGGCGCTTGAAAACGCTGCCCTTTTTTGCTTAGAATAGCGTTAGAAGTCTTCACTATTCTGCTAAGGGGAACGTTATGTTTTTGGGCGCTGGCGGTATTTATACCTTGATTGGTATTTTGGTTGTGATCTGCATTATTTTGTATGTATTTGCCAAAAAAGTGAAATAACTTTGCAATCATAAAAAAGCCCCGACCGGGGCTTTTTTACTGCCTATTGAATCAACTCGTGCCAGCTTTGCTTGGTGCCATAACTGCCGTTGCTTTTTTGCTTGAATATCTCTGAAATCGTGCCTGAACTTGATAATCCAAACACCTGATCATCCAGACTTAACTGTTGCGGCGTAGGGTCATTGCTGCCGGTAACCACCACATGTGGGACGCCTTTGTTGTCATAAACAATGTTATATCCCACTGCCGGTGTCAGCATACGCTCCGACACCAAACCGCTCGCCAGTGGCGAGCCACCTTTTTTATAATCAAAGAAGTTAAACCAGCCATACCCAGCTCCACTGCAAGCTGCACTGCTGGGCACGGTGGTTGGCATGAGCAACACGCCGTTTAATAACAAAGGATCGAGGTTGACCCGCTCTCCAGCGGGAAAATCGAGAAACCAGCCATACCCGGAATCAAAATTGATGCTGGCTGGCGAAGCCACCCGGCGATCAGCCCCCAGCGTTTGCTGAACCAGTTGGCTACGGCCAATGGCAGTGGTCTGGTTATTATCTTTAAAAGTATAGACAGCGTTTTGTGGCGTGTTGGTTAAATCAGCGGCCTCAATAAATTTACCGGTCCCCACCATCAGCACAATATTGTTATCGATCTTGCCCAACTCAGGCTGCGTGGTGATTTTCTGAGCGATACCGCCACTATCGCGCAAGGTGGCAATCTTGGTCACCGCGCCAGTGTTAATATCAAAGCGCCAAATATTGCCGTTCAAATCGCCGCCATAGATTTTGCTTGCCGTATTATTTTCAAACATTTGTTCGGCAAAGCCTGAAATCTTGGCCAGTCCGCTTGGGTCGGCAGCATTACCTTCACCGGTAGACAAGGTTTTGAGCAAACTGCCGGTATTGGCATCCAGCACATATAAATAACCAACACCATCCCCTACCGGACTATTGTTCACATAGCTACCATCATTAAGTTTACGGGCATAGGTGCCATTATTGTAGCCAGAAGTAACCACCACCACCCAACGACCATCCAGCATTTTGGTCACCAGCGGATTGCCGAAACTAAAACCAATGTTGTTTAAGGCCCCAGTGTTTTGTGCGTTAAATTCCCACAACAAGACGGGGGATGCCGGATTGGTCACATCCAGCGCGAAATAGCCACGCCCTCCGCCATTTAATCCTGAGACTAAAATGGTACGCCATACCGCGCCACTGGAGCCGCAGCCGGACACACAGACATCCGCCACTATCGGGCTGCCATTGACGTAATTGGTATGGTAACTCGCCCCGTATTCTTTATCAGCAAGATGAGACAGATTACTGATCACCGGAGTGGGAATAAACGCCCATAGTTCATCACCGGTATTGGCATTAAAAGCGTGCAGCATGCCATCATTGGCGCCGACATAAACCGCTGCCAGCCGTGATTCGGACAAGGCCTTATAGGCCGTGTAATTAGCATCCAGATACCCCGCGTTTGAAACTTTGAAATAGTTCGGGCGCGATTGCGAAATATCCCCCAATGTAGCCTGGCGCTCACGGAACAAGCGATTTTCGGCGACTGTATTCAGGCTGATATCTTCGTAGGTTTTGTTTCCACGCAAATAATCCACCAGTTTGCTCACCTTGTTAGCGTCCGTGATCTTGGGGTCAGACGCAGGCAAGCCCTGCATCTGGCTCAAGGCAAGATAGCCACTATTCAACGCGGTTTGATGCACGGCTGGCAGGTTATCTGCATTAAAGCTCACTAAAGCACCGCTTAAGTTAAAATAAATTTTACGACTATTGCCTGCCACCTGCGTTTGTAAACGCCCGGTGCAACTACCTTGTACCTCTTGATAACAAGACGAAAGCTCACTGGTGCCCAGCACTGCGCCCAACACGCCACCAGCACTACCACAAGCAGTCTCGTTCGAACTGACTGTTTTGCAATAGATCGTCGTACTGCCATTGCCTGTCAATCGCGCTTCCACCGAGGGGGCCGGGCAGGTAGTTGCCGCCACATTTTCCACACACCATACTGCTGTTTGCGAGGTTTCCAGGGATTGCACATCCACCGTACGTGCTTCCAGATTACCGATCCATTTGACGGTCTGGTAACTGGCCACGTATTGAAAGTTATCACCGCTAGTCGGCGCCAGACTACTGGCTGCTGCCGCGGCACTCGCACCTTGTACAGATTTGATTTCAGACAGACCTTTACTCAGCGACTCGCGCAGCAGTTTAGGGTTACTGGCACTGTAATAAGTGCCGCCGGCGTTGACTGCGGCATGCCACAAATCATCAATCCGCTGGCCCGAGGTTTTACTGATGGGGTCATCCCAGTTTTTGGCGCCAGTGGTGATGTCTTTAAAATCACCCGTCGCCTGGGTTTTATAATCATCGGTATAGGCTAACGTCCCATCTATACCCAAGCCTAAAGTAAGCGTCACCATATTTTGTTTGGGATAATCAGTCACTGTGCCGCACACGGATGTCCCCCAGGAGCCGTTACAGTTAGAAAAGTCACCATCGCGAATATCGGTATCATAAAAATACTTCGCCACATCCGCCAGCGTATTGGATTTGCCACTGCTGTCAAATTGCGGGCGCGGGGTCGAGCCGCCATCCAGATTGCCAATGGCTGTGGAGCCATCAATTCTTCTTGGCGTCGAAGAGTCATCGTTCCAGTAACCGTCAGTCGTCAACAACGTAAAGTTTTGCTGGCAAGCGTATTGCATCGGGTCATCATTGCCCAAGGTTTTCTTTCCGGCAAAATGACGCCCAACCCCAGAAAGTGCCGTTCTCAGGGGCGTGCTGCCTGTCGGGTTCACCGCAAACAGCGTGTTATACCAGTTCTGCTTTTGCGTAGCGTTAAACGGTGCAATTGGCAAATAGTTGTTACTGGCACTGTTAATAGTCACAAACCCTACCCGATAACGGGCATCCAGCGCCTGGAACGCCTGGCTGGCTGCGGTTTTCATCGCCAGCATGCGCGTACTGTAGTAGGTGGCCCAATTCGCGTAATTCCTCAGTTCTTCACTGTAAGTGCAGGTACTGCCTGCACAGTCAGTACGATCAACCGCTTTGCTCGTTGATCCAGGTGCAGTGTAGCTGCTTTGGCTACTGGTGATTTGCTGATACACCAGGCTACCTGGAATATCGCTGCTGCTTGCTGTCACCAGTTGCGCGCTATAACTGCCATTGCCGGACATGGTCACCTGAACCGGATTGGCTGTATCGACAGGGTCACCGGCAAAGGTAGTAATCGTCAACACATTGCTGCTGCGGGATACTGAATTGCCCGCGATCAGACAATTACCCGTGATGGAGCCGTCACATATACGACTATCCACATTTGAGGCCAGTGTGCTACTGGAGGATGACGAAGTTGAAGAAGACAAGATTTCAATATTGTTTATTTTGATGCTGCTCACTGTGACCGTGCCACTATTACGTGTCAGTGTGAGTCTGTAGGTGGCGCGCGGTTCGCGCAGATAACGGTAAGTATTGCTGTCATTCACGCTGGTGACGGTATTGCGTATCGCCTGACAACGGTCGGAACCCGACAGCGTACGCTTGCCGGAAGCAGAGGATGAATTACACCAGCGCAAGGTTGCAGGGTATATATATGCCCCTGTGGCCACCTTTGACACAATACAACTGGTCAGATTGGGTGTGGTGCAATACTCGCCCGGCACATAGGCAAAATAATAGGCTGACGTGCCGCGATACACCCGACCATACAGGGTATCGGCGCGATCTGACGTTGCCGCATAGGCCGTCTGATTCGCAAGACTCACCCCCCGGTAATCTACCGGCGGCGAGTAAATCACAGTCGGATTATAAAACTGGGTATTGTAGGCGGCATTACTGAACAGCCAGTCAGAGGCATCATAACTGCTGTTATCCGGCTCGCCGACTGCCCAGTCAGGCGTGTAATTCCAGCCCATGCTGCCCGAGTTATCCAGCACAAACATCAGGTTCGGCAGCACATCCGAACTGCCGGAGGTTTGCAGCGGCATAGTGGCCAAATCAAGAAACTCTGCTTTCAACAGGCAAGGCATCAGCAATGTGAGCCAGACTGCTTTTCGTATCCATGCAGTGATATTCATCATTTCACCCGTCGTTAGTTAGAGAAAAAGGACTGCATATAAGTCAATGTGTTCTTAGGCCCTGCAATACGCAAGGTGATGCGGTATAAAGGCGAGTCAGAGTTAGCAATGCAGCGTTTAAACAGCTCGATATTATTGATATTGTGCGAACAGTTAGCACCGTTATTGGGTGAGCTGGCCATCATGCAGCGACTGGCATCGGCTTTGGCCGAGCCTGCGGCAATTTCAGCATCACTGAAGCTGCACATACGCTCAACGATGTAGCGAATCTGGTTACCCTGCCGATCCATGCCGTTACGGATTTCATCATTACCATCGGTCTGGCTAGGCACCAGACTGCTGTTGGTATCATCCCAATGCATACTGGTTAATGTGCTGCCATCGCACGCCAACACGTTGGGATGGGTGTCAAACTGGCTGCAATTGGCGTAATAGCCCAGTCCTGGCCGATGGCTGGTGCTGTCTGCCAGCGTGATGTTGCGTGCAATATTTTCAGCCACGCCTTCCAGCGCCACATTCGAGGTCGCGCTGGCGGATTGCCGGAACACAATATTGCCGGAGAGCAAAGCATTAGTATCGACACCGCGAATCAATGCAACCGCCGCCAAAGACATCACAGCCAGTGCCAGCAAGGCAAAAAACAGCACCAGACCACGCTGATTGCGCGCTGCAAACGGTATAAATGCGGGATGAGCAGGGCTATAAGGCATCACGGTTCCAAATTACATTTCTGAGCGGAATCACGGTTTCATATACCCGGTAACGGTAGCGTTGCCAGTCAGCGATACTGCTTAAGTCAACACTGGCAGGGGTGGTGTCAGCCGTCCAGATACAGACTTTCCCCACACCGACAGTGCCGCCGTTGCATGCTTGGCTGACGGCCTGTTTTTGCAACACGCCATCTCTGGCCACCACTGCAATACGTATCGCCCGAATGCGGTTGCGGTCAACCAGACTCATGCCAGTGCCAAAACCGCCGGTGGCATCCACCCACTGATCCACCCGGTTTAAATAAGCCGCAGCAGTCGCAGAGGCTGAGGTGGGATCCAGCGTATTGGCAATGCCATACTGCGCTTGCAATGCCACAATATCGCTGGCAATCGGCACGGCAGTGCTGTCAGGGAAAGGATTGGAGGTGATGGTGCCGCCTGTACGGGTAAGCTCTTGCGCGGCACTCACACGGTATTCGTACTGGTTCCAGGCGCCCAGACACGAAAAACGTACCCAGTCAGCCCCATTCAAATCTGTCACTGGATTTGCAGTGGGTGCAGTACTCAGCTCGGTCAGGTTTTTAATCGTCCGGTCAGCATTCAGTTTTTCAATCCGTGCCATACTGCATTTGGGGCTGGCGGGTGTTTGATGGAACAACACAATATCGTTGACCTGGCAGCCGATCAAACGACTATCCAAAGTTGGCGCATTCATCAAACCTGTGGCCCTGACCGAAGCGCCACCGCTGGGCGATGTGCCGTAGCGGATACGTACAATATCACTGCCTGCGCCGCCATCTTCAATCACAGCGGGGGATAGATTAATCACCGCCCCGTTCTGATTGATGGAGGTATTCAGCGGACAAAGTAATGGCGAAGGATCGCTACTGTTATATAAGGGCAAGCTGTACCCGGCGTTTTGCGCATCACGCTGAATATAGTACAGCGCCAGCACCCCGCTCGATTGCGCATCTGCCCCCCCGGAAATCACACGTTTGCGCGCTTCAAAACTGCTAAAGATATTGCTGATTGCAAGCGTGGCGACCAAGCCAATCAACATGCCTATCAGCAACTCTACCAAACTCAACCCAAATTGCGTTCGCCTGTACGCAATCCATTTTTTGGCGTTTGATGGTTTACCCATGCATAACTTCATCATCACGGCACCACATCAAACAAATAACTGGAGGCATTGACCTGATGCACACTGCCACCAGGCACTTGCCAGCGCACGGTCACGGTGACCATGCTGTTGGTGATGGCGGAAAAGGCAATCTCGCCATTGGGCAATTGTGTTTTGATTTTATTTGTATCGACCTGGCTGATATAACTGGCAGCACTGGCACCATAAGTCATCATATTCGAAAGATGCGTCTGCGCGATGAGTTGCGCCTCGGCACGGTAGCGGCTGTCGCTGCTGTTTTTGAGCATGGCGGTTTGCAACCCAACCAATGCCAAGACACCCATGCTGAAAATCACCACGGCTACCATAGACTCGATTAACACCGAACCCGTTTGCAGCGGACGCGCGCGTAAATGACATTTGGCCAGTTTCCCCATTAGCATTTTCTCGGGTCTCCTGCAGTCGTGACCGCCGGATCGCACACCCGCGCAATCCCGCCGGCAGAGATCACAATCCGCAATACCCTGCGCTCGTCAGCGTCTACCGCAGCATTTGACACATCCACTTGTGACATCGCATTGGCCTGCGCGGGGTCACGCGTGCCGAAGCTGGTAAAGGTGGTTGTGTAAGCATCTGCCGTGATGGTAATGTTTTCAGAAGCGCCCTCAGCAGCGCTTTTTTTGCTTAGCAATGCAGGACAAGTGGCACTCACGGTTTCGCAACCCAACTGCCATGCACTGGATGTAGCTAATGTAAATTTGATTTTTGCATTGCGCTTGATCGCTTCCATTCGAGCCTGTTGCAAGCCATGATGGATAGATTCGGCTACGGTGCGAATCTGGGCATTGCCCATGGCGGTTTGAAACGCAGGAATAGCCACCATTGAAACACTGACCAGCACCACGATAGTGACCACCAGTTCAATCAGTGAAAAGCCCTGCTGTTGCATGCTAACAACTCCCGGAAGAAGAGGTCAGCCAGCAACCGGTGCCTACGGTACCGTCATACTTGGAGGTCTTGGTGTTATCCTGATCGACCGTAAACTCAAAATCCCCCATGCCTTGTGTCGAGCGGCCACTCGCTTTCAGCGTATAGCTTGTCGCAGTCTGATTTTCAATGGCGTAGTCGAAGTATTTTACCTCTTGCGGCGTGCAGCTATAGCCAACATAGGTAAAATTATCCTGATAAAACTGCTCGGCCTGAACGCGACAATTGGCAAGATTGGCAGGGGCTTCGATCGCATTGCCACTTTTGACGTAATCCTGATAGGACGGCATGGCAATGCTGGCAAGAATGCCGATAATGGCAACCACCACCATCACTTCAATCAGGCTAAACCCTGACTGCCACCCTTGATTTTTTAACATGCGCTGCTGCATAGCGAGACCTCTTTGATGATCAACTTATGGGCACCCTTAATCATTCATATTCCATCGTGATACTGTGTTGCTCATAAAAATTTTTCCTTACATATCCACCTATATGCAGCGTCTAAATTTTTTAATCACGCCAAGGCGAGCTTAGCAATTTGAATGATTAGAGGCTCCCTTATCATGCAAAAGCCACGCACGCTTGTCCAGCCGCAACTGACGAGTGGCCACATTCGCCCGACAAACGGCGAGCCAGAGGATGTTGCGCAGCAAGCGCTGCGTTTAATGTTAAAATACAGCTTATTTTCACGGATTTAAGTGATGCGCATTTTCTGGAAACACCTGATCATCTTTGCCTTGATTTCAACATCTCTCAGCGCTTGCGGTCTCAAGGGTGACCTGTACATCCCTGAACGTCAGTATCCCCAACCTAAACAACAGTAAGCGACCTCTATCGTGACCGCCTTCCCTACACTCAATGGCCTGCTACATACCGAAAATGTTGCACTGGCTGATATTGCCCGCACCTATCAAACACCTACATATGTTTATTCAAGGCAGGCGCTCACCACTGCTTTTGAGCAGTTTCAATCAGGCCTGACCGGGCATGACCACCTGATTTGCTTTGCAGTAAAAGCCAACCCCAGTCTGGCCATTCTGAATCTGTTTGCCCGCTTGGGCGCCGGCTTTGATATTGTGTCTGGCGGCGAACTGGCACGGGTACTGGCCGCAGGGGGTGACCCTCAGAAAGTGGTGTTTTCGGGCGTGGGAAAATCACATGCTGAAATTCATGCAGCACTCGAAGCAGGTATTTTTTGTTTTAACGTGGAATCCACCAACGAGCTGCAACGCATTCAGCAAGTGGCGGCCGACATGGGCAAAATCGCGCCGGTTTCATTGCGTGTTAATCCAAACGTGGATGCCAAAACCCATCCTTACATTTCTACCGGCCTGAAAAACAACAAATTTGGTGTCGCCTTTGAAGACGCGCACGGCCTGTACAAGCAAGCGGCACAGATGCCCAATATTGCCGTGCATGGCGTAGATTGCCATATTGGCTCGCAAATTACCGAGTTGTCGCCTTTTCTGGATGCACTGGACAAAGTGCTGGGCTTGGTCGATGCACTGGCCACGGAAAACATTCACATCCAGCACATTGATGTGGGCGGCGGCGTAGGCATTACCTACAGTGATGAAACCCCGCCAGACTTCAAAGCGTATACAGCGGCCATCATGCAGAAACTGGCCGGACGCCAGGTAAAAGTGCTGTTTGAACCAGGGCGTGCGCTGGTCGGCAACGCCGGAGTATTACTCACCAAAGTGGAGTATTTAAAACCGGGCGAAACCAAAAACTTTGCGATTGTCGATGCGGCCATGAATGACCTGATGCGTCCGGCACTGTACGATGCTTATCACCGCATAAGCACCATCGCGCCCTCGGCAGCCCCGGTACAAACCTATGAAGTAGTCGGCCCCGTATGCGAGAGTGGAGACTTTTTAGGCCATGACCGTGACTTGGCCATCGCAGAAGGTGACTATCTCGCCATCCATTCCGCAGGCGCCTATGGCATGAGCATGGCCAGCAACTACAACACACGTGGCCGAGCGGCCGAAGTGCTGGTAGACGGTGAGCAAACCCACCTGATCCGTGAGCGCGAACAGATTGCTGACTTATTCAAACTGGAGCGCCTCCTGCCATAAAGCGAGCGTGATTCACGCTGATATTGCCACTTTCTTTAGCGGCGTGCAGCTTGCCAGTTGCAGTTTTCACTGCCATGTATTCAGTCATATCGACAAGGGGAGTGTCATGAAAAAAGGTGTCCTGGCTTTTTTAGCATTGATGGCTTTGTATGCGGTACCTGTGTTCGCGCATGATGAACACTTTACTGGAAATTGCACCTGTGGATGCGCCACCGATTCCGCCACTGCATGCATCAGCTGAAGAATAGTTGCCTGCATTTGCAATAAAAAAACCGAAGCAACTGCTTCGGTTTTTTTATTGCGGCGGGTCCCTGCTAATCGAAAATCACTGTCTTGTTCGCATACAGCAAAATACGGTGCTCAATGTGCCAGCGGACGGCTTTTGACAATACCACTCGCTCCAGATCGCGGCCTTTCTGAATTAGATCTTCCACCTGATCACGGTGCGAAATACGGGCAATATCCTGTTCGATAATCGGCCCTTCATCCAGCACCTCGGTCACATAATG
Organism: Methylophilus aquaticus; assembly: GCF_030769565.1. GTDB lineage: Bacteria > Pseudomonadota > Gammaproteobacteria > Burkholderiales > Methylophilaceae > Methylophilus > Methylophilus aquaticus. Next base: position 200,108 of record NZ_JAVCAP010000001.1, on the reverse strand, counting down.
GCTGGTGGCACCGATCAGCTTAACGCCACGTTCGAATGCACGATGATAAGGGCGTGCGCCAATAAACGCAGGCAGGAAAGAATGGTGAATATTAATGATGCGCTGCGGATAGCGTGCGACAAAGGCAGGTGACAAAATCTGCATATAACGCGCCAGCACAATCAAATCCACCTTGTATTGGTCAAACAAGGCAAATTGCTGCGCTTCGACCACCTCTTTGGTTTCTTTGGTCATTGCCAAATAGTGAAAGTCGATGCCATAAAAATGGGCCAGCTTTTCAGTATCGCGGTGATTACTGATAATGAGCGGAATCTCACACGTAAGCTCACCGCTATGATGCCTGTGCAATAAATCAACCAGACAGTGGTCATATTGCGAAACCATGATGGCCATGCGTGTTTTATGTTCGGTGAGTTTGAGTTGCCATGTCATCTCGAAACGCTGTGCAATCGGTGAAAATGCCTGCTCAAACTGGCTTACTGGCACATTAAAATCGCTGATATCCCACTCCACACGCATTAAAAACAGATTATTTTCCGCATCCTGATGCTGGTCTGCGTGTAAAATATTGGCATTATGCGCATATAAAAATTGTGCAATCGCCGCCACAATTCCCTTGGTATCCGGGCAGGTAATCAGCAAAGTAGCAGTGTTTTTCATATTATTTAACTTGAAAACGCGTGAAAAGGCCAGATTATACCTGATGCGGACATGGCCTTGTGCGGCATGTTAAACACTGCGCGATCGTACTGCCGAGTCTCACTATGGAAAAAACCTATGCAAGCAACCCATGCCACTGAAATGAATGCACCTGTTATTTCTCTTGCCAACCCTCGAGGATTTTGTGCAGGCGTTGATCGTGCCATCATCATCGTCGAACAGGCGCTGGAAAAGTTTGGTGCGCCTATCTATGTGCGCAATGAAGTCGTTCATAACAAATTTGTTGTCGGCCAGTTACGCGAAAAAGGCGCCATCTTTGTCGATGACCTGGAAAAAATCCCGAGTGGCAGCATTGTGATTTTCAGTGCCCACGGCGTTTCCAAAGCGGTGCGTGCCGAAGCCGAGTCAATGGGGCTCACGGCGTTCGACGCCACTTGCCCGCTGGTCACCAAAGTGCACATCGAAGTTGCCAAAATGCGCAAAGATGGTTTGGAAATCATCATGATCGGTCACAAAGGCCATCCCGAAGTTGAAGGCACCATGGGACAATCTGAAGCAGGCATGTATCTGGTCGAAACACCGGAAGACGTGCTGGCGCTGCAAGTGGCAAATCCGCAAAAGCTGGCTTATGTCACCCAAACCACCCTATCGATGGATGACGCAGCACAAGTCATTAACGCCCTCAAATCCCGCTTCCCGGATATTCAATCACCCAAAAGTGATGACATTTGCTACGCCACACAAAACCGGCAGGATGCCGTCAAAATCATGGCCAAAGATTGCGACCTCGTAATTATTGTGGGCTCTCCCAACAGTTCCAATTCCAACCGTCTGCGTGAAGTCGCCCAAAATCAAGGCGTCGAAGCCTATATGGTCGATAACGCCGGCTACCTGAAAGCCGAGTGGCTACAGGGCAAACGTAAAATTGGCGTGTCTGCCGGCGCCTCCGCCCCTGAAGTACTGGTCAAAGAAGTGATTGTTGCCTTGCAAACCATGGGAGCCCAGCAGGTTGAAGAACTGCAAGGCGTGGTTGAAAATGTGGTGTTTCAGTTGCCTAAAAACCTGCTTAAAGCCGAAAAACGCTCGCCTGTCTGAACAGTCCGGTAACCAGAACCACTTACCCTACAGAATGGTTGATATAAACCACATGGTTTATATCAACCATCTAGCCTATACACTTCCATACCCCTCACTGCCGCCACACCCACTGCCTTAACCATTTAAATAAAACCAACCGCCATCAATAGCCGTAAACAATTAAAATCCACACACTTAAACCTCAATAAAAACAGTCACTTGCACTTCATTACCCAGGAGCCAACCCATATAACAAACCATATTGGAAAAATGCCCACCGCCCCGAAAAATCCAAATACTACGCTCCAGCTATTCGGCATAAATATTGCTCAATAAGAACTTCTAAAAATAGTACGCGTTTCAGGAGCGAAAAATGATCAATGTTTTCATCGGTTATGACCCAAAAGAAATTGGTGCGTTTAGCGTGTTGTCGCATAGCATTCACGAACATGCAACGCAACCCGTTCGCATTACGCCGATTATGCTTTCACAACTCAAATCTGTGTACAAACGCGAACGTAACCCATTGCAATCCACCGAGTTTTCTTTTTCACGCTTTTTAACACCATATCTGTCCGACTATACAGACTGGAGCATTTTTATGGATTGCGACATGCTGGTCACTGAAGACATTGTCAATTTATGGAATATGCGTGACGACCAATATGCCGTGATGTGCGTCAAGCATGATCACCAACCCAAAGAAGACATCAAGTTTTTAAATGCGGTACAAACCAAATACCAAAAGAAAAACTGGTCCAGCGTCATGATGTTTAACAACGCAAAGTGCAAGGCACTCACCCCGGATTACGTCAATACAGCCACCGGGCTAGAACTCCACCAGTTCAAATGGTTAAACAATGACGACCTGATCGGCGAAATCCCGCAGCGCTGGAACCATCTGGTTGGCTACAACGAACCCAACCCCGATGCAGCACTGATTCACTACACCCTGGGTGGCCCCTACTTTCACGAATATGCCAACTGTGAACATGCGCAAGTCTGGTTTGAAGCCAAAGAGCGTGCGCTACACGTCACCCAACGTGAAGAAATCAACAACGCAGCCTAAGCAACGCGCATCTATCATTTGGCCAAACCCTACCATTGAAAACATCAGACACATCCCGTTTTAAAACCAGATTCCAGCATGGTCAAGCCATGGTGGAATACGCCATTTTATTGATCCTGCTTGTCACGCTGTTTGTAGGCGGCACAGAACTGGGCATTACTGCACTGGCCAGCAATAAAAATACAGAAGCGGCAAAAACAGGGATTAGTGAGTATGCAGACGTGAATCAGCAACGGTTAAATATTCTGAATGCTGAAAAGCAATATTTAATAACCTTGGCTGGTTATGGGTGTAGCGTTATTTACCTAATCACCAACGATTATGATGAAACTAACGAGGTATATCTCAAAGCAGATGGTTCGCCAGTTACTGTCGGCTCTGTAAATATTTCAAGAGAAATATTAGTTGCTGATGATAATGACTCTAGTTGCAACAGACTAACAGATGACCAGATAAAAGCTGGTATTACAAAAGAAAACACCGAATACGATAGTTTACTTGAGCTACTTGACGCTATCTACAACCCCGAAGAGGATGATTATATAGGTGGTAATCAATACATAATTGATGATCTGCTTAGTTCTTTATACTATTTGGCTAATGCCCTAACAAGTACGGAGAATTCACCTTCACAAGTGCTTAAAAGCGATAAGGTGGATAAAAATCAAGATGGCGTACTCACTGAAGAAGAGTTGCTAAATGGTGAGACTTTTATACTGGATAGTAGTCTTCAAAATGTTGCTGATGATGATAAAGATGCAGAAGGCCAACTCAAATTTAAAGCTTTATTACTTATCGCACACTACAAACTCTCTCTGATGCCGTTGGATACCGCCACAAACCCTAATTTAAATGAAGCTAAAATTGCCATTGGTGCGCACGATGATGCTGGCTTCTCAATGCCCCAGTGTACAGAAACTGGTTATGATGAAGGATTTCCTGATGATCGTTACATTGGTCGAGAATATTACGATAACTTAGGTAATAAACGTTTTTATTCTAACGGTGGCTCTAAGGTTTATCTGTTTAACCCTTTGCCAATAAATGTTCAAAGCTGCACTGGTAACGATGCAAACAGAGGTAATTTATCAAGGTTAAGTATATTAATTTATGGATATACCAAACCAAAAGAGCAAATTGCAAGTACCAGTGCAGAGGATGCTAAAGACGACTTTGAAGATATAACAAACGGCTTTCGAGCTGGTTTGCCAAAAGCAAATCAAGCAATGTATAGCCTATACAAAAAAGACATTAACACTGGCAATTTAATCCCGCCAGGTAAATTATGTGCATCAACTGAGGATTGCCCCAATATGCCATCAACCGATTTGTTGGAGGATTCTGTAGGCCCTACTGGCTATTACAGGTGGGCAAGAGCAAGCGATACTAGCTTGCGTTTCAAATACAGCATTAGTGATGTAGATGATGAAATCAACAATGGTTTTAGACCAACCTTTCAGATTGACTGCCAATCAGCACCCAATCCGAAGGGCACTGCAAATGGCATGAATGGCAACTTTAACGATCCCGACTGTCAATCGGGGCATTCAAAAGTCAGAATCCATACAAGATATCGAAAATTATTTGAAGGCTTTTTGACCTTTGGTCTGCAAGAACTAGATGTTCCTGATGGTGATGAACAAAATGCACTGGCGCTTTTCTATAACCCTAAAGAAGTCGGTGTAACCGGCAGTAAAAATCTGGTTGGAAGTGTTGACTCAGAAATCGGCCCTTTAGGCAGAAATGGGTTGCCTACAGTCAAACAATTTAAAGATTTTCGAGGCTGCTACGAGGTCGATGTAGAAACCAACCAAGTCAGTGCCTGCAACTAATTCGGACTATAATGTCTCAACTGTTAATTGATTGATTTAATACTCTATGGCTCAGCAAAATAACCGTGCACGGCAACAACGCATCATTATTATTTTTATAGTGGTGGCACTGTTGTTATTGGTAGGTGGGGCATTTGCCATTCTTGGTGGGGGTGGTGAAAAACCAAAAAGTGGCGCGCCTGCCGCTCCGCCCGGGCGCGTGGCGGTCCCTGTCGCAAGCCGTAATATTCAGCTTGGCGAGCGTATTGCCAGCAATATGTTCAGGCTTGATTTTATCGAGCCGCAAAAAGTGCCGCCGGAGGCATTGCTTAAGGTAAATTTGTTTATTGGCCGTTACGCAACTGAGCCTATTGCCGAGCAGACGATTTTTAAGGAAAGCAATATTTCTGCACCTGATGTGACTGGGGGATATTCTGCTGTGACCAAGCCGGGTATGCGCGTTGTGGTGGTTAACGCCAACCAATTGCCGGGTGCAATTGGTACTTTACGCGTGGGTGACCATGTGGATTTATTGGCGATCAGCAGTGCTGATGGCTCGGCAACCGGTGCATCTGGCAAAGCTTCCAAAGATCAATTACGTTACGAATATATGAAGGGCGGTACGCAACCGGGCACGCCGCCACGCAGGGGCGGGGCGAAAGCAGGGGCGGGTACTGTCAATGAAACGCTGGGCTTGACTGCTTCTTTAGTTGCTGAAAACGCTGAAGTGCTGCGTGTGCCAACCCGTGGCAAAGATAAAGAGTTGGTGGTGTTGCAAATGAACCCGCGCGATGCACATGTCACTACATTGATGATTGCAACGGGTGCGGCTTTACGTGTGGTTTTCAGACCTTCAAACGATAATGAAAGAATCACGGTTGAAAAAGAACTCACCATCACCACCCGCTTGCCCAAGCCGGAGCCAGATCCGGATAGGGTTTCAGTGATTGTGGGTAATTTGCGTGGTAATACGCGCCCGGACTCCGCCAAGTTTGCACCTGCTGAAGTTAACCAGAACTATGGCAACAAAGACCCGTTAGCGAATCAAAACTATAACGACAATGCGGCAAACCCGACACCCATACAACTGATTACCCGCGAATTTCAGGATACTCAGGTATATGAATAGGGTGTGATTAACCCAGATTTTCCATTAAACGTCAACTCAACTGGTTCGGATTGCGTCATTTGTGCGCAAATTTTCGGTCAATAGAATGACTATTGACCCTCAAATTCCCACAAAAAACCCATCAATCCACCCTGCGTTGCTTTTTTCTTGTCCGCATGAAAACTCTGGGGTAATTGTTGCATTGTTAAAGGCCGGTATCCAGGCCTTTATAGTATTAGCGCTCCCTGAATATGCATCTAGCAAATGGGGCTTTGCTTGTTTGCGGCATGCGCTATTATTGCAGCGCTTAAATCCGTCGATTAATCAACAGGATGCGGCTTAGGGCTAAGCGCCTATGATTGAAAATGCAAAGTGTCGCCTGCGCTCACCATACTTGCAGCCCCTGCGTTTACCTCAAGTACATGTTTTGCCTGCTTATGAAACTTTGAAAAGCGCCAAGGCTTCATTGCTCGCTCGATGTGTAGCACTTTGTTGTTTGCATCCAGGAACATTACATCTACCGCATAATGCATAAACTGGGTGTGAATTTGCTGACATGGGCTGATTAACAAGCCATGTGACTGTGCCAACTCGCGCGTGAACATTAAGCCAATCAATCTTTTAAAAAAAGAATCCGCTCTTTTTAAATCTGTAACCAACACCGATTGGGTGGATTCGTGAATTACTTGTTCAGTCATAATAGTTTTCATTACTCATAGGGATTGTAAATCTATGCTTTTGACATAATTGCTTCAAACATACGGATAATTCTGAGTACGCTTGGCCCAACAGCTACAAGAAAAATGGGGGGCAGTATGCATAACATCATCGGCATAATCATATAAATCGGGATGCGCTCTGCTTTCTTAAGCAGCTCGGCTTCGATTTCTTTGAGTTGTGTGGTCGCATGATGGCGTAATACACCGCCCAGTGCTGCACCTGTTTGATCGGCTTGTATCATGGCTGCCGTGACTTCGTTTACGGATCGTTCATTGGCGCGCGTTGCCCAAAGTTTGAGGGCTTCACTACGGCGGCGCCCTTGTTGCATCGCATCTAACATTACTTGTAAATCGAAATACAGCGGGTGTTTGGTGCCGGACTCACGCACTACATGTTGTAACGCTGACTCAAAAGCCAAGCCACTTTCCATGACTGCGACAATACTTTGCAATGCGTTTGGCAGCTCATAACGAATTTTACGTGTGCGCTCCCTTCGCTGCGCGTTAATGTACAGATTGATAAACCCGACAAGTAATGCACCCGTCAGCAACGCAATCATAGGCATTGAAAATGCCTTGAGTGTAAATATCGTTTTAAAGAGAGCGCCTAATGCCGCACCAAAGGCAAATAAGCCGATATAGCCGAGTGGCGTGCTCAAAAACCTGGTCAAAAAGTAAACAACTCTTGCGCCGCCCTCAAGCCCATAGTCACCAGACGAAAGGTTCAGTTCCTGCACGTCCTCTACCTTTGATACAAAGGCATACATCAGTCTGTCTCGCGCGTTGCTTCTGCGCATGTTGGCTCTCACGCTGAGAAAGATCAACGTGGTTAATAAACAAAGAAAAACGGTGATGAAGAGTGCCATTGATTACTCCATCTTGATCTTGGCCATTTTTCTAAGCCAAAAGAAACCTATGGTGGTGAGTACGCCCGCAGCAATATAGATTTTTTGTCCGGTTGGGTCGTCAAACATTTCAGTCACCAACTCTGGACGAACACGATACTGCATATAGAGCAATAACGGAGGAATCACTGAGAGCAGAATCGAGCCAAACTTGGCTTGGGTAGTCAGCGTATCGATACGCTCCTGTATTTTTTTTCTAAATTCAATCGACTCTAAAATATGCTCCAGCACAGAGGTCATTTGGCCACCGGCCTCCCACTTGACACGGATGCCGGTTGATAACAATCGACATGGCTTGGTGTCCCAAAAGTCCGACCACTCTTTCCAGACCATGATGGGTGATTGGCCAATTTGCAATTGATTAAGTACTTGTGTCACGGATTTACGCATGGGGTCATCTGCGTTTCTGGAGGTTGCTTGCAAAGCTTGAATCGGAGTGCCGCCTGCGCGCATGGTAGTGAGCATGCTATTAATCAGCGAGGGCAACTGTAAATCCATTTTTCTTTGTTGCCGTTCAGCCAAAAAGCGCCAAATCATGACTGTTAAGAAGGGTGCGGCCAGTAATGCACTCACTGTAGCCACATTGTTTCGATACAAGAAATGCATCAATAAAGCACTGATTAATGTGATGCCAATCAGCACAGCAATTGATTGCAACAGGCTGATTCTCAAACCTGCGCGCCTGATCATAATATCCAGCGCCCGGATTAATGCACTACTCAGCAATAACTGCCGTATGGCGGCCAACTGCAATAAGTTGGTTGCACCTTCCCATAATGAAGTGATCTGTTCTTCTTGCTGCTCAAAACCAAACTCTAGCCGCTCAATCAATCGCTGACGTTTGCGCTGAACAGAGTAAGCGTAAAAGCCGGCTCCGATTAACATGACAATCAGTACACCAATTAAGAACATAAGAAAAAACGATACATAAAATTAGTCAGAAATAACAGATTGGCCAGACAATAGTTCTTGCCCATTCTCTGGCTCTGCTTCAGTGTGATCAACTAACTCAGGCACCATCGCGCTCAGGTTGTCCGGAACAAGATTGTCTACCCCCACCATATATATCAGCGAAAAGTACAATACTGCTGCAATCACCGCCGTGATGACATTGAGTAAAAACCCTTGCACCACACTGACACCTAATATCCAGGCATAGATTAAAGAAACCAGCGGAAGCATCACGATTGCATGGAGTGGATTTTCTTCGTCAATACCTAGCAGTACTATGCACACTGCATACACAATGATGCTAATGAATACCGCTACTTGGGCGGCCATACTTCTACCGAATGTAACATTATCCAGCGCTAATATACGCGAGGATAAAAACAATATCAGGGAGTTTAATAAAAAGACCAGGACAAGAATGAGCAGTAAAAACAGCATTAATATGTCCTTTTTGTCTTGAACAATCCGCCTATCTGCATGCCTGTTTGTACATCAAAACAGATCATGACTCACATCTATCCCACGTTCGTGCAGCAGCTTGACCGCGTTAGGCACAATGCCACAAGAGCGCATCACCATTTCATCGCCTTCGCGCTTAGTCACAAAAATATCCTGCATCAACACCGTGCCCTCTTCCAGGCCGGTGATCTCTGTAATATTAGCAATGCGTCTGGTGCCATCTGCATACCTGTTTACATGGACAATCAAATGCACCGCCGAGGCAATTTGTTCACGCAATACGCGTTGCGGCAGGTCTAGCTCAGCCATTAACATCATGGTTTCCAGACGTGCCAAAGTGTCTCTCGGGCTATTGGAGTGCAGTGTTGCCAACGAACCATCATGACCGGTGTTCATGGCTTGTAACATATCGAGCGCCTCTGCACCACGCACCTCACCGACGATGATCCGGTCAGGGCGCATACGTAAAGAGTTTTTTACCAAATCACGAATGGTGACCGAGCCTTGGCCTTCAGTATTTGCTGGACGCGCTTCAAGTTGCACCACATGCCGTTGATTGAGTTGCAACTCGGCGGTATCTTCGATTGTGACAATACGCTCACCCTCACCAATGTATTGTGAGAGACAATTTAGCATGGTGGTTTTACCGGAACCGGTGCCCCCTGAAACAACAACATTCAACTGCCCTTCCACAGCAACCTTGAGAAACTCGGCGGCCTCAGCCGTCATAGAGCCTCCCGCGACCAGTTCACTCACCTCAAGAATGTTGCGCATAAAGCGGCGTATCGACATGGTCGGCCCTTTGAGCGCTAATGGCGGGATAATCACGTTTACCCGGCTACCATCTGCCAACCTTGCATCAGCCATAGGCGAAGACTCATCCACCCGCCGGCCAACCCGCGATAAAATGCGCTCGATGGTAAGCATCAAGTGATCATCATCATGAAAATGCACGTCGGTGAGCTCGAGCAAACCATGCTTTTCAACATAAATGCTATGCGCCCCATTCACTAAAATATCCGAAATCGTTCGGTCAGTCATCAAGGGAGACAGAGGGCCCAGCCCCATCACTTCATACATCAAATCTTCAACCAGGCGCCCTCTTTCGACACGGCTTAATGGCAGGTTTTCCTGCTCTAGCGAGGTATTAACAAACTCTTTGACTGCTGCCTCAATCTGATCCAGAGAAGCAACACTGACTGCCTGGGGATTAAGCAACTCCAGCAGACCTCTGTGCAGGCGGTGTCTGATTTCGGAATAAGAGGATGCGGTAGTGGCTTGCAGCGCCTTACCTGCCAGAAGGTTGGATTCAAGCTGGGTCTGCCCCAAAGCCACAAGGCGCTCGGAAAGAAGACTGAATTGATTGGTTTCATGGTTTCTCAATTCAGTTCTGAAATTGGTCAATACTTGCTCAGCCATTTAGATATCCATCCAATTCTTAAATTGCCGCCAGTACTTATCCAGAGCGGTTTCTTCTTGATCTTTAGGGAGATGTGTCCCAACAATTTTCTCAACCAGCTCTTTGACAGATGCCGTTATTTTTCGGTCAGGATACATCTGTGAATATGGTTTACCGGAGTTGGTTGCAATGGTGGCATGAACATCGTAAGGGATGATTTGCTCTATTGGCCATCCCAATGCTTCGGCACACAACTCAGGAGAGATGTTTCCCTCAAAATTGCTAAATCGGTTAATCACTACACGGATTCTGTTTTCACCATAACCGGCCTGTTGCAAGATATCCAGATTATGCTTTGCACTGCGCAATGAAGGCACAACCGCCTCAGTCACTAAAATAATCTCATCGCACAGATCCATCAGCGACAAGTTCAAACTGGACAGCAATGGAAAAGTATCTACGATTGTCCAATCATAGGTGCCTTTTGAAACCAGCAGAATTTTTGTTAACTGATCCTCGGTATAATCCACACCGAGCGGATCATTAGTGTTATGCGCCAATACATGCACGCCACTCGCGGCATGCACAGTCATAAAGTCTTCCAGCAACTGACTGTCCAGCCGCTTGTACTCTGCCACAGCATCTTTTAACCAGCTCACAGGGCGCAAATCAAGCATAGGCGCTATATTTGGCGCCTGGATGTTCGCATCAAGCAAAGCCACCTTTTTGTCGCCAAAAATTCCGCTTAAAGCAACAGCGATATTGCAAGATAAAGAGGTTTTTCCAACGCCACCCTTACTGGAAAAGCACATAATAGACTTGCCAGATCTGGGAGGTTGCATGACCGCATCCTCACTTTGCAGATGCATGGCCTTTTCAATAATTGCAAATACCTCATCATCGACGACTGGTTGCGGCAATATCTCGCCAGCACCTGTCCTGATGGCTCTTGCCATTAAATCCGTACCCATTTTGTCGGCACTGACTGCAACCAGTCTATTTTTGACATGTGCAAGTTGCTCAAGTGACAACACGCCGGCCTCATGATTTCGCGTTAGATCCAGAAATACAAGTTGCGCTTCAAACTGCAAGGCCAACTCCATTCCCTGCCCCATAGACTCAGCGGTACGAATACTTACAGTCGTTTTATCAAAGCGCAAACAGGCGGCCTGCACTTGCTGGCGAAAAGATTGATGCGCACTGATAATCAAAACACGCATTAATATTCTTTCCTGTCTGCAAACTCTGACTCATCTACCGAATTTTCAACAAAATCAGCCAACTCCATTTTTGTGATAGCAATCTGATCATAAGGCGCTATTCTGATAGCCTGTGCATACGCCTCAACCGCGCGGTTTTTTAGTGCCAGCTTGGCGAGTACTCTGGCGTGCAGCAACCTGATCTCAAAATCGTTTGGGTCCAGCTGGGTGGCAAGCGTTGCACGCTGTAAAGCATCTCCGGGCTTTTTCATGCCGAGAAATGATTCGGCAATTAAAACGTGCCAACGCGAGACGTTTGGTTCAAAATTGGACAGGTGTTTATAATAGTCTAGCGACTTCTGATAGTCGCCAGCAGCAAATGCACAATCTGCAATCAGTTTTTGTGCCTGCGGCATTTGTGTTTTATCCTTGCTTTTGGAGAGTTCGGGCAAACCTTTTTCAAGCTTTTTGATCATCACTGGACATCTGGAAAGTGCCAGTTCCCGATTGTTTCTGAGCCCTTTAACTTCCGGCTTGTATTTTTCAAGCAAGTTTTCAGACACAGCGGTTCCCCAGTTTTTGCTGAAAGTGATTCCGAAGAAGACCACTATCACAAATATTCCGCCCAAAATTAGTTTCTGTTTTTTTATCATTTTGCGTTCTACTGCAATACCATTATTTCATTTGGTAAAACGGTTCGTTAAACACATCGGATGCTTTTTGCGTGGGTACTGGAACATACAAATGTTTGTCAGAGGCATTGGCATAATAAATATCCGTGGTTCTCGATAAATAAATACTTCCATCCAGAATAGAGGAAGTAATGATAATCTCAAAGTTGGGTGCTGTATTTAAATCTACAGCATCTGCAGCAAGACCAGTGGCCAATATACTGAGATCCTTACCAATCCCTTTTACCACATCATCGATATGCCTGAGAACCACCAAGCCAGCAGCAAGAGAGGTTACATTGAAGTTATCATTGACTACAGTTTCTCGCCACGATTTGTATTCAACTGGCTGAATTTTATAGTTGATGATACGACTTCCCTGTTTTTGATTACTGACTTTTATCCCTTTGTTAACAAGCGTCGTAATTAGAAAGTCATTAAATGCACGGTTGAAAGTCGAAGGCTTGTTTTGTGAGTAGATATAAAATGGTCGATCTCCCAGCTTTTTGCTTTTAATGGGGGCTATTAACTGGTCAGCCAGATCTTCGGCCACCACGTGCCATTGGGCTGAGGATTGCAGCTGCCGCTGATAAGGATTGTCAAATTGAACATTTTCAGGGATGGGCGCAGCAGGTGTGGTCGGAATGGCAACCTGGCGTGAGCATCCACACAAAATGCCTAACAAAAGCAGGCATGTAGTGATTCTGATGCGATGAGCATAATGTTTACTATTCAATATCGTCATAGGGTGGCTCTCAAACTTATAGCAGGACACTAAGCGGGTTGATTACCATGCTTGGATTGGTAATCGGCTTATAAATTCTACCAAGCACGGGTTTGGGCTTAATCAAAAACTGGTTGGGCTCCGACATCCGGACGATTGGACTATTGAGCAATCCGCCTCCGTTTGAAAAAATGCTGCGCGCCGGTTGCGTAAAAGCACCTGCTTTTTTGTCATTTTGCTTGATGAGTTCTTGCAACAATTCCAAATCGGTTTTGTCAGCAGGCGCCTGCTTGATTGCAGCGGCTTGGGTTTCTTGTTGCGGCTTTATCGGATAGGCAGGTGTGACGCGTGTGGCCATGATCACCTGCGGCAACTCCTCAAGGGCTGGTGGCGGCGTATTGATTAGCAACACTTGGCTTTTGTTATCCCCGCCGGGGCTTCTCCACTCCACTACGGCACCCTCAGCCAGCATATCATTATTGTGTTGCACAGGCGGAGACTCAGCCAAAAGCTCTACAGTCTTGCTTAACTCATTCACGGTGATTAACGGCTGGCTTTCATCGGGGAGTGATCCCGAAATCAACCCCTGTCTTCTTGTGGTCACCGGTGATAAAGATTTCTTGCCATTATTGTTTGTCTTGGGTTTTGTGGGCAAGGCCGGTTTTTCTGCGGGTTCGGATAACGATTCTTCTTTTACCGGGATATCGCCCTGCTCCTCTTGAAGGTTATCTACAGGGGCCAAGTCACCCTTATCATCAAAACTGGTGGATGTCTGATTATCACCATCAATGACTCTAGCATTTACCAAGATCATCAACTCATTACGCGTTTTTGAATCTGTTTTCTTCTGGAATAAAAAACCGATCACTGGAATTTTGGACAGCCAAGGGATTTGATCCAGATTTTTTGCATTTTCCTCTGAAAGCAGCCCAGCTACAGCCCAGCTTTCGCCGCTGGCTGACTCTGTAATTGTACTGATTGAGCGCTGAGTAAACCCAGGCACTTGTGTACCAATAATATTAATAGCTTGGGAATAATCAGGTTCAGAAATTGACTGATCAAGCACAATAGAAATCTTGCCACTCTCCAGCACTGTTGGCCTGACGATTAGTTTAAGGCCAAACTGAATAAACCGCACATTGGTTGCCACTGCCGCGCCGCCACCCAAACTCCCCGCAACTGCCGTCTGTACCGGAATAGGGACATTGCCGCCCACCAGAAAACTGGCAGACTCGCCGCTAATTGCAGTAACGAGTGGATTGGATAGCGTTTTTGCAGCACCCTTCTGTTGCAAAAATTTTAAAAAGGTTGAGAGGAAATATTTTCCAGTATCCAGCACCCCAAAAATTGATGCGTCTCCAGCGCTAAATGTATCCCTGATTTGATCAGGACTATTTCCGCCACTCGAAGAAACGTCACCCAATGTACTGCCGACAACCACTCGCTTACCTCCAGACATACGATCCAGCCGCCAGTCTATGCCGAACTCATCCGTCTTGTTACGATCCACGGCGATAATCTGCATTTGTATCTCGACCTTGGGTTGCTTTGCAACCTGGATCATACTCATCACCTTGCCACCACCCACCATGACCACCTCGCCGCGCGAGATGTTTTGCGCAAGGTTACCTTTGATTGGCATCAAAGGCTGTCGAAATGCTCTTGCCAACGCATTTTGCCCGCCTCCTGCACCGCCACCCCCTCCTGCACCCCTACCAATTTGGACAGTTGGAATTGAAATCCGAGGATCTGGTGAGACTCCGCTAATCTCTTCTTCAACGCCACCTTGTACCTCTTCGAGATTCCCCGACAACACCCCGCCCCTGTCACTGATCACCGAGAAGTCTGGCGGAGCAGCACTGCCAGTGACATATCGGTCAGCAATCGTTAACACTCTCACCAAAGCAGTCGGTGTGGGTACTGTGCCCTTCAGCACGATGATGCCATTAAGGTCTTCAACAACGACGTGTTTTTCGATCGCATTAATCATTGAACGTAGTTGAAAGATATCGTTAACTACCTGTATACGATATTCATAGATTTTGCCACTACGCCCAAATACAGTCATGGAGGTTGCACCAGTAGCCTGACCGTTAATCATGATCAAATCTGGTTTCAGCGTGTTAGTTGCAATAATGCCCTGGTTTCCAATTGCGATCGTGCTGGCGGCTTCAGGCAATTGCAACGGGACAGAGAAGCCTGCGTCTACATGAATAGTGGTGACGTTTTTTGAATAGGCTAAAAGTGGTAAACAACTAACCAAATACAACAGAATTAAAACAAACACCCTTGAGCACATGTTGGCATCTTATAGATTCATATAAAAGTAGGGTTACTATGCAAATTTTATACCACCCAGATGCAGAACAGTCTCGTAACTGATTAGCCGCCAGGTTATGCCGCAACTGGTTGAAATGACTAATGTATTGGCTGGATGTAAATATGCTACACAATGACAATAACTATTGTGCGCAAAAGACATGGTTCATATAAACCACCAACATGGTTTATATGAACCATCTTTTTGAAGTTATTTCAGGAATGGTAATTGAAAAATCGCCTGGATATAATCCCCTATGACACTTGTCGCCCAAATTGCAGTTGCAATGACACCAGAAGTCAAAATTCCTTGTTCAATAATTGCCATATGGCACCTTCCTTTTTAGATATCAGTGTTTTTCAGTCTCAAGCACTAGGCTTAAATATCTATCGGCGGCACTCGGCCAAACTTTAATTGCAAGGATGTTTGTAATTTCGATTGCACTCTGTGGAATAAATCTTGCTGGACTTGAGGATTGATAATGGACAAATCTATGGACACGCAAGCGCCCCAACAAAAAGCTGCCGCACTGATGGCGGAGAAAAAGTATCAGGCTGCCTGCAAACTCTTGCACGACCAGCTGAAAGTTACACCGAATAATGGCAGCGTCTGCGAGACACTGGGTGAGGCTTATCTGCTGCAACAACACTATGCAGATGCCGCCAAACATTTTTACATGGCAAAACAACTGATGCCGACCAACCCCAATCCTAATTTTCAATTGGGAAATATCTACGTCAAACTGGGCCGGTTTGAAGAGTCCTGTCAGTTCTATGTCAACGCCTTGCGCATCTCCCCCAATGCCGTTCAGGTATACGAGGCACTGGCAAAAACTCTGGTGAAACTGCAAGCTTACGAAGAGGCTATCAAAGCCTATCAACGCGCTATCAAAATTGCGCCTACTCTGGCATCACTCCAGTTAGGCTTAGCGACCTTGCTCATCGAGTGTGGCGAGCTTGAACAGGGGCTTGTACATTACCGGATGGCGTTGCAATCCAAACCACACCCGATTGAGCACTCCGCCTTTTTATTCGCCATGAACTACCGCCCGGATATTTCAGCAAGCATGGTTTCTGACTGGCATCGTGACTGGGGACAATTGCACACAGCACATTTGCCAAAATACGCGCATTCAAACAGCTTGCCAGCGGCTGCCAGAAAAGTGCGTATTGGACTGGTATCCAGCGACTTCTACCGGCACCCCGTCACTTATTATCTCGAGCCTTTTCTGGAACACTACGACAGAAGCCGGTTCGAGATATTTTGTTACAGCCATGTGGTTAAACAAGACGAGGTCACAGAGCGCCTGAAAACGCAGGCAGACCATTGGCGCACTATTTCAACCACGAATATTGCAGGTGCGGTGGCAACTATCCGCCAGGATGAAGTTGACGTGCTGGTAGACTTGTCAGGACAAACCGCCTGCAAACTGCTGCTGATTTTTGGACACAAACCGGCATCAATTCAGGTATCCTGGCTAGGCTACTTCAACACTAGCGGGCTGGAAAGCATGGATTACCTGATTACTGACCCACACTCATCGCCAGCAGGGCAGTCTGTCTATTTCACTGAACAATTGCTCTATATGCCCTATAACCGCTTTTGTTACCGGCCACCAGAGTATGCGCCTGAGGTGAACGCTTTGCCGGCACTGCAAACTGGCTATATCACATTTGGCTGCTTTAATAACTACCTCAAGCTTAACAACAAGGTTATTGCTCTATGGGCAACATTATTAAACGCTTTTCCCGGCAGCAAGTTGCTATTAAAAAACAAGGCAATGAACGATGCCTTTCTGCGTAAACAAACGCTGGCCAATTTTGAAAAATACGGCATCTCCGCCGATCGCCTGCTGCTGGAGAAAACCTCACCCCATCCTGAGCTGCTAGCTGCCTATAGCCGGGTAGATATTGCACTGGATCCCTTTCCATTCACAGGCGGCTTGACCACCAGTGAAGCACTATGGATGGGCGTGCCTGTCGTCACGCTGGCTGGTGAAACTCTGGTATCAAGGCAAGGGGCTGCTTTCCTGACTGTAATCAACAAAACTGAATGGATAGCCACTCGCAAAACCGAGTATGTCAGCATTGCCTGCGCCCTAGCGGGCGACCTGTCTGCGCTGGCAGGGCACAGGCAATCCTTACGTGCGCAAATACAAGGCTCGCCTTTATGCGATGGCAAACAGTTTGCGCGTGACTTACAAGCATTATTTTCAGGAATCATTTCATGATGACACACATGTTCAGCCGGCTTGCGCAACTACTGGCAAAAAAGCAACGACAGGTATACTGGCTGCCAATCGTGTTATTGATGGTCGCATTTGGCTGCAAGATACTCAGTCCGGCACACTATGCCAGATGGATTCAGGAAGATGGTGTGCTTGAGTCCATCCAGCTGCTTTGTTTTCTACTGACAACCTATATGTCTATAAGAGTCAGTCTGCATCTGCTCTCGATGACCCGGTACATGGCCGGGTTGCTGTGGGGTCTGTTTGCATTGGCTTGCTTGTTTATCAGTATGGAAGAAATCAGCTGGGGACAACGCTTTTTCGAGATTCAGCCTGCTGTTGATAAAACGGTCAATCTGCAAGGTGAAACCAATTTGCACAATCACAAGCACTTGCAAATATGGTTTTTATTCGGCTATTTGCTAATCGGTCTGGTAGGTAGTGTGGGCATAAAGGTGTTCAGACAACTGCACTGGTTACTGCCGTCACCGACATTGCTATGGTACTTCTTGCCAGTGTTTTTATTTTATCTGCATCTGTTAATTGGTGCAGGCATTGCCAGCGATTATGGTATCCAATGGCTGGTACCCGCCCGTAGCTTGCTACATCCACAACTACTGTTGTACAAGGATCAGGAAGTCATTGAGGTGCTGTTGGGGCTCGGTTTTTTCATGCATGCCTGTTTCGTTTATGCGGATTTGAAATGGCGTGCTAGCTGATGCAACAAATACCCACATCTTGTTACAGTAGCCATTGCTCGGCAGCTTCTAACCTGATATTTATCCAAATACCGCAGGTAGTTTTCCTGCAATGTTAAGCGGAGAAGTTGCCCATGCTTTGGTGAATGAGAGAAATCGGTCAAGTGCCTACGCTTAATCCTTTTAAATCGGCCTGACGGCAAAAGTCCAAATCATAAAAATGAAAATCAAATTGTGGATCAAATCTCAATCCGGTGCCGTGCAGGATTTGGCTTCTTGCCATCAAAAACAGCCCATCCAGTAATTTGCAAGGCTGGCAGGGAGTCCCAAAGAAATCGAAACGTACATTCGGATATTACTTGCCATGCGCAATCCCACCACTCAAGTGACTACGACGATCGGCAATTTTCTTACCGCTGGCGTCAATTTCCCCGGAATACCAGCCTGGTTAACGAGCAATCCGCGATTTATTGCCGGCAACACCCACCACATCAAAATTCCGCAACGCGGCGTAAATCTGACTCACCATAAAAAAGTCTGGTAAAAATACATCGTCATGTATAAACACCAAAATAGCCGGCGCCTGATTGTAGACCAACCCCAATGCCGATGTGTTTTCTGCAAACAATCTCAATTCAAACATGGGCATAATTTTCATGGTTGTCATTGATAGTCCAAGTGCACACTTTGCAAAGTCCGCTTCAGAAGCGCCCGTGGCACAAACAAATCTGATTTTCTCCATCCCGTACTGCCTTTTTTCATTTCTGTTTGAAGGATTAAACCACATGTATTGATTGCATTAAACTGGGGTCAAACGCCTTTAACGAGGCCGCCGCATTGGCGGTGACACCCCTGCCACGGGTTTAGCCCAACACATTTTTTACTTCATGCACTTCCTTGCTGTACTGTATTTGAATAAAACCAGTCTTTTAGTGAAATTGCTGCGCGCTGGTGACTTCTTCCAGCGGCAATAGATTAACTCATTAATTTTAGAGTTGCTGCACAGCATGGTATTGCTGTGCGCAAAAATAGGGGGGGGGATTGACATGCGGCATCACCTATTTTCACAAAGGCAACTCAATTCAACATCTGGCTAAAAGCAACCGCATTACAACCAACGTGGTTGCTTTTAACCATAAGCGCGCACAGGGAAAAATTCTTATCGCAAATGTGAAATAATCATCAAGTGATTGATTGCAAATAACATAATGTAGAAATGATCTATTTTTTATGCCGTTGGCACACTGATTGCATTTGCAATCGTACACACCATGGGGTGAGTGTTCCTAATCAGGTAACCGTGTGTCGGGATGTTGCCATCCTCCCCAAAACTTAAACCAACGAGTTTTGTGGCAACACCCGCGCATTACTCGAACATTTTTTTGGGTGGTTACTTTATTAGGAGCATCAAATGATCGAAAACGTTAAAAACTTCCTGCAAGACGAAGAAGGCCAATCTCTGGTCGAATACGGTGTAACTTTGGGCGCCTTGGCTGCCGTTTCTTACATCGCTGTTGTTCAACTGGGCGACAAAACAGCTGACCTGTACAGCTGGATGGCTAACCACTTGCCAGGTGGCGAGACTGACGAAGCTGGTACAAACCAGATCGTTCGTCTGCACTCAGAAGGTCTGACAGCATTGTCAACCAACGCTACAAATGGTGCTTCTTTCAGCGAAACCGGTCACCTGACTTCAGGCCAACTGGGCGCTACTCTGGGTGGCATCAGCACTATCATCGACTAAGTTTACTATTATAGTTTGATTGGAAAAAGCCGCATCCAATGCGGCTTTTTTTATGCGGCTGTAATCACTCTTTACTACCCGTCATCACTATTCAACACAGCAATTTAATACTCATACTTACCCGAATACGATACCCCATGCGAAACGTATATATTTTGTTGAGCACCCAAAATGCAGCCCGACTATTCACAAATTTGAAGAATGTATCACCGCTGCTTCTACCGACTTAAAACATCAACCCCTAAGTACCTCCATCAAGTGCTGCGCTATTGTGCAATATGCTTCCGTATCGGTCTTTCATTTTTAGAAGTCGTTCACCGTGTTGATAATAGCGCACTTTCATTGATGGCGTTGAGAGCCACACAGCGCTGCCAGCAACCACCCTTTTGAACATACCCCATGCAAGCATGGGCCGAAACATCTTGATAAATCACAGCACAACCACCAGATTGGTTTATATCAGCCACTTTCTTGAGTAGCTATATGGTAGTCAAATATGCTGAAACCAGTTAGACCATTGATTATAAATATATAAATATTAATTCCTCTCACCTAAGCGAGCTGGCACGCAGATTGCAGCATTTTAGCCACTTTGCGTTGAGCAATAAGGTGTTGCGAGTGAGGTTTCAGGGTTTTTCCTTACGTTAAGGAGGGGTGCTGCTCACATTACTTTGTCGCATTGCAGGCGTCATCACTTCCTAAATTTTTGAGTGTTACACAGATTATGGTTTTTTCTCATTTTGTTCTTTTGCTGTTGTTGGGCGTGATGCTGTTGAGCGTGATGGTCGCCATCAATGACTATAAATACAGGCGCATTCCAAATATTTACTTAATGTATGCAGTGGCTTATTGGATGGTGGTCTTTGCCACTATGTTTTTTTATCTGCCCACTGTGGATGTGGCGAAAGGGCTGTTTTTCTCCATCATCGGCATGGTATTGGGTGGCGCGTTTTTTATCGTCCCCTATCGATTGAAGCAGGTAGGCGCAGGAGATGTCAAGCTGGTCATGGTGTTTGGTTTGTATTTGAGCATGCGCGGCGTGATACTGACTGTGCTGCTGGGTGCCATGATAGGCGGAGTATGGGCTTTATACCTGGCCTATCGTCAGGGCGGGCTAAAGCATATGTGGTACAACATGAAGTTTATGGCCCGTTCCGCTTATCTGTCGGGTTTTCAGGATATGGGCTGGGATCTCAAGTCTGATGGATCGATCAAAATGCCTTACGGGGTCGCACTGTCTATTGGTGCTATTTTGATTGCACTGGAACAATTTGAGTTGCACTGGGCAAAAATCCAGGCGCTTGGTTTGCAGTAGAGGTGGCCATGGAAGCGATGACCTCTCTGGTGGATCAAGCCTGGACGGCTTTGCAGCATAACCGGCTGGATGAAGCCAAAACCCATGCCACGCAAGCTTTTACACAGGCGCCTGACTCGGCAGATGCAGCACATGTGCTGGGTGTGATTGCCAACCGTGATGGGCGTGCCGATCTGGCATTGCCGCTGCTGCAAAAGGCAATTGCGGTAGGGGTGACCGAGCGCCGCTTGCGCGATATGGGAGAGGCATTATTGCTTGCCAAACATCCACAGGCTGCGCTGGCACCGGTGCAGGATGCCATACGCCAGTTTGGTGAAAACAGTGACTCACTAGGTTTGCTGGCAGCGATTTATGCAGCACTGGAGAACTTTGATGCGGCCTCGGAGGAGGCATCCAGAGCACTGGCATTGAACCCTGAGAGTCTGACCTGGCAAACCACCATCTCCTTTGCCGAGTTGATCCAGTGTCGTTTTAAGCAAGGGTTGCCCGGGTTCAGCTTTCGCAATCAAACCTTGCAGGAGCATGCGCGCTGTCCGGTATTTCAGTTTGCCCAACCGGGCGAGTTGTGGTTGAGAAACGAACAAGGGCCAGGCGATACCCTGTTTTTCCTGTGCGTTGCCCCTGTATTGCGTGCACGCGGTTGGCGACTGCATGTGCAAACCCATGCCAAAATGCAAAAAGTGCTGGAGCAAACAGGCTTGTTCGAGAGTGTGGAGTTGGCATTTACCTGTCCACCGCATGGCTTCTGGATCAATATAGGTGATTTGCCGCTTGCTGCCATGCAGATCGGTATCACAGTGCCGCAACCCCCCTTGCCATTGGCTGCAGATGATAAGCTGGTGGCCAAACTCAGAAAGATTCTGGAGAAATTCGGCCCCCCCCCTTATGTGGCGGTGACCTGGCGGGGTGGGGTACAGGGCAAAAAACTGCGCAATGGTGTGCGCATGGGTGACCGCGAAATTGATCCGACAAAATTGGGGCTAATGCTTGCCAAGACTGCAGCCACCATCATCAGCGTACAACGCGTGCCTGAACAAAAAGAAGCTGCCGCCTTCGAGCGTGCGCTTGGTCGCAAATACCTCAATCTGTCGCGTTTAAATGACAATCTGCCGGAAATGCTGGCGTTGATGGCAATCGTTGATGAATACATCGCCGTGCCGAATACCAACCATCATTTGCGCGAAGCACTTGGACGCCCCAGCAAAATTCTGGTCAACCGTCCTTATGAAGATTGGCGCTGGGTAGTCTCAGGCAACTCACCTTGGTATCCGCAAGCGGCCTGTTATCGTCAGGCGATTGACGGTGATATTTCAAACGCCCTGCAAGCCATCGCAGAGGATCTCAACACCACTCTGGCCGCCTTGCCCGCACGCAGCGCAGCCGGGCAACCGCCACAAACAATACAGCAACCCTTGGCACCAGCAGTGGACAGTGAAGAAGACGAGCACCTTGCCACTATTCAAACCCTGTTGGCCGAAGGCTGGGCGGCAGTGCGCGAAAACCAGTTTACCAATGCCATACAGCTGGCGCAGAAAGTATTGGCCTTGCAAGCCGAACACGCAGGCGCGTTTCATTTGCTAGGCTGGACAGCCATGCGCGATATGAAGTTTGAACTGGCAGTTTCACTGCTGCAGAAAGCACTGACACTGTCACCCTACGATGGCCGGATTGTGGGTGATTTAATGCGCGCCCTCGCTGTAAACGGGCAGAACGATCTTGCCTGCCAGATTGCCGCAGGCGCCCTGCAAGAGCCGAAAATGCGGGTGTTGTCCGCCATCCATTACGCGCGTGCTGCCAGCTACCTGCATCAAAACCGGATTGCCGAAGCGATTGAAGACTATCAGCAATGCATGAAAATCAACCCTAACCGTTTGGATGCGCCCGAGTTTAGCGGTATGTCGCGTCTGAAGCTGGGGGATGCCAGACGTGGATTCCGTGAATTCAGTGCGCGCAGTGTGGCGCAACGCCCCGAATTGTTGAATGACTGGTGTTGCCCGGTACTCACCCCCGCGCATAAGGGTACACGCATACTGATAAAGCGTGACATGGGTTTGGGTGATGAACTGTCTTATTTGCGCTATATGCCATGGTTGGCGCAGGCTGGGATGGTGGTCGATTACTGGTGTGGTAAAAAACTCAAGCCGATTCTGGAGCGTACCGGCTTGTTTCACCGCGTGATTGCCGACAGTGTACCGCCACCGGCGGCAGAGGACTACGACTTGACGTTCATCGTCAATGAAGTGCCGCTGGCCAGCGAGCAACTGGGTGCACCCGAGATTGCCCCGGCATTGCCGTTGTCCCCCGACCCGGCATTGGTAAGCAAATGGCGTGCATGGCTGGCGGAACAAGGTCCGGGGCCTTATATAGGCCTCAACTGGCGTGCTGGCTTGGGGGTGCACGGCAACGTCAATATTTTTGCCAAATTGGCCAAGTCGATTGACGCCGATCTGCTGTCCCAGGCCCTTAACGGTATCAACGCCACCTTCATCTCTTTGCAGCGCAACGTGATGGCCGACGACGTCAAGGCGTTTGAACAGGCGCTCGGCGCCAGGCTGCATGATGCTGCCAGCCTGACTGACGATCTCGATGACCTGTTGGCGCTGCTCTCGCTACTGGACGAGAATATCGGGGTCTCCAACACCAATATGCACCTGCGCGCAGGACTCGACATGGGATCCAGAGTGTTTGTGCAGTTTGCCGATGGAGACTGGCGTTGGGGCCTGGAGGGCGACAGCTCGCCCTGGTTCGCACAGAGTCAGGTCTATCGCCAAACCCCTGAACGCGCATGGCAACCGCCGCTGGATGACTTGCGCCTCTCATTGCTGGATCGCTACGGGCTGGCCCAGCCGGTAACGCCATCTGCCACCTGCGAACAATCTGTCCAGCCAGCAGCGCTAACAGGTAAAGTCATCTGGGTCACGGCTGGTGAAATTGACAGCAAGGTTACGCCGCCAGTTTCTGCACTGGAAAGTACCAATCAGCGCGTGATCGCCCCGGCGATGGGTTTACAGTCAAAGGGCTGGCAATCGGTGTTTGTCAACGAGATGATGGCCGAAGTAATGGGTGGTTGGTGTGGCCCGGCGCCCGTAGCAGGCGATGTGGTCGTGTTTTCCAAAGTGATGACTGCCCATGCGCTCAATATGCTGAGCGATGCCCGACAGCGTGGTGCTTATGTGGTGGTGGATGTGTTCAATGACTTTAGTCAGCAGCCCAAACGTGCCGCATTCCAGCTGCAGTTAATAGCGGGTAGCCATGCGATGGTCTCCATTGCAGACTTGCACACCCACTGGCAGGCGCAAGGGGTGCATGTGCATGCCACCATCGCACCGTGTACAGATGCACTGGCAGAGGCAGCACGCACGCAGATCTACGCACAATGGCATCAGTTGTTGAAGGCATTGCCAAACATCGTCAGCACGTTTGGCAGCCTGCCCGCAAGTCAGGCGCTAGCGCCAGCCGCTTTGGCACTGGATACGCAAGCGTTCAGCGCAGCACCTCCAACACAACGGACACAAATATTGCCAGCCACATCCGCGGCTCGGCAGATAGTGTGGGTCACGGCAGGCACGCTGGACACCAGTCTGGGCTTTGCAACATCAGGGATGGCCAGTACGCGCTACCGGGTCTTGCTGCCCGCCGCCAATCTTGGCCCTCTGGGCTGGCAAAGCCGTGTGGTCAACGAGGCTGACCTGGCGCAACATGGCTGGGGCGAGGTGCAATTTGCCGCAGGCGATGTGCTGGTGGTGTCCAAGTCACTCCAGCCAGCTATCCTGACCTACCTGCAGCAAGTGCAACAACAAGGCGTGCATGTGATAGTTGATTATTGTGACAACCATTTCGAGCGCCCGGATGCGATTGGCCAGCACCAGCATGCTCTGTTGTCTCTGGCTGACCGCGTGATTGCCAGCACACCTGAACTCAAAGCCACCATCGAAAAGCTGACGCAAAAACCTGTTGATTGGATTACTGACTGCTTTGAGGGGCAGAAAAAAGCGCCCCTGTTCGCACCCGGTGATACGTTGCACATGTTATGGTTTGGCAGCCACACCAATTACGACACCCTGCAACCGATTTTCCCTGCCCTTCGTGCTATTGCACAAACCAGGCCTGTCGTGCTGGAAATGGTGACCTTGCATCCACAAGGCGAGCAAGCTGCACGGGCCTTGTCCGGCAACGGCTTGCAAGTCAACTATACGCCCTGGAGTACGCAAGTCATGCAGTCTGCATTTGAGCGCTGCGACATCGTGCTGATACCAACCCTGCAATCCGAACAAAAGGCGGGTAAAAGTCCAAACCGACTGGTAGAAGCATTGTGGGCAGGCCGTTATGTGATGACTGGTGATCTACCCGCCTACCAACCGTTTTCAGACTTTGCCCAGGTTGGCGGCGATGTATACACCCACATTCAATGGGCATTGGCCAACCCGCAAGCAGTGACTGAAAAAATAGCCCGCGGTCAAGCCTACATCATCGCCCACCATACCCCGAAACGTATTGGTCAGCTATGGCATGAAGCGCTGATAGCCACCCAGATGGCGCATCAGCCTGCTGTCCAAGTGTCTGACGCAAAAACGCCCACCGTAGTCGCGCATGTCACCTTGCCACGCAAACTTAATCTGGGCTGTGGCGACAAACACCTTGCAGGATATATCAACGTCGATTTGGTCATCAATGAAGGGGCGAAAAAGCCTGACGTTATCTGCGACATCAAAGCCCTCACCGTGTTTGAGTCCAACTCGGTTGACGAAATTTTATCCGTGCATGTGGTCGAGCATTTTTGGCGTTGGGAAGTGTTGGATGTGCTGAAAGAGTGGGTACGGGTGCTCAAGCCGGGCAGCACCATGATTTTGGAATGCCCCAATCTGATTGCCGCCTGTGAGCTTTTTCTAAAGAACCCTGAACTCGCCACCACGCATGGCACGCCGGAACATGAACGCACCATGTGGGTGTTTTACGGCGATCCAGGCTGGCGCGATCCATACATGGTCCACCGTTGGGGATACACCCCAAAAAGCCTGGCTGAACTCATGCGACAAGCAGGACTGGTGAACATTCGACAAGAACCCGCGCAGTTCAAAAAACGCGAGCCGCGCGATATGCGGCTGGTGGGTGAAAAACCAGCCCACAATGCAACGAATGCTTAAATGGATATGCAGCAATTGAATCATTTTGTGGCCTTAGCAGACTATATGCAGCCTGCCGAGGTCGCCCGCATTCTGGCCAGAGACGATGTGGATGACAATAATGCCATTGCACTTTATCAACAGCGTTATCCAGTGGTTTCTACACATCGTCCTGGCAAAATAGCTGTTTATACCGCTATTTTTGGTGGCTACGATAGTGCGCCTGTGCTCAACCACATTGACCCGGCGGTAGACTACATCCTGTACACAGAAGAAGCCGAATTTGTTGCCCCGGCCCCATGGCAGGTTCGCGTCATCCCAGCCATGTTTGAGGACCCGCAAATGGATGCACGCAGGGTCAAGTTATTGTCACATTTGTTTTTATATGATTACGATGTGACCGTTTGGATAGATGGCAATTTTACCTTGGAAAAATTAACGGCAGCATTGATAGAGGAGTGTGTCTCTCGTGCGCCAGTGGCTTTGTGCAAGCATCAGTTTAGAAATTGTATCTATGACGAGGCGGGCGAAATTATTCGACGTGGGATTGATGCCTTGACACCGGTGCTCAGACAAATCCAGCACTATCAAGTCAGACAGTTTCCTGCCCAATTCGGCTTGCACGTCACCAGCTTTCTGGTACGAGACCACCGCTCTGCAAATGTCATCAAGCTGAATATGCGCTGGTGGGAATTGCTTTCTGCGAATTCCAAACGAGACCAGCTTGCCTTCGACTATGTACGTTGGGAGTGTCAAATCCCAATGATGGCACTGCCATTTAACCTAAAAAATAATGCCTTATACTGTTGGGGCCAAAACGGCGAAGGTAAACACCAGCAACGCACAAGACGGAATAACGAGCGTTTTGGACGAGCATTCAAACTGGCAGATCAAGGTGAGCACACATACGCAAACGCAAACGCAAAATATTCACCCATTTCAGAGCGATGGTCCAAAGACTTTCTCAAACACTGGTTTGCATTAAACCAGTGTTTGAGCGCTGTGTCAGGCGCAGAAGAAGCCTCCATCATGCATGTTGGCGATCAGCCACTCTCGGCACATATGTTGCCGGATGTACGTCTGGCTGAGGTTCAGGCCGACGCGCTAAACCTGCTAGATCACAGCAAACGCGTTTTATTGCTGGGCTATGATGGCGGACACTTTGCACTCATGGTGTTAAAACTGACCAGTGCGAAGTGCGTGGTGGTAGATGAAAATCTGACGCCATACAAACAAGCTGGTTTACAGTATTTGCAGGCCCTATATGCCAACCGACTGGCACATTTCTCGTTGCAAGATATTCAACAACTACCCAGCCCGATGTTTGACCTGATAGTGGTGAACCGCAATGCACAGGCTGTGTTTGCCAAGATTCCTAATCAGGTGGCAGAACGCGTCAAAGTGATGCAGCTTTGAATTGACAAATAGCTAGTTTTTTCAACTGCTCGCTAAAATCATCCGAAATTGGATGAATAAAATTGATGTTACTCATGCCATAACAAGCTTATATGGCTATTTTTATGTATATGCATTTCAACTTTGTTAACTCAGAGCGAGGTTTTGTGACACATGCAAGGGTCTCATTTATCAATGGCCAGAAGAATAGGTTTTAAATACGGTTGGTCTATAGTCATCAATCTGATGATTTTGACTGTTGCAGCCGTATTGGTGAGCTTTGTATTCAATCGCATGCATGTAGGGGTAGATTTAACTGACGAAGGTTACTACTTAAACTGGATCAGCAATCCATGGCTGTATAAATATTATGCAAGTCAGTTTGGATATATTTATCACCCTCTATATCAAGTGCTGGGCGGTAATGTAGTGTATTTGAGGCAAGCCAACATGCTCATTAGTTTGTTCTTAGCCATGGCTCTTGCTTGTCAGCTTGTTGCACAATACAGCCCGGAATATCCTTTGGCAAGTAAAGTGGTGCTGAGCTGTTGTTTAGCACTGCCTGCACTGTATATTTTGATGATTATGGGGCGTTGGGTGCCAACGCCCAGCTATAACAGCCTAAACTTTCAGGGTTGTTTGATCGCTGTCAGCGGATTTGTATGGTCTATGCAAAGCCATAGGCGATATTGGGGCGCCGCACTGATTGGTCTGGGTGGTTGGTTAGTCTTTATGGCAAAGCCCTCAACGGCACTTTTTTTGTCAGTCATCACAATACTCTACTTTAGTCCCGGTATTAGAAAAGACTGGCCCCTTGTTTTGATAGCGGGGATTGTCGCTATTATTTGTCTGTTGCTATCGGGCTGGTGGATGGATGGCAATCTGGCGCAATTTTTTCTTCGCTTTAAAGGTGGTTTATTGTTGGTTGAGCTTATGGGTGGTGACCACAGCCTCGCAAACCTTTTTAAATTAGACCTCTTTGATGTGACACCATTATTCAAATTCCAGTTTTCTCTAACATGTGCCGCAATCATGCTAGGACTATTGATGGCCCAACAGATTAGTGTATGGTCTAAATCATTGCTCCAAATCATCATAATAATGATTGTGGCATTCGCCTTGTTTCGATTGCTAAATCATGATGTATCTGCGGCCAAGTCAAATTCGTACCATACATTAATCATACTTGCTTTACCGTTTGCGTCGTTTTTGTTTGCACAATGTTACCGGAAAAAATGCGCCTTCAAAGTCGATTTCAGGTTGAGTGCGCTGTTGATTGTCATGCCATATGTGTATGCAGTTGGCACGAATAATAACTACTGGCAAACGGCTGCAGGGGCCAGTGTATTTTGGGTGTTATTGTGTTATTTGATTTTGCAGGGGAAAACAATCTCAGAACAATCCCATCACTTGATTGCCTCTGTCGTAGTTTGCATGAGCACAATTGGCGTGATTGCTGCAATGAATACACCCTATAGGCAAACACAGGGATTGTTTTCGCAAACGGCAGTCTGGACAGAGCCAAATGCTGCTCAAGCTATGGTGTTATCGGACGACACAGCCAGCTATCTGCAAACACTCAACCAAATTGCAACTGGCAATGGTTTTAAGAAAAAAACAGCTGTCATCGATTTAACTGGCCATCATCCCGGAGCGCTCTATTTTATGCAGGCATGTGCAATTGGTCAGGCTTGGACCATAGGCGGATATAGCGGCAGTGAGAGGTTGGCTGCTGTTGCGTTGCAGCAAGCAAGTTGTGATGCGTTAGCCAGTGCATGGTTACTGATTGAAAAGCATGGGCGCAGAGCTATAACGGATCAAATATTGTCTGCACATGGTATTGCCGCTAGCAAAGCAACCTACCATGTAGCAGGTCGGTTGCAAACGCAAAGACTGACGGACTGGGGCGCTATTAATGTGGAACATCCAGATGGTGTTTATACACACTATCTGGTGAAGCCAGTGGATGCAGCAAGGCAAGCGGAAAATTGCCGCCAATACCGGAAAGCCCATAGTGACCCTTTACTCGCTTTAATTCAATAAACAAAAATGGTTGATTTAAACCACTTGATTGGTTTAAATCAACCATTTTTAAATTACAATATTGCTAAACTCCATTTGAGTTGTTGTAAGGCATTGAATTGTAAAAAATATTTTTCCAAGCCTTCTACTAACAACATGGCACTTTTGTTGCATTAAAAAAGACCATGTCAAAAACAAATGTCATACATCAACCGCATATCTCAGTAGTTATTCCTGTTTACAAGGCTGAAAAATGTCTTGATGAACTGTACTCGCGCTTAAAAAAATCATTATCAGAGATTTCGCAAGATTTCGAGATTGTATTGGTAGAGGATTGTGGTGGCGATGGCTCATGGAAAAGAATCATCGAACTATCGCAACTTGATAGTCGTGTAAAAGGGCTGCAATTCAGCCGTAATTTCGGCCAGCATTACGGTATCACAGCCGGACTTGATGTTTGTCAGGGTGATTGGGTTGTGGTGATGGATTGCGATTTGCAAGATGCGCCTGAGGAAATACCAAGGCTATATGCAAAAGCGCAAGAAGGTTTTGATATTGTGTTGGCAAGCCGTACCAACAGACAAGACCAGTTTTTAAAAAAACTCACCTCAAAAATGTTTTACAGGGCATTAAGTTACCTGGCGGATACCGAATACGATGGCAGTCATGGTAATTTTCGTATCATGTCTAAAATAGTCGTCGATAACTTTAAAGGCATGCGAGAGCAACTCAGGTTTTTTGGTGGCTTAGTGCAGTGGATGGGTTTTCCGACAACCAGTTTAGAAGTCATTCACCATGAAAGATTCGAGGGCAAATCTAGTTACACCTTCAAAAAGTTACTTAAACTTGCTACCGACACGATTATCGCTTTTTCAGACAAGCCATTACGTATGGCAATTAACGTTGGTTTTCTGATGTCAGCGTTTGCGTTTACCTATGGCGCCTACATTTTAGGCCATGCAATGATATACGGATCAAGCGTCCAGGGTTGGAGTAGTTTAATCGTATCGTTGTATTTCCTGGGCGGTATCATTATCTCGATGCTTGGTATCATCGGTATCTATTTGGGCAAGGCATTTGACCAGATGAAAGGCCGCCCATTATATATTGTGCGAAGGACAACATTTAATGGGTAGTCCGGCATTACATGAAACACCATGGGATACCAAGGTTTTTGGCTGGTATACCGCTGAAGTGCCTGTTTATGATAGTGCGCATTTGCAGTTGTGTGGTTTGCAGCCAGGGCTGTATACCCTAAAGCTGGATCCATTGGCTGACAAAACTCTTGCTCAAGCATATGGTTTTTATTACTGCGATACTTTGCTCATTCCCGAGTGTACTGACTCTGCTTTACAACGTTTTGTCTCCCCACAGCATTCGATTTCTGCCAGTTATGACAAAAATGAATTGCTGACAATTAGCCACAGTGCATTTGTGCATGGCAGATTTCATCGTGACCCCAATATCCCGAACCAATTGGCCGATGCACGTTATGATCAATGGCTAGAGGACTTGATGCAGCATGGACAGGTATTTGCCTTAATGTATGAACAATCAGTCGCTGGTTTTGTGGCGATTAAAGATAATGCACTTCAATTGCACGCTGTCGCCACAAAATTCAGAGGTTTGGGCTATTCAAAATATTGGTGGACTTCTGTTTGTGATGAGGTCTTCAGGCAAGGTCACAACAAGGTGATGAGTTCGGTGTCAGCGAGTAATTTGGCTGTCGTTAATTTGTACAACAGGCTTGGTTTTAGGTTTGTCAAAAGCACTGATGTGTACCACAAATATGTCTCTTAGAAATTAATAAAGTGCAAAATCATTTATACATCGTAGCCACAATATTCTTCACTGTGTACAGCCAGCTAATCATGCGCTGGCAGGTGGGTATGGCAGGCGGTTTACCAGAAGATACACTTGGAAAACTTAATTTTGTGTGCAGTTTATTGATTAAGCCTTGGGTGGTCACAGCTATGATCGCTTCTTTCCTGGCGGGAATCGCCTGGATGATGACACTCACCAAGTTTGAAATTAGTTATGCGTTTCCATGGACAGCAATAAATTTTGTTTTGGTGTTTTTGTTTGCTGCCTTCTGGTTCGATGAGGCAATGAGTCTGTACAAAATATTTGGTATCACCTTGATTGTTTCTGGCATCTTGGTACTAGCGAAATCTGGTGCATAAACATACCGCAATCTTGATGAGATTGATCGTAGGATGAACATGAAATGAAAAAAACACCCTTTAACAAACCCTTCATGACCGGCAAAGAGTTGTTTTATATTGCCGAAGCCCATTTCAACGGCATGCTCGCTGGTGATGGCCCATTCACTAAAAAGTGTCATGCCTGGCTGGAGCATGAAACCGGGACCAGAAAAGCGCTGCTGACACATTCATGCACTGCGGCGCTGGAAATGGCCGCTATTCTGGCCGATATTCAGCTGGGCGATGAAGTCATTATGCCTTCATATACCTTTGTATCCACTGCCAATGCCTTTGCTTTGCGTGGTGGCGTGCCAGTTTTTGTGGATATTCGGCCGGACACACTCAATATTGATGAAACCAAAATTGAAGCCGCCATCACGCCCAAGACCAAGGCCATTGTGCCAGTGCACTATGCCGGTGTGGGATGTGAGATGGATGCCATCATGGAGATTGCCCAACGCCACAATTTGCTAGTGATTGAAGATGCGGCGCAAGGGGTGTTTGCTACATACAAAGGCAAAACACTGGGCACCATCGGCCATATGGGTTGTTACTCCTTCCACGAAACGAAAAATGTGATCTCTGGCGAAGGCGGCGCGTTATTGATTAACGATGCGCGTTTTATTGAGCGTGCTGAAATTATCCGAGAAAAAGGCACCAACCGTAGCCAGTTTTTCAGGGGGCAGGTGGATAAATATACCTGGGTAGATGTGGGGTCATCCTACTTGCCGGGAGAGGTGATTGCCGCCTTTTTATGGGCACAGCTTGAAGAAGCGCAAAACATTACCCAGCGCAGACGGGGCATCTGGCAACAATACCACCGCGGTTTACATGCTTTAGAGCGGCAAGGCTTGCTGGCCAGGCCAATCACGCCTGCCCATTGTCAACACAATGCGCATATGTATTACATACTGCTCAACTCACTGGAAGAGCGCACGTTTTTGATTGAGCAGATGCGCAAAAACGAGGTGTTTCCAGTGTTCCATTATGTGCCATTGCATAGCTCACCGGCAGGTAAAAAATATGGCAGAACACATGGTGAGATGACCCACACCAATACCTTATCAGACCGTTTATTGCGTTTACCGATGTGGACAGGGCTAGAGCCACAAGTGGATGATGTGCTGAGCCTGGTGTTTGATAGCCTTGCCCTGACATTGCCCAAGAAAATAGCCAGTGCAATTTGACGCTGTATTGTCAGTAACAAAAAATCTCACTACCCTCACCTGAACAGTCGACTTAACGCAACCAGACCGCGGCCAGCCTAATGATCAACAAATCATTTATCAAGAGCATAGTCACCATTTTGATGCTGTCGGTATTTCTTTTACTAGCCGCTTTTCAACGCATAACTCCTTTGCCATCAGGGCCTGATTGGAAGGACAATGCTTTGATTGCTTATCATTTGGCCAAAACGGGCGACTTTGCACTTGAGGATGAGCGCAATAGTAACAAGTTATATCCGACAAACTTTAGAGAACCTCTGCCAATTTTTATCTGGGCAATTGCAGCAAATATGAACGGGAATTTACTGGAAAATAAATTCGAGTCGTTTGTTTCATCGGGTGGTCTGTTGGCTATGAAAAAAGCCAATTTGTTGATTCTGATGCTACTTTTTTTTGCAACATTTTTATTGTTGGAGTTGATTCCGCCTGGCCTGATCAGTGGCTTAGAAAAAACGATGCTCTTCATATTTCTTGCCTTTACATATCAAGCATATGGATTGGTTGGGGGCGTCAATCAAATCAGTTCTGATATTCATAGTGCAACACTGATGCTCCTGTTTATCTCAGGCTTGCTTGTGTATTTCAGGCAACCCTCGTTGATGAAGGCTGGTGTTGCAGGGCTTGTTTATGCATTGTTATGTTTGACCAAGGCTGCGTTTTTTTATGTTGGTTTCGTGCTTTTTGCATCTGCACTGCTCTCATCTCTGTATTCCAAATATTTTGTATTGCGTCATGTTCTGGTCTCATTTTTAACGATGTTATTGATTGTGTCGCCATGGCTCGTCAGGAATGGCTGTGCACTACAGCAATTTTCAATCTCTGGCCGCGGTGGTGAAACCATGATGGATAGAAAGTTTGAAGAGATTTATAACGAACAACATTTGTCGGGGATGTTTTATGCTTACAGTCCTGACTTTCTTAAGCCAGTGATGAGTCGTTTAACTGGTTATACCTTTCGAGATCGTCTGCCAGGCGGTAGATTGCAACACACGACCAGAGATTATGGTTGGGAGTTAAAGGCGCGAGATGCCTTGCAAATGGATGCTGTCATCAACAGTCATCACAAAGCCAGTGTGTTTATCCGTAAAATTTACAACCACTTTTATGAAGCTTACAAGTCACCAGTGCTGGCAAGAAAGTATGCAGAGCAGCAATATAAGAAATTTGTGTTTGAGGAAGCTCTTCACCATCCAGTAAGACATTTGAAGTTTGGACTGCTCTTTGCATGGCGAGGATTGTGGGTCACGAATTATGTGGATGGCAGGGCATACGAGGTGTTTGGCGTCAAACGAGGTTGGATTAAAGAGCTATTGCCTGCAGTCGGTTTTTTTTCTTTAATAATCATAACAGCATATGGTTTAGTAAAAAGAAGCCCTATTCTGATTGCCATAACCGCAACGCCTATCAGTGTTTATTGCTTCTATTTCCTCTTTACACACAATATTCCGCGTTATAGCTTACATTTATTACCTGTTTGGTGTTTGTCTCTTGGATTGCTGCTGCTTTGGATAAAAAATAAATTAAAACTGTTTTTGAGTAATCGTTAACACATGGCACAAAATAAACAGACAACATCGTTATCTTTATTTTTTGCTGCCATTATTTTTATTTTGGCAGTGATTACCAATTTAAAGTATCTGGATGCCTTGCCGCCAAATGATGATGGTTTGGATAACCTTGGGCTGGCCAATGGACTGGCCCACACGGGCACCATGGGTAAATTGCATACTCACAACGGACACACTGTGCTGACGATTTCGGACAGCCGCGAGCCTTTCCCCAACTGGCTGACAGCGAAGTGGATTCAGTTGATACCGGCATTACATATCAATCGTAGTCTGGACTATAACGCCACCCCCAGACAGCTGATTTTATTGAAATGGCCTAACCTGTTGTTGTGGGCAGCGACGGTGGCCGGGTGCTATTGGTTGATGCTGGCGTTGGTTGCGCCTTACCAGGGGCCGCTGGTTGGCTCACTGTTGGGCTTATCTGCTGCGGTACTGTATGCGCTGTGTTCGCACCCCGTATTTATTTCTACGCTGCTCACCGAGTTTCATGCTGCTTTTTTATTGGTCTGGTTTAGCTGGGCTTGGTTGCAATGCTGGCAAAAGCAGTCTTACAGCTGCGCTGTCATCGCTGGTGGCTTGCTGGGCTTGCTCATATTAACCAAGGCGGCGTTTTTGTATGTGGTGGTCGGCTTGGCGCTGGTCACGCTGTGTTTGCAATGGCGCTGGAAACTGCCTGGCCGGCAGCGCTTGCAAACGGTTCTGTTGTTTGGTCTGGCGCTGATGATTGCATTTGCCTGGATGTGGCGTAACCACCATTGGCTGGGGGCTTGGGAAATTGCCGGACGTGGCCCCAATGTGTTGCTGACAAGGGCTTACAAAAGCCAAATGACAGATGAGGAATTTAAAGGGGCGTTTTATGCCTATGCACCGCAATCGCTTAAGCATACGTTTAAGGTTCTCACAGGTTTTAGAGCAAAAGACCGTGAAATAGGAGGCCGTTTGCAGCGGTTTACCCGCTTTTTTGATTCGGATGTCGAATGCAGGCAGCGCGGCGATGAGGCGTGTGCGATTGGTTATTATGTTCAGGCTAATATTCGATACAGCAATATCATGGCTGAATATGCAAAACGCTATCCGTCTGATGCAAGACGGGCACGCGTGGAGGCTGAAAAAGCAGCCAAACAGCTTGCACTGGGCATGATAGCAGTCAATCCATGGGGGCATTTACGTACTACATTGGTGTTTGCCTGGCGTGGAGCATGGCCGTGTAATAAGGTGGACGGACGCTGGTTTAGTCATGAAGTCAAACACCTGCAACCTGCATGGCAAGAATGGCTGCCTTTTGCCGGGTTATGTAGTGGTTTTGCACTGGCGCTAGTGGCTTTGTTTTCCAGAAACATGGTGTTGTGGATGCTGGCCTCAACCAGCACGGCGGTGTTTGTATTTTATGCTTTGGCCTCCCACTTTATTCCGCGTTACAGTGAAATGCTGATTCCGATCTGGGTCATCTGTGCACTGTGGTCTCTGGTGCATATCCTGTTAAAACAAAGAGTGAATAGACATCATGGGCACGCCATTGACTAATCTTAAGTGGTACGAATCTGTTTGGCATTTTCTTCAGGCATACGTCTTCAGGCACGCGCTAGTCTATGCACTATTGGTATTACTTACCAGCATCTCAATGCAAAAGATGGACGGCCGCCTTTACCGCTTTGACGGGTTTGAAAATGCTCTTGCCAGTTACTATCTGGCCACACAAGGTCAAATGACGCTGGATGGACAACATCCAAGCAATTTTCGCGAGCCAGTGCCAATCGTATTTACAGCCTTGCACCTGCGCTTATTTACAGACATCCCAAGTTTGCCGTTATCTGGCGAAATGCTGGGCCCCATTCAGCAAGGTGAGCGTATCAGCCAGATGGAGGTGCGCTATCCCAAGGAGTTTTTACGTGATGCCTGGCAACGCATACAGCTAAGCCATGTGCTGATACCTTTTGTCTTTGGCAGTATGGTCTTGTTGTATTTTCTGGCAAGAAAGTTTACCGACAAATCGTGGCTCGCGGGTGTAGTGGTGTTGATTGCCTGGCTGTATTTTTTTAACAGTGCCTATTTTTTGTACCGGCCCATGACAGAGTATTTCATTACATTCTTTTTGTTGGCACTGTCTTTGAGCCTCGTCCGATTGTTAGCGGCACCGGGTGGCCGTGCAGCATTTTTTTCCGGCTTGATGTTTGGACTGGCTGCCCTGACCAAGGCATCGGTGTTTTACGCTGCATTGGGCGTGATTCCAGTGCTGGGCTTTATGATGCACCGCCTGAAAGCGGTCAATGGCGTTCAGGCATGGCGTTTGACTGCGATGCTGGCATCAGGTCTGCTATTGGTGACCCTGCCATGGATGGTTCGTAACTATGTACAGTTGGGTACGGCCTCCCTGAGCGACCGTGGTGGGCAAGTGTTGCTAACCCGTGCCTTTAAAAATCAGATGACCGGCGATGAGTATAAAGCGGCTTATTTTGTTTATGCGCCGTATGAGCTGAAAACCCTACCTGCTTTTCGCCACTTGTTTGGTTTTGATGACCCCAAACGTGATTTGACAGTCGAGCTACAACGTTTGATACGCTCCAGGCCTGGCGATGCACAAGCGGCTGAAGTAGGTAATGTCGATGGCGCCATTAGCTTCTTTCATAAGGCCGTGGCTTATGCCCGTTTGCAAATGCGCCTGCATCCAGAGGATGCCGATCAACGGGTAAAAGCACATGCACTTGAGTTAATTCAGTCCAACTTGTTCAGTCATCTTAAAACGATGCCTTTGTATGTGTGGCGTGGTATTTGGTCATTTGGGGTGCCTGATCCAGTCCAGTCGTATTGCGGGGGCGTATTGGGCGTGGTGTTGAATGTGTGCTGCTTTGTCAGCTTTTTGTGTTTACCCATCTACGCTTGGATAAGCAGACGTGTTGATTTGTTGATTGTATTTGCCGTGCCGTGGGGGCTGTTCTGGTTTTATGCTTCGTTAAGCCATTTTATCCCGCGATATTCAGCGCCCATGATTCCGTTTGCAGTACTGGCCTTTCTGCTGTTGCTGCAAGTGGCAATCAAGAAAACTGGTGCCCTGTTTTTCGGGCGCTAGCCAAGTTTATACCTTGGCTTGTGATTGCCTAAACCAACGATAGCACTTCAGTTCAATGCCTTGGTAAAAACAGACTGTCAGTAAGGCTGTAGTGGCGCAGTTCACCATAAAAATCAATGCGATGGTCGGCGATGCTGGTAGACCTAACCCGGCTACCCAATTGGCAATACCCGGAAAAAATACCAGGTGCCACAAATATATGCTGTAACTGCGCTGACCAATATAAACCAGCCAGCGTGATTCCAGATAGTGCATGAGCCAAGATTCTGGTTGCTGAATCGCCCACAGCAACACCATGCCTGTACCTAAAGCAATCAGGCTGTAACCATATTGTTGCAGCCAGCTTATTTTTTTATAAGGCTCTGGGGCTAGCACAATCAGACTCAGCATGACAAGCAACAGCAGTGCACCCGCCAAACCCAGCTTACGCACTTGTGACATGGGTCTTGCATGGGCTATTAACACACCTATCGCAAATGCATCAAACCGGCAAACACTAAAGGCGTAGATGGCGTTGTCTGAAAAGCCGTTTTTTTGCAACAGAGTGCGGCAGATAATGGCCAATACCAGCATGGTCCACGCGGTAAAGCGTTGCGATTTAAATAGCCAAACGCAGCATGCAAACAGCAGATAAAAGTGCCACTCAACCGCTAAAGACCAAAAATGCACCAAACTATAGTGTGCATCCATCAGTGCAGTGCGATTGCCAAATGCACTTTGCAAGTTGCTGCTTAGCGTCCAAACGCTCCAGCTATTAATCAGAACCTGGCTGTTTGGCGTACTGATGGCAGCGACCATGAGAAATAACACTACGCATGCCACATAGGCTGGCAATAAACGCCATGCCCTTGCTGCAATAAAGTGCTTTAGTGATGCGAACGAGCTTGGTGGTCGCCTGGCAAGCACGCGTGCGATCAAAAAACCTGAAATGACAAAAAATATATCTACCCCTATCCATCCAATCTTGGCAATCACCAACAAGGGCAATCCGGCCAGGGATTGTTGCAGATTGGCTTTAAACGGCGACAGATAATGGTGCGCAACTACCAACAGGATCGCTATCGCGCGCAAACCATCCAAACCACTAATGTAGGTAAGCGAACTCAGGGAGCGGATGTTGGTTAGTTGAGGCATGGCTGTTAATAATCGAAAGTCGGCGATATTCTCAGCAAGAACTATACCTTCGAAAGTGTCGAGTCTCCTAATAGCGGGTCATGCTATGTGCAGTTTCGTCTTACCGTTGAATACTGGTTATCCAGCAACATGGGGCTATAATCTATACGAGGCTTTGTCAGTATTGCGTTAGGAAGTGACGAGGTTAATGTCAAGAGCGCTTCAAATTGATGACACACAAACCGGTTGATTTCAACCGTTTACTTTTTCATGATGGCTCATATCAACCACTCAATACAAGTAAGTAACCATCCGTTATCTGTTTGCGTAGAGCAACACAAGATTGCATCAGTCATTTTTTTTGCTATGTATTTCATCTTAAACACTTTTTTATACTATTAAAAATGGTCATCACTTTATCGCCATTCCAATTAATTCAGGCATGAACTATGCATTTGAAAGGAGTTATTTTAAAGAGTTTAAGCTAGCGTCATGAAAAAATTAATTATCCAAATCCCATGTTTCAATGAGGCAGAAACGCTGGCGATTGCATTGGCGGCGATTCCAAAATCGGTAGAAGGTTTTGATTGCGTAGAGTTGTTGGTCATTGATGACGGCAGCCGTGATCACACAGCGCAGATTGCCCGAGATTGCGGGGTGCAGCATGTCGTACAGCATACGAAAAACCAAGGGCTGGCACGGGCGTTTATGACCGGGATTCAAGCCGGATTACAAGCTGGCGCAGATGTGATTGTCAATACCGATGCGGATAATCAGTATGAAGCGAAGGATATTCCCAAGCTGGTGGCACCTATTTTGGCCGGGCAGGCGGATATTGTGATTGGCGCAAGACCGATAGACGAGATTGAGCATTTTTCATGGAGCAAAAAGTTACTGCAAAAACTTGGTAGCTGGGCTGTACGTACGGCCAGCCGCACCAAAATCCCGGATGCACCCAGCGGTTTTCGTGCCTATTCTCGCCATGCGGCACAGAACATAGTGGTGTTTAGTGAGTACACCTACACCATAGAAACCATTATTCAAGCGGGCCAAAAAAATATGGCGATACTATCGGTGCCGATACGCACCAATGCCGATTTACGACCTTCGCGCTTGGTCAAGAGCATTGCTTCGTATGTGCGTCGCTCGATTGGCACCATTATCCGCATTTATGCCATCTATCGACCCATGCGTTTCTTTGGCACCATAGGGGCAGTATTGTTCGGACTGGGCTTTTTGCTGGGGTTGCGCTTTTTGTACCACTTTTTGCAAGGTGATGGGAATGGACATATCCAGTCTGTGATACTGGCAGGGGCATTGCTGGTGATGGGCTTTCAGACCATGCTGGTGGCTTTTCTGGCTGACTTGCTGGCAGCCAACCGCAAGCTTTCAGAAGAAATACGTCTTATACTGATCCAACAACAGGATCAAAACTAAATGCGCACGTTACCATGCCACGCCATTTGAAACGCATGCTACATGTCGCCGGGGTGCTGCTGATGTTGCTCAGCCTGTGGCTGATCTTCAGTAAGGTGGCTGACTACCGGCAAGTGCTGCACACGCACATGCTTTCGCATCCGCAACACTGGCTGTGGCTGGGTGGCTTGAGCGTATGTCATGCGCTGATACTCAACTTGCTTGGGCTAGGCTGGCATGACAATCTGCGCCATTTGCAACAAACGCTGTCAAGGCAGCAAGCGCTGGTCATCTATGGCATCAGTCAAATAGGCAAATATTTGCCTGGCAATGTGTTGCACTTTGCGGGTAGACAATGGCTGGCGCAACGCTGGCAATTGCAGCAAGGCAAGGTGCTGCAGGCCACCTTGAATGAAATCGCCGGGCATGTGCTGGCAGTGGGCATCTGCATTTTGGTATTTGCCTGTTTGAATCTTGCATATGTCACCGCTTGCTTGCAACCCTATCTTTTTTTGACCTGCTGGTGGCTGGCAGGTCTGGGTGTGCTGATTCTGATATTGTGTGTTGAGTCGTTCAGACACCGTTTGTGGACTCTGATCAGTCCTCTGCTTGCCGGTTTCTCAGTCCCTAGTCTGGGTTATTACCTGCTGTTCCACCTGCTGGGTGGTGCCATGTTTGTCTGGGTCTTGCACTTGCTGACACCACTGCCGTTTGCTATGAGTCTGGCGATGCTCGCCTATGCGATCGCCTGGTTGGTCGGTTTTGTGGTGCCAGGCGCACCCGGCGGCCTTGGGGTGCGTGAAGTGGTGTTGCTGGCCTTGCTGGCAGGGGTGCTTCCTGAAAGCGTGATTTTATTGGCGGCCCTTGCTAACCGCTTGTTTACGACGCTGGGAGATATCTGGTTTTTTGTTGAGGCAATCGCCTTACGTCATATGTGCGTTCATGCAGAGAAGTTGCAATGATTAAGATTTCACAACTGAATATTCGCTTTGGTGATTTTAAAGCGGTCGATGGTTTGTCACTGGACATTCCGCAAGGTGAGTTATTTGGTTTTCTAGGCCCGAATGGCGCCGGTAAAACCACCACCATACGCGCGCTGAACGGTGCGTTAACCCCAACCTCAGGCAGCATCGAAGTGCTTGGGTATGCCATGCCCAAAGAGCTTCAAAAAGTGAAACCTTTCATTGGCTATGTGCCAGACACCGAAAACCACTACGAAGACATGACCGGCCATGAAAATCTGGCCTTGTATGCGCGTTTGTACGGGGTGCCGTTTAGTGAGATAGACCGTTGGTTGTCAGTGTTGCAACTGAGCGAGGCGGCGCATGTGAAGGTGCGCACCTACTCCAAAGGCATGAAGAAAAAGTTATTGATTGCGCGGGAGTTACTGCATGCGCCCAAACTGGTATTTTTTGATGAGCCGACCGCCAATCTCGATGCGCATTCCATTCAGTTGGTCCGGCGACTGATGCAAGATCTGGCAGCACAGGGCACCACGGTGTTTTTAACCACACATGACATGGAAGAAGTCGAGCAGATTTGTGACCGGGTGGCGATTATTGCCAAAGGTAAACTGCTGGACTGTGATACGCCAACCGCGTTTATTACCCGCCATGCCGAGCGTTTTTGTGATGTGCAATACGACCGTGATGGTGTGATGGTGCGCCATAGTTATCATCTGGATGACCCGGCACAGCGTGCAGCGCTGGCACATATTATTCAAACCGAACATTGCCTGAGGGTGCACTCGCGCGAATTTAAGTTTGAAGATGTATTTAAAAAGCTGACCGGGGAGGCGTATCAATGAGTGCTAGTGTAAAAACGCCTGGTTACTGGCGCTTGCTATGGGTGTTGTATTGCAAGGAATGGTTCCGGCTGAAACGCAACCCTGCAGC
Organism: Methylophilus aquaticus; assembly: GCF_030769565.1. Taxonomy (GTDB): domain Bacteria; phylum Pseudomonadota; class Gammaproteobacteria; order Burkholderiales; family Methylophilaceae; genus Methylophilus; species Methylophilus aquaticus. Next base: position 158,023 of record NZ_JAVCAP010000001.1, on the reverse strand, counting down.
CATGATGGCAGCAGGCTTGATTGTGTTGATGGCGTTTTTGGTGAGCCTGGAAAACCGCGCTTCACGTATTGCCCAGCGGCAGGCGCAGCAACCTTGTGCTGTGGTGTATAGCCTGGAAACGCCACTGATTGCAGCGCTCAAAGCCAGCAAAACCGGACAGACTACCCGCTTTATCCAGCTCGATGCCAGCACATTGAATCATGGGCCAAAATACGCAAGTTCAATCTCTTGTGTGGCCGAAATCCAGGAGAGTCCGGCTGCTAACCATGGGCAGCAACAGGTGGCGCTGACGTTTAGGGCCGGGGACTTGAACAGCCCCCAGTTGGCGCATTTAAGCCGCTGGGTACTGGGTAAGGTGGCCACGCTGAATCCGCAGTTGGCGCTCACTCAACAATTGAAGCCACTGACGGAACGCAAACCGACCCCGACCACGCTGGGCAAGATAGACCTGGGTAGCGATCAGGCCAAGGGCATGATAGGCGGCATGATGATTTTTTCGGCACAGTTTTTTATCTGCTGTGCCATGTTTATTGGCTTTACCGGCTACGAGCGTGAGCGCGGAGTGTTGCAGGCACTGGCATTAACGACCACCCAGCCAGGACAAATGATTTTTGCCAAGCTGTTGTTTCATGTCAGTGTGTCAGTGCTGACCAGTGTGTTGATTTACAAGATCATCTCGGGCATGCCGTGGGACATGATGCTACATTTTGCCTACTTTTTTATCACCATTTTTGGCTTTAGCAGCATGGGCTTTGTTGCGATTGCCACCATCATTACCAGCCTCAACCGCACGCAAACCACCGCCAGTTTGGTGGGCTTTTGTTATTTGATGCTGATGGGTGTGATCTTTGCCCTGGCCACTAAAATCAAGGCTTTTGCCTTGATTAAAGGCATGATGTTCGAAAACCATGCCATTCAGTTGTTTCAGATGCTGTTGTATGGCCCAGCCAGCAAAATGCAAGGCATCACCATGTTTTATCATATGCTGGCTATCGTCGTACTGAGCAATCTGTTGTGGTTAGTGGCCTACCAGCTGTTCAAGCGACGCGGCTGGCGCATGGGTTAGGTGCAGGATATGCAAAAGGATTGTGCAGCAGAAATTGATGCAGCGATTAAGCGTTATCAAGCGCTTTCAGTCTGCTGCACTGAGGATGCCAGACTGGCATTCATGCTTGGGACTGCTTTGCTGCAAACACAACAGCTGGCATCGGCTAGACTGGCATTTATGCATGCCTTGCAACTCAATCCTGACATGGCTTCAGCACATAACAATCTTGGCATGGTCTACTTGCAACAGCAAGACTGGACTCAAGCGATTGATTGCTTTAAACAGGCGCTTGCATTAAAGCCAGAACATGTCGGTGCCATACTGAATTGCGCAATTGCACTGCGCACAACACACGCACTGGAGCAAGCGCTCACCTATTTCGAGCGCGTTTCTTCTATTGCACCTGCGCGGGTTGATGTGTGGGTGAACAAGGGGTTGTTGCATAGGCAGATGGGACAACTCGAGCATGCGTTATTGTGTTACCAGCACGCCTCCGAACTGCAACCCGAAGTAGCCGAGTTTCATCACAACAGTGGGGTATTACTTACTGAGCTAAAACGTTACTCGGAAGCAGAGCATCGTATTCGCCAAGCACTGAATTTACGCCCCGACTATCCAATGGCTTGGAATAGCCTAGGGTTATTGTATAAAAAGATACTGTCATTTGATGCAGCGTTAAATTGCTATGAGCAAGCCCTAAAATTACAGGCTGACAACTCTGATGTGCACAGAAATATGGGGGTGTTGTACGCAGAAACAGGTCAAAACTTACAGGCGCTGGCGTGTTTCGACCAAGCATTGACTTTACGGCCCGAAGATGCGGATGCCCTGAACAACAAGGGGACTGTTTTTGCCGCCTGTCATCAATTCACTGCTGCTCTGGATTGCTATGACCAGGCACTTGCTCTGCGCCCAGATGATGCCGATACATGGTGGAACAAAGCCCTGCTACTCCTGCTGATTGGGCATTACTCCGAGGGCTGGCGCTTGTATGAGTGGCGTACCATTAAGTCAGAGATGAAAGCAATGTATGCACACACTTCCGGCAAGTCATGGCGTGGTAAAGAGGATCTCACCGGAAAACGGTTGCTGGTCACCTATGAACAGGCTTTGGCGACATTGTGCAGTTTTGTCGCTACCTGCCAATGTTGGTTGAACGTGAAATACACCCCGTTTTCTATGTGCCGCTCGTTCTTAAAACCCTCATGCAGTCGCTTGGGGCGAGTGTTGAGATTGTGGCCAAGGGCGAGTCCATACCCGAGACAGATGCGTATTGTCCGTTGATGAGCTTGCCTTATGTCTTTGGCACTACGCTTGAATCCATTCCGGCAAATATCGCTTATTTGACTGTACAGCCCGATGCTTACGAACGTTGGATGCTGCGTCTTGGCCCAAGGACGATTCCCAGAATTGGCATTGTTTGGTCAGGTTCGACCACACATAAAAATGATCGCCAGCGTAGTATTCATCTTGAACAACTGATTGATTTGTTTGATATTCAAGCTGAATGGCATTGTTTACAAAAGGAATTTAGGCAAGAGGATATTGCATGTCTTGCGAGGTTGCCTCAGCTACAGCAACATGATCTCCACCTGCATGATTTTCATGATACCGCTGCATTGATTCACCACCTGGATTTGGTCATTTCGGTAGATACCAGTGTGGCGCACGTGGCTGCAGCTACCGGAAAACCTGTGTGGATTTTACTGCCACATCATCCCGATTTTCGTTGGCTGTTGGATAGAGATGACAGCCCTTGGTATCCGACGGTTAGATTATTCAGGCAAGTGGACGCGGGAAATTGGACGGATGTGCTGCAACAAGTAAAACTTGCTTTGGTCGCAAGGATAGGCCTGGATGACAGCCCAAAGTAAATGGGTCTTTTGACCGACGTGAATCGGTTTGCACCTGAAGCTTAATCCTCTTGATGCGCACTGGACTAAGCCAAGTTGAGGCAATGATGGGTAAGGTCTAAGATACGCCCGATGTGCGTGTTATTCCTGTAGTGTTACGGCAAAGGCAACAACTCTGGCTGCCTTTGCATTTGCGTATGATTAGTCTATCAATGTGCTGGATGAGCTCAGTACGTGCTGCAAATGTCCCTCTTCCAAAATGTGCTCTTGGGCAAAAGATGCCCCTGAAACACTGTTTCTCGACAAGCCTACCAAACCATGACTGCCCCCTTCACTGGCTCTGACCAATTGCCCTGTACCAGCCTCATCTGTTTCCCCTCCTGGCAAATGGTTAGCCATCCAGGCATACAAATCTGCTGTTTTGTCCCCTAACTGAACGACAGCAATGTATGACACAGCCGCTAGAGCCCCTAAGGTAACCCCATATTCCACCATAGACTGGCCTGATTCATCTTGAATAAACGTTTTGATTTGATTGGCCACTTTATTTTCTCCTCATCAAGGTCTTATTTTTTGCAACAAAGTTGCATAATAGCACTATATCAAAAATGCAACATAGTTGCAAATGTTGGCGGTACAACATTAAAAGTGTGGGTTTGTTTCTAGAACACTTTTGATGGTTATGGCAATGAAAGTGATTTTCAACCCAGATTTACCATGAGGACTTTAAACGGCAACGCAGGGTGGCTGGATGGATTTTTTGTGGAAATTTGAGCGTCAATCGTCATTTTATTGACCGAACATTTGCGCAAAAAAGACGCAATCTAGACAAGTGGACGTTCAAGTAGATTGCAAATCGCCTCATGGAAAATTTGGGTTCAATCCATGGGAGAATGACTCAATGGTGACGGATCGTTGCGAAGACTCGGCTGGTGATAGTGATGAAGAAAAGAATGAGGATGGCATGACAACCAACCAGCGATAGTATTGGCTTGAGGCTAAGGGGCTCACCGCTGAGGAGTGCAATGATGCCATGATGTTGCGCCAATACGGGCAGACAGGTTTGCCAAACACTCACTTGACCGCCTTGAGTTAAGAAGAGCATCGGAACAAAAGCCACCAGTAACATGACCAGAGTGGCATTGGTTTGCGCCTGCCGGGTGGAAGCGGCTACAGCCCCTAAAAAAAGCAACAAGGCAGCAAAAAAACCTACCAAAGGCAAGATCAAACACAAGCAAATCATGGCTTCATCACTGCCAAAGTTAAACATGGCCTTGAGGGTGTCACTGGCGATCCATGCTTGCGCGGGGATAAAGCCTAAAGTCGCCAGGGTTGCCAGGATTGCGCCTAAGGTAGTAACGGCCAACCATTTTCCAATCACTAAATGAACTGGCGAGGTCAGGGTCACGGCCAATGCCTCCAGCGTTCCTTTTTCGCGCTCGCCAGCCGTGGTTTCTAACGCGGCACTCCATACCCCATAGAGGGCAGCAAACACCAAAAAGTAGGGCAGCATGCCGAACAGTTTGACGGTTTGTGCTTTGTCTGAGGCTTGATCCTGTTCCTCCAACTGTATCAGTTCGTGCATTCTGAGCAGCGTGGGCTGTTGCATTAAAGCCCATTCGCTTTGCATGCTGGCGTAGCCAAGCAGCCAGCGTTTTAGCCTGCTCACAGAAGCTTGTGTGCGTGCTTGTTGACTGTTGGTGAGTAGTGTCAATGTCGCGACTTCTCCGCGCTGCCATTGCTGGTCAAATTGCGGCGGCACAATCACCACTGGTTCTAACAATCGCCCTTCACGCAACGCTGCCTCATAATCAGGAGGCGCCGGGACGATTTGTGCACTTTCTCGTTGCAGATAGTTTTGCAAGCTAGGGCTGTCTGCCAGGCGATGCACCACCACCACGCGTCGCTCGGATTTGGCTTCATACTCCGACAGCATATTGGCCATGAATAACAAACACAGTGGCCCAGCCAATACGGTGACGAGTCCAACGGTTAAGAGTCCGCGCCGATCCCGCAGTGAGTCTTTGAACTCTTTTTTAAAAATCACCCAACGTTGATGCATGAGATTGTCTCCCCAAATGCCAAAGCAGCAAACGCATCTTCAAAGTGTTGCGCAGCATTGGCCACCGTAATTTGTCTGACACTGCCGGTAGCCTTGACTTGGCCTTGCACCAACACAATCACTTGATCGGCAATCATTTCAACTTCGTGCAGATGATGCGTGGACAGCAGAATACATTTGCCCCCACCTGCCTCGCTCGCTAAATAACGGAGGAAATTTCGCAATTTGCGTACCGAGGCCAAATCCAGCCCGTTGGTCGGTTCATCTAATACCAGGGTGTGGGGGTCATGCACCAGCGCTCTTGCCAATGCGATGCGCATGCGCTCTCCTAGACTGCACGCTCCCGCTTTTTTGGCGAGCACATGGGCGAAGCCCAAATGGCTATCCAGTGTTTGGATCCTAAGCGTGATATGTGCATCAGACAGGCCATACAGTGCGCCAAAATAACGAATATTTTCTTCCCCTGTTAACCGAGGGTATAAGCCGCATCCATCACTTAAATAGGCAAATTTCGCCGTGTGCAAATGGGCAGGCTGCCCTTGAATCAAGATGCTTCCTGCCTCTGGCTTTTCCAAGCCCGCAAGCATTCTGAGAAAAGTGGTTTTACCCGCGCCATTGGGTCCCAGCAAGGCCGTGATACAGGCGTCTTCAGCCCGCAAAGAGACGCGGTCAAGCACGGGTCTGCCTGGCTGGGTTTTTCTAAAAAGTGAGGAGTGCTCAAAACGTTTGCTGAGGTCAATGGCTTCGATCATAATCATTTTTTCTTTATCGCGTCTGCGAGCGAGGGCTTGACAGGCAAGGGCATGTTGAGCAAACACTCGGCCTCGATCTCTGTTTGACGTACAGAGACGGCTTTACCCGTTTGCAATTGTTTATCCACGACATTCACGTAACGTGCAATCACCTCTTTGGCACAACCATAACTAAATACGTGCTCTACGCCTGGCACATGGAGCAATAGCGTCGATTCTAACGGGGTATCGTTCTGGCCAACCGACCATAAGCCGCCACGCAAAATCAATTGCGGCGGTGGTTGCGTTTTATGCTTGATGGGTTGGTGCATCAACTTGGGGCTTGATTGACACAGGGTTTGATAACGCTGCTTGAGTTGCTGATAGATCCAATTCACCAAGAATGAAGGATGGGCAGGGGCAACCGCAGTGTTATCGGTAAATGTCTGCCAGTCGATGCATTGCTCGGCAAGATAAAACACGTCATTGACCTGAGGCAAGCGCCTTGTCCATTGCCCTGCAATTAATTGATATAGGGGCAACCAGTTTCCCTGATTGGCTTGATGAAACACATTGGGCAACCATTGTGACTGTTCAGTGAGGTTGAGCTGTTGCTGGAGGGCATAGACTAAAAAAGGGGCTGTGAATGTGATGGATTCCTCGGCAAATGTATAGGGACTTTGCACCGTGACCAATGTTGGTAATTGCGTGCGCAGTTGGCTAAACGCCTGTTGGAGTCCAAGGGCATCTGACGCACATTGTCCGCTGCGACGACATTGCGTATCGATGGCTTGCAGCTTGCGGTCTATCGCCACCGCTTGCGCCATCAGCGACGATGGAGCACGGGCCTCCGACGGGTTATCCATCACTTGAAACAATACTCTACCCGGGGATTGTTGCTGCCATGCGCTGGCAATTTCAGCCCCTGCTTGCTCGGCAAAAATCGTTACTTTAGTCAGATTTAACTGCTTGGCGACTGCTTCATAATACCCAGCCAGGGTTTCGGGGGTGAGCTCATCGAGCACCCCTAGTGTTTTAAGTTCAGTTTGACAACTTGCCAAATATTCTGGATGGGCAAAACGATCCAGACGAAAAGACAGGCTGTTCCAAGGTTTAGACCAGCCACAGTGATTGCGCAACCCTGAGGCATGTGGCGTCAATTCGATCCAGATAAGATCACGTTTGTTGCGAATCCTTGACAAACTATTGATCATAAATGGGGCCCGCGCAGTCGGACTGACGCTTAAACTGCTCGGAATCCAAATCAGTGGGGATGGCAAAGGATAACGCACTCTGGCCGCCACCTTGAATACCCTCACATCAAACAGTGATTGATGCGACACCGAACTTTCAACGACCAACGTAGTACATTCGATTGCATAGGAAAATCCACTGATACGACAAGGCGTGAAGGCAAACGCAGTGTGGCTATGATGAAACAACAGCACTAGAAAAATCAATCGCATGTGCATGGCAACCCACTGCTGAAGATCAATACAAAACGCCGGCACACTGTCAAATACACCTTTTCACTCCGAATAAGCACTGAGCAAACAGGCGAGTCTCTCAAGAATACGCCAAGACGCTTCATCATTGGGGTCGGCTGATTGAGATGGGTCAGTATGTTGGTTTTTAATGGGTGTTGACCACCATGCCCCTTAAAAAAATGGAGGTTGTCTTCGATAATATTGGGGTTCATCGTCAACAGCCTCCTCACAAGCGCGAATAGTCACACTTTTTTTAATCCACGAATATAGCCAGGGCTGTCGTGATTAGCCTTGGATACCAACAGGTGCATCCATACAATAAGTTAGTTTAAACCCTATTCTAAGGCATTGTTGCTGTCAAGCCGAGATCACCCATGCACAAACTGACAACTGATTTTGATACTGGGGCTTTGTAAGAAGCAGTGGGATTCAAACTGTTTCAAAAAATAAACGCTGTCACCAAAAAAAACCCAAGCATCAAGCTTGGGTTAAGCAATATCCTCGGGAAAGGATAATCAGGGAAGATTCGTTGTTATTATCTTTAACATTCAATCAACTTGATAAAATCAAATGATTTACAACTATAAAGACAACACTATGTTTAAAATAGAGCATTTTATATGCCGATTTTTTATTATCGTTAAGGCATTGATATAATTAAATATTTTATAATTTATAACCATGCACCCGATAGATTGGTGGTTGTAGTCATATACAATGGTTGATATCAACCACCATTCATCAAAGTAGACAAAACGGTTGAAACATATGACCTGCCGGCTGGTCAGAACAACCATTCAATTTCCTGTAAGATGTTTTTAGCGTGAGTTCACCGCTTGTTGAAACATCGACCAATAACATGACCCATTACAAAACACCCGTTTCTGCACTAATCTTGATTCACACCCCGCAACTTGAGGTCTTGCTGATGGAACGCGCCGACAAAGCGGGCTTTTGGCAATCGGTCACCGGCAGTCTGGAGGCTGACGAAACGCCTTATCAGGCGGCGATTCGCGAAGTGAAAGAAGAGACAGGACTGGATGCGCTGGCCTATGACTTTCAAGACTGGCATGCAAGCAATGTCTATGAAATCTATCCACATTGGCGCCATCGCTACGCGCCGGATGTGACTGAAAATACCGAACACTTGTTTGGCCTGTGTGTTCCGGAACCAATGCCCGTAAGCCTCGCGCCCAATGAACATACCCGTTATGTATGGCTGGATTGGCGCGAAGCAGCCAAAAAAGTATTCAGCTGGACCAATGTGGATGCGCTGAAACGGCTGGGTGAAAAACACCAGTTGACGCTCTGATGCTGCATTTACAATTGGGATTAATCCACATCGGTTGTAAAATAACGTTTTCACCCCCATCTGATCAATACAAGCATGCAAACTGCCACCATACAATTTGAGAAATTCCAGTCTGCCAAAGACGATGACTGTCAGGCACGGATTTTGGCCGCCCGTGAAAAGCTGGGCAAGCGACTGGTGATTCTGGGCCACCACTACCAGCATGAAAGCGTGTATCGCCATGCCGACTTCTCTGGTGACTCCCTTAAACTGTCAAAATATTGCGACAGTCTGGATGCTGAATTTATCGTGTTTCTGGGCGTGCACTTTATGGCGGAAGTGGCCGATATTCTGAGCCGTCCAGAGCAAATTGTGGTGTTACCTGACTTGGCCGCCGGGTGCTCCATGGCGGACATGGCCAATCTGGCAAAAGTAGAACGCAGCTATCGCGAACTCAGCAAGGTACTGGATTTTGATCAAACCATCACGCCAGTGACCTACATTAACTCGGCCGCCGATTTAAAAGCATTTTGTGGTGAACACGGCGGCATTGTTTGCACCAGTACCAATGCACCCAAGATTTTAGAGTGGAGCTTTAGCCAGCGTGAAAAAGTTCTGTTCTTCCCTGACCAGCATTTGGGTCGCTGGAGCGGCTACAAAATGGGTATTCCGCTGGAACACATGCCGGTATGGGACCCTGACTTGCCGATGGGCGGCCTGACAGAACAACAAATCAAAGAGGCCAAAATTCTGCTGTGGAAAGGTCATTGCTCGGTACACCAGATGTTCCGCAAACAGAATATTGACCAGTTCCGCGCCCAGCATCCTGATGGCAAGGTGATTTCGCATCCGGAAACGGCCTTTGAAGTGTGCATCAATTCGGATTATGTCGGCTCGACCGAGTATATCTTGCGCACGGTCAGTGAAGCAGAACCTGGCACCAAGTGGCTGGTGGGCACTGAGCTGAATCTGGTCACGCGCCTGGCCGAACAGATGAAACCGCAGAACAAGCTGGTGCAATTTATGAGCCATGTGGTGTGCGAATGCTCGACCATGGCGCGTATCGATCCGCAACATCTGGCCTGGTGCCTGGAAAACCTTGCAGAAGGCAACGTGGTCAACCAGATTAAAGTGCCTGAAGACGAGGCCAAACTGGCCAAACTGACTTTGGACCGCATGCTGGCAGTCTCATGATCATTAAGTGCCCGCTCTGCACCCCAACCCCGCAAGACCTGTTGTGGCAGGATGACTTCTGCCGGGTCGTGCTGTTACATGATGCCGACTATCCGGCGTATTGCCGCATCGAACTGCTTGCACACGTCAAGGAAATGACCGACCTGCCGCCTGCTGAACGCGCACGTACCATGAAAGTGGTGTTTGCCGTTGAGCGCGCGGTGCGTGATGTGATACAACCGGACAAAATTAACCTGGCGAGTTTAGGCAATAAAACACCGCATATGCATTGGCATGTGATTCCCAGATTTGAGCATGACAAGCACTTCCCGAACAGTCACTGGGGAGAGGCCGTGCGGGATTCCGAGGTGCAGCCGCTGAGTCAGACGGTAAGGGATCAGTTGCAACAACTGGTGGTTGAGCGTGTGGAATGTGCGCTTAACAGTTAATTATTTCACCCAACCCAAAATTCTCAGCTAACTCACACCTGGGTGCCTCTAAAAATTCAAATTACTACGCCAGACAAGGCGCGAGTAAAAAATTTTGACGCCGCATATATTTGATATGTAAGGATAAATTTTTTATGAGCAACGCAGTATCGCAACGGAATTTGAATTTTTAGAGGTGCCCACATATCTTTTCAGCCCAAGCTGAGTGAGAGCCCTCGCCCACAGCAACACAGTCGCATCCTGAATATCAAACCAGATTAAGGAATCATGTATTTCGACTTTTCAGCGACCGTTCTTTTCTATTCTTGTCTTTAAGAAGACTTTAGAGTCGGCATTTTTGAACAGACGTTAGTGTTTGATTGTCATGTTTCTTTTCGCCTTTAGGCGAGTAACTTTTCTTTGCTTGCACAAAGATAAAGTCACCAAAAGAAAGTGCACCCCAGCTTCCGCTTGATTCCTGCGTTGCTCACCAAAATAAGCGCTCGCGAAACTCAACCTGGCAGCTCACGTATTATGTGAGCTGCCAGGTTGAGTTTCGATGGACGCCCGACAAGCCGAGTAGCGCAAGGATCAAGCGGAAGCTGGGGTGTCTTGTTCTTTGCCTTCTTTCTTATGGACAAGCATAAGAAAGAACGGTCGCCTAAAGGCGAAATGAAACAGTAGAAACAACCAGTAACCATCCGCGTGGGCATTCATGCCCACCCTTGTCCACTAAAAAATACAGTCGGCAACCCCGTCTGGACTTCCAAGACATGCCCCCACAATCGCGTGCGATCCAAAACGGCATGACATATATGCTTGATAAATAAAAATAAAGAATATTTTGCGCATTATCCAATAACAAAAAAGCGCACGTCAAAGTGCGCTTTTTTAAGTCAACCGGCAAGGTCAAGCCATCCTATTACACATGCTTACGCGCAAGTCGCGCCAAGCCCCTCACCCACCCCAGCAAATCATCCACATAGGTATACAACACCGGAATCACCACCAAGCTCAACACTGTTGAGGTGATCAACCCACCAATCACCGTAATCGCCATCGGTGCGCGGAAACTGGGGTCTGCACTCAAGCCCAAGGCAATCGGCATCATGCCGGCCGCCATGGCAATCGTGGTCATGATAATTGGCCGTGCACGCTTGTGGCAGCCATCAATAATGGCATCAAACCGGCTGAGCTTGCGCTCTTTGCGCGCCATGATGGTGTATTCGACCAGCAAAATGGAGTTTTTGGTAACCACGCCCATCAGCATCAGCAGGCCAATCACGCTCGGCATGGAGAAGCTGTTATGCGTGACCAGCAAAGCAAAGAATGCGCCTCCCAATGACAGGGGCAGTGCGCCCAGAATGGTGACGGGTTGTAAGAAGTCGCCAAACAGCAGCACCAGCACCACATAAATGCACAGGATGCCGATAATCATGGCGCCGCCAAAACTGGCAAACAACTCGTTCATGCGCTTGGCATCGCCGGCTTCGAGCTGCTTCACGCTCGGCGGCAGATTTTGCATGGCGGGCAGTTGCTGCACTTCACGCAAGACTTCACCAATCTGGCGTTTGTTGAGCTCAATATCAAAGGTCACGTTACGCATGCGGTCCATGCGGTCAATTTGCTGCGGACCACTGCCCATACGCACCGTGGCAACCGTTTCGAGACTCACGCTGCCGTTACGGGCAGGAATGCGTAATTGTGCGATTTCCTGCAGACTGCTGCGCACACTGGGGCCCAAGCGCACACGAATAGGCACCTGCCGCTGAGGCAGATTGAGTTTGGGCATGCTGTTGGAGAAATCCCCCGAAGTGGCCACGCGGATCACCTGTGCAATGGCTTCCACCGTGACACCCAATTCGGCGGCTTTGTCCACATCGGGAATGATTTGCACTTCAGGTCGCTGCAAGCTGGCGCTCGAGGTGATATTGCCGACGCCGCCCAAAGTGCGCAATTGCTGCTCGACTTGCTGGCTGGCACTGGACAGGGCAATCGGGTCATCGCTGGCCAGCGTAATTTGTAATTTTTCGCCAGACTCACCGATGCCTACCGAAATGCGTGCCCCCGGCAAACTTTTCAAGCGTTCACGCAAGTCGGCCTCGATCTCGGATTGTTTTTGATGGCGCTGGCTACGGTCGGTGAGGCTGATTACCAGGCTGCCTTTACGCACATCTGTAGAGTTTTGCGATGCATTAGGCCCGCCACCGCCGGTGCTGGCGGTGCCCGCGGCACTGAACACTGCAGTCACTTCAGGATGCTGTTTCACAATCTGCTCGGCCAGTTGTACTACCTGACGCGTTTGCTCCAGAGGCGTGCCGGGTTGCAGTTCAATATTGACCTTGGTCTGACTACTGTCAGAGGAAGGGACAAACCCTTTTGGCAACAACGGCATCAGGCTGAGAGAGCCAACAACAAACAGCAGAAACCCTGCCACCACTGTTTTGCGATGATGCAAACACCAGCTGACCCAGCGCAGATAAATACCCATCGAGGCTGAATCTACCTCCTCTTTCATCGCGTGCGGCTTGAGCAGATAAGCCGACATCATGGGCGTCAGCAACCGTGCGACCACCAGTGAGCCCAGAATGGCGATGGCTGCGGTAATGCCAAACTGCTTGAAAAATTTACCTGGGATACCGCTCATAAACGCGGTGGGCAGAAAAATCGCCACCAGCGTAAACGTGGTCGCAATCACGGCAAAGCCAATTTCATCGGCGGCTTCCATCGCGGCCTGATAAGGTGTTTTGCCCATGCGCAGGTGGCGCACAATATTTTCAATTTCTACAATCGCATCATCCACCAGAATACCCACCACCAACGCCATCGCCAGCAAGGTCAGCACGTTGAGTGAAAATCCAAAATACTGCATAAAGGCAAAGGTCGGGATCATCGATAATGGCAGCGCAACTGCGGCAATAATCGTGGCACGCCAGTCGCGCAAAAACCACCACACCACCAGAATGGCCAGCAACGCCCCTTCATACAACAACTGCATGGAACCGTGATAGTTGTCTTCCACCGGCTTCACCATGTTAAAGGCTTCAATGATCTTGACCTGCGGATGCTGCTGGCTGAAGGATGCCAGTGCAGCACGCACATCCTTGGCGACGGTGACTTCGCTGGTGCCCTTGCTGCGCGTGATTTCAAAGCGGATGACTGGCTTGCCATCATAACTGGCATACGTCGTGCGCTCGGCATAGGTATCCAGCACTTCAGCCACTTGCGAGAGCTTGATATGCCGGCCATCACCAAGCGGAATATCGAGATTGCGCACTTCATCGGCGCTATGCAAAGCACCCAGCGTGCGCACGGACTGGATATTGTCACCAATATCGCCACGGCCACCGGAAGCATCCTGCTGGACACGTTTGAGTTGCGCCGAGACATCACTGACATTGACGCTCAGACCAGACATCAGGGTCGGATCCAGATTGACCTGCACTTCGCGGTCCACACCGCCCGTACGCGTGATTTTGCCAACGCCATTCACCGCAAGCATGGCCTTGCTGACCTCGTTATCGACAAACCATGACAGCTCGCCCTCATCCATATTCTCGGCGGAGGCCACAAAGGTCAGGATAGCGCTGCCGGAAGTCGTCAGCTTGGACACGGTGGGGGTAGTCACGGAAACAGGTAACTCAGAACGCGCGCTATCCACTGCATTACGCACCAGATTGAGCGCCTCTTCACTGTTGGTATCAATCGTAAACTGCACACTGATGCTGACACTGCCATCGGTAATCGTGGTGGTCATATGCTCAATGCCGCCAATGGTCGCAATCTTGTCTTCTATTTTGCGTGCCACCTCGGTTTCGAGCTGTGGCGGCGCGGCACCTTCCAGCGAGGCACTGACCGTAATGACCGGCAACTCAATATCAGGGAAGTTTTGTTTACCCAGCTGATTGAGCGACTTGATGCCCAGAAAGCTCAGCACCACAAATAACAAAATGGCCGGGACCGGGTTACGGATAGACCAGGCAGAAAAATTCATACTTACACTCCGCCTTTTACAGTGGAAATCACTCTCACGGTGTCCCCGTCATTCAAAAATGCGCCGCCGGTCAAGACCATGCTGGCGTGTGGTGCCACGCCTTCCAGCAACTCAATCTGCTCGCCGCGGCTACGTCCGGTGCGCACCTTGCGTTGCGTCACTTTGCTGGTATTCTGGCTACCCAGCTGTCCCAACTCAAATACATAGGCAAAGCCATCACGGTAGGTCACTGCACTGAGTGGCACTGCCAAGCCCTGTTGCTGGCCCACATCGATCTTGCCCTGCACATACATGCCGGGCTTGGCGGCGTCTTTGGGAATATCCACATACACCAGCGCATTGCGGGTATTGCTGTCTACGGTCGGCGCCACCAGGCGTACCCGCCCTGTCACCTTTTTCGCGCCGGGCAAGATCAGATTCACCACCTGTCCGGTATGGATGGCCATTTGCTGGTCAGCATTGACCTCGCCGCGCCACTCAATACGGCTCTGGCGCACAAGACGAAACAGTTCGGCGCCTGATGAAACCACATTGCCCAGATTGGCCGAGCGGGAAGACACCACCCCGTCATCCGGCGCCACCACCCGGGTTTGCCGCAACCGGATTTTCTGGTTTTCGAGTTCCGCCTGCGATAATGCCAGATTGGCCACCGCGGTCTGCTCGGCAATCAGGTATTCATTGATTTTTTGTGCAGATAAAGCGCCACTTTCACGGATTTCGCGCGCGCGGTCAGCATTGCTTTTGGCTTCAGCCAGCGCGGCTTTATCCTTTTCAACGGTGGCCATCTGCTTTTGTACATCGGCCTTGACGGTTTCATCCGCCAAAAGCACCAGCGGCTCGCCCTTACGCACTTGTGTACCGACATCTGCCAGTACCTGCTGAATACGCAAGCCTCCAATTTCGGCGCTCACCAGCGCCTCCTGCCATGGAAAAATACTGCCATTCAGAGTGGTGGTCATCGGCCATTGCACCGCAACGGGCTGTATCGCTTCGACACTGAGTGCCGCTTTGCCCGCGGTGGCTGCGCCCGCTGCCTCACGCTTACTGCGTTTATCTGCCAGCTCCGCCTGATGCGTAGGATGCAGCAAGAACCACACACTCACCCCCACCAGCACGGCCGCGATGGCCAAAAACTTGGTTTTTTTTGTCAACATATTCGCTGCCATGATTAATCCCTTTTTTGTCCTGCTTGTTCTTGCCAGTCACCACCAAATGCCTTGTAAAGTGCGATCCATTGCAACACCCTGGTTTTTTTCTGCGTGATCACATTCAACTCGGCATTGATTTTCTGCCTGCGCGCATCTTCTAATGAAAGCAGGTCTAGCCCGCCTGACTTCCAATTGAGTTCTGCAGCCTTGAAGTACTGGCCATACTGCGCTGCACTTGCGCCTTCTGACTGTTCACGGCGGGTGGCACTGTTCAGATTCACCAGCGCCTGTTCAACCTCTTTTACGGCATTACGTACATCCTGCTTGTAGGTAGCCAGCAAGTTATCAAATGTGGCCCTGTCAGCTTCCACGGCCGCCCGGCTGGCGCCACCATCAAACAGAGGCAGTTTCAGGCTGGGGCCATACGACCAGGTTTGGCCGCGAATCACCATGCCGTTGATTGTGGTTTGCCGGTAACCAATCGAGCCTGTCAGGCTGAGGCTAGGGTATAAAGCGGCTTTACTGACACCGATATTGGCACTGGCTTCGGCCAGGTTGCGCTCATCCTTGACCAGGTCTGGTCGGCGCGTCAGCAGTTCGGCAGGCAAGCGCTGCACATCGAACATGGCCGGTTGTGGCATGCCTTTGCCGCGTGCCAGTACGCTGCGCAACTCCGGTTCAGCGAGGTTGGTCAGGGCGACCAGCGCCTTGACCAGGCCATCGCATTCCGCCTGCTGACCATCCAGTGTCGATTCACTGGCACGCGTCGCTGCCTCTGCGAGCGCCAGTTCTGCCGGGGCAGTAAACCCGGCGCCACTAGAAATGCCTGTCAAACGTGCTGTTTCGCGACGCGAACCCCATGCTTGCTGCAAGGCGCTGACGGTGTCCTGACAAGCACGGTAGTTCACATAATTGTTGGCCACTTCAGCAGCCAGCGAAATACGCGCATCATGCCAAGCCATTTCCCGCGACTCCAGTTGCGCCTTTGCCGCCTGCTTGCCTGCCCTGACCTTGCCAAACAAATCCAGCTCCCAGCTGGCATCCAGTGTGCCAGAGGTGATTTTCACTGTACTGGCACCCAGCGCTGCATTGGCGCCCTTGCTTTCAGTAAACGAGCCGGTGGTACTCAGTGTAGGAAAGCCTTGTGCATAAGCCGAACCAAGATTGGCCCGCGCAGCGCGAATATTTGAGAGCGCGAGCTCAAGGGACGGACTTTCTTGTTGCGCCTGCAACAGCAACTGATCCAGTACCGGATCATGAAATTGCGCCCACCAATCTTTAAGTGAAGCCACTTTACCTGTATGCGGTAACGGTAACGAGGCTTGCCACTGTGCGGGGATTACTGGTTTGGGGCGAATATACTCTTCCAATATTGAGCAACCTGCCAACGGAATCACCAGACAAAGCCAATACCATCGATAGCGCTTACCCATGATTGTGCTCCATCCCTGTGATTCCCTTAAGAAACAATGTCACTACAAAATTGATATGTGCCTCGGCATCCCAATCCGCTGGCAATGCGCCGAACAGGGCTTTGTTGCGCGGCCCGGCAATGACCAATTCGCAATAAGACTCTGCTGCCTGTTTAAAATTCACGCTTGGCAAACTGCCCTGCGCCGCATAAAAAGCCAATACTTCAGCCAACATCTGAAATAAGCGCTCAGGCCCGGCCTGCTTCATGGCCAGCGCCAATTCTGGCACATGGTAAAACTCGGAAACGCCGATACGATAAAAAGAAACCATGCGAGGCTCCAGCACACGGTTGAGGATGAAACGACCAATACGGGTCAGAACTTCATTCAGGCTGTGTTTGTGCAGGTCATCCACCTGCACCATAGCAGACACATCCTGCTCCACCATCTGTGCGACTGCGGCGATCAGCAATTCATATTTATTGTCATAGCGTTCGTAGATGGTGCGTGTGGAGACACCGCAATGCGCGGCAATACGGGCTACGCTGGTTTGCGTGACACCCTCGGTCATGAACAGCTCGAGCGCCTGTGCCAGTAACTGGCTATGCCGCTCGTTTTCTGTACCGGCTCTGGGGCGTCCCACCCGAGTTTTGGCGCTGTTTGCTGCTGGATTATGGGCTGATATCATGTGCGCTTAAAATAAAAATAAAACGTTTCATTTTTATTTTAAGCGTGGCATACACGATTTGGCAAGTATTTTGTTGTATCGCGCCGGCTACAAAACTGCAAATCACCCGCGCTGCTTTGCTATACTCGCAACACTTTTTATTGCAGGCTACCGCCATGGCACTCAAATCCACTATTTATAAAATCGACGTCAACATCGCGGATATGGACCGGCACTATTACCAGCAGCACAACCTGACACTGGCCAAACACCCTTCTGAAACCGATGAACGGCTGATGGTACGCCTGCTGGCATTTGTGTTAAACGCGAATGAAGCCCTGCAATTTGGCAACGGGCTCAGTGATGACGATGAACCAGATCTGTGGCAAAAAGACCTGACCGGCGCGATTGAACGCTGGATATGCGTGGGATTGCCAGATGAACGCGAGATACGCAAAGCCTGTGGCCGCGCAAATCATGTGGTGCAAGTACTCTACGGTGGCCGCACAGCAGATATGTGGTGGGCGCAAAACAGCAAAGCCATGCTCAAACTCAACAATGTGACAGTGATTAACCTGCCAGAAACTGAGCAACTGAGCGCCGCCGCGGCACGCAGCCTTTCCATCAGCTTTACCATTCAGGATGCGCAGATATTAGTCAGCCACGCCGGCGGCAGTTTTGAAATCAGCCCGGTGATCTTAAAGGAATAAGTCCAAAAAAAACCCTGCAATCTGCAGGGTGTATTTAACGACATCACAGTCAACAGCTTAATCTGATGGCGGGCCTACATAGGGGCGCTTGCCCATAAAATTCAGCCGCATCTGCTGATGTTTATCAAAGCCTTTTTCTGGCTTGTCGGTCACAATCCCTGCGCCTTCCCATTGCTCCGCAGGGCTTTGCTGCTTGATTTGCGGGGCTTTACTGTATGGGCGCTGACCAGTAAAGTTTTTTTGATGCAGGTTGCGTACGCCAGTATCATTTTCTGATAAATCACCTGCTTGCACGTTGGCGACCAAACCGAATGCCATCAATCCTGCTAGTAATAATTTATACATTTTTCGCTCCTTCATACATGTATCGCGGGTTCTTTTCAGGTGTCAGCACGTAAGCCCCTCACCTGATAGCACACTGATTAGAATGCACGCTTACCTATCATGTGCATTTTCATTACTTGCTGCTGCTTCAATGCACGATCTTGCCCTACCACCAGCGAAGCACCTACCCAAGGCTGATCGGCATCCGCTTTGGCAAACACCACCGGGTTTACATAAGGACGCTGACCCGCAAAATTTTTGTGATGCAAATTGCGAACTCCTTCGTCATTCGCGGCCAGATTTCCAGCTTGAACATTTGCCATCACGCCGAACACCATCAATACTGCCAATAAGATTTTGCTCATTTTAATGCTCCTTAATCTCTCAATTTTTCAATCGCACCCTGCGCGCCATCGCAACACGGCACTTATATCATTGCATAACAGGCTGACAGCAACCTGACTAATAAGCACGTTTTCCAATCATGTGCATTTTCATGATGTGCTGCTGCTTCAATGCCTGATCCTGCCCAACCACCAGCGAAGCACCTACCCACCCCTGCTCGGCACCCGCCTTGGCCAACACCACAGGGTTTGCATAAGGGCGTTTGCTCAAAAACTGTTGCGCATGCGCTTTGTGCTCAACACTCACTTCTTGATCAAAAGCCAGCACTGGCATAGCCGCTACCAAACCCGAAACCAAAACTGCTGTAGAAATGATGTATCTCATGTTGTCTCTCCTTTAATGAGTGAAATGTGATGCATGTCTTCTCGTTTACATGTTTGCTCAATCACGATGGTTTCCATTGTGGACCCATCGAGGCAAGAAAGAATCTCTCGATATAGGTAGTTCGGTATATACCTAATGGCATACAAGCTGGGAATTAAATAAAAGATTTTTTGCTTGGTGGCTCAGTTACGGGCTTAATCGTTAGCGTATCCGTACAGACTATTTTTAGCAGAGAGACTCCAGCTTTAATACGCAGTCCCTATTCTCAAACCCTACAACTTAGTGATCTATACATTCGGAGATTACAATAAGCATGTTTGATGCTATCTTGAGTATTTAACAAACACTGATGGCCGTCGAATGATTATAGTTTTACTTAATTAGCACTTAAATTCAGGAAGCTTTTTAAGAAATTACCTCGCTACATATAAACGCAGATGCATGCAGAAAAGATACACCCTCTCTCTGCTAAGGGAGAGGGTGTGGTGAGGGTGAAGGCCTGTCTTTGCGAGCAAAGCGCGGCATAGGGTCGCACACTTATTCATTGATGCTTGGTCAAGGCGTTCTGAACATTCGTGCTACTCAAGTCGTTTTATATACTGACAGGATATAGTGATGGCAAACAATACGCGTTGGACCAAAGAGCAAGTCAAATTGGCTTTCCATCTTTACTGTCAATTGCCATATGGCCGCATTCATAGTCGAAACCCTGAAATCATTCACTTAGCAAAAGTGATTGGGCGAACGCCCGATGCACTTGCAATGAAAATGCTCAATATTGCCAGTATTGATCCTGCGATCACGTCTACAGGTCGCAAAGGGCTGGATGGCTCGTCAAAACTGGATGAAGAAGTTTGGAATGAATTTCATGCGGACTGGGAAAGATTAGCAGTTGAGTGTCAATTACTTCGGCAACAGTTAGAACAAGCTTCACCTGAAACTATCGAGCCAGAAAACAACGCATTGATGCCAGAAGATTTTACTGGCGAAACAAGGCGAGTTTTAACTGAGCAACGCATTAAGCAGCATTTTTTCCGCCGCGCTGTGATGAGTAGTTATCGTTCACGCTGTTGCATGTCTGGCTTGTCAGAGCCCAAGCTATTAATCGCGAGCCATATTGTGCCTTGGAGCAAGGACAAAACAAATCGTTTAAATCCTAGCAATGGGTTATGCCTATCGGCAATTCACGACAGAGCTTTTGATAAAGGCTTCATCACGCTCTCAGAAAGTTTTAAAGTTGTTGTATCTGATATTCTAAAAGCGCGTAATGACCCATTTATTCGCGATGTTATTTTACCCATTGAGGGTAAAACGATTGAATTACCTGAGCGATTCATCCCCTCTTCCGAGTTTCTGCAACGCCATCGAAATGAAGTCTTCTTAAAATAGAAAGGATTTAAAAATGCAACCAAACACTTACTCTGTGTTTGAATATTTATATAGAGACGCAGCCAACTACAAGGCATGGGGGAAACTGCTTTTATCAGGCCAGCTGGAAGATGAGCAAATTAATAAAATGCTGAAACACTTTGATTCGGGAGAGTTTTTTATTGCGGAACAAATTGGCATTCCCTCTCTGGATGAAGATTTATGGCAATACTCGAATGGCGCTAACGCTGACGATCATATATGGCATAGCTTTCACTCAGTACGCCCGGCGACAAATGAAGAAATTATTGCTGGCAATGTCTGGGGAAATGCCCATGATTTATGGTTATCAATACTTTCAATCTCCAGCTGGAATATCGAAGCATTTAATTAACCATTTTATTTATGTAATCACAAGCTGGCCCTTCAACGTTCATCCAGCCTGCCAAACCATACATTCTTTAGCTTCACCAGCTTATACCCCAACCCGGCCCCCTCGTTAGACAATGCGTCTAGGAAGAGTGAGAGCCTTCTCGATTTAATTACGGTATAAAAGGTGAGCAGGCTGACCGGGATAAAAACGATGCTGAAGTAGCCAAGTTTTTCCAACAAGCTGACTTGGGTGAGGTCGATGAGGTTCATGCCGAGCAGGCCGCTGGTCATGGTGCCGATCAGGCCCAGAATGGTAACTACGGTGAGGCGGACGACGGTATCCGCCTGTCGTTTGATTTCTTCGCCTTCGAGGTATTCGGCCATATCCATGATGCGGCGACGGGTTTTCTCAAACAGGTCGGCAGAGTCGAGTTGTTTAAGCATGAGGGCAAACAGGTCTTTGGCCACTGCTTGATCGGAGACGTTTTCAAACCAGTAGCGGTGGGTAAAGCGCAAAAATACGGCGGTGGCGTTGCGGATGCGGTTGCGGAAGGTTTTGATGGAGTCTTCGCTTTGCATATCCAGACGGCTGATGGCTTGTACCATGCGGTCAGAGAGCATGAGCAAGGCGGCTTTTTGAAAGTGCGCAATTAAAAACAGCAGAAAGTACTGGTTTTGGTAGTGGCGTTTGATGCCGGTTTTCTCGTTGGTGAATACGCGGTGCTGATGATTGCCAACCACCACAAAGTTTTGCCCGGTACTCATGATACGGGTAGTGCTCCATGCGTCCTGACGACTGTCATCCCAATAGCGGTCATAACAATTATTTTTTTCAAAGTCTTGCAGAAACTGTTCGGTAAACGGCAGGGTTTCTGAATGCCAGGGCTGGCACACCAGACCTAGACGGATCAGGTCACCGCGACTGAGCTGGCTGACATCGTCAAAACTCAAATAGGCCATCAGCGGCATGCGCTGATACTCAAGTTCGCGGTAACGGATTTCGCCTGCTTGCTCTGAGTAATGCTGTACCAGCGGACTCATCAGGGCTGCCCAGTGCAACGAAACACAAGGCACATGGTTTTCTTTGACAAAGGCGAGGTAGCGCGCTTTGTTTTCGTAATCGGAAGCGGCGATGACTTGCCCGTGTGGGTCCAGCCATTCAATACGTTGCGCGCAGTGACCGCCTTCGCCGCTCTCCTCCCAATAATTGGGATAGGTGCGGCCCAGCCGGTAGAGCACTTCCATGGCGTGTTGCAGCGGCAAATCTTTGGCAGTGACTTCGAGTGCCAGCATGGCAACATCAATATCAAAAAAGAAATATAACTCGATATGTGAAACGCGCAAGATGAGCGGATCTGATTCACCCTGCAATGTGATGCGTACTTCGCGGATATCATTGCGGGTAAAAATATGAATGGGTGATTCACCATACCCGCCGGATTCGCGGCCATGCTTGCCTTCGCCATATAAAAAGCGCTGGGCAAACGGCATAAAGGTCACAAACTCCTGATAGCGGGTTTCGCTGAGCAGCGACGCGGACTGCAAGAATTCGTCTTCAATTTCGCGCCATGGCGAATTGGGCGTGGCTTTTAAGACATCCCACGGGCAATGCACAGCAGACGGACCAAGGTCGTCTGTCATTAATTGTACAGGCCATAACAGTGTTTGCCGAAAATCCCTTACCAGACTGCTTTGCAGGTTGTTCGCCATGTGGATGCCCTTTGGCCGCAATGTAGACTGTGGACTATAGCGCGGACGGCCTGCACAGAATTGCGCGATAAAAGCGGCAAAACCCGGCCAAATACCCGGCTTTTAAGCCTGATCAGGCGCAGTTGCGATAAAGGCCCATCATAGTGGTGCCTGCATCCACCAGCCCCAGCAACATCCACCCTGCCCCGCCAAACACCAAGAGCAACACAGTGGCAAGCCAGCCTTTAGCCAGACTTAAGCGGTGATATTGCAGGTAAAGCCACCACACGCGGGCAAGCCAGATCAAAATGACCAAAGTCACCACAAATTGCAAAGCAGCTGCAAGTTTAAATAAAGGCCGCTGGCTGGCTTTGAGGTAAAGGCTTTGTGACTGCGCCTTGATGCGCGTTTGTGTGGTTTGCATTGCAGGGTCCGGTTTGATTTCACCGGTGTCGGGGTCGGTCATACACAGCTGCTGTGCTACATTGGCCTTCATGGTCTGGCTGATTTTTTCCAGTTGTATCCAGGATTTGGCGGTGACCGGATCGGCCATGCTGATGTTGGTGAGCGCACTGGCAAATACTTGCAGCACGAGAACCACGCCGACGGCTGCGCTCATCAAACCAAAAAATCGCATAAAGCCGGTGTGCACCCCGACCAGTCTGGCTGAGAGATAGGCAATCGCACCCAAGCCAAGCAATTCGAATAACAGCCGGATCGCCGCCATGGCGTGGGTGGTCATGCTGGCCGCATCCGCGGACAGACTGACCGGGTTGGTGACTTCGGGGAACACCACGGCCAGCACCAGCGCAATGATGAAAGAAAGCATGAAAAAGGCTATCGCTTTTTCAAACAGGACAGCGCTGTCTTCCGCTTGCAGGTGTTGATGGAGCAGCTGTTTGGGCGCGGTGAGGATGCGGGTAAACTGGCTTAAATAAGCGGGTAATTCTTTAAGTACATTTTCGACGGTTGGCTGCATTGTTTTCTCCAAGAACGCGAATTTCACGATACATTAGCATCATTTAGTTGATTTATGCGGGCTGGAGACCCCTGACGCGCTAAGGTTTTAAATGGCCATCTTGAAACGTGAAAAAACTCAGCGGTGGCAACCCGACAAAAAACGCTGCTTCAGGTTTTAAATTGTATTGAGTAGCTTGATAAAAGTTGGCCTTATCTTGTTTTGCACTTTTAAATCTTGCAAGTAGGCGTCAAATGTATGCTTGGGTAACCAAACTTGCATCTCCCTCAATAGTTCGCAGGCTTGTTCATAGGCTCTGGGGGAGGATACTTGCGTGATCTCTGAAATAATGGTTTGTAGATGGTGCGCAGCTTCGTCCGGGTATTGTTGGTGTATCTGCTGCGCAAGCTGTCGCCTGCACAGGTGACTGCAATCATGGGTTTTCAGCAGATTGCGGGCTTCTTCAATACTCCCCTCAGCCAACAGACAAGCGATCCGCAATGAGGCATTCGCCTGCGTTTGGTGATTGTTTCGCGTTGCAAGCAAATGGGTGGACTTTTGCTCACTGGCGATGAGCTTTTCCATGACCTGCTGCCGCCAGTGCGTCCAAGCCTTACCGCTATGTTGTTTGAGTGCCAGATAACTGCTTGCCTCAGGTCGTTGCAAAAAATTTTGCCAGAGCAGTTCTGAGGCTTCGTCATCCAGACCGTCTTGCAGGTACATTTCAGCCAACAGGCTGCGGATAGAGTTACTTTTTGGATTTGCCTTTAACCCACGCTCAGCCCATTGCACGGCTTCACGCATGTGGTGAAATTGTTGACAGGTTTTAATCAGGTTGAGATAGCCATGCTCATGAACTGGCTCACGGCTATAAATGCGAATCAACAAGTCAACATCCTTGTTTTTCTGCGCAATTGCGGTGACCAGTGCCTCGACTTTGCTTGTATGTGCATCAAACGTGTAAGCTGCTCGGGGAGGCTGTTTAAGCCAAGCCTCACAAATTTTATCCTCCAGCGCCAGTACCGAAGCGGTGCCCATCATAGCCTCCAGATCATCGCGGTTGATAAAGCCCCAATCATCCACCAACAGTAGTTTGAATATGCGGGCCGCGGTGGGCTTATGCACCTCGGAAGCTGCTACACAGGCGTCACGATAAAGATCTCCCATTGTAGTGATGGCGTCATGAATCTGCCCGCCAGAGTCATCTGACTGTGCGTAGACTTTAATGACACGTTCCAGCGCATACTCCAGTATAGTCATGCAATCAGCGGTTTGCCCGCGTAACAGCATTTGTTCAAAAATACCCGCCGCCGAGTTGAGCTTGTTTGCATAACTTCTGGATTGTTTGTAGTCCATAAAGCGGGGACGACCGATCAGACTGGAGAGCGATTTTTGTAGTTCTTTCAGATTGTCTTTACTGGCTGACTGCCGCAACATACCCAATATTTGTTGCACCTCGGGCTGCTTGTCTGCTAGCGCGATTAAGGTATGAGCGAGCCACTCCTTGGGTTGTGCCTGTATAAATGCAACTAACTCCTGCATATTGGATGATTGGCTTTTTACGGTTGTGTTTGGCGCTTTTGCAGATGGCGAGCTTATCATCTGAGTCGCCCGCAAAGAAACGGCCACCACATGCTTGCAAGGATTTTGGGCGCTGGCTGCCATCGGGCAATCACACACGCAAGCAAACTGGCCACTATGATTAGATAAAACGACTTGATAGCGCTGCGTGCCTTTCACCGAGGCTTTAATGCTATCGGCATCTTGTTCGAGCAGTGTCACCAATCCTTGCTCAAAATATAACTCGCCCCGCCGCCATGTTTTTTCTGCGGTTACACTGCGCAAATGTTCGAGGTTGATTTGCATACGATTTTTTCTCTGTCGACTGGTTGTATGATCTGGCTGGTGATGTCATATTCTCATGTAAAAAATTAGACCTTCTGATAAACTTCACTGCCTTTTTTCACAAACTCGATGGCTTTTTCCTGCATGCCTTTGTGTAGAGCTTCCTGTTCTGAAACACCTTGTTCTGCGGCGTAGTCGCGCACATCCTGGCTGATTTTCATCGAGCAGAAATGCGGGCCGCACATGGAGCAGAAGTGGGCCTGTTTGGCACCTTCCTGTGGCAGGGTTTCGTCGTGGAATTCCTTGGCTTTTTCTGGGTCGAGGCCGAGGTTAAACTGGTCTTCCCAACGGAACTCGAAACGGGCTTTACTCAAGGCGTTGTCGCGAATTTGCGCACCTGGGTGGCCTTTAGCCAAGTCGGCAGCGTGGGCGGCGATTTTGTAGGTGATGATACCGACGCGCACGTCTTCTTTGTCCGGCAAGCCTAAGTGTTCTTTTGGCGTCACGTAACAGAGCATGGCGCAACCGTACCAGCCGATCATCGCGGCACCGATGCCAGAGGTGATATGATCATAGCCTGGCGCGATGTCGGTGGTCAATGGGCCCAGTGTGTAGAACGGGGCTTCGCCACAGTGCTCCAGTTGCAGGTCCATGTTTTCTTTGATGAGGTGCATGGGCACATGGCCTGGGCCTTCGATCATGCATTGCACGTCGTGTTTCCAGGCGATTTGCGTCAGCTCACCCAGTGTTTTCAACTCGGCAAACTGGGCTTCGTCGTTGGCGTCGTAAATCGAACCTGGGCGCAAACCATCGCCCAGTGAGAAGCTGACGTCATACTGCTTCATGATCTGGCAGATGTCTTCAAAGTGCTCATACAGGAAAGACTCTTTATGATGTGCCAGACACCATTTGGCCATGATGGAACCACCACGTGACACGATACCGGTCATGCGTTTAGCGGTCATCGGAATATACGCGAGACGCACACCCGCGTGAATGGTAAAGTAATCCACGCCTTGCTCGGCTTGCTCGATCAAGGTGTCGCGGAAAATTTCCCAAGTCAGGTCTTCGGCTTTGCCGTTGACCTTTTCCAACGCTTGGTAGATAGGCACAGTACCAATCGGCACTGGGCTGTTGCGGATAATCCACTCGCGGGTTTCGTGGATGTTTTTACCGGTAGATAAATCCATCACGGTATCGCCGCCCCAACGCGTACCCCACACCATTTTTTCCACTTCTTCCGAGATAGACGAACCGAGTGCGGAGTTGCCGATGTTGGCGTTGATTTTGACCAGGAAATTACGGCCAATAATCATGGGCTCGATTTCAGGGTGGTTAATGTTGGCGGGGATAATGGCACGGCCTCGCGCCACTTCGTCACGCACAAATTCTGGCGTGATGAATTGCGGAATACTGGCACCGTGATGCTGGCCGGGATGTTGCGTTTGCAACAACTCGCTCATGTTTTCGCGACGCTGATTTTCGCGGATGGCGATAAACTCCATCTCGGGCGTGATGATGCCTTTGCGTGCATAGTGCATCTGGCTGACGTTTTGGCCATCTTTGGCACGCAAGGGTTTACGGTGGAGATTAAAGCGCATTTCAGCCAACTCAGGATCAACCAGACGGGCATGCCCAAACTCCGATGTCGGGCCATCAAGCTGCTCAACATCGCCGCGCTCCATAATCCAGCCCGCACGTAAGGCTGGCAAGCCATTGCGAATGTCGATGCTCACCTCAGGGTCCGTGTACGGGCCTGAGGTATCGTAGACCACCACAGGCGGGTTTTTGTCTGCGCCAAAGGCAGAAGGCGTATCGCTCAAGCTGATTTCGCGGAAGGGGACGCGAATATCAGGGCGGCTTCCCTCTACATAGATTTTACGAGATTTGGCAAAAGGCTTGGTGGCGCCTTCATCGACAGAGGCGGTTTCGTTCAAGAACTTGGCTAAATTTTTGTCAGTCGCGTTCACAGCGTGCTCCAATATGAAAAGTGGTCATAGGGGCATGGGCTGCGAAGCTCAAAGAAACGTACAGAGTGCCGCATTACATGCTTTCCTACGGCGGTATCAACCGCATCAGGTTCGAAGGGTATTTCTCACTGTAAACCCGCAATAAAATAAAGCGGTTACAGACCCCTAGCAACGTCCGGAATGTACGCGAAAAGCCATGACAACGCAAGCGCAGGCCTATTGCATATCGCGATAATTGACAGGTAGACAGACCTGTCTACAATTACATTACCCTTGCAGTTTAGAAAAGGGATTTATTTCATTCAGGATTTCAGGAGAAAAAAATGGAAGTCTTACTCATCGGAGCAGTTGCCTGTACCACAGCCTTGATTTTGTCAGCCTGGCTGATGACCTTTGCGCGCTGGTTTCCCATCAAGGGCATTGATGGCGAATTTTTGGTCGATTATAAAACGATGATACGTGCCCATGTTGATTATGCCTTGATGGCATTATTTGGTTTGGGGTTTTATGGCGCCGCCAAAGCCGCTGGCATTGAGCTGCATTATTTTGCGTGCGTATGTGTTGCCATTGGCGGGTTTACTAATCCAACGGTGTTTGTGATTGCCGCATTTGACCCGGACTTTTGGAGCAAAACAAAATGGAAAGTCTACTCGGCGATCAGCTTTGTGATTACCACCGTCGGCTTTATGACAATTTGCTACCAATTGATGTGTCATGCCCTCTGTGGGCAGTAAAAATCAAAACAACGAATTAATTGTGATTAACCCTGCTGCTTGGGTTTTAGATATGTATCTGGTTGCCGTTAAATAAACTATGTGGGATGCATGCTGCACTCCACATGCATCAACCGACTTTAACTTGATAAATACTCTCGGAGATCACAATGAAAAAAATCGCAGCAGTAGTTTTGGTAATGATGGCCGTATTCTCAAACGTTTCTTTTGCAAACGAACATTGCGACAAAGACCATCACGACAAAGAGCACTGCAAATAATCATTGCTGACATGTCAAAAAAAACAACCCCGCCAAAAGCGGGGTTTGTTTTTTGTTGCAGCTTGTTGCCTGGCCCTGTGTTTGCCTAGCCCAACATGTTCTTTAGTAATTCGTTGACCTGCGCCGGGTTAGCCTTGCCTTTGGAGGCTTTCATACACTGGCCAACCAGCGCATTGAACGCTTTTTCTTTGCCCGATTTATACTCGTCGACCATTGCCTGATTTGCAGTCAACACCTCTTTAATGATGGCCTCAATGGCACCAGTATCTGACACTTGCTTGAGGCCTTTGGCTTCAATAATGGCATCGACTGTGCCCTCACCTGCCCACATGCCTTCAAACACCTGCTTGGCTGCGTTGTTTGAAATGGTGTTATCTCCAATACGCTTGAGCAGCGCTGCCAGCTGCGTGGCTGTGACAGGACTGTCAGCAATGGTTTTTTCTTCAGCATTGAGTTTGGCCGACACCGCGCCCATCACCCAGTTTGCGGATTGTTTGGCATCTGCACCAGCTTGCACAGTTTCTACAAAATAATCGGCCACCGCTTTGGAGGCGGTCAAGGTACTGGCATCATAGGCAGATAGCTGGTACTCACCCACAAAACGTGCTTGCAAAGCTTGTGGCAATTCCGGCATCTCGGCCCTGACACGGGATTTGTCTTCCTCGGTCACGGCCAATGGCAGCAAGTCCGGGTCGGGGAAGTAGCGGTAATCGTTGGCTTCTTCCTTGCTGCGCATGGCACGGGTTTCGCCGGTGTCCGGGTTAAACAGCACCGTGGCCTGCTGAATGGTGCCGCCGTCTTCCAGGGTCTCAATCTGCCATTGGGTTTCGTACTCAATCGCCTGCTGCATGAATTTAAACGAGTTGAGGTTTTTGATCTCGCGGCGCGTGCCCAGCTTTTCCGTACCTTTGGGACGTACCGACACGTTGACGTCGCAACGGAACGAACCTTCCTGCATATTGCCGTCACAAATACCAATCCATTGCACCAGTTCATGCAGTTTTTTGGCATAAGCCACTGCCTCAGCAGCACTGCGCATATCGGGCTCAGTCACAATTTCCAGCAGGGGCGTGCCCGCACGGTTCAAGTCAATGCCAGACATGCCATCTACTGCATCATGGACTGATTTACCGGCATCTTCTTCCAGATGCGCGCGGGTAATATGAATCACCTTTTCGTAAGCTTCGGTGCTTTTGCCTGCGGGCACCTGAATGGTGATCTTGCCTTTGCCCACTACAGGCAATTCAAACTGGCTGATCTGGTAGCCTTTTGGCAGGTCAGGATAAAAGTAATTTTTGCGAGAGAATACGCTGCGCTGCGCGATTTCAGCATCAATTGCCAAGCCGAACTTGATGGCACACTCCACGGCTTGTTTGTTGAGCACGGGCAGCACACCAGGCAAGGCAATACTCACCTCACAGGCTTGTGTATTGGGCGCAGCACCGTAAGTGGTAGAAGCGCCACTAAAAATTTTGGTATTGGTTTTTAATTGTGTATGGGTTTCTAACCCAATAACGACTTCCCACTGCATGATTTACTCCAACCCTGCTGGCATCTGCTGATGCCAGTCTGTGACTTGTTGATAGGCATGGCCGATATCCAGCATGCGTGCCTCATCAAAATAATTACCAATAATCTGCAAGCCGACTGGCAGTGGCTTGCCTTCGCTGCTTTGCGCAAATCCGGCCGGAATACTCATCCCGGGCAAGCCAGCGAGGTTGACGGCAATGGTGTACAGATCTTCAAGATACATGGCCACCGGGTCGCTGGTTTTTTCGCCGACTTTAAAGGCAGTGGAAGGGGCAGCCGGGCCCATGATCACATCACAATACTTGAAGGCTTCGACAAAATCCTGCGCAATCAGGCGGCGGATTTGCTGGGCTTTGAGGTAGTAGGCATCGTAGTAACCGGCGCTCAACACGTAGGTGCCAATCAGAATCCGGCGCTTGACCTCGGCACCAAAACCTTCGGCGCGCGATTTCATATACATTTCGAGCAAGTCATTGTATTCGGCGGCACGGTGCCCATAACGCACACCATCAAAACGTGACAGGTTGCTGGAGGCCTCTGCCGGTGCAAGCACGTAGTAGACCGGAATCGACAGATTGTTGTTGGGCAGGCTGACTTCCACAATATCGGCGCCCAGTTTTTTGTACTCGGCAATTGCAGTTTCAATCACTTTGGCAACATCGGCGTTGAGGCCTTCGGCAAAGTATTCTTTGGGCAGGCCGATGCGCAAGCCTTTGAGCGGCTGGTCACCCGTCATCGCAGCCAGACCGCGGGTGTAGTCTTCAACCGGGCGATTGAGGCTGGTGGAATCACGCTCGTCAAAACCGGCCATCACATTCATCATCAAGGCGCAATCTTCAGCGGACTTGGCCATGGGGCCGGCCTGATCAAGTGAGGAGGCAAACGCGATCATGCCGTAACGTGACACCAGTCCATAAGTCGGCTTCAGGCCAGTAAAACCGCACAGAGAAGCCGGTTGACGGATAGAACCGCCGGTGTCGGTGCCGGTGGCCGCCGCACACAGGCGTGCCGCTACGGCTGCTGCAGAACCACCCGAGCTGCCGCCCGGTACACGGTCAACATCCCACGGGTTTTTCACGCCACCAAAATAACTGGTTTCGTTAGAAGAACCCATGGCGAATTCATCCATATTGGTTTTACCCAGATTCACCGCACCCACCGCATCAAACTGACTGATCACATGTGCATCGTAAGGTGAAATAAAGGTTTCCAGCATTTTGGAGCCGCAGGTGGTGCGCCAGCCTTTGGCGCAAAAAATATCTTTTTGCGCAATCGGTATCCCCGTCAGCGCTTGTGCGTTGCCAGCCGCAATGCTGACATCGGCAGCCTTGGCCTGCGCCAGAGACTTTTCTTCATCGATGGTGATGTAGGCATTGATCCCCGGATTGTGCTGTGCCATGCGTTGCAAATAACTTTGCGTCAGCTCAACACTGGAGATTTGTTTGCTGGCCAACAAGTGGCCGAGCTGCTTCAAACTGCTGTTGATCATGTTTATTAACCGTGTAAAAGCTTAACCGTGTAAAAACGGAGTATTATTCAATGACTTTAGGGACAAGATACAGACCGTCTTGTGTTGCGGGCGCAATGGATTGAAACAGTTCGCGCTGATTGGTTTTGGTAACCACGTCCTCTCGCAAACGCTGCGTCACGTCCTGCGAGTGTGACATAGGCGTAATGCCGGTGGTATCCACTGCCTGCATTTGCTCAATCAAACCAAGAATGCCGGACAGTTTATGCAAAGTTTCCTGCGCTTCGCTCTCACTCACCTCGATGCGGGCGAGCATGGCAATGCGCTTGATATCGTCTAGATTGAGTGCCATATCTGCTTAATGTCTACAAGATTTTGAAATCACATCTTAATTTCATGTGCGTTTTGCGCTATTATACCTTGATTTTATGCCACGCTCTGATGGCGGCCCAAAAGTCAGAATTTTCACAGGATAAAACATGTTCGGTTCACTCAACAGCTACTTCTCCAATGACCTTGCAATTGACCTCGGCACTGCTAACACGCTGATTTACGTGCGCGGAAAAGGCGTGGTGCTGGACGAGCCGTCGGTCGTCGCCATTCGTACCGAGGGCGGCCCCAACGGCAAGAAGGTCCTGCTGGCAGTGGGCGCTGATGCCAAAAGCATGCTAGGCCGTGCGCCTGCCAACATTCAGGCGATTCGCCCGATGAAGGACGGCGTGATTGCCGACTTCACCATCACCGAACAAATGCTCAAGTTTTTTATCCGTAAAGTCCATGAGTCACGCTGGTTTTCGCCCAGCCCACGCATCATCATCTGTGTGCCAGTCGGCTCTACCCAGGTGGAACGTCGTGCGATTAAAGAGTCTGCCGAGCGCGCCGGTGCCAAACAGGTGTTTCTGATTGAAGAACCGATGGCCGCCGCCATCGGTGCCGACATGCCCGTCGCTGAAGCAACCGGCAGCATGGTGGTAGATATTGGCGGCGGTACTACCGAAGTCGGTGTGATTTCACTGGGCGGGATTGTGTACGCCAAATCCGAACGCGTGGGTGGTGACAAGTTTGACCAGGCGATTATTGATTACATCCGCCGTAACTACGGCATGCAGATTTCCGAACCGACGGCCGAAGCCATCAAGAAAAAAATCGGTTCGGCTTTTCCGGGCTCTGAAGTATTGGAAATGGAAGTGACCGGCCGCAACCTGGCTGAAGGTTTGCCACGCAAATTCACCATCTCCAGCAACGAGATTCTGGAAGCGCTGACCGAGCCGCTCAATGCGATCGTCGGTGCAGTGAAGTCAGCCCTTGAGCAAACCCCCCCGGAACTGGGTGCCGACATTGCCGAAAAAGGCATGGTACTGACTGGCGGCGGCGCGCTATTGCGTGACCTTGACCGCTTGCTGGTAGAAGAAACCGGCTTGCCCGTGATTGTGGCTGAAGACCCGCTGACTTGCGTGGCCCGTGGCTGTGGACGCGCACTGGAAGAAATGGACAAACTGGGCAACGTATTCGCCAGCGAATAAGTGAATCCGGGTTGGCGCGTTCCTGATCATGCTTAAAGGCATACACCAACAGCTGGATCCGCAGGTTTCTCCGGCCTTTTTTGTCCAGGGGCCCAAGCCATTTCCGCGCCTGATGTTTTTTTGTACCGTCTCGCTATTGATGATGGCGGTGGATGCACGCTTTGACTACTTGAGCCAGGTGCGTCAAGGATTCAGTGCCGCACTGCACCCACTGGAAGTGCTGGCCAGCGCCCCTAATGAGTGGGGCCGCAATATTGACACCTACTTCACCTCGCACAACCGACTGATACAGGAAAACTTCAAACTCAAGGAACAAGGGCTGATCGACCATGCGGCATTACAGCGTCTGGCGACAGTAGATGCCGAAAATGCGCATTTGCGCACATTGCTGGCAGGCGATGCACCGCGCATTCCACAGGCCACACTGGGTGAAGTGCTACATATGGGGCGTGACCCGTTCAGCAACATTATTACGCTCAATCGTGGTAGCCATCACCATATCGCCCCCGGGCAAGCGGTGGTTGATGAGCAAGGCGTGGTAGGCCAGATTACCCGTGTCTACCCGTTTACCAGTGAAGTCACGCTGATCACGGATAAAAAGCTCTCCATCCCCATTCAGATCGAACGCAACCAATTGCGCGCGATTGCATTTGGGGAAGGCAAACGCAACACACTGGATATTCCCTACCTGCCAACCAGTGTAGATATCAAGGTGGGCGACAAACTGGTCACCTCCGGCATCGATGGCGTCTATCCGGCCGGCTTGGCTGTGGCCACCGTCACCCAGATCAAACAAAGTCAGGATTCCCCTTTTGCAAAAATCATCAGCAGCCCGATTGCCGGGGTCAATAACCACAAACATGTATTGATTCTAAAAATGCCGGAAGCCCCTGCCGTGAACCCAATGACGGATAATCGGCCAATGCTGCCACGCAACAATGCCCAGCACCTTGACCAGTCTGTCGTGGATATTCTACAAAAACAGAATGCATTGACAGACCCTGGCCGGCCTGAAGGCAACAGCAAGGCTGAACTCAATGCAGAACCACCGACAGAAGCATTGCCGGAAAATGCAGCAGTGCAACAAGCAGACCCGGCCCCTGCAGAGCCGGCGAATACAGAAGCTCCGAAACAAGAAATACCCAAGCAGGAAACCCCAAAAGTAGAAACACCCAAAAAAGCATCCGTCAAAGAAACACTTAAGCAAGAGGCTGAGAAAACAGCCTTGCCCAAGCCAGAAACGCCCAGAAAAGCGTCTCCACCGGAGCATGTAAGATGAAACCGGTCAAATTTAGTACGTTCTTTTTTACTA
Source organism: Methylophilus aquaticus (assembly GCF_030769565.1). Classification (GTDB taxonomy): domain Bacteria; phylum Pseudomonadota; class Gammaproteobacteria; order Burkholderiales; family Methylophilaceae; genus Methylophilus; species Methylophilus aquaticus. Next base: position 123,937 of record NZ_JAVCAP010000001.1, on the reverse strand, counting down.
TGCTGGTCGGTCTGGTGTTTCAACTTTATCCATGGTCAAGCTCAGGCGTCATCATTCGCCCTGACTTTTTACTGGTGATTGCCCTTTACTGGCTTCTGCAATCCCCTTACCACTGCAATGTGGGCTGGGTCTGGTTTGCGGGTTTGCTGGTTGACCTTTCCACAGGCAGCCTGTTGGGACAGCATGCGTTTACTTTCGCGGTAACGGCGTTTTTGGGGCTGGTCTACCAGCGCCGACTGGTGCTATTCAATCGCTGGCAACTGTATTTATACGTGGTGACATTATTTGGGGTACAGCGCCTGCTGATTTTACTGCTGAAGCTGTTTGCAGGCAGCGAAATGCCTGACTGGACCTACAGCCTGCCTGTGATCAGCGATTTACTACTCTGGCAAATCATGATTATGGCGTTTGGCGAGCTGACCCGCCCGAAAAAACTGTAAGGCCATGGGTTACAGCACCGAACTCAAAAATCATCAAAACGAACAACACAAGTTCAGACTGCGCTTGCTGATACTGGTGTTGCTAGTACTTTCTGCATTTGCAGCGCTGGCTGGTCGCTTTTACTTTCTGCAGGTGTATCGCTATGACTATTATCAAACACTGGCCGAAAACAATCGCATTTCGATTGTACCGATCACCCCGAATCGGGGCCTGATTTCAGACCGTAATGGCATTATTCTGGCGCATAATTTTTTTGTATATACGCTGGAAATCACCCCTTCAAAAACCGATGACCTGCAAGATACCATTAATGGGTTAAGCAAGCTGGTTGAAGTCTCGGCGAGTGATCTCAAGCGCTTTAGAAAACTGCGGGCACAAAGCCACACCTTTGAAAGTGTGCCAATCCGAACCCATTTAAACGAATTTGAAGCCGCCAAGTTTGCAGTTAACCGTTTTCGCTTTCCGGGAGTGGAGCTGAAGTCACGCTTGTTTCGACACTACCCCTACGGCACGTTGGGTACCCATGCCATTGGCTACATCAGCCGCATCAACGAAAATGACCTGAAACAGCTCAAGGAGAACAGTCAGCTCTCCAACTACAAAGGTACTGAACATATTGGCAAAGCCGGGGTAGAGCAGGCCTATGAGCAAGAACTGCATGGCATTACCGGTTTTCAGCAGGTGGAGATTGATGCTGATGGCCGCGCCGTGCGGGTGCTGTCGAGTGCGTCGCCGACTTCTGGCAACAATGTCGTGCTGTCAATCGATGCCAAAATGCAGGAAATTGCCGAGCAGGAATTCGCTGGTCGTCGTGGCGCGCTGGTCGCCATCCACCCTGCCACTGGAGAAGTACTGGCGATGGCCAGCATGCCTTCGTTTGATGCCAACCTGTTTGTGGATGGCATTGACTACGACAACTGGAACCTGCTCAACAACTCGCTCGACAAACCACTGATTAACCGTTCATTGAAAGGTATTTACCCACCGGGCTCGACGTTTAAACCTTTTGTGGCCTTGGCCGGGCTGGAATCTGGCAAACGCCAACCCCCGTATACCATCAGTGATCCGGGCTACTTTACCTTGCCCAACAGCCGCCATCGCTACCGTGACTGGAAGCCTTCCGGACACGGCTCAGTAGACATGCGCAAAGCCATTACGGTGTCTTGCGATACTTTCTTTTATGGCCTCGCCATGGAACTGGGCATCGACAGGCTCACGGATTTTGTCCGCCATTTTGGCTTTGGTGAAAAAACCAATATCGATATCCAGGGTGAACTGTCCGGCCTGCTACCCACACCTGGCTGGAAGCAAAGACGTTTTAAACTTCCCTGGTACATGGGAGAAACCGTGATCGTCGGGATTGGTCAAGGCTATACCCTGGTCACGCCCATGCAATTGGCGCACGCAACAGCCATGCTGGCCAACCATGGCAAGGCGATCCGCCCACATCTGGTCAATGCCATCGTTAATTCAAAATCCAACCAGGTCAAACTGCTGCCGCATGTGATTGCAGACCAACTACCGCTCAACCCGAGCAACCTTGAAATTGTGAAACAAGGCATGATGGACGTGACTCAACCCGGTGGCACGGCCGCGGCCATAGGCACCAATGCGGGTTACCTGATTGCCGCAAAAACCGGTACAGCACAGGTAGTGGGCATCAAACAAAACGAAAAATATAACGAAAAATCCATTAACGAGCGTCATCGCGACCATGCCTGGTTTATCGCTTATGCACCGGCCGATGATCCTAAAATTGCCGTGGCGGTGATTGTTGAGAACGGCGGTCACGGTGGTTCGGCGGCGGGCCCGATTGCGCGGCGAGTGATGGATTACTATTTACTGGGCAAAGTACCGGCGGATCCAGTAGTAGCCGCCGAAAGCTTGGTGGTCAATGCGACAGAAGATGCCCACCAGCATGCGCTTGGCACAGAAGAGGAAGAACATGATTAGAAAGCTGATTGTACAGTTTATCCGTCACATCGACTCCATTCTGCTGGCCACAGTATTAATGGTGCTGGTGGTTGCTTTAATGGTGCTTTACAGTGCCTCCGGCCAAACCTTTGCCAAGGTCAATGCACAAATCGTCAACATCCTGGTCATGCTGGGAGTAATGTTTTTGGTGGCTAACACCCAGCCGCAGCATATTGAACGCATCGCCTTACCTGCCTACCTGCTGGGAATGGCGCTATTAATTGCGGTCGCGCTGGTGGGGGATATCAGCCATGGTGCGCGCCGCTGGCTTAATCTGGGCATCACCAAAATCCAACCCTCCGAGTTGATGAAGCTGGCAGTACCCATTATGCTTGCCTGGTATTTTTCCAAGCGTGAATCCATGCTGCGTAGCAGCGATTATCTGGTTGCTGGTGTCATCTTGCTGATTCCGGTGCTGCTGATTGCAAAACAACCAGATCTGGGAACAGCGACACTGGTGTTCGCTGCAGGGTTTTACGTCATTTTTCTGGCAGGCCTTAGCTGGAAATTTATTATTGGCAGTGGCGTGGCCTTTGGCGCAGCCTTACCTGTTTTATGGTCAATGCTGCATGATTACCAACGTCGGCGGGTTGAAATTTTGATTGATCCCAGCCAAGACCCTTTGGGCGCAGGCTACCATATTATTCAGGCAACGATTGCCATTGGTTCCGGCGGCACCACCGGCAAAGGCTGGCTGAATGGTACACAATCTCAACTGGACTTTGTACCAGAACGCACAACCGACTTTATTTTTGCAGTGTTTGCCGAAGAGTTTGGGCTAGCTGGTTGCTGCTTATTGTTGTTGTTATTTACGATCATTATCGGCCGCGCATTTGTCATTGCATCGCAAGCTAAAAGCGTATTTTCAAGGTTGCTGGCAGGCAGCATTGCTGCGACCTTTTTTACCTATTGTTTTGTAAACATGGGGATGGTAAGCGGGATTTTACCCGTTGTCGGCATTCCGCTTCCACTGGTCAGCTATGGTGGTACCTCATTACTAACACTGGGACTGAGTCTTGGCCTACTGATGAGTGTGCAATCACATAAACGGCTTGTCGCCACTGACTAGTTGATTACTCTCGACAAGGATAAAAATGCATTGTTATTTGCGACAGCTGAGTATTGGGATCCTGACAGCCGCACTAGTGGCCTGTCAAAGCAGCATGCCGCCAAGACAAACAGCGCCTTCCACGCCCTCTTCTGCCCGACAAATCCCCGCCGAACGTCCGGCAGCTTCTGCAACATCGCCTGCCCCGTCCATGAGTGCACCTCCGCTCAACGGCGCCAAGTTGATCAACATTGACCCAAAGCCTGAAACTACTGGCAACCCGACCGATGGCATAGACCTCAATATTCCGCTGGAAACCAGCATCACCCCGCGACTGGAGCCTATTGTACAAGGCACAACCAGACCATATATTGTGAATGGGGAAACGATTTTACCAATGTCTGCAATTACCACGCCCTTTATTCAGACTGGCCATGCCTCTTGGTATGGTAAAAAATTTCATGGCCGCAAAACGGCCAGTGGCGAGATCTATGATATGTACAAGTTGACCGCGGCCCACAGGACATTACCGATTCCAAGCTATGCACGCGTAACCAACCTAAGCAACGGCAAAACCCTTTTGGTACGCGTCAATGACCGTGGCCCCTTTGGCCGTGATCGCGTTATGGACTTATCCTACGCAGCGGCAAAACAACTGGATATCATTCGCCAAGGCTTGGCAAAAGTTGAAATTGCGCTGATTGACCCCTCACAAGTGAATGCGGCAGCACCGCTACCTTCCAGCCAGACCAACACTAAAGAAACCGCCACACCCGCCATGGGTACATTGACTGTAACTCGCCAACTGAACACGCTGGCTGTTAATGGCATCTATGTGCAAGTAGGCGCTTTTGGTCAGGAAGAAAATGCAGACCGTTTGCAACAGCGCATTTTCAGCATCATGCCGGAGACACAATCCTTAGTGAACAAAGTGTATAATGGAAAGGTGTTCCAGATTGTGCTGGGGCCGTTTCAAGATCACGCATTGGCGGTGCAGGCAGCCAGTCAAATGCGCGACCAATTGCAGTTACCTGCACTTATTTTTTCTCGTTAGGTTTTTTCTTTAAGTGATTTAGCATGTGGCGCTTTTATTTTGCTGTTCTATTCGTTTTTCCTTTCAGTGTACTGGCGGCTGAGGCAATTTCTGTCGATGTACCAGCACCGACGCTGGCTGCGAAAGCCTTTGTTTTACGTGACGCTAACACCGGCAACCTGTTAGCTGCCAATCAGCCAGATATGCCGGTAGAGCCAGCCTCACTGACCAAAGTCATGACGGCTTACCTCACCTTTGAAGCAGTCAAACAAAAACGCCTGTCCCTGACGCAAGCACTGCCAGTCAGCCATAAAGCCTGGAAAGTGGAAGGCTCAAAAATGTTTATCGACACCACCATGACGGTCACGGTGGATGAACTGCTGCATGGCCTGATTATTCAATCTGGCAATGATGCTGCCATTACACTGGCCGAAGGCATTGCCGGCAGTGAAGAGCTATTCGCCGCACTGATGAACAAGAAAGCCGCCTTGCTGGGCATGAATAACAGTCATTTTATGAATGCCACTGGCTTACCAGACCCGGCACATATGACAACAGCGAGAGATTTGTCCATATTGGCCAATGCGTTGATTCGTGACTTTCCACAGGACTACAAGCGCCTCTACTCGCAAAAAGAATATACCTACAACAAAATCACCCAGCCAAACCGCAACCGCCTGTTATTTTTAGATCCCACCGTAGATGGGATGAAAACAGGTCATACAGAATCCGCTGGTTACTGCCTGATCTCATCAGCCAAGCGCGATGATTTCCGTTTGATTTCAGTGGTGCTGGGTACGGCTTCAGATAACGTCAGGGCCGCAGAAAGTCAAAAACTGCTTAATTTTGGCTTTCAGTTTTATGAGTCTAAAACAGTGTATCAAGCAGGCGCCAAAGTCAGTACACAAAAGGTATGGAAAGGCACTGAGAACAGCATTGATTTAACCGTGAGCAAACCGGTGTATTTCACCATGCCGCGTGGTGAATATCCAAACATGAAGGCCAGCCTGCGCATTAACAAGCCGCTGGAAGCACCGCTGAAGGCCAGGCAGGTTGTTGGCCAGATTGAATTCAGCCTGAATGGAAAAGTCGTACGCAGTGTACCGCTGGTGACCGCACATGCAGTGGAAGCCAGCAATATTTTTGCGCGCATGATTGATCAAGTCCGTTTGTATCTGCAATAACCCTAGCTGGAGGCAACTGCCATGAGCGAACCAGATTTACCCACTGCTGAAGAAACCCTGATCGAGTTTCCGTGCAACTTTCCGATCAAGGTCATGGGCGAAACCCACGCGGATTTTACGATGGAAATTACCCGTACCATACAGGGGCACTGGCCTGCGTTTGATACGCACCTGATCGAAATGCGTGGCAGCAGCAATGGCAAATACCTGAGCCTGACTTGTCTGGTCTATGTGACGTCGAAACCACAACTGGACGAGATTTACCGCAGCCTGACCGCACACCCGTTGGTCAAGGTGGTGCTTTAACACTGCATGCCTGCACTGGAAACCTGTCAGCCTGTGCTTGAAATTCACCCACTGGGGTTGCGTGACTATGCCAGCACACTGGCAGAGATGCAGGCCTACACTGCCAGCCGAACTGTTGATTCCCCTGATCAGCTCTGGATCACAGAACACCCGCCCGTCTATACACTCGGCCTCAATCGCCGCGGCGTGCGTTTGCCACAAAATGCAATTCCGGTCGTACCGGTAGACCGCGGCGGCAAAATCACCTACCACGGACCCGGCCAACTCATTATTTACTGCCTGATTGATTTGGCACGCAACCACTTGAATGTGCGGCAACTCGTCACCATCTTGGAAAACAGCCTGATTGATTTTTTGCATGATCACGGTATCCGTGCAGTTGCCCGGGCCGATGCACCCGGTGTCTATATAGAGGGTAAAAAAATAGCCTCACTGGGGCTACGCCTGAAAAATCAATGCTGTTATCATGGTTTGAGCTTAAATGTCGCCATGGATTTGCAGCCGTTTGCAGACATTGATCCGTGTGGATATGCAGGCATGCAGATGACACAAACCAGCGATCTGCATATTGCACTTGGCATGGCAGACATCGCCGTGGATATTACCCAACGATTGAAAGAGAAACTGACGCATGTCAGACCTGAACCCCACTGATCGACCAGCCAAAAAAGTGGCGGGTGTCAAAGAAATAGATGCCGCCAAAACATCGCGCATCCCGATCAAGATCATCCCGCAACCCATGCTGCGCAAGCCGGAATGGATACGCATGAAAGTGCCGGATTCGGCACGTTTCCAGGAAATCAAACAGGTGTTGCGAGATAACAATCTGCACACCGTGTGTGAAGAAGCCAGCTGTCCGAATATCGGTGAATGCTTTAGCGGCGGCACGGCGACCTTTATGATTCTGGGGGACATCTGCACCCGCCGCTGCCCGTTCTGTGACGTCGCCCATGGCAAACCTCTGCCGCCTGACCCCCACGAGCCGGAGAATCTCGCGCGCACCATAGCGCAGATGAAACTGCGTTATGTGGTGGTGACTTCAGTAGATCGCGACGATTTGCCTGATGGTGGCGCCCAGCATTTTGTCGACTGTATCCGTGCCATCCGTGCGCAATCTCCGCACATTAAAATTGAGATCCTGGTGCCCGACTTTAGAGGACGTCTGGATATTGCGCTGAAAATTTTGCGTGAAGCGCCGCCCGACGTGATGAATCACAATCTGGAGACCGTGCCGCGCCTGTACAAACAGGCCAGACCCGGCTCAGACTATCAAAACTCGCTCAATCTGCTCAGGCAATTCAATGCGCTTTACCCGAGCGTGCCGACCAAATCGGGCCTGATGCTGGGCCTGGGTGAAAACGATGATGAAATTCTGCAAGTCATGCAGGATTTGCGTGAGCATGGCGTCACCATGCTCACACTGGGGCAATACCTGCAGCCCAGTGTGCACCATTTGCCGGTGCTGCGCTATGTTACCCCCGACACATTTGCATGGTTCAAACAGCAGGCAGATGCCATGGGCTTTGACAATGCCGCCAGCGGCCCCATGGTACGCAGCAGCTATCATGCGGATCAGCAGGCACACGCAATCATCGAACACACATAATCACGCTGGTGCCGCGCCGCGCGGACTAGATAAAACACACACAGGAGCAATTGATGGTTCCCCATTTAACCACCGCATTGAGCGGCCCGCTGGTCTTACTCGAAAAACGCATATTGCAAGCCATGCCGGACATCGAGCACTGGTTCCGTACGCAATGGCAAGAAGTCTCCGCGCCATTTTATGCCAGTGTCGATTTGCGTAATGCCGGCTTTAAACTGGCACCCGTCGATACCAATCTGTTTCCGGGTGGTTTTAATAACCTCAACCCCGAGTTTATCAGTCTGGCTGTACAAGCAGCCCAGGTGGCCGTGGAAAAAATCTGTCCTGAGGCACGCCGCCTGTTGCTCATTCCCGAAAACCATACCCGTAACACTTACTACCTGCGCAATGTGCTGGAACTCTGCAATATCCTCAAAGCGGCAGGCATGGAAGTCCGTGTCGGTAGCCTGTCACCCGAAGTAACGGAGATCACCAGACTGGAAACCCATGATGGCCTGCCCTTGATTCTGGAACCGTTGGTGCGTGAAAAAAATCGCCTTAAACTCAACGCGGTATCATTTGAAGGCATAGACTACGCGGCCTTTGATAGCTGTGCCATCCTGCTAAATAATGATTTGTCCGGCGGCATCCCCGACACTCTGCAAGGCCTTGAACAATACTTGATTCCTCCGCTACACGCTGGCTGGGCAACGCGCCGCAAATCTCAGCATTTTTCTGCTTACAATACTGTGGTAGACCGTTTTTCGACCTTGCTGGACATAGACCCATGGTTGCTTAACCCCTACTTTGAGACTGCCAGTGGCATTGACTTTCATGCGCGCGTCGGAGAAGACCTCTTGGCCGAAAAGGTGGAAAGCATCCTCAAAAAAACCCAGGCCAAATATGACGAATATGGCATTACGCAACAGCCATTCGCCATCGTCAAGGCCGATGCCGGTACTTATGGCATGGGCATTATGAGTGTCAAATCCGCCGACGAAGTGCGCGATTTAAACCGCAAGGCCCGCAACAAAATGTCAGTGATTAAAGAAGGCATGGCCGTCAGCGAAGTGATCATCCAGGAAGGCGTGTATACCTTTGAAACCATCAACGAGGCGGTGGCTGAGCCAGTGGTATACATGATGGATCACTTTGTCATCGGCGGCTTTTACCGCGTGCACACGGGCCGGGGCATTGATGAAAATCTGAACGCGCCTGGCATGCACTTTGAACCACTGGCTTTTGAAAAGCCTTGCACCCTGCCCGACTGCGCGGGCGCACCTGATGCCCCACCCAACCGTTTCTATGCTTATGGCGTAGTGGCGCGTTTGGCCCTGTTAGCGGCAGGTTTAGAATTGCAGGAAAACGACCCATTGAACGCATAACCCAATCCGAGGCGCATGATGAAACTGCTGTTTATTCTTGATCCGCTGGCATCACTCAAAAGCTACAAAGATACCAGTCTTGCCATCATGCGTGCCGCTCAGGCACGTGGCCACACACTTTATGTGTGTGAACAGCACGACTGGCACCTGCAACGCGACACTGTCAAGGTTGATGCCCAGACCTTTGTCTTTACTGAAGACAGCCATTGGAAAACTGGCGACAAAACCACGCAAGCCCCGCACAGCTTTGACGCGGTGCTCATGCGCAAAGACCCGCCTTTTGATAACGAATACCTCTATAGCACCTATTTGCTGGAGCTGGCGCAACAACAAGGTGCGCGCATCATCAACGACCCTGCGTCTATTCGAGGCTGGAACGAAAAATTATCGGTGACCCGTTTTGCGCAATTCACGCCGCCTTTTATCGTCACCAGCAAACAGGAAAAAATACTGGCCTTTTTGGCCGAGCATGACGACATCATCGTCAAGCCACTGGATGGCATGGGCGGCAGCGGTATTTTCAGGTTGCGTAAAAATGACCCTAACACCTACGCCATCCTCGAAACACTGACCCGCTTTGAACAGCAAACCATCATGGTGCAGCGTTACATTTCCGAGATTAACAAAGGGGATAAACGCATCCTGATCATCAACGGTGAGCCGCTACCCTATGCCCTCGCCCGCATCCCGAAAACCGGCGAGACGCGCGGTAACCTTGCGGCTGGCGGCAAAGGTGTCGCCCAACCGTTAAGCGCACGCGACCTTGAAATCGCTACAACGGTAGGCCCAACACTCAAACAACACGGCCTGTTTCTAGTCGGGCTGGATGTGATTGGCGACTATTTAACCGAAGTGAATGTCACCAGCCCGACCGGCATGGTGGAAATTGCAGCGCAATCAGCTGGCTGGGATCTGCCATGCGACCCGGCCATGGTGATGGTGCAAGCGTTGGAAAAACAGTCATCCTAAGCAGAAACTATCCGTATCCTGCGCAATCAACATTGATCAACTGATCCGTGTACATTCAGTACCAAGATATTGAATAACATAAATAACCTCGTTTCGGCAGTCGTAGGAGTGTCATCATGCGTGTGTTGGTGCTAGGTTCTGGTGTGATTGGGGTCACAAGTGCCTATTACCTGGCATTAAAAGGCTTTGATGTCACCGTCATAGACCGCCAGCCAGCCGTTGGCCTCGAAACCAGCTTTGCCAATGCAGGCCAGATCTCGCCGGGGTATGCAGCGCCATGGGCAAGCCCGGATGTGCCACTCAAAGCGCTCAAGTGGCTGTTTCAACGCCATGCGCCTCTCAGTATCCGTCCCGATTTTAGCTTGTGGCAATGTCAGTGGATTGCACAATTTTTAGGCAACTGCTCCACTGCCCGCTACGGCCTTAATAAATCACGCATGGTTCGGCTGGCAGAATACAGTCGCGACTGCTTGCGGGCCTTGCGCATCCAAACCGGCATCCAGTATGAGGCCCGCAGCCGCGGCACGCTGCAAGTGTTCCGCACCGCTAAACAGCTCGCCGCTGAAGCCAAGGATATTGCTGTTCTCAGCCGGATGGGTGTGCCATTTGAACATCTGGACCCTGAGGGCTGCACGCGTATTGAGCCCGCCCTTACGCACGTTAAGGCGCAGTTGCTTGGTGGCTTGTACCTGCCGGGTGATGAAACCGGAGATTGCCAGCTATTCACCACACAATTGGCAGCCATGGCACAGAAATTAGGCGTGCAATTCAGGCATGGCGTCAGCATCCAGCGACTTATCATGCAGCACCACAAGATACTGGGTGTAGAGATAGCGACTGCACAGGGCATGGAGACACTGCAAGAAGACCAGTACGTGATTGCGCAGGGCAGCTACTCACGCCAGCTGGCTCTTGCATTGGGCCTCAAGCTGCCTGTGTATCCGGTGAAGGGATATTCGCTGACCATCCCCATCCTCCAGCCTGATGCAGCTCCATTGTCTACGGTCATGGACGAAACCTACAAGGTCGCCATCACGCGCTTTGACCAGCGCATTCGCGTTGGCGGCATGGCTGAACTGGCAGGCTTTGATTTAACGCTTAATCCGCGCCGCCGCGAGACGCTGGAAATGGTATTCAATGGTTTGTTCCCACATGTAGGTGATGTCTCGCAAGCGTTATTCTGGACTGGCTTGCGCCCAATGACGCCGGATGGCACGCCCATCATTGGCCAGGCAGATGCCCGCTACCCCAACGTGTGGCTGAATACTGGCCATGGCACCCTGGGCTGGACCATGGCGTGCGGCTCGGGCCAAGTATTAGCTGACCTGATGGCGCATAAAACACCAGAAATAGAAGCACAAGATTTACAGTTCTCTCGTTATCTGAGAAAAATCTAATCTATTAAATCTAAAAGGGTGCATCTGTGTGCACCCTTTTTCAATCTGCCCCTATTCAATATTCATGCAAGACACTGATGACTACTCTAATACTCCGTGACACGCAGGTGGAAGTTGAGTTGGTTTTATTCCTTCACCATTTGTGCAGCCCCAAATCACATTGCCGCGGTCATCCAGTGAAGGTTTGAAGATGAGTTGGCCTTGCTTGGTGCGAACAGTCAGCTCCATATTATTTGGATTCATAGATAGCTGGCTGCCATCCGATTGCTGTGATTTTATGCCGAGCATATCTAATGATTCAGGCGTTTTTTGGTTTGCTTGATAATACTCAGTTAATGCTCTTCGTGCATTCTTAGACTCAATGACCACGGTACTTAATTTAGCTTTGACTGTGTAATCTTGGTAAGCTGGAATAGCAATTGCAGCCAATACACCAATCATATAGACCATAATAAGCAATCCAAAACCACCGCCTAAACGACCTGCAAATGGTATGAATAAGGCTATCAGGTAGGCAAAACCATTACGTTTAGGAACCTCTGTTTCGCTCTTCATGATACGAACCGCACGCTTGGTCAGCCACGGATAGCCTGCAATTAACTCATGAAATGACATCCAAAAGCCAGATGTGTGTTTAGCTTGTCCAAGGTAAGCCCCTAAATCTAATTGATTCCATCGATCTGGCCCGGTAGATAATGCCACAAGCGCACGGGTAGCACTTTCAGGCGATTCACTGCATGCTAAACCATGTCGATCACAAGTGCTTTCACGCGCACGGGAATACGCGGCACCAACTAAAGGTAGCCATAGTGCTGGCCAACGTAAAAGATGCCCAACACCCAAATGCTTCATACGCAAATGACCAAGTTCGTGCCCAATATAAAATTTCACGCCATCAGTATGCTTTTCCATGGCATCAACGATGTCGGACAACAAAACAACATACTGTGTCCCCAAAAACTTTGTAGCAAACGCATTAAGCCCACCATTACCATTGAGTATGAATGCCTCTGGTCGACTCTCCATTTGCAATCGGTCACAACAAGCCACAAACTGTGCATATAAATCAGGAAGTTGCGCCTCTGTTAGCTCAACACCATTCCCTTTGATGTAAGCAATTAATGCTGATTGAGCAAACAAATAAAGTAAAAAACTGAGGCCCAATATCAGTAATGCAACACCAAAAGTGCCGACAATTAAACCTATCCAGACCAAAAGACCCAGAACTAGAGTAATCTTGCCCAGCGTACGTTCGCGTGGATAAACAAGTTCGTTCATTTTTTCTATTTCCTTTTATATATGAATCACTTTTAAATTTAGAGGGTGCTTGAACTCTTGCCCATACTATCGAGTTAGCTAATTTGAATCTTGATTTGACTGACATAAATTTTATTTTTGTTGGTGCCTCCTATATCGTTTTGTAGTATTCAAATCGCACAGCAACCTACTGTTTCACACGTTTATAGCTTATCAATTAAGTTTTATTAGTGTTGCCGTCAATTTAACGCAGTGATCAACTTTTTGCCATCTGCATCCCTAATTAGCCATTTCACATTTAGCAATTATCGATATTCCCTATTGAATATAACGATGCTAAAATCCATGACGATTTAAGGGTAAGAAAATCAGTATTCATCCTACCTATCGATGTTCCCTATCGGGAACATCGATAGGTATTTCTTATAAAAATATTACAGGTAAGCGAGGACAATCATCGTGGTAACTTCACAACAAAAAATAGCAGGGATCATCGCATGCCTGCTGGGAGGCTCCAGTGTTCAGGCGCTGGCAGAAGATAGCAACATTTTCACCTTGGGCGAAATTGTCGTAACTGCACCTAAAGATCAAAATGCAGGCGTGATTAGTGACACCTTGCTCATCAATGACATGCGCAAATTTAACCGCGAAACCATCGGTTCCGCATTAAACCTGCTCCCCGGTATCACGCTTTCAAACAACAGCCGTAACGAGCAAATGATTTCTGTGCGTGGCTACGATATCCGCCAAGTACCGTTGTTTATTGATGGGATTCCCGTGTATGTGCCTTATGACGGCTATGTAGATATGGGCCGATTCACCACCTCGGACCTGGCGGCGATTCAGGTGTCCAAAGGCTACAGTTCCGTCTCCTTCGGCCCCAACACACTTGGCGGCGCAATTAACCTGGTTTCACGCAAGCCGACCAAAGCGCTGGAAGGCGATGCACGTATTGGTTATGGCCAACAAAACACGCATGAAGCCAATTTTAATATTGGAACAAACCAGGGCAACTGGTATGCACAAGCAGGCGTCAGTTATCGTGATAGTGATGGTTTCCGCTTATCAGATGATTTCAAACCGACAACAACAGAAAAAGGCGGCCAACGCGACAACTCACAATACCAAGATAGCAAAGTTTCGCTGAAATTTGGTCTTACTCCCAATGAGACTGATGAATATGCCCTTTCTTACTACAAGCAGGACGGTGAAAAAGGTAACCCACCGATTACCGATACGAGCGGCGGCGGCCAGGTTCGCTTTTGGAAATGGCCGCAGTGGGATAAAGAAAGTTTGTACTTTATATCCAAAACTGCCGTGAGTGGTCATGAAACGCTTAAGCTAAGATTGTTTAATGATCAGTTTGACAACACTTTAAAAGGTTACACAAACAATACCTACAGCACATTATTGGTGACAAACCCAATTGTCACTGGTGTGAGTATTTATCATGACAAGACAAATGGCGGCATGGTGGAGTTAGAGTCTACTCGCATCCCAAATAACACGCTGCGTCTGTTTACCGAATATAAGGTTGACAAACATGAGAGCCTCGATCGTTTAGGCGTTACCGGTGAGAAATTTGAGGACACATTACGCTCCCTGGCCGTCGAAGACGCAATATTAATTGGCTCTAAAACAACGGCAACGTTCGGATTTGCACATCATGAAATCGAACCAGACAAAATTTATAAGACAGGTTTTAATTTCACCGCAAAAAAATTAAAAGCGAATGATCCACAAGCTGCTATTTCTTACCAATGGAGCGATACGACCGCATTTTATGCCAGTGCAGCTCAAAAAACTCGATTACCAACGCTAAAAGATCGCTACTCATTACGCCTAGGGAGCTACATCGAGAGCCCCAATTTGACTAAAGAGAAAGCTCATAATTACGAAATTGGCTATAAAGGTAATCCTTGGTCAGGCACCACTGCACAAGTAGCAATATTTCAGAATGACATTGATGACAAAATTCAAAGTGTGAACCTGAACGGAGCGGCTTCCTGCTCTACAACAAATAAATGCCAAAACCAGAATGTCGGCGAAGTACGTATCCGCGGGGTTGAGCTCAGTCTAAATACAGCGTTGGGCGATCAATGGCAATTAGGTGGCAACATCACTAATATGGATATCAAGAACCTGAAAGACGATACTAAAATTACCGGTGTGCCAGAAACCAAGATCACCACCAACCTGACCTGGACACCTGTAAATGCAGTGCGCATTATTGGCTTTGCCGAATACAACAGCAGCCGCTGGGTGAGCAACACGGCCAAAGTTGATGGGTTTACCATCATGAACCTCAAAGCCGCCTGGCAGCCTGTGACCAACCTGACAGCAGAAGTTGGCGTGAACAACCTCACAGATAAAAACTACTATTTGGACTTTGGCTTCCCTAACCCAGGTCGTATGTGGTTTACCAACCTGAGCTACCTGTTCTAATCGGACCCATCACCATGACACAAAGCTACGACCTAGTAAGCAGGTTCAAAAAACTACTTCTGGCAAGTGGCTTGCTGCTGGGCAGCCTAGTTGCTACTGCCAGCGAAAAACTGGTGGTGATGACCAGCTACCCGCAGGAGATGATTTCACAGTTTGAGGCCGCTTTTGAGCAACAGTTTCCACACTACCGGCTTGAAGTATTGTGGAAGCAATCGAATGACGCTTTAAGCTATCTTCACCAGCATCCGGGTGAGGTTGATGTTTACTGGACGCCGTCACGACAGAACTTTGGCTTACTGGCCAAACAAGGCTTATTGCAAACACTGGACCCGGCATGGATACATGCACCAACCAGCTTGCATGGCACGTTGCTCAATGACCCGCAGGGCTTGTATGCAGCGACTGAAATCGCAGGCTTGGGCATGGTGATTGCACCGTCTGCGTTTGAGAAAGCGAAACTGCGTAAGCCACAAGACTGGCAAGACCTTGCCAACCCGGCACTGCAGGGCCAAATTGCGTTCCCGCTGCCAAGCAAGGTTGGCTTTGCGACGGGCCTGATTGATGCCATGTTGCGCGGCCAAGCGTGGGCAGACGGCTGGGCCATGCTGACCAAGGTTACGCTGAATGCGCGTTTTATTGAGAGCGGCTCAACCTTTATCACCGACGAAGTCGCCAGCGGCCGCGCCATGGTCGGCCTGACCATGGATTTTTTTGCAGCGTCGGCCATTGCCAAAGGGGCGCAGTTGCAATATCGCTACCCGCCCATCGTCGCCTACTCTCCAGCCCATGTCGCCATTTTGCAACAGGCACCGCACCAGGCGGCCGCTGAGGCATTTGCGCAATTCACGCTCTCGTCTGCCGGACAGCAGTTATTGTTCACGCCAGATATTCGCAAATTGCCGGTCGACCCTGCGGTATATGCGCAGCGGCCAGCAGGCTACTTTGACCCCTACGCCGCCGCCATGCCCAAAGATGACGTTGTACGTGATGTGATTGCGCAGAATATACTCAACACCTATTTTGAAGCCAGCCTGGTGAAACACCAGGCGCTACTGCAATCCCTGTTTGTGAATATCACTTTTGCACGCCATTTAAAGCGCGATGCAGGAAAAATCAGCGAAATTGAACAACAATTACTGCAGCCATGGCTGACGGAACAAGCCTTATTCTCGGCAGAACATGTAGCTGCATTTCAAGCCACTCAAGCCAGCGAACGCGAAGCCTTAGCCAAGCAGTGGTCTGAGCTTGCCAAAGCACGCTACCAGGCAGCAGCGAATGCACTGCAAGCCTTACTGGTGGGCCCATAAGCAGACCATGCTGGTAATGGTACTGCGCTTGCTGCTATGTTGCCTGCTCAGCCAGGGGCTGCACGCGCAAGAAGCCAACATCACGCACGCGCAGCGGACTGCGGATGCCTACACCCACCCTGTACCCAGCCTAGAGGCCAGTGCATTAAACACGTTTCAGGCCGGGCGCACGCTGTTTAGCCAGGTATGGACGACCCCAGGGAGTGAAGACAGCCAATTTAGCGGACTGGGGCCGCTTTATAACCGTTTTTCGTGTGTGGCCTGCCATCCTGGCAATGGCCGCGGCTTTGCACCCGACGGTCCTCACCAGTCGATGAAAACCATGCTGGTGCGGCTCAGCGTGACCGACGCACAAAACAATCACGTGCCGCATCCAATCTATGGCGATCAGCTCAATGAGTTTGGTGTTCCCGGTGTGGCTGGTGAAGGCATTGCCGATATTGACTATATCCCGGTCTTGGTCACGTTTGCAGATGGCGAGACTGTCACCCTGCGTCGACCTAACATCCGGTTCAGCGCACTGGCTTATGGGCCACTTGCGCCCGTGCAAACATCTGCGCGCATTGCACCTGCGGTGTTTGGCCTGGGTTTGCTCGATAGTATCAGCGATGAAGAGATTTTGCAGCAGGCCCAACGCAGCAAACCGGCAGGCATTAGTGGCCGACCCAACCGGGTGTGGGACATTGCACAGCAGAAAACCGTGCTTGGCAAATTTGGCTGGAAAGCCAATGTGCCCAATTTACGGCAACAGATTGCCAGCGCTTTTCATGGCGATTTAGGCATTACATCCAGCCTGTTTCCACAAGAAAACTGCAGCGCACAACAAGCCGCCTGCCTCGCACAAACCAATGCAACACCGGAACTGACAATGCAGCAATTAGACCAGATCCAGTTTTACCTGAGCGCCTTGGACGTGCCACCACCGTTGCCTCACAGTGCAGAAACCCAGCGTGGTGCAAGCCTGTTTAAACAGGCGCAATGCATTGAATGCCATACGGATCAATTAAAGGCGCACCAGCAGCCCAGCCTGGCGCTACGCAAGCAGCGCCAGTTGAGCCCTTATACTGACCTGTTGCTGCATGATATGGGTGAAGGACTGGCAGATCATCGGCCAGATTTTGCAGCCAATGGCAGTGAATGGCGCACGCCGCCGCTGTGGGGCATAGGCCTGGCAAAGACCGTGCATGCCAATGCTGGTTTTTTGCATGATGGCCGCGCCAGAAACCTAACTGAGGCTATTTTATGGCATGGCGGCGAAGCAAATACTGCCCGAGAGCGCTTTCGCCACTTGAGCAAAGAGGAGCGCGCCCTGCTACTTAAGTTTCTAGAGTCCCTCTAAGCAATGCTTACATCAATACAAACTCTTTTGGGAGCGGCAGCGCTAGCAACACTTCATCGCCAAGCGCTTCTCTGAGTTCTATTTCAATGATATCGGTCAGAGCATTTATCGGTAATGCATTGGCAATCGGCGCAAACGGCTCCTCCAGCTCATTGCCTAACGCATCCAGTCCAAACAGCGTGTAGGCCGCCAGTGCCGTGACAAATGGCGTCGCCCATCCCAGTGTGTTGGCGAAACAGAATGGCATTAAAAAGCAGAAAGTATAGGCGGTACGGTGTAGCAGCAATGTATAGCCAAACGGGATCGGTGTATTTTGAATACGCTCACAGGCCGCTTGTGCCTGTGCCAGTTTCTGGATCAATTCTTCCAGCAGGTTAAACTGGATGGGTTGAATCTGTCCTGCGCGCAATGCGTCAATCAGGATACGCTCCATAGTGCGCAAAATGACTTCTGGCGGGTTTGTGCTATGGATAAATGTGTGCACCAAGGATTCTGGCAAGAGCGATTTTATTTTGGGCAGTTGGTTGCCTGGGCGCAGTTGCAGCAACAAAGCATGTGCATAGGCAATATTGAGTTCCAGCAGTTGTCTGCGGTCGGGACTGACTCCCTCAGCGTGCTTGTCCAGAATCTGACTCAGTCGCCCGAGATTTCTGGCTGTCAACATAAACTCACCCCAAATTTTTCTGGCCTCCCACCAGCGTTCATAGCAGGCGTTATTTCTAAAGGCGAGAAATATGGACAGCGTAATACCCAACAAGGCAAAGGGGCCGCCATCAAAGCGTGGTAACCAGTCGGGTCTGAAGGTATAAATAGATACGATGCCGGCTGACAACACAGCCAGAAACACAAGCAAAGGCATGATTCTGAGTACAATCGAACCTTTGACAATAAAAAACAACTCTATTAAACGGGGTCTGGGTCTGACGATCAATCCGTTGCTCCCTGCAAACTTTTTGCTGGTGATATACTCAAAAAGCAGTGTATCAGTCGATGACAAGGACTGATGCGATAAACAAGCATGGAAAATCCGGCATTAACTCCTGACTGGCTAACAATGATGGTGAATTGGAAAGATATTCTGAAGTGGGCGCAATTTGGCAATCCGGCGCCTGCGCGCAAAGTACAAAAATCTCCACGCGCCTGGCGTGAAGTGCTGGATGAGGATGTGTTTGCCATTACGCGTTTACGTGGAACAGAGCGGCCGTTTTCTTCAGAAATCTGTCAGGCTTTTACTCCTGGCTTGTACGCTTGCGTGTGCTGCCAGCAAGTGCTGTTTGATTCTGGCCAGAAATTTGATTCCCCCTCAGGATGGCCCTCATTTGACCAACCGGTGACGGCGAATGCCATTGCTTATTTTTGGGATGAAAGCCATGGCATGCAGAGAGTGGAGGTGACATGCAATGTGTGTGATGCGCATCTCGGACATGTCTTTCCCGACGGCAAAACGGAACATGGTTTGCGCTACTGCATTAATGGTAAAGCGATTGTATTTAATGCAGGGAACGCCTGACGCTCCCTGCATTGGGTAAACAGCCTTTCGGACACACTTGTCGAAAGGCTGCCTTGGTTTTAGTTGGCGAGTCTTCTGCCGTAACTCACTGCATACGCCGCAGGTCTGGCCAGCAGGATGGGATCCTGACTCGGCGCAATGCCCTCAGGCAGTAGCAGCGGATTAAACATCAACGGTTTTTCTGCCGCCTTGCTATCAACCACCGCACGGTTCAGAGTCAAAGTACCCAGTTCTACCGTTTTGCGCGTGTCCGGCCATAGTACGGTTGCATCATTCACCACATCACCGTTGTCGGCGATTTGCAATACCAGTTTGTATTGCACACCCTGGCCTTTAACACGCGTCACAATGTCTTCCATCAAATAGTCTGGTGCAGCCTTGTCCGCAGCTTCTTTGCTCAGATATTGCGCACCAGCCCCCGGAATGATCTGGTAACGGCCATAGACGCTTTGTCCTGCCGCATTGGTGAATTTAAATGCATTCACCCCGAAAAATGGCTGGGTAGCAAAGCTGACCGGTGCCGGTTTTGGCGTGGTGACAAATTTCAATGCTGCCGGATGGCTGCCCACAAACTGCTCGACCGGACTCGGTTTGGCTGTGCTGTTGGCAGAATCGCGCACGGCATTCAGCAAGCCAAGAAAGTCTTCTGGCGTCGCAGCGGGAAATCCGTTCACCGAAATGCTGACAATGTCGGTAGCTTCATCATTAGGCAATTTAAAGCGAATCGCAATGCCTTTCGGAAACGCATTACCGTTTGCATCCGGTATGTTAGGGACACCGGTGGCATCGGAATAACGCACCAGCACAGGTGTTGAACCCGATTTAAAGTGCGGTGCACTTGAAATACCCGCCGCCTGCGCAGTCGGTGTAAATGTCCCTTCGACCATCACGCCTTTGGCATGATTGGCCCGATAACCCTTATGTGGCCCACCGGACAATGTGGTCAAGGTATCTACCAACTGCTCGGTGACAGGTTTGTCCTCCGCCCATGCGGAACGCGTGGCCAATAAAGCGGCCGTCACTGCCAAACGGATCATTGTTGAACGTTGCATTGCTTCATCCTTTCTCAAAAAAATTTAAAATGACTCACTACTGACATAAAAACACCCTGATACTGACTGCATTTTTGATCGCTCAAAATTAAATCGTGCACTATATAAAAAATACACTTTCAATAGCGCTTAGCGTGGCCCTTACTCTAGTCCAGATTCATGACCAAATGATTACGCAGGCCATTGAGCCTATCGCGCAAACCCTGTACTTCCTCGATCGAACATCCCATGGCGCACAGCATGGTTTCCATCACTTGGCCAGCTTGCGCGCGTAACTGTTTGCCAGCGGTTGTCAGGCATATAATGACCTGACGCTCATCCCGGCTGGAACGTTCGCGACTGAGTAATCCAGAGACTTCCAACCGCTTTAATAAGGGCGTCAAAGTGGCAGAGTCCAGAAACAGTTTTTCACCAATTTCGGAAACAGATAACTGATCGCCTTCCCATAACACCAGCATCACCAGGTATTGCGGGTAAGTTAAATCCAGCTGCTTGAGTAATGGCCGGTACACCTTGCTAATCGCCAGTGAAAGCGAATACACGGCAAAACATAACTGGTCATTCAGCACGGGTATGACACGATTGTCTTTAATATCCATGCTTTTTATTTTAAATAGTGCACTATATAATTGCAAGCGATTTTATTTGAAAGCCAGGAATATTTACATATGTGTGAAGCGCCTGGTGATCACATCAATCATGTAATTCACAATAAAACTGCCTTTAGCATGCATTCTGCGTTGGTTCATGACGGGTCTCCTTGTTGAACTCTGGGCATGCATTATGAAACGCTTCACCATAAAAATAAAATTGATTGTTTAAATTTTAATCATTAATAAAACTAATCAATCACGATTCACTTTAAATCCCTTGTACGGCGCAGCACATGCAATAGCAGGACGAACGATGTATGAGATAATTTGCTGATGTATCGATGGTTATGTTTATTAGGATTAATCAGTCTGTGCGGCGGCTGCCAGCCTGACAGCACGCACAGCGAGGCTTATGTGTTTGGCACGCTGGTGGATGTACAGATTGACGACCTGTCAGAGGCAAAGGCGCAACAGGCCAGTCAGGCGGTATTCGCACGTTACCAACAGTTGCATCAGCAACTGCACGCCTGGCAAGCAGGTGAACTCCAGCAACTCAATACCGCCATTACCCAAGGCAACAGTAGTATTCCTGTTTCGCATACGCTGGCAGACCTGTTACAACACGCACAACAATTATCGGTGCAATCCGGTGGGCTGTTCAATCCGGCCATCGGCCAGTTGATTGCATTGTGGGGTTTTCACCGTGAGCAATTCAGCCCTGTGCAATTCGCGCCGCAACAATTACAGCGGCTACAGGCACAACGGCCAGCGATGACCGATTTAACCATTACAAAGGATGTCGTGGCCTCTCGCAATCGCTCAGTAAAGATGGATTTGGGCGGCTACGCCAAAGGCTATGCGCTGGATGAAGGCATGGCGATACTAAAAGCGCATGGGGTTAAAAACGCCCTCATCAATATCGGCGGCAATGTGATGGCGCTGGGTCAACATCATGGACGCGCATGGCGAGTGGGCATCCAGCATCCACGCCAGCCGGGGGCGATGGCAGCCCTTGATTTACCGAGTGGCTGGGCCATTGGCACCTCGGGTGATTATCAGCGCTATTATATGAAAGACGGCATGCGCTATTGTCATATTATTGACCCGCGCACCGGTATGCCAGTGCAGACCACACAAGCTGTGACCGTGCTGATTGCACCACAGGGGCATGCTGGTGTGCTGTCGGACGTGGCTTCAAAACCCATGTTTATTGCGCCTGAACAAGCCAGCGCATTAGCTTCAACCATGGGCGTATTTGGCTGGTTAATGGTTGACCAAACAGGCAAGATTTCACTCAACCCACCCATGCAGCAACGACTGACCTGGCTGCATCCGGAGACCGCGAGACATGCGCACCTGGTTGAGTAAGCTGCGCCCATTGTTATGGGGGGACTGGCTAGTGCTACTGCTCAGCCTGGGCATCACCGGCTGGCTATGGTCGGACTGGGGAAACTACGCGCACGCCACAAAATGCCAGATTCGCCAGGGCACACACATTATCGGTACGTATGACCTCATGCAAGACAGACATATCACGGTGAAAGGTACGATGGGGCAAAGTGTGATCCACATCCATCAGGGCAAAGTCCGCTTTGAACATGCGCCCTGTCATAACCAGTATTGTGTACAACAAGGCTGGCTGCGCCGTGCGGGGCAGGTGGTGTTGTGCCTGCCCAATCAGGTAAGCATTGTATTACTCGGAGAATCAGGCTTTGATAGCCTGAGTTATTGAAGAGACGGCCATGCAATCCATCTCACTGACTATCACTGACAGAGACAGGCAAATTGCAGGCTTGACGACACTGGCCATCAGCCTGCATTTGCTGGAAGCCACGTTTCCCAGCCTGTTGCCTGGCGTCAAACCGGGGATTGCGAATATTGTGGTGCTGTTTGTATTGTATCGCTATGGATTTGCAACGGCAGCCAGTGTGAGTCTACTCAGGGTGCTGGCTGGCAGCTTATTGTTTGGACAACTCCTCACACCCACCTTTTTCCTGAGCATGACCGGCGCCCTCACCAGTTTGGTAGCACTTTGGCTGGCAAGTAGACTGCCTGCCAGCTACTTTAGTGCAGTCAGCCTCAGCATACTGGCAGCCATGGCACATATCACAGGGCAACTTTTGATGGTCAGGCTATGGTTGATTCCCGTCCCGCAAACTTTCCTGTTACTGCCACCGCTGTTGATGGCAAGCATTGTATTTGGTCTGGCAAACGGGCTGATTGTGGCTTACTTGCTAAACGGGCGTGACGCCCGTGGCTAATCGCCATGTATTCAAAATCAGCTGTTTAATTTTAATGTACTTTTTTCGTCCAACACAGGGTCAAGCGGGTTGGTGGCAAACCGCATGTCATCGCCAATATCGACGTTGATATCCACCTGATCCTGCCCTTCCCAGCGCTCCAGCCAGACTGAAAAGTCTTTTTCCGGCATGGGTTTGCCGATAAAATAGCCCTGCCCTTCGTCACATCCAAGTTTGGCCAACTGCGCCAGTACGCCCTCGTTTTCGATGCCTTCCGCGACCACTTTCAAACCAAGATTATGCGCCAGATCAATGGTCGATTTAACGATGCTGGCATCACTTACATTTTTATCCATAAACATGACAAATGAGCGGTCAATTTTTAACTCTTGTACCGGCAATTGACGCAGATAGGCCAGCGAGGAATAGCCTGTACCAAAGTCATCAATCGACAAATGCAAGCCCATGCCAGCCAGTTTGCGCACTACGGTTTCTGCACGCTCGGGATCCTGCATCAAACTGCCCTCTGTAATCTCCAGTTTCAGAGACCTGGTATCCAGTCCATGCTGGGCGAGTAACACGGCAAGCTGTTCAGGCAATTCAATGTTATTTAAGTCTCGTGTGGATAAGTTCACAGCCAGACTCATATGCAGGCCTTGGCGCTTATATTCTGCCAGTACCTCACAGGCGCGATTCAGCATCCAGTTAGTAATATCACTGATGACACCGGTTTGTTCGGCAAATGGAATAAACTGATCCGGGAATATCATGCCTTTTTCCGGATGTACCCAGCGGATCAGGGCCTCACCACCCAACACTTTACGCGTCGCCACATCAATTTTAGGCTGGATGTATAGCAGCAACTGATTCTGAGAAATGGCTTCTTTCAGATCAGAGATCAAGGTCAAGGTCTCAGACTGGTCAATTTCCAATGCCGCGTTGTAGACAATCCACTCCGTCTTTTTAGATTTTGATTCCTGCTGGGCTGTTTCGGCATGGTTGAGCAAAGACTCCTCATCCATCCCATGCTCGGGATAAACGGCGACCCCTATGCCGGTGCGCACATCGATGGCTTGCCCTTGCACATGTACCGGTTGATCCAATATAGCATTGATTTTGGCAGCATAAGCGGTTGCTCTGGTTTGATCAGCATGATGTAACAACACTGCAAATTCATCCGCATCCAGTCGCGCGACTATGTCATGGGCGGCGTAAATATTTTCCTTGAGCACCTGGCCCACATGTCTGAGCAAGTCATCTCCAAAATCACGGCCCAAGGTGTTATTGATGGGCTTGAAGCGGTTGATATTGATCACAATCACGCTGCATTTATCTTTACTTTCAGCATGCGTCAGAATGGCAGATCCGATGCCTTGCATAAATGCGAGGCGATTAGATAAACCGGTCAATTCATCATTAAACGCCAAACGCTGAATTCTGCGTGTACGCTGCTGTATGGCCTCACGCATGTCGTTAAACAATTTACCCAAATGACCAAGCTCATCACTGCGGTTGATCTGGATTTCCTGATCGTAGTTACCCTGGGTCATCTCGCTGACATTATCTGCAAGTTCGGTAATCGGCTGCACCAACTTTCTGGCGATATACCAGATGACGACAGCCAATAATCCGATGCCAACCATGGTCAAGAAAAGCATGGTCAAGAAAAGCGTATTCAAATCTTGAACAAACCTGGTCACCGAGCCTTGCAAAACAACCATTAAGCTTTCACCGTTTGCGCCTTCATACAGCGACCGCATTTTCAGGTGATACTCTTTGTCATCCATTTCAATGCTATGAATACTCAGTTGCTCACGGTAAATGCCGGAAATGGCATGAATCAGCGTATTGCCAGACTCCGGAGACAAGGTGCCACTGACCAGTTGCCAGCTCTTTTGCGGCATTTTCTGAATAAAGGTGACATCCAGATTGGTGAGTTGCTTGATCTGGTTGGCCAGATTGTTATCAATCTTGAATCCAAGCACAATCCAGCCGATGACCACGGGTGCCTTGACTGGCACAGAAATCAACTGGAAGGGTTTGCCATCAATGATGTCAAATTTAAGTTTGCCCGAGTTGAACTGCTGGCTGGCCTGCTTTAAATCCACTTTCCGATAGGCTTCCTGACTATTTGCAGTGCTCACCACCATTGCACCGTCTTCGCTGACGTAATAAGCGACCTCGGCATGAATTCTGGATTGATAATTGCTGAGCGCTGACTCTATGGTTTCGATATCTGCGCTGGCAACCGCTTCACGAAAAGCATAATCTGCTGCCAGCACTTGCGCGGCCTGTTTATAGCTTTGGGTATTGTGTTGTATCAGACTGACAAAAATCCGCTCGCCGATTTCAATTTGATTTTCTGCAATCTTGTTGGCGTGATGTGTCAGACTGAACTTCATGGGCACCAGTCCGGCCAGTTGCAACACCACGACCACCGACAGAAAAACCACGGCAATACGTGTGCGGATATGTTTAAACTGAATCAACCCATGCAGCTTTTTCATGGGAGATTGACCTTGATTGCGGTTGCACCATTAATGTGCTGTTTCTGCTCTACTGACGGCTTCAGCCTGCCCGCTGGCCACACTTGATACGTGTACTGCCCATCGGCAACAGTGAGCACGGCCTGCCCCTGACTATCGGTCTTGGCAAAAAATGGCGTATCAAGCACGTAAATATACCCTATCATTGAATCATGAATATTGCAGCCCAAACTGACGACGCCGGCCTGATCAAACTGCACCGGGTTTGCTGCCACACCCCTATAAAGCTTTAACTCAAATTTTTTTGCGGGGGAAAATGAGTACACATGATGGCGGACTGTGTCCTCATTGGGAAAATGTATCAATGTCCCGGTTTGAACCACGGTGACGCCTGGATTGAACTGCTTGTTTTTTTGAACAATTTTAGTATTTGCGGTGGTTGTAAGCGCTGCTGACTTACCATCAAACAAGGCAACCACCGCATCAGGAAATGGCTTGCCAGTAGCATCCGTCACAGTAAACGTCACTTCAGCCGCATACAACGGGATTGCAAAGATACCTGTTACAATCCACCAGCCGACATAGACAAAAATCAATTTCAGCACAGCAATCCTATTATTGTGTCACCACGTCATGTTTCATGGGCGCTAAAATTTTTAGCAACTCGTTTTTTTCACGCGTTCCCACGCCGTTTATGTTCATGCGCTCGCGCAGCACTTCCACCATAATCTCATATTCTGCCATAGTGATCTTGGCATCGGCATGAGAATTTTTCATGGTTTCACCCTCGTAAATGCAGTCGCCACCCGTTTTCACACACAAAAAGTCTGTCAGACTCTGTTTGAGAGTACCCATTTTAACCCCTTCAAATGAGCGACTGGTTCTGGGGTCTTTACTCACTATGTCAAGCGTTTGATTTGACAATCTGGTGAGCATCGCCTTGCCACCAATTCTTTGATACAAACTGGCTTCTGGCCTGGGTTGCGCTGGCTGGCACGCAACACATATACTCAGGATGAGAATCATCACTAAATACCGCATCATTTTTTCCTTTTTTTAGCACACCTAACATATTAATGTCGACCTAAATATTTCATTCATCAGAAAAGCTCCGATTTTTCGCCTTTATCTTATCAATAATATTGAGTAGCGATGATTAATAATGCGTTAACTAAATTAGTCAGCAAGAGGGAATGATGCGCTTGATACATTTCAAAAAATCAGCGATTTGGCTTTGTTTCGCGCTCACAACATCGACATCCGCATTAGCGGGCGACCGCTTACTGGGCACGGGTGGTGTGACACAAGTTGAAGGTGCTGGCGGGGGTGGCCTGATGCCGTGGGCCCTGATTACAGGCTATGGCACCAATCAGCAAATTGGCGGTTCTGCTTTTTATACCCATGCAGAAACCAAAGGCGACTTTAAATTGCGCACCACGGGCATTGCACTGGGCTTTTACAATCGCGTGGAGGTCAGCGCCAGCCAGGCGAGGTTTGGTCTCAGTGATACTGTGCCTGGTGAAGAAATTCACTTAAACACACTGGGCGTGAAAGTGCGCGTGCTGGGAGACGCCATTTATGACCAAGATAACTGGTTACCGCAAGTTTCAGTAGGTGCGCAATATAAATACAATGAAGATTATAGCTTTGTACCCAAATTGCTGGGGGCCCAAAGCCGCAGCGGGATTGACCTCTATGTCGCAGCCAGCAAGCTGTATTTAGGTGCTTTAAACGGCTATAACCTGTTATTAAATGCCAATCTGCATGCCAGCAAAGCCAATCAGTTTGGATTATTGGGATTTGGCGGAGACAAACATGACCAATATCGTATTTATCCCGCGGTGTCAGCCGCGGTCATGCTGAGTGACAACTGGCTACTGGGCTCAGAGTTACGTTACAAACCGGACAATTTGTCAGTGTATAAAGAAAACAGCGCACATGATGTATTCATGACGTGGTTTCCACATAAAAACGTTTCTGTCACCGGCGCTTATATTGACTTGGGCACCATTGCCAATAAAGACAATCAGACTGGCTGGTATTTGTCAGGCCAGATTAACTACTGAGTGCACGTTTAGCGCACAGCCAGACCGCAGCGTTCTTGCAGCCGTTTGTCGAGCTGCTTGAAGTCACCGCCATTACCGCTCGCAAAGGCGTAGGGATTGCTCGAAATATACTGGTTGTACCGTACCTGCCTCGCAGTAAACCGGGCTGAAATTTCTTGCGTGCGACAAGCACAGGCTTGCTGAATATCCTCTTTAGCCACGAACTGCATGGCACATTGTGCATTCAATATCTGGGTCTCAGGCTCCGTCCAGACCGGATGACGCGCGGCGGCATCTGCACGTGCCTGGGTCAGCAAGGCATACATCAGCTCTACACTTGCTCTGAGCTTGCCTAACGGGGCAGTCTGCAACCCCTCTTTAGGCTGTGGCTGCATGCGTTTTTCATCCAGCAAAAACAATGCGTCCAGTGACGTCTGTGCCGGGATCTCGTACCCCTGTGCAGCCAACATGATCTGCTTGGCAGGCTGTGCCTGTAAAATCGCCTGCGCCTCTTCAATATCAGCTGCAGGCAACGTCAGCTGCCAATGCAACTGACAGGCATCTGCTGACGCAATCTGCATATTGCCCTGTATTTGGCGATCAGCCACCGCATCTGCGAACGCCGGCGGAATGCGTTGCGACATATAGCCCATTTCACTTTCGGCCAGCCTCTGCAACGCGGAAGCCTCAATGCAGGCATGCAACGGTGCACTCAATATCCACATCGCAACCGCGAACAACAACTTATTTTTACGCATGGTACAAAACCTCAGCACGAGAGTATTTCGTTAAAAGTCGCTGGTTGGAACATAGCGTTCACAGAAAGTTTTAAAAGCGCCACAAATGAAAACGGGCGCTAAAAGCGCCCGTCAGGTACTGAAGAACAAATTATTTGTTCATAACGTACATAGTTACTTCAAAACCGAAACGCATTTCGGTAGCAGCTGGTTTAGTCCACATAGTCATTTCTCCTTTTTCCTTAAATTCGTTTTAGCAGTTGCTATCAACGTGTGACCATATTAAAACTGCCCGTACTTGTTGTCGTGATTAAACTGCGCAACTTGTATTCATGATTTTCATGAGACTGGCCTAAGTAGAGGTTTAACCACGTTGTTGTTTGATATACCGCAACAGTCGCTTCCAGCCTTTACGGCCTATCCTGCGTTTTAAATAGACTTTAAGATCATATCGGTAAAAAGGCAGCACCGTGCGTATACGCAGGCGGCTTGCAGACACGCCCAGATAATACGATAAAAACTGCTTGCGCCCCTCCCAGTGCAGTTTATGAATGGCCCTGGTCAAGTCGGCCATGCGCTCCGCTTGCGGTGTCGCCGTTGGATATGCATGCAGACGTGCGGTATCAATCAGGGCAAAGTTCAATTGTTTTTCCTGTTGGCTCACCAGTATATTGCCACCGGAAAAGTCACGGAAATAAATCCCCGAGGCATGCATGCGTTGGCAAAATCCGGCAAAGGCCTGATACAAGCGCTCTGCTGGAATACCTTGAAACGCTGTGGCACCCTGACTGAATGCAATAAAAGCCTGTGAGATCGCAAAGTCATGCGTCACATACTCGCAGATATAGAAATTCTGCTTGAGGCCGGGGTCGTCCACGCGCTCAAAATAGGCCAGCGGCATGGCTGTGCCGACGCCACGTCGCAGCAATTCCATGGCACCATTCCAGCTCCGTTTAGCTTTGCTGGGTTTAAACCGGTCAAGTATGGTCTTGTGCCAGTGCATTTTGACAGGTTGCTTGACGGTGACTCTTTTGCCCTCCGCACGCGGGTCAGGCAATGGCCAGATCGCATTTCTGGCATGGCGCAAGGCTTGATCTTTTTCAGGGGCCTTTAAGGTGTCAGGGTGCCAGGCACGCCAGAATTGTATGGCCTGTTCCCGGTTCTCTGCCAACAGCATGCCACGCCAGTCACCATCGTGTACCGGATAATATTTAAGCCCCTGAATATGGGCGTGAATCACGGTCTGCGACAAGGCTGGCTGTGTGGTATGCAATTCAACCACATCAGAAATATCCCAGACCAGATAAACCGGGATTTCGCTAATCAGGGACGGTTGCGCGATCACTTGTCCGTCGCGACTGATAAACTCTGCCTTGCGCAAACAGGAGTCAGCATAAATCTCGTCCAGAATAGCGCAACGCCCATTGACCGCCCATGCTACATGGATCTGCTTTTGATGCTTGCGCAATTGATGAATTTCCAAGCCGTTGCCGGTGGCCAGGGGGGCAATGTATTCGGCGCCGTTCAACCAGCGAGCTACAGTTCTCAGTGCCTTAAAACTTGGATTGCGCTGATACTCCTCCGGCTGCCCACTGGCTGAGCGATAGTAAGCAACTCTTTCCAATGCAGGATAGCGTGCGTCATCGAGACCATCATTAATCACGCCTTCACGGTGGCAAATCATGGCACCCCAGTTGGCCTGCTGCACCGCGCCCGAGGCTGCCAGCAAAGTGAAATAGCGTGTCACATAATCCGCCTGCTTTTGCGCGCCATCCGGTAAATGACGCTGAATACGATAAATCGCCCAGAAAGCGACTGGCGAGATCAAGGCTGGCACCCCGAAATCCGCGCCGATTTTCTGTAATAGCCGCGCTTTTTTGATCAGGTTGAATTTGAAACAACGTGTCCAGCGGAATTTAAAAATGCGGTGGTCGGCTTGCTCAGGCTCGATCACGCGCTCAACAAACAAATTGTTACTGTGCACATCCGGCAGCAAATGTTCAGCCTGCAATTTTTTGAAAGCACTGATGTTGTAGAACGGCTCAAAATCCTGAATATTGGGGCCAACAACCTTCACACCGTATTGCCTGGCCAAACCATGCGCGATTTGCCAAGCCCGCAAAAAACCCGGCCAGTGATATCCGGCCCACCGCTTGCGATTGATGGTATTGCCTATTTCAAGACTCGCGATTTGCGTCGCATGGTGCTGCAAAAATTGTTCGACAAATTGCTGCCATCTTGCCTGAGTCTCGGCATCCAGCATTTGCCTGGCCATGGCAAACGGTTGTACCAGATGCACATCCACCAGCAGCCCTGCATCTGACAAGGTTTGCAGCAAACGTAACTGATGGGGCAACATGTCATCATCGCCGATATCCAGCCTTACCCTACCTAATCCAAGCCCAATCAGTTGTGCCAGCACATAATCATCTGTCCCGGCTTGCGCGTTGGTGGCCACACAAATACCCACAAAGTGATCCGGAATCCGGTGCCCCTCACCAGGCAAATGACTTTTGTTGAGCTGAAAACCACCTTTAAGCAGGTATGCAAACCCGTCCAGCACCACCTGACGGGTCAACATGGAGGGTAATTTTTGACGCTTCACTCTGTTCTCTTATTCAGGCAAGCGGTAACGCTGCTCTTTGTATAGCAATGCAGGCAACAAGGCATTGGCTAGCGCACGCTCAGCGAGTTCCTTGCCCTGCGCTGGGACCGGTGTGGTCTGCAGTTGCTTGTTTAGCACATCATAATGCCCAAAAGCAGGGGCTTGCCCCTCGCGCAACACTACCACCTCATTGTCGGCAGCCGTAGCGCCGGTCTGTTGCATCCAACCATAGGTGTAGTTGTACTGCATCATGGCGCGTCCGCGGTAGTCAGCACTTACATTTAACAAATCTTGTCCAGTCATCGGGTGCTGTGCCTGTACCCCCATCAATGACAACATAGTGACCGGCAAATCCATCTGACTGGCAATGACTTCTACTGTTTTTGCTTGCACCGGGCCACCCAAAATCAGCGCCGGAATATGAAAATGCTCAATCGGCACCAGTGAATCGCCACGTACCCGAATATCATGATCAGCTACAATCAAAAACACCGTGTCTTTCCAGTACGGGCTGGCTTTGGCTTTTTTAATAAACTCCCCCATCGCATAGTCAGCATATTTCACCGCATTGTTATCGGTAGCCTTGGGTTGCTCATAGAGATCAATACGGCCATCCGGGAATTCAAAGGGCGCATGGTTGGAAGAGCTGAACGCCAGTGTAAAAAAGGGCTTGCCGCTCGCATGATGCGCCAACAGTTGCTCGTGGGTTTTATTCAGCAGGTCTTCATCCGAGGCGCCCCAGCTGGCCACAAACACCGGATTTTTAAAATCTGGCTGATCAGTAATCTGCTGAAAACCATTGCCCATGAAAAAGCTGCGCATATTATCAAAATGCGATTCGCCCCCATAAATAAACTCGGTTAAATAGCCCTGCTTGCTCAGCAAGGCAGCCAGCGTGAAAAAGTTTTTCTGGCTTAAACCCAGTTTGACGGTACTGTCGGCGGGCGTGGGCTGAAAGCCAGTCACTACGGCTTCAATCCCGCGTACAGAACGGGTCCCCGTGGCATACATCTGGGTAAACCAGATGCCTTCGGATTTGAGTTTTTCAAGATTGGGTGTCACCGGCTTGCCGCCCAGCGATTCCACAAAACCGGCCCCCAGGCTCTCTTGCAGCAGAATCACCAGGTTGTAGGGTTTATCAGTATGCGTGACCGGTTGTAGTGTGCGCAGTGTGGGAATATCTGACTCTTTGGCGCCGGTGAGTGCAAACACTTTTTCACGCGGCAACTTGCCGTATATTTCACTCGATTTGGCTTCGTGCTGCAAACTGTAGGCTGCGTAAATGACTGAATAGGTGGAATTTAAAATCAGGCTGTTGACCATACTGTCCTGCGTAATCGCAAACAGTGCCGGATTGGCCGGACGGTGCGTCAATGTCGAACGAATCGCAAATACCGTCAACACAAATACCAGCGGCCACACCAGCCAAAGCGCGAGGTTTGACCAGCGCGCCTCGGTGTTGCGCCATGGGTTTAATATCCTGACGACCACAGCAAAGGCAACGACGGTCATCGCCAGTCCAAAAAACAGCTCTTGCCTGAAGCCTTGCCACAACATGCCAAACACTTCATGCGGGTATTTCAGATATTCGACAAAAATCCGATTGGGGCGGATATCGTATTCCTGAATAAAGCCAGGGGTGGCCGCCTCCATAAACACCAGTAACACCAAGGCCAGCAAAACCCACACATACGTCAACCCACGCCAGAGCTTGAAGTGATTGCGCGTCGCTAATATCGGCGACAGCAAGACCGGGATTAAGGCCAGCAAACCGAGTTGAATGACATCCACCCGCACGCCCTGTAATAAAATCTGCGCCAGCTCTCCTGTGGCCTGAACACGCTGCCACTTCCATAACACCAAGCCGACGCGCGTGAGCGAGAGAAATACCAGCCCGACAATAAACATCACCACCAGCGGAGCAAAAGGACCAAACCAGCGACCAATCGCCCACAATTTAGAAGAAGAACGCGGCTTACCGAAATAACTTGCTTGCATGTTTGCTTAATTCAGATGTGTTTGAGCCCGTGATTATAACGGGTTATTGTGGATTGTTATTGCACTGCATCGTGCTGACAGCCTGCTTTAGTCTACGAGCAAGGTCTTCTTGCGCATGTCGAGATAGACCATGGATAACAGCGCGACCGGAATCACAAACCCCACCAGCAAAGGCACCAGATCTACCAGCATATCCACAGCGCCGGTTTGGCTGGTAAACAGACTCCAGCCCTTGGCTAACAATGGAATCACCGTAAATAAGAGTGTCGGCATCAAAAACCAGAGGGTACTGGTTGCACCGCGTTTGGCCAGTCGTGCGCAGACATAGGAAACCACGGCCACGATCACTGCGGCCCCTGCACCCCACACTGCGCCTGCAATCAGCGCAATCCAGGTGCCCACCTGATAAAGCATCAAACAAATAATCGCGGTAAGGATGAGTTTTCGGTGCAGTGCAATTTGCATACAGGAGACTCCTGATTCTATTTTGAATGAGTATGAGTGCACTAAATGTCTTTTGTTTGCATTAAAGAATTCAATCACAACAGCGAATGTTACTGATGCCTGGATCATCGCCACAGTTAAATTGACAATCCGCACATAAAATGTATATACTTTTTGTAAATACAAAGAGGGAGCTAATATGTCAACCGCCAGAGTTTTTCGATCAGGGAGAGGTGGCCCCGTTTAGTTGGACAGAATCTTTGAAGTTTTAAGTGAAATATCTTGCGATTCTGTTTAAGCTGCCTTGGGTGTTGCGGGCAGGTGTTTAAAGTAAAACTCATCCGGCGTCAGCCTGTCAAGCGAACTGTGCGGGCGGTCGCGGTTGTATTTTGCGATG
>NZ_JAVCAP010000001.1:89558-90030 GCF_030769565.1 Methylophilus aquaticus | reverse complement strand
GCCTCATTCACGGCTTCTATGCAGAAATCTGTGGTCAGTGTATTGGATAGCCGCCAAGATAATACCCGACGACTGGCCCAGTCTACGACGGCAAACAGGTAAACAAAGCCTCGCTGCATGGGAATGTAGGTAATATCGGCTGCCCAGACATGGTTTGATCGGTGAATGGTCAGACCACGCAACAGATAGGGATAGACTGGATGCTTGGGATGTCGCTTGCTGGTGTTGGGTTTGCGGTAAATGGCTTCCATCCCCATGCGCCGCATCAGCGTCTGCACCCGTTTGCGTCCAATGGTAGGATAGTCACCACGGCGCAGTAAATCACGTAGCATGCGGCTGCCCGCAAATGGATATTCCAAATGCAGTTCGTCCATGCGGCGCATGATGGCTAAATCCTCTTCTGTAATCTCCACCGGCTGGTAGTAGGCCGTGGAGCGAGACAATTGCAGCAACTGACATTGCTTGACGACTG
>NZ_JAVCAP010000001.1:0-89400 GCF_030769565.1 Methylophilus aquaticus | reverse complement strand
GGCTGCCAAGGCCACTTTAGCCTTGAAGCTCGCTGCGTGGGTTCTTCGGGTACGTTTCATTGCTTTCTTTCTCTGCTTTCTGCCGCCTATCGGCTGCAAGGTTAAGCAAGAATATCACTTAAAACACTGTCCAGTTTTCCGGGTCCACCTCTGGGAATAGTCAAGCCGTGCGCTTACCCAAGGAGTTTCGCTTTCAATCTAAAGACGTAGAAATTTTTCAGCGCGGCGACGAAGTGGTATTGCGTGAAAAGCGCTACAAACCTGCAGATGCTCTAGCTATTTTTGCCAGCTTTCCTGCTGACTTCATGGCGGATGGCAGAGACGATGAACACCCTCAAGCACGCGAGTCACTTTAATGGCGCGCTATTTACTCGACACCAACATTTGCATTTATCTCACCAAACACCAACACCCGGCGCTCAATCAACGCTTTTTAAGTTTGGCCGAAAACGATGTAGCGATTTCAGTCATCACCTTTGGTGAGCTCCAGTTTGGCGCACAAAAAAGCCAGCATCGCAGCAAAGCGCTGCAAGCCTTAGATAAGCTCAGCGCCGTGATACCCGTATTAGACATGCAGCAAGAAGTCGGACAACTATACGGCGAAATTCGCGCAACCCTTCAGCAAAAAGGCACGCCGATCGGCAATAATGACCTTTGGATAGCGGCCCATGCCTTAAGTGAAAAACTGATTCTGGTCACCAATAACGAAAATGAGTTTATGCGGGTGCCCAATCTCAGCGTTGAGAATTGGATAGTCTAGCACTGCCATTTAACATCAGTGTTTTCTTCGATTCGTTTCGAATCCAGTCGAAATCATCATCTGTTTTAAATGCGCATTTTTTCCAAACGACTTACTCAAAACAATAGGCTTACATTCTGAACACAAATAGACCGGCTTCTTACTAGATAAATTATAAACCCATGGCCGTTGAACAATAATCCCACATTGAGTGCAATTGCGCGCAACCCGACCCCGCACTGAAGAAGCGCTTTTTAACTTCATACATAACTCCTTTCATGTTAACTTCACTTTTTGCACTAAAATTACACGCACAATACACGTTGGTTATTGCGGCCCACTTGGCTACTAGAGAGTTAGCGTGCAACAAAGTTGTTAACCATTCGATAGAACAGACTTCTAGTAGCCTCTTCTTCTTTCAATTCAAACGTTTCATGATCTGGATACACTTGAACCACACCCTTTCTTCTAAAAACACCTAAGGGCAATGGAAACTTTGCAAACGGGTTATGATATATCTGTAAGCCATCTGTAATCAGTTCGGTATATTCATGCTTATACGAAGTTTTTTGCACTGGCTCACCATGAGGCTCTGACCCCCACATTGAGTTTATGACCATTTTACTATCTGGTTCATGGCACATTGCATCTACCTTCCCCCAACTTGCTGTACAACTAAAAATAATCGCGCTAACTTCAGAATAGGCATTGCTATTGAATATTCCTAGCTCAATTTCAGAGCCATTATCCTTTTCAATAAATCCGAGACTTTTCACAGGAGGTCCGTTTGGATATTTTGATGGATTTGCCATGAAGGCTTCTTCATCAACATAATAGTCATAAAGCAAGGCTTTAATTGGTCGATTGTATTGTAAGTTGAATAACGGTTGCTCAAAAGGTGCTATGGCAATCACAAAAGGATGCCTAGCAACATGCGCAAGTTTCGAATAGTAATCATTGTACTTTCGAGCTTTGCCTAGAATTGCATTTGACAAGCGAATAATGGACTCTCGATTGAGCTCATTAAGGTTTGGCTTCGCCATCAGCGTTTCAAATGTTCTCTCCCATTCATTGGGTTTACCTTGAGCTGCATTGGCAGTAACTGCCTCAACATTAACTCTAAGCCCATCAGCGATAAGATTGAAATCTGGTGACTGATTACTCCAGTCAACGTCAAATCCATACTCTTTGAAAACAGCAAACAAATATATTTCCCAAAAACTAGAATTAAATGTTGTTTGAAACTCTTTCACAAACTTTCCATCTCGATCTTGAAAACCTTCAGCCCATCTAGCAAGCTCGGCTCTCATGGGTTCGCGCCCATCAAGCAATATCGAAATAAAGTTTTGATGTAACCGAGCTTCATCTACAACAGGGGTAAATAAATCCATACTCTATCCAAACTCATATGCTTCAATCTTTACGTAATTAATTAGCGCTACCTTACTCAATTACACATCGTACTTTCCTGACACCTTTTTGAATACTTTTGCGCAAACTCCAACTATCATCAATACAAGTCCAATCACACTGATTAAAAACAGCATCGCCGGTAACGGTAACAACGCAGCGGATTGGGATTTAAGCGCCAAACCCTCTTTCAAATGTTGCGGCAGTGGATTCGGCGTCACTGGAATGATTTTCCACTGGCTTCTATCTGCCGGGGCCTGTTGCAGATATTGCGCGAAACTGTAGACGGGTGCTTGACCATACGCCCGGCTAGAAGGAATTTGTGGAATCCGCACAAAATAGAGGGCTTCAATCTGTTGCGCCATTGCCTGCATGATGGGCGAGCGCAAGCTACTTGTGCTGCCAGTCTGGGCGATGTTCAGCAGGTCATTCCCAATAGCATCAAACGCCACAGCGGGAAACAGCCGCGTCATTTCCGTATTCAGGTAATCGTAGATGGCCCGGCCTTTTTTTAAGCTACGCTCTGTGGCAGCCACATACCAATAAGCTGCACTGGCTTTAAGCATGCTTTCCACGCCACGCATAGGCACCTGCCAGCCCAGATTGCGTAAAGTATCGATGCTGATACCTGCACAGTTTTCCAGTGCATGATCGTACTTAAAATCGTTGCGGTAAAAATGTTGCATCACACGATTATTCAGGGCCTGTATCTGCTTGGGGATATCCGGCTGGCTGAACACTGCCACCAGCATGTACGATGGCCGGTAAAATGCCTGCCCGCTATTGAGGTCTCCCATGTATTTATCAAAGGGCGTGACCCCGGCAATAATGCCTTTTTC
Organism: Methylophilus aquaticus; assembly: GCF_030769565.1. Classification (GTDB taxonomy): domain Bacteria; phylum Pseudomonadota; class Gammaproteobacteria; order Burkholderiales; family Methylophilaceae; genus Methylophilus; species Methylophilus aquaticus. Next base: position 86,412 of record NZ_JAVCAP010000001.1, on the reverse strand, counting down.
GCTATTGGTCGCGAGGTTGTAATAATTATTGACCAACCATGCGCCATATTCCCCCGCGTTGCCGACCTCCCCGGTGGCCAGGGCAAAGTGTCCGCCATGGGCTTCATCGTCATCGCCTTGGGCGCCATTAAGCAATATGCCCAAAGCGGGTTTTCCGGCCGATTGCTGTGCAATGCCGGGTGACTTCTCCCACAATAAGCGACTTTGGTAAGGGCTGCGTGCACCCCCCTGCTCAAACTGTACCAGCGATTGCAAGGTTTCACCGCTGTGCAACGGTTGCTGACCGGCGGCTAAATCCAGCTTGAACGCATGGGGCCACACCGTGCGCGCAACCAGGGCATTAGACGCTGATTCCCCGCGTACGGCAATCACCGACTGACTGAAGAAATCACGGGTATCCGCGTTCCAATAGGATAGGTTACTGGCAATTTTAGGCACTAACTCAAAACGCAAACGCTCACCGCCTGCTGAGCTCACTTCTGTCGCCGTGGCGTTAAGCGTCATCTGCGGCCAGTATCGGCTGGAGCCGGTCCATATTAAAGCAGGCAGCGCATCTTCATCTAATGCGTCAACATCGTCTGCGCCGCGTTTGTGGGGAGAGATGCCTGAGACCGGCAGGCCAGGCTTGGGCACTGCGAAGGTCTCATTTCTAAAATACCACAAGGCTTGTGGTGAAATTGCGCACTGCGCACAAGCGCCTTGTACGGTTTGAAACTGTGATTGTTTGTGCAGCCCCAACCTATCCACCTCTGTCGCACCCTGGGCAAATGAAGTCACCAGGCCAAGGCCCACGCCAAATAAGCGCCGCATGCTTAACCTCTCAAACCGGAAATATAATCACGCACGCTGTGCCAGTATTCTGGCTGGCGCATACATAAATACAACGCCACCAGCACATTAACTGCCGCCGTGATGGCAAACAATTGCGGGATGCCAACCCCCATGCCAAACAACAGCAGTGAAAATCCGGCCGAGAGCACCATAAACAAGGCATTCATAATATTGTTGGCCGCGATCACACGTGACTGATAAGCGGGCTGAGCACGGATTTGCAGCAACACATAAAGAGGCACAATATACAGGCCTCCACTTACGCCGAGCAAACCCACATCCAGCAGCATGCGCCAATACGCCAACCCGCCCAGGGTGTGCAACGTCAGTCCCGGATGTGCGTGTAATTGCTGTTGAATACTCGCGGCAGTATTGGCAAAATCCCAGGCAAATAGCGACATGCCCAGCGCACCCAGCATGACCAAGCCTAACTCCTGCTTGCCTTTGGACAGCTTTTCACACCAGACCGAACCGATGCCTACCCCCACCGAGAAAATCGACAACAGGCTGATAAAGTCACGCTCACTGCCCTGCAACACCTGTTTCGCCAGATTAGGAAACTGTGCCAGCAAGGTTGCACCAAAAAACCAGAACCATGAAATCGCCACAATCGCCACCCACAAGGTTTGCTGCGCCCAAACCATACGCACATTGCGTATGGTTTCAGTGATCGGGTTCCAGTTAATGACCATGCTTGGCTCGGGAGCGGGTGATAGCGGAATGCGTCGGCTAAGGTGATACCCAGACATCGCCACCAGCAATACACACACACTGGTAAACAAGGCATGCTGCTCCAGGCTGCCCAACCAGGCACCCAGCACCTGGCCCAGCAAAATAGCAACGAAACTGCCCATTTCCACCAGCCCATTGCCTGCTGTCAATTCATTTGGCTGAAGATGCTGCGGCAAATAAGAGTATTTAACCGGGCCAAACAAGGTGGAATGCACACCCATTAAAAACAGGGCCAGCGCCAACATGCACAAACTACGGCTTAAAAAACCGATGCTGGCAAACAGCATGATGCAAATTTCCAGGATTTTGACCAGCCGGACAATCTTTGACTTCTCGTACTTATCCGCCAATTGCCCGGCAGAAGCCGAAAACAGGAAAAAAGGCAGAATAAACAGGCCGGGCAGCAAGGTCGCCAGTGTCGCGCCATCCAGCGTCGTCAGGCTGGCGGTATTAAAAGCCACTTGCGTGATCAATGCAGTTTTAAACACATTGTCATTAAACGCGCCCAGGCCTTGTGTCCAGAAAAATGGGCTAAACCGTTGCTGATGTAACAAGTGGAAAGGATTGCTCATGCTCGCTCAAAAATATGTCTGGTTTCAAAAACTGCGGTGGAGAAACTTTGGCCGTGGATCGCGATTAATCGCTTCAGAGCAAAGTCATATAACAAGGGGTGATGGTTTTTCAAAGCCATTAAAAACGGTTTATGCGTTTCATCAAGCCAGCCATGTGCGACCAATGTATTCACATTCGTGAGCGGCATAATGCCAGGCAGAGGATAATCTGACCCATGTATTAACCTTGTATGCCAATCTTGTCTTTGGATTAACTCCGGTAATACCCAGGCGTGGTTGATCAAAGTCGTTGCCGAAATATCGCCATATAGCAAGGGTTGGTAATCAGGCGTATCCATTAAGCGCTTAAATAGCTCAAAACTCCTCACTTGCCGACCCCCATGGTCTAAATCCTGATCCATTCCATCACTGGCGCAGTGGGCAAGTACGACTGTTGCACCGTGATCAAGCGCGCGTCGCATCCTCAAAGGATTACCAAACGCTTGCTCACCGCCGGGCACAGCACTTTCCTGGCCTGTATGACTAATAATCGGCATTCCCAATTGTGCTACCTTTTTGTAGAAAGCATCACATTTAGCAGAGGCCGGGTCTATGCCCATGCCTGATGGCAACCACTTGATTGCTTTCGCACCAAGCGCATACGCGTGATCGAGCGCATCAACCGCATCGGGTCTAAAAGGATGGATACTGGCGACCCATTCATATCTTTCCGGCATGCGCTGGGCGATAGTGGCCGCATATTGATTTGAAATATGGAAAATCGAATGCTGCTTAAGAATGTTGCCTTGTGTATCGCGGTGCCAATCAAATGCAAACAGCATCAATTTCATGCCTGCAGGCATCGCTTGGGTCAGTGCATCCATTCTGGCCACAGAAGATTCATCTATACGAGATGGATCTGCACATGTGGCATTCATATAAAAATTCTTTTGCAGCTTTAGCTGTGGATGAAGCCACTCATCCATGGCCGGGTTAAACCAGGTTTGATTCGATGCGTCACCAACCCCGACTAAATGCACATGGGCATCCCACACCTGGTCAGGACGTATGCCTTGCCAGATCGTTTGCCATGTTTCGTGCTGATAAAGCGCTGGTGTAAGCTCCGTTTTGCAGGGATGTGCCAGCCCGCTGTCTGGAAAATACTTCCATGCAGGCTGCGTTAACCCTCCGCACAGAAACGCTCCGCCAGCCATGATGAACTGCCTACGGTTCATGCTGCCTTTTCTGCCATCTGTTTGAGAGTCACATAATCCGTTTTACCAGTGCCCAGCAATGGAATTTCGTCGACACGGATAATTTTGCGTGCAATTGCCAGTTCTGGTGCGCCCAGGTTTTTGGCAACGATTTGCAGGTCTTCACGCTTGAGGGCAGGGTCGGTTGTAAACAGCACAATATTTTCACCACGGTTGGCGTCTGTCTGGGTGCTGGCTGCGTGCGCACAATCAGGGGCGGCGGTATGCGCAATTTTTTCAACGGTTTCAAGCGATACCATTTCGCCAGCGACCTTGGCAAAGCGTTTGACCCGGCCTTTGATATGTATAAATCCTTCGCCATCGATTTCAACGACATCGCCTGTGTCATACCATCCGTCTTTGGGCGGCACCAGCACGCCTGGCTGGTCGTATAAATAATAGCCTTTCATGACGTTATCGCCTTTTACATACAGCAATCCACCTTGCGTAATGCCGGGGACGGGTTCTAGCCGATGCTGGATGCCGGGGAAGAACTGACCTACGCTGCCATGACGGTTGGCCATCGGTGTATTGGCAGAAATGACGGGCGCACATTCCGTGGTGCCATAGCCTTCAAGAATGCGGATCCCGAATTTTTCATGATAAATCTTGCGTACTTCTTCATTGAGTTTTTCTGCGCCAGCAAATACAACGCGTAGCTTGTAAAAATCATAGGGATGCGCATGTTTTGCATAATTGCCCAAAAAAGTGCTGGTGGAAAAAAACACCGTGCAGCCTTTTTCGTAAATCACTTCCGGGATCAGCTTATATTGCAAGGGTGAGGGAAACAGCAGAATACGCACAGCGTTAAACAACGCAAGCAATGAGCAGGTAAAGCCAAAGGCATGAAACAAGGGCAATGACATCATGAGCTTGTCAGCAGGTGTAAAGTCCAGCATAGCAATGGTCTGGTGAATATTGGCCAGAATATTTTTATGGCTGAGCACCACCCCTTTGGGCTTACCCTCCGAACCCGAGGTAAATAAAATCACTGCGGTATCATTCGCCTGGGTAGGCTCTATGGCGGCACGCGGGTAATGCAGGGCATAACCCATCAGCCAGGCTCGGTCGAGCATGCCAAACTGGTTACGCAAGTCTTCAAGGTACACAATGTTCAAGCCTTGCATCTGTGCCACCACCTCTTCCAGCTTGGCGGCTTCGAGAAACTTGCGTGAAGTGATGACCGTGCGAATATCGGCGGCAATACAGGCGTTCTGTATGCCAGCGGTCCCGGCTGTGTAATTGAGCATGGCCGGTACGCGCTTGAAAGCTGTCATGCCCAGTATCAACGCCAGCGTGTTAGTAACATTGGGCATCAGCACCCCCACCGCTTCGCCAGAGACACTGACTTTGCATGCCAGCCGACCCAGTGCCAGACTCCGCTTGAGCACCTCCTGATAAGTATCCTCCACTTGATTCATATCTTCGATGATGCGGGTTTTGGCACCAAATTTGTCCATGGCATCCAGCAAAGTCTCAAACAGTGTTTTACTCTGGTGGGTTTGGTATAGCATATGCTGCATGATGTTGCGCATGGCTTCGCCAGCGATGCGACGGCGTTGCTTGGCGCTTAATGGGGCATGCTGCCCGTGCTGTTCAATGCGGATATCGGTGACTGGCAACACCTTGAGCGAAACCCGTGGAAACAGCTTGCGCGGATGCGCATCAGACAATCGGCCAAAATAAGATTGCGCGGCGCCCTCTACGCGCACAGGTAAAATTTTGACCCCGGTTTTGGCCGCCACAAAGCCCGGGCCGTCATACACCTTCATCAAGGCACCTGTCAGCGTAATGCGGCCTTCAGGGAAAATCACCACGTTTTCACCCGCATTCAGGCGCTGAATCACCTGTTTCATCGCTAATGGACTGCCGGGATTTACCGCAAGATGCGGTGTTAACTTCAACACGAGCCTGAAAAATGGATTTTTCAATACCTCGCTATGCACAACAAAGGTCGCGCGCTTGGGTAAAAACAGGCCGAGCAACAACCCATCCAGAAATGACTCGTGGTTGGCAATAATCAACAAACGGTCTTCAGCTGGAATATGTTCCAGTCCACTGACCTTTACACGAAACATTAAACGACACAATTCTCTTAACATGCTAACCAGCATTGCCTTCCCCTGTTTAAATTTCTTCTTCAACGTATTGCAAGACATTATGTAGCGCCTGCTGCATCCAGTCTTTATTCACCTGAAAATAGACTTCACGTCCTACTTTTTCACTTTTCAAAGCCCCCCCTCGTTCGAGCACCTTGAGATGATGCGTGACCGCTGTCCGGCTGAGCTGTGAAGCCTCAACCACCTGCAAGATGGTCAAGCGCTCGTTTTTTTCAAACGATAACAAAATACGCTGCCGGTGGGCGTCACCCAACGCAACAAAGAGATCAGAAATCTCGGTCCAGGCATCCGGGATGGAAGTGATTTTTTTCATATAACTAAATAATTAGTTATTTAGTTTATTTTGTCAAGTAGCGTGTTGAAAATAGTGCGTCTGGCCCATAGTCAGGGTTTCATTAAATCGTCATTCGCCAGCCAACCCGGACCGTTACACTATGTTGAAAATGCGAAAAATAAACCAATCCGGGAACGACAAATGTTACGTTTAGCTGTCGTGTTATCGTTGCTGGCTGCCATGCCTGTGACTGCCCATGCCAGTACCGTGATCAGTCTGGAGAGTAGCTATTGCAGTGGCCAGATGTCCATTTCATCGCTCTCTGGTGCCTCGCTCAGCTGCGACGGTAACCTCACTTTAAATGGCGGATGGATAAACGCTGACGCCAGCATCCTTATTCACGCAGACGGGGACTTGCTGCTAGAAAACCTCAACTTGAATGCGCAAGAAATTTCGCTTTCGACGTTCCAAGGTGGCATCCATATCGCAAACACCGTGAATATTAACGCCGTTCAAAACGATGGCAGTGGCGGTGGGCAAGTCGTGATCAGTGCAGGTAACAACGGTCTATTCCCGAAAACACCCATCATTCACTGGCAAGCTTTTGACCTGTCAGTCAATGCCGGTAGCACCGTGCATTTCAATATGCCATCCACACACACAAGTGCTCCTTCAGGCGTGATTGCAGTTGGAGGTCAAATTGTGATCAAACCAGATGGCGCTATTGAAATTTCATCAAGTCAAATATCCTCACCCCTGATCAACACCCCGCTCACTGCTTCAGTTTCGGCTGTGCCAGAGGCAAATCGCGCGGCGATGCTATGGCTGGGTTTGGGCTTGCTGGCGTTTAGACGCAGGCTGCTTTGACGACTACGCAAGCTGACGTTGCAACAGATCCAGCATGGCGTCATCCCCTGAAACACCACTACAGTAGGCCGTGAGACCCGCCGCACTCGCCTGTTCGGCAATACGGGCATGGTTCACAAAGACAGGCGTGGCTTGCAACCAGGCGGCATCCTGCGCCAGGTCGAGTAAAAAGCGCAGGGCTTCACTGCTGGTCACAACGATGCCATGCAGTTGGCCTTGATTATAGGCCTGCGCCAACACTTGCGCATTGCTTTGAGGGTTGACGCGCCGGTAACATTCGCCAAACACCACTTCGGCACCGCGTTGTTTCAAGGTATCGGCCAGCACTTCACGCCCACCCACGCCACGCACGATCAGCACGCGCTGCCCCTGCATCGCCTGAAAAGCTTCTAGTGCAAGCAGCGCTTCACTATCAAAGCGGTCTTGCGGAGTGAGCACTTGCGCAATACCAAAGCTACGCAGACTGGCCGCTGTGGTCGGGCCGATTGCCGCAAATTGCAGCGTGGCCGGTAACCCGGCTTGCTGCAATAGCGGCATACCATGCTGTACGGCATTACTGCTGATAAAAATCGCCCAGTCAAACTGGCTCAGGGGGGTGATGGCTTGATGAAAATCAGAGAGATCAGGCAGTGCCTGAATATCCAGCAGTGGGAATGAGATGACTGCGCCCCCTGCTGACGCGATGGCAGCTGTCAACCGGGTGGCTTGCTCGGGCGGGCGCGTGACGGCAATGGTCTGCCCGGCCAGGGGCAAGGTCATTTCACGCCGTCCAGCGCTGCCAGTATTTTATCTGCGCCACGCGCAACCAGTTGCTGCGCTAATTGCTGGCCCAGCTTTTCTGCCTCGTCAGCAGAGCCCGTGACGGTTTCCCTGAGCATTTGTTTGCCGTCTACACTCGCCACAAAACCGGTCATGTGCAACATGCCATCCTGCTTGGTCGCATAGGCGCCCAATGGCACGGTACAGCTCCCGGCCAACGCACGGCTAAACCCTCGTTCAGCCAGCACGCACAGTTCGGTATCTACATGATTTAATGGTGCCAATATGGCCAGTAAATCCTGGCGCTTGGCGTTGATTTCTATGCCCAAGGCGCCCTGCCCAACTGCTGGAATGCTGTCTTGCGGTGCGATAGACTGGCGAATACGGTGGCCCAATTCCAACCTGATCAAACCCGCCGCTGCCAGAATGATGGCGGCATATTGTCCTTCATCCAGCTTACGCAAACGGGTTTGTACATTACCGCGCAAAGATTCGATCTTCAAGTGCGGAAAGCGTGCCTGCAACTGGCTTTGCCGCCGCAAGCTGGAAGTCCCCACTACGCTTCCCGCGGGCAAATCTTCCAAAGCATCATAGTCATTGGAAACAAAGGCATCGCGCGGATCCTCTCGCTCACCGGTCGCTGCCATCATAAAGCCCTCTGGCAGATGCATGGGCACGTCTTTCATGCTGTGTACGGCGAGATCGGCACTGCCATCTGCCAATGCGTTTTCCAGCTCTTTTACAAACAGACCCTTGCCGCCGATACGCGACAATGGTGAATCCAGGATCTGGTCGCCGGTGGTCGTCATGCCAAGAATAGTCACAGTGCATTGCGGATAGAGCGCCTGTAATCGTGCCTGAATATGCTTGGCTTGCCACATCGCCAGCGCACTTTCGCGTGAGGCAATCACCAGTGTTTGAGGGGGATTGAATGTCGTCATCCCGGCATTTTAACCCAGATTTTTCCCGAGGGCACGGGCGGATGGTGCGCCCTGAGCGCGCGACACACTGGCAGCACATGCCTGCCAAATACTTTGCCCGTATGCAGCGCTGCGCGCAGGAGCATTCTAATTCAGCGAATATAAAGCCATCGCCGTCACCATGTCAGCTATACACTGACACACAAGCCCTAAAAGATCGGGTAAGCTTATGAGCCGTGTCTTTTGCTCATGCGCTTTTAGAGCACACAAATGAATAGACCAGCATTGTCCGAAAGGGGTAAATAATGCAATACCAACTCGAAATCTTCCTGTCTTCTCTCAATTATTTCTGGATCGATCTGGTCAATTTTGTACCCAAACTGTTAGCGGCGATGGTGATTCTGTTTTTTGGCTGGTTGATCGCCAAATTGGTCCGCCTCGGCGTTAAACGTCTTCTCGAAATCACCCGTTTTGATGCTTTTGCAAAAAAATCTGGGGTTGAAGCCTTTATGCAGGACGCCAATTACCATGTCACTCTGAGTGGCATTATCAGCCAGGTCGTTTACTGGCTGGTGATTTTGCTGTTTGTGATTACGGGTGCCAACTCGCTGGGCATGACCGAAGTCGCCGTGTTGCTGCGTGAACTGGCCAGTTATCTGCCGCATATTATTGTCGCGATTCTGGTGGTGATCTTTGGGACGCTGTTTGCCCGCTTTATCAACCGCCTGGTGTTCGCGTGGTTGCACAGTATCAAATTTGAACATGCGCTTGTCATCAGCACATCAGCTGAATACTGCATTCAAATACTGGCGATTTTTATCGGGCTGGAGCAGCTGGGTATCGGCATGCAATTGATCCATGCATTGTTCGTGATTGTGTTTGGCGCCGTGTTTCTGGCACTGGCGATTGCGTTTGGACTGGGTGGCCGCGACTGGGCAAATCGGGTAATTGAACAGGCGCAGCAGAAGAAAAAATAAGCGGTATTTTGCAATAAACCCAGATTTTCCATTAGGCGATTTTCAATCTACTTGAACGTCAACTTGTCCGGATTGCGTCTTTTTTGCGCAAATTTTCGGTGAATAGAATGACTATTTTTTAGTCCCTCAAATTTCCACAAAAAATCCATCAAACCACCCTGCGTGGCCGTTTCAAGTCCTCATGGAAAATCTGGGTTTAAAAAGCCCGGCGACACATCTTTCGCCGGGCTTTTTTTGAATACGTTAAACCATTTTAATCAAATGCTGGTGCCGACGGCTGACGGCCAACGTGTCAGTAATACCTTTGATCAGCACCACCCACGCAGCTTCGGCGGACACATCCTCCGCCTCGCTACGCAGTTTTTCAAAACCGGCAATGGCATCACGCGCCACCAGCGCATTGCGATGTACACGCACAAAATTTTGGCTATAGGTCTGCTCCAGCTGGCTCAGCGAGGCTTCCAGCAAATGGGATTTTTCACGCGTACGCACCGTGACATATTTGAGTTCAGCACGCAAATACAACACCTCGGAGAGAGGCACCAGTATCACCTTGCCGCGCTCATGGATACTCAGATGTGCGTGGGTAGATTGCAATGGTTGCAGTGCCTGCAGCTGTTTGTCAGTCATGGGCTGTTTGGCTTGCACTTTTGCGAGCGCCGCCGCGAGGCGCTCGGTGCGTATCGGTTTGAGCACATAATCAACGGCATTCAAGTCAAATGCCTGCAAGGCATAATGGTCATAAGCCGTGGTAAAAATCAGGCTCGGAGGCGCGGCCATCCCGCGTAAATGTTGTGCAAACTCAATGCCATCCATCACTGGCATGCGAATATCCACCAGCACAATGTCCACGGCAGAGGCCTGTAATTGCGCCATCGCTTCTACACCGTTGGCAGCTTCGTCTGCAATGGCATAGCCGCCTATATCCCCCACCAGATCACGCAAACGCTGTCGAGCCAGTGGCTCGTCATCGACAATCAATACGGTTATTTCAGCCATGCATGACCTCGGACAGCGGTCGCGTCGGAATCGTGATTTCGACTACATAGCGCTGATCGGCCTGATATTGCAGGAGCTGCGCCTCAAGGTCATAGTGCAAACGCAAGCGTTCCCGAATGTTTTTGAGTGCCATTTTATTGCCACCGGGCTTGTCATTATTGGGGGGCAACGGATTGCTGATACGCAGTAACAAACGTTTGTCGCTGGTATCAATTTCAATCGTGATTACGCCGCCTTGCGCACGCGGCTCTATGCCGTGATACACCGCGTTCTCTAGCAAGGGCTGCAAAATCAGTGGCGGAATCATGATGTCAGGTGGAATTGCCGCGTGTTGCCAGTCGCATTGCAAGCGGGCATCCAGTCGCAATTTTTCAATACTCAGATACTGCTGGCACAAAGCCATCTCTTGCGCCAATGGCACCAAGTCTCTATTATCCGCCATCAATACGCGAAACAGCTCCGCCATGTCTTCCAGTGCGGTTTCAGCACGCTGTGGCTGGCTACGAATCAATGACAGCACTGCATTTAAGCTGTTAAACAAAAAATGGGGGCGGATTCTGGCTTGCAAGGCCTGCAATCGCGCTTCGGCAATGGCAGGCGAGTACGCACGCTGTAACAAGTCAAGGTAATACAAACTCAGCACGCTGTCGCCCATACAAACCAAGGTCACCTGCACCCAGTTGAGCGGCGTCAGGGCGGCAATAAATTGCTGGTAAATCGCCGTGATGGCCAGGGTCAGCAGCAGGGCCAGCCCAATAATGGCGGCCATGCCCGAACGATAAGGCCAGCGACTCAGCCACGGATAGCACAGCGTCAGCATGCCCAGCACCAGTAACAAAGGCGGCAACAGGCACAAACCAAAGCCTGTGATATCCGCCCACAAGGTGTTGTTGGCCAGTGCAGGCTGCCAGTTGAACAATGCCAGCAACAGCAATAAGCCCACATGCAGCAATAACACTCTTAAGTGAATGCCCAGATTGCGAAAATTGGGGATGCGGCTACTTTTACGCACAGTGTGATGTTCGTTTATAATGTCGTGATAGCATCATAAGTATTAAGTGCCACAGGTGCAAGCACGCGCTAGCCGCCCAATTTCTGGCAGAAAGAATTTTGTTTTGACAACGTCCAATTCCAATACACAGTCTTCATTGCATCAAAAAGACCAGGCATGGTCAGGCCGCTTTAACGAGCCGGTGGCCGAACTGGTCAAACGCTACACAGCGTCGGTGGATTTTGACAAACGTCTGGCCGCTTTTGATATTCAAGGCTCCATCGCCCACGCCACCATGCTGGGCGCACAAGGCATTATTTCTGCCAAAGACGTTGAAGACATCAAACGCGGCTTGAGCGAGATTCTGGCTGAGATTGCAGCCGGGCAATTTGAATGGCTGCTGGATCTGGAAGATGTCCACCTGAATATTGAAAGACGCCTGACCGAGAAGATTGGCGATGCAGGCAAACGCCTGCACACCGGCCGCTCGCGTAACGACCAGGTCGCCACCGATGTACGCTTATGGTTGCGCAGCGTGGTCGATGACACCATCGCTGGCATCCGCGCCCTGCAAACCTCGCTGCTCGATCTGGCCGAACAACATGCCGCCACCATCATGCCCGGCTTTACCCATTTGCAAGTGGCGCAGCCAGTGACGTTTGGCCACCACCTGATGGCCTATTTTGAAATGCTCAACCGCGATGCCGAGCGCTTTGCCGATGCACGCAAACGGATTAATAGCCTGCCATTGGGTGCCGCTGCACTGGCGGGCACCAGCTACCCGATCAAGCGGGAACTGGTGGCCGAGTTGCTCGGCTTTGACAGCGTTTGCCAGAACTCGCTGGATGCCGTCTCCGACCGTGACTTTGCCATTGAATTTAATGCGGCGGCTTCTTTGCTCATGATGCACCTGTCACGTTTTTCTGAAGAACTGATTTTATGGATGAGTCCACGCTTCGGCTTTATTGATATCGCTGACCGCTTTTGCACCGGCTCTTCCATCATGCCGCAAAAGAAAAACCCTGACGTACCAGAACTGGTGCGTGGCAAAACCAGCCGCGTCTATGGCCATTTGGTCGGCCTGCTGACCCTGATGAAAGGCCAGCCACTGGCCTACAACAAAGACAATCAGGAAGACAAGGAACCGCTGTTTGACGTGGCGGACACCTTGCTGGTGACCTTGCAGATTTATGCAGACATGCTGCGCGGCATTACCGTCAAAGCCGACAATATGCGTCAGGCGGCATTAGAGGGCTTTGCAACAGCAACGGATCTCGCCGACTATCTGGTGAAAAAAGGCATGCCGTTCCGTGATGCACATGAAGTCGTCGCGCATGCAGTCAAAGCTGGTGTTGAATCTGGCCGGGATCTGGCTGAGTTCAGCCTGACCGAACTGCAAGCCTTTAGTGGCAGCATCAACGACGATGTGTTTGAAGTGCTCACGCTCGAAGGCTCGGTCGCCAGCCGTAACCACACCGGAGGCACCGCACCAGCACAAGTGCGCCGCGCCATCGCGCAAGCCAGACAACAACTGGGCAGCTGATGCGCCACCTCCCTCATCACCGTTTGTGGCACTGGTTACGCAAAACCTGCTTACACAAGGGGATGATGGACCAACTTTCATTGCTTGCCATTAGCATAGCCTTCGCGCTGCCCATCCCGCAGGCACAGGCCGCACTTGGTATTGAAACACCGCCGCGTGAACCGGGCATGCTATGGCCGCTATTGCCAGGTGAAAGTCTGCAGAGCCTGGCGGTCAAACTCTACCCGCAAAGCCCCATTTTGCAACAACGCTTTATCCAACAAGCCCTGAGCTTCAGTCGTCATCGTGGCATTCTTCTGCAGGCGGATGCACCCACTCAACGCGCACAACTAATTGCCGTTCCCGATGCAGGCGACATGCATACTGTGACCCGCCGCATTAAAAAGGCGGAAGAACTGACTGCCGATACTGTGGATGAAAAGCTGCCTGGTTTGGTCATGAGCATGCAAATCAGCGGCGGCCCTGTAGCCCCGCTTCCTGCTCCACCACTCTTGTCCAGATTGCACTGGCGCGAGATCCATTGGCCCAGTGTGCATCTGCCAACATTAGAAACTGCACAGTTTGATCAGGTTAAAAAATCCTTTTTGACGCGCTCTGAGCACTGGCTAAAGCATGGTCAACAGGCGATACAACCGGTATGGCAGCAGGTGAAAAAACTGGGCGTGCAAGCGGCAGAGCATTATCAGGCGAATGCCCGGGCCATTGCACAAACGCCTTTGCGGGCAATTTACCAGCACCCACAACAAGCGATTATTTTGGGATGTGCGGTGTGGTTGCTGGTGTTGAGTTTGGTGTGGGGGGTGTTGGAAACGCGGCGAGATTAACGGTAATCTTTGTGGGTCTTTGTTACTCACTTTTTCGCCTTTAGGCGAGTAACTTTCTGTTGCTTGCCCCACATAAAGTAACCACAACTAACGGAGTGTTGCGGCGCAGGCTAACCTTTAGGTTAAGCCACGCTGTGGCGGCCGTAGCCAATTTCGCTGGACGCCCGCGCTGATAAGCAACGCAGGGAACAAGCGGAAGCTAGGGTGCACTTTCTTTTGGTTACTTTTTCTTTTGGCAAGCAAAGAAAAGTAACTCGCTGAAAAAGCGAAAAGCTACCTGACAAACATCTACTAACGCGTTGGTATCCATGCTCACCCTACAAAACAAAGAACAGCCTTTTATTGCAATCACACAACGCCTGGATTCCCCCTTGCAGGGCGCGCTGGCTTCTGCATAAGCCAGCCGTTCCGCAGGCGCAGAGCAAGCTCTGCGAAACCCCTGCTACACCCTCCGCCGGAATGACAATTGTTAAGGCGTCTTTATCCCTTTAAAAACATCTCCAACAAGGTATTCAAAAACCGCTGCCCCAACAAGGTCGGTTTAATCGCGCCCCCAACCTGTTCCAACAATCCCTTTTGCTGCGCTTCAAGCAACTGCGCCTGTATCACCCGCAACGGCAATCCCGTGCGTTGCTGAAACAAATCAGCTTCAACGCCATCTACCAGCCTCAACGCATTCATCATAAACTCAAACGCCAAGTCTTCGCGCCCAATCTGCCATTCACTATCCACCACCTGCCCGGTAGTGATCGCCTCAAGATAACGCTTGGGATGCTTATGCCGACTCTGGCGAATAATCTTGTCATGAAAACTCAGCTTGGAATGCGCCCCGGCACCTATACCTAGATAATCACCAAAGGTCCAGTAATTCAGGTTGTGTTGGCATTGCTGCCCAGGCTGGGCAAACCCCGAAGTTTCGTAATGCTGATAGCCATGCGCAGCAAGTATCTTCTCGATTTCTTCCTGCATGGTGGCGCTGGTATCGTCATCGGGCAAGCTCGGTGGCGTGCGGTGAAATGGCGTGTTGGGTTCCAGCGTCAGGTGATAAAACGATAAATGCGCAGGCTTAAGCTGGCAGGCGGTTTCGGCGTCTTTTAGTGCGTCTTCCAGCGTTTGTTCCGGCAATGCATACATCACATCCAGATTCACCTTGTCAAAAGTATTCAACGCAAGCTCCGCGGCTGCCAAGGCCTGTTCACGGTCATGAATGCGGCCAAGGGCTTTGAGATATTGCGGCTGAAAACTCTGAATACCCAGCGATACCCGGTTGACTCCGGCCTCGCGGTAGCCCTTGAAATTGGCGATATCCACCGTGCCCGGATTGGCTTCCAGCGTGACTTCTGCATCGTACTCCAGCGGCGTGAGCATGCGGACGTTGCTCAAAATTTTATCAATCGCCTCGGCAGAAAAAATGCTGGGCGTGCCGCCGCCAAAAAACACACTGCGGATTTTGCGCCCCCACACCAGCGGCGTGGCTTGCTCGAGGTCGGCAATCAGCGCATCTACATAGGCCGCCTCGGGGATTTCCTGCCGCGCCTCATGCGAATTAAAGTCACAGTATGGGCATTTGCGTACGCACCAGGGTATATGGATATACAGTGAGAGCGGCGGCGGATTGGTCAGGCCGGACAAGGTGGCTTCACCTTGCAACGGAGCTTCTTTAAGGCTATGGGCAGGGTAAATCGGAATCATATGTGCATATTCTACCGCGTAAACCCTGCTAAGCCTTGATGAATGATTTCTTTAATTTGATCATACTCGCAGTACGCAACCCTCCCCCCTCTGTAGTTTTTGCATAGCCGACCACTCTTGCTGCACTGCAACTATTTAAAGCCCCAAAAGTCAAAATTCAAGGGATTGTGATGATGGAGCCACCAATGAGCGAAGACCACGAGTTAATCATGTTGAGTTACACCAGCATTGCCAGCCATTTGATGACACATGAGGAGTTGATTCAGCTATTGCACCAGGCGCGTGAAAATAACCACAAACGCGGGATCACTGGCATGTTGCTTTATATGGAAGGCTGTTTCTTTCAGGTGTTGGAAGGAGATCGTGCAGTGCTGGAAACACTGTACATCAAAATCGGCCAGGACAAACGCCATCATCATGTCATCAAATTGCTAGAAGAACCTATTATGACGCGCGGCTTTGATGCCTGGAGCATGGGTTACCGTCATGTCACTCGTGAAGATCTGGTACAAGAAACCGGATTAACAGATTTCCTGGATAAAGAGGAAAGCGGATTTGACGGCATGCATAGCGAACATGCCAGAGCGCTCATTTCCGCATTCCGTCAAGGTCGCTGGCAAACGCAAAACACTCGTCAATACCGCTATGTCAGCCTTGTATAATCCTTTGCAATGCTGAAATGGTTTTCAGCAAGTCTCGCCAGTGATGATCAATAAATGTTAACGGTCAAAACTTAAATCATAGGCTAAGCTCGGCAAAGTGGGCCCCAACTGACCCTTTGAAATTGCGTGGTCTCTGGCAGTGTTTTTGGTCTAGACGCAGTCAATCGATTAACGCCTTATATGCTCTGCAGCAACGCCCTGGGCGGCTGGTTAAACTGGTTGCGCGCCACCAGCCAGGCAGACAAGGGCACCAGCACAATTGCCGCCAACAAGGCTTGCACGGTCAGCCAAGCGTTGAATTGATATTCCATATCGAGCACCCCCGTTGCCAGGTAATAGGCCGCGATATTGGTAAAAATATTGGCGACAACGCTGGCGAGTACGCCGATACATAAGAACTCTACCAGCATGGCAAGCACCACCTGCTTTCTTGAAGCGCCCAGCACCCGCATCAAGGTGCTTTCGCGCACCCGCTCTTCGCGGGTTGCCATCAGCGCGGCATACAACACAGCCAGGCCCGCCAGTAGGCTAAAACCAAACACGAATTCAATCGCATAGCTCATTTTGCTGATCAGGCTTTGAATCTGCTCCAGCACCGCCGCCACATTAATGATGGTTAAATTGGGGAATTTTCTGACGAGCTGATTCAGGGCGTCTTCATTGCCCGCGGGCAGGTGAAAGCTGGTGAGGTAATTGGCGGCGTAATTATCCAGCACCTGGGGTGGCGTCACCGCAAAAAAATTCACATGCATGCTGTTCCACTCCACCTTGCGCAAACTGGTGATGGTGAGTTCAAGCTGGGTACCGGCCACATCGTAAGACAATTTATCGCCCAGCTTTAAATTGAGTGTTTCAGCCAACCCCTGCTCTAGTGACAACATCGGTTTGCCTGCATCTTCGGCCCGCCACCACTGCCCTGCTACCAGTTCGTTATCGGCCTGCATCTGCGCTGCCCACGATAAATTGAATTCACGCTCGGCCAGGCGCTTGGCGCGGTCATCTTTGTAATCTTCAATATTAAGAGGCTTACCATTTACTGAGATCAGCCTTGCGCGCACCATGGGCAAAATAACGGCATGCTGTATGCCATGTGCGCTTAATACGTCATGAATGCCGGGAATCTGATCGGCCTGGATATTAATGACAAACCGGTTAGGTGCATCTGCGGGTAACGAGGTCTGCCAGTTTTTTAGCAGGTCATTACGCACAAATGCCAGCAACAAGATCGCCATCAAACCCATGCTTAAGCCAACCACCTGCGCGATGGTCAACATGGGGCGGCGTCTTAAGCCCATGAAACCGAGCTTGATTACGCCGAAATTTTGTACACTGAACGATTGAACAATCCGAAGCCCAACCAACGCCAGTAAACCTGCCACCACGACCAATGCTAACAGCGAAGCAAATACAATCCCAGCCAGTTTGATATCACCGGCATGCCAGAACACCAGCCCTGCCAGCACTAAGAATGCAGGGATAAATACAATGACATTCATACGCACATTGCCTTCCATATCCTGGCGCAAAATGCGAAGTGCCGGTACTGCGCGCAAACGCATTAGCTGCGGCCATACCACGGTGAGCAAGGTAGCAAACCCGGTGACTAAGCCTAACAGCACCGGCATCCAACTGGGGGCGGGCAAGGTCTCCAAAAACAGGCGGCCAGCGAGGATGGCCAATCCGTATTGCGCGACAAAACCCAACACACACCCGATCACGCTACCGACCAACGCCAGCAACAAGGTCTGGACAAGCAGAATCTGCGTAATCAGTTTTTTGGTCGCGCCAAAGCAACGCATCAGCGCATACGCATCCAGGCTTTTTTGCACATAGGGAATGCTCGCCAGCAACATCGCCACCATCGCCAGAATCACGCCCACCATGGAGGCAATGCCCAAGAACTGTTGCGCCATATTTAGCGCATTGCGCATTTCCGGGCGGGCGCTGCGGATATCGTCTACGCGCTCACCTCGGGCTAACTGCGGTTTAAGCCATTCGGCATAGTATTCCATGGCCTGGTTGACCGATGCGCCATCCATATTGGCTGCGACCAGCAACTGGTATTTCACCCGGCTACCAAACTGGACCAATTTGGTAGCCGGGACATCGGCACTGTTCATAAACAAGCGCGGCGCAATGCTGAACATATCGCCGCCCCGCGACGGCTCCTGCAACACAAATGCCGCGACCGCAAACTGGCTTTCGCCGACGCTAATTTCATCGCCAATCTTCAATGCGAGTTTTTGCGCCAGTCGCGGCTCCATCCATACCGTTCCGGGTGCCGGGATTTCAGCTGAAGGTTGCTCAGCCTTTACATCGGTCGCTGACTGCTTGCTGATCGTCAAATATCCACGTAGCGGAAAACCAGCTTCTATTGCCTTGATTTCAGCAAGCTCACTACTCTCGTCTTTTACCACCATGCTGGAAAACTCTAACGCCTGCGTGGTCTGGTATTGGCGCCGTTGCGCTTCGGCCAGATATTTTTCTGGGAGAACATGGTCTGAGTTGACCACCAGATCTGCCCCCAACAACACATTGCCCTGAGTTTGCATGCTGGATTTGATACGGTCAGTGAAAAAACTGACAGATGTGGTTGCCGTCACCGCCAGAATCAGTGCAAACAGCAATACCCGAATCTCACCCGAAGACCACAGGCTGCGAAACTGACGCCAGGCAATGGAGAAGGCTAACATTAATGCGCTCCTGAATTGTCGGGAATAGTGATCTCACCGAGTACGCCATTCTGCAAATTGAGCACACGCTGACAACGTCTGGCCAAATGCATATCATGCGTCACCAGCACCAGCGTCGTACCGTTTTGCGCGTTTAAATCAAACAGCAACTTGATAATGGCCTCACCTGTCGCGACATCCAGATTACCGGTTGGCTCATCCGCAAATAAAATGGCAGGGTTGGCCGCAAACGCCCTGGCAATGGCCACCCGCTGCTGCTCACCGCCCGACAATTGTTTCGGGTAATGCGTGGCACGTGCGGCCAGCCCTACACTTTCAAGTGCCGTTACCGCAACCGTTTGCGCATCACGGCGACCCGCCAGCTGCAACGGCAGCATCACATTTTCCAAGGCAGTCAGTGAGCCCAGCAATTGAAATGATTGAAAGACAAAGCCCATGTGCCTGGCACGCATCGCCGCACGGCAATCTTCATCCATCACACCGATATCCTCACCCGCAATCAGGACTTTTCCGCTACTTGCCGTGTCCAAGCCTGCTAACAAGCCCAGCAATGTAGACTTACCCGACCCCGAACTGCCGATAATCGCCAGCCGCTCACCCTGCGGCACGGCCAGATTCAAACCAGTCAAAATAGGGAGTGTTGTATCATTGCTAACAACCGATTTACTTAACGATACCGCTTCAACTGCATAAGGAGTTTGCATTAATGGTGTTCCGATTTCTTAATTTATTAATCTTATTACCTGCTTTACTGTTTACCAACTTCGCAATGGCAGAGACGACGTCCAAACAAACAATTCTGATCTTCGGCGACAGCTTATCCGCCGCCTACGGCATCCCCAAAGAAAAAGGTTGGGTCAATCTGATGGCGCAACGAGTGAAGGACAACCAATTGCCCCACGAAGTTGCCAACGCCAGTGTAAGCGGTGAAACAACTGCTGGTGGACTCAGCAGATTACCTGCGGCACTCAAGCAGTTTAAACCAAGCATAATCGTGATAGAGCTAGGAGCAAACGACGGTTTACGCGGCCTGCCGACAGATACCATGAAAAATAACCTGGAAAAAATGATTCAGGCCAGCAAACAAGCGAATGCGCAGGTAGTGTTATTAGGCATGCTGATCCCGCCGAACTATGGCCCTAAATATACCAATAGTTTTAAATCGGCGTTTCTGGATTTGTCAGAGAAATACAAAACACCGTTTATCCCGTTTTTTCTGGATGGGATTAGCGGGCACGCTGATTTAGTGATTGAAGATGGGTTGCACCCGAATGTGAATGCACAGCCTAAGTTACTTGAGAATGTTTGGCCAACACTAAGTGCTGTATTGAAGCTGGCTAATAAAGCGAAAAATTAATCACTTTTCTATTCAATATCTATTCACTTATAAAATCAGTGCTGATATTTTATCAGATATTAATATTCATTAAAGCATTGATTTATATATTTATTTTATGGGTTACCAACCAAAAATCAGACTGCTTTTGACAGCGCTTTATCTATTCATCGATCTATTCAAAAATAAACTTTCGTGACTATTAAAGCCACCCTTGATGAAGGCACAACCCAACGATAGGCAGAATCAGTGCAGGTGTTTTTATAGAAATAGCGATCTTTGGCGGTATTTTTAGGGGTAGTCAAATAGGCATCAAAGGAGTCTGACCCTTTGATTTTCTTAATAATGGAAACTCACCACAAGGTCGTTTTGTGGGCAATTAAGTGGCAAGTTGAAATTGAGATGCACTAAATTAACCTGTTTATTGAACTCTATCCCAAGATACAAAAAACTTTCCGTTAAATATAATGTCAAGTAGAATGTCAAGTGAAACAAATATAACTAGGATAATATATGGGTAAAAAACTTAGCAATGCGCCACTGTATTACACAGTTGTGCAGGTACAATTTAACCCAATTCTTAATCTCGATAGCTTTATGCCCGCGATTCAGTCTGAAATGCGGGGATTAGGTTTCCCAGACTATAAAAGAGAAGTAAGGCAAAGATTTTTCCTCAATCCAGACCAGCACAATCCGAACAGTCAAAGCGTGCCTAGCATAATCCAAGAAAATAGAAATTTATTTGGAGATATTGAAGGACTAAGTAAATTCATCTTAGATAATAATGCTCTAACATTTGAAACAACTAATTATGAAACCTATGAAACCTTCGTGAAATGTTTTAGTGCAGGATTAGGTGTTGTTCATAATATTATAAATCTTGCATTTACTGAGCGAGTAGGGCTAAGGTATTTAGACGCGGTTTTTCCGCTCAACGGTGAGCCTCTGAATGAGTATTTAGTTAACGAAGTGCGCGGTCTTAAAAATATGATTGCTGGGAACTTTGTTCATACTTATACAGAGACTGTCACAGAAAACGATGCGGGTCAGTTAATTTCAAGGGTGATAATAAGAAATGGGGCTGTAGGACTTCCTGAGGACTTAGCTATGCAGCATGTTAGGTTTGCGCATAAATTTGTCTCCTATGAAGGAGAGCATGCAATAATCGATTCTGACGCTTTTACTCTGATGCGTCAGCCTTTTAGTTTAGACGGAATTAAAAAAACATTAGAAAAACTGCATATTAACGCAGGTGACTCTTTCAAGGCGTCAGTATCAGATTACGCATTGCAGACTTGGCAATAGCCACGGGATGAAATAATGAATAACACAAGCACATATGGCGGGTGGTTTGCTCCTCAGGCAAAAACTGGGAATGTAACAACTTTTGTTAAATCATGTGGCTTGGCTTACTGCACAATTATTGCAAGTATTGTTGGATTGCAGACTGCAGGTGAAATTTCGCCAAGAGCTCTTACAGAGCGCTCCTCACATGTAAGGCTTAACGTAGTTGTTTCTCGTAATCCCCAAGAGAATCTTAAGTTTATCAAAAGTGTGTTTTCTCCATCTATATTAGACCTGGCTAATACATTCGATGTATCTAGGCAGTCTATTTACAATTGGTTAAATGGAGAGCAAATTGCTGATGCCAACTTAGCAAAACTAGCTAACCTTACTGAAGCCGCAGAAATTTTTGCTTCATCAGGCATTAAATTATCCTCGATGATATTGAAGTCCCGTCTTATTCATGGGAAAAATCTTTTTCAAATTGTGCGCGATGGCGGATCGGCAAAATATGCGGCTAACCAAATTGTCACAGCTCAGTTAAGGGCGGAAGCACAAAGAAGTAAAGTACTGGACAAATTCAGAAACAAAAAAGGTGCCAATCCAACTGCAGACTTTGCATTACCCGCACCCAATGAGTTTGTATAAAAACAACACATGTATGAATGGCGCACAACTCTTTGGAGGCAAGGCTCTATTGTAGAGCCGAGTGATGCCGTTTCCTTGGGATTAATAAATCCCGATGAAATACATACATCGCTAGTAATTATTGCTTCTCATGATTGCGATTTAACTCGACCTCCAGAAATCGAGCCTGTCGTAGAATTTATTGTTGGGAATGTAATTAACAAGATTGATGGAAATTGTGCTGATGCAAAAACAGCCAGAAGATTGCATACGACTGTAATCGGACAATCGACTCTCTATGTTGAGTTTCAAGCCCCTCGAAAAAGTGTTATAGCTAAAAACCATTTTGAAAAAATTAACCCCTCTAAAACATATTCTTTAAGTGTCGATGATTTAAGGACATATCAATATTGGCTGGGAAGCCGATATTATCGGTCAGCATTTCCAGATGAGTTTGAAGATAGACTACAATCTTCAAAATTGGCAAAAGCAATATCTGAGGCTGTAAGGCCTGGTGGCGAAGATATCCTAGCTGTCCTTTTCAATCTCGATGACGGAGAAGATATAACCCGTAATGGAGATGATGATTTATACAAGCTTGATATCTATATTTTGTATGCTTCCGAGTCAAATGAGGGGCGTGCGTTTAATTCAGCTACAAACGCAGTAGTAAGAGTTCAAAAGGCGTTTGAGCAGAGGTTGTTGCATCCAACCAACAGTTGGAAAAAGATTGAATTAGTAAGTTGCGAAGCCATTTCAGATGCGGCGATGCCCTATCTGGTATTTAGGCGATTGAAGCGCTGGAGACTGGACTACTTGAGTCTTGCTGATGTGCCTCAGCAAGAGGTGGCACAAAACTAAACTATTAGTTCAATGCTGTTATTTTACTCCGACCCCAATCAACTCCCAATCAACTCATTCAGCCATCATTTTTTGAGGCATGCATAAAACTAGGGGGCAGATACCGTCTTGAAGAATCGATGGAGTCAGTCTCGATAGATTTTTAATACAGCTAAAACATCCTTATGCTGCATTTAAAAACCTTGAAATTTGGTGTTTGTAATGTTGCTTGGCCTGCCAAATATCGTATTGCACTTGCATGCATGACCAAAAACCAGGTGAAGTGCCTAATGCATCTGCCAGCCTCAAATCCATTTCTGCACTGATGCCAGCTTTGCCATTAAGTATGCGCGAGAGGGCTGCGCGGGTAATACCAAGGTGTTTTGCAGCGTCTGTCACACTGTAATTGAAGGGTAGGTATTCTTTTAATACCTCACCGGGGTGAGAAGGTTGTTGCATTTCCATAAAAAAATCCCTTGTTTCTTGATGCCGCAACCATTAAGTTAGCCGCAAGGCACTTTTGCTATGTAACAAATTTTTGTTACCCAGAGGTTTTGCAAAATCACATTACCTCACAAGAGAAACCCATTTCTTGCGCGGTTTTTGACTGATTATTATCCAAAGTCACAAACTCCTTTATTCCAGCGCCTAATGCCACACTGAGATACAGCGCATCGCCTGCGCGTAAATTAGGATGACTACGAATTAGCGCACCCGCCTGACTGTAAATTTCTCGGTTGATGGGTAAAAGTTTGATGCCGCCACTAATGAGGGTTTCAAATGTCTGCAAGATGGCTGTGGCTTGTTCTGCTTGTAATTGTCCCGTGCGCAGCTTGAGCGAAATCGCACTATTAAATTCTGCGATTAGCCAATCAGTACTTTGCGGGAGCTGTTTTTGATTTTTAAACCATTCGATGCAGACCGCCGACTTAGGCTCGTGTGTGAGCATAGCTACGATAACGCTGGTATCAACATAGCACATCATTAGTACCGTTCTTGATTACGCATGACCTCTATCACTGAAGTTGTCTCGGGGAGCGCTTGCTGGAGCGCAAGCAGATCTTGAATAAATTCAGTTTTATCAAAAGATTTTTGGGGGGCAAGCACCAATTCGCCTTGTGGGTTTAAGCTGACTTCTACACTATCACCATCCTGGATTTGCATTTGTTTGGCGATACTCGAAGGCAAGCGCACGGCCAGACTGTTACCCCATTTTGCGATTTTTAATTCCATGATTAACCCCAAATAATGTTTATCCATGTATATACATTAGAGCGATCATTTCAAGGTGTCAAGCTTTACGGAAAACTTAAAAGACACTTTTTGGGATATTTGTTTCAACACCTGAAAAAACGCATCACTTCGTCATCCTCGCGTAATGGTTGTAGAAGGCAATACCTGCAGAAAATGCTCTCGAACGCGCGGCTCCATGTAAGCGAGTGATTAAAATGGATTCCCGCTTTTGCGGGAATGACGGGTGATTGCTTCTTTTGTTAAAAATTGACTCTTTTTTAGTGCGTGCAAAAGTCTCATGCTTTAATTACCCAAAACAAAAAGCCCTGCAGTGTGCAGGGCTTACAGCTAATCCATCGCTTAGAGACAGTTATGCGCCGGTGAGGTCTTTCACTGTTTCTGCCTGGCCGTTGTTTTTTACCGAGGCAATGCCGTTGTCGCGCGAGGCTTCGGAGGCATACATCTGGCTGGTGCCGATAATCTGGTGATTGCCTGCCAGCAGGTTGAAATAGGGGCTGCCATTTTTAGCCGTGAGTTTTTCAAAACGCTCATCCAGCGGGCTGTTTTTGCGTACAGATTCGATGCCGTTTATTGCGGCAGCCCTGGTGGTGTATTGCTCACTTTTTAATATTTGTTCGCCATTGCCAGCTTTCAGCGCAAAGCTGAATTGCCCGTTGGCGTCGCTTTTTGTCAGTTCAAACCATCCTGCCATCGCTTTTCTCCTGATTGTTGTTGGGTACAGCAAACTTTATTAAAGCACCGGAACATGTTGCACAGCCAAGCTTGTCACGCTGGCTTTACATAGCTTTAAATCACTGTCTTATTCACACCACCCGAAAAAAGTGGATAGCCCGAACAGGCTATTGAGTGAATATGGCAGTTGGAGATAATGAGTTAAACCTATTGTATTTTGTATACCGCTCAGCATGGAACAAGCCCAGCCCCACCAACACCCGACCCAGCCACAAACACACGAAGTGTGGCAAGACATGTGCCGCATCTGCCTGATTAATGGCAAGCTGGTGGCGCTGCCTTATATTGAAGCTTCGCGCTTTGATGATTATGAGTTTGGGGCCACACTGGCTGCAATCAGCGCCAATCGGCTGATTCGCAAGCTGTTAAACAAAAAAGACTGATTCGTCGCCAATCCAGTTTGCAGCCGTTGCTGCATTGACTACTGTTTAAGTGAATCGGCAACATCGCCAGGCAAACCCGGGCCAATGGGGATCAATATTAAAAAAGCACAAATGGCTTTTTAAGCCATCTCTTCGAGCACCTGCAAAAACGCATCACCATATTTCTGCAATTTGGCTTGGCCTATGCCGCTAATCTGCCCCATTTCCTCTAAGGTCTGCGGCTGACGGTTATGAATTTCAAGCAAAGTACTGTCGTGAAAAATCACATAGGGCGGCACACCTTGCTCTTTGGCCAGTTCCAGCCGTTTGGCTTTGAGCGCTTGCCAGAGCGGGTCGTCGCTGGCACCGGCAAACGCTTCTTTGGCACGGGCGCTGCGTTCGGCTTTGCTGAGTTTCTTTTCGGGTTCGGCATCACGGCGTAGCCAGACTTCCTGCTCGCCTTTGAGTACCGGGCGGGCGGCTTCAGTCAGGTGCAAGCCACCATAGCCTGACATATCGGTTTCTAAAAAACCGGCGGCAATCAGTTGACGGTAAACGCCGCTCCATTGCGCCTGGTTAAGTGTTTTGCCGATGCCGAAGGTGCTGACTTGCTGATGGTTAAAGCGCTCGACTTGCGGGGTGAGTTTGCCGGTGAGCACATCAATTAAATGGCCTGCACCAAAGCGTTGCCCAGTGCGGAAGACGCACGAAAGTGCCATTTGCGCGACTTGGGTGGCTTGCCAGGTTTCAACCGGGTGCAGACAGTTGTCGCACTGGTCACAGGCACCGGGGTGGCTCTCGCCAAAGTAGCGCAAAATGCTTTGATGGCGGCAGGCGGTGGATTCGCAGTAGCCTAGCAGGGCATCGAGTTTCAACCGCTCCAGCCGTTTGCGCTCTTCGGAGGCTTCGCCGCTATCTAGCATTTGCCGCATGGAGACCACATCGCCCATGCCGTAGACCATCCAGGCATTGGCAGGCAGGCCATCGCGCCCGGCGCGGCCAGTCTCCTGATAATAGCCTTCCATGCTTTTGGGCAGGTCTAAATGGGCGACAAAGCGCACATTGGGTTTATCGATGCCCATGCCGAACGCAATGGTTGCCACCATGATGATGCCTTCTTCACGCAAAAAACGACGCTGATTGTGCTCGCGTAACTGTGCGGGTAAACCGGCGTGATAGGCTAAAGCAGGCCAGCCTTTTTCCACCAGCCAAGCGGCCGTTTCTTCGACTTTTCGGCGTGATAAACAATAAATAATACCGGCATCGTCCGTGTGTTCACGTTCCAAAAAGGCTTGTAGTTGCTGGCGGGCGTTATTTTTAATGCCAACGTGGTAACGGATATTCGGACGGTCAAAACTGGAGACAAACTGGCGGGCATTATCGAGATTAAGCTGACTGATAATTTCAGCACGTGTCGGTGCATCGGCCGTCGCAGTCAGCGCGATACGGGGCACATCGGGGAAGCGATTATGCAGCACGGTAAGCTGACGGTATTCAGGCCGGAAATCATGGCCCCATTGCGAGACGCAATGCGCTTCGTCGATGGCAAACAGAGCGAGGCCAACGTGCTGTTGTACTTCATCCAGCAGACTTAAAAAACTGCCGACCATTAGCCGCTCGGGGGCGACGTAGAGTAATTTGATTTCACCACTGACGACCTGGCGGGTGATGCGGGCATTGTCTTCTGCGCTTAAACTGGAATTCAGGAATGCTGCGTTGACGCCCAATTGCTGCAAGGCCTCGACCTGGTCTTGCATGAGGGCAATCAAGGGCGAAACGACAATGGCGAGACCTTCGCGTGCGAGGGCGGGAATCTGGTAACACAGGGATTTGCCGCCGCCGGTGGGCATCAGCACCAGCGCATCCTGCCCACTGATGACGTGTTCCACGATGGCTTGTTGCTGTTGGCGGAACTGGTTGTAACCGAAAACGTCGTGGAGGATGTGCTGTGGTGAGAGGCTGGCCATGTGGGATAGCACGCCTAGATTTTGTTATACGGATTAATCAATTGATCTACGAGGTCGTGTAACGCTTTGCGCATCTGTGCTTCGCTCACTTCCATCAGCAAGCCGTCTTCGAGCGCATCTTGTGCGATCTGCTTAAGTTCGTCAAAATTTTCAGTCATGACTTTGACTTTTTCGGTACAGGAAACCACCGAACCATCGTCACGCAGCCATTTAGGCCATTCAGTGTTCATGTGCTTAATCTTTCCAGCTGTTGCAGCAGTTTGGTCATCGCTTGCCCGCGATGACTGATGCGGCTTTTAATTTCAAGCGGTAATTCTGCCACGGTTTTACCGGTCTTGGCATCCATAAAAATCGGGTCATAGCCAAAGCCATCGCTGCCACGAAACTCGCGCAGGATTTCGCCTTGCCACAGACCTTCGGCAATCAGAGGTTGCGGATCGTTCGCGTGACGCACCAGCACCAGTACCGTATAAAAATGGGCGCGGCGATCACTGATGCGTTGCATGGCTTCGAGCAATTTGTCGTTATTGCGTTCGTCTTGCGTGAGCAGGCTGTTGGGTGGTTGCGGCCCGGCGTAACGCGCCGAAAGTACACCGGGTGCGCCTTGCAGGGCATCGACGCACAAGCCGGAATCATCCGCCAGTGCCGGCAGGCCAGTATGCTGGCTGGCATGGCGCGCTTTTGCCAGCGCGTTTTCAATAAAAGTGCAATGTGGCTCCGGACACTCTGGCACCTGCAATTCGCCTTGCGGGAGAATCTGCACATTGAGCGGGGCCAGCAAATGTGCAAACTCGCGCAGCTTGCCATTGTTGCCGGAAGCGATCACCAGTTTTTCGAACGGCAGCGCCATGCTTAATCCTTTGCCAGTGCCTGTTGTTGCAGTATGCCCAGTTCGGCAATGCCTTTGGCGGCCAGGTCCAGCATCTGCTGCATGGTTTCACGCGCAAATGGTTCGCCTTCGGCGGTGCCCTGAATTTCGACAAAACCGCCACGGCCTGTCATCACCACGTTCATGTCCGTATCACAATCGGAGTCTTCAATGTAATCCAGATCCAGTACCGGCACGCCTTGATAGACGCCGACGGAAATCGCCGCGACGGCTTCTTTAATCGGTGTTTCCTTGATCAGGCCTTTGTTGAGCAAGGTGCTGACCGCATCGACCATGGCGACATAGGCGCCGGTAATACTGGCGGTACGGGTGCCGCCATCGGCCTGAATCACGTCACAGTCAAAATGAATGGTACGCTCGCCGAGTTTTTGCAAATCAATCACTGCGCGCAGGCTGCGGCCGATCAGGCGTTGAATTTCCTGTGTGCGTCCGCTTTGCTTGCCTCTGGCCGCTTCACGGTCCATGCGACTGCCAGTCGAACGGGGTAGCATGCCATATTCAGCCGTCACCCAGCCCTGACCTTTGCCCTTTAAAAAGCCTGGCACTTTTTCTTCGACGCTGGCGGTACAAATCACATGGGTATCGCCAAATTTGATCAGCACCGAACCTTCGGCGTGCTTGGTGTAGTGACGGTGGATTTCGATGCTGCGCAACTGATCATTCGCGCGCTGACTGGGTCTGTTCATGGTTTAAGATTCCTGTTTTTTAATATATTGCCGGCTTTTACCCAGCGCTTCCTGAATTTCGGCAATGGCCCGTTCAATTTCGTCGTCGGTCAGATCCAACGCATAGGGGTGCGGCGTCACCGCGACCTGATTCATCATGGTAGTGGTGCCATTGACCGGTAAATCCAAGGTAGAAACAGTGAGCGGCGCCGACTGGCGTTCGCCCCACTGCAAGGCAATGGCACTCATGTTGTCGCCCTCAGTTTGACTGGCAGCTTCGGCATCATCCAACAGACGTGTGACGCCCTGACTAATGTTGGCGGCCAGCATATCCTGCGCGATAGACACCTCTGGCACACTGTTCCACACACCGTCAGAACATAGCAAAATTACGTCGCCTTCACGCAAGGGCATGGGCGGCGCCAACTCAATCTGCGGCGGCTGTTCACCGCCCACACAATTATAAATTTTATTGCGGTGGGGGTGATGGGCCACTTCTTCGGCGCGGATTTTTCCATCGCGCAACAATGACTGCACAACCGAGTGATCTTGGGTCTGGTGTTCGATCAGACCATTACGATAGAGGTATAAACGCGAGTCGCCGACATGTCCACAGAACAAGGTGTTATGTTGGATAAGCGCCACCACAATCGTGGTGCGCGGCGACTCCATCAGCCGTTTGCGCAAGCGCACATTTTCAATCACCGCGTGCACCCGGGCAATCTGCTCGCGTAGAAATTGTGCAGGCTGTGCGATCATGGGCGAGGCTTCCCGTTCAAAGGCTTCTACCATGCCCTTGACCGCAATATCGGCCGCCACTTCGCCGTGTTGATGCCCGCCCATGCCATCTGCCAACACCATTAAAATGCCGTGGCGGCTGTAAGAATACGCCAGGCGATCCTGATTGTATGGACGCGGCCCCTGGCGACTGCCTTGTGAAATAGAAAACTTCATAACGGCTTTGTCAGTACCTTGATAATTTTATCCACCAGCGAGCCACGCGGGTCGTCTATGACACGCACCGCCAACATCTTCTTTTGCAGCGAAAACACGCTTTGCGGGCGCAGCATGTAATCGAGTTGCATACAGTGGTCAATAATCGCCAGCAGCTTTTCCGAATACACCTGCTTGCCTGCGGCCATGGCCGGCACCAGGCTATCCGTTTTCATGCGCATGTCTGCCGGTTGCGGCGAGGTACGCTGCATACAGGCATACATGCTGGCCCCTATGCTGTAAATATCACTCCATGGCCCCAGGTGCTTGCGGTCATAATATTGCTCGGGCGGCGCGAAGCCGGGGGTGAAAGTGGGCGCCAGTGTTACTTCAGATAAAGCCTGTCGTGCCGAACCAAAATCGAGTAATACTGGTGAACCATCGAGCCGGATATAAATATTGGCCGGTTTGATGTCCATATGCAGCAATTTGCGTGTATGTACTTCGCGCAAGCCATTCAGCAGCTCCACAAACATGCGGATCAGGAAGTTTTCTGGCACCGCATTTGGCAAGGCCATAATGTAATCCTGCAGCGATTTGCCGCGCTCGTATTTCATCACCATATAGACGGTGTTATTGGCACGGAAGAAATTCTGCACGCGCACGATATTTTTATGCTCGATGTTGGCCAGTGCCAGACCCTCTTCAAAAAAGCACTTCATGCCATGCTTGAAAGCAGCTTCGTTCTTACCATTGGAACGGATTTCGGTGGTGCCTTCGCGCTCGGCCAGCGACACTGGCATGTACTCTTTAATAGCAACGGTATGCTTTTGGCTGTCTTGCGCCAGGTAGACGAAGCTGAACCCGCCCAGACTGAGCACACGGGTAATCGTGTAATCATTGAGCACCGTGCCCACCGGCAACGCAAAATCAATTTTAGTGGCTAGCTTCAATACAGTATCGGGCGCGTTTTCAGTACGCGCAGTTTCAGGGAGGACATCTTTCTATTTTCGCACAACCAACAGGCATTTGATACAATCGGGCGATACTTCAAATCCAGTAGCCCAAGCCCGATACCTCTGGCACTATTTTCAAGAAAGACCCGCATGACCCGTCCTGCCCCGACCATTTTAAGTATGACCGGCTTTGCCGCCCGTGAAACCCGCTTCCCCGGTGGCACGCTACTGATTGAACTGCGTGCAGTCAATCATCGTTATCTGGAGCTGCATGTCAAAATTGAAGATGCCTTACGCCAGTTTGAGCCCCTGGTACGGGAACTGCTGCAAACGCATCTTGGACGCGGCAAGGTGGAGTGCCGCCTGAGCCTGAAAAGTGATGCGGCTACCCAGTCAGCGGTCGTGCTGAATCCGCAAATGGTGACGCAAATTGCGCAAACGCTGACACGTTTGCGAGAACACTTTCCCGACGCGCAAGCCGTGAATCTGGTGGACATTTTCAAACTACCGGGTATCTGCCAGAGTGACCCGGTGGATACTGAAGCCATGGCGCAAAGTCTGCATGAGGGCTTGCTGCAAGCTATTAAAGAACTCATTGCTGCACGTCAGCGTGAGGGTGAAAAACTCAAGCAAGTGCTGCTTGACCGCCTGCAAGGCGTGCGCGAGCAAATTGGCATCGTCAAACCGCTGCTGCCGCAACTGATCGCGCAGTATCAGGAAAAACTGACGGCCAAGCTACGCGAAGCCTTGCTCGAAGAGGATGACCGCATCCGTCAAGAAATGGTGCTGTTTGCACAACGTATTGATGTGGATGAAGAGCTGGCGCGCCTGCAATCGCACATTACCGAGATGGACAGAATATTGGCTGCAGGCGGCGCAGTGGGTAAGAAGCTGGACTTTTTAATGCAGGAAATGAACCGTGAAGCCAATACATTAGGGTCCAAATCGGTATCGATTGAGACCACACAAGTATCAATGCAGCTCAAAGTGCTGATCGAGCAAATGCGCGAGCAAATACAGAATATTGAATAAACCCTGCTGTGCAGAGAGCAATCTGCACCAAAACCGTGATCGAGAAACGCACCACAACGGTGCGTTTTTATTTTCCCCTTATACGAATTAAATCTAAGTTTATGATTTTTAAAATATTTAATGCTTGGCACAAGGCTTGCTCTTGTATACAGTGATTTCTATAGATAAAGCAAAAGGTCCCGCATCATGACGCAAACGGCCAAACAATTTTTTGATGAGATGCAAGCCTACGGGGGAAACACACGCGCCATTTATCAGGCCTATGATCGCTGGCTGGCCAAAGTCCCTACCCAGCAACTGGTGGCCAAACGCGCCGAAGCGGAAGTACTGTTCCGTCGCGTGGGCATTACCTTTAACGTTTATGGGGAAGAGGACGGCGCCGAGCGCCTGATCCCGTTTGATGTGATTCCGCGCATGATCTCGGCCAGCGAGTGGGCGCACCTTTCCAAGGGTGCCGTTCAACGCGTGCGCGCCCTCAATATGTTTTTGCATGATATTTATCATGATCAGGAAATTATCAAAGCCGGTATCGTCCCGCACAGCATTTTAAGCAATGCGCAGTATCGTCCGGAAATGGTCGGCGTCAATGTACCTAACCAGGTGTACGCGCATGTCGCTGGCGTGGACTTGGTACGCACCAGCGAATCACAGTTTTACGTGCTGGAAGACAATCTGCGCACGCCCTCCGGTGTCTCATATATGCTGGAAGACCGCAAAATGATGATGCGTTTGTTCCCGGATCTGTTCAGGCAATATCCGATTGCGCCGGTGGAACATTATCCGCAGGTTTTATTGAATAACCTGCGCTCGGTCGCGCAAACCGGCGTGACTGACCCGACCGTGGTACTACTCTCCCCCGGAGCGTACAACAGCGCCTACTTTGAACATGCCTTCCTCGCCCAGCAAATGGGGATTGAACTAGTAGAAGGCCAGGATTTGTTTGTCCGTAATAACGCCGTCTACATGCGCACCACGCAAGGCCCACAACGGGTCGACGTGATTTACCGCCGCATTGACGACGACTATCTGGACCCTCTGGTGTTCAAGCCCGATTCCATGTTGGGTGTGCCGGGTCTGCTCTCCGTCTACCGCAATGGTGGCGTCACATTGGCCAACGCCGTAGGCACCGGCGTAGCCGATGACAAGGCTACATACGTGTATGTGCCGGAGATGATCAAGTTTTATCTGGGTGAATCGCCCATTTTGCAAAACGTGCCTACATATCAACTCAGCAAGGAAGATGATCTGGCCTATGTGCTGGATCATCTGCCCGAGCTGGTGGTCAAGGAAGTACAAGGCTCTGGCGGTTATGGCATGCTGGTCGGCCCCACTGCCAGCAAGCAGGAAATCGAGGAGTTCAGGTTGCGGATTGTTTCCAAACCTTCCAATTATATTGCGCAACCCACATTGGCGCTTTCCACCTGCCCGACACTGGTGGAACAAGGCATTGCGCCACGTCACGTTGACCTGCGTCCATTTGTGCTGTCGGGTAAAACCGTCAGCGTGGTGCCTGGTGGCCTGTCGCGTGTCGCTCTGAAAGAAGGCTCTCTGGTAGTCAACTCGTCGCAAGGTGGCGGTACCAAAGATACCTGGGTACTGGAACGCGATGAAATTAATATTGAAACCGCACAATCTCAAATGGCGGCACAGCAAATGAATCAAGAGGTGGTGACATGTTAAGCCGTACCGCAGATAACCTGTACTGGATGGCGCGCTATATCGAGCGTGCCGAAAACGTCGCCCGCGTGCTGGATGTGACCTACCATATGTCATTATTGCCCTCAGACAGCAGTAATGAAGCGGACTTGTGGAATGCCGTACTGGAAATTGCCGGGATCCGCGATATTTATGACCGCACCTACAAAGAGATCAATGCCACCAATGTCATCCTGCATCTGGTGATGGACAGTGAAAATCCTTCCAGCATTTACAGTTCCTTGCGTAGCGCGCGTGAAAATGCCCGCGCCGTGCGCGTGGCCATGACCACCGAAACCTGGGAAAATATGAACACCTTGTGGCTGGAATTCGGCCAATACATCAAGCAAGACCTGACGCAATCTGGCCTTGGCGAGTTTTGTGAGTGGGTCAAAAGCCGCTCGCACCTGTTTCGCGGCGTGTGTTTTGGCACCATGTTGCGCGACGATGCCTTCAGCTTTGTGCGCTTGGGCACCTTTATGGAGCGTGCGGACAACACTGCCCGCCTGCTGGATGTGAAATATGACTTTTTAATGTCGCAGGAAGAAGCCAGCGCCGGCGCGGTGGATTACTACGAATGGAGCGCAGTCCTGCGCTCGGTTTCGGCATTCCAGGCCTATCAAAAAGTCTACAGTGATGCGATTGACCCGCTCAAGGTCTCGGAACTGCTGGTATTGCGCCATGACATGCCGCGCTCGCTGCATGCTTGCTACGATGAAATCATGCCGATTATCGAACAGGTGGCCGGCTCGCGTCAAACCGAGGCCAGGCGACTTGCCGGTGAGCTGCATGCCAGATTGCACTACGGCAAAATGCTGGATATCTTCAAGTTTGGCCTGCGTGACTTTCTGGACGAGTTTATTACCGCCAACCATACACTTGGCAAGGAAATACAGCGCAGCTTTTTAAGTGCCACGGTCTAGGGTGTGCAAGCGTCTGATTTAGGGTAAGCTTCCACTCTCATTCCGTGTCTGGATTCCAGTTTTTATGCTGCTCAATATCGAACATCAAACCCAGTATGTGTACAGCGATGTGGTGCAATACACCATACAGCAACTGCGCCTGACGCCGCGTAACGGCATGGGGCAGCATGTCAAACAGTGGGAAATCAAAGTCAACGGCCAGTTGCACGCCTTTGAAGACACCTTTGGCAACACCACGCATACCCTGGTCATAGACCAGCCGCATCAGGAACTGCTGATTTCAGTTTCTGGCGAGGTTGAAACCGGCGTCAGCGGACTGGAAGCACACCAGCCGCTGCCACTGGCTATTTATTTGCGTGACACACCACTCACACAGGCAGATGCGGCCATTACCGCATTTGCCAAGCACTATGCAAAAGCGCCTGTGGCCGAGTTAATGCTGGCCTTGCGTGACCGCATGCAGTACATCAAGGGGGCAACACAGGTAGATACCACCGCAGCTGAAGCATTTCGGCTCGGCCAAGGTGTATGTCAGGACCATACCCATATCTTTATTGCCTGCTGTCACAGCCTGGGCTTGCCCGCGCGCTATGTTAGCGGCTACCTGTTCACGCCGGATGGCAGCCTGATGCAAACCCATGCCTGGGTCGATGTCTGGCAAACCGACCACTGGCTGGGGCTAGATGTCTCCAATGGCACATTGGTCGATGAGATGCATGTGCGGCTGGCCACCGGCCTTGATTATCGCAGTGCCAGCCCGGTCACCGGTTCACGCATGGGCGGCGGTGCTGAAGGCATGTCCAGCATGGTCAGCGTCAACCAAAGCGCCGGGCTGAGCTATGAGCAGCGCAAAGCCAATATGCAAGCACTCTACCAGCAGGCAAAAACCGCCCAACAGCAATAAGCCAGCTTCGCATTCAGCTTAAAAAGCACTCCTCTGCCCGTGTTATCATGTGGCCTTGTTGTTTTCACTCCTATTTTTCCAAATCGTTTATGACTTATTGTGTAGGCATTCTTCTCGAACAGGGGCTGGTCCTCGCTTCCGACACCCGGACCAATGCCGGGGTGGATCAAGTTGCCATCGCCCCTAAAATGCATGTCTTTGAACAACCCGGCGAACGCCTGATTGTATTGCTGACGGCCGGTAATCTGGCCATTACACAATCCGTGGTCAATTTGCTACGCGAACAGTTAAACGGACCTGAACAGGGGTCGCATCTGCACAATGTGCAGTCGATGTTTGAAGCCGCCAGTGTAGTGGGTGCTGCGATGCGCAGTGTGCATGCGCGCGATGGCGAAGCACTCAAGGAGCATGGCATTGATTTTAGCGCCAGCATTTTGGTGGCAGGCCAGATAAAGGGTGAAAAGCCGCGGCTGTTTAATGTCTATGCGGCGGGCAATTTTATTGAGGCAACGGCGGACACACCGTATCTGCAGATTGGCGAAACCAAATACGGCAAACCCATCATAGACCGTGTCGTTAAATACCAGACCGAGATGATGGATGCCGTGAAGTGTGTATTGATCTCGTTCGACTCCACTATCCGCAGCAACATTTCGGTCGCCATGCCGATTGACTTGATGCTCTACCGTACTCACAGCCTGCATGGCAATTGCCGCCAGCGTCTCACCGAACAAGATCCCTACTACGTCAGCATCCGCAAAGGCTGGGGCGAAGGCCTGAAAGCGGTATTTTCTTCCTTACCCAATCCAGACTGGAGCGCATCATGAGTCAGGGGCATTTATTTATTATTTCTGCCGCGTCTGGTGCTGGAAAAACCAGCCTGGTGCGTGCCATGCTGGCGCAGGACCCTGTACTCAAACTGTCGGTGTCGCATACCACGCGTGCGCCACGGCCGGGTGAAGAAGACGGCATTCACTACCATTTTGCTTCCGAAACCGAGTTTATGGCGATTCTGGAGGCAGGCGGTTTTCTGGAAAGCGCCCACGTGCATGGCGCCCGTTATGGCACTGCGCAAAGCGAGGTCGAAGCGTCACTTGCAGGTGGCCGTGATGTGATTCTTGAAATTGACTGGCAGGGTGCGCAACAAATCCGCAAGCTGTTTCCACAGGCGACCTCCATTTTTATTCTGCCGCCATCGATTGAAGCCCTGGCACACCGCCTGAATAGCCGAGGCCAGGACAGCGAAGAAGTGATTGCACGACGCCTCGCGGCTGCCCGCGAGGAAATGCGCCACGTGCATGAGTTTGATTATGTTACAATTAACGACATTTTTGACGTGGCGTTACAGGATCTGATTGCCATTGTCCGCGCCCAACGCTTGCAGCTAGCGCGACAAATGGCCTGTCACGCACCACTGATTCAATCACTCACCTAGCGCGCCGCGCCTGCGTGATCATCTGTGATTTAACATCTAAAGAGGTTTTTATATGGCACGTATTACTGTCGATGATTGCTTGGATAATATCCCTAACCGTTTTCAACTGACCCTGGTGGCTGCTTACCGCGCACGCCAGCTGGCCAATGGCTCTGATCCGCTGGTGAGTGGTTACTCACAAAAAGACAAACCCACCGTAATTGCCCTGCGTGAAATTGCGGCTGGCAAAATCGGTGTGGAGTTGTTGAGCAAGGGGCAGCCATAATTTTCTATGCCGCACACCCACGGCGAACATCACACCCGCAAGTCCAAATCTTTACCTGAAGAAGCGGACTTGCTCCCAGCTGACCGGGAGGACTCTCCCCTCACTCAGCTCATCCGCAAGTACCTGAATGAAGAAGAAGTGCAACTGGTCTGGCAGGCTTACCGCTATGCCGAACATGCGCACGCCGGACAAACGCGCAAAACCGGTGAACCCTACATCACGCACCCGATTTCGGTGGCCTGCATTCTGGCCAGATTGCATCTGGATTTACCTACCCTGCTGGCAGCCCTGCTGCATGATGTGGTGGAGGATACGCATGTCAACAGCGCGGAAATTGCCGAGCTGTTTGGCAAACAGGTCGGTGATCTGGTCGATGGGCTGACCAAGCTGGACAAGGTGGAACTGCAAACCGCCACCCAGGCGCAAGCTGAAAACTTCCGCAAAATGCTGCTGGCCATGAGCCAGGATGTCAGGGTCATTCTGGTGAAACTGGCCGATCGTTTGCACAATATGCAAACGCTGGACGCCATGCGGCCAGAGAAACAAAAACGCATCGCGCGCGAGACCCTGGACATTTATGCGCCGATTGCCAATCGCCTGGGCCTCAACCCGATTTATCACGAACTCGAAGACCTGAGCTTTAAATACCTGTATCCCAATCGCCATCGGGTGATTGATAAAGCCATCCGCACCGCGCGTGGCAACCGCAAAGAAGTCATTGGCAAAATTCTGGAAGCGATCCAGAACCAGCTCACGCAATACCAGATTGCATTTGATGTGCAAGGCCGCGAAAAACACTTGCACAGCATTTACAAGAAAATGAGCGAAAAGTCGCTCAAGCTTTCGCAAATCAGTGATATTTACGGCTTTCGTGTCATCGTCAAAGACACCGCTTCCTGCTATTTGGCCCTAGGCGCATTACACGCTTTATACAAGCCGATTCCGGGACGCTTTAAAGACTATATCGCCATCCCTAAAGCCAATGGTTACCAGTCCTTACACACCACCTTGTTTGGTCCATTTGGTACACCGATCGAGGTACAAATCCGCAGCGAGGAAATGCACAACATTGCTGATGCTGGCGTTGCGGCGCACTGGTTATATAAAACCACCGATGCACACCTGACCAAATTGCAACAGCAAACCCACCAGTGGCTGCAAAGGCTGGTTGAAATTCAGACTGAAAGCGATGACAGCTATGAGTTTCTGGAGCATTTTAAAGTCGACCTGTTCCCCGACGAGGTGTATGTGTTTACGCCCAAAGGCAACATCATGGCGCTGCCACGCGGCTCGACCGCGGTGGACTTTGCCTATGCCGTGCATACCGATGTAGGCAACAGTTGTGTCGCGGTGAAAATCAATAATGAACTGGCGCCGTTACGCAGTGAAATGCGCAATGGCGACCATGTGGAAATTATCACCGCACCGCTGGCCAAACCCAATCCGGCCTGGCTTAATTATGTGGTCACCGGCAAGGCGCGTTCGCACATCCGCCATTACCTGAAAACGGTCAAGGTGGAAGAGTCAGCCCAGCTGGGTGAACGCATGCTGAATATTGCCCTGCGCGCCATGCACATTGAACCGCAGGACATCAGCGACAAGCAATGGCAAAAGGTGATGAATGACTACAGTACCAAAACCCGTCAAACGATTTTGACGGATATTGGTTTGGGCAAACGCAACAGCCTGATGGTGGCACACCAGCTATTAGCGCATCCGGCTGAGTCTGATGACAAATCGACCAAAACGCTGGATACCATTACCATACGAGGTTCGGAAGGCATGGCTGTGCAGTTTGCACAATGCTGCCGCCCCATCCCCGGCGACCCGATTCTGGGCTTCATCAACAAAGACAAAGGGCTGGTTATTCATACCCATGATTGTCCGGCCATCCGAAAATTCAAGCTGGATCCGGAAAAATGGCTGGATGTGGAGTGGGATGCCGACCAGAAAAAACTGTTCAAGGTCAACTTGCGCATCACGGTCTCCAACGAGCGCGGCATGCTGGCTAAAATTGCCGCCACCATTGCCAGTGCCGAATCCAATATTGATAACGTCAGCGTCGAAGACAGTGATGGCAGTCAGTACTCCAACGTCAATTTCACCGTACAAGTGCATAACCGGGTGCACCTGGCCGACCTGATCCGCAACCTGCGTAAAATTCAGCAAGTGGTACGCATCAACCGGGTCAAGGGTACGCAAGCAGAACAGCGTATTCAGTAGTTCATGAGGTGAAACATGCGCCAGCTCAGCGACATTCGTGGTTTCACCCCCGCTCTGCTGAGCCAGTTGGGCAAACTCTCTATCCATACCCCGCAAGCCCTGCTGCTGCACTTACCACTGCGCTATCTGGATGAAACCAGAGTTACTCTGATCCGTGATTTGCGACTCGGTGAACAAGCCCAGATTGAAGGCGTGGTGGTGCACAACGAAGTCAGCTACAAACCGCGCAAGATGCTGAACGTGCATGTGCAGGATGATTCCGGCATCCTGAATTTGCGCTTTGTGCATTTTTATCCCAGCCAGATTGCCGCCATGCAGGTTGGCACCCGCCTGCGCGCATTTGGGGAGGTTCGCCCTGGCTTTTTCGGGGTGGAAATGGTGCACCCGCAACAGCGTAAAGTCAGCGAGGAAACACCGGTAAGCACCGCACTCACGCCGGTTTACCCCACCGCCGCCGGTGTCAGCCAAAATACGCTGCGCAAAGCGGTGCAACGTGTACTCACCCAAGACTATTTACAGGAAACCTTGCCTGCCTGGGTCTATCAGGACATCCATTTGCCCGATTTCGCCAGCAGCGTACAACTGCTGCACCAACCCACACCAGAAACGGCCTTAAACACACTGGAAGACCGCAGCCATCCAGCCTGGCAACGCTTGGCCTTTGATGAATTGTTGGCCCAGCAGCTCTCCATGCGCTTGCATTATGCGCGCCGCAAGCAGGCACGCGCACCCGCCATTGCCCCATCCCGCACACTGGTGCCTGCGCTGTGCGCACAATTGCCATTTGCGCTCACCCCTGCCCAGCAAAAAGTAGGCGCAGAAATTACGCACGACCTGACCCAGCCCCACCCGATGCAACGCTTGCTGCAGGGCGATGTCGGCAGCGGTAAAACCATCGTCGCCTGTTTGGCGGCCTTGCAGTTAATCGAACAGGGCTGGCAAGTGGCCATCATGGCGCCCACCGAGATTCTGGCCGAACAACACTACAAGAAAATGCATGGCTGGCTCACGCCCTTGGGTATTGATGTCGCCTGGCTGACCGGCAGCCAGCCTAAAAGGGAACGCGCGCAGTCACTGGCGCGTATTGCCAGTGGCGAAGCCATGCTGGCAGTCGGCACGCATGCCCTGTTTCAGGACGAGGTTCAATTCAAACAACTCGGCCTGGCGATTGTCGATGAACAGCATCGTTTTGGAGTAGAACAACGGCTGGCCTTGCGCAGAAAAGGGCAACAGCATGCCATCGAGCCGCACCAGCTGATGATGTCCGCCACGCCGATTCCACGCACTTTATCGATGAGCTATTACGCCGATCTCGATGTGTCAGTGATTGATGAATTACCGCCCGGGCGCACACCGGTGGTCACCAAGCTGGTGGCCGATGACCGGCGTGAAGAGATTTTGCAACGCGTGCGGGAAGCCTGTGCGCTCGGCCATCAGGCCTATTGGGTATGCCCGCTGATCGAGGAATCAGAAGCGTTGCAACTGCAAACAGCCAATGATACCTACGCTTATATGCAGGGCGCTTTCCCCGAATTGCAGGTCGGGTTGGTGCATGGCAGGATGAAGCCTGCTGAAAAGCAGGCAGTGATGCAAGCATTTGCGGCCAATCATTTGCATCTTTTGGTAGCGACAACGGTGATTGAAGTCGGTGTTGATGTGCCAAATGCCAGCCTGATGGTGATTGATCATGCCGAGCGTATGGGCTTGAGCCAGTTGCACCAGTTGCGCGGTCGCGTGGGTCGCGGGGCAGCCAAAAGCACCTGCATTCTGCTTTATAGCAAACAGCAATGTTCAAAGATTGGCCGCGCACGGCTGAAAGTCATTTACGAAAATACCGATGGCTTTGTAATCGCCCAGGCCGATTTACAGATTCGAGGCCCCGGTGAACTGCTGGGCACGCGCCAGAGCGGCGTACCCATGCTCAAAATTGCCGATCTGGAACGTGATGCCGAATTGCTGGTGCATGCCAAACAAAAGGCGGATGCGTTGCTCGCACGCGCACCGCAATCTGTGGAAGTGCATTTGCAGCGCTGGTTAAGCCAAGGTGCAGAATGGGTCAAGGTATAAACAGCCAAGCCCTGATGGCGAGACAGACTGTTAGCTGTGCAATGCCGGTTTCATGGTGACAGACGCCAACTGTGCGGCGGAAAAGAGTCGCTGTACCTTGGCTTCAAAGTCAGCCAATGGCAAAGGCTTGCAGAATAAATAGCCCTGAAAGGCATGACAACCCAGCGCTTGCAGCATGACTTTTTGCTGCTCGACTTCCACCCCTTCGGCAATCACATGGTGTCCCAGGTTTTTACCCATTTCGATGATGGTTTGTACAATAAAGGTGTCGTAGTTATTGTGCAAAATGTCGCTGATAAAGCTTCTGTCAATTTTCAGTTCGTCTAGTGGCAGGCGTTTCAACACCGATAATGAGGATTGCCCAATGCCAAAGTCATCGAGCGAGAAGGTGATGCCACAGGATTTCAATGCATTGATCTTGTCGATCACATCTTCCACATTTTTTACAATTGCAGTTTCGGTCAGCTCCAGTCTCAAGTGCCTGGGGTTACAGCCGCTGGCTTGTACGGTATGCATCACCTGTTCCACAAACTCCGGCTGACTGAATTGCAAAGCGCTGACATTCACGGACAAGTGCAAGCGAGCAATGGCTGGGTCATGCTCCCAGGCCTTTAGCTGCGCACAGGATTGCTGCAATACCCAGTGCCCAATCGCCACAATTGCACCTGACTCTTCAGCAATCGGGATAAACTGATCCGGTGGCACCACGCCCAATACTGGATGCTGCCAGCGCAATAATACTTCGGCCCCGATCGGGGCGAGATCCTGGTCGACTTGCAACTGATAATAAAGCGAGAGCTGACCGGACTGCAAGGCAAAGGCCAAGTCATTTTCCAGGGTAACGCGCAACTCAATGGCAGGATACTGCGCTTCGTCATACAGCTGTATACCATGCATGTTTTCAGATTTTTTGGCCTGATACATGGCAATATCGGCGCGCCTGAGCACCTCCGCCTCGCTAGATTCTTCGCCTAAAAACAGGCAAACACCTATACTGGGTTTAGAACGGTATTGCCCATTTTTTAACTGAAATGGCAGACTGAATGCATCCATCAGTTTATCGGCCGTAGCCAGCACTGAAATGACCGCTTGCCCACGGTGATTGCCCAGATCATCAAGCACGGCAACAAATTCGTCACCCCCCATGCGGGCAATGGTGTCTTTTTTACGTAAACAGTGTTGCAGGCGTTCAGCCACCTGCTGCAACAGTTCATCCCCGGCCAAATGCCCTTTGCTATCATTCAGGCCTTTAAAATTGTTCAAATCCAGTGACAGCACGGCACCATAGGTTTGCGTGCGTGCGCAGCGAATAAACGCCTGATTCAAACGGTCGGACAACAAGCGACGGTTGGGCAGGCCGGTAAGAAAATCGTAATAAGCCAGTTGATGAACTTTTTGATTGTCCAGATTGGAAGCAATACGTAATGACATATTTTCGCGCAGACTCTTTGCAAGTCCGCGTCCGGCAATCGTCACATAGACCACATAGACAATAAACAGAATAGCCAGCGCAATAGAAAGCTGTGTGCCG
The DNA here is from genome assembly GCF_030769565.1 of Methylophilus aquaticus. Taxonomy (GTDB): domain Bacteria; phylum Pseudomonadota; class Gammaproteobacteria; order Burkholderiales; family Methylophilaceae; genus Methylophilus; species Methylophilus aquaticus. The sequence goes on along the minus strand of NZ_JAVCAP010000001.1, from coordinate 43,804 downwards.
TGGATGATAAAGCGTGGAATCATCAGTAGCAGCAGGCCACCGCTGAACAGATTAGAGCATAGGGTATCGATAGAATAAATGACGATGCCCGCACCTGCCACACCTACCAGCGCAAAAATAAGAAAAGCCTGATGCGCGGTATCTGTTTCGGGAAACAACAAGATGCCAGCCAATCCCCACGATACCCCGCAAAAACCGGAGCTTAGTCGAAAACGTTTAAGCCATTGCTGACTATAGATAGATTTGGCGTTGCTACGATAATATAAAAATGTCAGGCCGGTACGCAGTCCATAAGCCAGTAAAAAAATCACTGCCCAACTGACCAGCACCACAGTGGAAATCAATGCTTGCTGCACAAACACCAGTGCCGACATTACCACCAACGCAGCCACCAGTGAGCGCGAATTGTTAGCGTAGAGCATCTCTACAATTTCTGTATCCAGTGCAATCGGCTCGCTGGCTGCTTTCAACACATGATTTCCCCAATAATAATTGTTATATAGGGTATTTACGGTATGCCACTGAATTTACTTTAATCCATAAGCAATTGTTTTTAAAAGAAATCGATATGTTTTGATCGCCTAATCCTACCCATTGTTGTATAGACGATACACTCAGGCAGTGGCCAGGCAGCGTTAAAAAGGAGTATTGCCTAGCCTGAAAGCTTGATGCTGCTCAGCGCGTAGCACAGTCAATGTTCACCGTTGGTGGATTGTTTTAACGAAACAACCAGTGTTTTACCAGCCTGGTGTAGCGTGGCATGATTAGATACACCATCAGACACGACAATCCCGCTGGCCACAAACGTATCCAGAATGCGGCTCTGCGGCGCGCTCAGTGCGCTCAGCAAAGGCACTATCCATACAGAGACAGGCTGACCATGTCAGTAAAAACTGTTTCCAGCATACCGGATGCATCGGTACGGGCTGACTGGGCAGTTCAAACAAAAAGTCCAGTCTGCTGTAAATGTAATAACGGTCCACATCCTGCAGCAAAGGCCTGGCTTTGGCAATCAGCCGTTCCCGCTCGGGAGAATCCATCCACTTTTTTAAATCGTGTTCGGACTGATAGCGAATGATGACCGAATAAGTATCGGTGTAGCCGGCAATCGGCCGGATGACATGCCAGTCAAGCAAGCCTTCGGAGGTGCGGCAAAGCGGACCAATTTCGTTGAGCCATGCTTCATACTGGCCTTGTAATGCGGGAATAATGCGGTGGGTAATCACCACACTGGCACCTGTCATGGGTGGTGAAGCTGGATGGCTGGACATGTCAGACTCCTGAATGTGTGGGCTGTTTTATGATGGCCCATGCAGTAATGCCTTGAATTCTGCCATGGCTAATTCGATAAATCCACGCAGTTTGGGTGCCATGAAACGCTGTTTTGGATACACCAGACTGACCGCATCGGCCTGCCCGCGCCACGCTGGTAACACGCGCTGCAAACCACCCTGCAGCACCGAAGGCTGGCAGATAAACGTCGGCAATAAAGCCACACCCTGCCCGCTCTCGGCCATCGCCCGCACCACGCCTATACTATTGACCAGGGTGTGTCCGGCCAGCGGCACCCTAATCTCGGTGGTCTCGCGCTGCAGCGTCCAATGGTGGCGTCCCATCGGGGTGAATTGTACACATTGATGCTGATTTAAATCCGTAGGTTGTTCGAGGCTGGCTGCCTGCTGCAAATACTGCGGGCTGGCAAACAGGGCCCACTGTATTTTGCCCAGTGACTTGGCAATCAGGCTGGAATCGGGCAAGTCACCCGTCCTGATCGCCGCGTCCAGACCTTCTGCCACCAAGTCTACATAGCGCTCCGTGAGTAATACTTCTACGGAGAGGGCTGGATAACTGGTTTGCATCTGCGCAATCAAACGGCCCAGCAAGGCGTCGCCCAAATCAGCCGGAGCGGTCACTTTCAGTGTCCCTTGCGGCTGCTGGCGGGCTTCATCAAGTGCAGCCTCGGCTTCCAGCAAATAGCCTAAACCGGTGGAGGCATGTTCAAAATACAGTGTCCCGGCCTCGGTCAGGCTCAAGCGCCGGGTGGTGCGCTGCAACAAGGTCACACCCAGTCTTTTTTCCAGCCTTGCCACCCGTGTGCTGATGGTCGAAGTCGGCAACCCCAGTTGTCGCGCTGCGGCACTAAAACTGCCTGCTTGCACCACCTTGACGAAGACTGCGGCTTCATTGAAATCCATACCGGTATATTATTCATTTAAATGAAAAGTAATTTCATATTTAACCATCTAGTGCCTGAATTGTCATCTGTTTATAGTGTGAACCATGCAAACACGCACACCACTTTCAAGGAGCGCATCATGAAAAAACTGGCTTTTATCAAACGCAGCAATGGCAACCACTGGGTAGGTGATGGCTTTCCGGTGCAAAGCATTTTTTCTTACCGTGATATCGCCGAGCAGATTTCACCTTTCCTGCTCATGGATTATGCAGGCCCTGCCAGCTTTGAACCCACCGAGCAACGGCGTGGTGTCGGTCAGCATCCGCACCGCGGCTTTGAAACCGTGACGATTGTCTATGACGGCCAGGTGTCACACCATGACTCCACCAATGCCGGTGGCAGCATTGGTCCCGGCGAAGTGCAATGGATGACGGCGGGTTCAGGCATTATTCATGAGGAATATCATGGCGATGACTATGCCCGTACCGGCGGTCCGTTTGAAATGATACAACTGTGGGTCAACCTGCCGGCCAAGGACAAAATGACTGCACCAGGGTATCAAGGCATTACGCGTACGCAGATCCCGGAAGTCGCTTTGCCCAACGAAACTGGCAAAGTGCGGGTAATTGCGGGGGAATATGCTGGCCAGAAAGGTCCGGCCAATACCTTTAGCCCGATGAATGTGTGGGATGTACGCCTGAATGCAGGCACCCGCACGACGATAACATTGCCTGAAGGCCACACCACCGCCATTTTTGTACTGCATGGCGCGGTAAAAACCGGCGAAGTGCACACCATCCGCCCAGCCGAACTGGCGGTGATGCAACGTGAAGGCACTGAATTGATTTTGCAGGCGCAACAAGACACTGTGTTGCTCTTGCTTAACGGTGAGCCGCTGAATGAACCAGTGGTCGGCCATGGCACGTTTGTCATGAACAGCTGGGAAGAAATTGACCAGGCGATTAATGACTACAATCAAGGCCGTTTTATCGCAGCCGCATGAGCAGACACCACACTTTAAACACAAACCTTTATTGAGAGGATTTATCATGGACAACACACCTTACGTACGTTTGGACCGTGACAATGCCATCGTATTACTGGTAGACCATCAGGCGGGCTTGCTATCGCTGGTGCGTGATATCGACCCAGATCAGTTTAAAAACAATGTAATGGCACTGGCCGATACTGCTAAATTTTTTAACCTGCCAACCATTCTAACCACCAGTTTTGAAACTGGGCCCAATGGTCCGCTGATGCCAGAGTTAAAGGCCCTGCTCCCGGATGCCCCCTATATCGCCCGCCCGGGCCAGATCAACGCCTGGGATAACGAGGACTTTGTCAAAGCCATTAAAACCACAGGCAAAAAACAGCTCATCATCGCCAGGGTTGTCACCGAAGTCTGTGTGGCTTTCCCGGCCTTGTCCGCCATCGAAGAAGGGTTTGAAGTGTTTGTGGTGGGAGATGCCTCCGGCACCTTTAACGCATTAACACGCGACGCAGCTTGGCGCCGCATGGAAGCCGCCGGTGCGCAAATGATGACCTGGTTTGGCGTCGCCTGCGAGCTGCACCGCGACTGGCGTCGCGATATCGAAGGATTGGGCAACCTGTGCGCCAACCACATTCCTGATTACCGTAACCTGATGACCGCTTATAACGCGCTGCAAGCCCGATAACACCGGCTAACCACCACACAGCAGCTTTAAAAACTGCTGTGTTTTTCTAAATGTAGCTATGCATAAACGCCTGCAATACTACCCTGATTAAATCATACCTTGATCAGCCGTCATCGACGCCAGTGCCAATCGCAATTCAACCGCGTCAATATCCCTCACCAAGCGTTTGTGCTCAAGCCCGTCTTTCATAAAAATCAGAGTCGGCCACAATGTCACGCGAAACGAGCGCCCCAACCTGCGGCCTTTGCCATCTTCAACTTTAATGTGATGGACGTGAGAAAACTGAGCAAGCGCAGACGTAATCGCAGCTTGCGCCGCCTGGCAATAGCCACACCAACTTGCGCCAAACTCCAACAGGGTGACGCCTGTAAGGGCATTCACTTCTTCGCGCGTAGGTTCCAGTTTTTCCATCATGATCGCCATCGTACTCGAATTTATAGTGCTTGGCAGCTTAACGCCTGCAAAACCAGAAAAAGGTCTATGGCTGTTCAAAGCAGCTTTTACAGGGAAATATACCGTATCGCAAAAAAGCAACTTATGTATTAATGACCAATTAGCAACAAGTGGATATTTAAGAAAAATTAAATACTACCGAAAACAGTTTATTGGCATGCAACTTAATTTCATTATGCAAAGATACAGATAAATCAATATTCGAAATATTAGTCTTTTTATGAAAAATATTAAAAATCAAAATATTGAAAGTAATCAATACATCCAGACACTCATTGATAATTTTCCATTCATGGTCTGGCTCAAGGATGCTGACAGCCGCATTCTGGTAGCGAATACGGCCTATGCCAACATGGTGGGCGTCGCTTCAAGTGCCGAACTCATTGGCAAGACAGATTTTGATTTTTTTCCACCTGATTTGGCGCAGGAGTATGTTGATGGCGATCAAAAAGCAATGCAGAGTACAACCCCCAGTGCCGTCACCGTGCCGATTAAAAACGCTGAAGGAGCATACTACTGGATAGAGTCTTATAAATCTGCTGTGGTAGTAGATGGCAAGGTAGTTGGCTCGCTTGGTTACGCCAGGGATGTGACGGAGAATATCCTGAGGGAAAACGAGTACAAATCGATTGTGGAAAACTCGTCCAATTGCATCGCAAAGTACAATCGTGACTGCGAACGTATCTTTCTCAATCATGCAAATGCATTATTTTATGAAACGGATTCCACAACGCTGATTGGCAAAACGCCCTCGCAGTATCCCGGCGGTGCATCGGCCAAAGCCCTTGAAAAAAGCATACGCGAGGTATTTCAAAGTGGTGAAAATCAGCATGTCGCATTCAAGCTGACCACCAGACATGGCAAGCACAAAATCATGCACACGGTATTAACGCCCGAATTTAATGCCATCAACGAAGTACAAGCCGTCATCGCCATCGGGCAAGATATGACGCAATCTTATGAACATCTGGACCGCATCCATCATCTGGCTTATTTCGACGCCATTACCAGGCTGCCCAATCGTATTTCATTACTCGAAACACTCGATCAATGCATCAAAAAAACTGACCGCGCAGACTGTGCATTTGCGTTTTTGATGCTAGATCTGGACGGCTTTAAAGCCGTTAATGATTTACTCGGTCACGCAGAAGGTGACTTGCTGCTATCCGAGATGGCCAGACGCATCGAACGGTCTGTGCGGCCAACGGATATCGTTGCTCGCCTGGGCGGCGACGAGTTTGCAATCGTGCTGTCAACAATGCAAGACCCTAAAACGGTGGGGGTCGTCGCAAAAAACGTGCTTGAGGCTATCAAGCAGCCGATTTTAATCCAGGGCACAGAACTGTTTATTTCGGCCAGTATCGGCATCGTGATTTGCCCAGACCACAGCAGGGATGTCAGCGATATTGTAAAATATTCAGATATCGCCATGTACAAGGCCAAAAAACAAGGTAGAAATAACTACCAGTTTTATTCCCCGGATTTATCGCAAACCACGATTGAACGCATAGACATTGAGCGCGCATTACGCACCGCACTGCAAAATGATGAATTCCTGCTGCACTACCAGCCCAAGGTCAATTTGGAGACCCAGCGCATTGTGGGCGTGGAGGCGCTATTACGGTGGCACCGTAACCACAGCGAAATGATCCCGCCTAACCGGTTTATCGGCATTGCAGAAGACTCTGGCTTGATTGTCGAGATTGGTGAGTGGATCATGCTAACAGCCTTTAAAGATGCCGTCAGGTGGAACACTGGTCGGCACCCGCCCATCAACGTCGCCATCAATTTATCCAGTCGCCAGTTTATCCATAACAACCTGTTGAACGTCATCAAGCACCTGTTAAAAAAAACCAATTGTGATCCGGCATGGATCACTTTCGAGATTACCGAAAGCTTGCTCTTGAACGACAGTATCCATATTACAAAAATGCTTAAAAACCTGGATAACCTGGGCTTCAAAATATCTCTGGATGATTTTGGCACTGGCTATTCAGCATTGAGCTATCTAAACAAATTCCCCGTCAGTGAAATCAAAATTGATCAATCCTTTGTGCAAGGCATAGCAGACAACAATGACCACAGACTGATTGTGCAGGCGATTATTTCCATGGCGAAAAGTCTGGGTAAAGAGCTGGTGGCAGAAGGGGTGGAAACAGCAGAACAGGCCAAGTATTTATTAGATTGTGACTGCAAAGTGGTGCAAGGGTATTTCTTTAGTAAACCTAAGCCATTTAATGAGATTGATATGCAGGCGTCTTGGAAATCTGCTATTTAATAAAATCACTCTACTAGGTGAATAATGGTCTGTGATCAATGCCAGCAAAAACTTCAACCCACCCGCTTCAACCGCAGGGTAAATTAGCAAGCACAATAATGTAGTCATTGCTAAGGCTCACTTGTTGACGAATTGGCGCTCAATCTCCCAGCCAGCTTTTTTGAATGGCTGGTGTAAGCAAATGTGGTTCAAAGGTCGCGTTCAGACAGCGTATGAGTAGCGCCCCGCATGCCGTTTTTTCACATCGTAACAAAAATAAACTCCCCTTCCAGGGCTTTATAGATGGCAATGTTTCTACTGGTACAACACAAATACACCCTGAAACTTTGATGCCACTTTTGATTCACTGAGGATTTCAGCAGTGACTATCACTTTTGCCCTACCCTTTTCTCGATAAGTGTTTTTAAAAAGTGTCCAGTCATTCAGCGATTGAAAACTAGCCACACATTCAAAATTTGTTTTCACTGGCAATAGATAATCAATCTCCTGACGTTTGATGACCAGGTTTCCCTTGAACCCCGCTTGCTCAATTTTGTGCTGCACCAATGACCATGCCGTGGTAATCGAGATTGCGGCAATGCTGCCACCAAACACGATATCGAGATGGTTTTTGTTTAAGGCGTAATCGCCACGCACTGTAATCTGATGGTCTTCAATCCTGGTGATCTGCATACCCAGGTTTTTGGTTTGCGGGATCAGCTTGAATAAGGTGTTTTCAAAATTTTGTTCGAGTGGGCCCATGGCGCTTCCTTTATGAAAATTGTGATTTAACTTTGGCTGGCTTTTTGTAGCAAGTGGCACTCGGCGAACAGCTCTGCCACCCATTCGATAAACGCGCGTACTTTGGATGAAAGGTGCCGATTGTGCGGGTAGAGCGCATTGAGCGGCAGGCTACCTACCGGGTAATCGCCAAGCACTTTTTCCAGCTGCCCATTTGCCAGGTAATTTTGCACCATAAAGCTGGGCAATTGGCAGATACCTATGCCTGCCAGCGCGGCGGATACAATCGCATCACCATTATTGATGGCCAGTTTGCGGATAGTGGGGACTTCCTGCTGGCCGCCTTCGAGCTCTAGCATGAAATTACGCACTTTACCGGTTTTGGATGAAAAGAAATGCACGGCCTGGTGGTGTTGCAAATCGTCATGATGTGTTGGCCTGCCATGAGTTTGCAGGTAGTCAGCGAGGCAACCAGCAAAAATTGCATGGTGCCTACGCGCCTGGCTACTAAAGTCGAATCCATTGGGTGACCAACACGAATTACGCAATCGACACCCTCTTCCAGCAAATCCATCGGCCTGTCATCGCAGCCGATTTCGAGTTGAATTTCCGGGTAGCGCTTAAAAAAATCCGGTAGCGCCGGAATAATCACCAAACGCCCCAATGGCGTGGGCACATCTACGCGCAAGCGGTCTTTGGCATTGCTGGTGGCCTGATTCAAGGCCGCTTCAGTTTCTTCCAGCTCGTTTAATAACCTGATGGCGCGCTCGTAGCAGGCGGCGCCATCCGTGGTGACACTGATGCGACTATTTTCATGGCAGGCTGTTTAATTGTGGCTCCATTCAAGCGGATTTTGCCATCGCACTGTCTGAAGATGCAGTGATTGTCTGTGTAGTCTATCCACTGGCGCCAGTCATGCGTTTTCCGCAAACAATTGAAGTTGCTTATGCTGCGCTCGAATGGGTGGCTGAACATGCGCAGGCAATGGATGCCAATGTGAAAAATATTGTTGTGGCGGGGGAACAGGCCGGTGGCAACCTGGCAGCGGTGCTGGCCATGCTGTTTCGCGACAGAGGGTTACCACTGAACAAGTATGCCAGGTTACGCGGGCAGATGTTAATCAATCCCATGCTGGGTGCATCACAAACTTCAAGCTCGATGGCAGCCACTGTGGATAGCCCATGCCGGCGCGCGTGGGCAGACTATATTCCGGTTGCCAGTGATAGCATGCACCCTTACGTTTCGCCGGTAAACTCATGCCGGCTGGCTCCGGCGTTGGTCATCACGGGCCATGCGAATTCACTGCGAGATGAGGCAGAAGGCTATGCTTCCAAATTGCTGCTGGCCGGGGTGCCTGTACAGGTGCGCAGAGTAGACGATGCCGCATTAAATACGGGTGCGCATAGACTCATCGCTGCACAACACCCTGCTTTCAGCACCTTATGTCAGTTGATGCGTGCGTTTTTGAAATCCTAGATGTCATTGTGGCTATTCAACTCATCGGTTGAAAGCTGACCATTTTCTATGTCGCATGCAATTTCTTTTTCCAGCGTGTTGGTGTTAGCTAGTTGCTCTTCTTTTAGTGCAGAGGCGTTGGGCGCAGATGCAGGCTTTTTTTCTTGAATGGCGGATGGTTTCGCGTGGCGGTTCATTCTGATGTACATGGTATTTTCCTTTGATCGTAATCACCTGCGAGTCAGCAAATACAACACTTATATCAACAGTGGTATCGTCTGGGTACTCAAGACTCAAGTAAAAGAGAGTTCATTCCAGGCACCTTTATCCTTGAGTGAAATGGGCTCATCAAACCCGTTCAAATATGACTTAATGACCGCATGGCCCTGTAACAGGGTTAGCTCGAACCTGCTGATGGCGGGCAGTGAGATAAATGGACCAGACGGGTCAAAAGACCGGTAGAGCAGGCACAGGTAAATATCGGGCGCAATCAGCAGATCAAAGCGCTGCGAGTAGGCAAAATTGGTGGATACGTCACTCTGCTTGAAACCATAAGCAAGTGCATCGCGGCTGACATTGAACCAATCTTGTTCATCGCATGCTTGTTTGATCGAAAAACTCAATACTTCAAAAATCTGTTCTGCAATTTCATTCGGGCTAGACATGTGTTCTTTAACCTGTATACGTGGTCTGTCCTAACTTGCCAGACATTTTTGTGGATGTGTTGCTTGTAGTGTAATAGGGATACTGTCAGCGTAACACGGGGAATCGTCTGATTTTGTTGTCAGATTAATCTGGCAAGCACGCAGATTCGACCTGCGCAATAGCGCTGACATAGGATGTACAGGATGCCCAATAGCAAGTGTCCTGCATGCGCGACCCTAACAGACGTAAGTATGGTAAATTCCCCATAAAAACCGCCCCCCGGGAAAAGCGCACGCCCTGTTTAAAGCATCTATAAAAGGCTCTAATGAATACCTCTCATTTTCTTGTGCAGGCCGCGATATACCTCGCTGCGGCCATCATGTTAGTCCCGCTGTTTAAAAGATTGGGCCTGGGGTCAGTCCTCGGTTACCTGATTGCAGGTATTCTGATTGGCCCCTATGCTTTGAAGCTGATTGCGGACCCGGAACATGTCATGCATTTTGCTGAGTTTGGTGTCGTGTTGATGCTGTTTTTGATCGGCCTGGAACTAGAGTCACAAAAAGTCTGGGAGTTACGCAAACTTCTGTTTGGCCTGGGTGGCATGCAAGTAGTGTTCACCATGGGCCTGATCACCGTGATTGCACATGGCATGCATTTTAGCTGGCCTGAAGCGCTGATTATTGGCATGGGGGTTGCCATGTCCTCCACAGCGATCGGGCTTACTGCACTCACTGAAAAAAAACAGCTGCATACGCCCGGTGGGCAAGCAGCATTTGCCACCTTGCTGTTTCAGGATCTGTCAGTAATCCCCCTTTTCATGCTACTCGCCTTTATTGCGCCAAATCGATCCACATCGAGTTTTGATTTGCTGGCTGTCGCCAAGGCGCTGGCCGTGATTTTAGCTATTGTGATCGCCAGTCGCACCCTGCTCCGCCCGCTCATGCGCATCATCGCCCAGGCCGGTGTGAGGGAAATTTTTGTCGCTTTTTCATTATTGCTGGTGATTGGTGTTTCATTGGCCATGCAATCTGTAGGTTTGTCGATGGCGTTGGGAACCTTTCTGGCCGGCGTTCTACTGGCAGAATCAGAATATCGCTACGAACTCCGTCTGGATATTGAACCTGTGAAAGGCCTGTTACTCGGCTTGTTCTTTATCTCCGTTGGCATGACGGTAGATTTATCACTGGTGGCTGACCAGCCGCTGCTGATTTTTGGGCTTGCACTGCTGATTGTGCTATTGAAAATTGCAGTATTGATGGGCCTGGGTTGGCTATTTAAATACCCGCTGCGTGACAAATTGCTGTTCGGTGTTGCCATCTCGCAAATTGGCGAGTTTGCTTTTGTCATTTTTGGCATTGCGCTAACACAAACCTCCATTTCGCGCGAAACGTACAATATCCTCAATGCCATCGTTGCCGTTTCGATGTTGATTACGCCGCTGCTGTTATTGCTATACGACGGCTTTTTGACCTTGCAATGTGGAGAGCGCCCCAAGGATGCCATCCCGGAAAATAATTCCGTGATCATTGCCGGCTTTGGCCGTTTTGGACAAATCGTGGGTCGTGTACTGATTGCAAAAGGCATAACCCCCACGCTGATTGATAATGACCCTAACCAGGTCGACCTGACCCGTCAGTTTGGCTGGCGTTGTTATTATGGCGATGCAGCAAGATTGGACGTGCTGGAGGAAGCCGGCATTGCAGAAGCAAAATTACTGGTGATCGCGCTCAATGATTCCGCAGCCACGCTGGAAATGGCTACATTAGTCAAAGAGCGCTGGCCTCGCGTAGCGATTGTGGTGCGGGCCAGAAGCAGAACAGATGCCTTTGATTTGCGAGAGCTGGATTTGAACCCGATCAGGGAAACCTTTTACTCTTCGCTGGAAGCTGCCAGACAGGCATTGATGGCGACTGGTGAAAATGCCAGCGCTGCCGCAAAAATTATCAAACAGTTTGAAAAGCACGACCATGAACAGCTCGAAGCCACCCTTAAAATCCGGCATGATAGAAAAGCCTTGTCCAGTGTGATGGAACAAGGTCGCCAGGACCTTAAAACATTGCTTGAACTCGAAAGTGTGAGTACTGACAAAAATGAAGTGTAGCAACACCTTCGACATGCGTTGTAATCATTTTCTCAGTGTACAAAAAAGGCTCCTACCGGAGCCTTTTTTGTATTTGAATACAAATTAAACTTTTTACTTAAATATCCAGCGAACTGACACTGAGCGCGTTACTTTCAATAAAGGCGCGGCGGGGTTCCACATTGTCACCCATCAAGGTCGTGAAAATTTCATCTGCGCCAATGGCGTCTTCAATTTGCACTTTAAGCAAGCGGCGTACCGTTGGGTCCATGGTGGTTTCCCACAGTTGTTCCGGGTTCATCTCGCCCAGGCCTTTATAGCGCTGAATGTTCAAATTATGTTTGGCTTCACTCAGTAACCAGTCCAGTGCTTGCTTGACGGTACTGACCTTTTGCTCTTTTTCACCACGTTTGATCAGTGCCCCTTCACCCAGCAGGTGATTAACCATGTGTGAGGTGCGATTGATTTGACGGTAATCGCCACTGCCGACAAACTCGGCATCAATCACGCAACTTTGCAGGTTGCCATGAACGTATTTATTGATTTCCAACCGGTAAGCACTGGTTTCGGTATCCTGTACCACCAGCACTTCGGAACCGACGGCACCGAGGATAGGGCGCAATTTTTCAGCAGCGGCGTGAGCGCTTGCTTCGCTGGAAAGGTCCACATCACCGAGGTCCTGAATTGCACGTAGTACGCTTTCATCATACAGGTTGGCAATACGGCGGATCACAGCTTCGGTCAGTACCATTTGTTTGGCAATGCTGTTCAAAGCGTCATCTTTAAGACTCTCGCCGCCTTCGCGGGTAAGCAGTTCTGCGCCTCTGAGCGCAGAATTCAGCAGGTATTCATCCAGCTCGTGCTCGTCTTTCAAATACCGCTCATCACGGCTTTGTTTCACTTTATACAGCGGCGGTTGCGCAATGTAGATGTGTCCGTTTTCAACCAGTTCTGGCATTTGACGGTAAAAGAAAGTCAGTAATAGCGTACGGATGTGCGCACCATCGACGTCAGCATCGGTCATGATGATGATACGGTGATAGCGTAATTTTTCCAGGTTAAAGTCATCCTTACCGATACCGGTGCCCATGGCGGTGATCAAGGTAGCAATTTCTTGCGAGCCCAGCAACTTATCAAAGCGGGCTTTTTCAACGTTAAGGATCTTGCCTTTGAGCGGCAGAATCGCCTGGAATTTACGGTCCCGGCCTTGTTTGGCAGACCCACCGGCAGAATCACCCTCGACCAGGTAGAGCTCACACAGGGCAGGATTTTTTTCCTGACAATCGGCCAGCTTACCCGGCAGACCCATGGTGTCCATCACGCCTTTACGGCGGGTGATTTCACGGGCTTTACGTGCAGCTTCACGCGCACGCGCAGCTTCAACAATCTTGCCACATACAATTTTGGCATCCACCGGGTTTTCTTCTAAAAACTCGGCGAGTTTGGCCGAAACAATTTCCTGCACCACAGGTTGCACTTCACTTGATACCAGTTTGTCTTTGGTCTGGGAAGAGAATTTTGGATCGGGGACTTTGACTGACAATACGCAGGTAATGCCTTCACGCATATCGTCACCGGTGGTTTCAACTTTGGCCTTTTTGGCGAACTCGTTTTGTTCGATATATTGGTTCAGTGTACGCGTCATCGCCGTACGTAACCCTGTGAGGTGGGTACCGCCATCACGTTGGGGAATATTGTTGGTGAAACATTGCACAGTTTCTGAATAACTGTCGTTCCACTGCATGGCCACTTCTACAGTAATGCCATCTCTTTCATGAATTGCGTAAAACACTTTGGGATGCAATACCGTTTTGGTTCGGTTCATGTATTCGACAAACCCTTTTATGCCGCCACTGAATGCAAAGTTTTCGGACTTGCCATTGCGCTGATCGATCAACTCGATTTTGACGCCATTATTGAGAAAACTCAACTCACGAATACGCTTGGCCAGAATTTCAAAATGGTATTCAACCAGCACAAAGGTATCGACAGAAGCCAAAAAATGTACTTCAGTGCCTGTTTTATCGGTAGTGCCGGTCATGGCCAACGGTGCCTGTGGTACGCCACGACGGAATTCCATCTGATGCACTTTGCCCTTGCGGTAGATCTTCAGGCGCAACCAGTCCGACAAGGCATTGACTACTGACACCCCTACCCCATGCAAGCCACCAGAGACTTTATAGGAGTTTTGGTCAAATTTTCCACCTGCATGCAACTCGGTCATCACAATTTCAGCCGCGGAACGTTTGGGCTCGTTTTTGTCATCGTCTTTTACGTCAGTCGGAATTCCACGTCCATTGTCTGAGACGCTAATGGAGTTGTCGTGATGAATAATGACTTTAATGTCATCGCAATGTCCTGCCAATGCTTCGTCAATTGCGTTATCCAGAACTTCAAACACCATATGGTGCAAGCCTGAACCATCCGAGGTATCCCCAATGTACATGCCGGGACGTTTACGTACTGCGTCCAAACCTTCCAAAATCTTGATACTGTCTGAGTTGTATTCTTGTGGCTGTGCCATAACTTGATTCTTTAATTTGAGATTAAAAAAGACAAACCCCCGTGTTTCACGTGGAACACAGGAGTCAGCATTATATGCGCATTGGCATCACTACGTATTTATAATTGGCATCACTGCCAGCAGTGATCAGGCAACTACTATTGGCATCAGCAAATGCAAAAGTAATTTGTTCATCGCCGAGGTTGTTTAATACATCAATCAGGTAGGTGACGTTAAAACCAATATCAAGCGGCGTTTTATCATACAAAATTTCAAGTTCTTCTTCTGCCTCTTCCTGCTCGGTGTTGGTACTGATCAACTTGAGTTGACCGTTAGTAATTACCATGCGGATGCTGCGATACTTTTCGTTAGACAGAATAGATGCTCGCTGCAAAGCACTCAGTATCGCCTGACGATTCACTTCAAATGTATTTTGATGACCTGATGGAATCACGCGGTTGTAATCAGGAAATTTACCATCGATGACTTTGCTGATCAGCTGAATATCACCGAACTCAAAACTGACCTGTCCATTCAACAAATCAATCACCACTGGCGATTCGGATTGCTCATCAAGCAGCTTGGTCAGCTCCAGTACTGTTTTTCTTGGCAGGATCACTTCGTTCTTTTCAAACGTCTGATCCAGTGTGGTATTGGTATAGCTCAAACGGTGGCCGTCAGTGCCCACGACGTGCAATTGATCACCATTGACTTCCATCAGCAAGCCATTCAGATAGTAGCGGATATCCTGCTGTGCCATGGCAAACTCCACCTGTTTCAACAGGCGCTTCAATTCTGCCTGTGAAATCGTAAAGCTGATATTTTGCCCACTTGCCTTGCTCATGAGGGGGTAATCCGCTGCAGGCAATGTTTGCAGGTTAAAGCGGCTCTTGCCAGCTTTCAATGTAATACGATTATCCTGGCTGACCATTTCTATGCTGGTTCCGTCAGGCAATGAACGACAGATATCCAGTAATTTTTTAGCAGAAATAGTGGTACTCAGTTCACCTTCTATGTCGGTAGGCACTTTCAGTGATATCTGCATTTCCAAGTCAGTCGCCGTTAAATGCATTTCCTGTTGTTTGATATTGACCAATAAGTTTGAAAGGATAGGAAGCGTATGTCTACGTTCAACAATCCCTGTTACATTGTTTAATGGTTTGAGCAATACCTCGCGGTTGATTTTAATCTGCATGGTCTGACCTAATTAATAATATGTATTTCAATATATAAAAATAACAATAATAGTAATGGACTGGTTTTTTGTGGATAACTCGAAAAAACCATTCAATTCAATTATTTAAAAACTTATTGCTCTGTGCGTAACTTGCGATTTAAACATGCATCAATTGTGACTGATATTTTAAACTTAATTTGTGTGCGCTTAACCCATTATTTAAGCACACTTGATTCGCATGTTATCCACACCTTTTGTAATCCCTATATTCTACAAGTAATTTAGTCTCTAATGACTTGTGTTAACAATCCAATATCTCGTGCCAATGTTTGGTCATTCAGACGCAACTGTTCAATTTCTTCACATGCATGCATCACTGTAGTGTGATGACGCCCACCAAACGCTTCGCCAATTTCGGGAAAGCTATGGTTGGTTAACTCGCGCGTCAGTGACATAGCGACTTGCCGCGGCCTCGCAACATTACGAGAACGCTTTTTGCTAAACATGTCACTGACCTTGATTTTGTAATAATCAGCGACCGTTTTTTGTATATTTTCAATAGTGATTTGGCGGCCGCGCACTGCAATCAAATCGCGCAAGGCATCTTTAGCCAAATGTACATCAATCGCATGCCCGGTAAAGTTTGCCATGGCAATAATCCGGTTCAATGCCCCTTCCAGTTCACGAATACTTGAACGGATTTGTTTGGCCACAAAAAAAGCAACATCTTCATGCAAATCAATTTTTAGTGTTTCTGCTTTTTTGCGCAAAATAGCCACCCGCATTTCAAGTTCTGGTGGTTCAACTGCAACTGTGAGACCCCAGCTAAAACGCGTACGCAAGCGTTCATCCATATCCACAATTTCTTTAGGATAAGTGTCACAGGTGATGACGATCTGTTTTTTCTCTTCAATTAAAGTGTTAAAGGCGTAAAAAAACTCTTCTTGTGTGCGTGTCTTTTTGGCAAAAAATTGAATATCGTCAATTAATAGCAAGTCGAGTGAGTGATATTGGCGTTTGAATTCATCAAAAGCTTTATTTTCATAAGCTTTTACTACATCGGAGACGTAACGTTCAGCATGCAAATAGCGGATATTGGCATCCGGTTTTTCTTTTTTGAGCTGGTTACCAATGGCTTGCAATAAATGCGTCTTGCCTAACCCTACTCCGCCATAGATGAATAGCGGGTTATAAGCTTGCCCTGGATTGCCAGCGACTTGAATCGCTGCAGCCCGTGCTAACTGGTTTGCCCGGCCTGTCACATAGTTTTCAAACAGAAAACTGTTATTCAAACCACTGGTTCTTTCTTGTTTGAGTGGTTTTGCGTGTGCTTTTACCGGCTGTTTGCCCGGTGATTTTTGTACTGCTTCTGTAATGACAGTTTCTACCGGATTAGCTGGTTTGAGTTTGATTTCTGGAGTTAAAGTAGACGCATGTTCTGAATCATCGACAATTAATTCAACCGTCGCAGTTTGTGACAAGCCATGTGCCATGGATTCAATACGATTGAAGAATTTGCTTTTGACCCACTGCATCACAAACTTGTTAGGCGCGATGATTTGTACCGATTGACCATTGACGCGTGCTCTCAGCGGCTTGATCCAGGTATTGTATTGTTGCGCTGACAGTTCTTGTTCGAACCTTAGCAGACAATGCGCCCAAAAGTTTTCCATTGCTCCAGTGTTTTTTAGTAACGCAAACGCCACGTTACTGTATAACGTTTGATTGCGAGTTATTATAGGTGTGCCGGGATAGTGTGGCAGGAAGTTACATTGGATGCTGATCTTGTTTTATTCAATCAAGCCACATTCTAAACTTTTTACCTGAAGTTATCCACAAGCCCTGACTACAAAAATATAAAAAAAATCATTGACATAATGCAGGCAATTAATGTTTAATTGAGGGTTTTTGAAATCGGCAAATTTTACGCTGTCTGTGTGCAGCGTAAGCCGTATTCAAAGTGTGCGATTTACACTGTGAATACATGTCGAATACTATTTGTTTGCCAGCTGGCAGGAGCTCATAATGAAACGTACCTATCAACCATCTAAAACCCGTCGTGCACGTACCCATGGCTTTCTGGTACGTATGAAAACCAAAGGTGGCCGTGCAGTGATTGCTGCTCGTCGCGCCAAGGGTCGCAAGCGTTTGGGTCTGTAAGCCCGGATAAATGCATTGCATGACAGTCAATGCATGAATGTGCAGCGTCTAAAAAAAACGGATGAATTTTCATCCGTTTTTAATTTGCGGAAACGTCTTTATGGTGAGTGGCTGATTGCCCACATAAAGCCGAATACGTTTGGTTGTTATCGTTTTGGTCTGGTTGTTTCCAAAAAAACTGCCAAACTTGCCGTCAACCGTAATTATATGAAGCGTGTCTTACGCGAGCTATGCCGACTAGAAGTGTCGGCTGTCTACGGGTATGATGTCGTGTTGCAGGTACGCAAGGCATTTCAACATGCAGATTTTGATCGCGTACAACAAGAAATGTCTTTTTTGCTGCGTAAAATGCAAAAAACTTCTCCGGAGAAATTGTCTCGCAATTCCTAAGGCCATGATGAAAACATTCCTGATCACGCTGGTTAAATGCTATCAATGGGGTTTGAGCCCATGGATGGGTCGCCAGTGTCGTTTTCAGCCTACCTGTTCGCATTATGCCATTGAGGCAATACAACGCTATGGTGCATGGCATGGATGCAAGCTGGCAGTATGCCGGATTGGCCGCTGTCATCCATGGCATCCCGGTGGTTTTGATCCCCTCCCCTGATTTGTTAGAAAAGTGTATATGGATACTCGCCGTCTGATTCTTTTTGTGATTTTTTCTTTTTCCATCATGTTGTTGTGGGATGCCTGGCAACAACAGCACACGCCGCAACCAGCGGCGACAAACTCACAGCCTGCGCTCGCAGCACCCACTGACAAGCCACAGGCCGCTGCCGGTTTTAATCTAAGGAAAGGCGAGCGTATTCAGGTGAAGACTGATCGTTATGCGGCAGAAATTGATACCACGGGTGGTGACTTGCGTCAGTTGTCTTTGCTGGAGCACAAAGCTGATGATAATTCCGGTCCTTATGAACTGATGACGGATCAGTCTCAGGACAAACTGTATGTAGCGCAAACTGGTTTAAAAGGGGATGGATTGCCTACGCATTATCAAACATTCACTGCCGCGCAAAGCATTTATGCAATGCAAGACGGCCAGGACACGCTGGAGGTTCGTTTATCGTCACCGGAAAGTAACGGGATTGCAGTTGACAAGATTTATGTCTTTCATCGCGGCCAGTATGTCATTGATGTGCGCTATGAAATCAAAAACAACAGTGATAAAGCCATCTCCCCATCTGTTTACTATCAAATTATTCACGATAATCAGTCCAACCAGGGCTCTAAAATGATGCCCACCTTTACAGGTGGGGCTTATTACACGGTCGCTGACAAATATAACAAGGTTAAATTTGACGAGATGGCCAAACAGGATGTATCGATCAACGCCAAGGATGGTTGGGTGGGACTGGTACAACATTATTTCGTCAGTGCCTGGATACCACAATCGGGCAATGAACGTAAATTCTATACAACCAAGTTAAGTGAGCATGATTATTCCATTGGTGCTATGTTGCCAGTTGGAGAAATTGCTGCAGGTAGCAGTAAAACAGTAGATGCTAAACTGTTTAGTGGGCCACAGGTACAGCAAGAACTGGAAGCGACCGCGCCAGGGTTGGAATATGTTGTGGATTACGGCATTTTGACTATTATTGCCAAGCCATTGATGTGGTTGTTATCTCATATTCATGAACTGGTGAAAAACTGGGGCGTAGCGATTATCATCCTGACGATCATGATCAAAGCGGCCTTCTTCAAGCTGTCTGCTTCAGGCTATCGCAACATGGCGCACTTGCGCGAGATTGCACCGCGCATGCAAGCACTCAAAGACAAGTTTGGCGATGACAAACAAAAATTACAGCAAGCCATGATGGAGATGTATCGCACCGAAAAAATCAACCCAATGGGTGGATGCTTGCCAATACTGGTACAGATACCAGTATTTATCTCACTTTACTGGGTGCTCTTAGGTTCTGTTGAGTTACGTCATGCGCCTTTTTTTGGCTGGATACATGACTTGTCGGCCACCGACCCCTATTTTGTATTGCCGCTCTTGATGGGCGCGACCATGATCATTCAAACCACATTGAACCCGCCACCGACGGATCCCATCCAGGCAAAAGTAATGAAGGTGATGCCAGTTCTGTTCAGTGTATTTTTCTTCTTCTTCCCGGCGGGTCTGGTGTTGTACTGGCTGGTTAACAATATTCTGTCAATCTGGCAGCAGTGGGCCATTAACCGTATGATTCATGCGGAAGCACAAGTTAAAAAAGGACATGGCAAATAAGTCTGCCATAGAAACCATTGCCGCTATTGCCACCGCGCCTGGTGCTGGTGGTATTGGTGTGGTTCGGGTATCCGGGCCACTGTCTAGCCACATTGCCGAGCAGGTGCTCGGACATCTCCCCTCCCCGCGTCATGCCACTTACCTTCCTTTTTTACAGGCTGATGGTCGTTTGATTGATCGCGGGATTGCGATCTACTTCCCCAACCCGTATTCATATACTGGCGAAGATGTGCTGGAGTTGCAAGCGCATGGTGGCACAGCGTTGATGCAATTGTTGTTAAGTCGCTGTATTGAGTGTGGAGCACGTCATGCAGAGGCTGGCGAGTTTACCAAGCGTGCCTATTTAAACGAAAAAATTGATCTTGCTCAAGCCGAAGCAGTGGCTGACCTCATCAATGCAGCCACTGAAGAGGCTGCCCGAAGTGCGGTTCGCTCACTGAGTGGTGAATTTTCGCAAGTGATTCAGACCTTATTGCAACAGTTGATTGATCTACGCATGTATGTGGAAGCCTGTCTGGATTTTCCTGAGGAAGACATAGATTTTATTACGCAAGGGCATGTACTGGAGAAGCTTCAGGCCAATCAGGCAAGCTTAAAAGCTATTTTCAGACAGGCAGAACAAGGTTTGTTGTTGCGTGAAGGGATTAATGTTGTACTCATTGGCCAGCCCAATGTAGGTAAGTCCAGCTTGTTAAATGCACTCTCTGGTGAAGAGGTGGCGATTGTGACGCCTATTGCGGGCACCACCCGAGACACCATTAAATCAGCCATCCAAATTCAAGGTGTACCTTTGCATATGATTGATACTGCAGGCTTGCGGAATACCGAAGATGCGGTAGAGCAATTTGGGATTGCCCGCACCTGGAAAGCCATGGAAACTGCTCATGTCGCATTGTTACTGGTTGACAGCGCGCATGGTATTGGTCCTTTTGAGGCTGAAATTTTGCAGCGCATCCCTGCGGGCGTGCAAAAAGTTTGGGTGCATAACAAAATTGATGTTTCACGTGAAACATCGCGTGTTGAGTTGCTGGAAAAAGAAAGCCACGTGTTTTTATCGGCCAAGACAGGCATGGGTATCGACCACCTAAAAAAAACCTTGCTGCAGATTGTTGGATATCAACCCAGTGGCGAAGGTGTTTTTATGGCACGCGCACGACATTTGCAAGCGTTGCAGAGGGTGGATACGCATTTGCATTGTGCTTTGGCCAATATGCATGCTGCAGAGCTGATTGCAGAAGAGTTGCGCTATGCGCAAGAGGCTTTGTCGAGTATTACTGGCGAATTTACACCAGACGATTTGCTGGGTGAAATATTCAGTCGCTTTTGTATAGGTAAATAAAAACCCGCACTAGCGGGTTTTTTTACGCGGGAAAGGTGTGTTTCCTTGGTCGAAGCGTTCGTCTATGCTGCATACGCGTTTGCAACCGGTAATCATGGCCCATATCAGATTGTCATGATGAATAAAGCTATCGAAAAGTACGCCGAGTACATGCACCACAACTACGCCCAACCAGGTCCATGTTGCGTAATGGTGTATGACCCTGCTCACCTGGTCATCAATCAAGCCCCAGCCATTATTAAATACAATACAGCCTGATCCCACGGTGACAATCCCAAGGCCTAACATGGCATAAATCGCCATGGAGCCTATCGGATTGTGGCCAATGTAATGTCGGGCTGTGCCTTTGAGTACTTTGAAAAAATATTTGAATGCCCAAACCGGGTTGGGTGGAAAGCTGTGAAAGTTGGCATACCCCGTAGCAAGCAAGCCCCAGATAATGCGTGCAACAATCAATGAGCCTGCAACGTAGCCGGCATAAGCGTGATGCAGCTGTTCCCAGAGGGAGTTATGGGTATAAAACGCATACCCAAAGGCCCCCACCAGTGACCAGTGAAATACCCTGATGAACGGATCCCAAACGTATCGCAGCATCAGTTATTTGGATGGTTTTGTTTCGGTCAGTAAATAGGCAATGAAGTTAGCTTTTTCGGATGGCTCGCAATCTGCACCCAAAATGTCATTGCAGTGTTTGGTGAACTCTTCTTCCACTTTGTCCAGATCGGTAAAGCGTTTTGGATTAACGCGCGGCGCCAATGGTGGAATTTCTTTACCTGTCACAATATTTTTACCAGCATTGGCCGGGTTGTTGGTGTGACAGGATGCGCAAGCAGCTTCTTTACCACTGGGTGTTTTGAATTTACGGTTGAAGAAAATTTTGCCATCAGTAATGGATGGCGCTTGGTAGGTGGCATTTACTGAATGTGCGATATTGGTATATTTGTAGACAAGTTTTTCAGCATTGGTGACATCAGCCAACGCGTGTGCAGAAAATAATACCCCGAATGTTGCAATGATTGTTTTAATTTTCATGGTAAGGACTCCTTTGTTGTTGTTAAGTCTATGATAAAAAACCTATGTTAAGCAAGTATGGCGCGCTTGTAATTGATTTGTATTAAACCGTTATCAATTTGTATTCAACCACGGATATGTTGTAACAAAGCTGTGAATAGAATGACCATTTCGCTAGTTTACGCTAAAATCACATTTCTTTTGAAATCAAACAGTTCAATACTGTCATTATGAACTTTCCTGATAAATTTGATGTAATTGTGGTCGGTGGTGGGCACGCCGGTACCGAAGCTGCGCTTGCATCTGCCCGTATGGGGCAAAAAACGCTGCTGCTAAGTCATAATATCGAAACATTGGGACAAATGTCATGCAATCCCTCTATCGGTGGTATCGGGAAAGGCCATTTGGTCAAAGAGGTGGATGCACTGGGTGGTGCAATGGCGGCCGCAACCGATGAGGGCGGTATTCAGTTCCGTACCCTTAACTCTAGCAAAGGACCGGCCGTGCGCGCCACGCGTGCACAAGCAGACCGTATTTTGTACAAGGCTGCGATACGCCAGCGTCTGGAAAATCAACCCAATCTATGGTTATTTCAACAGGCGGTAGATGACATCATTCTGGAGGATGTGCGTGCGACGGGTGTGGTGACGCAAATAGGGTTGCGCTTTTATGCCGAATCGATTGTGCTGACTGCGGGAACGTTTTTGGGTGGTTTGGTGCATGTGGGTTTGCAAAACTACAGTGCAGGACGCGCTGGTGATCCCCCGGCCATTTCGCTGGCCGCAAGGCTACGTGAAATCGGTCTGCCTGCTGGTCGCTTAAAAACCGGCACCCCTCCGCGCATTGATGGGCGTAGTATTAATTTCAGTCTCATGACCGAGCAGCCTGGCGATACGCCGGTGCCGGTATTCTCGTTTTTAGGGCATGCGTCACAGCACCCGCAGCAATTACCGTGCTGGATTACCCATACCAATCAGCAAACGCACGACATTATCCGCAGTGGCCTGGATCGCTCTCCGATGTATACGGGTGTGATTGAGGGGGTTGGTCCAAGATATTGCCCTTCGGTAGAGGACAAAATTCATCGATTTGCTGATAAGGAATCCCATCAGGTATTTCTGGAGCCTGAAGGCTTAACCACGCATGAAATTTACCCTAACGGCATTTCGACCAGTTTGCCGTTTGATATTCAACTGGCGCTGGTACGCTCCATCCGTGGTCTCGAGCAGGCACACATCCTGCGCCCCGGATACGCGATAGAATATGACTACTATGATCCACGTGGATTGAAATCGACTCTGGAAAGCAAGGCTGTGCAAGGGTTGTTTTTTGCCGGGCAGATCAATGGCACCACAGGTTATGAGGAGGCGGCTGCACAGGGTTTGCTCGCAGGGGCAAATGCAGCGCTTTACGCACAAGGTAAAGACGGGTGGTGTCCTTCCCGTGAGCAGGCGTATTTGGGGGTGATGGTCGATGATCTGATTACCACCGGGGTGACAGAGCCATATCGTATGTTTACCAGTCGCGCTGAATATCGCTTGCAATTGCGTGAGGACAACGCAGACATGCGATTAACTGAAGAGGGTCGCAAGCTCGGTCTGGTGGATGATGTGCGTTGGGAGGCGTTCTGTAAAAAACAGGAAGCGATTGAGCGG
The DNA here is from genome assembly GCF_030769565.1 of Methylophilus aquaticus. Classification (GTDB taxonomy): domain Bacteria; phylum Pseudomonadota; class Gammaproteobacteria; order Burkholderiales; family Methylophilaceae; genus Methylophilus; species Methylophilus aquaticus. Next base: position 20,246 of record NZ_JAVCAP010000001.1, on the reverse strand, counting down.
GAGCAAGCCCGTCTGAAGCGCACTTTCTTGCAGCCTGCACAAAGCCAACATAAAGGCAGTGGGGTTGAGGGGGTTACCGAGGCGCAGCAATTAGCGGCTTTCGGTAAAACGCTTGAGCATGAGTATTCGCTGTTCGAATTGTTACGCCGACCTGAAGTGAGTTATCACGCGCTACTGACATTGATGCCCGCTCCAGAGGCGCTTGCGGAAGACGTATTGGAACAAGTGGAAATCGCTGCCAAATACCAGGGGTATATCGACAGGCAAAAAGAAGAGATCGCCCGCCAAAAAGGGAGCGAGAAGATTAAGCTGGGTGATGCGATTGATTACAATGATGTCCATGGTTTGAGTAACGAGGCCAGACAAAAGCTAATCTCGCATCAACCGGAAACCATTGGTCAAGCTGGTCGCATTCAGGGCATTACGCCTGCTACCATTTCATTGTTGCTGGTTTACCTTCGCCGACAACAGAAAAAACAAAGTCAGTCCGGGCATATTGCCGCATGAAAGCGCTAGAGTTACAACTCTCCCAAGGCGTCGATGCGTTGGGTTTAAAAACTGTTGTCAATGCGCACATGCAGCAGCAATGCCTGGCTTATATGGATTTGCTGCAAAAGTGGAACAAGGTATACAACCTGACGGCAGTGCGGGATCCGCAGGAAATGTTGAGATTGCATGTACTAGACAGTCTGAGTGTTGTGCCGCATATTCAGGCGGGTAATTTGCTGGACGTAGGCAGTGGCGGTGGTTTACCCGGCATTATTGTTGCTATTACGCGTCCAGATGTGCAAGTGACAACGATTGATACCGTACAGAAAAAAGCAATTTTTATGCGTCAGGTAAAAGCTGAACTGGGCTTGGATAATTTGCAAGTGGTGCATGGTCGGGTAGAGTCTTATCAGACCCCCTCTCCTTTTACACAAATCATTTCGCGTGCGTTTTCCGAGATTGCCTTATTCAGGAAACTTACCCTGCATTTGCTGGCAGTGCATGGTCGCTGGCTGGCAATGAAGGGCGTGTTACCCACAGAAGAACTGAGTCAGGCTGGCGTCATCCCGGCGCAAGTGATTCGCTTGCAAGTGCCGCAGCTGGATGCGGAAAGGCATTTAATCGTGTTTGAGAATGTACAATGAAAATAATCGCGATCACCAATCAAAAAGGGGGCGTAGGTAAAACCACAACCACTGTCAATTTGGCTGCCAGTCTCGCCGAACATGGCAAGAAAGTGTTGCTGGTTGATCTCGATCCGCAAGGCAATGCCAGTACTGGTAGCGGCATTGATAAAGCGCATCTCAAAGGCAGTATTTATCAGGTGCTGATTGGTAACAACACATTGCAGGAAGTCATCATCCGTGCGGAAGCCTCCAAATTTGATGTGGCACCCTCCAACCGTGACTTGGCAGGTGCGGAGGTTGAGCTGGTGAATGAAATGGCACGTGAAACCCGGTTGAAGAACGCGATTTTGAAGCTGGGCGCTGAGCTCTACGATTATGTGTTGCTCGATTGCCCGCCCTCTTTGAATCTGGTCACGGTCAATGCCTTGACCGCAGCGCATTCGGTCATGATTCCGATGCAATGTGAATACTATGCGCTTGAGGGGTTGTCTGATCTGGTCAATACCATCAAAAAAGTACGTGCGCACTTGAATCCGGTACTTGAAATTGAGGGCTTACTACGTACCATGTTTGATAATCGAAATATGCTGGCGCAGCAGGTATCCGCACAATTGGTCAGCCATTTTGGAAAAAAAGTCTACGACACCATCATTCCGCGCAATGTGCGCCTGGCGGAAGCGCCCAGTTATGGCATGCCAGTGTTGCTGTATGACCGTTCATCCAAGGGCGCGCAAGCCTATTTGGAGCTGGCGCAGGAAATTATTCAGAAAAATTAATGTTGTGACTCAATTAATTAACAAGGAATCAGCAGTATGGTAAAGCCTAAGGGACTGGGGCGTGGGTTGGATGCATTGCTGTCTGGCGACACGGGGGAGATTGCGCAATCAGATACATTGCGAACATTAAATGTCAGCCAATTGTGTCCGGGTAAATATCAACCCCGGTCATACATGAATGAAGAGGCGTTACAAACGCTGGCAGATTCAATTCGCTCGCAAGGCATTATGCAACCAATATTGGTGCGTGAATTAACAGCCAACCAGTTTGAAATTATTGCCGGTGAACGCCGTTGGCGCGCCGCACAAAAAGCAGGGTTGGCAGAAGTGCCAGTATTGGTGCGTGATATTGCCGATGAGGCCGCCTTGGCCATGGCCCTGATTGAAAACATCCAGCGGGAAAATTTAAACCCCTTGGAAGAGGCAATGGGCATCAAACGCCTGATTGATGAATTCAGCATGACGCATGAAAAAGCGGCGGAGGCTGTGGGCCGTTCCCGGGTCGCTGTTTCAAACCTGTTGCGTTTGTTGACGCTGACACCCATGGTGCAGGACATGTTGCTGGATAACCAGATTGATATGGGGCATGCGCGTGCATTGATCGGGGTTGAGCCGGCACAACAAATCATGCTGGCTAATAAAGTTGCCCATGAAGGATTGTCTGTGCGTGAGGTTGAGCGACTCATGCAACAGTCTCCCGGGAGCAAGCCAAAAAATAAAGAAAAAGTGCAGCCGGATGTTGCCGCATTACAGACACAACTGAGCGAAGAGTTGGGCGCGGATGTGGTCATCAGTACAAAAACTAATGGCTCGGGTGTGCTTAAATTGAGCTACGCGAATTTGGACCAGTTGGATGATTGGATTGCAAAACTGAAGGCTGGCAAGTGAAAATGATGCGTTAAATAGCGTATTTCTGCAGGAGTGCTGGATTTTTCCAGCACATTCAGACAGTTATGCTTACGCTTACGCTTGACTTCACGCGATGAATAATTCAAAATCTCGCGTCTTTGTAGCATTTTGCCTTGAATTTTTGTAGTCAACCCCCATGAGCACATTGGAAAACCAGCAGTCAGCCAGGCAAATGTACCGTAATATGTTGCGTTGGCAAGTGCTGGCCACCTTGGGTGTGGCGCTGTTAGCAGGTATTCTTGCAGGAAGTTCAGCGAGCATTTCAGCATTGTTGGGTGGCACTTCTGTGATTGCAGGCGCATGGACTGCCGCAAAAATTGCAGAAAAAGGTCAGTCAAACATGCAAGCAACCGCCGCACTGCTGAATTTATTAAAAGCAGAAGCTGTAAAAATTTTGTTAATCGCGATCATCTTGTTTGTGATTTTCAAGTTTTACCATTCTCTGGTGCCTTTTGCACTGATTGCAGGACTTGCTGCTGCTGCGTTGTTTTCAGGTGCAGCATTGGCAAAAGCACAAACCGAAGTGTAGACAAGTTAATTTAAAAAATAGTTTGAGATTATGACAACTGAACACACACAACAAGCTGAACACGCACTGACCCCTTCCAGCTATATTCAACATCATCTGGGTTTTAATGCGCAATCCGTAGGCGATGCCAGTTTTTGGACGCTACATGTGGATACGCTGGCAATGTCCGTTATTTTGGGTTTAGTTGTGATGGGACTAATCTGGTGGGTGGCACGTGGCGCGACTGCAGGTGTGCCGACGAAACGTCAGGCGTTTGTGGAGCTGGTGTTTGGTTTTGTGGATGATCAGGTTAAAAATATTTTCCACGGCGATCGTCACAGTTTTATCGCACCAACAGCATTGACGGTGTTCTTGTGGGTGCTTGCGATGAATGCCATGGACTTCCTGCCTGTCGATATATTTGCCAAATTGATGCACGGCCTGGGTTTCGAGCATTGGCGCGCAGTCCCAACTTCTGACATCAACACGACTTTTGCACTTGCACTCGCTGTCTGGTTTTTGATGATTTTCTTCTCAATCAAGGCAAAAGGCCTCGGTGGCTGGATTCATGAACTGTTCTGTTCGCCGTTTGGTTCTAATCCACTGGTATGGCCAGCCAACTTCTTGTTCAACCTCATTGAGTATGTTTCCAAGCCACTGTCCCATTCCTTGCGACTGTTCGGCAACATGTATGCGGGTGAGATTATTTTCTTGTTATTAGGCATGTGGGCAGCTACAGGTTTGGCTGGTACCATATTTGGTGCAATTCTAGGTGCTGGTTGGTCTATCTTCCACATTTTGATTGTTGCCTTGCAAGCCTTTATTTTCATGATGCTGACTGTGGTCTATCTGGCCATGGCGCATGAATCACACTAAATTAGCGTAGTTTGTAGTTGTTTTTAAATCTTTATAAGAGAGGGTAATAAATGGAAGCATTAGCATTGATTCAAGCCTACACAGGTATTGGTATCGGTTTGATTATCGGTTTGGGTGCCGCTGGCGCTTGTATCGGTATTGGTATTATGTGTGCCAGTTTCCTGGAAGGCGCTGCACGTCAACCTGAAATGATTCCAGCTTTGCAAGGTAAAGTATTCCTGCTGTTGGGTCTGATTGACGCGTCCTTCATTATCGGTGTTGGTTTGGCAATGATGTTTGCATTTGCAAACCCATTGTTGAGCGTTGTTGCCCAGTAATTAAACGGTAATCACGCCCGGTAGGGTTTAAGTGCTGACTTAAACCTTTCAACCAACCAGTATGATGGATCAAAAATGAATATTAATTTCACACTCGTCGCGCAAGCAATCGCATTTGCAGTGTTGATCTGGTTCACAGTGAAATTTGTTTGGCCACCGCTGTTAAAAGCGATAGAAACACGCCAAAAAGAAATTGCTGATGGTTTGGCTGCAGCGCAGGAAGGCAGAAGTGCCTTGGAAGTGGCTGCGAAAAAATCTGAAGCAACTTTGAACGAGGCCAAGCAGAAAGCAAGCGAGATCATTGGGCAAGCTGAAAAGCGCGCCGCGCAAATTATCGATGAAGCCAAGGGCAATGCCAAGGTTGAAGGTGATCGCATTATTGCAGGTGCCAAAGCCGAGATTGATCAGGAAGTGAACCGTGCCAAGGAAGGCCTGCGTACACAAGTATCTGCACTGGCCGTGGCTGGCGCAGAAAAAATCCTGCGTAAAGAGATCGACGCCAAAGCGCATAGCGATATGTTGTCCAAACTCGCTGCGGAACTTTAAGGTAAGAGGGATAAAGGATAAAACATGGCTGAACTCTCAACCATTGCAAGGCCTTATGCTGTCGCTGCCTACAAGTTAGGCAAGGAAAAAAAGGCATTGGCAACATGGTCTGAAATGTTGGCATTGGCGGCTGCGGTGGCTGCTAATGACCAAATGAAAAATTTGATTGATGACCCCAAACTGAATGCAGCAGATATTGAATCTGCATTTCTTAAGGTCTGTGGCGAAAAGCTCAACGAACAAGGGCAAAATTTAATCAAAATTTTGGTTGAATACGGTCGTTTATCCTTATTGCCTGCTATTGCTGAAGCGTTTGAGGCTTTGAAAGCACAAGATGAAGGCACCTTGGACGCTCAAATCATTGCTGCTGCAAAAATTACGGCAACACAAACCAAAGATTTGGTAAAACGTCTGGAAGCCAAGTTCGGCAAGAAAATTGAAGCAACGGTTTCGGTAGATCCTGAAATTATCGGCGGCATCAAAATTATTGTTGGCGACACCGTCATCGACGCGTCTGTCCAAGGTCAGTTACAAAATTTAGCCTATACGCTCACAGCATAAGGCATAGGAGAATTAAATGCAGTTATCTACATCAGAGATTAGCGAGCTTATCAAAAGCCGTTTGGAAAACTTCTCTACTACCGCTGAAGCACGTACCCAGGGTACCGTGATTTCGGTGACAGACGGCATTGTGCGTATTCACGGTCTGTCTAATGTCATGGCTGGCGAGATGATTGAGTTTCCAGGCAACACCTTTGGTTTGGCACTGAACCTGGAGCGTGACTCCGTGGGTGCAGTGGTGCTTGGTGATTACGAGCACATCACCGAAGGTGACGTATGTAAATGTACCGGCCGTATTCTGGAAGTGCCAGTAGGTCCAGAACTGATTGGTCGCGTCGTGAATGCCTTGGGTCAGCCAATTGATGGCAAGGGCCCGGTTAAAACCAAGCTGACGGACAAGATTGAAAAAATTGCACCAGGTGTGATTGCACGTAAATCAGTGTCACAACCAGTACAAACTGGCTTGAAATCTATTGACTCCATGGTGCCAGTGGGTCGTGGTCAGCGTGAGTTGATCATTGGTGACCGTCAGACAGGTAAAACGGCTGTTGCAGTCGACGCAATCATCAACCAGAAGGGTCAGAACATGACCTGTATCTACGTTGCGATTGGTCAAAAAGCCTCTACGATTGCCAACGTGGTACGCAAACTGGAAGAGCACGGTGCGATGGCTTACACCATTATCGTGGCTGCTTCAGCATCTGATTCTGCAGCATTGCAATTCCTGGCGCCTTATGCAGGTTGTACCATGGGTGAGTACTTCCGTGACCGAGGTGAAGATGCACTGATCGTTTACGATGACTTGTCCAAGCAAGCGGTGGCTTACCGTCAGATATCCCTGTTGCTACGCCGCCCACCAGGCCGAGAAGCTTACCCGGGTGACGTGTTCTACATCCACTCACGTTTACTGGAGCGCGCAGCACGTGTGAACGAAGAGTACGTAGAAAAATTCACTAAAGGCAAAGTCAAAGGTAAAACAGGTTCATTGACTGCGTTACCTGTAATTGAAACTCAAGCGGGTGACGTATCTGCATTCGTTCCTACCAACGTGATTTCGATTACTGATGGTCAGATATTCCTGGAAACAGACTTGTTTAACGCAGGCGTACGTCCAGCGATTAACGCCGGTATTTCAGTGTCACGCGTGGGTGGTGCTGCACAAACAAAAATCATCAAAAAACTGGGCGGCGGTGTGCGTCTGGCACTCGCACAGTATCGTGAACTGGCTGCGTTTGCGCAGTTTGCTTCTGATCTGGATGAGGCAACCCGTAAACAGCTGGACCGTGGTCGCATGTTTACCGAGTTAATGAAGCAGGCACAATATGCACCATTAAGCGTTTCAAATATGGGTGTAAGCTTGTTTGCAGCAAACAAAGGCTTCTTTGACGACGTGCCAACCAATAAAGTATTGGCATTTGAAAATGCATTGCATGGTTTCCTGAACTCCAAGTACAAGAACATCATGGATGCGATTGAGTCCAGCAAGGATTTGAGCGGCGACAACGAAAAAGCGCTCGAAGCGGCGATTCAAGATTTCAAAGCAACCAACGCTTATTAATCTCTGACACTTCGACTTAGGAACCTAATATGGCAGGTAGTAAAGAGATTAGAACCAAGATCAAAAGTGTAGAAAATACACGCAAGATCACCAAAGCGATGGAAATGGTGGCGGCTTCGAAAATGCGTAAGGCGCAGGACAGAATGCGCGCCTCACGTCCTTATGCGGACAAAATCCGTAATGTGGCTGCGCATCTCTCCTTTGCACAATCCGAGTATCGTCATCCGTTTTTAATCAAGCGTGATGTAGTGAAAAATGTGGGTTTGATTGTGGTCAGTTCGGACAAAGGTCTGTGCGGTGGTTTGAACACTAACGTACTGCGTTTGTCCTTGAATCAGATGAAAACTTGGGAAGCTGAGGGCAAAGGCATCAGCGTGAGTGCCATCGGTAACAAAGGCTACGGCTTTATGAACCGGATTGGCGCACAGGTAAAATCACACATCACAGGATTGGGTGATACACCACATCTGGAAAAACTGATCGGGAGCATCAAAGTGATGCTGGACGCTTATATTGCCGGTGAAATTGATCAGCTTTACATCTGCTATACCAAGTTCATTAACACCATGAAGCAAGAGCCTACTATGCAGCAATTACTGCCATTGTCTGGCGAGCAGCTCGGTAGCCCGACCGGTCATTGGGATTATATCTATGAGCCCGAGGCAAAGCCTGTCGTGGATGAATTGATGACACGCTATATTGAGTCACTGATTTACAACGCTGTGGCGGAAAATATGGCTTCAGAACAATCTGCACGTATGGTGGCGATGAAGTCTGCATCAGACAACGCGAAGAGTGTGATTGGTGAATTGAAACTGGTTTACAACAAGGCGCGTCAGGCTGCGATTACCAAAGAGATTTCAGAAATCGTTGGTGGTGCAGCGGCGGTATCGTCCTAAGTGAAGATGCTTCGTGCATCTGCAAGTAAAAGAATTTAATTGAATCTGACTCTATAAAGTTAGGAAAGAAAATGGCAAAGGCAAATCAAGCAGTAACAGGTAAAGTAGTGCAGTGTATTGGCGCTGTGGTTGACGTGGAGTTTCCACGCAATCAAATGCCTAAAGTATTTGATGCATTGATTATTGACGACAAGGATTCCAACGCGGAAGCCGGTTTGACACTAGAAGTGCAACAGCAATTGGGTGACGGCATTGTACGTACCATTGCCATGGGCTCTTCTGACGGCTTGGCACGCGGCACCGCGTTTAAAAATACGGGCTCTGCGATTTCAGTACCTGTAGGTGAAGGTACATTGGGTCGTATTATGGACGTATTGGGTCGCCCAATTGATGATGTGGGTCCGATTGATTCAAAAGAATTCCGTACCATTCACCAGAAAGCACCAGCCTTTGAAGAGCTGTCTCCTTCTGTGGACCTGCTGGAAACAGGCATCAAAGTGATTGACCTGGTTTGTCCATTTGCCAAAGGTGGTAAGGTGGGTCTGTTCGGCGGCGCGGGTGTGGGTAAAACCGTGAACATGCTGGAACTGATTAACAACATTGCTAAACAGCACTCTGGTTTGTCTGTATTTGCCGGCGTGGGTGAGCGTACCCGTGAAGGTAACGACTTCTATCACGAAATGGCAGAAGCTGGCGTGATCAAACTGGATAACATGAAAGAATCAAAAGTAGCCATGGTGTTCGGTCAGATGAACGAACCTCCAGGCAACCGTTTGCGCGTAGCGTTGTCAGGCTTGACCATGGCGGAAAAATTCCGTGATGAAGGCCGTGATGTGTTGTTCTTTGTTGATAACATTTATCGTTACACACTGGCCGGGACTGAAGTGTCTGCCTTGCTGGGCCGTATGCCATCAGCGGTGGGTTACCAACCTACCCTGGCTGATGAAATGGGTCGCCTGCAAGAGCGTATTACTTCTACCAAAGTGGGCTCTATTACTTCTATCCAGGCCGTATATGTGCCAGCCGATGACTTGACAGACCCATCACCAGCAACGACCTTCCAGCATTTGGACTCCACCGTTGTATTGTCACGGGACATCGCATCACTGGGTATCTACCCAGCGGTGGATCCACTGGATTCAACCTCACGTCAGCTGGACCCATTGGTAGTTGGTGAAGAGCATTACTCTGTGGCACGTTCAGTACAGCAAACATTGCAACGCTATAAAGAGCTGCGTGACATTATCGCGATCCTGGGCATGGACGAACTGTCACCAGAAGACAAGCTGGCTGTAGGCCGCGCACGTAAAATCCAACGTTTCCTGTCACAGCCTTTCCACGTGGCTGAAGTATTTACTGGCGCACCAGGCAAATACGTTTCACTGAAAGAAACCATCAAAGGCTTTAAAGCTATTGTGGCTGGTGAGTATGATCACCTGCCAGAACAAGCCTTCTACATGGTAGGTGGTATCGAGGAAGCAATCGAAAAAGCAAAAACACTGAACTAATTTTCTGAGCAGGGCGAGGCAGATATCCATGATATTTGTCTCGTTTGAAGAAAAGAACAAATTAACAGTGATTTGAAAAGAGAACATTATGGCAAATACCGTGCATATTGATGTAGTGAGTGCAGAAGAATCCATCTTCTCAGGTGAAGCCGAGTTTGTGGTTGCACCAGCAGGCGGCGGTGAAGTGGGTATATATCCAAATCACGCCCCGATGATTACGACCATCAAACCAGGGGCTTTACGCATCAAGCAGTCTTCAGAGCAGGAAGAGACCTTGATCTTTATTTCCGGTGGCATGCTGGAAGTACAGCCTGGCATGATTACAGTGCTCGCTGATACTGCCATTCGTGGTCAGGATCTGGATGAGGCGAAAGCAATCGCTGCTAAAGAAGCCGCGGAAGAAGCCTTGAAAAATAGATCAGCTGACATTGACTATGCTGCTGCACAGGCGGAACTGGCAGAGGCTGTAGCACAGATTCAGGCAATTCAGAAATTACGTAAAACAATACACTAGACTGTCAGTGTGAGTTCAGTAGTGATTTAAAAATCAGGCGGCCTAAAAGCCGCCTTTTTTATTGCGTTGAGATAAAATAAGCACATGACACCACTCAATATTGTAATTCTGGCAGCAGGTAAAGGTACGCGTATGCGTTCTGATTTACCCAAGGTATTGCATGCAGTAGGGGGCAAGCCTATTTTGCATCATGTCATTGCCACCGCAAGAAAGCTGCAACCACAAAAAATCATCATCGTTTACGGTTTTGGCGGCGAACAGGTAAAGCAGAATACGCCCGGTGACGACTTGCAGTGGGTGTTGCAAGCCGATCAGCTTGGTACCGGCCATGCGGTACAACAAGCCCTCCCCTTGCTGGATATACAAGCCAAAACCCTGATTTTACTTGGAGATGTGCCGCTTGTGGATGTAGAGGCGTGCAGAGAAATGCTTGAGGCAGCAGCACAGCATCTTGTGGTACAAACGTTTATCAAACCAAACCCTGCTGGCTATGGACGCATTGTGCGTAATGCAGCGAACGAAGTGATTGCGATTGTTGAGCATAAAGATGCAGATAATACGCAGCGCGCTATTCAGGAAGTGAATACCGGCATCATGGCCATGCCAAATACCGGTTTACAGCGCTGGTTAGCCCAACTGAATAATCATAATGCGCAGCAAGAGTATTACCTCACTGATATCATTGCCCTGTCAGTAAAAGAGAACAGCCCAGTGTATGCGCATGTTGTGAGCGACGAGTGGTCGGTCACCGGCATCAACTCAAAATTGGATCTTATGCAGATTGAACGCGTGTTTCAGACCAGATTCGCCGAACAGCTGTGTATGCAAGGCGTCACCGTGCTGGATGCACAACGCATAGATGTTCGTGGTGAATTGCAATGCGGTCGCGATGTTGTGATTGACGTCAATTGTGTATTTGAAGGTCAGGTGACACTGGAAGATGGGGTGGAGATTGGCGCCAACTGTGTGATCAAAGAGGCACACATTGCCAAACATAGCAAAATTGCGCCATTTACCCACATTGATCAGGCTTCAATAGGTGCTAGCAGTAAAGTCGGCCCATTCGCGCGTTTGCGCCCTGGTAGTCAATTGGCAGCTGAAACGCACGTGGGTAACTTTGTCGAAATCAAAAATGCATCACTCGGCATCGGCAGCAAGATAAATCACCTCAGTTATATCGGGGATGCGACCGTCGGCGCCGATGTGAATATTGGTGCTGGTACGATTACCTGTAATTATGATGGCGCCAACAAGCACCTGACTGTTATTGAAGACGCTGTGTTTGTCGGTTCGGATACGCAGCTAGTGGCTCCCGTGACTGTTGGTAAGGGTGCAACCATTGCCGCAGGATCCACAATTACCAAAGATGTCCCGGCAGGCAGCCTTACCTTGTGCCGCGCCAGAGAACAACGTTCTATTCAGGGATGGAAACGTCCGCAGAAAGTGAAGAAATAGATAAATCATGTGTGGCATTGTAGGCGCAATTGCGCAAAGAAATATTGTCCCTATCCTGATAGAAGGCCTGAGCAGGCTGGAGTACCGTGGTTATGATTCCGCCGGAATCGCCGTGCTCAACCAACAGATTGAACGTGTACGTGCGGTCGGCCGCGTTGCCGAACTGGAGCGCAAAGCGCAAGGTTTGTCGAGCTTCATTGGTATTGGACATACACGCTGGGCGACGCATGGTGGAGTCACCGAGCAGAATGCACATCCGCATGTATCGCCCACACAAGACAACCCGCAAATTGCAGTCGTGCATAACGGCATTATCGAGAATCACGATGAGCAACGCGATCGTCTGACAGCACTCGGCTATGCGTTTCACTCACAAACTGACACTGAAGTGATTGCGCATCTTGTGCATTACTACTATCAGCAAACACGGGATTTGTTGCAAGCGGTTAAATTAACCATCAGCGAATTGACAGGTGCTTATGCCATTAGCGTGATCGCATTGGAAAACCCGACACAAATGGTGGTAGCCAGACTGGGATGTCCTTTACTGATAGGACTGGGTGATGGCGAAAACTTTGTCGCTTCAGATGTTTCGGCTGTATTGTCAGCCACCCGTAGAGTGATTTATCTGGAAGATGGCGATGTGGCGAGTTTAACTTCGGCCGGCGTCGTCATTTATGATAAAACACTGCAAGTAGTCGAGCGTAAAGAGCACCTGAGTGATGTCTCACTGGCTTCCCTTGAATTGGGCCCTTATAACCACTTTATGCAGAAAGAAATTCACGAGCAACCGCGTGCAATCAGCGATACGATTGAAGCACTGATTGATGATGGCGCATTCAGAACAGAACTGTTCGGTGTTGAGGCCGCAGATATTTTCAGTCAGATAGACAGCGTATTGATACTGGCTGCAGGCACCAGTTATTACGCAGGCTTGACCGCAAAATACTGGCTGGAGAGTATTGCCAGAATACCCACCTCGGTGGAAATTGCCAGTGAATATCGTTATCGTGAGTCCGTACCGAATCCAAAACAGCTGATCGTGACCATTTCACAATCCGGTGAAACCCTGGACACCATGGAAGCACTCAAGCATGCACAGAAGCTGGGTCACACGCATAGCCTCGCCATTTGTAACGTGCAGGAAAGTGCTATTCCACGTGCCTCATCCCTGGTGTTTTATACCCGTGCAGGTGCCGAGATTGGCGTTGCCAGTACAAAGGCATTTACGACGCAATTAATTGCGCTCTTTGTGTTGGCAGTGACGTTGGCAAAAGAACGCGGTTTACTGTCCCCTGCCCAAGAGCTGGCTTATTTGAGCGACTTGCGACAAGTGACCGGCAGCGTACAAATTGCCTTGAACCTTGAACCACAAATTCGAGAATGGGCTAAACAGTTTGGCGACAAGGAACATGCCTTGTTTCTTGGTCGCGGGGTGCATTTCCCGATCGCGATGGAGGGTGCACTTAAATTAAAAGAGATTTCTTACATCCATGCTGAAGCCTATCCGGCCGGTGAACTCAAGCATGGACCACTCGCACTGGTCGACAGCAATATGCCGGTGGTTGTGATTGCACCCAATGATGTCCTGCTGGAAAAAGTAAAATCCAACATGCAGGAAGTCAAAGCGCGCGGTGGTCAGCTCTTTGTATTTGCAGATGCGGATAGTCATTTTAATGCCTCTGAAGGGGTACATGTGATTCGTACACCACGCCACGTTGGCGTGCTTTCGCCCATCCTGCATGTGATTCCGGTGCAGTTGCTGGCTTATCATGCGGCCCTGCTTAAAGGGACTGATGTTGATAAACCCAGAAATCTGGCTAAAAGCGTGACAGTAGAATAATAGTCAATTGTGATAAACCCCCGGTAAAACGGGGGTTTATTTTCGTTAAGAACTCTGCGCTACGCAATTACACTGATAACCGGTAAAAAATCTTTGGATCACAGCTATGTCACAACACAGCATTATTAGCCGGCGGCCTGTAGTCAATGCCAAGCAGCAGATAGTTGGCTATGAGTTTTTCTTCAGCAGCCAAACGGATGACAGTAGAAACCTGTCGGAAGAAGACGTAGAGTCTTGTGCCAAAATATTGTCCGCAACCTTGGATGGCATACAGGAGCAATGGGTGCTTGGTCAACAGATTGCATTTATTCATGTCGATCATGTCATGCTCAATATGGCGTTTATTGAGCTAATGCCTGCGGATAAAACGGTGCTGCAAATTATGCGTCAAACAAAGGTGACACCAGATATTATTGCCCGTTGTGAAATGCTTAAAGCAGCCAAATTCAAAATTGCGCTCGACAATCCACAGCAATATGAACACCTTGCGCCACTGATAGCAGTCGCAGATTTTATTAAAATTGATATGCGCGACGTTAACAATGCGCAAGCCAGTGCTTGGTTAAAAAAATACCAGGCCATCCAGCGTCCGCTTATTGCTGAAGGCATTGAGTCCAGAAATCAATTTGCCGAATTGCAAGAAGCTGGTTACAGGTATTTCCAGGGTAATTTTTATGCAAAGCCAGAAAATATCAGCGTTAAAGTGATCAACCCAAGTTTTGAGGGGGTGCTGAGCTTACTCAATCTGGTCAGCCAGGATGCTGAAAACCGTGTGATTGAAAACGGGTTCAAGCGTGATACGACACTCAGCTACAAGTTACTCAGATATATCAATTCCGTCGGCTTTGGTTTGTCCTGCGAAGTGCAATCGATTGGGCATGCATTGACCATACTGGGACGTAACCAGCTTTATCGATGGTTGACATTACTCATGGTGACGGCTGGCGATAATTCGACCTCGTCTGCATTGATGAAAACATCGATTATTCGTGGCCGTTTGACCGAGTTGCTGGGCGAGGCACTTTTTGAAAAAAAGGATAAAGACAATTTGTTTGTAGTGGGCGTATTTTCATTGCTTGATGTGATCTTGAAAATGCCAATGGAGCAGGCGCTGGAAAAGCTGCAATTACCCGAACCGATTGCAGACGCGTTGCTATATCGTACAGGTGTATTTGGCCCTTTCTTGCAGTTAACTGAAGCCTGTGAGGATAACAATAGCGTAGAAATAGTAAAACTTGCCGAGTTATTACAACTTAACCCTAACCAGATAAACCAGTGCCATATTGACGCTTTGGCCTGGACAGAAACGTTAGGCTTGTAGGGACTTGAAAAAATAAAACGATGATCAAATATTAAAACTACAGATGCTTGCAACTCGAGGTCTGTAAAAGTTCATCGCTTATTTTTGAAAGGATAAACCTATGCGTCATTATGATTTAACTCCACTGTATCGCACTGCCATTGGCTTTGATCGTTTAGCCAAAATGCTGAATGATGTGCAAAGAAACGAAAACGAATTAAGCTACCCACCCTATAACATCGAACTGGTGGATGAAAACGCTTACAAAATTATCATGGCGGTCGCCGGTTTTAACGAGGCTGAGCTGGAAATCGAGAGCGAACAGCAAACCTTGCGTGTCACAGGCCGCAAAGCAAAAAAAGAACAGGAAGCCACCTTCCTGCATCGTGGCATAGCCACCCGTGATTTTGAGCACAAGTTTCAGCTGGCCGACCACGTCAAAGTGACTGGTGCACAGCTTGAACATGGCCTGCTCACTATTGCGTTGGTCAGGGAACTACCTGAAGCCCTGAAACCACGCAAAATAGAAATCGGCATCCAGGTAAACCCCACCTTGATTGAGCAAAAAGCAGCTTAAACTGCTTTAGATAAAAAAGGGCCTGAGGGCCCTTTTTTATTGCTGTCCAATAGTCCCCGAGCCTGGAGATAAGATCTCTGTCTTTCATTTTAAAGGTTGCATGGCAAGTTACGCGGATGCCATCAGTGTGCTCAAGTCGACAATCCGGATATGGGTTAAAATACATTTTTTGTATGTTAGGTGATTGAGAATCTTATGGCGCAATATGTCATGTCCATGCTCCGCGTGAGCAAAATCGTGCCACCCAAACGGCAAATTATCAAAAATATTTCCCTGTCCTTTTTCCCTGGTGCAAAAATTGGTCTGCTCGGGCTAAATGGTTCAGGCAAGTCAACAGTGTTGCGCATTATGGCCGGTGCTGACAAAGAATACGAAGGCGAAGTGCAATGGCAACCTAATATGACGATTGGTTACCTGCCACAGGAACCACAACTGGATGCCGATAAAACCGTGCGTGAAGAAGTGGAAAGCGCCCTCGGTGCCGTGATGGAGGCCAAGCAAAAGCTGGAAGAAATCTATGCTGCCTATGCTGAGCCGGATGCTGATTTTGATAAGCTGGCCGAAGAACAGGCCAAATACGAAAACATCCTCACCACCAGCGGCAGTGATACCGAGCAGCAGCTGGAAATTGCCGCGGATGCGCTGCGCTTACCGCCGTGGGAGGCCAAAATTGGTCCGCTGTCGGGCGGTGAAAAGCGCCGTGTTGCGCTGTGTAAATTGTTATTGTCCAAACCTGACATGTTGTTGCTCGATGAGCCGACCAACCATTTGGATGCAGAGTCTGTAGAGTGGCTGGAACAGTTCCTGGTGCGATTCCCCGGTACAGTCGTTGCGGTCACCCATGACCGCTACTTCCTTGACAATGCCGCCGAGTGGATTTTAGAGCTGGACCGTGGCGAGGGCATTCCATGGAAAGGCAACTATTCCAGCTGGCTGGAGCAGAAAGAAGACCGTCTGGCCCAGGAGCAAAAACAGGAAGACGCTCACCGCAAAGCCATGAAGCAGGAGCTGGAATGGGTACGCCAGGGCGCCAAAGCCCGTCAGAGCAAGAGCAAGGCCCGTTTGGCCCGCTACGAAGAAATGTCCAGCCTCGAATACCAGCGTCGCAACGAAACCCAGGAAATCTTTATCCCGCCAGGCGAACGTCTGGGCAATCAGGTCATAGAATTTAACGGCGTGTCCAAAGGGTTTGGTGACCGCCTGCTGATTGATAACCTGACATTCAGTGTGCCGCCGGGTGCGATTGTTGGCGTGATCGGTCCCAACGGTGCGGGTAAATCTACCCTGTTCCGAATGCTACAGGGCAAAGAGCAGCCTGATAGTGGCGAGATTGTGATGGGTCTCACGGTCAAGCTTGCCGCAGTTGATCAAACCCGTGATGGTTTGGATAACGATAAAACCGTATTCGAAGTGATTTCTGGTGGTCTGGATATCCTCTCTGTCGGTAAATTCGAGATGCCGAGCCGTGCCTATATCGGCCGTTTTAACTTCAAGGGTGGCGACCAGCAGAAAGTCGTTGGCCAGTTGTCGGGAGGTGAGCGTGGTCGCCTGCACTTGGCCAAAACATTGATTTCCGGGGCGAATGTGTTGCTGCTGGATGAACCTTCTAACGACCTGGATGTGGAAACCCTGCGTGCGCTGGAAGATGCTCTGCTAGAGTTTTCTGGTTGCGTGCTGGTAACCTCGCATGACCGCTGGTTCCTGGACAGAATTGCGACGCATATTCTGGCGGCCGAGGGCGATTCACAGTGGACCTTCTTCAATGGTAACTACCAAGAATACGAAGCCGACAAGAAAAAACGTCTTGGAGAAGAGGCGGCCAAGCCTAAACGTATACGTTACAAACCGATTACGCGATAACAGCAACACTTATCAATAAAAAGGCCCTGTAAAAACAGGGCCTTATTCAATCTATATTTACAATTAGTAATATTGTGAGTCTAAAATGGTTATATTCACCATAAACTACATGCAATAAACTTTAACCATTGAAATAGTTAAAATATTCATATATTTATCTATACATATATTAAAAAATGTAAATAAAAAGCTTGAAATCGCCATTATTGCCATTTTAATTAACAATACTGACTACCTGTGGGAACCAGAAAAACATAGAGTCCATGATTAGTGCAACCAGTAACCTAAACCATCTGGCAAATCAAATCCAAGGTAGGTTCTGTCTAATTTTTCTTCCCGTTTCTTTATCGTATTTTTGAAAGCACTGTTGTTCAGTTTCCAATTTAAGAGCTTTGTTTGTTGAAATTCAGATTCAGATGTTAGCTCATAGATATCTTTTGACCTGCTCCCCGTTTGCCCTACCAATTAAAAGTTAGTAAAGTCCACTCAATGGAGTGGATGTAATGAAGAAGAGCAGATTTACCGAAGAGCAAATTATTGGTTTTTTGAAGGAAGCAGAAGCTGGCGCACCAGTGACTGACATTTGTCGTCGAGGTGGCTTCAGTGATGCTACGTTCTATAAGTGGCGTGCCAAGTTTGGCGGCATGGAGGCGACTGAGGCGCAACGGCTCAGAGCACTTGAGCGAGAGAACTCGGAGCTTAAGAAATTGCTGGCAGAAGCGCATTTGGATATGGCAGCACTGAAGGTTGCCTTTGGGGTAAAGCGCTAGCCCCACAAGCGAAACGTGATGGCATACAGCGCATTCTGGATGCTCAGATGCTGTCAGAACGGCGTGCTTGTCGTTTAGTGGGGTTATCCAGATCCAGCTGGCGTGACACGCCACAGGATTCGCATCAAACAGCTGAGTTACGTGAGCGTATCAAGGTAATTGCTCATCAGCGTCGCCGCTTTGGTTATCGACGTATTCACGACCTACTGCGATTCCAAGGCGTTACAGTCAATCACAAGCGTATTTATCGCTTGTATACAGAGCAAAAACTCGGCGTTAAGCGCCGTAAGAAAGCAAAGCGTCCTGTCACTGAACGTGCTGAATTGCTGGTGCCTGATGCCCCTAATCAGGTATGGAGTATTGACTTTGTCATGGACAGTCTGGCCAATGGCAGAAAGCTTAAATGTCTAACAATTGCAGATGACAAGACACATGAGTGTGTTGATATTGCAGTAGACCACGGCATTGGCGGACTGTACGTGACCAGAGTATTGGAACAGGCGGCCAGGTTCAGAGGATTTCCCAAAGCGATTAGAACAGATGGTGGACCGGAATTCACCAGTCGGGCATTCATGGCTTGGATGCATACCCATGGGATTGAGCATTTATTGATTCAGCCAGGTAAACCCACGCAGAATGCCTACATTGAATCGTTCAATGGTAAATTCCGTGATGAGTGTTTAAACGAGCAATGGTTTGAGACACTCGCACAAGCGAGAAAGACAATTGCGCTGTGGCGACAGGACTACAATGAAGTTCGACCTCACAGTAGTTGTGGCAGGATTCCGCCAGCAATTTACGCCCAGAAATTAAGGCATGCAAAATGATTTTTAACGGACTTTGCTAACTTAAAAATGGTATGGTTTTTGGGGGCAGGTCAAAGCGACAGACTCTCTCTCTCGTCACTCCAAACTTCAATCAGTTTCTTCCGAGAAAGATTTAACAAAGTTGGATAACCAATGTACCAACTCTCAAAATCTTTTTTTAGCTTGTATATAGCCTCACCAGCAAGATCAGATATTGACTGTACTGCAGACGCGGCCTTTGGAGATACTTTATCTCCAACTAACTGCCAAGAGACGCAACACAGAGCTGCCATTGCATTAAAATAATCGCTCTTCCAATCAATTATGATGATTGGAAGACCAACATCTAATGCTTTTTCGAAAAGATCGTTTTCAAGCTGCTCTGGAACATCTCGGGTGGAAGCAAGAATCCATGCTTCAAGTGAAGCATCCCGTTTTAATGCATGATCAATTTCTCCAAGTAACTCCCTATCTTTTAACGAGGTTTTATCCTGATATCTCTTACACTCGATACGGAGGTTCCTCCCTTGACGACCTGCTGTACCCGCGTCAGCACCATGTTGAAATCCAGATTTTGCTACAGACACTCCGATCTGCAATATTTCTGAAATCAAGCCTGCGACCAACTCCTCAAATACTTTAGTCGAAATACTTTGAAGTTCCTTTTGTAAAACTTCTAAATTCTTCGCTTGATCGGGTGTGAATATCATCCTCTAATTTCCTGGCAAGAAGGTTACTGCAATGATTAAGTCTTACTGATCTTTCCTCTCTCGCTAAGATCAATTACGATCAATTTTGCTGCTTTTTTAATAAAGTCGATTTTTTAATTTGAACAATTGTTTTGGAATCACTTACTCAAATAGCATTTGCCACTGATTGAATGCAAACATCAAATTTAGCTTTGATATTTTGCAAAGCTATATCTCCATCTTTGTTCTTCTGATTCACCTCATCTTGAGTATAGGTTGCACCTGCTACCTTGATCTTTGCAGTTTGTTTCCATGATGTGACCTTGGCCATAAAATTATTACTCCCTTTTTGTCTTTCGATTTCTTCGTTAATTTTTTTATCTATGAATTCTTGAGCTGCTGTCTCATCATCCGAAGAAGGAGGCTTATTATCTTTATCCCTTTGTAAAGCTAATTTTAGCTTATCAATATCGGGTGCAAGCAATGACACTTTAGACTGTGCGTTCTCCAATCTTGAGTGTATTTGCTGAAATGTACTATGGGTATACTCTTGTACAGTCATGTCTTTTTGTGATCCAGTAACCTCTTCATAGATAGCGATGTTCTGTTGTTCATCTGGCGAGACTTTATCCAACGTTTCAAATACGCATACCGCACCTTTTTCAGCACTTCCTAGATTGTTGGCTTGGATAGCAAACTGATATCTAGCAGGTGCAATTTCCGAGCCACCCGCTAGAGCACAGAGGTGGACCCGGAAAACTGGACAGTGTTTTAAGTGATATTCTTGCTTAACCTTGCAGCCGATAGGCGGCAGAAAGCAGAGAAAGAAAGCAATGAAACGTACCCGAAGAACCCACGC